>JAQTXB010000001.1 GCA_028688995.1 Aliarcobacter sp.
CTGAGCAATTTTTAGTAGCAGAGACAATAGGTATTATGATAATTGGATTGTTAGCATTTTCAGCAGGAACAGCTGGAGGGGTAATAATGGCGAAAATCATGAATAAGTTTTCTTCAAAAGATAATCAAATCAATCCTTTAATTGGAGCAGCTGGAGTATCAGCAGTTCCAATGGCAGCAAGGGTTGTAAGTAAAGAAGGTCAGTTATACGACAAATCGAACATTTTATTAATGCATGCGATGGGTCCTAATGTAGCTGGTGTTATTGGTTCAGCAGTTGCGGCTGGTGTACTTTTATCGATATTTAAATAAAAAACTATTCACCCTATTTAAAAAGCCCTTGTAGATTATTCTACAAGGGCTTTTTTTTATAAATACTATTACAATCATTTTCAAATTTTTAGCAAGCGTATGTACATGATTAATTATATAGTATTAAGCGTTAAATGAAAATCTATATGTCATTCTGAACCAGCTTTTCATGTTCTAAATTTTTAGAAATCAATAAAATACTCTTGATGATTCTCAGTCTTGTTTATAATTTTTGCAATGGAATTGATATGTTGAAGATAATTTAAGATTGTTATCATGGAGCGGGAGACGAGACTCGAACTCGCGACAGTCTGCTTGGAAGGCAGAAGCTCTAGCCAACTGAGCTACTCCCGCTTCATAGAAGTGGTACTCCCAGTACGATTCGAACGTACGGCCTACGCCTTAGAAGGGCGTTGCTCTATCCAGCTGAGCTATGGAAGCATGAAATAAAATTAAAGCTAAAAAAAGCCTTACACAAAAAGTAAAAAAACTTCTTATATAAGGCTTTAAAATGGAGCGGGAGACGAGACTCGAACTCGCGACAGTCTGCTTGGAAGGCAGAAGCTCTAGCCAACTGAGCTACTCCCGCTCTATTAGTGGTGCGGATGAGAAGACTCGAACTTCCACACCGTGAGGCACCAGATCCTAAGTCTGGCGTGTCTACCAATTTCACCACATCCGCATTAAATTTTTCAAAAAAAGATTTAGCTGGTAACTCTAAACCAAAAAGTGGTACTCCCAGTACGATTCGAACGTACGGCCTACGCCTTAGAAGGGCGTTGCTCTATCCAGCTGAGCTATGGAAGCACTAAAATATAAATGGGGTAGGTAATGGGGCTCGAACCCACGACCCTCGGAACCACAACCCGATGCTCTAACCGACTGAGCTATACCTACCACAAGATTTAAATTAATTAAATGGTCGGGGCGAGAGGATTCGAACCTCCGGCCCCCTGGTCCCAAACCAGGTGCGCTAACCAGACTGCGCTACGCCCCGACAAAAATATTTTTGAAGTTTCACAAAAAGTGGACGGAATTATATTAAGTTTTTAAGACTTTGTCAAGTCTTTTTTAAAGAAATCTCAAAATTCTTTGAAATTTCTTTAAATCTATTAAAATTGAATTAAACCATCAATTGGAGAACTAGCAGTTGCATAAGGTTTTTTAGGGATTCTTCCTGCTTTATAACCCATTCTTCCTGCAATTACTGCATATTTCATAGCTTCAGCCATTAGTATTGGATTTTGAGCACAAGCTATTGCTGTGTTAGTTAAAACAGCTTCTGCTCCTAATTCCATTGCAATTGCAGCATCACTTGCACATCCAACACCAGCATCTACAATAACTGGAACTTTTACTGCATCTTTTATAAAAGCAATATTGTATCTATTTTGTATTCCAAGTCCTGAACCAATTGGTGCAGCTAGTGGCATAATAGCATCAGCTCCTGCATCTTCTAATCTTTTTGCAATAATTGGGTCATCATTTGTGTATGCCATAATTGTAAAACCCTCTTTTTTTAGAATTTCACAAGCTTTTATTGTCTCTATTACATCTGGATATAAAGTTTTAGCTGCATCTCCAATAACTTCAAGTTTAATAATATCAATTCCTGTAGCTTCTCTCATCAGTCTAAAAGTAGTAATTGCTTCTTCTGCTGTGAAACACCCTGCACTATTTGGTAAAAGTTTTACATTTGTATCTTTGAAATAATCTAATAAATTCTCTTCATTTGGATTCATAATATTAACTCTTCTAATTGCAACAGTAATTAATTCACTTCCACTTGCTATTGTTGCATCTTTTGTAGTTTGGAAATCTTTATACTTTCCACTTCCAACTATTAATCTGCTATTAAATTCATACTTACCTATTTTTAAAATATCACTCATTCTTTTTCCTCCAATTTTGTTTCACATATAATTTCTGGTCTCAAGCTTAAAAAAGTGAAGCAGTTCCCTTTTTATTTACAGCTTTCACCTATAAATTTTAAATATTCTTTACTTGCATTTGTAATATCTAATTGAATAATTTCAGGCAAATCATAACTATGTAATTCTTTTATTTTGCTTTTAACTTTTTCAAAATTTTCTTTTATTGTTTTTATGTTTACTAGGGTTTCACTCTCACAACAAAACTCATTATTCCAAGAGTAAAAAGATTCAATTTCACTTAATTGTACACAAGCTGCAAGTTTTTCTTCTATTAGAATTTTTGCAATATTTTTTGCCTCATCTTTATTTGAACAAGTTGTTTGAATCAGAACTATATTCATAATTTTCTAATCTCCTCTATTAAATCAGTAGGAATTAAAGAGTAGTTATTTTTTTTATAATTTCTTGAAGCTATTGCATGGGCTAAGCTAGCAGTTATGGCTGAATCAAGGGCTTTATAGCCTTGAGCTAAAAGTGAGCCAACAAGACCACTTAAAACATCTCCACTTCCACCTTTACTTAAAACTGCACTTCCAAAACTATTTACAAATAATTTCTCATTTTGAGAGATAATCACATTTGCACCTTTTAATAAAAGGGTTACTTTTGGATATTTTTTAGAAAACATTTGCACATATAAAAATCTATTATTTTGTAATTCACTAACATCAATATCTACAATTTCACAAAGCTTTAAAAGTGAAACGAACTCTTTTGGATGTGGAGTTAAAACTACTTCTTGATTTAATACTTCGCAAATTAACTTATCATAAAATAAATCTGCATCTATTATTTTTGCTACATCTTTATTTAGTAATCTTCTTATCTCTTCAGTTTCATATTTTCCCAAACCCATTCCAATTGCGATTGCTGTACAATTTTCACTAATGAAATGAGTTTGCATAATATGATAAGGTAAATCTAAATTTTCATGGCAAACCACACTCACAAGTCCAGCTCCAAAACCAAAAGCAGCTTTTGCAGCAATTATTCCAGCACCTTTTTTACAACCTGCAACTACATTTAAATGTCCAAAACTTCCTTTGTGAGAATTCTTTTTATTTCTAAAAGGTAAATTCATATCACTTTCATCTAAAAGATATTTATTTGAATCTATTTCATAAAGGTTTCTTTGTATTCCTAAATCTGCAACTACAATTTTACCAACATAATCTTTTGCAACATCACTAAAAAGTGAAGTTTTTAAAGCTCCCATAGTAATTGTAACATCGGCTTCAAAAGCTGTTGATTGGACTTGTCCAAGATTATTTATTCCACTTGGAATATCACAAGCTATTTTTATAGATTCATAAGAGTTTAGAGTGTTTATTAGATTTTCGTAGTTTTTGCTTAATGGTTTATTCAAACCCGTTCCAAATATACAATCAACTATAATATCAGCGTTTGAGAGTTCATCAGTAATATTTACACTTAAAGCTTGGGCTCTTTGTAGTTGCAGTTTTGCTATTTCTGATTTTGGTTCTGAGAATAAATGGAGTTTTACATCAAATTTTGTGTGAAGAAGTCGAGCTAGTGCAATTCCATCTGCACCATTATTTCCACTTCCACATACTATTAAAATTGATTTACAAGAAGAGTGATTTTCACTGATATACAAAGCCATACTTGAAGCGGCGTGTTCCATAAGTAAATCTTCACTTAATAAAAATTTCTCGTAACATCTTTTGTCTAAAGAATTAACCTCATCAAAAAGCTTTTGCATTTCATCTCCTTTTTATTTTCTAAATTTCCAACCATCACTTTCTAAAATAGTTTTTACTTTCTCTTTTACATCACCTTGAAGTTCAAGCCACTCTTCATTTATTGCGCCACCACAAGCTAATTTTTTCTTCAAAAGTTTTAATACTTCTTTTTTATCATCTTCACTTATATTAAATCTTCCAACCAAAGTAACTGGTTTTCCTTTTCTTTTTTCAAAAGTAAATACCAATTGATGTTGATTTTTTGGTACTAATTCAGAAGAAGATTTTTTTAGATTTTTTTTATCTTCTTTTGCTGTATCAAAACTATCTCCATCCAATTTTGCGCCCATTGAGAAAGCTAATTTATCTGCTAAGCCCATACTAACTCCTTAATTCTTGATTGAACATCAATATCATTTATCAATATAAAATCATTTTGTTTATATTGTTCAACTGCAACTCTTCCAATCATTGCTGCATTATCAGAGCAATATTTTAATTCACTTAAATACAAACTTGTATTGTGTTTTTCACATAACTCTTCAAGTTGAGCCCTTAAATATATATTTGCACTTGCTCCTCCAACGATTGCGAAGTTTTTTGGAATTTTTTGTTTAAATAGTTTTTTTAGTTTTTGCATTATATGTAAAACTGCTGTTTTTTGAAAAGAGGCACAAATATCATATTTGTCTTGTAGTGTTATTCCACCTTCTTGACTTTCTAGTTTTTCAATTTCAAGTCGAACTGCATTTTTTAATCCAGAATATGAAAACTCAATTTTTGGACTTTGTTTTAGTGGAACTGGCAAATCAAATCTATTTTCATCACCTAATAAAGAATACTCTTGAACTACTGGACCACCTGGGTATCCAAGTCCTAACATTTTTGAGACCTTATCAAAACTCTCTCCAAAACTATCATCCATTGTACTTGCAACTACTTTCATATCATTTAAACTATTTGCCTCAATGATTTGAGTGTGTCCACCTGAAACTAATAATATAGTCATAGGTAAAATTTCATCTTTTTCAATAAAAAGTGAATAAATATGACCTTTTAGATGATTAACTGCAATTAAGGGAAGATTTAATGAAATAGCTAATGCTTTTGCCATTGTCACTCCTTCCATTAAAGTAACTGAAAGTCCTGGAGCATTTGTAACGGCAATTGCTTTTAGTTTTGGGAAATACTCTTTACACTCTTCAAGAATTTTTGGAAGTGCTTCTATATGAAGCCTAGCTGCTAGTTCTGGAACAACTCCACCATAAATGCTATGTTGAAGTTCTTGAGATATTTTTTTATGGTAGATTAATTTGTTTGTTTCAATTTGCGTAATAGCAATTGAACTATCATCACAAGAGCTTTCAATACTTAAAATCATTCATGCTCTTTATTGATTTCACATTCATCAACTCTTTTTATCCAATCAAGTGCACAATCAAGTTTTCCAAATCCAGAAGCTGCATTTATATGTCCAGCATTTTCCATGATTTTCATACCAATATTTAATTTTGATTGAAGTTCAATTACTTCTTCAATACCCATATATGGGTCATTTGTTGAAGCTGCCATTATTATCTCTTTTGCTTTTAAATCTTTTGCTATAGGATACGGGAAAAAAGTTTTTGCTTCTTCAATAGTTCTATTTCTTGAAACAGGAGCCACTAACATTAATTTTTCAAGTTTAATATTAAGTTCATCACAAGTGTGAAACCATAAAATATTTGCTAATGAATGACAAACAACAATATCAGGTTTAAAATGATTTAACTCATTTTTTAAGAAATTTTTCCACTCTTCTAGTTTTGGATTATCTCTACTTGGAAAAGCAGGAAAGGAAACAACATAATTTTCTTTAATTAAATCACTTGCTAACTGCGCTTGCCAATGGGGGAAATCACTTCCACCTAAACCATGAAGTATTAAAACTCTCTTACTCAATTTTTAATCCTTTTAATAATTTCTAACACACCGTACATATTTTTTTATTTTTCTATTATCATAATATGGTGTTCCACTTACAAAATGCATATAATCTGCATTGTACCAAAGTGTTCTCCAATGAGCAGTTGAAGCCCAATATCCATCTGGAACATTGTATTTAAAAGCAAAATTTATATTTGTTTTTATATTCTTTTTATAGACGATTGTTTCAAACTCATCAATATGAGCTAATCTCCAATCTGAAAAACCAATAAAATTAAGATTTTCACAATATTTCTTAGCTTCATCATGATCCATTAAATTTTTAATAACAGATACATCATCAACCCACATTAATTTAGCTTCATCATCTAAAACCACTTCTTTAGAGCCATCTCTATATATTTTGGCATCAAGTAATGACAAAAAAACGAGTAATAACAATAGATATTTCATTAGTTATCCTTTAAATTGGATACTTCAAACTTCCCTCTTTTAAGTGCTGATTCTACATTTGAATCAAGTAACTCAATATTTATTTTGTAATCAGTTTTATAAACTAAACCAACTAACTCTTTGTGAGAAGTTTTCTCTTTCTCTATTGTACTATGTTTTTTCCATTCATCAAATTTTTCTTCATACAATTTTGTTATATCTTTTTCAAAATTATTTCTTGAATAAATTAAATATATAACCATAATCAAAAGTATTCCAAAAGGTATTAATAAATCAAACCCCACAGTAACTTCTCACTTCTTTATCTATCTCAAATATCTCTTCTATTGATGTTGGTTTTACGTTATTAAATTTATTTATTGCATTTAATGTAATTTTTGAAACATCTAAAAACCCAATTTGTGAATTCAAAAATTTAGCAACTGCAACTTCATTTGCAGCATTTAAAACTACACCTAAATCAAGATTATTTAGTATCTCATCTTTGATTTCCCAAATTGGGTATCTTGAAGTTTCTATTTTTCTAAATTCCAAATTTGCTACTTCTACTAAATCAACTGGTTTTAAAATTTGTTCATCACAAGCCCCAAGTATTGCATAAGCAATTGGAAGTTGCATTGAAGCATTTGCGATATGTGCAGTTGTACTTCCATCAGCAAAATTTATAAAAGCATGAATAAGTGATTTTGTTTCGATAATGGCATCAAGTTTTCTAATATCAAAAAGCCAAGCAGCTTCCATTAGTTCAAACATTTTATTTGTCATTGTTGCACTATCAATTGTGATTTTATTTCCCATTGACCAGTTTGGATGAGCTAATGCTTCTTTTATAGAAACATTTTGAAGTTTGTCAAGTGGATAATCTCTAAAAGAGCCACCACTTGCGGTTACAGTCATTGAATCAATTTTTTTATTTTGTAGTAAATACCAAAGTCCAAAATGTTCACTATCAATTGGTTTTAGTTTTGTTTGGTCTATAAATTTTCCAGCAACTACAAGTGATTCTTTATTTGCTAAAGCAATTTTTTTGCCACACTCTATTGCTTTTAGTGTTGGTCTTAAACCTAAAAATCCAACTAAAGCATTTACAACAGTTGAAGTTTCACTCTCTTGGATAGCTTGTAAAATTGCAGTTTCTCCAAAAGATACATTGTTATGATTTACTAGGTGAATATCTTCTGCTCTATCAATGACAACTTTTTTTGGTTTAAACTCTTTTATTTGTTGATTTAGTAACTCAATATTTCTTCCAGCTACTAAAACTTCAACATTCAAGTTAAATTTTCGTGCGATATTTAATGTGTTTACACCAATAGAACCTGTACTTCCAAGAAGTATCAAATTACAACCCTTAATAATACTAACATCACAATTGCACCAAATAAATATCCATCCGTTCTATCTAAAACTCCACCATGTCCTGGAAGAATTGTTCCACTATCTTTTACTCCAGCTTCTCTTTTTAGGTAACTTTCAAATAAGTCTCCAAAAATTGAAGTGATTGATACTATTCCTGAAATAATTAAAGCATTTACAAAACTAATTCCGTTTGTTGAGAAAAGTGTTCCTAAAATAACTGCAAAAACAACTCCTCCAATAACACCTTCTATAGTTTTATTTGGACTTGTTTCACAAAATTTTGTTTTACCAATACTTTTACCAACAAAATATGCACCAATATCTGTACTTGCAACAATTACTAATAGCCATAAAAGAGTCATTGTTCCATATTCGCTATATAAAGCTAATAAGAATAAAAATGATGCTGTTGGGTATAAAAGAGGTAAAAACATATGTACATTTAATGTTTTTTTATACGCCAATTGAGAAGCATAAGCAATTGCCACAATAAAAATTAAATCTTCTGGTTTTGGATAAAAATATGCAGCAATCCATAATAGTGAAGTGTAAACATAAATACTATCACTTTTTAAACTATACAGTTTTTTTGATTCTGAAATTGAAATCAATAACATGATTCCAAAAACCAACCAAAAGATAAAATATGAATCGATATAACCTATCGCTAGCATTGATACAAATAATACAACACCTGTTTTTATACGAGTTGAACTCTCATTTATTATGTTTAACATTTCTCTGAACCTTAAATTTAAAAGTTTGAGATTATACTAAATTTTGGCTTTTGGTTTAGTTTTATCAAAAGAAATAATTAAATTTGAACATTAAAACTTCATCATGTAACATATTATTTACTCTTTGGTTAAAATTTAAATCTGCTCTTATTTTTTTATTAATAAAAATTGCTTGATTAATTTGTGTATTTTGATACATATTATCTGAATTATCTTGATTATAAACAAATTCATGAGATAAAACTGTTTTCATATTAAGTATTTCATAAATAATTATTCCTGTTTCAATAGATGTATATGGATATGCTTTTTCAAAATTTATGCCTGTCCCAATTTTACCTAACCCATAAATTAATATGTCATTATGAATTTTGTGGCTTAATCCTGCTCCACCTGAAATATTTAAAACATTTATTTCATCTAATTCCTCATCATGATGTTTTTCATAACTAACTCTAAATTCCTTTGAAAATTCTTTTGTTATATTATTCCAAGGTATTAAAGACTTCATATCATAGATATTTATTGAATTTAAATGCATTTTATCTTTATCTAGCAATAAATTAATTTCTCCAATTTTCAAACTACTTTCACTAAAATATTCTCTATTATCATCAAAAATTGTATTTGATGCTCCCAAGAAGGATAATCCTAAAGAATTTTTATCATCATTTCTTAAATATGATAAAGATATTTGACTATCATCAAAAGTTTTTAAAGGATTTTTGTATTTTTTTATATCAATGGTTAAATCTTCTGAATGTTTTACTATATTTAAAATATATACATATTCTTCATCATTAATACTATTTTTATTTATATATGCATATTTTGCATAGGTAAGAATAAACTCTTTTTCTAAATCTTTTGATTTTAAATCCTCTGAATAGACAAATTCTTTTAAAGTATTAAATCTTTTATTATCAAATAAATCTAATATCTCATTCTTTTTTTCTGAATTGATATTTTCAGATAACATATTTAATTCCCACTCAATTGAAGGAATCATTTTTGTATTTTCAATCAAATTATTTTTATTTGCATTTTTTATAACGTCTTTTGGAGTAACCCACAAAGAATTCTCATTAATATAATTCTCATTTGTTAAAGATAAAATATCATCAATCATTGTTGCACAATTAAATCCAGTAAAATAATAAGTCATATCAATATCTTTTAATTCCCAAAAATGATAATAAATCAATTTTTTTTGGAATAATGTAAGTTTTAGTTTGTATTCCCAAATACTTCGTTTTTCTTCATACAAATACTTACTAATTTGCTGATTATAAGGATTTAAAATAAAAAAACCTTTCATTCCTGTTATTGTACTTTTAGTAATTAAAAGAGGAATATTAAATGTATCAATTACAGTAAAAAATGAAACTGCATTTTGTTTGATTTTATTCTCTTCTTTTTTACTTTTTAATTTAAAAAAAACATGTCCCATCATACTAGATGGAGATGTAACATTCTCCGATGCAAATATTAATTCTATATCTTCAGGATTCGTTTTTTCAACGTAGTTTTGGAATTTTGGACAATTAAATTCTTTAAAATTATTATTTGGTAATTCTTCTTTTAACCATAAATATCTTGCAGGATATTTACAAATATCTTTACCTTCAGTAAAATTCTCAATTGTTTTTACCAATTCATTTTTTAAACTAAAATTTCCATAACTTAAAAGGAATGTTTTATTATTTATTTTTGGATTTCCACCTCTTACATGTAAAATAGCTTTCCAAATATGAGAGTTATAAAGTTTTTTTTCAAGTGCAACATCAATAGATGAACTTGCAAAAGAACTTGTATAAAAGATAATGAGAAAAAATGAAAAGAGAATACTCTTTTCATTTATTTTTTTTGACATTTAGTTATTATTCACAATCTACATTAACATTTGTTTGATCATATTGCCACATTGAATCAGACGCATAATCTGTAGTTGAACCAAATGCTCCACCAGATAAAATATTAACAAAGAACACTGGATTAACTTCTTTTTTTAACAAAACTTGTTTATTACAATCTTTAACTTTTAATACTGCATCTTTATTTACTCTTTCAAGTGATACAATAGCAGGTGATGTATAATCTTTTCCATCAATAGAAACTGTTTGCTCTTTTTTTGATTGTAGATTTATATTTTGGTTATCACCACTAATAATCGTTGCACACCCTGTAAATAAAACTGTAGCACAAATAATTGAGCTTGCCATTAATAATTTTTTTGTCATTCTTTTCCCTTGTTTTAAAATGGGAATAATTATACTAGACGAAATGACTCAATCTTGACTCATTTTATTTATTATTTCAAATTTAAATTTTGTTTAAATTTAAGATAATTAAATTACAATAACCCAGAAAGAGATTTTGCAATACCTTTTGTAAGCTCTGCTTTTGCTTCTTCAAATTGTAAGTTTACTTGATTTGCTGTACTTATTACTCTTGTTCTATAGATTTTCCATTGAACATCATTTGTATTTACATTTTGACTAACTGTTGAAGATGTTCCTTGGTCTGAATAATTTTCTTCAGATTGAACTATTTTCTCATTAATTGCAGGTCTTTGTCTAATTTCAACATCAGTTACCATTGAATAATAAATATCTTTTACCATAGTATCAGCAAGTAGTCCAGCTACTGCACCAACAGCTGCACCAATACCTATATTATTACCAGAACCTCCCGTTGCCATTGACACTCCTGCTCCAAGTAATCCACCACCAAATCCGCTTTTTAATGCACTATCTGAATCTGTTGCATCAGTTTTTCCTATTTGTAAAACATTTGCTTGAATCATAAAGTATGCTTCATCTGGGTCTGATACAACTTTGAACCCTTTTGATTCAAATGCTCTTTTAATTTGATCTTCTATTTCAATATCTTTATCAGTTGTATTTCTTACTTTTACATAAACTATTTGTTTTTGAGGAGAAACTGGTTCTAGGAAAATTGAATCACTCATTTTAGTTTGAACTACTAAGTCTCTTTTTTCAATTGCAGTTGCTGCTGCTCCACAACCTGAGATAACTAAGCTTATAGATAAAGCACTAAAAACTAATAAACATAATTTAAAAATATTTTTCAATTTTTTTTCCTTAAAATAATTTCCGATATTCTACAAAATTAATCATTTAAAATTGTGTAATTTTAAAATCAAATTTTAACCACTGTTGTTGTGTATGGATTATATAACACATTTGCCCCTGATTGAATTTTTACATTTCTTCTTTGAGTAAAATCAACTTCATAAGTTCCACCAAAATCAACTGAAAATTTTGCACATAAAATTGCGGCTTGATTTATAACACTTTCAGGGATAGTTTTTTTACTATTTTGAACAATAACATGGCAAGATGGCCTATCTTTTAGGTGAAACCAAAAATCACTAGCTTTTGAGTTTTCTAATAAATATATATTTTCTCTTTCACTTGTTCCTAACATTATTTTAAATCCTTCAAAGTAAAAACTCTCATAAGCTTGAGCTTTTTTTGTTTTTATTTGATTTCTCTCTTTTTTTGGAGATAAAAATTCGCATTCTTCAATAGATTCAGCACAATTAATATTGTTCATCAACCTTAATAAAAATTCCAATTTCTCATCTAAATTATCTTTTTCCAATGAAATATTTGAAGCTTTTTGTTTTGCTCTTTTTGCTTTTTTAAACAAATCATTTGAATATTTTGATGCACTTGGCTTTTCTTCTAAATCAATTTCAACTTCTAAACCTTCATAATTAAAAACTTTTAAACTCTTTTGATATGGTTTAATATTATGAAGATTTGACAAAATTAAATTTGCTTTTTCATAAAGCATATTTGATTCAAGTTCTAATTCCTCTTTTTTAGGTAAAGATTCTATTGTCTTTTTTAATTTTTTTGCTTTTTTATCTATTTGAGAGATTTTTTGTTTTTTTACATTTTCTAAGCTCTGTTTCTCTTTTTCTTCATATATTTCATATAAGTACTCTTCAATATTAGGAACTTCATCAATTTTTGGAATAAATGTTTGTTTTGGAATTTCATCCAATTTTATTCCAACTTTTACAACTCTACTTGAAGAAAATTCATCCACATGTCTTAATGCTTCAATAATTACTCTATTTTCATCTAGAATTATAATATTTGTATGTTTTCCTGTAAATTCTAACTGTAAAATTGTTGTAAGTTTTTTATATGATGATGATGAATTTACTCTTAAATTTATGATTTTATCATCATTATACAACTCAATATGCTCAATTGTTGAGTTATTAAATCTTTTTTGTAAAGCAACGTCAAAGGGTGCATTAAAATCTTTTTTTGAAGATAAAATCTTCTTAGATTTAAATATTGTGCTGTTTCCTTTAGAAATATCAACATATATAATATTCTTATTATTAAATTCAATTATAATAATATTGTTATCAATTCTCTTTACAAACCTTATATTATGGGCATTTATAGTTAAAAAATCAACTATTTGTTTTAATAAAAAATGTTTCATGATTGTTCACTTTGTGTAATATTTTCTAAGAGTTTTTTTATATACATTAGATATAATGATTCTAAATTTTTATTAGGAGTATAACATGAAATTATTAAAAGTTATCATGGCTGGGTCATTAATGTTAGGTCTTGCATCATCTTCATTATCTGCAGATGCTGTTAAAGGTCAAAAATTATTTAGTAAATTACTAAAAGGTCCTTGTGATATGAATGGTGCTAAATTTGCCGCAAAACACTCACAAGAAGAGTGGAAAGAGCTAAAAACATCTGGTAAATTTGAAGCTGAAGTTATCAAAATTTGTCCAAATGTAAAAGCTGGAGATTTAAGTGATTCTGTACAAGAACACATTATAGATTTCGTAATTGAGTTTGCAAATGATTCAGGAAATGTTCCTTCTTGTTAATATAAGTTTAATTTATAAAACTAAATAAATTGTAAAAAAAGGAAAAACATGAAAAAAAGTTTAATTGCACTATCTTGTGTCGCAGCGTTCGCAACAACATCATTTTCAAGTGATGTTAATACAGAAATGTATAAACAAATTCAGGCTCTAAAAGCTCAAATTGAAGCTTTAGAAAAAAAAGTTGCAGCACAAGAAACAGCGCAAACACAAAAAGTTGAACAACCTGCGGTTACTTCAATTGATGAAAAAAGAATAGCAAAAATAGAAAAAAAGCTTGACACAGTTTCAAATACTGCAACTGCAGCAAAAATTCAAAGTGGGAATGATAATCTAAAATGGGATGTTGATTTCAGAACTCAAGTTGATAATATTCAATATAAATTAGCAGATGGTTCAAAAGCTAAAAATAATGCACTTATGACAAATAGATTATGGTTGGGTGCTGGATATAAAGCAGATGACAATTCATCATTCCATGGTAAATTATCTTACAATAAAGCCTTTGGAGATACAGCAAATCACTCTCAATCAAATACAAATCCTGGATATGCAAACTTTGACTGGGTTACAAATGAAAATGCTACTGACAATAATATAAAAGTAAAAGAAGCTTATTGGTTATATACAAATGAGACATTTATAGGAACTGATGTACCTTGGTCAGCTTCTGTTGGAAGAAGACCATCAACAGATGGTTTACCTATTAATATTAGAAATGATCAAAAAGAAAACTCTCCACTTTCTCATGTGGTAGATGTTGAATTTGATGGATTCTCATTAAAATTTGATACTGAAGCAGTAACTGGATTTACTGGTTCTTGGTTTAAAATTTGTGCAGGAAGAGGTTTATCAAATGCTACTCCTAGATTTGATATGTTTAGCCCTGCTTATTCAAGAGATGATAATAAAAATGTTGATGTGGATTTATTAGGAGTAATTGCTGTTCCTTATGATGATGGACAATATTCAGTTCATATGAATTATGCAAGAGCGTGGAATTTAATTGGATTTGATGGTCAATCTTTAAATAATTTCAATACAAAATATGGAGCATACCAAAGTTCACCTAGTGCATCAACTGCTTATGACTTACAAGTTGCAACACCATCATTCAAAGATGTTGGAGATATTGACTATGCAACAATTCTATTTAAAACAGAAGGTATAGGAAATGGTATTTCTGATTATTTAGATAATAGTGTTGCCTTTGCTTCATTTGCAGCAAGTAAAACTAATCCAAATGAAAAAGGTATGTTAGGTTCACTTGATTCTGAAACAGGAACATCTGTTTGGTTAGGTGTAAATGCACCTTGTCCAATCACTCCTGATAGTGCAAAAATTGGATTTGAATGGAATAAAGGTAGTAAATACTGGAGATCTATGACATATGGTGAAGACACTTATGCAGGAAGTAAAATAGCAACAAGAGGTCAAGCATGGGAAGTTTATAGAACTCAAAAGTTAACTAATGCTTTAAGTTTTGGAGTTAGTTATGTATTAATGCAATATGATTATACAGGTTCAAACTCATTCTTCGGAGCAGATGGAGCTCCTATGACAATGGCAGAAGCTCAAAGTGCTGGACAAAATCCAGTTAAAGAAGCTCAAGATGTTAGAGCTTATATGAGATATAGATTCTAATATAAAAATAAAAAGAGATAACTCTCTTTTTATTTTAACTCTTATCTAAAATCATATTTATCAAATTTATAAATAATCTTTTCAGCTAATTCAATCATTTTAATATTTAATAATTTAAAATCTTTATCTTTTATCTCAACTAAAAATTTATCATAAACATGGGCATAAGGATAAATAATAAAGTATATATACTCTTTTGATTTAGATTCTTTATTTAACTCTTTAAACCAAAGAGCTAGAAGTGAAAAATAGAGCATTGAAGGATTAAACTCTTCATTTTCTTTTAGATTTTTAGATATTTCATTATTTATAAAATTGTATCCATCTAAAATTGCTTTAATTCTATAGTGTTTTCTATTTTCTAAATAATAATTTTGGGGAAAAGTTATATTTGAGATTTGCTTTAACATATCATTTCCAATATTATTAAATCCTTCAATTATATCTTTATCCATTACATACTTTTCTATATCACCTTTATCTTTATACGATAGAATCAAGTCTTTACAAAATAACAATAAGCTTTCTGTTTTTATTTTTGATAAGTTTAAAATCATGCTTAATTGTAACGAAAATTTACTAAATTAAGTTATATCTCAATTAGTTTAAGTCACTTTGAGGTAAAATAAACGTAATTTAATAAATAATTAAGAAAAAAAGGAAATTATTGGAACCTATTGGTATATTAAAAGATGGTCAAGTCTACGACCTTCAAACTGCTCTGGCTTTAAATATCCAAGGAGAAGAGATTAAAGCTGATGATTCAAAAGAATCTTTAGATATTTTAAGACACTCTTGTGCACACATGATGGCACAAGCTATCAAAGAACTTTATCCTGAAGCTAAATTCTTCGTTGGACCTGTTGTAAAAGAAGGTTTTTACTATGATTTTAAAGTAGAAAGTAAAATCTCAGATGAGGATTTACCTGCTATTGAAAAAAAGATGAAAGAAATCGCAGATAGAAAACTTCCTATTACCCGACATGAAACTACTAAAGAAGAATTTTTTGAAAAATTCAAAAATGATGAGTTAAAACAAGCTGTTCTTAAAAATATCAAAGATACTACCTTAACAATATATAAACAAGGTGATTTTGAAGATTTATGTAGAGGGCCTCATTTACCAAATACAAGAATGATTAGAAGTTTTAAACTAACAAGAGTTGCTGGTGCATATCTTGGAGGTGATGAAAAAAATGAAATGATTACAAGAATCTATGGAATTGCATTTTTTGATAAACAAGCTTTATTTGATTATACAAGAATGATTGAAGAAGCAAAAAAAAGAGACCATAGAAAGCTTGGAACTGAATTAGAACTTTTCACATTCAATGACGATGTTGGAGCTGGACTTCCAATGTGGTTGCCAAATGGAGCAAGATTAAGAAGTAAACTTGAACATCTTTTATATAAGGCTCACAGAGTAAGAGGTTATGAACCTGTTCGTGGTCCTGAAATTTTAAAGGCTGAAATGTGGAAAATCTCTGGTCACTATGCAAACTATAAAGAGAATATGTATTTTACTACTATTGATGAACAAGAATACGGAATCAAACCAATGAACTGCGTTGGACATATTCAAATCTTTAAAAACAATTTAGTTTCATATAAAGATTTACCAAAAAAACTTTTTGAATATGGTGTTGTTCATAGACATGAAATGTCAGGAGCAATGCATGGATTATTTAGAGTTAGAGAATTTACACAAGATGATTCACATATCTTTTGTACACAAGACCAAATTAAAGAAGTAATTTTTGAAGTTCTTGAATTTGTTGATGCGCTATTAAAAATGTTTGATTTCAAATATGAAATTGAAGTATCAACAAAACCAGAAAAAGCAATTGGTGATGATATTTTCTGGGAAAAAACAACTGCTGGTATCATGGATGCTTTAAATGAAAAAAATATTGAATATGGAATTGATGAAGGTGGAGGAGCATTTTATGGTCCAAAAATTGACATTAAAATTCTAGATGCAATTGGTAGAAAATGGCAATGTGGAACTGTTCAAGTAGATATGAATTTACCATCAAGATTTAATGCAGAGTTCATTAATGATAAAGGTGAAAAAGAACAACCTGTAATGATTCATAGAGCAATCTTGGGTTCTTTTGAAAGATTTATTGGAATTTTAACTGAGCATTGTGCTGGTGAATTTCCATTTGTTATTGCTCCAACTCAAGTTATTTTTGTACCAATTGCAGACACACATATTGAATATGCAAAAGAATTACAAAAAGCTTTAGTAGAAGATGGTATGGATTCTAAAATCTTTAATATGAACGAAAGTTTAAATAAAAGAATAAGAATGGCAGAAAAAGAGAGAGTTCCAATGATAGTTGTTATTGGTGACGAAGAAGTTGCTAATAAATCTGTTGCATTAAGAAATAGAAGAACTAGAGAACAATCAAATATGAGCAAAGATGAGTTTATATCTATGCTGAATGAAATATTAAGCGGGAGCAAAATTTGAGTAAAGACAAAAGAAAAGACGATGTAATCATGAATGAAATGATTACAGTAAAAGAAGTGAGATGTACAGGTGATGATGGTACTAATTATGGGATAATTAGTACAGCTGAAGCACTTCAAACTGCCGATAGCTTAGGTTTAGACTTAGTTTTAATTGCTCCTGATGGAAAACCTCCTGTTGCTAAAATTATGGATTATGGTAAATTTAGATACCAACAAGAAAAAAAGAAAAAAGAAGCTAAAAAAAATCAAAAAGTTATCGTTATAAAAGAGATAAAACTTTCTGTTAAAATTGCTGAAAATGATGTTAACTATAAAGTTAAACATGCAAGAGAATTCCTTGAAGAAGGAAATCATGTTAAATTTAGAGTTTTTCTAAAAGGTAGAGAAATGGCAAATCCTCAATCAGGAATTGAAGTTCTAAATAAAATTTGGCCAATGATTGAAGACATTGCTGTAATGGATAAAGAACCAAAACTTGAGGGAAGATACGTTAATATGATGGCTCTTCCAAAAAACTAATTATTTTACTCTCCTAAAAAAGAAGAGCTTTGTCTCTTCTTTTTATTTTAATCCAAATAAAACCAACTTTAAACTTAAAATAAGTAGAATTTAAGTATAATCCAAAACTTTTTCATGTATATGAAAATGCAAATTTATAAGGAGGATTCTTCAATGCCAAAAATGAAAACTGTTAGTGGCGCTTTAAAAAGATTTAAAGTGAAGAAAAACGGGTCAATTAAAAGAGGTTCAGCTTTTAGAAGCCATATCTTAACTAAAATGACACAAAAAAGAAAAAGAAATCTACGAGGACCAAAAACTGTTCATAAAACAGATGCTGGTAGAATACTTGTAGCATTATGTAAAGCGTAATTACTTAAAAATTTAAGTAATTTTTGTCCCTCCATCAATGATGGAAAAGTTCAGCAATTTGCTGACACCTTATTAAAAATAATGGTAAAGAAAGGAAATATATATGCCTAGAGTTAAAACTGGTGTTGTTAGAAGAAGAAGACATAAGAAAGTATTAAAAGCTGCTAGAGGTTTCTTCAGTGGTAGAAGAAAACACTTCAGAAAAGCTAAAGAACAATTAGAAAGATCTTTAGTTTATGCTTTCAGAGATAGAAGACAGAAAAAAAGAGACATAAGAAAATTATGGATCATAAGAATCAATGCAGCTTGTAGATTAAATGATATTAACTACTCAAGATTCATGAACGGATTAAAATTATCTGGTTTAGATTTTGATAGAAAAATTTTAGCTGATATGGCTATGAATGATTCTGCTGCATTTGCATCTTTAGTAGTAACTGCTAAAGGCGCACTAAAATAAATTTGCAAAACACTAAAAAAGGGTTAGAAGATTTTCTTCTAACCCTTTTTTTATGCCTAAATTATTAAAAAGTTATAATAAAGGCTCATTTACATCAATTTTACAATTATTATCTTTACAAGATATATTTGCATCTAAATAATAGATTTCTGACATATCAAACTTTGCATCTTTTAATTTAGACCAAGCTTCAATTGCTCTTCCACCTGTTGTACAATTAAATACAATAGTTTTATTTTTTGGCAATTTCTCTAACAACTCATTTGCACTAATTTTTCCAGCTTCAATATTTATTGCACCCTTAATATGACCTGTTTTAAATTCATTATTAGAAGTTACATCAACTATTTGAATATATGATGGCACTTTATCATCTAATATCAGTTTTTTAAGCCATTCGCCATCTACACTGCCATCATCACTTCCTAATTTTAAACCATTTTTACTAAATTGCTCTTTTTTGGGAATTTTCTCTTGTATAACGGTTTTAGAAAATGCTGTTGTAGCTTCTCCCGACTCTTTCCAAGCAGGAAGTCCAGCTGCATAAACCATTACCTCTTCATAACCCAAAGACTTTAATTTATTTGCAACAATATGTGATTTTTCACAACTATATCCACCACAAAACACAACAATTTTTTCTTTTTTATTAATAGGAAATCTTCCTATTAATTTACTTAAATTTGTATCAGGAATAGAAATAGCTCCGGGAATTGTCTCTTGTAAAAATTTTGCATAAGGTCTTGCATCAACTATAAGTGCTAAATTCTGTTCTTGATAAGCTTTTACAACTGATGTATCAATTTCTAAATAACTTAGTTTATTCCATTCAGGTTCACCTGCTGGATAGACTTTTACATTTGTATAGCCTTTTTCTTTTAATTTCTCAGCAACAATTGGACTTTTTGTACAATTATATCCACCACAATAAACAATAATCTCTTTTTCTTTAGGGATATCTTTTAATACTGAATAATATTCATCAAATTTTGTATCTGGAATATTTAAACTAGAAGGTATTGTTCCCTTTTGATATTTTATCTCTGGTCGAGCATCAATTAAAACTGCATTAACAGAATTTCTATTTCCTTGATTAATAGCTTTTTTTACATAATTGTAATCTACTTGTTCCAATTGATATTTTTGGATAAGTTCTAAAACATTATTAGTAGGTGCAGTTAGTGTTTCTATTTCAGTAGAAAAACTTAATGTTCCAAAAAGAAGACTTGATAATATTATACTTTTAAACATTCTATTCATTTAAAACTCCTTTTTAATAGTTTAAGGATAAATCTTGGCAAAAAAATCATTACATAAACAACAAATGAAAAAATAAATGGATGGAAAAGACCTAAACCATAAGCTCCTGATTTAGGTAAATCCATAATATGCTCAATTGGATGAGTTAAAAATTCTTTATAATGAACACTAATTGATAAAATCACTAATATACTTATATAAATTAATAACTCTTTTCTCAAAATAATTATCTCTTACGCTTTACCACTTAACATACCATATTGAGTCATTGGTTTAAGTAGGTATACCTTTAGTAACCACCAAATATATCTCTCTTGTGTTGGATCAAGTGGGAAAGATGGAGTTGGTTTTGCTGTCCAATCAAACTCAGCTAACATTACTTTTCCAATATCTGTAATTAAAGGACAAACCGTATATCCACCATATTTAGAAGTAGGTTCTTTACCTTCCATTACAGCTACTAAATTATCAACCAACACCTTATATTGTTTTCTAACACTTCCACCAGTTTTTCCCATAGGAACAGCTGCAACATCTCCTAATGAGAAAATATTTTTATATTTTACATGTTGTAATGTCTCTTTATCAACAGGAACCCAACCTTTTGCTGAACCAATTGCTGATTTTCCTATCTCTTCAGGAGCTTTTTGTGGAGGAGTAATATGAAGAAAATCAAATGGAACTTCTATATTTTGATGTTTTGTAACCATTTCATACTCTTCTAAATCTTTATCATAAGCACCTTTTTCTTGCCAGTGTTTATCAAAAGTAGCAATCTTTTTAGTTAAATCTACTCCTGCTAAATTATGATTGAAATTCCACTTCATATCTCTTGTAATAAATTGTTTTTCAATAGCATCAGCATACTCTTTAACACCAAATAATTTCCCAGAGTCTGTATAAAATGTTAATTCAGCATTTGCTCTTGCATTTGCTTCATTTAATCTAGCATTTGTTAGATACATTACTTTTTTTGGAGCTCCACCACATTTTATAGCAGTATTTGGATCAGTAAATATACCTTTTACTTTTTCACCATTTTTCGCTTTTTTTACAAATTTTTGCATTTGCTCCCACATAGCAACTGCTGAATCAATATTATAAACAGATGTTGCACCTGAATCTCCAAATACTTTTAATATTTTCGAAGCATTACCTGCTGTATATGCATCTCCAACTTCTTCTAAACCTTTTATTGCACCATAATCTAAAACTATACCTGCTGCAATAATTAAAAAATCATAACTAATAGTTTCACCTGATTCTAATGCAACTTTATTCGCTTCAGGATTAAAATCTATTGCTTTATCTTTTAAAAGAGTTACACCTTTTGGTAAAAAATCTTTTGTATCATAATCTACTTCTTCTTTTCCTAAAATTCCTGATGCAACTAATGTAGTTCCTGGCTGATAACTTACAGATTTTGGATTTGGTTCAATTATTGTTATATCAGGATTAGATAAAGTATTTACCAATCTAGCTGCAGTTGAAATACCAGCTAAACCTCCACCAATAATCAAAATCTTTCCTGTTGCATCACTTGCTTTTAATTCAGTAGCAGCTTCTGCAGCTGTACCTCCTCCCATTAAATAAGCAGCACTTCCTAGTCCAGCTAACTTAAATGCTTCCCTTCTTGAAATTCCTGATTTCTTTAATTCAGAATCAACTAGCTCTAATGCTTTATCTAGTTCATTTTTTGCCATTTTAATTTCCTTTATTTTAATAAAAAGTATATACTAAGAATAACTAAAAAGAGATAATAATTTACTTATAAAGAATATCTTATATTATTTCAAGAATTATTAGATTTATTTATATAAGTTAGAGATTCTTTATACTCATCTTTATTATTAATATTCATAAACTCATTATTATTAGGGAATTCTATGATTTTATATTTATTATTCTTTATTAAATGAAAAATTTTATGAATATTATTTTCTATCATATTTTTAATAGTTTTACTTATATTTGAAGAAAAAACACCACATAAATTATGAGTTCTTTGACTTTGAGCAATACAAATATCATAATCTTCTGATTCTTTTATTAATTTAGAAATAGTATCAATTGACACAAAAGGGGAATCAACTGTAATTATAAAAATCTTTTGATTTGTTAATTTATTAAAAATTGAGTCTAGGGCTAAAATTGGTGAAAAAACATCTTGATTTTCATCTAAGATTAAAGTATCTGTTTGTAAAAAATCAAATTTATTTATTTTAGAAGATATATATATTTTTTTGAAATATGGCTTTAATCGTTCATATTGATATTGAATTAAAGTTTTATAAGAGGAAAAAGGAAGAAGAGATTTATCTTCTCCCATACGAGAGCTTTTGCCTCCACTTAAAATTACACAAGTAATCTCAAATGGAGTTTTCATATTATAAACTTCTTGGGTCTGTAATATATCCAGAAATCGCACTTGCAGCTGCAACTGCACTATTTGCTAAATAAATTTTTGAGCTTCTTGAACCCATTCTTCCAACAAAGTTTCTATTAGTTGTAGAGATACAAACTTCTCCATCACCTAAAATTCCCATATATCCACCTAAACATGCTCCACAAGTTGGATTAGAAACAACTGCACCAGCATCAACTAAAGTATCTATATATCCAGCTTTTGTTGCATCTCTTAGGATTTTTTGAGTTCCAGGAGTTAAAATAAGTCTTACATGACGTGCTACTTTTTTATCTTTTAAGATTTCAGCAGCAATTTTAAAGTCACTTAATCTTCCATTTGTACAAGATCCAATAAATACTTGATCAACTCTAATATTATCAGCTACTGCTTGAGAAACAGAGTGTCCATTAGATGGCAAGAATGGATATGCAATTACAGGTTCTAGTTTTTCTACATCAATAACAATTTCTTGACAATATACAGCATCATCATCTGAATAGTGAATTTTTGGCTCAGCTCTTAAAGATTCTCTTGAATCTAAAAACTCTTTTGTAATTTCATCATATGCAACGATTCCATTTTTAGCACCTGCCTCAATAGCCATATTACATAAAGAGAATCTATCATCCATTGATAAATATTGAATTGTGTCACCTGTGAATTCTAAAGCTTTATATAAAGCACCATCAACTCCAAGAATTCTAATAATCTCTAAAATTAAATCTTTTCCAGTAACAAAAGGAGCTGGTTTTCCTTTGAATACAACTTTAATTGATTCAGGAACTTTGAACCAATTACCACCTGTAATCATTCCAAATGAAATATCAGTTGAACCCATACCTGTACTAAATGCTCCTAAAGCACCATGTGTACATGTATGTGAATCTGCACCAATGATAACATCTCCTGGTAATACTAAACCTTTTTCAGGTAAAAGTGCATGTTCAATTCCCATATCTTTTTCATCAAAGAAATATTTTAAATCATGTTTCATTGCAAAATCTCTTGAGATTTTTGCTTGATTAGCTGAAGCTATATCCTTTGCAGGAATAAAGTGGTCTAAAACTATTGCAAAACCTTCTGGATTTACTAATTTTTCAAAACCACCATCTTCAAATGCTTTTATTGAAATTGGAGTTGTAATATCATTTCCAATTACCATATCGATTGGACTTCTTACAATCTCTCCTGCATATACTTTATGACCTACATGCTCACTAAAAATTTTTTCTGTTATTGTTTGACCCATAATTAAACTCTTCCTATGATTTTAATAAAATTTTTTCGATTATAGCTAAATCTTTTTTAAGCTACAAATTTACGAATTAATCTCTTTTTGTTTTTTTTCTTCTCTTGATTGTTTGATTTGTTTAAAAATAATTATGACAACTGCCAAATCTATAATTACATCTGCAATATTAAATATTGCAAATTCAAATAGGTAATGCCAATAAAAATAATCAACAACTCCTCCATAAGTAAATCTATCTAAGATATTCGATAAACCACCTGCATAGAGTAATGCTATTGGTAAATAATACTCTTTAAAAACATTTTTATTTTTCAATAAATATAGTGTTGCAACTAAAACAATAACTAATTGAATATATTTTAAATAATCTTCTAAAAAAGAGAACATTGAAAAAGCAACACCATAATTATATGCCAATTTTAAAGACATATAAGGACCATCTACATCCCATGCTAAATTTGAAAAACCATATTTAACAACTTGATCTATAATAAATATAACTATAAATATAGTTAAAGCTATTTTTAACTCTTTTCTCATAATACTTTTTTAAAAAATGATTTTAAAGTTTCCATTGCATCTTCAACTTCTTTTTTATTTTTTCCCTCAAGAAGTAATCGGATTTTATTTTCAGTACCTGAATATCTTATTAAATCTCTAATTCCTTTTTCTCTAATAGGTTTTAAAATCTCTTCTAAACCTTTGATTTTATCTAAAGGGATTTTTTCTGTTACTTTCATATTATGTAAAATTTGAGGATATAATTCAAATGGATTTAATACTTCACTAGCTTTCTTTCCACTTTTTAAAATAAGTGCTAACACTTGTAAAGATGAAGCTAATCCATCTCCTGTTTTTGCTGTATCTGAGAAAATAATATGTCCACTTTGTTCACCACCAAAGTTAATACCTTTTTCTTTCATAACTTCAAGAACATATTTATCCCCAACATTTGATCTAAATAATTCTATTCCTTTTGAAGATAAATAATCTTCTAAGGCTTTATTTGACATAACAGTTGCAACACAACCATTACCTTTTAGAAGTTTTTGTTCATTTAAATAGTTACATAATGCACCAATTAATTTATCACCATCAACTACTTCACCTTTTTCGTCAATAATAACTAATCTATCAGCATCACCATCAAGGGCAAGTCCAATATCAGCTCTATATTCCCTTACAATTTTACCTATATATTCAGGATGCATAGCACCACAATCTTCATTGATATTAAATCCATCTGGTTTATTATTAACAACAATTACATCTGCACCTAATTCTTGTAAAATTGTAGGCCCAACTTTATAAGCTGCACCATTTGCACAATCAAGAACAATTCTCATACCACTTAAATTTAAATCTCTTGGGAATGAACTTTTAATTGAAACTATATATCTACCAATAACATCATCAATTCTTTTTGATGCACCAATGTTTCTTCCTGTTACTTGTTCTGTTTGCATTAATTCACTATCATTAAAAATGGCTTCTATTGCTTCTTCACAATCAGTATTTAATTTATCCCCATGATTATCAAAAAACTTTATTCCATTATCTTCATAAGGATTATGTGAAGCACTAATCATAATACCAGCATCACATCTCATACTTTCTGTTAAATAAGCAATTGCAGGTGTTGGCATTGGTCCTATTTGAATTACATCATATCCAACAGCAGTTAATCCACTTACTAGTGCATTTTCAATCATATAACCACTTCTTCTTGTATCTTTACCAACAAGTATTTTCTTTGTAGTTGAATGTTTTCTAAAATATATTCCTGCTGCTTTTGCTAATTTTAGTACAGTAATTGCATCTAAAAAATCACCAGCTTTACCTCTAACACCATCTGTTCCGAATAGTTTCATTAAATCTTCCTAAAATTAAACTCTGTTTAAGTTACTTTAGGTAATATTCTACCCTTAAAAATTTTATAAAGAGGTTAAAAAAATGGCAAATCACAAATCTTCTGAAAAAAGAGCTAGACAAACTAGAATTAAAACAGAAAGAAACAGATTTTACAAAACTAGAATCAAAAATGTAACAAAAAATGTATTAGCAGCAATCGAAACAGCTGATAAAGAAAAAGCAGTAGACGCAATGAAAACTGCAAACAAATATTTACACCATTGTGTATCTAAAGGTGTTTTAAGAAAAGAAACTGCAGCAAGAAGAGTAAGTAGATTACAAGTAAAAGTTAACGCTATATAATTTATGTTAAAAAGCAGACTACAACCATTTATTAATAGATACGAAGAAATCAATAATTTATTGATGGCTCCGGATATTACTAATGATATAAAAAGAATGACTGATCTGTCAAAAGAACAGTCAAATATGCAACCTATTGTTATTAAAGCTCGTGAGTATGTTAAATTAATGGATGACATTGAAGAAAACAAAATGATGCTTGATGATCCAGAACTTGGTGATTTAGCAAAAGAAGAACTCAAAGAATTAGAAACAAGAAAACCAAAACTTGAAGATGAAATTAAATTTTTAATGATTCCTAAAGACCCTAATGATGATAAAAATATCTATTTAGAGTTAAGAGCTGGTACTGGTGGTGATGAAGCTGCTATCTTTGTAGGTGACCTTTTTAGAGGTTATTTAAGATATGCAGAAAACAATGGTTGGAAAGTTGAAATTATGAGCTCAAGTGAGAGTGAATCAAATGGATACAAAGAAATTGTATTTCTAATCAAAGGTGACCATGTTTACTCAAAATTAAAGTTTGAGGGTGGTACACATAGAGTACAAAGGGTTCCTGCAACTGAATCTCAAGGAAGGGTTCACACATCAGCTATTACAGTTGCTGTTATGCCTGAAGTTGATGACGTAGAAGTAGAAATTAATCCAAATGATTTAAAAATTGATGTTATGAGAGCCAGTGGGAATGGTGGTCAATCTGTAAATACTACA
The DNA here is from genome assembly GCA_028688995.1 of Aliarcobacter sp. Taxonomy (GTDB): domain Bacteria; phylum Campylobacterota; class Campylobacteria; order Campylobacterales; family Arcobacteraceae; genus Aliarcobacter. The sequence goes on from JAQTXB010000001.1 coordinate 26,614, forward strand.
GACTCGGCTGTTAGAATCACTCATATTCCATCTGGAATTGTTGTAACAAATCAAGATCAAAAATCTCAACACAAAAATAAAGATAGAGCTATGAAAGTTTTAAAAGCTAAGCTTTATGAAATAGAAATGCAAAAAAAGATGGAATCAGAAGGTGCTACTAGAAAAGAGCAAGTTGGTACTGGTGATAGAAGTGGAAGAATTAGAACTTATAACTATCCACAAAATAGAATCAGTGATCATAGAATCAACTTGACTTTATATAGACTTGATTACATCATGAATGATGGTCTGTTTGATGAAGTGATTGATCCTCTTATTGCTGATCATCAATCTAGACTCATCGAAGCTAATGGATTATAATCCATTAGCTTTTTTTTATGATAGAACTAAATAAAACTTACACACACTACAAAAATAATAAATCCTACACTACTATAAACTTTTGTAAAATACAAGAAAATGATATTTGGACAAAAGCTGTTATTTATAAACCAAATGATTGCGAAGAGCTTTTTGTAAGAGCATATAAAGAGTTTGAAGAAAAATTTAAACTTGAAGTAACCAAAATGTAATCAATAGTCATTAAACTTCCACCATAATAAATATATGGAGAAAATAATGACTTTCAAAAAGACATCTATGGCACTAATCGCGAGTGCTTTATTAGTAACAACTTTAAGTGCAAGAGACCAAATCAAAATCGTTGGTTCATCTACTGTGTATCCTTTTTCATCTTCAGTTGCTGAAGAATTAGGATCAACTACAAAATTCCCAACACCAGTTGTTGAATCAACTGGAACAGGTGGAGGAATGAAACTATTTTGTGCAGGTGCAGATATAAATACACCTGATATAGCAAATGCATCAAGAAGAATCAAAGACAAAGAACTAAAACTATGTGAAGAAAATGGAGTAACGGACATTACTGAAGCTATTATTGGTTTTGATGGTATTGCAATTGCTCAAGATTCTAAAGCAACAGGCTTTAATGTAACAAAAGCTCAATTAGCTTTAGCAGTTGCTGAAGAAGTTCCTTCAAAAGACGGTAAATCTTTAATTAAAAATCCTTATAAAAAATGGTCAGATATTGATGCATCTTTACCTTCTAGAGAAATTATTGTTTACGGACCACCAAAATCATCTGGTACAAGAGATTCATTTGAAGAGTTAGTACTACAACATGTATTTGAAAAAATGCCAGTTTATACAGATTTATTCAAAGCTGATGAAAATGCAAACAAAAAATATAAAGCATATTCAGTTATTAGAACAGATGGTGTTTATGTTGAATCTGGTGAAAATGACAACTTAATTGTTCAAAAATTAACTAAAAATCCAGCTGCAGTTGGTATCTTTGGTTATTCATTCTTAGAAGAAAACAAAGATAAAGTTTCAGGTGTAACTATTGACAGTATTGAACCAACAGTTGATACTATCTCTTCAGGTAAATACCCAATTGCTAGATCAATGTATTTTTATATCAAAAACTCACATTTAAAAGAAGTTCCTGCTTTAAAAGAGTATTCAAACTTATTTATGTCTGAAAAAATGATTGGAAAAGATGGAATCTTAACAGAATTAGGTCTTGTTGTATTACCTGAAGATGTAAGAAAAACTGCTAGAACAAAAGTTATGAATAACGAAAAATTAACTTTAGACCAATTAAAATAATATTAATTCACTAAAAGAGAAGATTATCTTCTCTTTTATACAAAGATGTCATTGCTGAGTTTTTATCTGTTGCCGCGAACAAAGAGATAAAAACTCAGTAATGATATTAAAATAAAATTTAGGTTGAACTATGACAAATTGGAATCAAGTTGTTGACAAATTAGATTACGCATTTCAGCCTATCATTCATTCTCACACTGGTAAAATTTATGCCGTTGAAGCTCTTATTAGAAATGTTCAAAATATTCCTGGATTAAACTATATTGATGATTTATTTAATGCCGCTTTTAATGATGATTATTTATATGAATTAGATTTACAATTACGAGAAAAAGCTATACAAAAGTTTTCTGAAATAGAAGTTGATAATTTACGATTATTTTATAATCTAGATAATAGAATTATCTATAATAAAAATCTTTCAGCGGGAAATACTTCCAAAATTTTAAAGAAATATAAATTAAATAAAAATGTAATATGTTTTGAACTTAGTGAAAAAGGTACTGCAATTGAACAAAATGCACTTTCTACTATGATTCAAAGATATAAAGAGAATGGTTACTCAATTGCAATTGATGATTTTGGAATTGGTGTTTCTGGTCTTAAACTTTTATATTTTAGTGAAGCTCATGTAATAAAATTAGATAGATTTTTCATTTCAAATATTGATCAAGATTCAAAGAAAAGACTTTTTTGCTCGTCTATTATAGAAATGGCACATATTATGGGAATGCAAGTAGTTGCAGAGGGTATTGAAACTGAGAAAGAATTTTATACATGTAAAGATATTGGTGCAGATTTTATACAAGGTTACTTAGTTCAAAAGCCAACAGTTGATATTGAAAAAATAAAACCTCTTTATAATAATATTTTAGCACTAATCAATGAAGATAAAAGAAACAATCCAAATGCAACAATAGATGATGAGTTTATTGAACCAATTGTTGCGCTTTGTGTAAATACCTCTTTATATGAACTTTTTGTACATTTTAAAGAATCAACAAAAAACAACTTTGTACCAATTGTTGATGAATATGATAACTTTTTAGGAATTATTTATGAAACAGATATTAAAAAAATATCTTATTCTCAATATGGTTTAGCCCTTGCACAAAATAAAACTTTTTCTTCTAGTTTAATCAAATATTTAAAACCTGCACTTTTTGTAGATATATCTTGGGGAATTGATAAAATACTTGAAATGTATAATCATAATTCTAAAGAAGCTATTGGTATATTTATAACCCAATCAAATAAATATAGAGGATTTATTAATTTAAATTCTCTTTTAACTCTTTCATATAAAAGAAATATTGAAATAGCAACAAATCAAAATCCACTAACAAAATTACCAGGAAATAATCAAATAGAAAAATTTATTGAGAAAACGCTTAGAAAAAATCAAAAAACAATTACTCATATTATATATTTTGATTTTAATCACTTTAAACCATTTAATGATATTTATGGATTTAGACAAGGAGATAGAGCTATACTTATTTTTTCAGAACTTTTACAAAAAAGATATCCTAAAGATGCTTTTATTGCTCATATCGGGGGAGATGATTTTTTTGTTGGATTAAGGAATCACACCTTTGATGAAGTATATAAATTAACTTCAGAAGTTCAAGATGAATTTAAAAATACAGCTGAAAATATCTATACAAAAAAAGATAAAGAAAATGGATTTATGCTTGCTAAAGACCGTTTTAATATGGAAAGAAAATTTGATCTATTATCTGTTTCATCTGCAATTATTGAGATAAATTCAAAATCAAATATTGCGAATTTTGACAACACTTTAAACATTCTAAAAAAAGCATCTAAAGGTGCACAAGAGCCTATATCAAGCGTTTTATAAGCTGTAACCATTCTGTAACCAATTTTTTCTAAAATTATGTATTAAACTAATACAAAGGCAAAAGTATTGAGCACTTTTGAATCAAGAAAGAAACAGAGAGAACTTAATGAAAAACTGATTAAATTAGCTTTAATTAGTGCCGCAGCTATCTCGATTTTAACTACTTTAGGAATTTTATTTTCAATATTATTTGAAGCAATAGAATTTTTCAAATTAAGAAGTTTTTGGTATTTTATTACTGGAACTACATGGTCACCAGGAGTTATGGGAAGCCAATTTGGTGCATTACCTATTTTTGCAGGTACGTTTATAATCACAATAGTTGCTCTTAGTGTTGCTATTCCAATTGGTCTTGGAAGTGCAATTTATATGAGTGAATATGCAAGTCCTAGACTAAGAGATTATGTAAAACCCCTTTTAGAAATATTAGCTGGTATTCCAACCGTTGTTTATGGTTTTTTCGCAGCAATTACTGTTGCACCTTTAGTAGTAAAAGCAGCTGCTGCTATTGGTTTAGAAGCTACTTTTAACTCGGCACTTGCATCTGGTATTGTAATGGGAATTATGATTATTCCGGTTATTTCATCACTTTCTGATGACGTTATAAGATCTGTTCCTGATAGTCAAAGAAAAGCTGCATTTGGTCTGGGAATGACACATGGAGAAACTATTAAAAATATTGTTTTACCATCTGCAATGCCAGGAATTATTTCAGCTTCACTTCTTGCTTTATCAAAGGCATTGGGTGAAACGATGATTGTTGTTATGGCAGCTGGATTAAGGCCAAATCTATCTTGGAATCCACTTGAAGATATGACAACAGTAACTGTAACAATTGTTAATTCTCTTGTTGGAGATTTTGAGTTCAATTCACCAGAAACACTTTCTGCATTTGCATTAGGATTAGTGTTATTTGTTGTAACTCTAATTTTAAATATGATTTCATTATCACTAATTAGAAAATTCAAAGAAAAATATAAAGTGAATACATTATGATTAAAAGAAAAAAAGAAAAAGTTAATAATAACCCTTTTTATGATCCAAATATGAAATCAAGACATGCAAGTGCAAATAGATTTAAAAAATTTACTTTGACTTCATTAATCTTTTCAATAGCATTTTTAGGATTTTTCCTATTTGATATTATTGGAAAAGGAATACCTGCTTTTCATATTGCGTACATTCAAGTTGATGTTTCTTACAATGAAAAATCTTTAGATGACACAAGATTTGCTGTTGATAAAAAATATAGAGACATTGTATCAAGAGCATGGTTAAGAGATATTCCAAGTCTTGTTAAAGCGAATCCAACTTTAATGGACACAACACAAGCAACTTGGGTTTTAGCAGATGATCAAGTTGATCAATATTTAAAAGGTCACAATAACAAATTAAAAGATAAAGAGATTGAATTAGTTGATGAATTGTATTCTCAAGGATTAATTCAAAAGAAATTTAATGCAATTTTCTTTAAAAATGGTGACTCGAAAATTCCAGAATATGCTGGTATGTATTCAGCAATAATCGGTTCAGTTTTAACTTTAATTATTACAATGATTGTGGCTTTTCCAATTGGAGTTATGACTGCAATTTATCTTGAAGAGTTTGCAAGTGATAATAAATTCACTAGATTCATAGAAATAAATATTAACAATCTAGCTGCAATTCCATCTATTTTATTTGGTCTTTTAGGTCTTGCAATATTTATAAACTTATTTGGAATGCCAAGAAGCTCACCATTAGTTGGAGGATTAACACTTGCACTTATGACTTTACCAATTATTATTGTAAGTTCACGAGCAGCATTAAGGGCAGTTCCTGATAATATCAGACAAGCAGGATATGGTTTAGGATTAAATAAAATTCAAGTAACAAGGGATCATGTTTTGCCATTAGCATTTCCTGGTGTATTAACAGGTTCAATCATTGGTTTAGCACATGCAATGGGAGAAACGGCTCCGTTAATTATAATTGGTATGATTGCATTTATTCCCGATGCTCCATCTATGGTTACTGGGGCGGCAACTGTTATGCCCGCACAGTTATTTACATGGGCGGGAATGCCAGAAGGAATGTATATAGAAAAAACAGCAGCAGGAATTATGGTGTTATTAACAATTTTAATTTCACTAAATACAATTGCAATTTATTTAAGAAAAAAATTCGAAGTTAAATGGTAGGAAATTATAATGATAAAAAATGACAATAAAATAAAAATTGATGTAAAAAATTTAAATTTATATTATGGAACAAATCAAGCACTTTTTGATATTACAGCAAATTTATATGAAAATAAAATTACAGCACTAATTGGACCATCTGGTTGTGGGAAATCAACTTTTTTAAGATGTATAAACAGAATGAATGATTTAATTCCAATAGTTAAAATTGATGGTTCAATCATAATTGATAGTAAAAATATTTATGATAGAGATGTAGATGAAGTAAGTGTTAGAAAAAAAATTGGTATGGTATTTCAACAACCAAATCCATTTCCAAAATCTATATATGACAATGTAGCTTACGCTCCACTAAAACATGGAATTGTAAGAAAAGGAAGAGAGTGTGATGAACTTGTTGAAACATCACTTATTAAATCTGGTCTTTGGAATGAAGTAAAAGATAAATTACACGCCCCTGGAACTTCACTTTCTGGTGGTCAACAACAAAGATTATGTATTGCAAGAACAATAGCAATTAAACCTGAAGTTATTTTAATGGATGAGCCAACAAGTGCACTTGACCCAATTAGTACAGAAAAAATTGAAGCTTTAATGCTTGAGTTAAAACAAGATTACACAATTATTACTGTAACTCATAATATGCAACAAGCAGCAAGGGTTGCCGATTACACAGCATTTTTCCATTTAGGAAAGTTGATTGAATATGATGAAACAGAAACTATTTTTGTTAATCCTCACCATAAAAAAACAGAAGATTATATTACAGGGAGATTTGGATAATGTTAAAACCTTACGAAATAAAATTACAAAGTATAAAAGATGAAATATCAAAAATTGGTATTGATGTTGTTGAGTCATTAGAATTATCACTAAAAGCATTAGAAGATAAAAAAATTGATGATTTAAAGAATGTTCAAATAACTGAAAAGAAACTACTATTAAGATCAAATGAAATTGATAATATCATAGTTACAACTTTAGCTTTATATTCACCAGAAGCAAAAGATTTAAGACAATTAGTTTCATTTTTAAAAATTACAAATGAATTAGTAAGAACTGGTTCTAATACAAAAGATTTTGCAAAAATGTTTAAAAAATCTTATTCAGATGATTTAAATACAAGTATGATTTTGGAGTATGCAATTCCACTATTAAAATCAGCATTACTTTCACTTCAAACATCAATTTCAATATTAGATGAAACAAATGCAAAACATATTGAAGAGAAATATCACAGAGTTGTTGTTGAAGAGAGTAAAACTGATGATTTATATTTAATGATAGAAAAAAATATTCTAAAATTAATATCAAAAAATCTTGATTTATCAAAAGAGTATTTTGATATATTAAGTGCTCTAAGAAGACTTGAAAAAATAGCTGATAGAGCTGTCTCAATCGCTAATTTATTGCACTTTGCTCAAGTTGGTGGAGATATAGTACAATCATAATATTTATGATATACTTTTTGCATGAAAAAAGCTATAAATAAAATAAAAAACTACTTTAGTACCAACTTCGAAGTTCTTGCAGCAACTATTATTTTAATATTAATACTTGCGGCAGGCATAGAATTTTATAAAGCGATTATCTTAATGTTAGAGTTTATTGTTGTAATGGAAGTTGTGAAAATGATTTCTGATTTCATCAAAAAAGAGACTTTAAGATTAAGATATGTTATTGATATTTTTATCATTTTCTTAATTCGTGATGTAATTATTTTAACTACAAACAAAAATAGAGATTACTTTGATATTTCATTTTTACTATTTGTAATTTTTGTATTTTTTATGTTTAGGATTTTGGCTATTAAATTCTCACCCGGCATTATAAAAATCTCAAAAGATACAGTAATAGAGTATGATGATGAAAGACCAAATAAAAAAGTTATAACAACAAAAGAGTCAAATTCAGATGAATAATAAACTAATTTTAATAGTAGAAGATGAAGAGGATATTTTAGAATTACTTGAATATAATCTTCAAAAAGAGGGTTATGAAACAGCAGGTTTTTTAACTATAGATAAAAATGTACGAAACATTCTAAATGAAGAACAAGTTGATTTAATTATTATGGATAGAAATCTTCCAGGAATTGAAGGAACTACATTTATAAATGAAATTAAACAACAAGGTTATATAAATCCTGTTATTTACGTTACTGCAAAAGATAGAGATGAAGATATTATTGAAGGTTTTGATAGTCATGCTGATGATTACATAACTAAACCCTTTAATGTAAAAGAGTTATGCGCAAGGGTTAAAGCTGTTATTAAAAGAACTTCAAAAGATATTGATATTTTAAAAGTTAAAGATATAGTTTATAAAGCTTCAAATAAAAAGTTTTATATTGATGAAGTTGAAATGGATTTAACTCATCTTGAACATGATTTATTACTTGAATTTATTAAAAATAGAGATATTTTAATGACACGAGAGCATTTATTAAATAGTGTTTGGCAAGACTCTTTTGAGAAAAAAGAGAAAACTGTAAATGTTGCGATAAAAAGATTAAAAGCAAAAATTGACCCTAATGGTGAAAAAGATTATATTCGTTCAATTAGAGGGGAAGGTTATATTTTTTGTTAAAAATACACCAACTTTTCCTAAGAACTTATATTACTATTTTTCTTGCTATTCTTATTAGTTTAAGTATTATTACTTACTTTTGGTCTAAAAATATCTATATTCATCAAATTGAGAAAAATCTTCTTCAAAATATTGATACCTTATCAATTGTTTTTAAAAATAAAAATGGCTTAGATAATATAAGCCAAATTGTACATGATTTACATGAAAAATTAAATCTAAGAATCACCATAATAGATGAAGCAGGTGTAGTAATTGCTGATAGTGATAAAGAGCTTTCATTAATAAAAAATCATCTAAATAGAAAAGAGATTATTGAAGCTAAAAATAATGAAATAGGAAGAGATACTAGAAAGTCTGAAACTATAAATAAAGAGTTGTTATATATTGCAAAAAAGATTGTAATTTCAGATAATATTTTTTACATAAGAATGGCAGATTATATTACGAATATAACTGACAATTTTATGGGACTTACTTTAGAAATATTTTTATTTATTACATTTTTCTTAGTTGTGGCATTTTTAGCAACTTATTTTATTAGTATCAGAATAAAAAAAGAGACTGATGATATTCTTCATTTTTTAACACTTTTAGCCCATAAAAAACCATCTTTTAATCTTGATTCTAAATATACTTACGAATTTAATAAAATTACAAAACTATTAAATAAAGTTGCCATAAAACTCTCAAAAAGAGAAAAACAAAAAGCTAAACAAAATGCAAAATTAAAACTTGCTAATAGACAAAAAGATGAAATAATTTCAGCTATTTCCCATGAATTCAAAAATCCAATTGCAATTATTTCAGGATACAGTGAAACTATCTTAAATGATGAACAAATGCCCCAAGCTATGAAAACAAAGTTCTTAAAAAAGATTTATTCTAATTCTAATAAAATGTCACACATTATTGATAAACTAAGACTAACACTAAAACTAGAAGAGGGAAAACAAGAACTTCTCCTTGCGCCTTGTTCTATGAAAAAATTAATTGAAACATGTATTAGTGATTTAAAAGATAAATATAAAAATAGAGAGATAGATATTGATGGTATTGATATTACGTTAAAAGTTGATGAAACGCTAATATCTATGGCTATTTCAAATCTAATTGAAAATGCTTTAAAATACTCAGAAGATGAAATTATAGTAAATATTTCAGATAATTCAATTTGCGTTATTGATAAAGGAATTGGAATAGAAGAAAAAGAGCTTGAAAGAATAAATCAGAAATTTTATAGGATTTCAAATAATGGTTGGAATAATTCCCTAGGACTTGGACTTTTTATTGTTCAATCTGTATTGTCTTTACATAATTTTACCCTTGAAATTCATTCAGAATTTAAAAAAGGGTCTCAATTTTGTATAAAATATTAATTTATACTTAATTTAAGCAAATACTAAGCATTACTACACTATGATTCCACCTCATTAAAAAAGCGGAGAAAATAAATGAAATTTACTCAAATGGCACATGCTAACGAAATCGAAAGAGATTGGATAGTAGTTGATGCAACTGATAAAGTATTCGGAAGAATTATTACAGAAGTTGCTACTATCTTAAGAGGGAAAAACAAACCTTGTTTTACACCAAATGTAGACTGCGGAGATTTTGTTGTTATTATAAATGCATCAAAAGCAAGATTTTCTGGTAAAAAATTAGAAAGTAAAAATTACTTTACACACTCAGGTTATTTTGGTAGTACAAAAACTCACAAAATGTCTGAAATGTTTGAAAAAAATCCAGAAAAATTATACAAACTAGCTACTAGAGGTATGCTTCCAAAAACTACTCTTGGAAAAGCTATGTTAAAAAAATTAAAAGTATATGCAGGAAGTGAACACCCTCATACTGCGCAAATTAAAGGATAAGAGTAATGGCAAAAGTATATGCAACTGGAAGAAGAAAAACAGCTGTAGCTAAAGTATGGCTAGAAAATGGTAATGGTCAATTAACAATTAACGGTCAAACTTTAGATGCTTGGTTAGGTGGTCACGAATCAATTAAAAAAAGAGTTATGCAACCATTAAATGTTGCTAAACAAGAAACTTCTGTAAACATTGTAGTTAAAACTCTTGGTGGTGGATATTCTGCACAAGCTGATGCTGCAAGACACGGGATTTCAAGAGCATTAGTTGCTTTTGATGAGCAATTTAGATCTATCTTAAAACCTTTTGGTTTATTAACAAGAGATTCAAGATCTGTTGAAAGAAAAAAATTCGGAAAGAAAAAAGCAAGAAAATCTTCTCAATTCTCAAAAAGATAATTTCTGGAATACAAAAGAGTATATTTTTTACTATTTCTCAAAAAGGAGCGACAAATGTTGCTCCTTTTTTTATGCACTTTTTTATAAAAAAACTATACAATACCCAATGAAATTTTTAACCCTTTATCTATTAATAATCACTTACTTAAGTGCAAGTACATTAAATTTATCTATGAGTTCAAGTCCTAGTAGACTAAATCCTATTTTAGCAAATGATAGTGCTAGTAGCGAAATATCAGATTGGCTTTTTAATGGTTTATTCAAATATGATAAAAATGGAAATCCAACTGGTGATTTAGCAAAATCATATAACTTTGAAACACCGACAAAATTAATTGTAAAATTAAAAGAAAATGTACTTTGGCATGATAAAGAAAAATTTACATCAAAAGATGTGATTTTTACTTATGAACAAATTATAAACCCAAAAGTATTCAACTCTATAAAATCAAACTTCAAAGAGGTTCAAAGTGTTAAAGCACTAGATGATTATACTCTTGAAGTAATTTATAAAGAACCCTACTTTAAAGCCTTAGAGACTTGGATGGTAGGAATTCTTCCTTATCATATTTTAAAAGATGAAAAAGATTTAATGACTAGTTCATTTAACAAAAATCCAATAGGAACTGGTTCTTATAAATTAAAAGAGTTTAAACAAGGTCAAGATATTGAACTAATTGCAAATGATAAATTTTTTGATGGAAGACCAAAAATTGATAAAATCTTATATAAATTTCTTCCAGATCCAAATACTTCTTTTTTATATTTAAAACAAAAGAAATTAGACATTGGTGGATTAGATCCTATTCAAGTTGATAGGCAAATAGATGATGAATTTAAAGAAAACTATACAATAATTCAAAAACCTAGTTTTACATATGCTTATTTAGGCTTTAATTTAAAAAATGAAAAATTTAAAGATATAAGAATTCGACAAGCTTTATCATTAGCTATAAATAGACAAGAGTTAGTTGATATTTTATTTTTTGGTTATGGAAAAGTTTGTAATGGACCATTTTTACCTGGTTCATTTGCTTTTAATGATGAAGTAAAAACTATTCAACAAGATATACCAAAAGCAAAAAAACTTTTAAAAGAAGCAGGCTTTGATGAAAATCATCCTTTTACTTTTGAAATAGTTACAAATACAGGAAATGATACAAGAATTAATGCTGCTCAAATATTACAATACCAACTAAGAAAAGCTGGAATTATAATGAATATAAGAGTTATGGAGTGGCAAGCTTTTTTAAATACAGTTGTTCATCCAAGAAAATTTGAAGCTGTACTTTTAGGGTGGTCACTTGCACTAATGCCTGATGCTTATCCATTATGGCATAGTTCAAGTTCAAAACTTGGTGGATTTAATTTGGTTTCATATGAAAATCCAGAAGTAGATAAACTTATTGAAAAAGGTTCAAATACAATAAATAGAGATGAATTAGGAAAAATATATAAAGAAATTTTCAAAAAAATAAATGATGATTTACCATATCTATTTTTATATATTCCTGATTCAATAACAGTCGTAAATAAAGATATAAAAAATATCGAACCATCTTTTATAGGAATAATGCATAACCAAAAAGATTGGGAACTAGAAAATTAATAATTAAACAATAGGAAATAATATATATGGATAAAAATAAAATAATACTTTTTGATTTAGATGGAACATTAATAGATTCAACAGATGCAATAGTTTCAACTTTTTATCACTCTTTTAAGGAGTTAGGATTTGATTTTAATGGTAACGATGAAACTATCAAATCATTAATTGGTTACCCACTTGATGTAATGTATAAAGAGTTAGGAGTAGAAGAATCAAAAGTTTGGGATTTTGTAGATTCTTATAAAAATAGATATAGAGTTATTTCAAAAGAACAAACAACTCTTTTAGAAAATGCCTATGATGCTGTGTATCAAGCCTCTTTATTCGCAAGAGTTAGTGTTGTTACTACAAAAACTAGAATGTTTACTATTCCATTACTTGAACACTTTAATATTGCTCAATTTTTTGAAGTTGTAACTGGAAGAGAAAATGTACAAAATCCAAAACCACATCCTGAACCAATTTTAATTACACTTGAACAGATGAATTATAATAAAGACAAACATTCTGTTTGGATGATTGGTGATACAAAACTTGATTTAATTGCAGCATCAGATGCAAATGTTAATTCTATTGGTGTTTTATGTGGATATGGAGAAAAAGAAGAGTTACTTAAATATACAAACACTGTAAAATCAAATGCACTTGATGCAATCAATCACATTAAAACATTATAACTACAAATCAATAATAGCTTAATATTATAAACTACTTATTATTTATCATATAAATATCAGTCTGTAGTTCTATAATATTTCTATATTTATATTATCCTCAAATAATAGCTAATATATCCATTAAATAGTACTTTATGGCCTATAGATAATTTTAAATTTATTGAACAATAATAATTTAAGTTAATAAAAGTTCATTTAAGTTAAAATTTTCTATAATACTAAAGACTAATTAAATTTTTTAAGTCAAATTTAATATTAAATAATAAGGAGAGCCTCTATGTTAGAAATTAGATGGCATAGCCGTGCAGGACAAGGTGCTGTAACTGGTGCGAAAGGTCTTGGTTCTGTTGTTGCTGAAACAGGTAAACAAGTTCAAGCTTTTGCTTTTTATGGTTCAGCTAAAAGAGGTGCGTCTATGACGGCATACAATAGAATTGATGATGAACCAATATTAAATCATGAAAAATATATGCAACCTGATTTTGTTTTTATTCTAGATCCAGGATTAGCAATTACAGATAATATTACTGCAAATGGAAAAGATACTACAAAATATATTATTACAACACACCTAAAAAAAGAAGAATTAATCTCTTTAGTTCCTACTTTACAAGGTATTGAAGATAGAGTATTCGTTCTTGATTGTTTCCAAATTGCAAGGGATACAATAGGAAAAGCCATTCCAAATACTCCAATGCTTGGTGCATTTATGAAAGTTAGTGGAATGTTTGAACTTGACTATTTTAAAGAAAAAATGAAGGGTGTACTTAAAAAGTTACCTGCTAATGTGATTGATGCAAATATGATTGCAATCCAACGAGCTTACGATGAAGTTCACTAAAAGGATAGAAAATGAATAAACCAATAAGTGAAATGGGATGGGATGAGTTAGTACCTGGTGCTGCTCTTTTTACATTCAACGGTGATATAAATTATAATATTGCAGATATGCAACCTGAAGATAGAATGTATTCAGAAACAAGTTCAAAAAGTATGAGTGTAGGAGACTGGAGAGTTTTAAAACCAGTTTGGAATTCTGAAACATGTATTGACTGTCAAAACTGTTGGATTTTCTGTCCAGATACATCAATCATTGCAAGAAACAAAGAGATGAAAGGTGTTGATTATGAACACTGTAAAGGTTGTGGATTATGTGTAAGTGTTTGTCCTACAAATCCAAAATCACTTTTAATGTTTAATGAATACATTAGTACAGAAGATGCATTGTCTCAATGGCCTGAGAAAAAAAAGAAAGGTGAAGAATAATGAACAAAAGAGTAATGGAATTAAAAGATGTAGAAGTTTGGGATGGAAACATGGCAAACTCTCAGGCTTTAAGACAAGCCGATGTAGATGTTGTTGCTGCTTATCCTATTACACCTTCAACTGCTACAGTTGAGAATTATGCAATGTTCCATGCAAATGGATATATTGATGGTGAAGTAATCATGGTTGAATCTGAACACGCTGCTATGAGTGCATGTGTTGGAGCTGGAGCTGCTGGAGGAAGAGTTGCAACTGCAACTTCATCTCAAGGTTTAGCTTTAATGATTGAAGTATTATATCAAGCATCTGGAATGAGAATTCCTGTTGTTTTATGTTTAGTAAATAGAGCATTAGCAGCACCTCTAAATGTAAATGGTGACCACTCAGATTTATATCTTACAAGGGATGCTGGATGGGTTTCTATTGATGCATTTTCTCCGCAACAAGCTTATGACATGACTCTAATGGCATTTAAAATTTCTGAGCATCCAGATGTTAGATTACCAGTTATTTCTAACCAAGATGGATTTATGACTTCACATACTGCTCAAAATGTTATTCCATTAAAAGATGAAGTTGCTTGTAAATTTGTAGGTGATTACTTACAAGTAAATGCACTTTTAAATTTTGATAAACCAGTAACTCACGGTGTACAAACTGAACAAGATTGGCACTTTGAACACAAAGCAAAACAACATGCAGCTTTAATGGCTTCTAAAAAAGTTATCCTAGAAACATTTAAAGAGTTCAAAGAGTTAACAGGAAGAGAGTATAAACTTGTTGAATCTTATAATTTAGAAAATGCAGATGTTGCAATTGTATGTTTAGGTTCAACTTACGAAACAGCGATGTTAGCAATTAACCAACTAAAAGAAGAAGGAATAAATGCAGCAGTTGTAGCACCAAGAGTATTTAGACCTTTCCCACTTGAAGAAATAGCAGAGGCTTTACAAGGTATGAAAGCAATTGCATGTATGGATAGATCTGCACCTGGTGGAACTGTTGGAGCACTATTTAATGAAATTTCTGGTGCGTTAATCAACACAAAAGCTAGACCATTAATGTCAAATCTTATCTATGGTTTAGGTGGAAGAGATATGACTGTTGCAGCATTAAAAGATATATTTAGAACATTAGATAAAGAAGCGAAAGCTGGAAAACTATCTGGGAAAATCCAAAGATTCGTAGGAGTTAGAGGACCAGAACTTAGTTTCTATGAAGTGCAAGGAGAGACAAAATGAGTACATTAGTTAATACGCAAAAAGAGATTAAAAACTTAAAATCATTTTCAACAGCTGCTGAAAGATTTGAAGGTTCTCACCTTTTATGTCCAGGTTGTGCCCACTCTATTATTGTTAGAGAAGTTTTAAATGCAACAAATGATAACTTAGTTGTATCTGCTTCAACTGGATGTTTAGAAGTTTGTACAGCTATTTATCCTCACACTTCTTGGGATTGTTCATGGATTCATATTGGATTTGAAAACTCTTCAACTGCAATGGCTGGTGTTGAAACAATGAACAAAGCATTAAGAAACAAAGGAAGAATATCAGCAGATACTCCTCAACCAAAATTTGTAACTTTTGGGGGAGATGGTTCTACTTATGATATTGGATTCCAATGGATTTCTGGATGTTTTGAAAGAGGACATGACTTTATGTATGTATGTTTAGACAATGAAGTTTATGCAAACACTGGTGGTCAAAGATCTTCATCTACACCAATTGGTTCAAGCACAACAACTGCACCAGCTGGTTCACACTCTTATGGTGAAAAAAGACAGAAAAAAGATATCGTTTCTATTATGGCAGCTCATGGTGCACCTTATGTTGCACAAGTTGCTCCAAATAAATGGAAAGATATGGTTAAAAAAATCCAAAGAGGTTTTGATACTCATGGTCCAGTATTTATAAATGCAATGAGTGCATGTACAACTGAGTGGAAATTTGCTCCAAATCAAACTATTGAAGTTTCTGATTTAGCAGTTGATTCACTTGTATTTCCATTATATGAAATCATTGAGGGAAGAGAATTAAACATCACATATAGACCAAAAAATATCATTCCTGTAAGAGATTATTTAGGTGCTCAACCTAGATTTAAACACTTATTCAAACCTGAATATGAATATTTAATTGATGAATGGCAAAAAAGAATCGACGAAAGATGGGTATTCTTACAAAAAAGAGAAGAAATTAGAATGTAATTTCTTCTTGTAAGAAAAATAAAATATTTTTAAAATTTTATTTTTCTTACATCTTTATTACATTTTATTTTAATACTATACTGAAGTCTATTAAATACCTACTATTTTAAATATGACTCAAAAATACTAACAATTTTTCCAATTCCCATTTCATATTTTGCTTCCTTATTGAAATGGGAATTTTATTTTTCTCTCTATTATAAAATAAATGTTTCCATATATTTAAATAATTCTACAAATAGTGCAAATTTTTTTATTTAGAAATCATATAAAAGGCCAATTTCGATAAAATAATGACTCTTTTTATAAAAGCAATTAAAATAGCAAAGGATAAAACTTGATAAATGAATTAGCAGGTAAAAAAGCACCTAAAGAAATACTAGAAAATATTGAAAAATTAATTGAAGCCTATTATATTAATAAGCCCGACATAAATATTCAAAGTCAAAAAGTTAGTTTTGGAACATCTGGTCATAGAGGATGTTCTACAAAATCAAGTTTTAATGAAAACCATATTTTAGCAATCACACAAGCGCTTTGTGAGTATAGAAAAAGTGCTGGAATAACTGGTATTATGCATATAGGAATTGATACTCATGCTTTATCAACTCCTGCTCAAATAACAGCTTTACAAGTTTTTTTAGCAAATGAAGTTCACTGTAAAATTGCAGCAGAAAACTCATATACTCCAACTCCTGTTATGTCTTTTACAATAATTGAATCAAATAAAAATTCAAAAGATTTAAATGATGGTGTAATTATAACTCCTTCACATAATCCTCCATGTGATGGTGGATTTAAATACAACACTCCAAATGGAGGACCTTCAGATACTGATGTTACATCTGTTATAGAAAAAAGAGCAAATGAAATATTAAAAGATGGTCTAAAAGATGTTAAATTCATAGCAAAAGATAAAATATATGAATCTAAATTTTTAGAAATTGCTGATTTTATAACTCCTTATGTAAAAGCATTAGAGACTATTATTGATATGGATGTTATAAAAAATGCAAATCTAAATATTGGTGTAGATCCTCTAGGTGGGTCAGGTTTAGAAGTTTATAAAAAAATAAATGAAATTTATGGTCTTAACCTTGATATTGTAAATGATTCAATTGACCCAACTTTCTCTTTTATGTCATGTGACCATGATGGAAAAATAAGAATGGATTGTTCTTCACCATATGCTATGGCTTCACTTATACAATTAGCTGATAAATATGATATTGCATTCGCTAATGACCCAGATTTTGATAGACATGGGATTGTAACAAAAAGTGTAGGACTTATGAATCCTAATCACTATTTAACTGTTGCTATTTGGTATCTATTTTCAAACAGAAAATCTTGGAAAAATGACCTTGGAGTTGGTAAAACTTTAGTTTCAAGTTCAATGATTGATAAAGTTGTTAAATCTTTAGATAAAAAACTTTATGAAGTACCTGTTGGATTTAAATGGTTTGTTGAAGGTTTATTTGATGGAAGCTTAGCTTTTGGTGGCGAAGAGAGTGCTGGTGCTTCATTTTTAAGAAAAGATGGAAGTGTTTGGTCAACTGATAAAGATGGAATTATTTTAAATCTTTTAGCTGCTGAAATTACTGCAAAACTAAAAAAAGACCCAGGTGTTATTTATCAAGAGTTTGAAAAAGAGTTTGGTAAAGCTTACTATAAAAGAGTTGATGCAGTTGCAAATTATGAACAAAAAGCAAAACTAAAAAATCTTAGTGTAAAAGATATTACATCTAAAACTTTAGCAAATGAAGAAATAGAAAATATCTATACAAATGCAAGTGGAAATAATGCAAGTATTGGAGGTCTAAAAGTTACAACTGCAAATGGTTGGTTTGCAGCTCGACCTTCTGGAACTGAAGATATTTATAAAATTTATGCTGAGAGTTTTATAAGTGAAGAGCATTTAGAATTACTAATTAAAGAGGCTCAAGACTTAGTTTTAAAAAGCATAGCTTAAAACGACTGAGCTGGGAAATCTATGATAAACATGCAACAATTATCTCAAATGTTACTTGCACTTTTCATAGGTTTTTGTGGTTCTATTTTATTTATCTTTTTACATCTTCCACTTCCATGGCTTTTAGGGGCAATTTTCACAACTTCTATTGCCATGCGATTTGAAAATCTTCCAATACAAAGCCCGAAAATATTTTCAGCTCCTGCTAGGATTTTAATTGGTCTTATTATTGGAAGTGCTTTTACTCCACAAATTTTAGAATTTCTTCATATCTATTTATTTAGTATTTTATTGATTATTCCCTATTCAATTATTGTTACATTTGCAGGAATGTATTATTATGTTAGATTTCTAAGATTTGATAGAAAAACAGCTTTTTTTAGCTCAACTCCTGGTGGTGTTGTGGAAATGGTAATTTTAGGAGAAGAACAAAAAGCTGATACTTCAAAAATCACACTTGTTCAATCTTCAAGACTTTTATTTGTAGTTTTGACTTTGCCTTTTATTATTCAATATGTTTTTCATTTGGATATTAGTGGAAATCAGCTAATTACAAAAGCTCTAAAAGATACAAATATAATTGAATTTTTCTATTTAATTATACTTGGTACTTTTGGAGCATTATTGGCAAAAAAGCTAAGAATGTCTGCTGCTTTTCTAATTGGACCAATGATTTTTAGTGTTATTGTTTATAGTGGTGGTTTTGTTCATACTTTGATTCCTGATGAATTAATCAAATTTGTTCAAGTAATTTTTGGAACAATAATAGGTTTTACATTTAAAGGTGTAAAATTACGAATGATTATAAAAACTCTTATGGGAACATTTGGGCATTTTGTGATTATTGCTTTAATCTCTGCCATTTTTGTCTATATTGCTTACCATTTTTTTGGTTTTCCAATTGTCTCTATTCTTTTAGCTTTTAGTCCAGGTGGACAAACTGAAATGAATCTAATTGCTTTAATTGTTGGAGCAAATGTTCCATACATCACAATTCATCATATTATGCGACTTTTTATTGTAATGAATTTAGCACCAATGGTTGCAAAAAGATTATAAATTTCCTATATTTTTAAATAAATCATCCATGATGTCATTTAATGTTTTATTTAAACTATTCACAAATTCATAGGGTTTTATTTGAGCTACTAAAACTTTTTTATCATAAGTAAATGATTTTACAAGTTTTTCATCTTTTAATAAATCAAACTTTATTTTTAAAACTGCATAAGATTTATCTGCATCTATTTCATTATATATTTTTATTACATTTGTTTTTAAAACATAGTCATATTTAACTTTTGTCTCTTCTTGTGAAACTAAAGAGAAGATATTACTAGCTTGGAAAGATTCTAACAAAGAGTTATGAATCATATTACTTGGAAGATTCATCCATCTATTTTTTGCATACTCTTCAAATAGATATGGTTTTGTACTATAAAAAATTGACCTTGAATTAAAACTTTTATTTACAAGTGGTTCTTCAATTAAAATAGATTTATCAATTTTTTTATAACTCTTACTATTTTGTGAAAAATCAATAGAGTAACTATTTGAATCTATTGATTCTTGTTTAAATGAACATCCCGATATTAAAACTACTATTAAAAGATAAAAAAGATTTTTCATGTTTATTCTCCTGGGCCATTTTTTATATTTTTTTGTTTAAATAAAATATCACTTGGACTCTCATTTAAATTATCAATTAAATTTTGTGTCTGTAAAAGTGTTTCATCTAAACCATTTAAAAGTGTATTTAACTTATCAAAACTCTCTTTAGACATATCTTTTATATCAAAAGTTCCTTTTTTTACTTCACTTAAAAGTTGTGTTGATAACTCTTTAAAACTATTTGCAGATTTTTCAATACTTATAAAAGATTTATTTCCTGTTTTTGCTAATGTTGAAATATTATTTAAAAGCTCATCAATTTTTTTCTCATTTGCCACAAGATAAGAGCTAAATTGTTCCATGTTGTTCATACTATTTTGAGTTTTAGCAAGTATTTGTGAAATTGAACTTATATTTTCATCATCTAAAAGTTTTTTCATTTGAGCTAATACAATCGTTAATTCATTTGTTAAATCAGTTGTTGAATCAACTAAAGTTGTCAAATCTGATGTTTTTGATTTGATGACTTTTATTCCTTTTTCATTTACTTCTAAAAGTTTAGAATCATTACTTCCACCTTTTAACTCAATATATTTAAGTCCAGTAATTCCAAGATTTCCTAAAACTGCATAGTTATCCTCTTTTATTGGAGTTCCTTTATTAATTACTATATTTATCTCTATCTCTTCTGAGTTATTAGGATTTATTTTTATCTCATATACATTTCCAACTGCAAAACCTTTATATTTAATGGCAGAACCAAGATTTAATCCAGAAATTGACTCTTTAAAATAGATAGTATATTCATCAAATTTTTTCTTTTCAAAACCATATTTTCCCAACCAAAATATAATAGCTAGAAGTAAAATTATAAGTGTGCTAATAAATAGCCCTATTTTAAAAAAGTTTATTTTAGTATCCATTATTTGCCTTTATTTGTTAAAAAATCTTCTATAAATTCATCTTTTGAGTTTAAAGCTTGGGTTATATTTCCATCAAAAATTATCTTTTGTTTTAATATTATAAATCTATCTAAAACTGTTTTTATTGTTTCTAAATCGTGTGTTATAACAATAATCGTAATATTTAACATATCTCTTAAATTTATTATTAGTTCATTTATTTTTTGAGTACTTGAAGGATCTAATCCACTTGTTGGTTCATCCAAAAATAAAATTTTTGGTTGCATTGCAAGACTTCGTGCAAGAGCTACTCTTTTTTTCATTCCACCACTTAGCTGTGATGGATAAAGTAAAGCTGAACTTTTTGGAAGCCCTACAATTTCTAGATTTGTGTATGCTATTTTTTCTATTAAATCTCTTGGTAAATCTGTGTATTCTTTTAACATTACAGAGATATTTTCAATAACATTTAAAAAAGAGTACAAAGCTCCAAACTGAAAAAGATAAGAAAACTGCTGTTTTAAATCTTGACTCTCTTTTAAACTTAAAGTTGAAATATCTTTTCCTAATATTTCAATATTTCCCTTTTGAATTGGGTCTAACATTACCATCTGTTTTACAAGTGTTGTTTTTCCTGAACCACTTCCACCCAAGATTCCAAATATCTCTTTTTCATTTATAGAAAAGGAAATATCCTTATGGACTATATTTTCTCCAAAGATTGTTGATAAGTTAGTTACTTTTATAATTTCCATTATATTCCAATTTGTGTCAAAATCACTGAGAATATGGCATTTAAAGCAATTACTACAAAGATAGCATTTACAACACTAATTGTTGTATATTTTCCTATGCTTGTAGTGTTATTTTGTACTTGAAATCCCCTATAACAACCTATTAAAGCAATTGCTATTCCAAAAAAAACAGATTTCCCAACTCCAATCAAAAGGTGTTTTAATGGAACTTCTTGCCCCATTCTATTTATAAATTGAACAAAAGTTATATCCAAATCAGTAAAAGCTATAACCATTCCTCCAAATATTCCAATCATATCTGCAAAAAATACCAAAAGAGGTAAAGAGATAAGTAAAGCAAAAATTCTTGGTAATACTAAAAATGTCATTGGTTCAAAATCCATAGTTCTCATTGCATCTATTTCATCTGTAATTTTCATAGCTCCAATTTCAGCGGTATAAGAACTAGAACTTCGTCCAGCAATTACAATAGCTGTCACCAAAGGTGCAATCTCTCTAAACATTGTAATACAAATCATCTCAACTATAAAAATATTTGCTCCAAATTTTTCAAGTTGAACAGCTCCTTGATAAGCAATTACAACTCCCACTAAAAAAGAGGTAACTCCCACAATAAAAAGGGCATTTACAGCAGAAGTATCAATATATTTGAACATTGCTTTAAATCTTATTTTACTTGGATTAAAAAGTGAATATACAAAATAATAAAAAACTTTCCCCATAAAATTTATAAAGTCAATTCCAGTTAGATAAAGTTCATATGTTTTTTTACCAATATCTTCTATGATACTTTTTTGTTCTTTTATTTCTACATCATTATCTTGATAATGTTTTTCATAAAATCTATAAATCTCCTCAAAAGAGTCTAGATTTTTTAGTATTAGGTTTTGTTCTTCAAAAGTTTTGAAAAATGAGATTAGATAGATAATTGCTGAGTTATCCCACTCTTTTAGATTTTGGAAATTTACAATTAATTTTGAGTTTTTTTGTATGTTTGTTTTATTTAAGGCTTGGATATTTTTATTAAGAGTTTTTTTGTTCCAAGTATTTAGTAATATTAGTTCAGTTGTATTATCATCTAACTCTTTTATTTCGAAATCATAATCTTTCATAAAACTATTTATCCTTTCAAAAAAACTGACTTTACATATTAACCTAGATTTTAACATATAGTTTGCCTTAACTACATTAAAAAGTCACAATAAAAAAGGGTATAAAAATTGCATATAAGAAACCATGGATGAAAAATATAAATTAGAAAATTACGAACGTTTTTTTGGGGAATTTAGAGAAAATGGTGCCCATTGGGATAAAATAGAAAAAAGAACAGCAACACTATTTCAAGTACTAATTGATGGGGATTTAAAAGAGTTAGTTTTTGTTTTGAAATATTATCCAAAATATATAGAGATAGTTTGTGACCATTTTAGATATTTATATAACTATTCAGCTCAAGAAGCTGATATATTTGCCGCTTCAAAGCTTTTAGAATTAAGTGAAGGTTATCATCAAAAGCAGTTTGTGCGGAATCTCTTGCGAAAACTGCAAAGAATTGATGAGTTTGATATATCTGAATTAAATAGATTTTTAAATGATTTGATTAAAGACCAAGAGAGACTTCACCCAATAATCTTAAGTTATTATAAAAATGAGATTGAAAAAAATATTGAAATAAATAATTATCATAAACTGCAAGTTAAGGTTATTGAAAAAAACCTAATAAAACTTCCTGTAAATAGTGATTTTGATTTTAGTGCAAATGATAGAGATGCAAATTTAGATATTCCATATATGGATTAAGGAGAGAAAATGAATTATTTTAAAAAAGCTTATGATTGGGCATTAAGCCATAACTTTGAACCAATTGAAGTTGAATATGCTTCAAAATTAGCTTTAAAAATGTTAGATGACAGTTGTCAAATGAACTCTCACGATAGGGAAGTTTTTTTTAATGTTTATGATGCAATTTGTGATAGAAATGATATATCTTTAGATGATGAAGTAAACAAACTTATTATCCTAGCAAGAGATAGAAACACTATCTATGCGAAACCAGAATTTGCGAATATTGTTCATGCCTGTAAAGAGGAGATTATTCCAAGTATGTTAAGAGTTCACATGAAAGCTTTCAAAGCGATGGTTAGAAAAAATCTTGATATGAATTAAATTCATATCAAGTCAATAGTTTTTAGCTTTAACACTATCTTTTCCATGAAATTCTTTAGTATTTGCATTAGATACTACAAGTTTTGCTATATCATCTGTTAGAATTGCAACATCATGAGTTTCGGATGCAATACTTGCATTTTCTTGTGTTTGTTGGTCAATACTATTTATTGCATCATTAATTTGTTCAATTCCAAGTAATTGTTCTTTACTTGACATCTCTATATCTTGAATCAAATTTATTGTTTGTGAAATATCCTCATTTAATTGTTTATAGCCAATTATCATATTCGTAGCTATATCTTTACCTTGATTTGCTTTCGAAGTTGCATTTTCAACTATTGTCTTTATCTCTTTTGCCGCTTCTGCACTTCGTGAAGCTAAGTTTCTTACTTCAGCTGCAACAACTGCAAATCCTTTTCCTGCTTCTCCTGCAGTTGCCGCTTCAACGGCTGCATTTAAGGAAAGGATATTTGTTTGAAATGCTATTTGGTCAATAATTGAAATAGAATCATTAATTAAATTTACTTGTGCATTTATTTCGTCCATTGCAACTGTTGTTTGATTTGCAAGTTTTTCACCATTTAAAACTGATTTTGTTACATCGTTTGAATAAGTTGCCATTTTTGCAATAGTTTCTGTATTATTCCTAATATTAGAAGTTATCTCTTCTATTGCAGCGGCTGTCTCTTCAAGTCTTGAAGCTGCTTCAGTTGAGCTTATATTTAACTTATCTACATTTTCAAGTAATATATTTGAACTTATATCTAAAGTTAATCCATTTGATTTATTTTCTATAAGCATAACTGTTATATTTTCTTGAAGAATATTTATTCTTTCAAATAAAGAATTAAAATCACCGAAAACATTTCTTGTATCAAGTTTATTTAGATAGTTATATTTACTATATTCATCTAAAACTTTTAACATATTATCAATATTAGTTTTCATTGAGTAATTTAAATTATTAATTACACTTGCAATGTAATTCAATTTTATATTTGATGTCTTAATATTAAAAATTCTATCACTAAAATCACCTTTCATCATTTTCTCAGCAACAAGCATAATTTCACCGTAAATATGCAATTCATCGTCATTTTTCTTATTCAAAATCTCTATAATTAAATCTAATCTTTTTGTAACTTCTTTATTCTTCCTTGAAGATTTAAAATCATTCGGAACTATAATATTCGTTTTATTATTTAAATAGTCAATAATATTATCTAGACTATTAATTATATTTTTATCTGCATTACTAAAAAACATTATCTACCTACGCAAGTGTTGAATAAAGTTTAATTGCATCAGCTATTTCTTGATTTGTAGGTTTAACTCTAACTGAAATATATCTCAACTCACCTAAAGAAGTTTTAGAGGGATATGCAGTTGCATTAACCCAATAATATCCTCCATCTTTAGTTCTATTTTTCACAATACCTTTCCAAATTTTCCCACTTTGTATAGTTTTCCATAAATCTTCAAATGCAGCCTTTGGCATATCTGGATGTCTTACTTTATTATGAGATTGTTCAATTAATTCATTTAATGAATAACCGGCAATTTTACAAAAGTCTTCATTCGCAAATTTTATAATACCTTTTGCATCTGTTTCAGTAACTATAATCATTTCTTCAGGCATTTTTATTTCTTGTTCCATTAATTAAATCCTTGTGTTTATTAAATGTATTTAGTTTGTCTTATTTTTTCATTAAAATATTATTAAATAATATTTTCTACTATGAGAAGATTTAATGATTAAATCTATTATTCTAAGAATATTCGGTATTATAGGATAAATTTACTTATTTTTGTTAATAGAACTCAATTAACACTATATTAACTTAAATTAAAAAAGATTATTAAATATATTTTTTTGAAATTATACCACTTCAAATGACTCATAAATGACTCATTTTAAATATTATTAATAAAGAAATATATTTTGTTCATTTACACATATAAAACCAATGATATAAAATATTCGATGACTCAAAAAAAAGTATCAAAATAATGTACCAATTCCTTTATATGTTTATTACAGATTTATTCTTATTGTAATATACTGCTTTTTATTCAATCCTATATAAAGGACCTTTGTGAAAAAGCTCTTCTTATTTTTACCCCTTTGTCTTATCTATTTTAGTGGTTGTTATCAAGAAAAAAAAGAGACTAAATTTTATGGAAATGTTGATGTTCGAACAGTATCTTTAGCTTTTAGAGTTTCAGGAAGATTGGAAACATTAAACTTTGATGAGGGAGAAAAACTAAAAAAAGGTGACGTAATTGCCACAATTGAAAACTCTATTTTTAAAGAAAATCTAAACCAAATAAATGCTCAAATAAATCTGCAAGAGATTCAAATACAAAAACTTGAAAAAGGTTACAGAATAGAAGAGATAGAAAAATCAAAGGCTAAACTTTCTGAAGTAAAAGCAAACCTAGATAGAATAAACAAAGATTTCCAAAGAGCCCAAACCCTTTTAAAAAGTAACTCAATCTCAGAACAATCTTATGATAATACAAAATCACAAGCTTTGGATTTACAAGCTCAATATGATTATGCAAAAAACTCTTTAGAACTACTTCAAAATGGTTATGAAAAAGAGGACATTTTAAGTGCAAAAGCTACCCTTGAATCACTAAAAGCCCAAAAAAATATCTTACAAATAAATTATGATGATACGGTTTTATATTCACCAGTTGATGGAACAATAATCACAAAAGTATATGAAGTAGGCTCAATTGTAAATAGTTCTCAAACTATTGTTGAAATTGCAAAAAGTGATGAATTTTGGGTGAGAAGTTATTTAAGTGAAAAATATCTAGGTGTTGTAAAAACAGGTATGAAAGCAGTAATTACAACTGATAGTAATAAAACTTATGAGGGAATTGTTAGTTTCATTTCACCACTTGCAGAATTTACACCAAAAACTGTACAAACAGAAGATTTACGAACTGATTTGGTTTATAGGTTTAGAATTATTGTAAATAATGTTGATGATAATCTAAAACAAGGAATGCCAGTAACCATCACTTTCCCTCAAATCAACTAATATGTCAATACTTTCTATTAAAAATCTCTCAAAAAGTTTTGATAAACAAAAGGCCTTAAATAACATATCTTTTGAAATAAAACCAAATAAAATCACAGGAATTGTTGGGCCTGATGGTGCAGGAAAAACTACACTTTTGCGAATTCTTAGTGGTCTTTTAACCTATGAAGCAAAAGATATAGAGATTTTAGATTTAGATTTACAAACAAATATTCATATTATTCAAGAACAACTAGGTTATATGCCTCAAAAGTTTGGTTTATATGAAGATTTAAGCGTGGAAGAGAACTTGCGATTATTTGCAGATTTACAGTCAATTCCTTTAGATAATCTTCAAAATAGAATAGATGAACTTTTACATTTTACTTCTCTATTTAACTTCAAAGATTTTCTTGCAAAAAATTTATCAGGTGGAATGAAACAAAAACTAGGACTGGCAAGTGCGTTGATTAAAAAGCCAAAACTTCTACTTCTTGATGAACCAGGAGTTGGAGTTGATCCAATTTCAAGAAAAGAGCTTTGGAGTATGGTTGAGAATCTTACAAAAGAGAATGTTACAGTTTTATGGAGTACAGCTTATCTTGATGAAGCAGAACTCTGTGATGAAGTTTTACTTTTAAATGAGGGAGATATTCTTTTTTTTGGTAATCCTGATATTTTAAAAGATGGTATGAAAGATAGAGTTTTTGACATAGTGGGAGAGATAAAAGACAAAAGAGAAACTCTTAAATTAGCTCTTAAATATGACTATATAAAAGATGCTTTGATTTTAGGAAATAGTATAAAAGTCATTTGTGATGAATCACTAAAATTACCAGAACTAAAAGATATAAAAGCTTCAAATTGTGTGTATAAAAAAGCAATTCCTACTTTTGAAGATGGTTTTATGAATATTTTAAAAGCCAATTTTGATGGTGTTTCAAAACTAGCAGAACAAATAGAGTTTATAAAAACAGATGAGGAAAATGTAATTGAAGTTAAAAATCTCACTAAAAAATTTGGCTCTTTTACAGCAACAGAAAATATAAATTTTAAGATAAAAAAAGGACAAATATTTGGACTTCTTGGACCAAATGGAGCTGGAAAATCTACAACTTTTAAAATGCTTTGTGGATTAGTAAAACCCTCAAGTGGAGAAGCTAGTGTTTTGGGTTATAACTTTATGAGCTCTTCTTTAAAAGCTAGATGGCGAATTGGGTATATGTCTCAAAAGTTTTCACTTTATGGGGATATTAGTGTTTTTGAGAACTTGAAATTTTATGCTGGAATTTATGGATTAAGATTTAAAAAAAGAGATAAAAAAATCTCTAATATGTTAGAGATTTTTGATTTAAATAGATTCAAAAATACCCAAGCCAAAGATTTACCTTTAGGATATAAACAACGACTTGCACTTGCTTGTGCAGTTATGCACGACCCTGCTGTGCTTTTTTTGGATGAACCCACAAGTGGAGTTGACCCAATCACAAGAAGAGAATTTTGGAATCATATTTACGCAATGGTGCAAAAAGGAATGACAATCATGGTTACTACTCACTTTATGCAAGAAGCAGAGTATTGCGACCAAATAGCTTTGATTTATAAAGGAAAAGCAATTGCCATTGGTTCACCTCACGAATTAATCCTAAAAATCTCACCAAATGCAACTATGCAAGAAGCTTTTATCGAACTTATAAAAAGAAGTGACGATGTTTAAATTTAGAAGATTCAAGGCTTTATTTATAAAAGAGAGTTACCAAATTATAAGAGATCCAAGCTCTATTTTAATTGCTGTGGTTTTACCTTTGATTTTACTTTTTTTAATGGGATATGCAATTTCCCTTGACTCAAAAAATATTCCTGTGGGAATTGTAGTTGAAAAATCTTCAAAATATACATTAAGCCTTTTAGATGCTTTTAGAATGTCACAAAGTTTTAATGTACAAGTTGGAAATAATCGAATGGATTTTGAAACAAAACTTCAAGAAGGAACCATCCGAGCGATAATTGTAATTCCCTCAACTTTTGCAGAAGATTTACAAACCCAAAATAGTAAAATTCAAGTTTTAGCCGATGGAAGTGAACCAAATATCGCAGGTTTTGTTCAAAAATATACAAATGGCGTTTGGAGTAACTGGCTTGTTCAAGAAGGATTTACTAAAAAATCAACTAGCTCATCTTTGGATATTCAAACAAGATATTGGTTTAATGCTCCACTTCTTAGCTCTTATTTTTTATTACCAGGTTCAATTGCTATTATCTTAACTCTAATTGGTACACTTTTAACAGCTTTAGTGGTTGCAAGAGAATGGGAAAGAGGAACTATGGAAGCCATAATGTCCACTCCAATCACAATTAGTGAGCTACTTTTAGGAAAAATTTTACCCTACTTTGTACTTGCTATGATTTCAATGTTTATTTGTGTTTGTATTGCTATATTTTGGTTTGAGATACCATTTAGAGGTTCTGTTTTTTTACTTGTCCTTACCTCAGCTTTGTATCTAATTCCTGCACTTGGACTTGGACTTTTGATTTCAACACTAGCAAAAAATCAGTTTGTTGCAGCTCAAGCTGCACTAATCGTAGGATTTTTACCAGCGTTTTTACTCTCAGGTTTTATCTTTCAAATTAGCAGTATGCCTGTGTGGCTTCAATATATAACTCATATTATTCCAGCTAGATATTTTATTGAGATTTTACAATGTATATTTTTAAGTGGTGACATTTACGAAGTTATACTTCCAAATGTAATAGCCATGTTAATAGTTGGAGCTGTTATATTTTCTATAATATTTAAAATCACAAGAAAAAGGTTAGATTGATGGTTTGGATTTTTCAATTATTAGCTTTGATGAAAAAAGAGTTTTTAGCCATTTGGAGTGATAAAAAATCAAGAACTATTATTATAATTCCACCTTTGATGCAACTTTTACTTTTTTCATTTGCGGTTACCCTCGAAGTAAAAAATATTAATATTGCAGTTCTTGATAGGGACAACAGTATAAAAAGTCAAGAGATAATAAGAAATCTAAGTTACAGCACAACCTTTACAAATATCTATAGATTACAAAGTGAAGAACAACTTCAAGAGTATATCGATACTCAAAAAGTTATCTTAGCTATTTATATTCCCCAAAACTTTGCTCAAAAAATAGCAAAAAATGAAGAGGTATCAATTCAAATCATAGGTGATGGAAGAAAATCAAACAGCGCTCAAATAGCCCAAAGTTATGTACAAACAGCCATTTCAAAAGTCGTAAATTCACAAGCTATAAATAACACAATAGTAAGCCGAAATCTTTACAATCCAAACCTTGACAACTTTTGGTGGATACTTCCAAATCTAATGGGAAGTTTATCAATGTTGGTGGCTTTATTATTAACAGCATTATCAGTTGCAAGGGAGAGAGAACTAGGAACTTTTGAGCAACTTTTAGTTTCGCCTCTATCATCAACTATTTTAATAATTGGAAAAACAATCCCACCACTTTTAATAAGTGTTGTGGAAGCTAGTGTCATATTTCTTGTGGCAATAACGTTTTTTGATGTTCCTTTTGTGGGTTCTGTATTTATACTTTTTTTAGGATTAATTTCATTTTTATTCTCAATAGTTGGGCTTGGACTTTTTATCTCATCAATCTCATCAACCCAACAACAAGGAATCTTAGGAGCATTTGTACTGATGGTTCCATATATTTTAATGTCAGGCTTTGCAACACCAGTTGAAAATATGCCCCAATGGTTAATCCCAGTTACAGATATTATCTCGTTAAAATATTTCTTGATTTTATTAAAAGGTGTTTTCCTAAAAGATATAAGTTTTGATATGGCTATTTCACTAATAGTTCCAATGTTAGCTTTAGGTTTTATATCTTTGTTTTTTGCTTCGTGGATGTTTAGGAAAAAGATTCAATAAGAAGATTCAAGAATTTGAATCTTTATATCAAATCTAACTCTTCACTTATGTCTTTGATTAGTTTGGATAGTGGGCGTTTGTTTATATCTTTGTCCTCTATGTAACCACCAGTTATATGTCTTAAAACATCTTCACGATTTTTAAATAGTGTTCCTTCATACTTTTGATAAAGTTCATCTATATAACTCTCATTGTATATTTGTGCTTTTTGGATAAGTTCTAGGGCGATGTCTTTGTGTTCATTATAAAGATTCTGAATATTAAAAGTTTCTATATGTGAATTTACTACTTCTTCTTTATTTTTATTTACTTCAGTCACTATTTCTAAAGAGTTCTTATCATAATAAAATTTACTATCTTTTAATTTTAACTTGAACTTTACATCATCATTTAAACTTTCAATAAAGGGATGATAAATCTCATTTTGTTTTTTTGATTTTCTTTGATTACAAGTTTGACAACTAGGAACTAAATTAAAAATTGATACAGAAAAATAAGGATATGTGCTTTTATCAAAAAAGTGGTCTAGTTGTGCTGTTGCTTCTAAAGAATCTGGTTTTTTAAAATTAAAAATATAATTTCTATTACAATATGGACAAACTGTTATATCTAAATCTTTAATATATTCTGGGTTTTTTAATCTTTTGTATAAAGTATAAAAGTAATCTTTTTGAGTTTTGTTTAGTTCTGTGAAAGATTTATTTTTATCAATAAAAGTTTTTAAATCATAAAGCTCTTTATACTCTAATGTGATTAATTTTTCTAAATCTAGTTCTTTATGATAATTTTTTAATTTTCTTTTTATTAGTCTATTTATTGCACCAATATCTATCGTCCATTTTACTTTTTTATCTTCTTCTTTTTTGAAACCTATTTTTTTATTTGTTTGGTCATAAAAATTTGATAAAACTTGAGCTTTAAAGTTTTCTATAGTTTTTGTAGAAATACTTATTTTAATCATTTCTCAAAATCAGCACTAAGTTTTAAAATCTTCACTTCAAGTTCTTCTAATCCACTTCTTAAAATGTCTTCAACTATTTCTAATCTAACTCTTTCATAATCGTGAGCTATAAAGTTTCTAACATCATAAGAGCCTTTTGCTTCTTGTTCTAAATCATATTTTTTGATTATATGTTTATCGATTTTATTTAGACTTTCACCAATTTGAAGCAAAGCCATCAAAATTGCAGGTTGTGCTTCAAGTTCATCTTCTAAAGCTTTTACAATTCCGCCATGTTTTGTGATAATTCTTTTAATGTTATCTATCATTTTTAAAATAAATTTTGTTTTTGCATAAACTGAGATATTAGACATATTTCACTTCTTTTAAAATAAACTCTTTTCCTATTTCATTTAAAGAGTCTTTATCCACAAAATCAACCTCTTTGTTTAACTCTTTTTTTAAAAACTCTTTGGTATCTGCAAGTTTTGAAAAAGCACTAAAACCTTTGTATTTGCTCATAAACATTTTAATGTCCTTTATTTCATAAAGTATGTCAATATCACTATTATTAGTATAATCTCCCCTTGCATAAGAGCCAAAAACTCCAAGAATATTTATACCATCAGTAGAAAGAATTGGTTTAATAAGTCTTAGTTTTTCATAAATATCATTTATACTCATTTTTCATCCTTTGGCTCTAATTTTTCTAGTCTTTCAGTTAAAAGTTTTATTTCGTCTTTTATTGTATCAATTTCTGTTTTATTTGACAACTCCATTTTATTTTTTAGCATTCGTTGAAGTTCTCTTTTTATAATTGGTTCACCTATTATATCTATAATATTTTGGGCGTCCTTATCAGTTGTTATGGTACTCGTTTTGTCATTGTTTAAATATTTTATTACATCATCAATTTTATCTTTTGCAAACTCACCCATAAGTCCATCTTTCATAAAAAAACCATGAGAAAGTAAAGTATGAATATTTGCTCCAAAAGTCTGTTTTCCATCATCAAAAGGATAAACTTGTTTGCCTTTTTCTAAAAATATTATGTTTTCTTTTGGTAGGTCTGACAATAAAAATGGAGAGTGAGAAGTTATTATTAAATGTATTTTTTTATTTGTAAATTTTGAAATCTCACGAAAATATGAAAAAAATCTTTTTTGCCAATTTGGATGAAGTCCAAGTTCAAATTCATCTATAAAAAGGACTACTTCATTTATATTATGTTCACACTTTTCTGCTTCATCTTTTTCATAATCATAATCATAATAAGTAACATATTTTTCCATTAGAAATATCTTTAAAATATTATTCATAAGGATTAATAATTGTCTTTCTCCAAAACTTAATTTTGAAAATTTTCTTTTCTCGTCTTCTAATTCAATATCAAATTCTTTTGGTAACTCATATAAAAAGCTTAAAACTTCTTCATTAATATCATAAATATTTAAGGAATGAACATTCCCAGTAATTAAATTTTCTGTAATTTTTGCAGGTACAGTATTTCCAAAATCTCTGTATTCAAATTTAAAATAACTTTTATCCTTTTTCTTTCCTAAAAAAGCAGGTTTTTCATCTATCAAACTAAATTCTTCACGTTTAACTTTAAAGATTTCTCTAACTAACTCTATTTTTTTTAATAATGTTGTATCTTTTAATTGACTTTTTAATGTAATTATTTTATTCCAAACAATATCTGTATAAAATTCTCTATCCTTATCTAAAATACTTGTAAAAAAATCTATCTCTTTAAGTTTAATGTTTACTTTTGTTGGAATAAAATAATTCTCAACTTTTATTGATATATCCCTTAATTTTAAACTATTTTTAATAATCAAGCTATTTATTACGCTTAATGACTTTTTACTACTTTCTGTAAAAAATTGTTCACTTGGTCTTGAATCAATATTTGTATATTCATTATTTATATATAAAGAAATTAAATTTTCATGTCCATCATTTATGCCATATCTATTTAATAATGGAACTAATTGTTCTTCGATTTTAAAATTATTTATTTTTAATTCATTAATATTTGAGGAAGAAACTTGATAAGAATAATATCTTGGTTTATTTTCATATAGATATAAAAGTAAAAACTTGTGTGCCGATTCGGAATCAAATAAATCAAGTAAAAATTCCATAAGTGAACTCTTCCCACTCCCATTTTCACCAACAATAGCAGTAATATTTATATTATCACCAAAAAAGTTTTTAGGATAAAATTCACCCATTTCATCTTTATCAACAACTTTTAATTCATTAGTTTTTTCATCATACTCACACCTAAACCTAGGCGAAAAATTAAACCCTTGCTTTTGTATATTCTTATAATTCTCAACCCACAAATAAACCAATTCCATTAAAAACTCTTTTGCTATTATTTTATTACTAATCATAGTTAAAAAATAATTCGAAATCCCTTTTCATAACTCCTAACAATTTCATCTCTTACCACCCATTTAATAAACTTTTGATACAATCTGCACTTATTAAAAAACAAAAAATTGAACTAATTTTATAAATAAAAAGGAAATTACAATGCCATTATTAGATAGCTTTAAAGTTGACCACACTATTATGCCAGCACCTGCTGTTAGAGTTGCAAAAACTATGAAATCACCATCGGGAGATATTATCACTGTTTTTGATTTAAGATTTTGTGTACCAAATCAATCAATGATGGGTGAAAAAGGTATCCATACTTTAGAACACCTTTTTGCAGGATTCATTAGAAATCACCTAAATTCACCAACAGTAGAAATCATTGACGTTTCACCAATGGGTTGTAGAACTGGTTTTTATATGAGTTTACTTGGAAATCCAGATGAAAAAACTGTTGGAGCTGCTTGGAGAGCTGCTATGGAAGATGTACTTGCAGTTGAAAAACAAGAAGATATTCCAGAACTAAATATTTTCCAATGTGGAACTTGTGCTATGCATTCACTTGAAGAAGCAAAAGAAATAGCAAGAGATATTTTAAAATCTGATATTGGTGTTATGTCAAATGAAGAGTTATACCTTTCAGATGAAAAACTTCACTCTTTAGGAAACTAAAAAGTGCCTCAAAAACTAAATCTTTTTAAAGAGTTATTTGCAGATTATACAAATATTGCTATTTTACATATTGATAACTCTTTAGGCCTTGTTGATGGTGCATTAGAAGAGATAAAAGTTCAAAATGAAGGGAATATAAAATATATTCCTTTTGTTGATGAAAACAGTGCAAAACTTAGAGCAACTGCAAGGGAATATGAATATATAGTTTTAGGAAATATTTTTTCATATTGTGCTGACCAAGAAACTATTTTAAAACTTATGTACAAAGCTTTGGAAAACTCAGGAAATATAATCATCCTAGAAAAAATCTCAAATGACAATAGATATGAACTTTTAGATTTACTAGAAAATGTAGGTTTTCAAGCGCCAAACTGTATTGAACTTTTTGATGATACTTATATTTTCACAGCAAAAAAAATGCACCATTGGGACAATGGTTTATAAGATGAAAACTAATCTTGCAAGATAATATAAACTCTATTGTTGCCACAAAAGATGGCTCAAATACACTATTCTCAAAGCTTTATAATCAACACTATCACAATCCTGATGATGGAGCTATAAACGAAGCATTGAGTAAACATATAATTCCAACTTTTACATTTCAAGAAAATAAAAAAGAGCTTTTTATTTTAGATATTTGTTTTGGGATTGGATATAACACTTTTTCAACTATTTATTATTGTTTGTTAAACAATCTTGATATAAAACTAAATATCTTTTCACCTGAACTTGATGGTAATCTTGTAAAATCTCTTGAAAATTTTGAGTTTCCAAAAGAGTTTGAAAATATTAAACATATCATAAAAGCAGTTGCACAAACTGGAAAATATGAAGATGAAAAAATCAAAATAGAGGTTTTTATAGGTGATGCAAGAGAGTATATAAAATCTTTAGATAAAAACTCTTTTGACATAATCTATCAAGATGCTTTTTCAAGTGATGTGAATTTTGAGCTTTGGACAAAAGAGTATTTTGATGATATTTTTAGACTTTGTAAAAGTGATTGTGTTATGAGTTCTTATGCAATTGCAACACCTATTCGATTATCTATGAATGAAGCTGGATTTTATATTTATGAACATCGACCAGTTAAAAGAAAAATTACTTTAGCATTTAAACAAAAACAAGAATTAATTGGAAAATTTGTGGATATGGAGTTGAAAAAACAAAGAAACACGCAAGCGGTTGCTTTGTATGATAAAGTAGTTTAGAATACTACTTTACTACTTGTTACTTCGAAAGATTATCTAAAATATATTTTTCTAAATCTCTTTTTGAAATCTCTTCTTTCATAGCTTTTTCGAATATTTCATCTATTTTCTCAGAATACTCTTCATATGAGAAAAATGGAAAATGTAACTTCCAAGATCTAATAATTAACTCTTTAGTCATTGTATCTCTCATCTTATCTCTAAAAAAGTTAAAACCAATAAAAATAATAGCTGTAATAAACATTGAAGCCAATATTGAAATATGTGGATTTAATTTTTCCATCTCTTTATGTGTTAAAAATGAAATTGGAACTAAAACAATCAAAACTCCAACAATATAAACAATATAAGCCCGAATAAGTCTTAACCTAAAACCAAGTTTTGCAGGGTCAACATGCATTCCATCATTATGTTGTCTATTTGCAACTAATAAGTCTTTTAATAAAATTGGTTGCTTTGAAATTGTATAAACATACTCTAAAATTTTATTTCTAATTGTTTTTTCTTTAGACATAATATATTCCTAAATTTAATTGATATATTTTATCTTACTTTGTTATAATATTGCGTTAATTAGGTATAAAAAAAAAGGTTCTCTAATAAAAAAAATAATATTAATACTTTTAATTGTTTTTAACTATATTTTAAATGCATCAGAATTAAAAAAAACATCTATACAGCTGATGTGGTTAGACCAATTTGAATTTGCAGGTTTTTATGTTGCAAAAGAAAAAGGGTTTTATCAAGAGTTAGGCTTGGATGTTGATATTAAAAAATTCGATAGTAATTTAGATTTAACAAAAGAAGTTTTAGATAGAAAATCTGATTTTGGATTAAACTCTTCTTCTTTGATTGTCGATAAATCAGAAGGTAAAGACCTTTTTATTTTAGGGACAATATTCCAATCTTCTCCATTGGTATTAATTGCATTAGAAAAGTCTAATATCAAAACTCCTGCTGATTTAAAAGATAAAAGAATTATGATTACTAATAATCAAGAAAATTTTGCACCTTTACAATCTATGCTAAAAAGCCAAAATTTACAAATGAGTGATTTTAAATTCATTCCTCACACTTTTAATGTTGATGATTTAATAAATAATAAAACAGACCTAATGTCAGCATACACAACAAATGAGCTATTCACTCTAAAAGAAAAAGGCTACAAAATAAAAGTTTTTAATCCTACAGATTATGGTTTTAATTTCTATGAAGATTTAATTTTTACATCAAAAGAGTTTGCACAAGAAAATCCCGAAACAGTTAGAAATTTTTATACAGCAACGATGAAAGGTTATTATTATGCTTTTGAGCATATTGACGAAGTTACAAAATTAATATACAAAAAATATAATCCACAAAATAAAAGTTTAGAAAATCTAATTTTTGAAGCAAATGAGATGAAAAAATTAGTTTTTGATAAACAAGGAAGAATTGGAACAGTAAATCCTGAAAAAATTAATCTTATTGTAAATACATATCGAGTAATGGGATTAATTAAAAATGAATTAAAAGCTGAGGATATTATCTATACTAGACATCTTGTTGATAATTTTCTTTTAAATCCAGAAGAAAAATCTTATTTAGAAAAGAAAGGAACTCTCACTATGTGTGTAGACCCTGACTGGATGCCTTTTGAAAAAATAGAGAAAAATGAACATGTAGGAATTGCGGCTGATTATATAAAATTAATAGAAAAGAAAATCAAAAAACCTATAGTTTTAGTTCCTACAAAAACATGGAGTGAATCTTTAGAATACGGGGAAAAAAGAGCTTGTGATATATTTTCTCTTATTATGAAAACTCCTCAAAGGGAAAGATACCTTAATTTCACTAAACCATATTTAGAGATTCCATTAGTTGTTGCAGCTGATGTAAATACACCTTTTGTTGATAATATTTTGCAAATCAAAAATAAAAAACTTGCTATGGTAAAAGATTACGCCTTTGCTGAAACATTAAAAATCAAATATCCAGATATTCAATTTATATATGTAGAAAACATACAAGAGGGATTAAAACTTGTTCAAAAAGGTGAAGTATTTGGACTAATAGATACTTTGGCTTCAATTGGTTATAACATTCAAAAAGATTATATTGGTCAGTTAAAAATTGCAGGAAAATTTGACGATACTTGGAGACTAGGAGTTGGTTCAAGAAACGATGAACCAATTTTAAATGATATTTTAGATAAAGCAATAGGTGATATAACTCTTAGTCAAAAGCAAGAAATTCTAAATAAATGGATTTCTGTAAATTATCAAGAAGAACTTAATTATTCTTTTTTTTATAAAGCTTTGGCTTTTTTTGTTATTTTTGCTTGCGTAACTCTTCTAATCTATCGGCACTATTTATTAAAAAAATTAAATACCCAATTAAATGAAAAAATAAAACTTGAAATCCAAAAAAATGAAGAAAAGAATAGAATTCTAATTCAACAATCAAGAATGGCTTCAATGGGTGAAATGTTAGAAAATATTGCCCACCAATGGAGACAACCACTTTCAACAATAAGTATTGCAGCATCTGGAATGGAA
This sequence comes from Aliarcobacter sp., assembly GCA_028688995.1. Lineage (GTDB taxonomy): Bacteria > Campylobacterota > Campylobacteria > Campylobacterales > Arcobacteraceae > Aliarcobacter. Next base: position 65,056 of record JAQTXB010000001.1, read on the forward strand.
GTAAAAAAAGAGTTTAGTACCTTAAGTGATAAAGAGTTTTATGATTCAATCAATCACATAAAAAAAGCAACTATGTATTTGTCTCATACAATTGAAGATTTTAGAAATTTTTTTAATAAAAAGAAAACTCTATCAAAAATAAATTCAAAAAAAGTTATTGATAAAACCTTGGAATTAATGGGTAATACCTTTATTCAAAATAGAATTACTCTAATAAATAATACTCAAGAAATAGAAATTTCTTCCCTTGAAAATGAACTTATTCAAGTTTTAATGAATATCTTTGCAAATGCAAAAGATGCTTTAAAACAATTATCAGGAGATAATAAATATATTTTTATTGATGTTTTTAAAGAAGAAAATAACTTAGTTATTCAAATAAAAGATAGTGCTGGTGGAATAAATGATGAAATCATAGATAAAATATTTGAACCATATTTCACTACAAAACATCAATTTAATGGAACTGGAATTGGTCTTTATATGAGTAAACTTATTGTTGAAAGACATTTAAAAGGAACATTAAGTGCTAAAAATGTAGAGTTTACCTTTATGGAGGTTATCCATAAAGGAGCTTTATTTGAGATAGTTTTACCTATTTCATAGCCATATTTAAAATTTGTGCAACTTTTTCTAAAGTTACTGTTCCGTTTTCACCAATATTTGTCATTCCATGTTTTTTAAGTGCTGATGTAATATTTTCTACAACTTTATCATCAATATTATAATCATTTAAATTTGTTGTAACACCAATACTTTGATACATATATTCTAACGCTTCAAGAACTATCTCTTTATTGTGAAGAACTCCAAAAACTTCTCTTCCCATTAACTCAAATTTCTCTTTTTTCTCTTCCATCATAACTCTAATAAGTTGTGGTTGTACAACTGCTAAACTTCTTGCATGGTCAAGTCCATAAAATGCTGTTAATTCATGACCAATCATGTGAGTTGCCCAGTCTTGTGGAACTCCTGAACCAATAAAACCATTTAAAGCTTGGTTTGCTAAAAGCATAAGATTCTCTTGCCATTGGATTTCGTGTCTATTTTTCCAATCAACTGCAAGTGTTTTTAAACCTTTTAAAATTGTTAAAGAGTAACCATCATGTAAAAGTGAAGATGTAGGATAAGTTAAATACTGCTCACAAGTATGAACAAATGCATCAACTAAACCATTTGCTAATTGTCTATCATCAAGTGAACTCATAACACTTGGGTCTAAAACTGCAAATTTTGGATAAACCAAAGGTGAACCAAAATATCTTTTTTCATTTGTTGAAACCCTTGAAATTACAGCTGTTGTATTTGATTCACTTCCTGTTGCTGGAAGTGTTAAAATAGCACCTATTGGAAGAGCTTTTTCTACAGTTTTACCTTCTAAAAAATCCCAACCATCACCATCATAAAGTGCAGCTGCTGCTAAATATTTACTTCCATCAATAACAGAACCACCACCAACAGCTAAAATGAAATCTATTTTTTCATCTTTTATGATTTTTACGGCTTTATTTAAAGTTTCAATAGCTGGATTTGGTTCAATTCCACTAAACTCTAACCAAGTATAACCCTCAAGCGCTGTTTTTACTTGTTCATAAACTCCATTTTTTTTAATACTTCCACCACCATAAACAACTAATACTTTTAGTTTTTTATCAATGTAATTAACAATTGATTTTATTTTGCCTGTTCCAAACTCTATTGCAGTTGGATTAAAATATGTATAATTCATGAGAAGCCTTTATAATAATTTTGAAGCTTTATTATAGGATAATTATCATTTCTAAAGGATTACAATGATTAGAACTTGGTTGTTTATTTATTTTTCTGTTTTTATTTGGTCACTTATAAATCCAAAAGATTTATTTACATGGGTTTTAGAAGTATTTCCTGCAATCATCGCTTTGATTGTTTTGGCCTTTACTTATAACAAATTTAGACTCACGCCTTTAGTTTATTCACTTATTTTAATTCATTGTATTATTTTAATGGTTGGTGGGCACTATACTTATGCCCAAGTTCCTCTTTTTGACGTTATAAAAGAGTTTTTTCATCAAGAAAGAAACGACTACGATAAAGTAGGACATTTTGCCCAAGGTTTTGTTCCTGCAATGGTTGCAAGAGAAATTATTATTAGAAAAAGTATCATCACAATTGAGTCATGGAGAAACTTCTTTATTGTTTGTTTTTGTTTAGCATTTTCTGCATTTTATGAACTTGTAGAGTGGTGGGTTGCCATTTATTCAGGTGAAGGAGCAAACGACTTTTTAGGAACTCAAGGTTATATTTGGGATACTCAAAGTGATATGTTTTGGGCTTTAGTTGGCTCAATATTTGCACTTGCAATCTTACGAAAATATCATACTAAACAATTACTAAATATTAAAAAGGTATAAACCCGAGATTAAAAATTAAGGAATTATTATGACTTGTTGTGAAAACAAATTAGAATCTGTTTTAAATGAAGATATTGGAAAACTAATTTTAAGATTTTCAATAGCAGCGCTTATGTTATTTCATGGTTTTACTAAACTATTTAATGGAATTGATGGAATAAAATTTTTAGTAACAAAAGCTGGTCTTCCAGAATTTGTGGCTTATGGTGTTTATATGGGAGAAGTTGTTTTTCCAATTTTAATTATTTTTGGTTTATTTACTAGAATTTCATCACTATTTTTTGCTCTAACAATGCTTTTTGCAATATTTTTAGCTCACAGTAGTGAACTTTTTGTTTTAGGTGAAACTGGTGGTTTAGTAATTGAATTACCATTACTTTATCTATTAGCTTCTATTTCACTTATGTTTATTGGAGCTGGGAAATATAGTCTTGATGCAAGATGTAAGAAGTGCGAGATTAAAGCATAAAAAATCTTTCCAAACTTTTGTTTGGAAAGATTCTCTTATTCCCCTCTTTTTAAAGTATATATTGAGTTTACAATCAAAGTAGCTATTATTATACTTCCACCAATAAAAGTGTAAGAGCTAGGAACTTCATTTAAAAAAATCCAAACCCAAATAGGTGCCATAATAGTCTCTATAATCATCAATAAACTTACTTCACTTGCACTTATATACTTTGCACCATTTCCCAATAAAACCCTTGAAAATGGGCTTATTATTAAACCCATAACCATTACAATGATTAGAGTCTTAAAATCAATAACTAATTCATCACAAAAGAAAAATGCAATCACACTTAAAGAAATCCCACTAAAGGCTGTTAAAATAACTCTATCCATCTCTTTATAACGTGACAATAAAACAAATGAGATTGAAAATAAAGCTGTACATAAAAGTGCGTATATATTTCCTTCAAAACTTCCAATATCTAACTGGTCATTAAAAATTATATATAAACCTAAAAACATAAAAAATGAAGCATAAAAGATATTTTTTGTGATTTTCTCTTTAAAAAACAAATAAGCAAAAAGTGCTGAAAAAAGCGCTGCTGTACTAAAAATAATTACCACATTTGCAACTGTTGTTGTTTTTACAGCAGTTATAAAAAATATATTTGATGTTCCCATTAAAATAGAGCAAACTATTAAAATAGGTAAAGAGCTTTTTAGTGCATTTTTCACAAAACCCTTTTCTTTAAATAAAAGAGTTGAAGCCATTGAAACAAACATAAATATTCCAATATAAAAAGAAAAAAGAAATGAAGATACAGTAGTAAATTTAATAAATAATGATTCTAAACTCATTATTAAAACACCTAAAGAGGTGAGTATTAAGCCTTTGGCATTGTTAGTCAAAATTGTAATCCTATGAAAAATATAAAAGGATGCAAAATGCATCCTTAGTTTTTAAGTGTTAGATATTATAGTAGTTCGCTTCTTTGTGAGTAACCACAATAGCGCAAGTTGTTTGTTCTGGGTGCATTTGGAATGTTTCAGATAATTCTATTCCAAACTCTTCAGGATTTAGTAAATCAAAAATATCTCTGTTCATTGCTAAATCAGGGCAAGCTGCGTATCCTGGAGAATATCTACAACCTACATATTGTTTCATTTGAACATCATTTAAAGTGTGTCCCTCTTTTGGCACAATATCTAAATCAAGTCTAATTTGTTTATGTAAAACCTCAGCTAAAGCTTCAGCAAGTTCAACTCCAAGTCCATGAACTTGGTAATATTTTGTAAACTCACCCTTATCGTATAAACCTCTTTCATAATCTGTGATTTTAAGCCCAGCACTAGCAAGTGTAAAGGCAACCACATCAAGTCTATCATTTGCAAAAAAATCAGGAATACATCTAAAAGGTTTTCTTTTTTGTCTTGGAAATTCCAACACTTTTATAGCTTCACTCAAACTTGGCACATTTTTTGACTCTTCTAACGTATTAAACAGATATTTTTTATCAAAAATATAAAGTTTATTATCATGTGAGATACAAGGATAATAAGCATAAATAGCAATTGGGTCAAAAATATTTTTGTCTAATAATTCAGCTTTTAATGCTTGATAAGTTGGTTCAACTACCTCTTCTTCATATTTTAAGAACTTAGCTGCGTCTTGTTTTCCTCTTTTGTATCCCCATCTTTGTCTAAATAAAACTCTATGATTTATCCATTTGAAAATTAACTCTTTATCTAGTTTAACACCTGTTTTTGCAACTCTATCCCAAATTGGAGGGAAAGTAAAAGTTCCTTTTTCAGGTAATGGAATCTCTTCATAAGGAGGAATTACAACAGCTTCTTCTTCAACTCTATCACTTGTGTCAATAATTTGAATCAAATCAGCTGCAAGGGCAGTATTATTTTCATCACCCTTTTCAATTCTTTGCATAGAAACAACACCATCAAAAGCATCTCTACAATAAAAAATTGGTCCATCATAATATGGTCGGCAATATTCATCAATAAAGTTTTTAGTTAAGGCTGCACCTCCAAGAAGAACTGGAATCTTTATTCCCATTCTTTGAAGCTCTTCAAGGTTCTCTTTCATAACAGCTGTTGATTTTACAAGTAATCCACTCATTCCAATTGCATGGGCATTGTGCTCTTGAAGTTTTTCAACAAAAGTATCTAAACCTGCTTTTATACCAACATTTACAACTTTAAATCCATTATTTGAAAGAATAATATCTACTAGATTTTTACCAACATCATGAACATCACCTTTTACTGTTCCTAAAATTAGTGTAGTTTCACTTGACTTTTCTTGTTTTGGTAAATATGGATTTAAAGCATCAACTGTTGCTTTCATAGTTTCAGCACTTTGAAGAACAAATGGTAACTGCATTTGCCCTGAACCAAAAAGCTCTCCAATAATTTTCATACCATCAATTAGCCACTCATTTACAATTATTTCAGGTTTTATTGTATGTCTTAACTCTTCAACAAGTGGAAGTAATCTATCTTTATCACCATCAAGTAATAGTTTTTGCACTTTTTCAAGTGGTGGCATATTTTGATACTCTTCATCTGTTTGCTCTTCATGGGCTTCAACATTTGAGAAATGTTCAATAAAAGCAAATAATGGGTCACCATTTTCATGATTGTTAAAGATTAAATTATCACAAGCAATTCTATCTTCTTCACTTATTTTATTTAGTGGAATAATATGTTTAACATTTACAATAGCAGATGTTAATCCAGCTTTTACACAATGGTCTAAATAAATAGAGTTTAGATAAATTCTAGCTTTTATATCAAGTCCAAAAGAGATATTCGAAAGCCCTAATGTAGTTCCAACTTCAGGATGTAAAATCTGGAACTCACGAATTGCTTCCATTGTTTCCATTCCAGCAGTTCTATACTCATCATCACCACTCCCAATAGTAAATGTAAGCATATCAAATACTAAATCATGTGGGTCAAAGCCATGTCTATTTACACATAAATCAAAGATTCTCTCAGCAATCCTGATTTTATCCTCTTTTGTTTTTGCCATTCCAACTTCATCAATAACAAGACAAACTAATGCAGCTCCAAATTTTTTAGCTAATTTACAAACTGCATCAAATTTTTCTTCACCGTCTTCTAGGTTAACAGAATTGATAATAGCACGTCCACCAATTTGTTTAAGTGCAGCTTCAAGGGCATAAATTTGAGTTGAATCAGGCATTAAAGGAAGAGCAACTTTTTGTGAATAAAGTGCAGTTACCTCATCCATATCTTTTCGTTCATCTCGACCAGCAAATCCAACAGAAACATCAATTACGTGAGCACCAGCTCTAACTTGTTGTTGTCCAACACTCAATGTTCCCTCATAATCATTTGCTTTTAATAACTCTCTAAAAGCTTTTGAACCAGTTGCATTTGAACGCTCACCAATTAAAAGTGGCGCTGGTTCTTGTTTTAGAGGAACTGTTCCAAAAAGTGAAGCTAAAGATGCTTTTAAAAATCCACAAGATTTTAAAGGAATAGCGCCCTCAACAGCTTTTGATAAAGCTTCAATATGTTCAGGTGTAGTTCCACAACAACCACCTAAAAATGAAACTCCATTAATTTTTAAAAACTCAACTTGTAAAGCTGTGAATTCATCTGGTTGCATTGGGTAATAAGTTTTTCCACCTCTATTTTGAGGAAGTCCAGCATTTGAGTGAACTGAAATTGGGAACTTACAAACTTCACTTAAAGTTTTAACATGTTTATGAACTTGCTTAGGTCCAGTTCCACAGTTAAAGCCTAAAGATAAAATATTAAATGGTGCCATAATTGCAGCAATTGTCATAGCATCAGTTCCAATAAGCATTGTTCCACTTAACTCAATAGTAACTGATACCATAATTGGGATTTGAGGTGCAGTGTCAGTTAAAGCATGAAGTGCAGCTTTTATTTGAAGTGGATCTTGACAAGTTTCAAGTAAAAAAATGTCACATCCTCCATCTACTAAACCTTGTGCCATGATTTTGTAACCATCATACATTTCATCATATTTGATGTGTCCAAGTGATGGGAGTTTTGTTCCAGGACCAATAGAACCTAAAACATATCTTGGTTTTTCAGGCGTACTGTATTTTTCACAAGATTTTTTTACAAGGGCAGCTCCCAATTTTGAAAGTTCATAAGATGTTTGACCAATACCATATTCATCTAAAACCCAAGGCATAGAACCAAAAGTATTTGTACTTATTAAATCAGCACCTGCAATCGCGTAAGCATCATGAATAGTTTCAAGAACATGGGGAGCTGTTAAATTTAAAAGTTCATTACAACCCTCTAAATCAGCACCTGCATAAATCCATTCCTCTTTTTTTATGTCTGCTAATTGAAGCTGTGTTCCCATAGCTCCATCGATTATTAAAACTCTATTTTTTATTAAATCTTTTATTGTTTCTAACATTTTTTTCTCTGTATTGTTTATTATAATTGTTTTTGATATTTATTATTAGATAGTGTACTTAAATCGTAGTTAAAAAGCTGTTAAACAAAAAATCTAAATCTTTTGAATAACAACTCTAATTACACAAGCAACACCCTGATGACCTATTCCTTCATCTAAAGTTACAATCTCTTCTGAGATATTTTTTTTACATAAAGTAAAATGATTTGCGAAATCCTCAACAGTGTAAAGCAAATCCAAATCTTTTGGTCCACCACTGTTATAAGTTAATTGTTTTGTTGAAAAAAATTCTCCAACAAAGTAACCATTTGAATTTAAAGAGTTCTCTATTTTTTCAAATAATTTTTCCCGTTCATCTTTATACATATGTAAATATGAAGCTACTATTACATCATATTTTTCATCTGCTTTCCAATGATTTAAGTCCATACAAAAAGTTTTTATTTCTAAATTCTCTTCTTTACTTCTTGAATCTAATTTTGCTAAACCCACATCAGAAGCATCAATTGCACTAACTTCAAAACCATTTTGGGCAAAAAATATTGCATTTCTTCCTTCTCCCTCACCTAAACATAAAAATTTTTTATGATTTTTAAATAACTCTATTTTTGATGCTAAAAATTGATTTGGTTTTGTTCCATAAAAATAATCAGCCTTTGAAAATTTACCATTCCAAAATATTTGTTGACTCATATTTTTATCCTCTAATTTTTTATTTGATTATACCATTATTTCTTTAAATGCGACTAAGTTGCACTTAAGATGCTTAAGCATATACTTTCATTTGCAACTAAGTTGCACATATAAATTAAAGGATTTTAATGTTAAAAAAAATAGGTTTCTCTACAATGTTAATTCTAGCAAGTAATGCTCTTGCAGATATTAAAGTTACAACATCAATTTATCCCCTATACAGTATTGCTAAAGAAATAGGTGGCGATAAAATTAAATTAGATAATCTTATTCCATTTGGTGTTGAAGCCCATGGATTTGATCCAAGCCCAGCGGATATGGCAAAACTATCAAAAAGTGATTTATTTATTACAAGTGGTGATAATATGGAGCCATGGAAAGATAAAATTGTAAAATCATTACATATTGAAAATAAAGTTTTTGATATGAGTGAACATGTAAAATTAAGAGAAATATCAGAAGATGCTCAACACGAAGAGGATAAACATGATCATCATGGAGATGAACATAACCATTCAAATATTGACCCACACTATTGGGTTAGTTTAAATAACTACATTTTAATGACCCAAGCAATAACTAATTTATTCATTGAAAAAGATAGTGCTAACAAAGATTTTTATACACAAAATGCAAATAATTATCTTGAAAAAATAAATACTTTAAAAGCAAAATATGATTTAAGTATGGCAACTTGTACTAATAAAAAAATTTTAGTAAATCATGATGCATTTGGTTATTTTGCAGATGATTATGGAGTTAAACAATATAGTGTTTCAGGTATGTCACCAGAAGATAAACCTTCTGCCAAACAAATAAGTGAATTAATAAATCTAGTAAAAAATGAAAAAATTAATACTGTATTTTTTGAAGAGTTTGCAAGTCCAAAGGTAGCCAAAACTATCGCAAAAGAAGCAAATGTAAAAACAGATGCGCTAAGACCTGCTGAAAATATTACAAAAGATGAAAATAAAAAAGGTTATGGTTATCTTCAAATAATGGAAGATAATTTAGAAAAATTAAAATCTGCAATGGGTTGTAAATAATCGATGAAAAACAGAGTTATTGAAGTTTCTAACTTAAGTTTTGAAAATGTTTTAAAAGATATTTCATTAGATATTTTTGAAGGTGATTTTGTGGCAATTTTAGGTCCAAATGGTGGAGGAAAAAGCACTTTTATAAAACTTCTTTTAGGAATTTATGAAATTAGTAGCGGTTATATCAAACTTCTTGATAAAAAATCAATTGCTTATGTTCCTCAAAATGTGACAAATATTGATATTATTTTTCCAGCAACAGTTGATGAAATAATTAAAACAGCTTTTGCATATAGAAACTCTTTTTTTAAAAAGATTTCTATAGAAGAGAATGACTACATCACTTATTTGATGGAACAATTTGATATTTCAAATCTGCAAAATAAACTTATAGCAGAGCTTTCAGGTGGTCAAAAACAAAGAGTTATGATAGTAAGAGCATTGGCAAATAAACCAAAACTTTTAATTCTAGATGAACCAGATATTGGTCTTGATACAATCTCTCAAGAAAAATTTATCTCTTGTTTAAAGGAAATAAATGAAAAAGACAAAACTACTATTTTATTTGTAACTCACCATTTAGAGCCATTAAAAGGCTATTTAACAAAAACATTTACTATTAATCAGGTTTTACAATGATAGAAATTTTTCAATATGACTTTATGATAAAAGCTTTTATTGCAGGAATTTTAATTGCAATAATTGCATCTATGCTTAGTATTTTTGTTGTTGTAAAAAGATATGCTATGTTATCAGATACCCTAGCACATATCTCATTATTAGGTGTTGCTATTGGATTTTTACTTAATATTTCTTCTATTTATATGGCTATTATTATTTCTTGTATTGCTGCTATTTCTATTGAATATGTTAAAAGTTATAAAAAATTATACTCAGATTCAATATTGTCAATATTCTTATCAGGTTCTTTGGCAATTTCAATAATAATAGTATCTTTATCACATAGTTTTACAAACTCTTTATTTGATTATTTATTTGGTTCTATTGTTGCAGTAACAAATGAAGATATTATAACTATCATACTATTTTCGCTTATATCAATGATTTTTATTGCTATTTTTTATCAAAAATTATTACTTATCTCTTTCAATGAAGATTTAGCAATTTCAAGTGGTATAAATGTAAAACTAATAAATCTACTATTTACAACTCTTATTGGCGCACTTGTAGCAATTTCTATAAAAATAATTGGTGCTTTACTTATTGGTGCACTTATGATAATTCCAGTAATTAGTGCTATTTGTCTAAAAATGAGTTTTGTGAATACTTGGATTTTATCTTCAATTTTTGGAATTTCAAGTGTAATAATTGGGTTGTTTTTATCTTTTTATATCTCAATTCCAAGTGGAGCAACCATTGTAATAGTTCTACTTTTGATATTTTTATCAACTCTTATTATCTCTAAAAAAGCAAGATGAAATATATTTTCAACTTGCTTTTTTAAATTTTAAAAATCTTAATTTATAATTATCTACTACAATCAGTTGTTATATTATCAATCAAAGTTATGTACCAGTTATTTTCTACTTTTGTTAAATAAAATATTGCATTGTAAGGAATTGTAATTTCATAACTTGTTTGTTCTATAAAATCAGCTCTATCAACCTCTTCTTTTTTAAAGCTATTTGCTTGTAAAAGATTTGCTTCTTCCATAATATGTGTAAGATATGGTTTTGTTTGAGAATCTAAATAAACTCCCTCTTTATCCCAACCATATAAACTATCATCATATGGACTGCAATCAAATGTCGCTTTTTCAATTTTTATATCAAAGGTATCAACTTCATTGGTAAATTCTGTAGTAATACTTTTTTTCACTTCGAAAATATTTCTATTTTCAAACTTTGTTACTTCATAAAATCCATTAACTGGATCAATATATTTACTATTTAATAATGCTATATTATTTTGTTTTATTGATAAAAGAATTTGACTTATTTCATTTAGTAAAATAGGTGTTATAGGCTCTTTTTTATAAACAATTTTTCCATTAACCATCAGTTGATTGTCATTCACTGCACAAGCTGCTAAAAAAAGTGAAAAGAATAATAAAGAGATTAAATGAAGAAACTTTTTAAAAAGCATATTTTTTTTCTTACCTATTTTTTTCTTTTATATTACATTTAAATATCTTAAATACTTACTAAGCCATAGCCTAAGAGTTTATTTTAATAATATCTTAGATAAAATAATTGTTAAAAATTTAATCATTAGGAATTAATAAAATGACTGAATCAAAATATATTTGGATGGATGGAGAATTTGTAAATTGGCATGATGCAAAAGTACATGTTCTTAGTCACACACTTCATTATGGAAATGGTGCAATTGAAGGTACAAAAGCGTATAAAACTGTAGATGGTAGATGTGCAATTTTTAAACTTAATGAGCATACAAAAAGATTATTAAACTCTTCAAAAATGACACTTATGAATGTACCTTTTACACTTGAAGAATTAAATAAAGCTCAAATTGAATTATTACAAAAAAATGAATTATTTGAAGGTGCTTATATTAGACCTTTAGTATATTTAGGTTACGGTGTTATGGGTCTATATCACAAAGATGCACCTGTAAAAGTTTCAGTTTCTGCTTGGGAATGGGGAGCTTATTTAGGAGAAGAAGGTCTTAAAAAAGGTGTTAGAGTAAAAATATCTTCAATGACAAGAACTCCAAATACTTCAGGAATGGGAAAAGCAAAAGCAGTAGCAAATTACTTAAATTCTCAAATGGCAAAATATGAAGCTGTTGAAGCTGGATATGATGAAGCACTATTAAGAGATGACCAAGGTTATATTGCTGAAGCATCAGGTGCTTGTTTCTTTATCGTTAGAGATGGGAAATTAATCACTCCTCCAAATGACAATTCACTTGAGTCTATAACTCAAGCAACAGTAATTGAACTTGCTGCTGATATGGGAATTGAAGTTGTTAGAAGAAGAATCTCTAGGGAAGAAGTTTATATAGCAGACGAAGCATTCTTTACAGGTACTGCTGCTGAAATTACTCCAATTAGAGATGTAGATGCAAGGGTTATCGGATGTGGCTCAAGAGGTCCAATTACAGAAAAAATACAATCAGCATACTTCGATGTGGTAGCTGGTAAAAATGAGAAATATATTAAATATTTAACATACGTTAACTAAAGTTAATTAATATACGTCATAAATATTTAAATTAAGGAAAAATATGCCTATAGACAACGACTATTTTAAAAACAGACAACAGAATAATAACAATGGTGGTGGAAACAATAACGGTGGTGGAAATTTCCAACCTCCATTTGAAACACCTGAATTTTTCAAAAACTTTGGAAAAAAAGCTGGAATGATTTATGTGGTTATCATAATCATTGGTGCACTTTTTATTTTTAAACCATTTGTAATTATTGAATCAGGACAAGTTGGTATTAAAGCAACAACTGGTAAATATGATGAAACTCCTTTAAATCCAGGTTTTCACTTATATATTCCAGTTTTCCAAAAAATTATAATAGTTGATACAAAAGTTAGATTATTAAACTACAGAAGTGTTGAAGAGATGAGTGGATTTGATGCGGGTATTAAAATAAATCCGGCAATTAGCGTTCTTGATTCAAGGGGTTTACCTGTTTCTATTGAACTTACAGTTCAATATAAACTTACTGCTTCAGGAGCTCCTGCAACTATTGCAACATGGGGACTTTCATGGGAAGATAAAATCGTAAATCCAGTTGTTAGAAATGTTGTTAGAAATGTTATTGGAGGATTTAATGCTGAAGAACTTCCAATGAAAAGAAATGAAATTGCTACTAATCTTGATACATTAATAAAAACACAGGTTACTGATTTAGCTTTAGGTTCAGTTACTATTGAATCTGTTCAATTAAGAGAAATTGTTCTTCCTGAAAAAATTAAAGAGCAAATTGAAAGAGTTCAAATAGCAAACCAAGAATCAGAAAGAGTAAGATATGAAGTTTTAAGAGCTAAACAAGAAGCTGAGAAAAGAGCTGCACAAGCAACTGGTGAAGCTGAAGCTAAAAGAATTGAAGCACAAGGAAGAGCTGATGCTGTAACTATTGAAGCAAAAGCACAAGCTTTAGCAAATAAAGAGATAGCTGAATCTTTAACTTCAAATTTATTAAATATGCAACAAATTGAAGTTCAAGGTAGATTCAATGATGCACTAAGAGAAAACAAAGATGCTAAGATTTTCTTAACACCTGGTGGTTCAACTCCAAATATTTGGGTTGATACTAAAGATAAATCTCGAGATGCGGCAATAAACAAATAAAAAGAAGTAGGAAACTACTTCTTTTAAAACTATGAAAAAAATATCTTTTTTATTAATATTCAACTCTTTTGTTATTCTAACAACTTATGCAAAAGATATAAAATCTGTTGTAATAGTTAAACCAGAAATGAAATATGATGAAAATATCAAATATGAAAAAACTCAAGAGTTTACACAAGAAGAAAAAAAAGCATATAAAGAAAAATATGATTTTGGATTTGATTTGAATATTAATAAAGAAGAAAGAACCATCGATTATTGGAAAGTCGATGTTAAAACAAACTTTTAGAGGAAAAGATTATGGAACAACTAAATAAAATAGATTGGGCAAAGATGGATAATCTTATCCCTGTTATTACTCAAGATGCAACAACAAATGAAGTTTTGATGCTAGCATACATGAATCCTGAAGCACTAGAATTAACAATCAAAACAAACTATGCTCACTATTTTAGTAGAAGTAAACAAAGAATTTGGAAAAAGGGTGAAAGCTCAAACCACCTTCAAGAAATAGTGGAAATTTTAATCGATTGTGATAATGACACACTACTTCTAAAAGTAAATCAAGAAGGTGTTGCTTGTCATACAGGAAGAAAATCTTGTTTCTTCACAAATCTATCTACTAATGAGACAATAAGTGAGGTTCAAGTTGATACAACATCTGCTTATGGAGTAATTGATACTTTATATCACACTATCCAAGAGAAGAAAAATGATGACCCAACAAAATCATACACAGCTAAACTTTTACAAGGTAAACAAAATTCAATGTTGAAAAAAATTGTTGAAGAATCAGGTGAATTTACTTTTGCTATAAAAGATAATGATACTGAAGAGATCATCTATGAAGCAGCTGATATTACTTATCATGTTTTAGTTGCACTTGCATCTAAAAATATAAGTCCAGATAGAGTTAAACAAGAGTTAGCAAGAAGATTCGGAATGTCAGGAATTGAAGAAAAAAACTCAAGAACAGATAAATAAATTTATAAAAAGAGTTTAAAAACTCTTTTTATCTTTTATGCTTTTTAGTGGCAACCACATCCAGTTCCACAACTTTCACCACTTTTAGCTTTTTGAGCTTTTTCATGCTCTGCTTTTATTTTTTGACCTTCAGTTGAACAAGCACTTACACCAGCTGGCATAATTGGTTGAATTGCAGAGTTATCAATATTGTCATCAATATTTGCTAAGAATTGAATTAATTTATCCGCTGCAATCATATATCTTTTTGCTGAAACTGATTCAGGATTGAAATAAACTACAGGTTTTCCACTATCACCACCTTCTCTAATAGCTGGCTCAATTGGTAAATTTGCTAATACTTGAGTATTATATTGAACTGCAAGTTCTTCACAAGTTCCCATTCCAAAAATATCAGATTCTACGTTACATGATGGACAAACAAATCCACTCATATTTTCAACAATTCCAGCAACTGGAATATGAAGCTTTTTGAACATATCTAAAGATCTTCTTGAATCATCAAGTGCAACATGTTGAGGAGTTGTTACATTAATTCCAGCACTTACAGGAACACTTTGAGCTAAAGTTAATTGAGCATCACCAGTTCCTGGAGGCATATCAATAAATAAAATATCTAACTCTTCCCATAAAATATCTCTTAAAAGTTGTTGGATTGCTTTCATAATCATAGCACCTCTCCAAATAAGAGCTTGCCCCTCTTCCATTAACATACCCATTGACATAACATCAACGCCATAAGCATTTAAAGGTTTTGCTTTATCTCCAACAATTTCTACTTCTTTACCTTGTAAACCCATCATACGAGGAATATTTGGCCCATAAATATCAGCATCAAGAATACCAACTCTTTTACCTTGCATTGCAGCTGCAACTGCTAAGTTTACAGTTGTTGTTGATTTACCAACTCCACCTTTTCCTGAACTTACCATTACAACTTTTTTGATTTGCGGTGCAATATTTTTACCACTTACACTATTACTTGATTGAACTTGTTCTTTTGGTTTATTAAAATTCAGTGTAACATTCATTCCAATAGCACTTAATGCTGCCGTAATTTCTTTTCTTAGTTGATCTTCAACTTCTGGAGCAGTTGAAGTAATATCAAGTGCAACTACACAATTTGTTCCATTTACTTGAATATCTTTTACAAATCCAAACTCTACTATTGATTTTGCGAAACCTGGATATTTAATATTTTCTAATTCTTTTTTAATATTTTCTACATTTGCCATATAAAAATTCCTTTAATATTTACTAATGTTTGCATTATAATTTAAATAGGATAATTACTATCTTAATTAACTATAGTATAAGGTATTTTAGCAAAAGAATAAAAAGATTAGGGAATAAATTTGATAAGAAAGTAAAGAATTTAAAAAAAGAGTAGATACAAAACTGTATCTACTCTTTTAAAGAAGAGTTATCCAGCAATATCAATCATTGCTTGGCCATGCTCTTTTACAATTTTTTGAGTAATTTTATATGAGCAGAATTTTGGTCCACACATTGAGCAGAATTCTGCTTCTTTAAATACATCTTGAGGTAATGTTTCATCGTGATACTCTTTAGCTCTTTCTGGATCTAAGCACAATTCAAACTGTTTGTTCCAATCAAAGCCATATCTAGCATCAGACATTTCATCATCAATATCTCTTGCACCTTTTCTTCCACGTGCAATATCAGCAGAGTGAGCAGCAATTTTGTATGCAATAATTCCATTTCTAACATCTTCAGCATTTGGTAAACCTAAGTGCTCTTTTGGAGTTACGTAACATAACATAGAAGCTCCATGCCATCCACCAACAGCAGCACCAATTGCAGATGAAATATGATCATAACCAGCAGCAATATCAGTAGTTAATGGTCCTAAAATATAGAACGGTGCTTCATGACAATACTCTTTTTCAAGTTTCATATTTCTTTCAATTTGATTTAAAGGAACGTGACCTGGACCTTCTATCATAACTTGAACATTTTTCTCCCAAGCTCTAAGTGTTAATTCTCCAAGAACTTTTAATTCATTTAATTGAGCTTCATCTGAAGCATCTGCTAAACATCCAGGTCTTAATGAATCTCCTAAAGATAAAGATACATCATATCTTGCACAAATATCTAAAATCTCATCAAATGCTTCATAAAATGGATTCTCTTTGTGATAATGCATCATCCAAGCAGCCATTAAAGAACCACCTCTTGATACGATACCCATTTTTCTTTTTGCAACATGAGGCATAAATTCAAGTAAGAATCCAGCATGAATTGTAAAGTATGAAACACCTTGTTGAGCTTGTTTTTCTAGAACTTTTAACATAACATCAATAGATAAATCTTCAATTTTATCTTTACAATCGTGTAAGATTTGATAAATAGGCACAGTTCCAATTGGAACTGTAGAATGTTCAATTACAGCTGTTCTAATCATATCTAAGTCACCACCTGTACTTAAATCCATGATTGTATCAGCACCATATTTTAAACAAACATCAACTTTTTCTATTTCCCCTTCAACATTTGAAGCAAGTGCAGAAGAACCGATGTTTGCGTTAATTTTGCATGAAGATGCAATTCCAATTGACATTGGAACTAAATGTTTATGGTTAACATTTGCAGGGATTATTAATCTTCCTCTTTCAATCTCAGCTCTTACAAGCTCAGGGTCAAGTTTCTCAATTTTTGCCACATATTCCATATCTGGCGTAATAATACCTTGTTTCGCATAATACATTTGAGTTCTAATTTTGTCATTTTTATGATTGTCTAACCAATTTCTCATTTTTAAAATCCTATAGCTTATTATATTTGAATTGTAAATCGATTATAGCTAAATATGTTTAGAGAACCTTAATTACTTCCATTAATTACAAATTATTATTCATGTAAGTTTCTTTTCTATATAATTAACACAAATATACAATAGGTGTAGTGATGATGATTAATGAAGATTCTACAAACTCTCCAACTTTTTCTTTTTTTACAAATAAAGAATTAGAACAAAAAGATTGTATAAAACAAATAGATAAAGTGCTAGAAAAATATAATATTCTAGAAAATGACAACCAACTAATAAGTTCACTTGAAAAGAATATTCTATATACAATAAATTATATAGAAACCTTATCTATCAAAAAAGAAAAAATTCCAAAAGAAGTAGAAGATTTATTTCAAAATAATTTTACTTTTAAAGAACAAATAAATCTTTTTATTGAAAAAAAGCTTTTAAACATTACACAAAAAGACTCAATCTATTTTTTTAAAGATGTAAATATTATGTTACATCTTTTATCAATTGGAACAAAAGAGAAAATTATAGAGTCTTATAATATCTACAACTTTAACTCACTCTCAAATCTTTTTAGATTTTATGAAGCAAAACTAAAATTCCTATTTTTAGACAATACAAAACTCTTTAATCTGACATTTGATTCATATATTGTTTTATTAAGAACTATTACTCAACTATGTAGCTTTAACTCAATTGATATAATTGCCAAAAAAAATATAAGATTTTTTCTTGAATTGATGACAGAAAGTATAAATCTTTTAAAATTTAGTGTTTTATTAGATGAAGAGAAATTAAATAAATTGAATAATATCCAAGGAAAATATTTATATTACTTTTCACATATTGATGAAATAAAATTTGAATTAAATGATTTAAATACAACTTTTAAAAACTATTTATTAACCCTTGAAAGACATGAAGATGGTTATATTCTATCAAAAGAGAGTAATTTCGGGAATGAAACTGAAAACCTAGATTCTCAAGAGTTCCTAATATTTAAAATGAACTCTTCTATTTTAATATTAAAATTAATAAAAGAGTTAAAAAAATCTTTAGATGAAGTTTTATATTTTGAGTCTGAACATTTTCAAAGAATATTAAGATTTTATTATAAAAAATTTAGTTTATACCTTCCAAGTGAAGATATTGTTTTTAACTTAGCAGATTTTCAAAATGATTTATTAAATGCACTTTTGACAAATTATCAACTGAACCAAGATTTCTTGAAAAAACTTGATTACCATTTAATTATAGATGATTTTGTATTTTCTCAACAAAATACAAGTAATACAAATTTAGAAATTATTTATAAACTTTTATATTTTGCAGATGATATTCCTATCTATAAATATCATCAGATTACTCAAATTCTAGCTGATTATAAACCTATTAAAAATGATTACCATGAATTTTTTAAATTAGAAATATTCGATTTAACTGTAAATAAATCTATGGAATATAAATACTCTACAGAAATTGAAGAGCTATTAAATAAAATTTATCTCTATGTAAATAATTACAAAATTGCATCTCATCTTTTATCTGTGTACTCAAAAATCTATTTAAGTCTTAGTCTTTTTTATTCTACAAATCAAGTAGATTTAGAAAAAGCAAAAAATTTATATTCAACATTTATACAAATTAATGGTTTAGAGATTTTACAAAAAGAGTATAGTGATATAAATTTGTCTATTTTAGATAATCTTAAAACTAGTTCTGAGCTTATTTTAAAAGAGTTTTTAAGAAATAAAAACATTGCATTGGAATATGAACTTTTAGATATTAAAGACAAAATCAATAAAAATATATCCTCAGATGAAATTAAAATATCTATTAGAAATTTCATTTCTAATACTATTTTTCACGGATTAAGTGTAACATATATTTTAGAAATTAATCAAGAATTGGACAGTTTAGATGCAGGTTTTGAAGATTATAAAATAGTATTGCCAAAATATATCATTAGATTGATTTTTACATCCGTTTATAAAACAAACTTTTTATCTATTTTTGATGAAAATAGAACTTTGATAGAAAATAACATCTGTAATATTCTTAATAATTTAAAAGAAGAAAATAAAAAAATCAATATTCTTATAGATGATGAAGATGAAATAGAGATAAATTACTAATTTTTTAGGAAAATAATGAAAAAAGATTTAATTGAAGAGATAAATTCGTTACCTCCTCTTCCTGCAAGTGTAATTGAACTTGAGAAATACAAAAAACTTGATAATACAGATATTAAAAAACTAACTTCTATTATTGAAAAAGATCCTTTAATGGTTGTAACCATTTTAAAAATTGCAAATTCAAGTATGTTTGGATTTAAAAGTAAAGTTGAAACCTTAAATAGAGCTATTAATTTACTTGGCATAAATTTTACTATTTCTATTGCTATTGGTTCTGCTGTACAAAATACAATTAATAGTAATTTATTAGCCTATGCTGTTAAAAATGATGATTTTCTTTTTATTAGTTCTTTAGCTTCAAATATTGTTAATACTTGGGTTTCAACTATAAATTTTGATTTAAAAAATGAACTTTTATTACCGGCATTTTTGCAAGAAGTAGGAAAATTCATTATTTCACAAGTAATTCAAAAAAATAGAAAATCTGAAGAATTCTTAATGGAATTAGAAGAGACAAAAGATACAACTTATTGTGAAAAAAAATACACAGGTTATAGTTGTGCAAGAATTACAGCAAATGTATTTAAACAATGGGATATAAGTCCAAACATTATTATTCCTATTGCTTTTACAGATGATATAGAATCTTGTCCATATGAATTTAAAACAAAAGCACAAATTTTAGAAATAATAAAAATTTTATGTGATATTCGTTATCCACTAAGTGATGATAATATTCATAAAGCTTTGGAGAAAGTATCTTCATATAATTTTGATGTAGAAAACTTTTTAAATTCTATTGATGTTATAAAAGAGGTAATTAATCAAAATTCTTAACTTAAGCATAAGTAAAGTTCTACTATAATTTGTAACTTTTTTACACAAAGGGGTTTTTGTTGTTAGATGTTACACTCATAGTTTTATGTGCTGGGAATTCTTCGAGATTTGAGCATAAAACAAAAAAGCAATGGATTAGAATAGAAAATGAACCTTTATGGCTAAATGTCACAAAAAGATTAGCTTCATTTTCAAAATTTAATAACATCATTGTGGCTTCCCATGAAGATGAATTAAATTATATGAAAAACTTCACAGACGATTTTACTTTTGTAAAAGGTGGAGATACAAGACAAAAATCTATTTTAAATTGCTTAGAATTTGTTACAACAAAATTTGTAATGATAAGTGATGTAGCACGTGCATGCATTCCCCAAAGTGTAATTAAAAATCTTTTGGATGAAAAAGAAAATGCAGATTGTATTGTTCCTGTTTTAAATGTGACAGACACTGTTATTTATGAAACTAATACAATAAATAGAGATAGTGTAAAACTAATTCAAACTCCACAACTTTCCCTAACTCAAACTTTAAAAAAAGCCTTAGATACTCAAATTGAATTTACAGATGAAAGTTCTGCTATTAAAGCAATGAATGGAACAATCAAATATATTCAAGGAAGTAATGAAAGTAAAAAATTAACACTTGGAAATGAACTAGATGAACTACCTTGTTTAAAAGCTCCATCAAATAACTTTTTTACAGGAACTGGCTTTGATATACATGCTTTTGAAGATAATAAAGAGATGTTTTTAGGTGGAGTAAAACTTCCTTATGAGTTTGGATTTAAAGCTCACAGTGATGGTGACGTTTTAATTCACTCTATAATTGATGCACTTTTAGGAGCTTGTGGAGCGGGAGATATTGGGGAGTTTTTCCCTGACACTGATGAAAAATATAAAGGTATTGACTCAAAACTTTTATTAGAGCATATTGTTAGATTTATTTATAATGTTGGATATGAAATTGTAAATATTGATACAACAATAATTGCTCAAAAACCAAAAATAAATCCATTTAAACATGGAATAAAAAATTCTTTAGCTGCGTTATTGAATATTGAAAAACAGTTTATAAATGTAAAAGCAACAACTGCTGAGAAAATGGGATTTATTGGTCGAGCAGAGGGTGTGGCTGTTCAAAGTATAGCTACATTGAAATATTATAATTGGAAACAAAAATGAATATATTAATTATTGAAAATGAGATTTATCTAGCACAAAAAGTTGTGTCAAGATTACTAGATGATGGACACAGTTGTGATTATATCGAATCACCAAATATTGATAATCTCACAAAAGATTATGACACAATACTTTTATCAACATCTTTACCCTCAGCTTTGTGTAAAAATATTATAAAAAAATACTCTGAAAATTCAATCATTCTTCTTTTAGTCTCATATATTTCTGATGAAACTGTAACAAATCCTATTAAAGATGGTGCAAAAGATTATATTATGAAACCATTTATAATGGATGAATTAATTAGAAAAATTTATCATTATAAAGATTGTAGAAGTTTAAAAAGAGAATTACAAACTTTAAGAGAATATTTTGAATTTACAATGGCTGACATTGATACGACTGATGTTTTATTACCTCCTTCATTTCCAACTTTAATTGAATCAAACTCTCAAAAATGTGCAGATAAGTTAGTTTTTGAACTTTCTAGAAAAATGGATTTACCAATTAATTTTATCTCTTTAACATCAACTTCATGGCAAAAACAGATAAATGCAATACAAGGAAAATCAATTATTTATTTAACAGAATTTCATACTTTAAAAAAGAATGTTAAAGAAAATCTAATTAAATTTATTGAAGATAAAAACTGTGTAATTTCCACGTTAGA
Source organism: Aliarcobacter sp. (assembly GCA_028688995.1). Lineage (GTDB taxonomy): Bacteria > Campylobacterota > Campylobacteria > Campylobacterales > Arcobacteraceae > Aliarcobacter. The sequence continues at coordinate 86,958 of JAQTXB010000001.1, forward strand.
AACAGAAATAGAATTCCCATATAGAAAAATTGAATTTAATAATGAAAACCAACTAATCGGTAATTCAAATATCATGACTATAAATGATTATGTAAAAATGATGGTTGTTTCTTATCAAAATAAATATCCAGATACTGAATTATCAAAAAAACTAGGGATTTCAAGAAAATCTCTTTGGGAAAAAAGAAAAAAACTAGATATTGAAAAGAAAAAATAAGGACCTATTTTGAATTTAAGAAAATTTTTTTTAACAGTTGGTTTTAGTGGTTTAAGTCCAAAAGCTCCAGGAACTGTAGGTTCTTTTGTTTCTTTGTTTATTGGTTTATTTTTACTTGAATTTCTTCATGTATCAACTCTATTTTTACTATCTTTATTAATTACAGTAATTGCTATAAAACAAATAGACATTTACGAAAAAGAAGTTGGAATGCATGATGGAAAAGAAATTGTAATTGATGAATTAGCTGGAATGTGGATTACACTATCAATTTGTGGAATTAACAGTTCGAACATCTTATACATGGCACCAATTGCGTTTATTTTCTTTAGATTATTTGATATTTGGAAACCTTCATTTATTGGAAAAATTGATAGAGATGTAAAAGGTGGATTAGGCGTAATGGGAGATGATGTTTTAGCAGGAATTGCTGCTGGAATTGCAAGTGCAGGAGTTTATCAACTGATTGAAAGATTTATTCTTTCATAATGTACAATATTCTAATTATTGACCTGTCACATAAAACAGTTAGTCTTTTAAATCTCATTGTTACTGAATTCACAAATTATCAAACAACAGTTGAAACAAAAAAAAGTAATGTTATTAATCTTATAGATAATACTGTTTTTGAATATATTATAATTGACCATATTATTGAATATTCTGATGAAATAATTGCTTATATCTTAAATAAAAATCCTAAACAAAAAGTAATATTATTAAGTGACCATATTAAATGTCCTGTTTCTTGTGATGAATGTTTTAATTTATTTCAATTTGTTAGAATTATTAAACCAGTTAAACCAAGAACTATTTTAAATTATTTAAATGGTACAAATGATTTTATTTGTCCTAATAAAGACAAATTAAAATCAGTTAATACTTTAGAAACTCTTTTTGATTTTATTAATTTAGAAGATTATTCATTCTATAAAAATAAAGAATTAATTGTTAATAAAATCATTATAAAATCAATAACAAATAATATGAATATAAATGAAATTCTAAAAATTGAGAACTTAGTAAATGAAAGCTTTTTTAAAATGGAAGTAAATGAAAATAATGAAATTGAGATTACTGTAAAATAAGGAGATAACCTTATTTTACAATCTTTGCAAATTCAGCGAAGATATATTTTGATTCATGTGGACCTGGACTTGCTTCTGGGTGATGTTGAACAGAGAATATCTCTTTATTTTTATATTTAACACCTTCAATTGTATTATCAAATAAATTTTGGTGAGTTACATCTGCAATCTCTATAATATTATCAGGAACATTATAGTTATGATTTTGTGCAGTAATTTCTACAACACCATTATTTGCAACAGGATGGTTACCACCATGTTGTCCAAATTTAAGTTTATATGTATCATAACCATGAGCAATTGATAACATTTGGTGTCCTAAACAAATAGCAAAAATCGGAATATCAGTTTTTACTAATTTTTGAACTTGCTCTTTTTCAGCAATTAATGTTAATGGATCACCTGGACCATTTGATAGGAAAACTCCACCTATCTCTTTTGCCTCAAATCTTGCAATTAAATCATCTGCTTTAAAAGTTGATGGTACAACTTCTACTTCAAGACCTGATTCTACAAGCTCATTTAAGATATTTCTTTTAACACCAAAATCTATAACAACAACTTTTTTATCACTCATTACAGCTTTATTATAAGCTTTAATATTGTGATTCCAAGCTCCTGATTTGTGAACATAAGACTCTTTTGTTGATACTATTTCTATGTAGTTTATATCTTCAATTCTAGGACTTGCAGCTAATTGTTTTGCTAATTCATCTTTGTTAGAGATTTCTGTTGATGCAATCATCATCATAGCACCTTCATCTCTAATCATTTTTGTTAAATATCTTGTATCAATTTCACAAATTCCTAAAACACCATGTTCTTTTAATAAAGAATCTAAATCATTTTGCGCTCTATAATTTGAATATTCAGCATGATAATTTCTAACTAATACACCTTTACAATGGCACTTTCTACTCTCCATGTCATTGTCATTAACACCAACATTACCAATTTCTGGCATTGTAAAAGTAATAAATTGACCAGCATAAGAAGGATCTGAAATAATTTCTTGGTATCCAGTTAATGAAGTATTAAAAACTATTTCTCCAACAGATGTTCCTGTTGCACCAAAAGATTTCGCTTCTAAAAAAGTCCCATTTTCTAAATATATCCATACTTTTTGCATTTATATCAATCCTCTTTTTGTTAATTCCTCTTCATATAATCTGTGATAAACAAGATCATAATCATCAGTTCCTGGTATTAATTTTCTTTTATAATTTTTTAATTTTGCCATTACTTCGCTGTCAGCTTTTTCAAAACCTTTTATGAAATCATCTAAAGAAGCAAAGATTACATTTTTTATTTGGTTATCAGAACATGTATAGTGAATAAAATCTTCTTCCCATAAATAATCTAATATTTTATGAGCAATGTCAGAAAATCTATCTTCATTATTTAAAATAACTCCAAAATCATTAGCTAATCTTTTTTTAGTCATCCAAAAAAGTTGTCTTCTATCTGCATTTAGATACTCGATTTCTTCCTCTTGAGCCTCTAAAATTTCTTGAACTTTTTCATCTAAAGAAAACTCTTTTTCTAAATCTTCATCCAATATTCTTTCAACTTCTGCTTCAATACTATGTTTCTCTTTTCTAACCTCAACAAATTCACAATTAAGTAAATCTCTTGTAATTCTTCTTGAGACATACGGTGTATGATGTAATTTCATTCTCATGCGTTTTTACCCCCTTATAATTGTGTCATCTCTTTCAGGAGATGTTGAAACGATTCCAACTCTAACAGAAGTAACTTCTTCTATTTTTTCTATATATTTTTTTGCATTAACTGGTAATGAATCATAATCTCTAATTCCAACTACACTTTCCCAACCATCAATCTCTTCATAGATAGCTTTTACATCTTCTAAATGTGTTGGAACATAATCAATTTTTTCACCATTTAACTCATAAGCAACACAAATTTTAATTTTTTCAAATCCATCTAAAACATCAAGTTTCATTAAAGCTAATTGATCACAACCATTTAATCTTCCTGCGTGTTTAACAGCAACAGCATCAAACCAACCACATCTTCTTTTTCTTCCAGTTGTTGTTCCAAACTCTTTTCCAACTTGAGCCATAGTTTCACCCTCATCACCAAAATCTTCTGATGGGAAAGGTCCGTTTCCTACTCTTGTACAGTAAGCTTTTGTAATTCCTGTAACAGTTCCTACATCTTTAGGACTTAATCCTAAACCTGTGCAAGAACCTGAACTAACTGTATTTGAAGAAGTTACATAAGGATATGTTCCATGGTCAATATCAAGCATAGTTCCTTGAGCACCCTCAAGTAAAATTCTTTTATTTTCATCAAGTGCTTTCCAAACCATATTAGTTGTATTTGTAATAAATGGAGCAATTTTTTCTTTATATCCAGTTAACTCTTCTAATAACTCTTTTTCATTTGGAGTTGCAATTTCTAATACATCAAAAATAGCTCTATTTTGTTCAAAATATTCTAAAATAGATTTTGTTAATTTTGCAGGTTCTAATAATTCACCAACTCTATGTCCAACTCTATTTATTTTATCAGAGTAAGCAGGCCCAATTCCTTTTCCTGTTGTACCAATAGCTTTTGCACCTCTTAATCTCTCTTTTGCTTGATCAATTAAGGCATGATAATGTAGGTTTAAATGTGCTTTATCAGAAATGAATAATCTTCCTTCTAAATTCTGAAATTGACTCATCTCTTTAATAATATTTTCAGGCGATAAAACAACACCATTTCCAATAACATTTATAGCTTTTGGATTTAAAATTCCTGAAGGAATTAAATGTAAAGCATATTTAACACCATCAACCCAAATTGTATGACCTGCATTGTGTCCACCTTGACTTCTACATACCATATCATATTTTTGGGCAAGCATATCAACTATCTTACCTTTACCTTCATCTCCCCATTGAATACCTACAATTATATCTGCGCTCATTCTTAATCCTCTAAAATTTTTAATAAATTATCTGTGTATAGTGCAAATCCAAGTGAGTTCATACCTTCACTTGAATACATTCCACCATTACATAAAGTTAGATTGTCATTAATTACTCTATAATAAATGCCATCATAATATCTCAATGTTCCATAATAAAGTGGAGCAATAATAATATTTCCATAATCAACCTCTTTTGCTTTTAAAAGAAGTTTTTCTAACTCTGACTTAATTGACTCTGGAACAATATCTATTACTGTTTCTAAAGTATTAATGTCTTTAACTTTTATAAGTTTATTTAGCCAGTCACAATTTAATTTAAATAGTGCTGCAATCTCTCCATTTTTAAGTAAATCAATATCAATATTTAACTCTTGAGAAACAAGTTTTGGAATATTTATATTTGAAATCTGTAAAATTGGTTCTATATTTAAAGCTTTAAATATATTTGCTGTTAAATTCATAATATCAGCAATATTATCATGATCTATCCACTCGCATCCAATTTGATACTCTTCTTTTGATGGATAAGAAAAAATAGGTTGAACATAAAACCATTTTTTATGTGTTGTTGTTCTTCCTAATCTTTTTGTGATAATTCTTACCACATCTAAAGTAGAATCGGCTCTTAATGATACTTGCTCATTTTGCTCATCTGAAAACTTTATTAGTTTTTTTTCATTTGCAATTGCTTGATGTTGAGAATATGAAAAATTTGGAGTTAATATCTCTTCAAATCCATCATTATCTAAAATCTCACAAACTTGGTTTTCTAATACTCTTTTTCTTTTAGCAGATGCTCCAAAGTATAATCGACTTCCTTTTGGAATTTCGTGTTCAAAAATCATTCTTATTAATTCCCTTTAAACATATTTGATGCAAAAACTTTGTTTGCAGTTCCATCAAATGTTCTAATACCTAAATCATCTAATGCTAATTCAACAGCATTTACAGCCCATGAAGCTTCATAATCTTCAACTAATCCCATATGATTAATTCTAAAAATTTTACCAGCTAAATGGTCTTGTCCACCTGCGATATTTACATTATATTTATTTTTTAAAATTTTTCTAATTGCACTTGATTGTTCAGTATAAACAGTTGTCATTGCATCTGCAGGAGATTTTGGATAAATATCAAATCCAATTGCTTTTAAAGCTTCTCTTGTAGCATTTGCTCTTAATGCTGTTTGTTTATATAAATTATCAAATCCATCAGCTTTTAATTTTTCTAAAATCGCACCTAAACCAATAATTAGTGTAGTTGCTGCTGTCCAAGCTGTTGTATTTGTTCTTTGTTTTTTAATTTCTGTAGCTAAATTAAAATAGTAACCTTTTGGTTTTAACTCAATTTTCGCAACTGCAGCATTTGAAAATCCAATCATTGCAAGACCTGGTGGTAACATTAAAGCTTTTTGGCTTCCAGTTACAACGGCATCAAGATTTGTTGTATCAATTTTTTCAACACCAACTGCTGTAATTCCATCTGCAACAATTGTAATATCTTTATTAATTTTTTTAATTTCAGCAGCAATTTGTTCAACTGGATGTCTTAATCCTCCAGCACTTTCACAAATTTGAATAAATACAGCATCTATTGAAGAATCCGCTTTTATTGCATTTACTACAGCTTCAACACTAACAGGAGTATCCCATTCATTTTTAATTTCAGTATATTCAATACCAAAAGCTGCACAAATTTTTCCGAATCTCTCACCAAATTTTCCTGAATTAATTGTAAGTGCTTTTTTATGTGTTAAATTTGTAACACATGCTTCCATAGCACCTGTACCACTTGAAGCTAACATTACAACTTCAGGCATATCGTATAATTCTATTAATAATTCTCTAGTATTTTTAAAAATCGCTTCAAACTCTTCAGTTCTATGATGAATCGTAATATCAGACATTGCCTTTCTTACAAATTCTGGTACTGGAGTTGGACCTGGCGTCAATAGCATTTTAGTATCCTTATTTTTTCATTCTTTATAGCAAAACGAAATATTTTATCTAAAAATTCATTATGAAAAGGTTAAGTATTTATTTAGACTTTTTTTTTGAAAAATAGTTTTTTAGAAAAATTTTATAAAAAACTCTTGACATTATTACTAATTAGTAATATAATTTCAGCAGGAGTATGAAAATGAATAAAAAATCGTTAAAAACTTATGGTACTAGAACTGATAAATCTATGAAAACAGTTGTTAGATTAGAGAAAGCAAGTTTGAAAATCACTAATTTAACTGTTAATTATTTATCAAAACATAATCTAACGTTTAATCAATTTAAAGTATTAGAAGTATTATATCATTTAGGTGATTTGAACATTGGTTCAATTACAAAATTGACTATGAGTACACCTGGGAATATCACTGTTGTTGTAAAAAATTTAAAAAGAGACGAATGGATTACTTCAATAAAAGACCCAAATGATAGCAGAGCTTCAATTTTATCAATTACACAAAAAGGTAAAGATATTATAGAAGAAGTATTTCCAAATCACGCAAAAAATTTAGAAAAAGTTATGGAAGTTTTAAGTGATGAGGAACTAGATACTTTATATGATTTGTTGAATAAGGTTTACAAAGCAAACTAAATATTTTTTTGCTTTAAAAGTACTAATTAGTAATATATTATAGAGAATAAAAGGAAATAAAAAATGAAATTTTTAAAATTAGGATTGGCTTCTTTAGCTGTATCAACAGCTTTATTTGCAGGAAATTACAACATTGATGCTAGCCATACAAATGCAGGTTTTACTGTAAAACATATGATGATTACAAATGTAACTGGAAAATTTAATGACATTGCAGGAACTTTTGAATTTGATGAAAAAACAAAAAAATTAAAATCAATTAATGGAGAAATTATTACTGCATCTATTGATACAGCAAATGAAAAAAGAGATGAACATTTAAAATCTGATGAGCTTTTTGGTGTTGAAAAATTCCCAAAAATAACTTTTAAATCTACAAAAATAGAAAAAGATAAAGTTCAAGGTGAATTAACAATCAAAGGTGTTACAAAAACTGTATCTCTTGATTTAGAAACAAGTGATATTATTACAGATCCATGGGGAAAACAAAGAACAGGATTCTCTTTAAACGGTAAAATCAAAAGAAGTGATTTTGGAATTACATGGAATAAAGCTTTAGAAACTGGTGGAGTTGCTGTTTCTGATGAAGTTAAATTAAATGTTGATATCGAAGGGATTTTAGCTAATTAATTAGCTAAATCCAAAATAGTTTCAAATTAAAAGGATAAATTATGACAACGCTATTAGAAGCAAACAAAGAGTATTACTACTGTACATGTGGTAAAAGTGAAGATGGAATTTTCTGTAATGGGTCACACAAAGGAACTGAGTTCGTACCAAAAGTTTTTACAGTAACAGAAACAAAAGAGTATCATATTTGTGGTTGTAAAAAAACATTAAATGCACCATTTTGTGATGGTTCACACGCTAAATAAGTATAAACTATGAATCCAACACTATTTATTTCACATGGCGCACCAAATATAATTCTAAGCGATATAAAATCAAAAAGAAGTATAAAAAAATTAGCTGAAAATTTAGAGATGCCAAAATATATTATCATATTTTCAGCACATTATTTGACAAAAGATTTAAAAATTATTTCTCCAAATACAAATAAAATAATGTACGATTTTTATGGTTTTGAAGATGCATTATATAAAGTAAAATATGAAATAAATAGTGATGAGAAATTAACACTAGAATTAATTGAAAGATTAAAAAAAAGTAATATAGATATTTCAATAGATGAAAATAGAAAAAGTTATGACCATGGTGTTTGGAATGTATTAGCATTAATGTATGAACACCTTAAAATTCCAGTATTACAAATAAGTATTCCTAGTTCTTATAGTATTGAACAATTAATTAATCTAGGAGCTGTACTTCAACAATTTAAAGATGAAGCTTTGATTATTTGTAGTGGTGGAATTACTCATAACTTAGGTGATACAAGTATGAATTTAAATATAAAAGATTATGCAAAGAAATTTAATAGTGATATTATTGATATTATAGAAAACAACAGAGTTGATGATTTAAAAAACATTCAGAAAAATATAAACTTTTATAAAAATCATCCATCTACAGAGCATTTTTTGCCACTATTTATTGCCTATGGAAATGCAATAAATAAAAAAGGAAAGTCGTTTAATAGTGAGATGATTTATTCAAATATCTCAATGGAAAGTTTTATTTTTGATGAAAATAGAACTCATAATATAAACAATTAAAAGGATTGAAAATGACATTAATTTTTGTAGCAAGTTTAAATGAAAATATGAATCTTGCAAATACCATTAAAAGTAAACTAGATAAACAAAATATAGAATCAAGAATAATAAATTTAGTAGATTTAAATCTACCAATGTATGATACTTTCAAAGAACAAAATGATGGAATTCCTCAAATTGCTTTAGACTTAGCAAAACAAATGGAAGAAGCAACAGCATATATTTTTGTATCTCCTGAATACAATTTTGGTGTTCCACCTGTTCTTGTAAATGCAATTGCTTGGATTTCAAGAATTGGAGATAATTTTAGAAAATTATTTACAATGAAAAAGATTCAATTAGCAACACATTCAGGAAGTAATGGTCAAGATTTATTAAACTCGTTAAGAAGTCAATTTACAAGACTTGGAGCAGTTGTAATGCCAAGAGAGATTATCACAACTTACGAAAAAAAATGCAATGAAGATAGTTTAGAAAGAATTTTACAACAGTATATAAACTTTATAAAGGAGTAAATATGTTAAGAAAACTACCAAAAGAAAATATGGGAACATCAAATCTTGGTTGGTTAGAGAGCCGTTTTCATTTTAGTTTTGCAGAATATAGAAATCCAAATAATATAAATTTTGGAGTTTTGCGAGTTTTAAACGATGATATTGTTCATGCAAATTCAGGTTTTGACACGCATCCTCACTCAAATATGGAAATTATCTCTTATATTGTAAATGGAGAAATTACACACAAAGACTCAATGGGAAATTCTGAGACTTTAAAAAGAGGTGAAGTTCAATATCTAAGTGCTGGTGATGGAATTTACCATAGTGAACATAATTGGCATAAAACTCTTGATTTAAGACTTTTACAAATTTGGATAATTCCTCCAAAAGCTGGACTTCCAAGACTTTATGGTTCAAAAAGATTTGAAGAAATTGATAGAAAAAATAAATTATTAAACATAGTTTCAAGCCAAGAAGGAAGTGCAGATATAAAAATCTATCAAGATATAAATATTTTTGTTAGTGAATTAGAAGCAGATAAAACTATAGATTTTGATATTAAAAAAGATAGACAAGTATATTTTGTACAAATAGAGGGAAGTTCACAAATAAATGACATCATTTTATCTAATGGCGATGCATTAGAAATTGTTGATATTGATAAACTAGAAATCAAAGCTTTAGAAAATTCTCATTTTCTATTTATAGAGATGAAAAAAACTAATTAATTAAATTTTTCTTTTATGATACAATGAGAACTTAAAAATTAGTTTAGGTCTTATAAATAATGAAAATAAAAGTTCTGTTAAATGGTGTAGGTCGTATTGGTAAAGCTATTTTAAAAATAATGCTTGAAAATAAGAACTTTGAAATAGTTGCAATTAATGAAATAAATCCATATCTTGAAAACATAGTTTATTCAATAAACCATGATTCAACATATGGAAATATTTCCGATAAATTCAAGGTTATAGAGAATAGTTTTATAGAGAATAGTAGCTCTAAAATCAAAATATTAAATCATAAAAATTTAGCTGATGTTGATTTATCAAACATTGATATAATAATTGATGCAAGTGGAGTAAAAGAAGATATTAATCTTTTAAAAAATCTTCCAGTAAAAGCTATTTTTCTAACTCATCCAAGCTCACATGCTGATATAAATGTCATTTTGGGTGTAAATGAACAAAACCTTGATACAAATCTTCATAAAATTATTTCAACAAGTTCATGTAATGCAACAGCCTTACTTCCAGCACTTAAAATCATTGATGAAAATTATGAAATATTATGTGGTGATATAGTAACCATTCATCCTCTTTTAAATCATCAAAGGGTTTTAGATGGTAACTTTGTTTCTAGTCAAACAAGAGACGTTGAGTATAACTTTGAATTTGGAAGATCATCTACTCAAAATATAATTCCAAATAAAACAACTACTATAAATGCCTGCTCTTACGTATTACCTAAAATTAATGCAGAACTTATTTCATCAAGTTCATTAAGAGTTCCTACAGATACGGTTGGAGTTATAAATGTAACTTTAATGACAAAAAAAGAGTGTTCAAAAAATAAAGTTATAAAACTTTTTGAAGAATATGAAAAAAATCAGAAATTCCCAATTGTATTAAATAATCATGAACCACTTGTTTCAAGTGATTTTAAAAAAGAGAATAAAACTACCATTATAGACCATAGATACACGGATGTTAAAAATAATCAAATGATAAAACTTTTGGTTTGGTATGATAATGAATGGGGATATGCTTCAAAAGTTGTAGAAATTTTGAACTATTATAAAGACATAAAAAAAGGGTAAGTTTTTAGACTCACCCTTTTTTCTTTTTATCTAAAAAATACTAGATAAATTCAACACATTTAGCACCATCAGCGATATGACCAATTACATATCCATCAGTGTTCGCTAAAACTGCATCTACATTTTCTGCGCTTACAACTAAAACCATACCAACACCCATATTAAATGTTCTGTACATTTCTTCTAGTTCTACATGTTGTCCCATAAATTCAAAAATTGGTAAAACTCTTACGTCTGATCTTTTTACAACTGCTTTTAAATTATCTGGTAAAACTCTTGGTAAGTTTTCTGTAATTCCACCACCTGTAATATGTGCTAAAGCGTTGATTTTGCTTTTATTAGCTTTGAACTCTTTTACATAAATTCTAGTTGGTTCTAATAATACATCTTTAAGTGGTTTTCCTTGGAAATCATCATCTAAAGACATTCCTAATTTTTCAAGTAAAAGTTTTCTAACTAATGAAAAACCATTTGAATGAACACCAGAAGATGGCAATGCAATTAATGTGTCCCCCGCTTTGATTTTATCAAGTCTATTTAATTCATCTTTTTCTGCAATTCCAACACAAAAACCAGCTAAATCGAAATCGCCCTCTTTATACATTCCTGGCATTTCAGCAGTTTCTCCACCAACAAGTGCACATTCACTTCTAATGCACCCTTCAGCAATACCTTTAACAACTTGTGTAGCTTCATTTACATCAAGTTTTGCAGTTGCATAATAATCTAGGAAAAATAATGGTTCTCCAAAGTTACATAATAAATCGTTTGAACACATAGCAACTAAGTCAATTCCAACTGTGTCAAATTTTTTTGCATCAATTGCAAGTTTTAGTTTTGTACCAACTCCATCTGTTCCAGATAGAATTACAGGTTTTTTGTAACCACTTGGTAATTCAAATGCACCAGCAAATGAACCTATTCCACCTAGAACTCCAGGAATCATTGTTGATTTTACATAAGGTTTGATATTTTCTACAAACTGATTTCCAGCATCAATATCAACTCCAGCATCTTTGTAACTAACTGTTGCCATTATTCACCTTTTTTTTATTCTATTTTCCAAATCTTGCGATTACTTTAAAAATTTTTGGGTATTATAGCAAAATGTTTATAAATATTAAGGACTATATATAATGAAAGATAATAACGCATTTAATGAAATGATGGTACATTTACCATTGTGTACACACAAAGAAGCTTCTAACGTTCTGATTATTGGAACTGCTGATGCAGATATGAAAGATCAAGCCGCTAAACATTCTAAAGTTTCAAATATCGAGTTTGGAGATACTTCTCTTTTAACATCAAAAAATGAAAAAAATATTGATGTAATAATTTTAACTGATGTAAAAATTGATGAACTTCTACTTGCAAATATTGAAAGAATTTTAAAAGCTGATGGTTTAATTGCTTTTGCTTCAAAAGCAATTTCTAAAGATAAAGAGCAATTATTTGCTGATTTAAAACTTGTTGGAACAAAATTCTGGATTGCTATGCCATTTAAATTTGGACATAACACTTCAATCTTAGCTTCTAAAAAATATCACCCAACTGCAGATATAAATTTACAAAGAGCTGATTTATTAGATGGGTTAGATTACTACTCTTCTGAAATTCAATTAGCTTCTTTTGTATTCCCAGCAGCAGAACACAGAGAATTAACTGGTATCGCAAAAAGATAACTCTTCTATTAAATATAAATAAATCATTATTATTGTAGAATCCATCTCATGAGTAATGATTTATTTAAAAATGCAATCGCCTTAACTGGCGGAATTTCAACAGGCAAAAGCACTGTTTGTAACCTCTTCAAACTTCACGGTTTTTTAACAATTGATGCTGATTTAATAGCACATAGACTATTGGATGAAAATTCAAATAAAATTGCTACTATGTTTGGTGAACAATATGTGGAAAATGGAAAAGTTTTAAGAAAAGAGTTGGGAAAAATTATCTTCTCAAATGAAGAGAATAAACTAAAATTAGAAGCCCTACTTCACCCATTAATAAAAGATGAAATCATTAAAGAATCAAAAATATTTGAAGAACAGAATAAACCATATTTTGTGGATATTCCACTTTTCTTTGAGAAAATGCACTATCCAATTTCTAAATCTTTAGTAATTTATACTCCAAAAGAGTTACAAATACAAAGACTTATGAAAAGAGATAATATTGATGAAGATGAAGCAAAACTAAAAATCTCAAATCAAATGGATATTGAAGAAAAAAGAAAATTAGCCAATATGGTAATTGATAATTCACAAAATTTAAAACATCTTCAAAATGAAGTTGAAAGAATCATCGGAGAAATTATATGACATATACAAAATATAGTGCAAGTGGAAATGACTTTGTAATTTTTCACACTTTTTTAGAAAAAGATTATGCTAATGATGCTATAAAATTATGTAATAGAACAGAAGGAATTGGTGCAGATGGATTAGTTGTAATAATCCCATCAAATGAAGCTGATTTTAAATGGCAATTTTACAATAGTGATGGAAGTTATGCTTCTATGTGCGGAAATGCAACAAGAGCAGTTTCACATTATGCTTTTGCTAATAATTTAGTGCCATCAAATGAAATGCAATTTTTAACAGGTGCTGGTCTTATTAAATCATATGTTGAAAATGATATTGTTGAAACACAATTAACTGCACCAAAAGTTATTAAAGAAGAGTTTATTCAAGATGGATTCACTTGGTATTTAGTTGATACAGGTGTTCCACATTTAGTAACCATTGTAGATGATTTAGACTCTTTTAACCATGATTTATGTGCAAAAATGAGATATGAACATAATGCAAATGTAAATTTTGCAAAAATAGAAAATGGAGTTATAAAAGTAAGAACCTATGAAAGAGGTGTTGAAGGTGAAACACTTGCTTGTGGAACTGGAATGGCTGCTTGTTTTTTAAGAGCAAACCAATTAAAACTTGTAGAAGATTGTACTTTTGTTTATCCAAAGAGTGGTGAACAATTAACACTTTCAAGAAAAAACGGCACTATTTATTTCAAAGGTGCTGTAAAAAAAGTTTTTGTAACAACAATTTAATAAAATCAATAATTAAGGATAATAAATATGAAATTCCCTGCGCCTTTAAAATCTGACTCTATAAAAATTATGCTTCTTGGAAGCGGTGAACTTGGTAAAGAAGTTATAATCGAAGCTCAAAGATTAGGAATAGAAACAATTGCTGTTGATAGTTATAATAATGCACCAGCTCAACTTGTAGCTAATAAATCATATACAATCAATATGAAAAATAAAAATGAGATTCTTGATGTAATAAGAAGAGAAAAACCTACTTATATTTTACCTGAAGTTGAAGCTATAAATATTCAAGCACTTTTTGAAGCAGAAAAAGAAGGATTTCATGTAATTCCAAATGCTGATGCTGTTAATAAAACTATGAATAGAAAAAATATTAGAGAGTTTGCAGCAGTTGATTTAAAACTTCCAACAAGTAAATTTGAGTTTGTTACAACTTTCGAAGCTTTACAAAAAGCTGCTTCAAATATTGGTTTCCCTTGTGTTATTAAACCTGTTATGAGTTCTTCAGGACATGGACAAAGTATTGCAAGAAGTGAAACTGATTTAGAGAAATCTTGGGAATTAGCTAAAGAAGCAAGAGGAGATGCTAGTGAATTAATAGTTGAAGAGTTTATTAGATTTGACTATGAAATTACGATGTTAACTATTAGAAATGGGAAAGACACAGTATTTTGTGAACCAATAGGACATATTCAACAAGATGGTGATTATATTTTCTCATGGCAACCTATGAATATGAGTGAAGTAGCAATTGCAAAATCTCAAGAAATTGCTAAAAAAATCACTGATGGTTTAGGTGGACGAGGAATTTTTGGAGTTGAGCTATTTGTAAAAGGTGATGATGTTTATTTCTCAGAAGTAAGTCCAAGACCACACGATACGGGAATGGTTACTATGATTACTCAAAGTGCTAGTGAATTTGCACTACATGTAAGAGCTGTTTTAGGTCTTCCAATTGATTATGTAACTTATGGAGCAGGTGCAAGTGCTGCTTATAAAGCAAGTGGTGATAGTTTTAATCCTCAAATTGATATATATGATTCTTCATTTACAAAAGATTCAATTATTAGAGTATTTGGAAAACCTCAAAGTCATGTTGGAAGAAGAATGGCTGTTGCTTTAACTTTTGATAAAAATTCAAGTGATATTGCTTTACAAAAAGCAAAAGAAATTATTGGGAATTTTAAAGATAATTAGAAAATATAAAACTCAAGTAAAATAACATTTTTACTTGGGTTATATTTTTATGTTTAAAGAGTACTGCATTCCTTCATTTTCTATATTAGTAACTTCAAACTTTGCATTTAGCATGTTTGCTAAATTTTTTGCTTCAAGAATAACTTTATTATCATCATCTGCAACAAATAAGCTATTAATATTCTTAATTTCAAACCCATTATTTCGTACAATTAGTTGAATATTTGATTTTGATATTGAAACTGTTACATCTATTTGTTTTTGAATTTTTCCTTTTTTTAGCTCTTTTTTTATTAAATCTATACAAGACTGCTCAATAAAACAAGATAAAATATTTTCTAAATAAGCATTATTTAAATAGATTGGTTTAACTAAAGCTGTATCTACAGTATAATCTATAAAAATTTTATATCTTACATTTGCATAAGTAAAGTTATCTGTTCTTCTTTTATGTAATTCTAAAAGGTAATTCAAATTATTTAGATTTGAGATTTTTTCAATGGGATGATTTAAATTATCTATTTCATACTCGAATTTCTTTAATTCCTCATACTGTAAAGCATAAGAATCTATTGTTTCAAAAATAATTGTACTATTAATTAAATCTTCAACACCCATTTTATTAATATTTTTATCAAATATATCTGTATTAAACATCTCAAGAAAATATTTAAGATTATAAAGTCTATTTTTTAAAATTAGAAGATTCTTTGTATCATTTAAATACTTATCTTTTAAATCTTTTGATAAATTAGTATGCTTTAGATTTACTTCTAATAGTTGTAAGAAATTTTGATCATCAAAAATTAGATTTGTTACTTCAAACTTTTGCTCTTGAGAGCATAAAACCAAGACTTCTTTTAATTTATCTTTTACTATGGCTAAAGATTCATCCAAACATAGATTTATTGCTAATATTGATGGTTGAATATCTTCGTGTGTTTCATTAAAAACTTGCCGATTTAATCTTGTTTTCCCACCATTTTCACTTGAAAAGATCTCTGCAATATTAAAAAATCTATTGTATTTTGGTATTAATATCTTTAATTCATTTGATATTTTCTGTAAATCAAATAAAACAGCCGATATATTTTCATTATTATTCAATTTTATGTCCTACATACAATTTTTATCAGAACTTACACTATCATCAATAATTTGCACCCAATTGTTTTGCGTTGATACTTTCATCACATCACCTGATATTTTTTTATAAATGGTATCAATTTGAACCCAATCTTCAGCTTTTTGTTTTACGCTAAACTTATCATCTATTTTTAATACTCTAAGTATTTTTCCATTTAAATTACTATTATCTCTAACATTTAGATTTTGTTTTTTTACTGTATATAAACAGTTAGAGTTTGATTCATTAGCCTTTGCAATTTCTTTAGTTGGAACTTGCTCAAAAGCTTTTTTTATAGGATACTCTTCTTTTATTAAAGCTTTTACTTCTTCTTTTTTGATAGTTTTAGGTGTATCTTTTTTCTCTTCGGGTTTTTGTGTTTTAATTAAATCACTTACAGAAATTCCATAATTACTTAGATAAATTGTATAACCATGCTCATCATCAAGTTTTTTATATAACTCTATACTTTTTGTTCTTGTATTTATACTTACTATTTTATGCTCAAGAATTGAATCACCCTCAATATATCGACCCTCTATATTAGCACTTAATTCAGCTCCATCTTTCTTTGTTTTAGCAGTTTTTGTAGTCTCATCTTCAAGTTTTAACACAACATAATCTTTTCCATTAAAAGAGTACATACTTTTAATTTTTAAATCTTTTAACTTTTTTGTTCTAGTGAAATCTGTTGTAAGTTTTGCCATATCATTTTGGTGTGTAAATACATATTTTTCATAATCTTCTTGGGAAAGTTTTGGCTCTTCTTTTATTAATGCTTTATTCTGATTATTTACAATTCCTGCTGTTTGGTTAAGATCTTTTTTATTTTTTATTGCACTTACTTGTTCTTCTAAATAATCCTTTTCAAGGCCAGTAATTGCATTAAAAAACTCTTTTGATTGTTTATCTAAAACATCTAATTTATCAGCATTTTGCATCTGATTTGAAATTGATTCTTCTGCTTGTAAATTAAGTGCTACAAAAAATAGAAATGTAAGTATCTTTATTTTTTTCATTTTTTCCCTTTTAACTTTTTATTTAAATATAAATTCATAATTAAATCCACCAATATATGTAGGATATTTTATATAAAACTTACTATTATTTAACCATGTACCTGATGTCATTGTTGTAATAGACCCAGATTTTTTTTCCACTAAAAGAAAATCTTTGTTTTCATCATGTAAATTTGCGTTAAAAAGTGGTAATATCCACCCCGTTCCTGAAGGATTAACCATATTCCCCCAACAATACATTTGGTCATTTACATCTATTCCACACATTGCATTATCATCTGATATAACTCTTATATCTTTCCACTTTATTTGTGAAATTGCATTCTCAAAAAGGGCATCATAGATTGAAGATATTTTATAATTACCTTTTAATTGATTATTACTATTTACCCAAACTATCCCATCACTACTATCAGTAATATCTTTTGAAAAATCTACTGATAATATTCTTGCATCATTTGTTTCATCATAAGTAGCAGCATACTTATTTTCTTTTATAATTGATTCAACACTTGTTATTACTCCACTTGTTGAAATTCTATAAAAGTTTCCACTATTATCAACTGCCTTAAAATATTTTCTTCCTCCAACAATAGAACTAAAGTTTACTGTTGAATCTATTTTTATTGGGTTACAATAAGAATTTACTGAAGTTTCAGAACAATCTCCCCCGTTTGATAATCCCCATATATAAAGATTTCCCACAGTATTTAAACCTAAAATCTTTCTAAATGAAGAAGATTCAGTATAAGTAATATCTTTAAATCTAATTTCACTGCTTTTGGTTGGTACAAAAATATTTGTTTCTGTTTTATTTCCTGTTCCAGCCCAACCACTTAAATTATCTTTACCCCAGAAATAAAGAATATATCCATCAACTGTATCAGTATCAACTCTACTAAGAACTAAATAAGTATTATCAATAGCTATTATTGTTTTTGCTTTATTTGTAATGCCGTTAAAGAATGTACTTCTATATAAATATTCCATATTATTTTTAGTACCTTTTAAATAATTACTAAATTCAATATAATTATTTTCTAATACATCTTCTCCACCACAATATAGTTCTCCTTTAATAGTTATTCCACAAGTACTATGTGTATCTTCTGAAAAGAAATCTATAAAATTTGCTCTAAGAGGAGATGAATGGAAATGCTTATTATTAAAATTATTAGTATATGGAACTTCTTTACTATCATCATATACTATTGCTTTTGCATTAATCATTGTATTAACTATTAGATTGCCTGTGCCACTATTTCCTGTTGTATCTGTGTATGAATTATTTCCAATAGAAACTGTTTTATTTGTATTATTCCCCCATGTAAATATATCTCCATTAATAATTAATCCTCCACCTGAATTAGAAAATCTCATTAATGTTTTACCAACACTTTTAGTTGGATTCAAATCAACTAGATTCTTTTCTGTATTTAAATACTGTTCTACAGAATTATTATTACCTTCTCGCAATATTTTCTGTCCAGCATACATAAAATTTTTACTTTTGATTAACTCTAAAAAAATAGATGAAATAGTGCCGTTATCATTTAAAACACTGACATTTTTATCTACTATTAAATCATTTCCTAAAGAAAATTTATAATTACCTTTTTCATACCAGTGTAATACAGCCTTATCATCTAAATAATACCCTGTAAATTCTCCTAAATTATTTTTATCAGTTGTTATATCATCCTCAAATTCCATTTTATATTTTTCATCAGAAGATAATAATATTTCTACTTCATCATAATCATCATTATTATTTTTATTAAATTTTAATGGTGCTTTTGTATATGTTCTATATTTATTTGAATAATAATAATCATATAAATTTGATTTTAGAACTCTATCACTAGAGGTAAAAGAACTTATTTTATGATTTGTCAAAATTTGAGTTTCTCTACCAAAAGGATCAATTAGATTAAATCCCCTTGGTAAATAATTTAAATCTCTTAGGTTTGATACTGTAATTAAATTATTTGTTACTTTATTTGTTCCTTTTTCAGAAATATATTTTTTATAAGCAACTGCAATTTCTTCTTCTTTTTCTACAAGTTTTTTTACTTTTGCTAAAGTTAAAGAGTTAATATACTCATCATTAGCAAAAATATTTAAAGCTAAAGAGATTAAAATTAGCAACCTTAATAGAAACATTATTTTATTTCCCTAGCCTTTGATACATAATCTACAAAATAAATGCTCTCATTCTTTTCACTTTTTTTGATATTCCCAATATATGATAAAATTCCTTCTGCTGCTTGTAAGCCTTTTTCACTTTGGGCACTAACTTGAGTAACAATCAAATATCTATCAAGACACATTTTTTTTGAATCTAAATATTTTATTTCATAATCTAAAACTGACATTCTTTCGAATATATCTTTTACCTTTGTTTCAAGTTCTTCTTTAGATATATATTGTTTTTCAACTGCTTCTATTTTATTTTTAGAGGCTTCAACTTTACTTTTTAAATTGTTAGTTTCGACTCTTTTTTCTTGTAAAACAATTTCTAATTGCTCTTTTTCAATTGCTATTTTGTAATAAATAATAGTTTTATATGCTAAAAATAATATTGTATATCCAACAAGTATTGTTAATCCAATTTTACTAATGTATGAAACGGTTTTATTTGCAATACTAATCATTTTGAAACCTCTTTATTAGTGCTAATACAATCAGTTAACTCTTTATATTTTTTTTCACTATTATCAAGTAAGGTTTGCTGTCTTTTGGCTAATTGGGTCTCAATTTTTATCTCTTGATTTACATTATCTAAAGATTGTTGTTCAAATAATTTTGCAGTAGCAAAGTCTAAACCAAAAAATATTGTCCATAAAATGAATCCTATTAAAAATATTGAATAAAACATTTTTGTTGTGTGAGATTTAAAAGTATCTAATTCATTAAGTGGTTTTACTAAATCATTAATTTCCCCCAATGATTTAGCAACTACTTCATTTTTCTCATTTTTTGTATTTTGTTTTAGAATATTTTCAATAGCACTTTTGTATTTTGAATTTATTACATAATAGATATTTTCTATAGCTCCACCACTTGAAAGCATTGCAATATGTTTTGTTATTAAAATCGATTTAATCATATCATCTGTAATAAAATTCTGATTAATTTTTGCAGAATATACTGTTTTATGATTAAATAAAATTACATACTCATTTTCAGCTATATGTATCAAAAACTGATTTTTTTCTAAATACTTTTTTGATAAAAGATTTAAAGAAAAAACCTCTTCTGTTGTTTCATATCTTGAAAGAAAAACACTATACTTCTTAAAAGAGTTGTATGTGAACATATTTTGAGAAGAGGCAAACTCGTCATTTAAATAAAATGTTTCATTTTGCTCTTTTGTTGCAAAATCTGTTATTACTAATCGTACCATACTTCCTCCCCTCTAATAATCGCCATAGCATCTTCTTTAGTGATTAAACCTTCATGATATTGAGCCATACAAGCCTTTTCAACAGTCATGTATTCCGCAGGATTTTCAAAATCTCCACCATGCCCTATTTTAAACCTTACAACCTCAGCAATCGGAACCCTATCTTTGAATCCAGTATTATTACACTCATCACAACCAACCTTTTTAAATCCACCCTCACCATCTTCTTCTTTACAGAATTTACATAATTTTCTAACTAATCTTTGAGATACAATCCCTCTTAAGTTATCGATTATATCCCCTTCATTAATTCCAAGTGAACTTGTCATCCTTGAAACAGTAGCAGGTGCAGAGTTGGTATGCATTGTAGAGAAAACTAACTGACCTAAGTTAGATGCATTTACAAGTTGTGCTGCCGTTTGTGGTTCCCTTGTTTCCCCAATTAGGATGATATTTGAATCTTGTCTTAAAATATCAACAACTGCTTCTGGGTAACCATATTTAAACTCTTCACTTGCACTTGCAAATTCAGATAAATCGATTTGGAAGAACGATTCATCAACATACTCAACTGGGTCTTCAATGGTAATAACATACTGTTGTTGTTTTGCCAATTGTTGTAAAAGAGCATACATCAAGTGTGTTTTTCCAGAACCTACTTGCCCTGTAATTAATATCATTCCATTTGCATATTTTGTTAAATTTGACAAAATATCAACTGTTTCCTGCGGATAATTTAATCCTCTTAAATTATGAGAAACAACTCCTCGTCCACCAATCATCCTCATAACTAATGAGAAGTTTAATTTTGAATTTATAAGCCCAAGTCTGAATTTAATACTTTTTTTACCATATTCATAATTTATAACCCCATTGATAGATTCGTAATCTGAATCCTCTTGGTCAGCCATAGTTACAAGTCTTCTTTTTAAAGTTTTTGCAATTGTAATTGGCATTGTTCCCATATCAACTTTAATACCATCAATTCTAAACCATAAGGTTGCATATCTACTTGTTTTTTGAATATGTATATCTGATGCCCCAAGAAGGATAGCTTGTCCCATCATTTTGTCAAAATATTTATTTATCTCTTCATCATTTTCAGTGTCACTATTTGAATTAAAAATAATCTCTCTATCTTCTCCAAAAACAGAAGATAAAACACCCTCTCCTAAAACAACTATTTTTGTAAAATAGAATTTACTTAAAACATCAAAATCTAAGTTTACAACATCCCTAATACCTAAAACTTTATTTTTGATTTTTTTATCTTCCAAAGTTATGATATACATTGTTGTACATAACTCTAATTTTTTCTCATCTAATTGAAATGAAGTATCTTGGTAATATTTTGACAATTCACTATAACTTGCATAATATTCATACCCAAGTGTTCGAACAAACTCAGCATATTTCTCTTCATTGGCAATTAAATCTCCATATCCACCTTTTAATTGGAATTTGTCTTTAATCATATCTTCGATTAATATACCCAACTGAGTATCAATATCTTCACTTTTACCTAAAAACTCAAGGAATTTATTTTTTTGTTTCTCAAAAATAGCCATATAATCTATTTTCTTTAATTCAACTCTTTTCTTTTTATTCTCTTTTTTTCCTTTTTTTAAAAAAGAGAATTTTGGAACATTTTGAAAGGTTGTAAGAATTTTTTTAATCATATTTTATCTTCTTACTTATATAAAGTTTTAAAGGTAAATGTACTAATTACTAAATTAATAATATCAGAACCAATAATAACTGTAACAACCATTGCAATCATCCAGAACATAAATTTCCACTGTAAAACCATATAATTAATATTTTTTTCATACATAGTATCACAAGTTTGATATAAGGCTTTTGTAACTTCTGAGAAACTTGTTTTACTAAGTTCTGATAGTTTAATATCAGCTGTTATAATTGTAGGAAAGTTATATTTCTCAAAAACAATAAATAACTTCTTATTTCTATTTATAATATCTGCTAACTCAGCAAAAAATGGTCTTAGCCCTTGTTTAAAATAATCTTTTGATAAGATTAATGATGTTTTATGAAATGAAATACCAGCACTTAACATACCATTTAAAATTCTAAACATAAATCTTCCATCTGAAAAAGCTTGTGTTTTAAAAACTTTATAAAGCCATGCTGGTTTATATTTTTCACAATATACATATCCAAAAAAAAGAAACGCTGTCACCAGTATAGATAAACCTAATCCACTATATGCAAAGTTATAAGTAAAATATTTTGGTATTCCTAAAAACTGTTCCACATCTGGATTCATTTTTTTCAATTGAATTAAATCCTTTTGTAACATATCAAGATATAAAATGAGTCCATAAAAAGTAGATATTACGATACCTAGAGGTACAAATATTGGATTTATCATTTTTAATAATAGATTTGAGTTTGCTTTTTTAAATGATAATACAAGTTTTAATCCATCAATTGTACTTGTACTATTTACAACCAAACTAAATTGAAAATTATTTAGAAATTTATGTTTATGTAAAATTGCTTCAAGTTTATGTTTTCCCATTTCCATATCTTTTATCGCAGCAACTAATCTTTTTTTAAAATTTGTTTCCCTTGTAATTTGTTCACTATATAATAATAGAGCTCTTCTTGTATTAGAACCATTTTCTAATTTTGTAACAAGATAATCCAATAAAAACTGCTCATATGGATCAGCGAACATACTCATAATTAAAAGCCTTTAATATTTCTAAGAGTAACCACATAAATGATTTCTCTTCTAACATAAGATTTTGAATCTGTTCCACCTATTGCAAAGCCTTCAATAGGAAGAACTCCTTGATAATTTTTTACATCATCATGAACAATAATAGAACCAACAATTGATGTTTCACCTAGTCTTACTTCCCTTGAAATATTATAACTTTGGTCATTGTATTGAGGAAGTTTTATCATTGTGCCATCTACACTTACTTCACCAAATTCTATAAGTTTTTTAATACTTGGAGCTATATTTAAGAATATTTTATCCCTAGATATTTTTGCCATAGCAGTTATTGATGTTCCCTCTTTTAGAGTATTTACTGTTACATCTGATGTTCTTACATTTGTGTCTGCATCAATTGTTGTTTCAATTTTTTCTACATAATCAGTATTATCTGTAATTGATTGAACAGTTGGTATATTATTTTTTAGAACTAACGTATTTTTGCTATAATTTAATATCTTACCTATTTCATTGTTTGCAGTTGCAGTTACTTCTAATAATCTTGTAGCATTATCACTTGCAAAACTAAATGTACCACCAGTTCCCAGACTTTTTGCTACACCTGTTCCTGCATTTGTTTGTCTATCATCTGATATTGTTCCTATTCCATATTGTCTATTTTTATTTAAGATAAGTTCAATTCTTTCAAACTCTACAACTGCCTCTTTTGCAAAAGATGATTCATAAGCTTTTGCAATTGCTCTTACAGCATTTTCAACAGATGTTGTTGATTTTAAGAATATTAATCCACTTGATTTATCTATATGATATGTTGATATTTTATCTGTTGATATTATATTTTTTAACATTTTATCTAGCTCATCATAGAGTATGATTTGTGAATTATTTTCTACTTTACTTTCACCTGAAGATGATGATGAAGAGTTTGATGAAGAGGCAGTTGATTGATTTGATGATTTCATATCTAATAATGGAATATTTAATTCAATAACCATATCTTTATATCTTGAAATATTTATAGCTTCTTGATCATAATCTATATCTACAAATACATCTTTTGCATGAGATAGAGCATTTAAGGCATCTTTTAAATTTTTTGAACTAATACTAATAACACTATTTTGGAAATCATCTCTATCATCAATATAACTTCCAATATTTACTGCATATCCAGATTCAGCAGTAATAAGTTTTATTAACTCCTCAACTGAAATTTGACCATCAAGTTTAAAAGGAATATGTTCAATTGATTGTTTTTTTGTTTCACTTGCATTTAAAAGTTGAACTAAATAAATTGAACCGCTTTTTTTAATAAAAAGTTCTTTATCTAAAACAGCATTTAAATATTGATTTAACTCTGTAATATTGTGTATTTTAATTCTACTTTTTGGTATTAGAAGATCACTACTTTTCAAATAATAGAAATTACCATCAAGTATCTCCATCTCTTTTAAAATATCTCCTAATGATTTATCTTCTAAAATACTTATAAACTCTTTTTTAACATTTTTTTCATCAACTAATGTACCAGCATAAGATTCTTTTATGCCTTTATAGTCTTTTTTATCCAGAGAGTTCTTTGTACTATCAATCATCTCTTCATGATAACTTTTTGAACTGCAGCCTCCAAAAAGTATTACAAATAAGATTAATAGCAATTTTATATTTAATTTTCTTAGCATCTGTTTCCTTATCTAAAATAAAATGGATAATTAAATCCACCTATGTATGTTGGATATTTTAAAAATAATTTCCCATCATTGTAATATTCATCAAAAGACAATTGATTTGATTTTTCTCCATCTTGAGTAATAAATAACTTATTAATTGATGATATTTTATCTACATCATATAAAGAAGTACTTAAAATAGGCACACTTCTAGCCACATTTCCCCAGCAATACATTTGTGAGGCATCTTCTATTCCTGTCATTGCACAAACAAATTTTTTATATGTCTCTTTCAATTTTACTTTCACATTATCTATTCCCCAAGATTCATCATCTAGCGATTGACCATAATACCAAATATTTCCATTAGAATCAGATAAAGCCCCATACTCTCCTGCAACTAAATCTCTTACTCTCATTAAAATATGGAGTTTTCCATTATTATCAAGTTTTGTTCTTAATTTATATACATATTTTTCATCATTATTTTTTGAATATTTTTGACCTGTTTGATTACATGTCGATACATCTTGATTATAACTTTTCCCTAAATTTAATGTATAAACACCCGAATCATTTGTATCTCTTACTGCATCATGGCAATCATGAATAAAGCCATCTTCAGCAACCAATTCACTATTTAAAAAAACTTGAAATCTCTCCATATCCCATGAATCAATTTCATAGAAATCTAATTCAACTTCAACTTCATAATTTGCATAGCTTGTTCCAAAATCATAAGTTTTTTCAATACTTTCTTGCCCTAAAAGTAATCTTCCTAAAATTCTAGTAGGGTCAACTCTCTCTGTTATAGGCAATTTAGATGTATCTGCAGTTGTTTCAGTTGCTGTTGTAGTAGGAGGGATCCCAGTGCTAATAAGATTTCCCGGATTAAAATTTCTTCTTGCCGTGTAAGTTTTTAATGTCCAAGTTGATGCATCATTTTCAAAATTACTAAATGATAAAATTTTTCCATCACTTCTTGAAATTTTTATATTATCAACTCCCCATGATTCATTTGAAACTCCGTCATTTAAAGTACTTGAAAAACCTAATCTTACACGACCATTTGAATCTAAAGTTGTATCAATACTTATCTCATGTTTCTCTTCATTCCCACTCCAACCAGAACCATCAACAATTAAAGATGTACCACCATCATTTCTATTAAGTTTATATTTTTTCTCAAATTTTTTAACTCCATTTATATATACTCTAAAATACTCATCATCCCAAGAATCAATCTCATAAAAATTAAATGTAATATTTATACTTTTATTTGCATTCTCACTACCTAAATCAAATGTTTTATTCAAATAATCAACAGAACTAGAACTAGAAGCAAACCTTCCTAAAAATGTTGTAGCATCTGTTCCTCCATTATAACTATTTGTTCTATTCCAACCTACGGTATCATCTTCAAAATCATTAATAATTTCTTCTATTTCATGATCCAATTTAAATATTGATACATTAGTAAAATTTGCTAGTTTATTACTTATCTCATTATTCGCAGTATTTAAATAATTTATAGAACTATCAAAAATTTCATTTGAATTATTATCACATAATGAAGTTTCATTTGATTCTTTACAAGATAATAAAGTACTTGAACCTTTTAATTTTAAATTTTCATCAATATATAGTAAGTATTCATTATTCTTGTTATCTTTATAATATGAAAGACTTATTGGTGTTCCTTCTAAAGAAGAATTAATAGATTCTATTTCTAAGTTTCCTTTAGTTTTATAATATGTACCATCTATTCCTTTTAATACAAATTCATTTGTATTTACAAATATTGCATCAGGATTAAATTGTTTTGAATTTGCAATTGCGGTAGGCTTTGTAATTACACTATCACCTCTTTCTCCCCAAATGTAAAAAATATTATTTGAATCTATCGCTCCAAAAGTTCTGCTATCTCTTAATGCAAATATTTTTTTAAAAACTATATCTGAATTTACAGAAACTAAAGTTGGTGAATAAACAAAATAGAAATAATCACTAGAATCTATCCCTAAAGAACCCTTATAATTTTTCCCAATTACATAAATTTTTCCATTATCTGATAATAATGCAGTTACATCTTCTATCATTGCAATATCTTTTAAATATATTGCATTACTATTTTTTATTTTTGATGATTTCCCTGTATAAATTGATATATTTCTTTTTAAAATATTACTTTCAACAGCTGTACTAGATAAATCTTCATAATATCTAGAAGTTATATTTCCATCACAATATAAATCTCCACCAAACTTGTAAGTGTCTGTTCCTTCTACATATTCAAAAATTTTAGTAATAGCACAAACATTACTTCTATTCATTGCCATCTTGTCAAACTTCACTCTATATGGGTTGTTATACCATTTTATTCCATTTAAATCATAAGTTGTTGTACCAATTTTTATATTATCAATCTGGGTTTTTAGCATCACTGGAGTGTTAATATAAGATGGAGATAATGTTGTATCTAATTGTCCATAAGAAGAAATTCCAGCTTTTTTATAATCATTATTTCCCCAACAAAATATATCTCCACTTGCAAGCATACATCCACCACTTTGTCTTATAAATAAATCTTTTGCATTTGGAATATAACTTGATATTTTTTCAGCATATACAATTTCTTCTTCTTGCTGACTAGCAAGTTTTTCACCTTCTCCTATGGGAATCCAAGGGATTCCTAAATTCCCTTGATAATAGTATTCAAACCATTCCCCATTTTTTTGTACATAAGCTGAAGCACCAATATTTGCTCTAATATACTGTAAGTCATTCCAGTCTTCTACATAAATTGGAGACTCTTGATAAATAGTTAAAGAAGTTCCATCTGTTTTGCAATATTTATATGTTAATTTTTCATTTCTTAACTCATAAAAATATTTCTCACTTGTACAATTTTGATTAGGTAACAATAACAAATTAGCACTATCTTTTCTTAGTAAAGCTATCTCTTTTTGAACATCATTATATAAAACTTGAGTACCTTTTACTAATTCACTTTTTAAAGTATTTTTAGGAGGAATAGTATTTACTCTAAATACTTTATTTACATAGAAGTTGTATAAATATTTATATTCATCTTTATAATTCACTTCTGTTTCAATAGCTCCTTTTATATAAGCATTATTATTTGCATCAAAGGTCACAACTATATCATTTGAAGTGATAGGATTCTTTTTATTAAAATCAACTCCTAAATAATCGTCAACCATAAGTTTTGTCCAATCTAAAGATTCAACATTTTTAGGTATTGTTCCTGTTTGCAAAATATATTTATTTAATGCAAGTGATATATATTCTTCCTTTTGAATAAGTAATTTAACATCATTCATCAAAGATATATTTTCATTTGATGCGAAAACAAAGTTAAATAGTATTAGTATAGAAATTAGAGTTTTGATTTAATTCACCTTTAAAATTTTATTATCTATCAATTTTACATATCTTGAACTATTTTGTATAAAAATATAAGAGCCAACTTTCAAGTTTCTTAATTTTATATCATCTATTACAGATGAACTCACTATTGTCACATTACCATCTTCGAAATCTTGCTTATTATATTCTATCCAGTTTGAAGCACTGTTATACCATCTAATAGAATTTTTATCATAATTGCAATATGTATTTTTTAAAGAACTTGAACAAGTTTTTGAAATATTTTGGCCTGAGCTTAGAATTTTAAAAACTGTTTTTGCTTCTGCTGATTTTAACTTAAACTCTGTATAAGAATCAGCCAAAGCATTTGCAACATAAACATATGTGGAATTTCTGTATAAATCTCTATTATAAAGTTGTACTAGATAGTTTTCAATATCAAGATTTACATCTCTTTTTTTTCTATATTCATCTTTTGTGATTGCATATTTTAGTTGTAATTTACTATTGTCTTTAAAACCTATATTTTCGCCCATTCTATTAACAACAGAAAAATTACTTCCTAAATAATCATCACTTATCAAATTGTCAATACTTGGTATTCTAAATTCTGTTAGAATGTATTTTTCAAAATTTTTAGCTATGTTTTCTTCAATCTCTATCATATTTTGTACATATAATGTATCTTGTTTTTGAGCTGTTAAATTATCAGTTGCAAAAGATGATATTATAAGAATAAATAAAAATAGTATATTTCTAATCATTTTAATACCTTAATTCCATTAAGTGTTTTTACATATTTTATTCCATCAATATCATAAAGTAAAGCACCTTTTGGAATAGAATCAAATTCACTTTTTGTATGATCAGCAATAACATTAGTAATTACAATGGGACCTGTTTTAAACTTATCAATGTGATAAACTATTAGATATGTATCTGGAACATAATCTATTCCTTCAAGTTTTTTTGTAAGTTGAATATAAATATGATTATTCTCTTTACAATTTATTGGTGTAGTAAAAACACTATTTGGACAATTAATAATTGCTCCATTTTGTTTTATTAAATCATACAAATGTTTTGCGAATTCATCTTCAAGAAGAAAATTTATTTTTCCATTCCTAAAATAAGTTCTTTTTCTAAAAGTATTACTTTCATATAAAGCTTTTATTGAACTATCTGCTTTTACATCATCACTTATACCATAAGAAATTATTGTCAAACTACTATCTAAAGTAAGAGTTGAAGTAACACCAGTAACTGTTGTAGTAACATCTCCTATTAAACTTTTTATTTGAGTTAAATTAGGAATAGCATAATTTGTCAAAATATACTCTTCATATGCTTTTGCAATTGACTCTTCGTATAGAACAATTGATTTTACATCTAGTAGAACTTTTTGTCTATCATCAAAATTATTTAAATCAAAAGAAAAGGATATATTTATTAAAATAAAAAACAAGACAACTACTATTTTCATAATAAACTTTCCAATTCTTTATATAATCTTGTCTCCATTGCAGAATCATTTAAATATAATCTTTCTTTTATTTTTGATTTAAAATAATCTTTTTGTCTACTTTTTAAGGTATCTGTATCAATTGATGTTTCACTACTTGTTAAAAAATTAAAGTAAAATTTATCATAAGGTGTAAATTCAGTTAATATGCTTTCTAATACTTCTGTTTTATCTGGATTTGTAGTATATAAAATTCTTTCTGATAAAGATTGTATAGCTCTATTTATACTATTTTCAATATCTATATCTTTTATTGCACTATTTTTTTCTTCTTTCCCTACTGCAAAGATATATTTACCATTCGTAGGAGTTATATTATTCATATTCGTTATATCTTTTAATTTTGCTTTTAAAGCTAAAAGTTTTAATTTCTCATCTTTACTTATTTCAATATTTCCAGCACTATTTACAAGCTCTTTATTTGTTAAATTACTATCTTTATTTCTATCTAATAATAAAACTTTCTCCCAATTTTCACCTTTTGGTAAATGGACAATTATTTCATCTCTTGTGATATCTTGTGGATTTTTGTTGTATTGTTTGGCTAGTAGGGTTTTGATTTCTGAGATTATTTCATAATTTTCTTGGATTTGTTTTGCTTCTTGAACATCACTGTAAGATTTGTACATTGCAGATGCTGAAAATATAGCTGTAACAATAAGAGCAGACGATAGCCATATATTTCCAAACATTAATAAAAACCCTTCAAAAAAAGAAACTCAAAATAAAAAGTAAATACTATGAAATTTTTAGTACTTAGTTTTTAGTTTATAAAAATAAACACTTAGGCAAAAAAGCCTAAATGTATTTAAAATTATTGAACCACGCTTGCTGGCATATCTTTAAAATAAATAGTAAAAATTCCATCATCAAGACCTGTAGTAGCAGTCCCATTTTGTGCAGCTGCTCTATTTCCATCAGGTACATCTCCGTTTAAAGTCAACTCTACTGCAGTTCCATCTGTCGTAGTTCTATCAATTGATGCTACAGATGCTAAATCACTTGCAATTTGAGACTCAAGAAATCCTGCATTGCCTGCTAACTGACCCAAAAATTGAACTCTTATTCCTGGTCTTTGTGTAATAGTTGTTGTTGATGGGCTAGTTGAACTACTTACTAAACTAATAATCATTCCTGGATTATCTTCTCCACCAAAAGATATAGCACTATATGCATTAGAACCTCTATTTGCAATACCTGCTGTAGTATTATTTCTTACTTCTTGATTTATTTGATCAGCAAAGTATTCTCTTGTTGCTAAATCTGCTAATACTGTCACTGTAGCAGGAACTGCAGGTGTCACTGTAGCATCACCTGGAGTATTAAATACATCTCCTGCTCTTAAAGCTAATTGCAAACCATTTTTAATGTTGTTAATCTCTGTAATAACACTCGTTTTTTGAGCTATTCCCTCAATTTTATCACCAGTTCCACCAAATGTTTGGAACATATAAATCATTGCTGCAACTACTACGATTACCATCGCTATCAACTGTGGCATTTTTCTATCCTTTTTGTTAAATTTAACTTTTTTGACCTAAAGGTCATTATTATACAACAACTATTGTTCAGTTGCACCAATTTTCTATTTAAATATTATACAAACAAAAAGTCCATCACTTTTGTTTGTACTTGCTCCAGTAAAATTTTTAGCTGAGGAATCATAAGATGTACGATTTAACTCTAATGTGCCAAATAACATCTTTTCACAAAATTCCCTACCTGAGAAACTCTCTGCAAAAACTGCTTTACTCATCAAAGTATTATTCCCTCTCATATCAACTAAAAGTTTATATCCACTTCCTGAAGATGTACCATAAGTAGTATCTGTACTAGGAATAGGTATTAACTGCCATATAACTGAGTTAGACGGAAAAGTTAACTTTGAAGCATTAAAACTACCTGTTACATTATCAGTTGCACCATCAGCTGTAGCTGTTGTGTCACAATTTGTTGCAGATAAAGTATCTTTTATATTACCTGACAATATTCCTGAACATGACAATTTTTGAAAATTCACATCTGTCAAATCCCCACCAGATTGAACAAAAGTATTCACAAACCCATCAACCATAGAAAACATTGACTTCGTGCTATCAAGTTCAGTTGAGATTGCACTATCATCTGCTTCATATCTTGTTAATAAAATAATTGTTGCAGCAACAACAGCTATTATTGATGATACAAGATATGGCATTTTGTTCCTTAAATAGTGGATATTCTGACTTGAATTTTTATTCTAACATATTAAATACTAAATATAAACTTAAAATAAAAATTATCATTTAATTATTTTTGCTAATAACAAATTATTTAGCTATAATCAACGATTATTTAATAGGATTTATTATTTTGAAGAAAAAAATCATTTTTATATTATCTTTTTTTATTCTTGCCTTTTCTTTTACCTATGCGATTTTTTCACTCATTGAAAATAGGAAAAAAGAGCATTTGGATGCTGAAAAGAAAATAATTGAAGTTACTTACAACACAATTATCGATGCTTACAAAGTTTATTCTAATATTATCTATTTTAACAAACTAAATACAAAAGATACAAAAAGTATTTTAGAAAATCTATACACCTCATCAAATGAGGAACAAAATCAAATAAGAACAAAACTATATACTCATCTTGTTGATATGTATAATAATATGGAAGATTACAAACTAAAGCAACTACATTTTCATCTAAAAGACAATAAAAGTTTTCTTAGATTTCACAGACCTGATAAATATGGGGATGATTTATCAAATATAAGACTAACTGTCGCTTACGTAAACGAACATCATAAATCAATAAGTGGATTTGAAGAAGGTAGAATTTACAATGGTTATAGATTTGTTTATCCTTTAGAATATAATGGCACTTATTTAGGTAGTGTTGAAACTTCTGTATCGATGAAATCTATAATCAATGACATAAAAAAAGAGTTAGATAGTGAAGTAGATTTTATTATCAAAAAGTCTGTAGTTGAAAACAAAGTATTTGAAGAAGAAAAAAACAACTATTTTCCATGTACAACAGATAACTATTTTTATCATGAAAGAACTATTACTAATAGTGAAAATCCATATATTGAACCTATTTTAAAAAACTATTATAAAGAAAATCCAATAGAAATAAGAAATAATCTCAATTCAAATGAAATTTTTAACTTTTATAGTAAATATAATGATAACTATTACATTACAACTTATTTGCCAATAAAAAATGTTATTTCAAATCAAACTGTAGCTTATATACTAATTTCAACAAAACATAATGACTTACAAGCTTATATTAACCAGTATCTTCTTTTCTTAGTTTTGCTTATAATATTAACTTTGTGTATGCTCTATTTTATTTATAGAATAGATAAAACAAAAAGCTTACTCTCTCAAAAAGATAAAGTTCTAAATGAAGTACAAAAGATTGCAAAACTTGGATATTGGGAATTAGATATTTTAGAAAATAGACTAAAATGGAGTGATGAAGTTTATCATATCTTTGGATTAGCCCCACAAGAGTTTGAAGCAACTTATGAAGCTTTTTTAAAATATGTACATCCTGATGATGTGGATATTGTAAATAAAGCTTACACTGATTCAATAAAAAATAAATCAACTTATCAAGTTGAACATAGAGTTGTTACAAAAACAGGTGAAATAAAATATGTTGAAGAGGAGTGTAGACATACTTTTGATGAATATGGAGATGTTATTCAATCTTTAGGAACAATCCATGACCTTACAAGTATTAAACTTTATCAACAAAAAATCAAGAAATCAAAAGAACAATTTGAATCATTGGTTTCTCATATTCCTGATATGATTTATAGATGTGAAATAGATAAAGAATTTACAATGCTTTATGTAAATAATGCTTTAGAAACTATTACAGGTTATAAAATAGATGAAATAAAATTCAATAAAATTTTATCTTTTGCAAGTATTATTCATCCAAATGATTTAAATATGGTTTATAAAAAAACAGATGAAATGATAAAAAACAATGTAGAAAATATTGATTTAGAATATAGAATTATTTCAAAAGATGGAAGAGTTATATGGGTAAATGATAATCTTCAATTAATAAATGATAATAACCATATTTATTTAGAGGGAGTAATAAGTGATGTAACTTCTCAAAAAGTTGCTTATGATAAACTCTATAAATTCATAGATACACAAGATAATATTGTAATACTTACAACTGGTAAAAATATAGAATTTGCAAATAAAAAGTTTTTCCATTTTTTAGGATTTGAAAATTTAGATGAGTTTAAAATAAATCACAAATGTATTAGCGATTTATTCATACAAAATGAAAAATTTTTTGATTTATCCTTAGTAAATGAAAGTGAAAATTGGGTTAATGTAATTCAAACTCTAAGCTACAGAAAAAGAGTTGTTGCCATAAAAGGAGTAACAGGGACAACTCACGCATTTTCTGTAACAATTAATAAATTTGAAGATGCAATCTATATAGTTAGTTTCACAGATATAAGCGAAACAATGCTTGAAAATATTCAATTAGAAGAAAAAACATTAAGAGATAAATTAACAAATGCCTATAACAGAGAATTTTTTGAAAATAATTACAAAAGATTAATAGCAACTTACAAAGATGAAGATATGTTCTTTGCCTTGGCAATGTTAGATATTGATAATTTTAAAAAAATCAATGATAATTTTGGACATAACATTGGAGATCAGATTTTAATAAATCTTGTTTCAAAAATCGGAAAAACTTTAAGAAGTGATGATGTCTTAATTCGTTGGGGAGGAGAAGAGTTTATTATCTTATTAAAAGTTTCTTCAAAAGAAGCCCTTGAGCTTGTACTTGAAAAATTAAGAGAGACTATTGAAAATAGTAAATTTAAAAATCTTCCAAAAATTACTTGTAGTTTTGGTGGAACTCTTTATGAAAATGATGAAAATATTATTGAGACTATAAAAAGGGCTGATATGGCACTTTATAGCGCAAAAGAGTCAGGTAAAAATAAAGTAGAAATTAAATTGTAAAGTTACTTTATATTAATTTTTCGATACTATAAATCTACAAAAATATAAAATTGAGTCTATTTTGAGTCATTTTACTTGATATAATCTAAACTATAAATAGTTAAATAAGGCAATCTAATGAACATTTTGATAACTGGAGCGGCTGGATATATTGGCTCTCATGTTGCAAAGCAACTTTTAGAATCAACAAAATACAATATTTTTATCTTAGATAATTTAAGTACAGGAAGTATAGAAACTCTAAATACACTAAAAACTATCAGAGATTTTAAATTTATAGAATTGGATTTAAAAGAGTTTGATAAGGTAAATGCTGTATTAAAAGAGAATAAAATCAATACAATTTTACATTTTGCAGCAAGTATTGTAGTTCCTGAATCTGTTGAAAATCCTTTGAAATACTATATTAACAATACAGTAAATACTACAAATTTGATTAAATGTGCAGTTGAAAATAATATAAGTAAATTTATATTTTCAAGTACAGCAGCAACCTATGGAGAACCAACAAACTTGCCAAAATCAGGTATCGATGAAACTTACCCTACAAATCCAATAAATCCTTATGGGATGAGTAAACTAATGAGTGAAAGAGTTATCCAAGATACAGCACTTGCAAATCCTAATTTTAAATATGTAATATTTAGATACTTTAATGTTGCTGGTGCTGATATAAATTTTAATGATAAAATATTAACTCCAAGAATCGGCCAATCTTTTCCAAATGCAACTCATTTGATAAAAATTGCTTCTGAATGTGCGACAAAAAAAAGAGAAAAAATGGCCATATTTGGAGAAGATTTTCCAACTATTGATGGTACGGGAGTAAGAGATTATATTCATGTGGATGATTTAGCAGATGCCCATGTAAAAGCTATAGATTACCTAGAATCAAACTCTAGTGACATTTTCAATGCAGGATATGGAAAAGGTTACTCTGTAAAAGAGGTTATTGAAACTATGAAAAAAGTTACAAATACAAATTTTCAAGTAGATATTGCACCCCGAAGAGCAGGTGATCCAGCTGCACTTATTTCAGATAATAAAAAAATAAAAGAAAAAATGAACTGGACTCCTAAATATGATGATTTAGCTTTGATTTGTCAAAGTGCTTTTGAGTGGGAGAATAAATGAGACTTTATCAAGAACAAATAAAAGTATTAAAAGATAAACTAAAAACGATTTCATCAACTGCACAGTTATATTTATTTGGAAGTCGTGTAGATGACACTAAAAAAGGTGGAGATATTGATTTATTAGTTGTTTCTAAAGAGATAACAAAAAAAGATTTAAGATATTTACGAATAGAATTTTTTAAACATTTTGGTGAACAAAAAATTGATATTATTCTTGATGATGGAGAGTTTAAGAATCCATTTACAAAACATATTATAAAAAAGGCTGTTTTATTATGATGATAGATAAAATAAAACAAGATAAAAAACTTCTTGAGAAACAATTGTTTTGGGTAGAAACTTCGTTTAATGAGTGTAAAAGCATAGGTATAAAATCAGAGTATTCAGTAGACGAGTTTGGTAAATTTGAAACTTTATGTAGCAGATATAGTAGAGGAATAGATTTTTTAATACGAAAATTATTTAGAAGTATTGATGAATATGAATTTGAAAATCAAGGAACATTGATAGATGTAGTAAACAATGCTCATAAAAGAGGATTATTTGAAAATATAGAAGAATTACGAATAATGAAAGATATTAGAAATACAATAGTTCATGAATATATAGAAGATGAATTAGTTGATATTTTTGATGAAGTTTTAGAATATACAGAAAAATTGATAGTGATTATACAAAATACCTTAGTTTATATAAATAAGAAATGTTTAACAGATGAAAAATAATTTGGAAAGAATAAAAGAAAAAATGAACTGGACGCCTAAATATAATAATTTAGCTCTAATTTGTCAAAGTGCTTTTGAGTGGGAGAGTAAAACAATAAGGAAGATTAATAAATGAATAAAATTTGTATAATAGGATTAGAATACATAGGACTTCCTTTATCACATGTATTCTCTTTTAAATATGTAGTATCCTATAGGAAATTTAAAAAACATAGTATTAAACAAACAAATGAAACTTTAGTTTATAATATTAAAAGAATTTTCAGTGATTCAGAGGGGAAATTATGAATCAAAAAAAAATATTATTAGTATTCGGGACAAGACCTGAAGCCATAAAGATGGCACCCTTAGTAAAAGCTTTCGAGAAAGAAGAAAGTATTATTTCAAAAGTATGTGTAACAGCACAACATAGAGAGATGTTAGACCAAGTTCTTGATATGTTTGATATAAAACCTGATTATGATTTAAATATTATGAAAGCAGGTCAAGATTTATTTGATGTAACTACAAATGTTCTTTTAGGATTAAAAGATGTATTAAATGATTTTAATCCAGATGTTGTTTTGGTTCATGGTGATACTACAACTACAAGTGCATCTAGTTTAGCTGCTTTTTATAATAAAATAAAAGTAGGACATGTTGAAGCGGGTTTACGAACTGGTGATATTTATAGTCCTTGGCCAGAAGAAGCAAATAGGCAAATAACAGGTGTATTGGCAAATTATCATTTTGCTCCAACTACTACTTCTGAAAAAAATCTTTTAAAAGAAAATAAAAATCCAAATGATATTATCGTAACTGGTAATACTGTTATTGATGCTTTGTTTTTAGCATTAGATAAAATAGAAAGAAATGATAATCTTAAATCTAAAATCGTAGATACAATAAACTCACAATATAAACTTCAAGATAATAAAAAAATTATACTTGTAACTGGACATCGAAGAGAAAATTTTGGACAAGGATTTATAAATATCTGTGAAGCTTTAAAAACTCTTGCAATTAATAATCCTGATGTTGATATAGTTTATCCAGTACATTTAAACCCAAATGTTCAAAAACCAGTAAATGAAATACTTTCAAATACACCAAATATATACCTAATAGAACCTCTTCAATATGAACAATTTATTTATATGATGAATAAATCATATTTTATAATAACTGACTCAGGTGGAGTTCAAGAAGAAGCTCCATCTCTTGGTAAACCAGTTCTTGTGATGCGAGATACAACTGAGCGACCAGAAGCAGTTGATGCTGGAACAGTAAAATTGGTTGGAACAAATAAAGAATCTATTATCAAAGAAGCACAAAAACTTTTAGATAATAAAGAAAAATATGAGAAAATGAGTAAAGCACATAATCCTTATGGGGATGGTAAGGCTTGTGAAAAAATTGTAAAATTTATAAAGGAAACAAAATATCATGAATCAAACTAGAAAAATATGTGTAATAGGACTTGGATATATAGGTCTACCAACAGCGGCACTTCTTGCAAATAGAGGTTATCAAGTGCATGGAGTTGATGTTGTTCAAAGTACTGTTGATACTATTAATCAAGGCAAAATACATATTGTTGAGCCAGAACTTGATACTTTTGTGCAAAGTGCAGTAAATAGTGGGAAATTAAAAGCTAGTTTAACTCCTGATATTGCTGATGTTTTTATTATTGCAGTTCCCACTCCTTTTCACGAAGGTTATGTACCTAATGTTGATTATGTAGTATCTGCCACGAAAGCAATAGCACCATTTGTTAAAGAAGGTGATATTGTAATACTTGAATCCACATCTCCGGTGGGAACTACTGATTTAGTAGGTGAGACACTAAAAATAGAAAATATTGACATTTCAAAATTATTTATAGCTCATTGTCCTGAGAGAGTGCTACCTGGTCATATCATGAGAGAACTAGTAGAAAATGATAGAATTGTAGGTGGTCTTACATCAGAATCTACAGCAAAAACTGTAGAATTTTATAAGACATTTGTAAGTGGTGAAGTTCTTTCAACAGATGCAAGAACAGCAGAAATGGCAAAATTAACTGAAAATTCATTTAGAGATACAAATATTGCATTTGCAAATGAGTTATCAATTCTTTGTGATAAATTTGGTATTGATGTATGGGAACTAATCAAACTAACAAATAGACATCCAAGAGTAAATGTACTACAACCAGGTGCAGGTGTTGGTGGACATTGTATTGCTGTTGATCCTTGGTTTATAGTACATGCAGGTGGAGATGATGCAAAAATTATCAGAACAGCAAGAGAAGTAAACACATATAAAACAGAATGGACAATCGAAAAGATTAAAAATGCTGCATTAAAGTTTGAAGCTGAAAATGGGAGAAAAGCAAAAGTTGCTTGTATGGGACTTGCTTTTAAACCTGATATTGATGACTTAAGAGAATCGCCAGCACTTTATATCGCTAAAAGATTAAAAGCTGATGGGTTAGAGATACTAGCAGTCGAACCAAATATAGAAAATCACAAAGATTTTGAAATAGTAGATTATAGAGAAGCTGTAAAAAAAGCTGATATTGTAACTTTTTTAGTGGCTCATAAAGAGTTTAAAAAACTTGATATTACAAGTGATTTAGATTTTTGTGGGGTTCTAAACTAATATAAAAGACAAATAGAATGAATACCGTAATAAGAAACTGTTCAAATAATTATAGACCAAAACAACATGATGAGAAATTAATTCCCACAATTATAAGAAAAGCACTTTCAAATCAAAATATTCCAATTTATGGGGATGGAAAAAATATCCGAGATTGGTTATATGTACTTGATCATTGCAAAGGTATAGATTTTTTACCATAATCGAAAAACCGGACAGACATATAATATGAGGGGGCGGGAAAGAAATGAAAGAACAAATCTACAAATAGTAAATACTATTTGTGAGATTCTCGATACAAAAGTTCCAAAAAAAGATAATTATTTTAATAACATTTGTAGAAGATAGAGTAGAGCAGGACAGACGTTATGCAATAGATGCAACAAAGTTACATAATGAACTAGGTTGGAAAGCTGATGAAAACTTTGATAGTGGAATTATTAAGACTATTGAGTCGTATTTAGGTAAATATTAGGATAAATAAATGATAAATGTAACAAAAACATACCTACCAAATAAAGAAAAATATGTAAAGTACATAGATGAAATCTATGAAAATGGATGGCTTACAAACAACGGTCCACTTGTTCAAAAACTTGAAAAAAAACTTGCTGAGTATCTTGGAGTAAAAAATATAATCTTAGTTTCAAATGGTACAGTTGCACTTGAAATAGCTTATCGTACACTTGATATAAAAGGTTTTGCTATTACTACTCCTTTTTCTTTCGTAGCAACGACTAGTTCTCTTGTGACAAATAATATCTTACCTATATTTGCAGATATTGACCCAAGCTCATTTAATATTGACCCAAAAAATATTGAAAAGCTTATTACTCCTAACACATCAGCGATAGTTCCTGTGCATGTATTTGGGAATGCATGTGAAGTAGAAAAAATAGAACGAATAGCAAATAAACATAATTTAAAAGTAATTTATGATGCAGCTCACGCTTTTGATGTAAAATACAAAAATCAAAGTGTATTAAACTATGGAAATATCTCAACTCTAAGTTTTCACTCAACTAAACTTTTTCACAGTATTGAAGGCGGTGCTTTAATTATAAATGATGATAAGCTTGTAGAAAAAGCACGATATCTTATAAACTTTGGTATCAAAAATGCCGAAGAGATACCACATCTTGGTACAAATGCAAAAATGAATGAGTTTGAAGCGGCAATGGGGCTTTGTCTACTAGATGATATAGAAGAGATAAAAGAAAAAAGAAAAGATATTTTAGAAAATTATAGAAAAGAGTTAAAAGAGTTAGTTCAATTTCAAAAGCAAAATGGGAATGCTACAGAAAACTACAGCTATTTCCCAGTAGTTTTCAAAAGTGAAGATCAACTTTTAAAAGTACAAAAAGCTTTAAATGAAAAGCAAATATTCCCACGAAGATATTTTTATCCATCACTTGATACTTTAGAATATATCGAACCTAAGCAAGAGTGCAAAATATCAAGAGATATAAGTAAAAGAATACTTTGTTTGCCAATCTATGCTGAACTAGAAAAAGATATTCAAAATAAAATTATAGATATAATTAAATCAAATTTAAAATAAGGAAAAAAAATGACAAGAGAAGAATTAATTGAGCAATTAGAAGATATGTTAATGTTAGAATCAGGTGAATTAGAATTAGATAAAGAATTAGAAAGTTATGAAGATTGGGATTCTATGGGATATTTGACTTTAATTGCAATGTTTGATAGTAAGTTAAACAAAAAATTAGATATAGCAACAATTAAAGGGTTTAAAACGCCAAATGATATTATAAATTACGTAGGTTTATAAGAATGTTCAAAGTAGGAACTTATCTTCCCAAAAAAGTACTTTCAAATGAAGATTTGGAGTACTTAGGTTGGAGTGCTAAAAAAATATTTGTAAAAACAGGAATATCACAACGACATGTAACAATAGATAATGAAACAGCTTTAGATTTAGCATACCATGCTTGTGAAGATTTATTTTCTGAACATAGAATTGATAAAAAGGAAGTTGATTATATTCTGTACTGTACACAAAGTCCAGACTATAATTTACCAAATAATGTAAGTATATTGCATAAAAAACTTAATTTATCAAACAATATTCCTACATTAGAAGTTAATCAAGGTTGTAGTGGATATATTTATGGACTATCTCTTGCAAAAGCTTTGATAAATTCAAATTTAGCAACAAAAGTTTTATTAGTTACATCTGATACTTATACGAAATATATTGATAATGAAGATAGAGCAAATAAAACTATTTTTGGAGATGGTGCAACAGCAACTTTATTAACAAAAGATGAAGTAAACAAATTTGGTGAGTTTATTTTTGGAACAGATGGAAATGGTTCTTGTAATTTATGTGTAAATAATAGTGGATTGTCTAAAGAAAAACTTACTTCGGAAGGGTTTGAAAATAAGCTATTTATGAATGGAAGTGAGATATTTAATTTTACACTAGAAGCTGTACCTGCTTCTATAGAAAAAGTCTTAGAAAAAAATAATATAAAATTTGAAGAAATAGATTATTTTTTA
This sequence comes from Aliarcobacter sp., assembly GCA_028688995.1. GTDB lineage: Bacteria > Campylobacterota > Campylobacteria > Campylobacterales > Arcobacteraceae > Aliarcobacter. The sequence goes on from JAQTXB010000001.1 coordinate 128,896, forward strand.
TTTCATCAGGCAAATAATTTTATGTTAGAACATTTAAGAGAAAAATTAAATATCCCAAAAGAAAAATTCCCAAAATTTATAGAAAACACTGGAAATACCGTATCTTCAACAATACCATTTTTGATAAATGATCTAAATGAAAAACAGATATTGAAAAAAGGTGATAAGTTGTTACTTATAGGATTTGGTGTTGGTTACTCTTGGGGAACAACTATAATTGAGTATTAAAAGGAAACTATAAATGAAAACAAAAATTAAAAACTGCACGATAAAACATATAGAAACTATGGTTCCATCTAAAATTGTAAATAATATGGATTTAGACTTTGAAGAAAAACTTAAAAAGAAAATTATAAAAAATACAGGTGTAGAACAAAGACATATTTTAGCTGATAATCAATCATTTATAGAATTATATAAACAAATAGGATTAAATACTTTAGATAAATTAGATTGGGATAAAGATACTATAGATGGTGTAATAGTTGTTACTCAAACCCAAGAATACAAACTTCCTGCAACATCTTGTATTTTGCAAGGTGCTTTAGAATTAAATAGTGAAGCTTTTGCCTATGATATATCTATGGGATGTAGTGGTTATATTTATGGACTTTATAATGCAATGTCAAATATTTCTGCTTCAAATGGAGAGATAAAAAGAGTATTGCTTTTTGTAGGAGATGCAATAAGTACAATAGTAAATCCTAAAAATAAATCAAATGTATTTTTATTTGGTGATGCTGTAAGTTGTACCGCAATTGAATTTGATATAAATGCATCTGAAACATCATTTATTTTAAAAACAGACGGAAGAGAATTTGATAATATAATTATTGAAGATAGTGGATTAAAAAATAAAATTACATGTAGCTCTTTTGAAGATTACACAGAGGAAGATGGAAATATTAATTCAAAAAATTGCCTAAAAATGGATGGTGCAAAAGTATTTAATTTTACAGTTGATAATGTGCCAAATATCGTAGAAGAAACTTTACTGTATTCACATATAAATAAAGAACAAATTTCTAATTATTGTTTTCATCAAGCAAATAAATTTATGATTAACTTTTTATCTACAAAAATAGGAGTAAATCATAAAACTCCAATAAATATAGAGAAATTTGGAAATACTTCTTGTGCTTCAATTCCTTTAATTTTAACTGAAATAAAGTCTTCAACAAAAAGCAATATGCTCGTTGGATTTGGTGTTGGGATGTCTATGGGTACTTGTATTGTTCATTTAGAAAATACAACTTTTAATCACTCAATCTATCAAGGAAGTTTATAATGATAAAATTTAATGGTGAAAATATTCTAGTAACGGGTGCTTCAGATGGACTTGGTAAAGCTATTTGTTTATTACTTAATTCATTAGGTGCAAACGTTATAGGCATTGCAAGGAGTGAATCAAAACTTAATCAGCTTAAAGAAGAAGTTCAATTTAAAGATAAATTTCAGTATGAATTAAAAGACTTAAGCATAGATCTTGATGAAATACCTAATTTTGTATCTAATATATCAAAAAAATATGGAAAATTATTAGGATTAGTTCACTCTGCAGGAGGTATAGAGATACTTCCACTAAAAGCTATTACTGAGAATAAACTAAATCAAATTCATGATTTAAATTTTAAAGCAGGTGTTATGTTATGTAAAGGCTTTTCAGATAAAAGAAATAATATAGGGAATAATTCTTCAATAGTTTTATTATCATCTATAGCTTCTTTGCTTGGATATAAAGGTTTACTTTCATATTCAACTTCAAAGGGGGCAGTTAATTCTTTAGTAAAATCTCTTGCTGTAGAACTATCTCAAAATAAAATTAGAGTAAATGCAGTTTCTCCTGGACATATAAATACAGAACTTTTTAATCAGAATAAAGAATTTTATAGTAAAGAATTTCTTGAAGAATTAGAAACAAAATATCCATTTGGTTTAGGTGAACCGATATATGTAGCTAATTTAGTCAGCTTTTTACTTTCAAATTCATCAAAATGGATAACAGGACAAAATATTGTAATTGATGGTGGGAGAACTTTACTTTGAAAAATATTTATATTTATGGTGCGGGTTCTGCTGGTGGTGAAATTTATCACTGGCTTATGGATTATTTGCAAACTACAAATGAATATCAATTTAAAGGTTTTATTGGTTCAGTAAATTTATTTAATGAAAATTCTGAATTATATAATTTTTATTTGTGTCATGAAGATGAAATGCAATTTACTGAAAATGATTACATAGTTGTAGCAGTTGCTCAAAATATAGAACATAAGAAAAAAATAGTTAAAAAATTCAAACAAACAAAAGCTAATTTTTTTACATTAATTCATCCAACTTCCATAGTTAAAAGTTTGAATAACCTTGGAATAGGAACTATAATTTCACCTTATTGCGTGGTTACATACGATGTGATTTTTGGTGATTTTAATTTTTTAAATTGTCATGTAACAGTAGGACATCATGCTAAAATAGGTGATTATAATACATTTAATTCTCATTGTGATATTACAGGTTATGTTCAGATAGGAAATGAAAATTATTTTGGGTCAGGTGCAAAAATGCTTCCAAAATCCATCCTTGGAAATAATAATAAAATAGCAGCAGGTGCAGTTATTTATAAAAAATTCAAAGATAACTGTACAGTAACTGGCAATCCAGCTGTAAATATAAATTAAATCAAAATATTTTTATAGTTAATAATTTAAATTAATATAAAGAATAGTCATATAAGTTGAAAGGAATTATATTGGGATTAATAATAAATAATAATGGAGAAATATTCAAATGATTTTACACATAGTTCCGGATGAAAAATTTATAGATATTGCATATAAATTATTTGATAATCAGAATCCAGATAATAACCAGTTTATAATAGTTGCTAGTAAAAGTAAATTTAAATATATAAAGACAACTCCCATAATAAAAATATCTAAATTTGAATTTTTAAGTAAAAAATTTTCTAATTCTCTTAGTAAATATGAATTTATTATTATTCATTCTTTAACTGATATTACAAAAAAACTGATTTTAAATTCAAGTAATAATATTAAGTTTCTTTGGTTAGGTTGGGGATATGACTATTATGGGTATTTAGATAAAAAATTATTACTTGAAAAAACTTTAAATTTAAAAGAAAAAATGTTTCACAAAAATAAAAAGAGACAGGTTTTATTAAAAATAAAAAATTTTATTAAAAATAAATTGATATATCGAGATATTAATAATTTGGAAAAAATATTTGATAAAATTAATTATTTCTCACCTGTTTTATACGAAGACTATTTGTTAATAAAAAATAAATTTAAAAATTTTAAACCAAAGTATATAGATTGGAATTATGGTTCATTAGACGATATCTTAATTAAAGAAGATTTAGAAATTTCTGGTAAAAATATTTTATTAGGTAATAGTGCAAGTTTTGAAAATAATCACATAGAAGCTATTGAATTGATTGAAAAAATGGATTTGAAAGATAAAAAAATTATTTGTCCATTAAGTTATGGAGATAAAGATTATGCAAATAAAATAATTTTATATGGAAATACTAAGTTAATGGATAAGTTTGAACCTTTAATTGATTTTATGAGTATTGAAAAATATAATCAAACTTTAAGTTCATGTTCAATAGTCATTATGAATCACTTAAGGCAACAAGCACTTGGTAATATTATTTTGATGATATATTTTGGTGCAAAAGTATTTCTAAATAAAGAAAATCCTGTATATGAGTTTTTTAAAAATAATGGTGCAATTGTATTTAGTATAGAAGAGTTAACAAGTGAAAATATTAATAATGAATTGACAAAAAAAGAAAAAAATATTAATAAAGAAGTATTGATAAAACACTGGTCTAAAGGTGTAATATTGCAGAAAACAAAGAAATTGATTGAAACAATGAGGAATATATAATTTGAACCTAAAATCACAAGTAATAAGTGGAGTTAAGTGGACTAGTCTTTCAACTGTAATAACAACAGTTTTACAATTGTTACAGTTAGCAATACTTGCTAGATTTTTAGAGCCATCAGCATTTGGACTTATGGCTTTAGTTATGGTAGTGACAGGATTTTCTCAAGCTTTTTTAGATATGGGAATAAGTAATGCTATCATACATAAACAACAAATATCAAAAGAGCAGCTTAGTACACTTTACTGGGTTAATGTATTAGCTGGATTTTTATTATTTTGTATTGTAGCTTTTATTGCACCTTTTATTTCAAATTTTTATAATGTGCCTGAACTTACAAATTTGATAATTATTGTTGGATTAACTTTTGTAATTCAACCTTTTGGTCAACAGTTTATGGTACTTTGGCAAAAAGAGATGCGATTTAGTGAAATGGCGAAGATAGATGTATCAAATAAATTTATTTCTTTAGTTGTTTCAGTTTATTTTGCATATAAAGGTTATGGAGTTTATTCTTTAGTATATGGAACATTAGCTGGAGTGATAATACAAACTATTTTATTTATGTTTAAAGGACTCAAAGAATATAAACCTTCTTTTATTTTTAAGATAAAAGAAATAAAAGAATTTTTGAGTTTTGGACTCTTTCAGATGGGAGAAAAAACGATAAACTATTTTAACTCTCAGATTGATAATATTTTAATAGGAAAACTCTTGGGTATGGAAGCATTAGGAATTTATTCTATATCAAAACAACTTATCATGAGACCAGCACAAATTATAAATCCAATTATTACAAAAGTTACTTTTCCTACAATGTCAAAAGTCCAAGATGATACAGAAAGACTTAAAAATATTTATCTTAAGACTATGAATTATTTATCATCTGTAAACTTTCCTATATATGCATTTCTTTTTGTAATGGCACCAGATTTAGTACCACTCATCTTTGGAAATAAATGGAATGAAACTATTATTATAGTTCAAATACTATCAATTTTTGGAGCTATTAGAAGTACAGGAAATCCAATTAGCTCACTTGTACTAGCAAAAGGAAAAGCAAACTGGGGATTTTATTGGAATCTTGGACTGTTTTTTTATGTACCTGTTGGAATATTTATATCAAGTCAATGGGGACTAGTAGAAATTTCTTGGGGACTTGTGTTTATTATGATTAGTTTAGTAATTCCTAATTGGTTCTTTTTAGTAAAACCTCTTTGTAATGCAAGATTTATCGAATATCATAAAGAAATAGTCTTACCTGCTATAATCTCAATCATTGCTGGAATTGTAATTAGTTTATATGTTAATTATATGGATGATGTAGTTCAAAGATTAATTTTTGGAACTATTTTAGGGTTTGTGATGATTGTAGGACTAAATCTATTGCTAAATAAAAAAATTTTAATTGAGCTAAAAGGTTTTATAAAATGAGTAATAAGCAGAAAATCAATAGTGAACAAATAATTTGGGATCTTTAAATGCCAATTTTTTTTAGTGTTTTATTAATTTTTCTTACTGGATTAATTCTTATAAAACAAGTACTAATCGTTGAAAAAGGTTATGTAGGGATAGAAAAGTACATATATTTGATATTATCATTTTTTTTTATACTAATTCCTATTTTATATTTATTAAGTTTTGAAGGATTAAAAGAAAATTCTTATAATTTCTGGATTTTAAAAACAATTCTTAAAGAAGATAATGTTTTGAGAGCTTCAATACTTATTTTATTAGGTGTTCTATCAATAATTTTAGGTATAAAGTTATCTACAAAAGTAAAATTTAGAGAAAAAAAAATATCGAAAAATAAAGTTAATATATATATTTCATTTCTATTTCTAATGACTTTTCTCTCTTTTATTATTAATATAATTTACATTGTAAAAGTTGGTGGCGTAGTACAAGCTATTGTTCAAGCAAATCTATATAGAGCTCATGGTTTAATGGAAAATCCATTGGGAGTTCTATCAAAACTTCAACCGTTTATAGTAATAGGATCATTATTATTGTTACCATTTCGATTAAAAATAAATTATATTTTTATTCTATTTTCTATTTTGTATTTAATAATTGAAGCTAGTAGAACAAATTTTGCTATGTATTTTATCATTATTTTTTTATATTGGCTTAATATAAATAATAAATTTTCTTTGATAAAACTTGCATTACCATTTATTTTAGTTATACTTTTAGCATATATGGGAAATGCTCTAACTGACTGGATTGAAGGAAAAGGTTTTATATTAAGCCCTACTTTTTATTATTCGACTTTATCACAATTTTCACCTGCTTTTTCAACTATTTTAAATATAGATGATTTTGTATCATGGCATAATGGATATGGTTGGTTTTATGATGTAAAAAGTTTATTTCCAGAAAAACTTTTTGGAATGGAAAAAACGTGGAAATCTTGGCAGTATCTAACAGAGTATTATCTTGGAGGATTTTGGACAGTTGCTATTCCTATTGATTTAATATCTTATGGATATTTTCAATTATCCTATTTTGGTGTTCTAATTTATTCTTTATTATTTGGTGTATTTTCAGGCCTAATTAAAAACTATATTTATACATTTAAATTTAGTTATGATAATGATTTTACAAATTTCATTTTTATGTTTGAACTTATACTTGCAATGTTTTTATCTTCTTTAATAGGATGGGGAAGTTTAGATGCTACAGTTTTCTACGGAACTATAAAATATTGGTTGTTTTTATTGTTTTTTATAATTTTAATGAATGTGAGGATTAAGTAATTTGGAGTTAGTATATATTAATTTTGTTCCTGAAAATTTTACAGGTGTTAAAAAGAAAATAGAAATGCAGTGTAATGCATTTTCTAATTGTGGATATAATGTTATACAAACAGGTTTTGAAGAAAATCAGTTTCTATACAATAATAAACCAATATTTAAGATATCAAGTAAAAATAGATTTATAAGAAAAATAATTGAACCATTATTATTTTATAAAATTCTTTCTAAAATTAATAAAAATGTAGATGTAATATATATTAGATATATGAGAATAACTCCTTGGTATTATTTTTTTTTAAAAAAGCTTTCAGAAAAAGCTAATAAATTAATAGTTGAGATTCCTGCATATCCATTTGACAATGAGTATAAGAAAAAGTCATTACTTTCATTCTCAGATTTTTATTTCCGAAAAAGATTGAATGAAATAGTAGATTTTTTTACTTTTTTTGGTCCTGAAATTTCAAATATTTGGGGAATATCTTCCATTCAACTTATGAATGGCATTGATATTAATTCAATTAAAGTAGTAAATAAAACAGTAAAATTTGAAACTCTTGATTTGCTTTGTGTTGCTTCTCTTGCTGAATGGCATGGATTTGATAGATTAATAAAGTCTCTTGCTTCTACATCTAATTTATCAATAAAAGAAAAAATTACAATTCATATAGTAGGTGATGGATCAATAAAAAATAATCTTTTATCTTTAGTTAATGATTTAGGATTGAGTAATCAAGTTAATTTTTATGGTTTTTTAAATGGAGATAAACTCGACGAAATATTTAATTCTGCATCAATAGGTGTTTCGAGTTTATGTTTACATCGAATTGGACATGATAACATTACACCAATTAAACCATCTGAGTATACAGCAAGAGGAATTCCTTTTATTTTAGCTAATAATGACCCAAGATTTGAAGAAGCTAATTTTGTTTTTAGAGTAAAAAATGATGAATCAATTATTAATTTCGTAGAATTATATAATTGGTATTTTGATAATAACTTTATTTCACAAGAGATAAGAGAATATGCTTCAAAATATCTTTCTTGGGAAATTCAAATAAATAAAATCATAAATAAAATACAAGATTCAAAGAATAACAAATGAAGTTTTCCATTTTAATGTCAATATATTTTAAAGAGAAACCTCAATATTTTGATAGTGCTATGCAAAGCATTTGGGATAAGCAAACTGCAAAACCCAATGAAATTATTTTAGTGCAAGATGGAAGTTTATCTGATGAATTAGATAAAGAAATTAGTAAGTGGAAAATTAAATTAGGTGAAGTATTAAAAATTATACAATTAGAACAAAATGTTGGCTTAGGTGATGCATTAAATGAAGGAATGAAATATTGTAGTTATGAACTTATTGCAAGAATGGATACTGATGATATATCTTTACCTACTAGATTTGAAAAGCAATTAAAAGTTTTTAAAGATTCTAAGATTGATATATGTAGTAGTTGGGTAAGTGAGTTTGATAGTGATGAAGAAGAAATAATTTCATACAGAAAAATTCCTGAAACACATAATGAGATAGTACACTATTCAAAAATGATGAATCCAATAAATCATCCAACTGTAATGTATAAAAAATTTGTAGTTGAAAATGCAGGTGGATATAAAAAAATGATGTGGTTTGAAGATTATTATCTATGGGTTAGGATGATTTTAAATGGTGCAAAGTTTTACAATATACAAGAACCACTTGTAAATATGAGAGCAGGCTATGGTCAACTTGAAAGACGTGGTGGATTAAAATATGCTATTGAAGAATTTAAATTTTTAAATAGATTAAAAAAAATAGGTTTTTTATCCATAAGTCAATTTTTAAAAAGTGTTATAATAAGATTTATAGTTAGAATACTTCCAAAAAAAATTTTAAAAAAAATTTATAAGAAAATAAGAGGATAATTAAACCCCTCTCTTCCCCATTACTACTAAAGCAGTTTTATACACAACTTTTAGTTCAAGTAGTATATTCCAGTGTTTGATATAATATAAATCATACATCAGTTTTTGCTTTGCATCTTCTACATTTTCTCCATAAGGGTACATAACTTGTGCCCATCCAGTGATTCCTGGTCTTACAAGATGTCTTTCATTGTAGTATGGTATCTCTTTTTCAAACTGTTCTATCCAAAATGCTCTTTCAGGTCTCGGTCCTATTAGGTGCATTTCACCTTTTAGTATATTTATCATTTGAGGTAATTCATCAAATCTTGTTTTTCTCATAGTTTTACCCCAAGGAAAAACTCTAGGGTCATCTTGTGTCGCAAACTGTGCACCATTTTTTTCAGCATCTAGTCTCATACTTCTGAACTTTGTACATTTGAACTCTTTATTTTTATAACCAACTCTATCTTGTTTAAAATAAATAGGTCCTGGAGATTGTTCTTTTATCTTTTTTTTACATAGTAGCATAACGGGCCAAGCAAAGAAAAACAACCCAAATAATCCAAAGTAATCTATCAGTCTTTTTTGTATATATTGCCAAGTATTAAATCTTTTAATATTTTCTAAATAATGTAATTCTTTATGGTTTTCTGGAATATAGCACTTTTGAAGATATTTTTCTAAAAAACTCTCTATTACTATAATATTTATATTTTGTTCAAATTGAAGATTTGTAAGATATTTTATAATTGTATCATCAACTTTCAACTTAGTATTTAATACTATCGTTCTACACTTATTTTTCTGGATTACAGCTTTTATTTCATCTAATACAAGAGAAGGCTCTTTCCCACTATATCTCACAACGGTTGTTCTAATTTTATTTTTTCTTAGTCGCTGTTTCTCAAATTGAGTAAATTTATATTTTCTTCCAAGAATTAGCATATTTTTAATAACATCCTTTTAGTTTGTACAATTATTCTATCAATTTAGTTATTAAATTCTATTGAGAGAGAAATCTCAACTAAATCATTTAATTCGTAAACAATCATATAAAAATGAATAATTGGGACTCAATATAACATCATAATTAAGATGTTTGTTTTGTAAACTTAGATAAAATCTATGTTATTTTACAAAAGGACTTCTAATTATGAGATTTTTACTACTTGTTTCTTTGTTTTGTTTTACTCTGTTTTCAGCAGAATTTACTCCAACTCAACTTCAGCTAATACAAAATGCTGGTTACACTCAAGATGATATAAACAAAGCTTTATCAGCTACATCAAAAGATCAAGTAGATGTAAATAAAGCTCAAATAGAAGATAATAAAAAAACTCAAATAGTTCAAAACAATATTGAAACTCCAGCAAAAACTGAAATCAAACCTCAAGAAAACAGTAGATATGCTTCTTTATTTTTCAAAAATAAAAATAACATAGACCCCTATTCTATACCAACTCCACAAAACTATATGCTAAATTATGGAGATAAATTATCACTTAACATATTTGGAGGTCTAAACCAAAAATTCAATCTAGATATAAACAAAGATGGAAATATAACTATTCCTCAAGTGGGTGAATTAAAAATAATTGGTATGTCATTTCAAGAAGCAAAAAAACTAATCCTTGATGAAACAAAAAAAGCTTATCCGAACTCTACAAATATTCTTGTGGATATTTCAGAATTTAAATCTATTCAAGTTACTATTTCAGGGCTTGTAAATGCTCCAGGACTTTATAATCTATCATCTTTTTCCACAATTAAAGATGCTTTAATAAATAGTGGAGGAATATTAAATAGTGGTTCATATAGAAATATTTCTCTTAAAAGAGATGGAAAAGTTTTAAAATCATTTGACCTATATAGTCTTGTAAGATATGGAAATAATAGTTCCGATATGGTTTTAAAAAGCGGAGATATTATAGTAGTAAATCCAATTAAGACAGAAGTAACTCTAAAAGGTTTAGTAAATAATCCAGCTATTTATGAACTAAACAGTGATGAGTCATTCAAAGCATTATTTGATTTTGCTTCTGGTCTTGATGCAAAAGCAAATAAAAATGCAATCAACCTAAAAAGATATGTAAATAATAATATAAAAGTATATACCCTTTCTTTAGATGATTTATATAAAATGACTCCTCAAAATGGTGATGAAATTGAAGTATTTGCACTTAGTGCTCAAAATGCAAATCTTGTAAAAATCAGTGGAAATATCTTAATTCCTGGTGAAAAAGAACTACCAAAAGATGGAAAACTTTCTACTTTGCTAAATAATGAATTAAAAATCTTTGGTAAAAATGGTTTTTTTAAAATTGATACAAATTATGATTATGCACTTATTAAAAATCTAGATGAATCAAGAAGTTTTAATCTAAAAAAAGTTTTAGCTTATGAAAATGATGTGACTATAAAAAGTGGTGATGAAATCATTATTTACAATAAATCAGAACTTCAAAATATTCCATATATTTATGCAAATGGTGAAGTTATAAATAATGAAAAAAGAAAATATGACTATTATGATGGAATGAAAGCAAAAGATTTATTTAGCATTGTAAATTTTAATACTGAAAAAACAGTCGATGACAAAAGAATATCTTTATCTCCTGATAAATCAAAAATTCAAATCAATAGAGTTGAGAAAAACCAAAAAACTACTTATCTAATTGATATGAAAACAAATAGTGATTTTGCTATAAGACCTTATGACGAAGTTACATTTTTTGATTTTTCAAAAACAAATGAGCTAAAAAAAGCAACTATCAAAGGTGAAATATACATCCCTGGAACTTATGACATATCGAGTAACTCAACAATTAATGACCTTTTAAAAATTGCTGGTGGAATCACAAAAAAGACTTTGATGTCTAGATGTGAAGTTGCTAGATATGAGATAAAAAATGATCAAAGAGTAAGAACTATCTTAAGTTTGGACTTAAAAAAAGCTATGGAGTTAAATCTTGCTGTTTTAGAAGATGACGAATGGACTATCTTTGCTATAGAAAATTGGAATGAAAGAAAATATGTAGAGATAAAAGGTGAAGTTAAATATCCAGGAATTTATACTATCGCTGAAGGTGAAAAACTTTCAAGTGTTCTTATAAGAGCTGGTGGATTCACAACTCATGCTTTTGTTGAAGGTAGTGTATTTACAAGAGAAGAAGTAAAAGAGTTACAAACAAAAAGACTTGAAGAAAATTTAGATAAATTAAGAACGAAAGCATTACAAGAAAATGCAAGTGCAAATGGTATTGGAGAAAAAACAGAAGATAAAAAAAATATGCTTACTGCTGTAGCTCAACTAGAAAAAGAGGCTTCAACGAATAAACCTATAGGAAGAATCTCACTAAGTCTATATTATGATTTAAGCAGATTTACAAATTCTACTTACGACCTTACTTTAAAAAACAAAGATGTTTTATATGTACCAGCGATGAATGATACAATTACAATTGTTGGGGAAGTTTTAAATCAAAATACTTTTGTATATGATAGTAAAAATGATGCAAAAGATTATATAAAAAAAGCTGGTGGTTTAACTCAATTAGCAGATGAAGATTATATCTACATTGTAAAAGCAAATGGTGAAGCGGAAAAATATACTACTGATTATTTCTTCGGAGGTGCGAATAATGTATTTAAAGGTGACACTATTGTAGTACCTATGAAACTAGATACTGTTTCTGATTTAGCTTTCACAAAAGATATTACTCAAGTACTTTATCAGTTAGCTATTACAGCAGCTTCACTTAAAACTGTGGGTGGTATTTAATATGAAAGGTCAAGAATTAATACCACAAAAAAACTACATAGAAGAGGATGAAATTGATTTAAAAGAGTTATTAAATACTATTCTTAAATACAAATATAAAATAGCTATTTTCTCTTTTGTAGTTACTCTACTTTCTCTTTGTTATGTATTAAGTATTCCTAATTATTATAAATCAGAAATTATCTTAGCTCCTCAAGGAGATGATAAATCATCGGGAGGAGGACTTGCAAGTCTTGCAAGTCTTGCAGGAGTAAGTCTTGGTGGAAATAGTGGGAAAGATCCCTTTACGATGATGCAAACAACTTTAAAAGATTATGAATTTAATAAAAATGTTATTAAAAAATATAACTTAATAGAAAAATTTGAAAATCCAGAAAATCTTTCGTTTGCTTTGGGATTTAGTGGATTTTACTCAAAACCAGATTTAAATAAAGATGCTTCTGAAGAAGATAAAATTTATAAAATAAATAAAGAATTAGAAAAAATACTTTCTATTAGCAGTGATAAAAACTCGAGTCTTATCACACTAAGTGCAGAATATATTGATAGATTCTTCGCAAAAGAATTAGTTGATATATATTTAGTAGAACTAATAAGTAAAATTAAACTCCAAGATATGAAAGAGATTGATAAGCAAATTGAGTATTACAATAAAGAGTTAAGTAATAGTTATGATGTATCATTAAAAGAGCAACTAAGTAAGTCTCTATCTGCTCTTATGCAAAAAAGAGTTTTTTCACTAGCAAATGATTATTATTTTGTATCAAAAGTTACAGATAGTAGAGTTGCTTATATCAAAGAAAAAACTAAACCAAAAAGAGCACTTATCCTAATGGTATCAGTTGTTACATCATTGATATTAGGTATTTTTATGGCTTTTTTTCTAGAATTTATAAAAAGCAATAAAAATGATGAAAAAGAGTAAGTTTTTATCAGCTTTTTTAGCACCTATTGCTTTTTTTACTTTCCCAACATTTGCTTCAAATGATTCAGTAACCTATACAGGTAATACTGGTATTTTAGAAACTCCAAATGCACGTATTATGCCTGATTGGTCTATGAGATTTTTTATATCTCAAGATAAACCATATACATATTATGGTTTTGCAGGAACTCCTTTACCATTTTTAGAATCAAACTTTCATATTAGCCAATTAGATGGAGTATCTGGATTTAGTGATAGTGCTGGATATGGTCAATATAAAGATAAAGCAATAAGTTTCAAACTTCTTTTAAAAAATGAAGATAAATATTCACCTAGTGTTGTATTTGGTGGTGATGATATTTGGGGAACTGGACTATATACATCAAAATATATTGCTATGAGTAAAGAAATTAGCTACTTTGATTTTACTTTAGGATATGCAAAAGGAAGACTTGGAGGAGAAGTAGTAAAAAGTGTAAATACTACAAATAGTGGAAGTACGGATAATACTGCTTTTTCTTTTATGAGAGATCTTAGTTGGGGAGGAGGAAAACCTTTTGGAAGTGTTCTTTTTAAAGCAACACCTGACTTATCACTTGTGGCAGAGTATTCACCAATAAATTATGCATATGATAAAATAAATCCATTTTTAACTGGTGATAAATATGATTTACCAGATTCAAATATCAACTATGGATTAAAATACTCTATAAGCGATAACTCATCAATCAATTTATCATATCAAAGAGGGAATCAAATCTCATTTGGATACATCTATCAATTTGGATTTTCAAGAACTGGATTATATGAACATGATCCCGATCCAAAATGGAAAGCAAATGAGAATGCAAAGAAAAGTTATGAAAACTTAAATGAAAAAGAACTAAGTGATAAACTCTCAAATGAAATTGCAGCAGAGAAAATGTCAAATGTAAGAACTTCAGTAAATGAAAATAAAATCTGGGCAGAATTCGATAATGCAAAATATGATGAAGACCTAAAAGCAGTAGGTAGAACAATATCTACAATAGATGAAGTTGCACCTGAAAACTATGATACTATTTATGCAACTTTAAAAATGCGTGATGTCCCGATGAAAACAGTAAAAGTAAATAGAAAAGAGTTCGATGCCTATGAAAATGAACAAGTAAGTAGTGACTACTTTAAAAATGCTGTTGTACTTACAAATAGTGTTGAAAAGATGGAAGAAGAGTTCAAAAATGGAAAAGAGGATATATATAAAACTGATATAGTTGGAACTGAAAAATTCTCTTATGGTTTATCACCTTCCCTTAACCATTATTTAAATGATAAAGAGAAACCTTATGCATTAAAAGCCTCTGCATTTGTATATGCAAACTATGATATAGCTCCTGGTGTTTTTCTAAAAGCTAGAGTATTTCAGCCATTTTATAACACTATAAAAGACATAAAAAATAAAGGCGGATTGGAAGATTCTGGAACTGAAGAGAATAAATTATCTATTAATTCAGGTATGTTGAAATACACTCAATACAATGATACACAATTAGCAAATTTAACTGTTGATTATCTATTTAGAGCTCCTTATGAAACATTAGGAAAAGTAGAAGTTGGATATTTAGGTCCTGCATTTATGGGAAGTGATTTAGAATGGTATAAATCCTTTTTTGATGATAGCTTTGGTTTAGGAGTACAATATCAATATCTATATAAAAGACCTGTAGATGATATGTTTAGTATATATGAAGATTTGACTTACGAAGCAAAATTTGTAAATGCATATATGCTTTTATCTGACAAGTATAATATACACTTAGGAGTAAAAGCTGGTGAGTTTTTAGCTGGAGATAGAGGTGTTAGAGTGGATTTAGCAAGAACTTATCGAGGCTTTACTGTAGGAGCATATGCAACAGTTACAAATAGTAATGAAGTTTTTACAAGTGAAGAAAATAGAAATTATATAGATAAAGGTATATATATTAGTATGCCTATAGACACAATAAGTAAACAAAGTTTCAAAGGTAGTTTAAATTATAGTATTAGTCCTTGGACGAGAGACGTTGGACAGTTTGCTGGGGGTTCAATGAGCTTATATCCTATGAATAACACTGAAAACAATATACAACTTATGAAAAATAACATAAATAAAATTCTAGAATAATAATATTTATGATATAATCGAGACAAATCTGAAAAATAAGGAATCACTAATGAAAAAATTATGTGCGATATTATTGACATTGTCTTTAGGAATAAGTTCTGCATTTGCTCAAGCAGCAGGTGCAGGTGCTGGTGCTGGTTCTAGCACAAGTGGAGGAGGAGCTGGAGCGTCAGGAGCTGGAGCGTCAGGAGCTGGAGCGTCAGGAGCTGGAGCTGGTGCAGCTGGAGCTGGAGCTGGTGCAGCTGGTGCTGGAGCGGCAGGTGCAGCGGCAGCTGGTGGAATTGGTATAGGAGCGGCTGCTGCAGCTGTTGGTGTTGCAGCAGCCGCAGCTGTTGGTGTTGCAGTTGCAGCTTCATCTAATAATAACAGCTCATCAGGTACAAGTACACCAACAACTCACTCACACTAAAATTAGGGCTCTGCCCTAGTTTTATATTAATTATTCTTATTTACAAATATTTTTTTACTTCAAAAAAAACTTTCTTTTCACCAATTATAACTATAAACTTTATTAGTCAAAGAATATCTATCATATAAAAAGTTAAATGTATTTATAAATTTAAAAGATTCATAAAAAAAAGTTTAAAATTAATTTTAAACTATAGAGTATAAATAGATTGTTTTGGATTAAGTTAGATTATAAAATGGCACGCCTGGTAGGATTCGAACCCACAACCCACCGGGTCGAAACCGGTTATTCTATCCAGTTGAACTACAGACGCGCTTGTTCTTATAAAAATAAGGCTGGAATAATACCACAGCCTTACTTAAAAAATTAATTAAAAGAAAATATTGTCTAAAACTATCAATACAAAAAAGATGATTCCTAGGTAACCATTTACTGTAAAAAAGGCTTTATCAATCTTCTTGAAATCTTTATTTACTAAATAGTGTTCATAAGATAACATTAATGCACTAAGAATTACGGCAAGATACGCAAAATATGAACTTTCTGAAGCAATAACAAATAAAAGCCAAAAAATCACAGTCAATGAATGAAAAATTTTTGAGATTTTCATTGTTTTTTCAACACCAAATTTTGAGGGAATTGAATGAAGTCCAAGTTTTCTATCAACTTCAATATCTTGTAAAGAGTAAAGTAAATCAAATCCAGCAACCCAAAACATAACTCCAAGACTTAATAAAACTGCCCAAAAAGGAATTGTCTCACTTACAGCTACAACTCCAGCAATTGGTGCTAGTCCCAAAGAAATACCCAAAATAACGTGGGCTAAATAAGAAAATCTTTTAAAGTAAGAGTATGAACCAATTACTATTAAAATTGGAATTGATAAATATAAAGCTAAATCATTTACAAAATAGGCAACAAAGATAAATCCCAAAGCATTTAGAAGTACAAAGATAAACATAGAAGAGGCACTAATTCGCCCATCAACATTTGGTCTATTTATAGTTCGTGGATTCAAAGCATCTATATCTCTATCCATAAATCTATTAAATCCCATTGCAAAGTTTCTAGCAGTTAATGCTGCTAAAACTCCCAAAACAAATAGTTTAAATCCAAACCAGCCATTAGCTGCTACTACCATCGCAATAAAGATAAAAGGAAGCGAAAAAATAGAGTGTTTGAACATAACCAGTTCATTAAAATCGTTTAGTTTTTTTATAAGCTTATTCATAAAAAGGATTGTATCTAAGATATTATTAAAAAAATTAGAATTAAACTTTTTCTCGTTATAATCAGTTTTATTTTTATTATGAAAGATGTTAATGTTTAAAATCACCCTATTTATAAGTGCCCTACTTTTATCTCTTAGCTTTACAGCTTGTACTTCTAAAGCTCAAACAGATGTAACAAACTCTAATTCTCAAGATGTATCTAATCTTTTAAGAACTCTAATTCAAAAAGAAAAAGAGATAAATGACTTAAATCAAAAATTAGAAAATTGTAAAAATTCAAAAGTAAAATCATGAAAGAAATAGCAATAATTGGATCAACTGCTTCAGGAAAAACTGCCCTATCTTTAGACTTAGCTGCAAAAACAAACTCAATCATATTGTCACTTGATTCACTTTGTGTTTATAAAGAGATTGAAATAGCTTCTGCAAAACCAACGCTAAAAGAAAGAGGAAATATTATTCATTTTGGAATAGATGAAGTTTATCCAAATGAAGAGTTTGATGTGGTTAAATTTATTGAACTTTATAAAAAAGCAAAAGATTATACTATTAATAATGACAAAAATCTAATTATTGTTGGAGGAACTGGTTTTTATTTGAAAGCTTTAATTGATGGTTTATCACAAGGTGTTGATTCAAAAATAAAACTTGATATTCCCCAACAACAAGCTTATGAGCTTCTTTATTCAATAGATAAAGATTATATGCAAAAAATCGAAAAAAATGACAAATACAGAATTGAAAAAGCCTATGCTATTTATAAACAAACAGGTCTTAGCCCTACTTCTTATTTTGAAAAGAATCCTAAAATTGCTGTTGCTAAAGATTTAAAAATTTTTGAAATTCTTTGGGATAAAGAAGAGTTAAAAAATAGAATTACTCAACGAACAAAAATCATGGTAAATTCAGGACTTATTGATGAAGTTATATTTTTAGAAAAAAAATACACAAGAGAGCCAAATTGTATGGCTTCAATTGGAATTATTGAAACACTTGAATATTTAGATGGAAAACTTTCTAAACAAGAATTAGAAGAAAAAATATCTGCAAATACAGCAAAACTTGCAAAAAGACAGAATACCTTTAATAAGTCACAATTTTTGGATAAAACATCCAATATAATAGAAAACTTAAATTCAGATGTTATTAAGTATTTTTCGTTATAATCCCGTCCCTAAAGAGTTTTTTAAAGGGCTTGCACTAGACTCGACCTTTTATCAAACATTAATTACATTAAGGATTATGGCATGAAAAAAGATATTCATCCAGATTATAAAGTTTGTACAATTTCTTGTGCATGTGGTAACTCATTTGAAACAAAATCAAATGTTGAAACATTAAGAATAGACATTTGTTCTTCTTGTCACCCATTCTTTACAGGTGAGCAAAAACTTGTTGATGCTGCTGGTAGAGTTGAGAAATTCAAAGCTAAATATAACATGGCTAAATAGTACAATATTATGTTGTGCTTAGTTCCAACTCCAATAGGAAATCTTGAAGATATTTCAAAAAGGTCTTTAAGCGTCCTAATGGATGCGGAACTTATTTTTTGTGAAGATACAAGAGTAACAAAAAAACTTCTAAATCTTTTAGGTGAAAAAAACAACCTAGACTTTTCAAACAAAGAGTATAAATCTTTTCACTCACATAATGAAAATCAAATTTTACAATCTTTAACAAAAGAGACTTTTACTAAAAATGTTGTTTATGTAAGTGATGCAGGAATGCCTTGCGTTAGTGATCCTGGTGCTACACTTGTAGATTATTGCATAAAAAATAATATTGCTTATGATGTTTTGCCTGGTGCAAATGCAATTTTAACAGCATATGCAATGAGTGGATTTACTCATACAACTTTTTCATTTTATGGATTTTTAGACCATAAAGGAGCAAGTAGAGCATCAAAATTAAATGATGTTTTAAATGATGATAAGTTAGCAATTCTTTACGAATCACCCCACAGACTTCTAAAATTACTTGAAGAATTAAGTATTAAAGATGCAAATAGAACAATATTTTTAGCAAAAGAGATAAGTAAATTACACCAAAAGACTTATAAAAACTCTGCATTAGCTCTATTTAATGAGTTTAAAGAGATAAATATTAGAGGTGAATGGGTTGTAATAGTTGAACCAAAAGAGACAGTTGGTTTTAACCTTGAACTAGATGACATACTCTCTTTAGATATTGCACCAAAAATTAAAGCTAAATTAGTAGCTAAGATGACTGGACAATCAATAAAAGAGGTTTATCAACAAATTTTAGATAGAATCCCCGAATGATAATATATGGAAAACAAATCGTACTTTACGTACTTGACAAACACCCGCATTTAATAGAAGAAGTTTTTCTTTCAAAAGAAATTGATAAAAAACTTTTTTCAAGATTTGCAAAACTTGACAAAAAAATCCACAAATTGGATAATCAAAAAGCTCAAGCATTAGCAAAAGGTGGAAACCATCAAGGTTTCTTTTTAAAATTAACACACTCAGAATATACAAATATCAAAGAATTCAAAAAAATGAATTTTATTTTGGTTCTTGATGGTGTTACAGATGTTGGAAATATTGGAGCAATTGCAAGAACTGCTTATTCTTTAGGAATTGAAGGGTTAATTGCTGCGGATATTAAAACAGTAAATGATTCAGGAATTTTAAGAACAAGTTCTGGAGCATTATTAGATTTACCCTTTATGGTTCACCCAAGATCTGCTGATTTAGCGAGTGAATTAATTGACTGTGGTTTTACATTAATTGGTGCAACAATGGATGGCGTTGATTTAAAAAAATATGGCAAAATTGAAAAAACTGATAAAGTTGCCCTATTTTTAGGAAGTGAAGGAACTGGAATTTCTCCTAAAGTTGCTAAAAAACTTGACCTAAAAGTATCAATTGCTATGGAACATGAATTTGATTCATTAAATGTATCTGTTGCTGCTGGGATTTTAATTTATAATCTAAAAAGATAAAAGAAAGATAATACCGTGATAAGAAAACTGATTTTATTAGTTACATTAAGTGTAATGTTAAGTGCAAACTTAGATACAAAAATAAAAGACTTATTGGGAGCGAGTGATTACAACACTCACAAAAATCTAATTAACCATATTTTTAGTAACGAAGCAAACTTTTATACTAATAATCAGATTAATTATACGCGGATTATTCAAGAATTAGACAATAATGGTGTATTGAAATTAAATCTGCCATCAACTCAAAATATTAGTATTACATTTAATATTAATAATTATCCTAAAAAATCAATGAAAAATTTAACTGACATTTTAAAAACATTAGGACAACATACTTTTGTAACAACCGAAGAAATTACAGTTGATAATAGTTTAAAATGGACAATTCAAATTAAAACTGCAGCCGCCATGAGCCCTCTCAGATTATCTCAAGAGTTACAATCAATAAATTGCTCAATTGTAGATATCAAAAGAGAGGGAGACTATAATTGGAGTTATTCAATAGATACAAATAATTCTTCAATATATAGAGCAGAAGATTTAATTAATAATAAACAGTTATCTTTAAAAAAACCATCTAAACCTTATATGATTAAAATAGCTGATGCAAAAGTTATCACAATAAAATCAGGAAGTGGTAATATTTGGTATCCAAATGTGGTTTTTTATGATAATGCTTTAAATATTATTGGAATTTATGATGAAAATAGTTTGCATAAAAGTTTAAAACTAGAAGTGCCTAATAATACAAAATATATCAAAATTGATGATTTTTACACTCTTGCTAATATAAAGCAAGGATTAAACATTACTAAGGAGTAAATAGTGTTCCCAGAAATTGAATTTGAAAGAATGAAAAGACTTCCAAACTATGTGTTTGCAGAAGTTAACAATATCAAAATGGAAGCTAGACGTGCAGGTGAAGATGTAATTGACTTTTCTATGGGAAATCCTGATGGTCCAGCACCACAACATATTACAGATAAATTAATTGAAGCTGCTGCAAAACCTAAAAACCATGGATACAGTGCAAGTGCTGGTATCTTTAAATTAAGACTTGCAATTTGTAATTGGTATAAAAGAAAATATAATGTTGATTTCTTAGACCCAAATAAACATGCATGTGCAACAATGGGTTCTAAAGAAGGATATGTTCACTTAGTTCAAGCAGTTGTAAATGTAGGTGATGTAGCAGTTGTTCCAGATCCAACTTATCCAATTCACTCATATGCATTTATGTTAAATGGTGCAGCTGTTCATAAATTTGAATTAGGTTTTGATGATGCATTTAAAGTTGATGAAGATTTATTTTTCCAAAGATTACAAAAAACAATTGATGAATCAATTCCAAAAGTAAAATTTGTAGTTGTAAACTTCCCTCACAACCCTACATGTGCTACAGTAACACCTGAATTTTATACAAAATTAGTTGCTATGGCAAAAAAAGAAAGATTTTATGTTATCTCAGACATTGCATATGCTGATATTACATTTGATGGATATAAAACTCCTTCTATTTTCCAAGCTGAGGGTGCTTTAGATGTTGCTGTTGAATGTTTTACTCTTTCAAAATCATATAATATGGCAGGATGGAGAGTTGGTTGTATCGTAGGAAATGAAAGACTAATTGGTGCATTAAAAAGAATTAAATCATGGCTTGATTATGGAATGTTTACACCAATTCAAATTGCTGCAACTGTGGCACTGGATGGTCCACAAGAATGTGTTGAAGAGCATGTAGAAAAATATAGAAAAAGAAGAGATTTAATGCTTGAAACATTCGCTGAAGCTGGATGGAAAATGAATAAACCAGATGCTTCAATGTTTATTTGGGCAAAAATCCCTGAATGTGCAGCACATTTAGGAAGTATGGAATTCTCAAAACAATTACTTACACAAGCACAAGTTGCTGTAAGTCCAGGTATTGGATTTGGTAACTATGGTGACCAATATGTAAGAATTGCACTAATTGAAAATGAAAAAAGAATTAGACAAGCTGCAAAAAATATAAAGAAATATTTAAAATCATTAGAGAAATAGGAATTATTCATGTTAAGAGTTGGAATTATTGGAGTTGGTACAGTTGGAGCTAGCGTTGCAAATATTTTAAGAGATAATAAAAATATTATAACCGCACGTGCTGGTAAAGAGATTGTAGCAACCATTGGAGTAGTTTCAAACTTACATAAAATAAGAGATGTAGATATTAAACTTACAGATAATATTGATGATGTTTTAAATGATGATTCTATTGATGTTGTTGTTGAGTTAATGGGTGGAATTGATAAACCAAATGAGATTGTAAGAAAAGCTTTATTAAAAGGTAAAGCAGTGGTTACTGCAAATAAAGCTTTACTTGCATATCATAGATATGAACTTCAAGAACTAGCAGGTGATATTCCATTTGAATTTGAAGCAGCAGTTGCAGGAGGAATTCCAATTATTAATGCCCTAAGAGATGGATTAAGTGCAAATCACATTAAATCTATTCAAGGTATTATGAATGGAACTTGTAACTATATGTTAACTCGTATGATAAATGATGGGGTTAACTATACTGATATTTTAAAAGAAGCTCAGGAGTTAGGTTATGCTGAAGCTGACCCTACTTTTGATGTTGGTGGATTTGATGCTTCTCATAAACTTCTGATTTTAGCTTCAATTGCTTATGGAATCGATGCAAAACCTGAAGATATTTTAATAGAAGGTATTCAAAATATCACAAGTGCTGATATAGAATTTGCAAAAGAGTTTGATTACTCAATTAAACTTTTAGGAATTGCAAAAAAAGTTGGAAATGAAGTTGAATTAAGAGTTCATCCAGTTTTAATTCCTCAAGATAAAATGATTGCAAAAGTTGATGGCGTTATGAATGGAATCTCTGTTGTTGGAGATAAAGTTGGTGAAACTATGTTTTATGGAGCAGGGGCGGGTGGTGATGCTACAGCTTCTGCTGTTATTGCTAACATCATTGACATAGCAAGAAGAGGAAAAGGTTCTCCAATGCTTGGTTTTGAAAATCAACCAGGTGAAAAAATCACTTTAATGTCAAAAGATAATATAAAAACAAAATATTACCTAAGACTTGAAGTTGCTGATAAATCAGGAACATTAGCAAAAATTGCAACTATTTTAGGGGATAACTCAATCTCAATTGAAGCAATGATGCAAAAACCTTTAAAAAATGGTAGTGCAAATTTACTTCTTACGACTCATATTTCAGTTGAACGAGATATTTTAAAAGCAATAAATGAATTAGAAAATTCTGGCGTTGTTTTATGTAAACCTGCAATGATAAGAATAGAAGAATAGTTCTCTATTCTAATAATTTGAAAGAAAACTCTTTAAACCTAACCACTCAAAATATTCCAACTTTAATAAAACAGCTAGCAATTCCAGCTAGTGTTGGAATGTTTTTTAATACAATGTATAATGTTGTTGACACTTTTTATGCAGGACTTATTTCAACTCAAGCTATCTCTGCCTTAACCCTATCTTTTATGATTTTTTTCTTAATCATTGGTTTTGGCTATGGTTTTAGTTCTGCAATTACTGCATTGCTTGGAAATGCACTTGGTAAAAAGAGATATAAATTAGCTTCGATTTATGCACACAAAGGGCTTGTTTTTGTGCCAGTAATTGGAATTGTTTTGACAATAATTGGATATTTTGCTTCACCTTATCTTTTTATGCTTTTAGGTGCAAAAGATGAATATCTACAAACTTCATTGGATTATATAAATACTATTTTATTTGGTTCTATATTTTTTATGTTTAACTTCTCTTTAAACTCAATATTAGTGGCCACTGGAGATACAAAATCTTATAGAAATAGTTTAATTTTTGGTTTTTTTGCTAATATTATTTTAAATCCAATTTTTGTTTATGGGTTTTTATTTATTCCAGCTCTTGGAATAAAAGGGCTTGCCCTTGCAACTGTTTTAATTCAAGTTGTAAATATGTTTTATCTACTTTATAAAGTTTTACAAACTAAACTTGTACATTTTGAAAAGCTTGAATACTTTGTGCCAAATATTAGAGTTTACAAACAATTTATCATACAAGGATTGCCAGCAAGTTTAAATATGCTAACCATGTCTATTGGTTCACTAATTCTTACGTATTTTGTATCTCACTATGGTGTACAAGCCGTTGCAGGATATGGAATAGGGTACAGAGTAGAGCAACTTATGCTTTTACCTGCTCTTGGACTAAATACTGCTGTTTTAGCCCTTGTATCAAATAATTTTGGAGCAAAAAAATATGATAGAGTAATTGAAACTTTAAAAGTATCATTAAAATATGGATTTATTATTTCAACGATTGGAATTATTTCCCTTACAATTTTAGGTAGATTTATAATATCTTTATTTGATTCAAATCCAATTGTTGTTGATTTTGGAGTAGATTATTTACTTGTTGAGATTTGGATATTCTATGCTTATGTTGTTTTATTTATTTGTGTATCAACACTTCAAGCAATAAAAGAACCAAAAATGCTTTTATATATTGGACTATATAGACAAATTTTTGCAAAATTAATTATTGCCTATTTTATTGTAAAATATTTTGAACTTGAGTTTATCTATTTATGGTTTGGTATTTTATTTATGATATATAGTGCAGCTATTTTTGCTTATTTTTACACTAATAATTTATTAAAAAAGCTTTGCAATAAAAGTTTATAAAAGAAGCCTTTTATGGCTTCTTTATTAATAGTTATTTAGAACCACATTTCCCTGTTCCACAAGAACCATTTTTCATATCTTTCATGTCTTTCATATCATTCTTCATTTTTGACATATCATTTTTCATCTCACCACCGCATTTTCCAGTTCCGCAAGAAGCACTTTTTGTTTCTTCTTTCATATTAGCACCACATTTTCCAGTACCACAAGAAGAACTTTTCTTTTCTATCATCTCTTTTTTCATTTCGCCACCACATTTTCCTGCACCACAAGAACTTGCTGCAAATGCTGATGTTGTTGCTAATAATGCTCCTAAAAATAACCCTGCTAATTTTGTTTTAATACTCATTTAATTTCCTCAATTTTTGGTTTTTAATTATATTATAATTCATTTAAGAATTATTACTTTTCAACTGCTTCAACTTCAACTGCAATTTTTACCTCTTCTGCAACTACAACACCCCCTGCTTCAAGAGCTTTATTCCATTTTAAATCATAATCCATTCTATTGATTTTACCTTTTAAAGTAAATCCAACTCTATTATTTCCTTGTAAATCTTTTACACTAGCCACATCTTCAACATCAAAAACTACAGGTTTCGTAATTCCTCTGATTGTTAAATCTCCACTCATTTTTCCTTCATTTCCATCTGCTTTATAAGATTTCATTACAAAAGTCATTTTTGGAAATTTCTCACTTAAGAAGAAATCAGCACTTTTTAAATGCGCATCTCTTTTTTCGATTCCTGTATCAATTGAAGCTGTATCAACAGATGCACTAAAAGCCTTAAAAGTTTTACTTGCATTATCAAAGTCAATCTTTGCATCATAAGTTTTAAACTCACCTTTTACATTTGTAATCATCATGTGTTTTACAGTAAATCCTACATTTGTATGAACATCATCAACAACATATTCAGAGGCATTTGCTAAACCAAAACTTAATATCAAAGCACTTGCAATTTTTGCTATAGATTTCATCTTATATCCTTTTTTTAAAATTGTTCAATTCTATACATTTTTTGTTTAATTAATGTGTAGAAACTTCTTTCTTGAAATTTATCATATAAAAAACTGCTGGTATGATAATTAATGTTAAAAAAGTTGAAGTAACCATTCCACCAATCATAGGTGCAGCAATTCTTTGCATTACTTCACTTCCAACTCCATGAATATACATAATTGGAATTAACGAGCCTAAAATTGTAAATAACGTCATAAGTTTTGGTCGAAGTCTTAAAACAGCACCTTTATATATTGCTTTTGCTATTTCATTATTTGAACAATTTGTACAATTCTGTTTTAACTCAACCATTGCTTCATGAAGATATACAAGCATTACAATAGAAGTTTCCGATGCAACTCCTAAGAGTGCTAAAAATCCAACTATTACTGCAATTGAAATATTAAAGTTTAGATAATCTAAATAAAATATTCCCCCTGTTAAAGCAAAGGGTAGGGTGAAAAATATAATTAAAGTATAAGTCATATTTCTTAATGCTAGAAATATTAATACAAATATAATCATTAATGTTAAAGGAATAATATATAGTAATCTTTTCATTGCCGATTCTAAATATTCACTTTGTCCTGCCCATTCAAAATAGTAACCAGATGGTAACTCAATTTGTTTTAATAACTCTTTTGCTTCATCTTTATATTGTTTTGTAGAAACTCCTTCATTTGGTGTTATATAAATGAAATTCACATTTAATGCTTTTTCAGATTTTATAACTGATGGTCCCTCTTCATATTTTAAATTAGCAAATAATCTTAATGGTTGAAAACCTAATTTTGTTTTTATTTGAAGATTTTCTAATGTTGTTAAATCTTCCCTTTGATTTGCTTCAAATCTAAGACTTATTGGGTATCTTTCTAACTTATCAAAAAAAGTTGAAATTTGTGCTCCACCAACTCCAAATGAGATAGTGTCTAAAATATCATTTTTATTTATTCCATATCTTGAAATCATCTCTTCATTTATTGCAATATTTAAATAATATCCAGAATTAACCTTATCTGATGATACTGATAGAGTTCCCTTATATTTTCTTAACTCTTTTTCAATTTTTCCAGCTGTTTCTTCTAAAATTTTATGGTCATTTCCATAAAGTTTTATTCCAAGAGGAGTTCTAATTCCAGTTAAAAGCATATCTATACGACCTCTAATTGGATATGTCCAAGAATTAATTAATCCATTAACTTGAAGTTTTGCATTCATCTCTTCAAGTAATTTCTTGTATGTCATTCCCTCTCTCCACTCATTTTGAGGTTTGAATGTAACAACTGTTTCAATCATTGCAAGTGGCGCTGGATCTGTTGCTGTTTGTGCTCGTCCAACTTTTGCAAAAGCTGTTTGAACTTCAGGAAATGATTTTAAAACCATATCTGTTTTTTGAGCTAACTCTTTTGCTAAGTCTATTCCAATACCATAAGGAGTAACTGGCATATACATAAAAGTTTGTTCATTCATCATTGGCATAAATTCCCAATTTTGTTTTTCATAAACTGTATAGGCAAAAACTATTGTTCCTATATAAATTGCAACTACCAAATATCTTAATTTCAATGAAATTTTTAATAAGGGTGAATATATATTAATAAAAAACTTATTTAATATATTTTTATCTTCAGCCATAATTTTTCCACGAATTAGGAAAACCATTAAAATAGGAACTATTGTTATTGATAAAATAGCTCCTGTCATCATTGCAAATGATTTAGTAAAGGCAAGTGGAGAAAATAATCTTCCTTCTTGACCTGTTAGAGCAAAAATTGGCAAAAAAGATACAACAACTAAAATCAAAGCAAAAAATATTGGACGACCAACTTGTTTAGCTGATTTTATAATTATTTGAATTCTCTCTTCATTTGAAATATTCTCTTTTCCTTGCAGATATTTATGGGCATTTTCTACCATTACAATTGTGGCATCTACCATTGCTCCTATTGCTATTGCAATTCCTCCCAAACTCATGATATTTGAGCCAATTCCAAAAACTTTCATTAGTAAAAAACTAATTAATACAGTAATTGGAAGAGTAATGATAATAATCAAAGCAGATCTGAAATGAAATAAAAACAATCCAGAGATAATTGCTACAATAATCGACTCTTCAATCAAAGTGTGTTTTAGTGTATCAATTGCTTTATCTATTAGGGAAGTTCTATCATAAACTTCTACAACTTCAACATCTGGAATTTGTAATGTAGCTAATCTCTCTTTCACTGCCTTTATAACTGCATATGGATTTTCTCCATATCTAACTACTACAATTCCTCCTACAGTCTCTCCTTGCCCATCTAAATCAGCCATTCCCCTTCTATTTGATGGAGTTATATTTACTTGTGCTATATCTTTTATTTTTAAAGGCACTTTATTTAAAGTTTTAATTGTAATATCTTCTATATCACTAACTGATTTAAGGTAACCACGAGCTGTAATAATCTGTTCATACCCATTTTCTAAAATAATTCTTCCACCCGTATCATTATTACTTGCTTGAATTACTTTTTTTACCTCATCAATACTAAGTCCATATTGAACCAGTTTATCTTGATTTAAAGTAATTTCATAGTTTTTAATATATCCACCTATAGAGCCTATTTCACTAACTCCATCAACTCCTAAAAGTGCGTATTTATAATAATAATCTTGTAAAGTTCTTAACTCTTCTAAACTTTTTGTTTTTGATCTTAGTGCATATTCATAAGCCCAACCAACACCCGTTGCATCTGGCCCTAATTGAACTGTTGAACCAGTTGGAAAAGTTCCTTGAAGAGTTGAAAGTTGCTCTAGAACTCTACTTCTTGAATCATAAATATCAGTTCCATCTTTGAAAATAATATATATCATTGCATTTGAGAATGAACTCATTGCTCGAACCGTTTGGATATTTGGTAAACTCATTAAATTTGAAATTAATGGATAAGAGATTTGCTCTTCTATTGTTTTTGGACTTTGTCCATTCCACTCAACTTGTATAATAACTTGTGGAGGTGATAAATCAGGTAGGGCATCTAAGTTTGTATTTTTAACTGCCCAAAATGAAGATATTGTCAATATTCCCACAAAAAAAAGTACTAAGAATTTATTTCTTATACTATATGCAATTATACTTTCAACCATGACTACTACCAGTTCTCATCGTCAGATTGATACAATGAATTTGTAACAGCATCTGAATCTAATAAAAATAAAGCATTATTAATTACTTCATCATTCTCTTCTAAACCACTTAAAATCTCATATTTATTTGAAGCTATTCTTTTAGCTTTTATTTTTACAGGTTCAAAATCGCCTTTATCTAGTGGTCTAAATACATAAAAATCATTTGCTTTTTTTTGCACTGCTGTTTTTGGCAGAGTCAGCATAACATCATTTTTCACACTAATATCAACTTTCCCAAACATACTTGGGAATAGTTTTAAATCCTTATTTTCTAAAACAAATCTAACATCAACTGTTTTTGTTTTATCATCAAAAATAGGGTAAACAAAATCAACTTTAGAAGCTATCTTTTCACTTATTCCATCAATATTTACGAAGGCCTCTTTATCTTTTTTTATATATTCTAAATCACTTTGATACACAGAAGCAATAAACCAAACTTTATCCAAATTTGCTAATTGTAAAAGTAGTTTTCCCTTTGCTACAGCACTTGTTTGATTAATGTTTTTTTCTATTAATAAGCCATTCATTGGAGAAGTTACCACTATACCTAATGAATTTACTTTTCCTTCTTTTATTCTTTGTTGTTCACCTTTTGGAATATCTAAATTATCAAGCTTTGATAAAGTACTTTGATATACATTTGGATTTAACTCTTTTGCAATTTGCAATTCATTTTGAATAGATAAAATATCTTGTGAATAAACAGAATATAAAGGTTCACCTTTTTTTATTGTCATGTATTTATTATTTGCATATAGTTTTGTGATATAACCATCAAATCTACTTACAATATCAGTTAAAGTTGATTCATCTACCTTTGTAACTCCATAAAAGCTTTTATTTATAGATACTTCCTCTTTTTTTACTTTTGTTGTTGTTTTATTAAATAGTTGTTTTGCATCTATTACCTGAGCTTGTAAAACTGAACTTAAAAGTAGGGCAGTTAAAACTATATTTTTAATCATTTTATACCTTTATTTGTAAAATATAGAAGTTGTGAGTAACTCTCATAATATTTTTGTAACTCATCTAATGCTTTTGTTTCATAAGTGATTAACTCATTTAAATTTGTAATACTCTCTTGAGGTTTAATCAATTCAAAACTGTTGTAATTCTCTATATTTTTTTGAATTTTTTGTTTTAGTGGAATAATCTCTTTTTGGATTAATTGATAATTCTCATATGAATTATTCAAACTATTTTTTAACATTCCAGTTTGAATTGAGAAATTATGTTTTAACTGTTCTAATTTATCACTTTTTTCATTAGCATCTATTTTTGCTTCGATTCTAGCTGTATTTTCAGTATTATATATAGGAAGAGGAATACTAATAGACATATTTACATAATCATTAAATTTTTCATCCCTTTGAAAATACGCAACATTAAATTGAACATCTGGTATCTTTTTCGCGCCTTCTAAATTTGCTAAATCCTGAGATTTTTTTGCACCTTCTTCTAAAATTTTAAATTTTGGATGCTCTTCATTTTCAACTGATAAATCAACTTTTCTTATATCAATTTTTTCATCAATATGATCAATTTTTAAATATGTAATTTGCTCTAATTTTAAATAAGAGTTATCAATCATTGTTTTTAGTTTTTGTTTTTCTAAATTAATATTTAAAGATGATATTTGAGAATTTAAAATCTCATTTTGAGTTGCTTTTTGATATTTATTTAAAGAAGTATATAAACTCTCTAATTTCTTTATATTTGCCAAATAACTATCTAAAAGCTTATATTTTTCTTCTAGTATCACGATATTGTAGGCATATTCATAAATTTTAGATTCTAATTCTAATTTTTTATCTTCTAAATCTTCAATCTTAATATTTTTATTTTTTTTTGCGATTGATTCTTTTATATCAAGTTTAGAACCAGTTGGAATAACTTGTGAGATACCAATAAAAGAGGCTTGCATTGCCTCTTTATCCCTTGAAGATAAATCATTTAACCATAAATCATTTGCACCAAGTGATAAGACTGGATTTTGCCAGTTTTTTGATAACTCTATTTGATGCTCTGCAATTTTAATTGATTTATCTAAACTTTTTAAATCATAATTGTTTTCAAAACTATTTTTTACTAACTCATCTATAGTTGTTGCTGATAAAAGTGAGATAGTAAGTGATGAGCTTAGTAATATTTTTTTTAACATTATAAATTTACACTACCTTTTACTGTATGAACTACACCATCATCTGTTTTAAATTTCAATTGATATTGCCATGTTCCACTCATTGGAATATTTATATTCATTTTATATTTTCCATCAACTAAAACTGCGTTCTCTTCTGATTCCATATATGGCATTCCTGGCATTTCAGGCATGAAAAACTTTACTTTTACTTTTGCTGTATCTATTACTTTTGAATCTTTAACTAATTCAACTACAAACTCATTTGTTCCTACAATTAATGCTTTTGTTGAGCTAAGTTTCACATCAAAACCATCTTTTTGACCACTTTGTTCTAATAATTCTGCGTTTAAAAAGCCAAATGTTAAAAAAAGACCTAAAACTATTTTGATTAAATTTTTCACTGTTATACTCCTAATGTATTAAATTATTAGTATTTTATTTATTTTATGTGGAGTTAGTGTGCAGATTAATTAAAAAAAAGAGTAAATGTTGTACCTTTATTTATTTGTGATTCAACGTTAATTTTAATATTATAAATTTTACAAATCTTATTTACTATATTTAACCCAATACCAAAACCACCTTGTTCTTGGGTTGCTCTATAATATCTATTATAAATGTCATTGAGTTTATTTTTATCAATTCCTATACCTGTATCAGATATTTTTAGAATATTATTTTGAAGGCTTACTTCAATTATTCCACCTATTTTATTATATTTTATTGCATTTGAAATTAGATTATTAAAGATTCTAATAAAATCATCTTTATTGATTTTATACAAAGTATCTTCTATATTTTTTATTAGTGTAATTCGTTTTTTTGATGATAACAACTCTAAATATTCTAATTGTTCATTTATTAAATCTTTTAAATTAAACTCTTGAACATTTTTTATTGTATTTCTATCTTCTAAAAATAGATAGGTTAAATCACTATAAATTTCAGAGACTCTTTTTGCACTAATTGTAATTCTTTCAATTTGTTTTTCACTTAGATTTTTATTTTCTGTTGACATTAAAATAGCACTAATTGGGGTATTTAATTCGTGGGTTGTATCTTTTATAAAGTTATTTAGTTTTTCTCTTTCTTCTTTTATAGGTTTTAAAAAAAGCTTTGCTAAATAAAATCCAATAATCGCGATTATTAAATAAATAACAAAAAATACTACAATTATATTGAATTTCAATTCTTCAATTTTTTTAAAATACATATTCTCTTTTAAAGCAATATAATATATATCCAAGTGTCCTAAAACTGCATCATCTGTTAAAATAAAACTATTTTTTGTATCAATTATTTTTTTTGTAAAATCAATATTTTCATCAAGATTTCCAAATATTTTATTTTGGTTTTTATCATAAAAAGAGATTTTGTAATCTTCTTTTTCTAAAAGTTTTTGCTTATTAAATTCTGTTCCTTTCATGTGTGAAAGAATGATTTCTGAGGAGATTTTTGAGACTTCATTTTGCATATTTGATTTAGTTAAATCATAATAAAGAATTTTCTCATTTTGATAGTAAAGTATGGTGATAACCACCATTAAAATAAATGAAGCACCTAAATATAAAGATAAAAATCTAAAAAAAGTGCTCTTTTCACTTCTTGTTAAATCTATAACCAACTCCTCTTAAATTTATTATATATTCATCTCCTAGAACTTTTCTAAGATTCTTTATATAAGTTCTAATTGTTGAAGAAATAGGAGCATCTTCATATGCCCAAACATTTAAACTAAGCTCTTCAATACTCACAGTTTTAGTGCTATTATTTATTAGATACTCTAAAACTTCGCACTCTTTTTTAGCTAAATGTATTTTATTTTGCTCTTTATTAATCAAAAGATTCTTTTTATCTAAGTATATATCTTTTGAAATTTGTATTAAATCTTCATTTTCAATATTAAACAATCTTTTAATATTGTTTATTCTAATATCTAATTCTTTTAATTCGAAGGGTTTTTTTATGTAGTCATCGCAACCAGATTTAAAACCTTTTTCTATATCATCTACTTGATTTAGAGAGGTTAAAAATATGGCTGGTGTAAGAATCTCTTTGAGTCTTAAATCTTTTAATAGTTCAAAGCCATTTAATAAAGGAACATTTACGTCTAAAAGTAATAAATCAAATTTTTTGCTGTACAGCAAATCTTGTGCATCAAAACCTGTAAAAACAGTTGTTATCTCGTGATTTTGTGAAATCAAATGTTCTTCTATAATTTCACTGAGTATTAAATCGTCTTCTAATAATAATATTTTCATAGTTATCCTTGAAAAAATTATATCATAAAAGAAATATCATTTCTGATTGTTTTAAGTTGTATAAAAAGAAAGTAGTGTTTAAAAAAATCACTACTTTTTTTAAATTAGAATTGTCTTCTTGGTCTTTCTTCTCTAGGTTTAGCTTCATTAACTCTTAAAGTTCTACCTTCGCTCTCATTACCATTTAAAGCTTCGATTGCTTTAGTACCAGCTGATGAATCTTCCATTTCAATAAAACCAAAACCTTTTGATTTTCCTGTTTCTCTATCCATTATAACTTTTGCACTTTTTACTGCACCAAACTTTAAGAAAAGTTCTTCTAAATCTTTATCATTTGTTCTATATGATAAATTTCCTACGTAAATATTCATCTATTCTGTCCTTTGTAAATGTGTGATTATTATGCCTGATTATTTTTAAATAATCAAGTATTTTGAAAATTTCTTTTTAAGGCTTCACTTAATCTTGAAGAAACCTCGTTAAACCCAAGTATTGAGATAATATCATAAACAGATGGTGCTTGTGTTCCACCTGTTAGTGCTATTCTAATTGGTTGGAAAAGTTGTGGAAATTTTAATCCATTTTCAGTAATAAATGGTTTTGTAATTGCTTCAACATTTTCAACATTATATAACTCATCTTTATTTTTTTCTAATAATTCAAGATATTTTTCTAAGAAATCTTTTGTATCTTCTTTTACAAATTTCTTAACTCCACTCTCTTCATAAAAAGTTGGAACATCTAAAATATCAGTAATAGATTTTTTTAATTCAACTAAAGTTTGTGCTCTTTGTTTTGATAAATCTAATAATTCTGTTTTTTTAGAATGATGTGTTAAATCTAAATCAAAGAATTTTAACTCTTCAATTAATCTCTCATTTGAAACAGCTTTTATGTACTCAGAATTTAACCATAAAAGTTTTTCTCCATTATATGAAGATGATGATTTATTAATATTTGATGGGTCAAATAGTTCTAACATTTCATCCATTGAGAAAATCTCTTGGTCACCATTTGACCAACCAAGTCTTACTAAAAAGTTTAATAATGCTTCAGGTAAATATCCTTGATTTTTATAATCCATAACATCCATTGCACCATCTCTTTTAGATAGTTTTTTCCCTGATGGATTATTAATCATTGGAACATGGTAAAACTTAGGAACTTTAAATCCTAAAGCATTATAAACTACTATTTGTTTTGGAGTATTTGATAAGTGGTCATCTCCTCTAATTACATCAGTCATATTCATTAATGCATCATCAATTGCAACAACAAAGTTGTATGTAGGCATTCCATTAGATCTTGCAATTACAAAATCATCAACTTGATTTGCATCAAATTTCATAGAACCTTTTACACCATCTTCAAACTCAATAGTTCCAGATAACGGAGCTTTTATTCTAATAACTGGTTCAATTCCCTCTGGAATTTCAGGCAAGATTTTTCCCTCTTCTGGTCTCCAAGTACCATTATATCTTGGATTTTGTTTTGCTGCTTCTTGAGAAGCTCTTAAAGCGTCAAGTTCATCTCTACTCATATAACATTTATAAGCATTTCCATTTTCTAAAAGTTTGTCAATATAAATTTTATAAATATCCGTTCTTCTTGATTGATAAAATACTTCACCATCATAATTTAATCCAACCCAATCAAATGCACTAATGATTGCTTTCATTGCTTCTTCATTGTTTCTAGCCGTATCTGTATCTTCAATTCTTAATCTAAATTCACCATTTGTTTTTCTAGCCCATAAATAGTTATAAAGTGATGTTCTTAGTCCACCAATATGTAAATATCCTGTTGGACTTGGTGCAAATCTTGTAATTGCCATTAAATTATTTCTCCTCTTCTTTTTTATTTTGTATATAAAATCCTACGCCTGTTACTATTGCAACTATTGCAATAAATACTAATAGTGATATCTCAAGAATTCCCATTTGCTTCTTTCTCCTTTAACTGCCCACAAGCAGCTGATATATCAATACCTTTTGATTCTCTAATTGTGCAAATTAATCCTCGTTCATTTAAATAATCTTTGAATCTTAACATATCTTCTACTTCGGGACGCTGATATGTAGTTCCAGGATATGGATTAAAGAAAATAAGATTCACTTTTGCTTGAATACCATTTAGTAGTTTTATTAGTTTTTTTGCAGCTTCTACAGAATCATTCTTATTTTTAATTACTAAATATTCAAACATAACTTTTTTTCTTGTATCAATTGGAAACTTTTTAACTGCATCAATAATTGAAGCGATATTATAAGCTTTATTCATTGGAATTAACTCACTTCTTAACTCATCATCAACAGCATGTAAAGAGATAGCTAATTGAATTCCTAAATCAATTTTTCCCAGTTTTTCTATTTTTGATGCAATTCCTGAAGTTGAAACTGTTTGTCTTCTTCTTGAAATTGCTAAACCATCAAGTTCTGAAAAAATTGAAACTGCTTTTATAAAGTTTTCAAAGTTATCAAGTGGTTCACCCATTCCCATATAAACGATATTTAAAGCTTTATTTTCAGCAATATCATTATCTCTTTTTATATTTACAATTTGAGCAATATATTCTCCCACTGTAAGATTCCGTACAAATCCACCTTTTGCAGTTAAACAAAAACTACATCCAACTTTACAACCAACTTGAGATGAGATACAAACAGTATATTTTTCGCTTCTTACAATATTTCCATCTTCATCTTTTTTCTTCTCTTTCATCAAAAGTAAAACAGCTTCAACTGTATGGTTATCTCTTAATTTAAAAAGATATTTTATACTTCCATCAATACTTTGCTCTTTTTTAACTATTTGCATAATATCAATAGGATAATTTGTTTTTAAATCTTCTTTCAATTCATTTGGTATATTTTTCATATCATCATAAGAACTTGCATACTTTTTATAAAGCCAGTTATACACTTGTTTTGCTCTAAATGATGGTTTTAATTTTTCTTTTAATTCATCTAATGTGTAATCATATATAGATGATAACTCTTCTTTTGCCATTATAATTTATTCCAATTTTTATTTTATTATATTTTTTTCTAGTAAATATTTTGTTAATTTATCCATTGCCTCTTTGTGATTTTTTATAAAATCTTCATGGGCATTTTCATTTGTATAATTTGTTATTACGAATATTCCAGCAACTGGAATTTCAAACTCTTTTGCAACACTTAGAATTGAAAAGAATTCCATATTCTCAATTCCAACTCCGTATTCTAAAAACTCTTTACAAAGTTTTTCATTTGTTGATATATAATTTGAAGAATTTACAATAGTATCATTTCTTGCAAATTTGTTTTCAGATTCTAAAACGTTATCAAGTGGAGTATAAGCACTTTGTGTTAAAAATCCAAGTTCTATATTTGAAGCTCTTTTTGATTCAACAATATCAAAAATTTTATGGTTACCATAAGAGCCAGCACTTCCAATAAAAAGTAAAAACTCAGGTTTATCAAACAAACACATTCTTGTAAGATTTATTGCACTTTCTATTAAACCAACACCAATTGGGTGAGCAAAAGGAAAAGTTTCATTTCTTCCTGCACAAATAATCATTTACAATCCAATATAAAATTTGGATTTATTGTGATGTTTTGTTCACTACTAATAGGTGCTACATTTGCAACTGATTTTGCCATAGTTGAGTATGCCATTTCAGCTCTTGAATAAACAACATTTCCTGTATTTGATTCAAAAATATTTATCTTTGAAACTTCACAAAATTTAGCAACTTGTCCAGATAATGTTTTTGCATAACTATCAATCCATGTTATAGCTTCAAATCTTAAAGAATCAAAACTTTTATTTTGTAATTCATCACTAATATTCCAAGCAACATTTGAAATATTTAATTTTACATCTTCAGATTTAATACTATCTTTTAGTGTAATTAATTTATCCATAAAACCATTTAACTCTTTTGCATTTTTTGATTCTGCTGAATATCTTAGATTTCCAACATAACCAATAAACTCTTGTTTATTGTCATAATATTTATATTTAGGACTTAGAGTAAAACTTCCATTTTTCAAAGTCACATTATTTGTCTTTTTTATTAAATCATTAAATTTTTCGATTTCTACATTAACTTTATTTTCATCTTTTTTTTCTACACTTACTGTGATAGTTGTTGTTAGTAAATCAGGATTTACTACTTTTGAAAAACTTTTATTAAAATTCAATTCATAAGAAAATGACAAAACTGGTAATAAACATAAAGTCATTCCCAAAAATATTTTTTTCATTATTTACCCTTTTATATTCTTACTGGAATATTATTTGCTCTTAAATATCTTTTTAAATCCATTATATCTATCTCTTTAAAATGGAAAATCGATGCGGCAAGAGCAGCACTTGCGCCATGTTCAAAAGCTTCTTTTATATGTTCCATAGTTCCTGCTCCACCACTTGCAATTACTGGAATATCCACTAATTTTGAAATTTGTTCTGTAATATTCAATTCAAATCCAGTTTTTGCACCATCTGTATCCATAGAAGTTAAAAGTATCTCACCAGCACCTCTATCATAAACTTCTTTTGCCCAAGCTAGTGCATCAAGACCTGTATCTTCACGTCCACCTTTTACAAAAACATGATAAGAACCATCGGCAACTCTTTTAACGTCAATTGCAACAACAATACATTGTGAACCAAATCTTTTTGAGCTTTCATTTATTAAATTTGGATTTGTAACGGCTGAAGAGTTAATTGAAACTTTGTCACAACCCACATTAAGTAGAGCATATATATCTTCAAGTTTTCGGATACCTCCACCAACTGTTAATGGAATAAAAACCTCTTGTGCAACTTTTTTTACAATATCAACTATTGTTCCTCTATTTTCATGGCTAGCTGTAATATCTAAAAAAGTAAGCTCATCAGCACCTTCAGCGTTATATCTTTTTGCAACTTCAACAGGATCACCAGCATCCCTTAATCCAACAAAGTTTACACCTTTTACAACTCTTCCATTATCAACATCTAAACATGGTATTATTCTTTTTGCAAAACTACTCAAATATAATCCTTCTTAATAACTAAATATTATCTTATCTAATTGTAAGTTAAAAGCAGATATACTCCTTGCAATTATGGAAAAAGTAAAAGCAAAAAAACAATACGGACAAAACTTTTTAAAAGATACGACTATTTTGGATAAGATCATCCAATCGATGCCCAACAACAATAACTACGTTGTGGAAATTGGGCCTGGATTAGGTGATTTGACCAAAAATTTAGTCAAGTACAAAGATATGACTGCTTATGAAGTTGATACTGATTTAATTGGTATTTTAAAGTCTAAATTTGCAATAGAAATAGAAGAGGGTAGACTAAAACTGATCCACACAGATGTTTTAGAGGCTTGGGATAAGCAAAAGACCCTCCATGACGGTAAATATGACTTAATTGCAAACTTACCGTACTATATTGCAACAAACATTATATTAAGAGCATTTGAAGATAGAGCTTGTGAAAATATTATTGTAATGGTTCAAAAAGAGGTTGCTGAGAAATTTACTGCAAAGGTAAATGACAAAGAATTTTCTTCTTTAGGAATAATTACTGATTTAATGTCAATTGATTCAAGGATACTTTTCGATGTTCCTCCTGAATCTTTTGATCCAGCTCCAAAAGTTATGTCTTCAATTCTTTACATTAAAAAGGATATGGATAAATATCTAGATAAAGATTTTAACAAGTTTTTAAAAGCCTGTTTTGTGCAGCCTAGAAAAAAACTTTCTAAAAACCTTACATCTGTATTAGATAAAAATTCTATATCTAAAATGTATGAAGAATTAAATGTCGATGATAATGTTAGACCTCATGAAGTAAGTTCATCTTTGTATAGCCAAATGCATACAAGGGTAAAAGATGGAAGAAATTAAAAACGAAGAACAAGCTGTTGTTACTTCACCAATTATTATTGATGAAAATAACTCACAAAATATTGAAGCTGGTGAAACAAAAAAACCACCTTTCAAAAAAAGAAAACCTAAGCCAAAAGCTCCAAAAGATTCTCAAGCTATTCAACAAACAAAGGGTGATGGATGGATTACAGATTTAAAAAAAGCCTATTTAGTAAATGAAAAGATCCATAGAGATAGATTAAATCCTCACTATAAATTAAACCTAAACACTACTGCAAAACTTAAAATTACTCCACTTGGAGGATTAGGTGAAATTGGTGGAAACATGATGGTTATTGAAACTGAAAATGAAGCAATAATTGTTGATGTTGGT
Organism: Aliarcobacter sp.; assembly: GCA_028688995.1. Lineage (GTDB taxonomy): Bacteria > Campylobacterota > Campylobacteria > Campylobacterales > Arcobacteraceae > Aliarcobacter. The sequence continues at coordinate 168,440 of JAQTXB010000001.1, forward strand.
ATGAGTTTTCCTGATGAAAATATGCATGGTGTTGATATTTTAATTCCTGATTTTACTTACATTAGAGAAATCAAAGATAAAGTTGTTGCAATTATTATTACTCATGGACATGAAGATCATATTGGTGCTATGCCATATTTATTTAAAGAGATGCAATTCCCTATTTATGGTACATCTTTACCTTTAGAGATGATTGGTTCAAAATTTGATGAACATAAAATGAGAGAGCATAGATCTTTATTTAGAGCTATTCAAAAAAGAACACCTATAAAAATTGGAAATGAATTTGAAGTTGAGTGGATGCATGTAACTCACTCAATTATTGATTCATCATGTATTGCTGTTAAAACAGCAGCTGGTACAATGATTCACACTGGTGACTTTAAAATTGATCATACTCCAATTGATGGATTTCCAACAGATTTACATAGAATTGCACATTATGGGGAAGAGGGTGTTTTAGTTTTAACATCAGATTCAACTAATTCTCACTCTCCTGGATTTACAAGAACTGAAAAAACAGTTGGACCAACTTTTGATAGAATATTCCAAAATGCAAAAGGTAGAGTTATTATGTCTACTTTTTCATCTAATATTCATAGAGTTGCGCAAGCTATTGAAAAAGCACTTTTTCATAATAGAAAAGTTTGTGTTATTGGAAGATCAATGGAAAAAAACTTAGAATTAGCAATGAATCTTGGTTATATTAAATTCCCTAAAGATCAATTCATTGAAGCACATGAAGTAAACAAATATAATGATAAAGAAGTTTTAATTGTAACAACTGGTTCTCAAGGTGAATCAATGTCTGCACTTTATAGAATGGCAATTCATGAACATAGACATATTAAAATTAAACCTGAAGATCAAATAATTCTTTCAGCTAAAGCAATTCCAGGAAATGAAGGAAGTGTTTCTGAAATTATAAATCATTTATTAAAAGCTGGTGCAAAAGTAGCATATCAAGATTATCCAGATATTCACGTTTCAGGACATGCGGCACAAGAAGAGCAAAAATTAATGTTAAGACTTGTAAAACCAAAATTCTTTTTGCCAGTTCATGGTGAATATAATCATGCATTAAAACATGGTCAAACAGGTATTGATTGTGGTGTATTAGAAAGAAATGTTTATATTATGAGTGATGGAGAACAAATTGAAGTTACTCCAAAATATCTTAAAAAAGTAAAAACTGTTAAAACAGGAAAAGTTTATATTGACAATCAATTAAACTTCAAAATTTCTGATGATATAATCTTAGATAGACAAACTATGGCAAACGAAGGTGTTGTTATGATTGTTGCTCAAATAAATGAGAGTGATAGAACACTAGCACAAAAACCAAGAGTTACATCATTTGGTTTAGTATCAGATAAACAAGATAAATTCTTCTCTAAAGAAATAGAAGATTTATTAACTACTTTCTTAGAAAATATTAAACCAGGTATTTTACAAAACAATAGAGTATTAGAAGATGAATTAAGAAAAGTTGTTAGAAAACACTGTACAAGAAAATATAAAAAATATCCTATGATCGTACCTACAATCTTTGTTCAATAAGGAAAGATATGGATTTTAAACAAATAGTTAAAGATGTTTTATTAACAGAAGCTAAAGAGATAGAAAAAGCAGCAGATAACATCTCTTTTGATATTGAAAAAGCTATTGATTTAATAATGAATTCAAAAGGTAAACTAATTGTTACAGGTGTTGGTAAATCTGGACTTGTTGGAACTAAAATTGCTGCAACACTTGCAAGTACAGGTACAAGCTCTTTTTTTCTTCATCCAACTGAAGCCATGCATGGTGATTTAGGAATGGTTGGAAAAGAGGATATTGTTTTAGGAATATCATATAGCGGAGAAAGTGATGAATTAGTTCAAATTCTTCCACATTTAAAAAGATTTAATATTCCTTTAATTGCAATGGCAAGAAATCCTCAATCTACACTTGCAAAATATGCAGATGTTTTTATAAATATTAATGTAGAAAAAGAGGGTTGTCCACTTGATGCTGCTCCAATGTCTTCTACAACATTAACTATGGCAATGGGTGATGCATTAGCTGTTTGTTTAATGAAAAAAAGAGATTTTAAAAAAGAAGATTTTGCATCTTTTCATCCAGGTGGAAGTTTAGGTAAAAAGCTTTTTGTTAAAGTTGATGATTTATTAAGAAAAGAAAACCTTCCTGTAGTTTCACGTGAAACTAAACTAAAAGATGCAATTCTTATTATGAGTGAGGGAAGACTTGGAAGTGTAATTATTGAAGATGAAAATAAAAAAGTAATTGCGCTTTTAAGTGATGGGGATTTAAGACGAGCTTTAATGAATGATAATTTTTCTATGGATTGTAAAGTTGAAGACATTGCAACTAAAAGTCCAAAAACATTAAAAAACAAAGAGCTTTTAGCAAGTGATGCACTACAAATAATAGAAGATTATAAAATACAGCTATTAATTGTAACTGATGAAAATGATAAATTAGTTGGTGTATTACATATTCATGATTTAATTGAAGCTGGTATAAAATGAAAAAGAAAATTGAAGAAACACAAGAAGAGTTAGTAAGATTAAATAAATTTTTATCTCACAATAGTAACTACTCAAGAAGAGAAGCTGATAAGCTAATAGAAGAGGGTAAAGTAAAAGTTAATGGTAAAGTTGTTACAAATCTTGCTACTAAAGTTTCAAACAGTGATGAAGTTGAAATTGGTAGAAAGAAAGTTAGAGAAGATAAAAATAAAATATCTACAGTAATTGTATATAACAAACCAAAAGGTGAAATTGTTTCTAAAAAAGATCCTCAAGGCAGAAAAACTATTTATGATTCACTTGATCATAAATATAAACATTTTTTAAGTGTAGGAAGACTTGACTATGCCAGTGAAGGTTTACTACTTTTATCTGATAGTGTAGAAATTGTTGACGCACTAATGCACTCTGATTTAGAAAGAGTTTACAAAATAAAAGTAAATGGTGTAATTACAAAACCCGTTGAACAAGCTATGCAGAATGGTTTGGAAATTGAAGATGCAACAAGTGGTGCATATAAAGGAAGTAAAATTAAATCAATGTCTTTTGCTCCTTTCTTAGCATATGACATTCAAACTAATGGAGAAAAATTCTCTAAAATTAAAGTAGTTATTTCTGAAGGTAAAAATAGGGAATTAAGAAGATTCTTTGCCCACTTTGGTCTTGATGTACTTGATTTAAAAAGATTAGAATATGGTGGAATTTCTTTAAATAACCTACCAACTGGAAAAACTAGATTTTTAACAAAAGAGGAATATAAAAATCTAAGAATCTTTATGAATGAAGATGATAGATCTCTCTAATAAACTAAGACCAACAAATTTAGATAATTTTGTTGGTCAATCCCACATTATCTCAAAAGATAAAGCACTTTACAAACTAATCAAACAAAAAGATATTCCTCATCTATTTTTTTATGGAAAACCAGGAACTGGAAAAACTACCCTTGCAAAAATAATAGCTCGTGAAATAAATACAGATTATTACTACTTTAATGCAACAAGTATAAAAATTGAAGACTTAAGAAAAGTATTTGATAAATATAAAGGCTCTTTGATTAAACCTTTAATTTTTATTGATGAAGTTCATAGACTTTCTAAAAATCAACAAGAAGTTCTTCTTCCTATTATGGAAAATTATGATGCAATTATTATTGGTGCTAGTACAGAAAACCCTTTTTTTACTCTAACATCTGCAATTCGTTCAAGATCATTTTTATACGAATTTAAAGCTTTTACAAAAGAAGAGATGAATAAGATTCTTCATATTGCTTTAAAAGATATAGAGATAAATATTGAACCTCTTGCTTTAGAATACCTGATAACGTCAAGTTCAGGAGACGCAAGAGCAATGCTTACACTTCTAAATTTTGCATATAAAGTATCAAAAGATATTGATCTAAGTTTGTTAAGGGAGTTAAGGGAAAATGTAATAGGGGATGGAGTTTCATCATCAGATACTCACTATGATTTAGCAAGTGCAATGATAAAATCTTTAAGAGGTTCAAATATTGATGCAGCTTTATATTATATGAGCAGATTAATAAATGGTGGAGAGAGTGTTGATTTTATTACAAGAAGGTTAGTAATTTTTGCAAGTGAAGATATTGGAAATGCAAATCCAAATGCTTTAAATCTTGCAGTTAATACAATGATAGCTTGTAATAAAATTGGTTATCCAGAATCAAGAATTATACTTTCTCAATGTGCAATCTATTTAGCATCTAGTCCAAAATCAAATAGTGCTTATAAAGGTGTAAATAAAGCCCTACAAGAGATAAAAGCTGGAAAACTACTTGATATACCAAAACATTTAGATTCGCAACATATAGGCTATTTATACCCCCATGATTTTGGGGGATATGTTGAGCAAGAGTATTTAAAAGAAGATTTAAATCTTTATGAAAATTCAAATATTGGATTTGAAAAAACTTTAAATGAGTGGTTAAACAAAATTAAGAATAAAAAAGAGGATTAAAATGGAATATTATACTTGGGTTTTGACTTTTCATATTGTAGCTTTAATGTCATGGATGGCAATGCTTTTTTATCTGCCAAGACTTTTTGTTTATCATGTTGAAAATATAAATAAAAAAGAGTATGTTGAAATTGTAAAAATTCAAGAGTACAAAATTTATAAATATATTGGAATGCCAGCAATGTGGGCAACAATATTAAGTGGAAGTACAATGCTTATTTTAAATCCAATTTTACTTGATTTTAATATTAACCCATGGATGTATGCAAAACTTACTGCACTAATATTTTTGATTGCATACTCATTTTCTTTAGAAAAATATAGAAAAGAATTAGAAAATGATACATGCAAAAAAAGTGGTAAATTTTTTAGAATGTACAATGAATTTCCAACAATGTTAGCAATATTAATTGTAGGATATGTTATTACTAAAACATTTTCTATACTCTTCACACTAATTATTGTGCTACTATTTGTATATATATCTTATGTGATAATGAAACCAAAAAAAGAGAAAAAAATATGACTTTTGACAAATACTATATTCTTGATACAAATATTCTACTTGAAGATGCAACAAATATTTATAAACTATCTCAAGATGGTAAAAATCTAATTATTCTTGCTGAAACGGTTTTAGATGAAATTGATACCAAAAAGAGTGGTTTTGATGAGATAAACTTTCAAGCAAGAGAATTTGCAAGAATACTTGAAAATGCAATAATAGTTGAATCTTTAAAAAAAGATTTATACAAAATAATCAGATTAAAAATAGAAAATGATAAAAATACAATTATTGATATTATCTCAAAAGAAGAGTATGAAGTTAACATAAAAAATGTTTCGCCAAATATTATCAATGACAGAAAAATATTGGAAATTGCTAGTTTTGCAAACAACTACTATAAAAAACAAGTTGAATTTTTATCACTTGATATTATGGCCAGAACAAGAGCTATCTCACTTGATATAAAAACTGATGCTCTTGTTGGAAAAGACAAAGATGCTTTTGATTTTGAATTTTCAAAAGAGATTACAATTAACTTTGAAGATTTAGAATCACTATTTGATAATGAACCTATTAGTAAATTTGATAATGAGTATAAACCTTATAATTTTTCTTACTCATTTAAAGTTAAATCTTCTGACCAAGTAATACTTGCAAATATTCAAAATAAACGCATAAAACTACTAAATGAAGATGAAATTAGAGATCAAGTTATTACTCCATTAAATAAAGAACAACTTTTCTTTAGTGATGCTATTTTAAATCATCTATACAACGTTTTAATTGTTGAAGCAAAGGCTGGTTCAGGGAAAACACTTTTAGCCCTTAGTGGTGCTTTAAAATTAGTTAGACAAAAGTTCTTTCAAAAAATCATATATATAAGAAATTCTATTGAATCACTTGATAAAGGTGAGGATGTTGGTTATCTTCCTGGACTTGAAGAAAAGTTTAAAATATATAATCATCCATTAATGGATAGTTTAGATTATATAATTAGAACTGAGCATAAAAGAAAAAGAAATAAGAAAAATCCTGACTTAAATATCTCAGAACTTGATGATCAAGAAGTAACAGCAAGAATTGAACAAATGATAAGTAATTATGGTATTGAAACTATGTGGGTAGGGGAGATGAGAGGTAGAACTCTTTCAAATGCTTTTATAATAATTGATGAAGCACAAAATATGTCTAATAAAACAATGCAAATGGTTTTATCAAGAATTGATAGCAGTTGTAAAGTTGTAGTTCTGGGATCAAATAAGCAAATAGACAATTTTTATGTAAATAAATATACTAATGCGCTAACTACTCTTTTAAAATCAACAAAAACCGAAAATAATCTTGTAAATACATACGCAATTAAATTACAAAAAGTCCTAAGAGGTCCAATTACTGAGTGGGCTGAAGAGATATTCTCTAAATAATATTCACAAAAATCTTTTTTGTGAATATCTATAAAGTTAATTATAATTCTAAATATAAATCATTTCTAATTTACTCCATATTAAACTTAATACTAAAATCTATAAAAAAATATCATTTTTAAATTTAATTATAATAAGCATGTATATATTTTAATAGTTTCCAATATAACGTATATCTAAAGATTAAGTTATAATAACATTACAATATTATAAACTAAAATATTAATTGTAAACTGTGTTATAATACATATTATAATACATAAAGGAATAGTATGGGATTATTACAATATACATCAAAAGAGATGTTTTCATCTACTGAATTAGTTAGAAGAAGTAAATATATATTTGATAAACTTAATAGTAATGAAATTGAAAAAGCCATTGTTTTGAGGGATGGGAAGCCAGCTGTAATTCTATTAGATTTTAATTATTATGAAGAAATTATAAATGAATACTTATCATTAAAAGAAAAAAAACAAAATGAGAAAACTGTTATAAAAGAAGATTTTGTTAGTGAAAAAGTTTTGCCTAACAATAATGATATTTATAAAAAAGATAAAGTAGAAGATGTATTTGAAAAAAAAGAAGATAATGAATTTTCTTTTGATTCTGATTTTACATTGGATAAAAATGAACCATTAAAAGAATTCTGGGATTAACTATGTATGATGTACTTATAATTGGTTCTGGAATATCTGGATTAACTGCTGCAATAAATGCTTCAAATAACAAATCAAAAGTTTTAGTTGTATCAAAAACATTTCCAACTCACTCACAAAGTGTTCAAGCACAAGGTGGAATCAATGCTGTTTTATATGAAGATGAAGATAGTGTTGATTTTCATATTGAAGATACATATAAAGCTTCATGTAATTTAGCAAAAAAAGAAAATATTGAACTAATGTGTAGAAATGCAAAAGATGCAATTTTATGGCTTGATTCAATAGGTGTTCCATTTAATAGAAACAGTGAAAATAAAATTTCGCAGAGAAAATTTGGTGGTACAAGAAAAATTAGAACTTGTTATTCAAGTGATTATACTGGATTAAAAATCTTACATACACTTTATGATAGATGTATCAAAGAAAAGATTGAGTTTGTTAATGAACATTTACTTTTGAATCTCATCATTGAAAATAATCAATGTATTGGAATTACAGCCCTTGATATTCAAAGTGGTGTAGTAAAAGAATTTTTATCCAAAACTGTTATTATAGCTACTGGTGGTTATGCTGGAATTTATGCTAATCATACAACCAATTCATACTCAAATACTGGAGATGGAATTGCTGTTGCATTTAATTCAGGTGTTGAATTATCAAATCTTGAATTTGTTCAATTCCATCCAACTACACTTGAGAACTCAAATATATTAATAAGTGAAAGTGCCAGAGGTGAGGGTGGATATTTATTAGATCAAAATCAAACTAGATTTATTGATGAACTTAAATCAAGAGATGAAGTATCAAGAGCTATATATGAAAAAATACTAAAAAATGAAAAAGTTTATTTAGATTTGAGACATTTAGGTCTTGATAAAATAAAAGAATTTATGCCTCAAGAGAGAAACTTAGCTTTAGAATATTCAAATATTAAAATTGAAGAAGAACTATTACCTATTACACCAGCTGCACATTACAGTATGGGTGGAATAAAAACAGATATTAATGCTATAACTAATATAAAAAATCTTTATGCATGTGGAGAGTGTGCACAAGCAAATATTCATGGAGCAAATAGACTAGGTGGCAATTCCTTACTCGAAATAGTATTTTTTGGAAAAGTTGCTGGTATTAATGCCTCTAATGATGCAAAAGAAGTCATAACAATCAAGTCAAATCCAATCCAGTTAGATAAAGATACAAATTTTATTAAGGATATATATAACTATTCTAATGAAATTAATTTTTATAAAGAAAAAGAATCGCTTGGAAATTTACTTTTTAAAAATTTAGGTTTATTTAGAACTAATACTGAAATGCAAGAAATGTTAAATATATTAAATGATTTAGAAAAAAATATTAAAAATATGGGAATAGGTGATAAATCAATTACATATAATAAAAATCTAGTTGAATTTATTGAATTTATAAATATAATTAAAGTTTCTAAACTAGTAACAACATCAGCAATAATTAGATTAGAAAGTAGGGGAAGCCATTTTAGATTAGATTATCCAACACAAAATATAATTTATGAGAAAAATAGTTTAATAAAAGACTCAGAAGATTCTATTGAATTTGAGGATGTAATATGAAAATAAATATAAAGCGATTTAATAGTGAGTTATCTGAACAAAATTATATTTCAGAATATTCAACAAACAAATCAAACCTTCTTCAAGCAATAATTGAAATAAAAAATACTCAAGATAACAGTTTGACTTTTAGATGTGGGTGTAAAAGTGGTGTATGTGGTTCATGTGCAATTAGAGTTAATGGAGTTGAAAAACTTGCATGTAAAACTACCCTGAAAGATAATGATTTAATAGAACCAATAAAGAACTCTACAGTTATAAAGGATTTAGTTGTTGATGTTTCACATGAAACATTCTTAATCCAAAGAATGGGACTTTTAGTAAGTGAAAATAACAATATTGATAAAGTAACTCAACAAGATATAAAGAAGATTGATTTACAAAGTAATTGCATTTTATGTAACTCTTGTTACAGTTCTTGTCCTGTCTATGATGTAAATAAAAGCTTTTTAGGCCCTTTTTCATTAACAAGAGCACTTAGATATGTAAATGACAAAAAGTTAGAGAATAAAACATCTATACTTGATTCTATACAGACAAGTGGTATATGGGATTGTACATTGTGCAGCGCGTGTACATTAGTTTGTCCACAAAATATTGATCCAAAAGCTGACATTATGCAATTACAAAATATATCAGTTCAAAATGGATATACAAATCCCTATGCACAAGATTTAAGTTTTGGTAGTTTTGGAGATGATTTTGGTGGATTTAATCCGAATGGATTTTAAATAGAGAGAAAATCTCTCTATTTGAAGAATTATAAATTATCTTTTAAATAAAGATAATCTGACATTTTAGTCCACTCTCTAACTTTTTTCATATAAGCATCTTGTGAATCTAAAATCTCTTTTAAAAGTGGGCTTTCATTTGACATTTGAGCTCTTAAATCTTGATTAACTTTTTTCATAGCATCCATAATATCTTTTGAAAAAGTTTTTACTTGAATATTTGGATACTCTTCTTTCATCTTTTGCCACGCATTAGCATTCATATCATAATTTTGAATATACATGTCATAAGCACTTACTCTCATTGCTACAACTAGAATTTTCTGTAAATCTACAGGAAGTTTATCAAATTTCTTGCTATTGATTATGAATTGCATTTCTGATGCTGGTTCATGCCAACCAGTGTAATAATAAGGTGCAATTTTATGAAAACCCATTGAAATATCCATAGATGGCCCAACCCATTCTAAGGCATCTAAATTTCCCATTTCTAAAGAAGTGAATAATTCACCTGGAGCTACATTTGTAACTTGAACACCAAGTTTAGCCATAATTTCTCCAGCAAATCCAGGAATTCTCATTTTTAGACCTTTTAAATCAGCAAGAGTTTTAATTTCTTTTTTAAACCACCCACCCATTTGAACACCAGTGCTACCACCTGGAAATGATAAAACACCATGTTTATCATAAACTTTTTTCATTAGTTCCATTCCACCACCAAAATAGAACCATGCATATTGCTCAGGTGAAGTCAAACCAAAAGGCATAGATGTAAAAGGTAAAGTATTTATATCTTTACCTTTCCAATAATATGAAGCAGTATGACCCATATCATATTGTCCACCTTTAACCATATCAAGTACACCTAAAGGTGATTTATGTTTATTTGCAGAATCAACTTTTATTTCAAGTCTGCCATCAGACATTTCATTTGCTAATCTTGCCATATTATTTGCAGCATCAATTAATGGAGTTGCAGTTTCTCCCCAAGTTGTTGCCATTGAAAGTTTATAAACTTTATCATTAGCATTTAATGATGAGACAAAAATTGTCAAGAAAAGAAATGTACAAATTTTTGTAATTGTTTTTTTCATAATTCCTCCTAAAAAATTGAAGAATTATATATTTAAGAGAATGTTATAGGGCTTAATTTAAGATACAATCTTTTAGTTTCTTTTTACTGTTCCATTTTAGCTTTTTTAATTCAGGTTCATCATAAAACTTTTTTGTATATCCAAAACACAAATATGCAATAAATTTATACTCATCTTTATTTATATTAAATATTTTGTTTATTTTTTTTGGTTTTAATATTGAAACCCAACCCATACCAATATTAAGAGCTCTTGCAGTTAGCCACATATTTAATATTGCACAAACGACAGAATACTCTCCTGTTCTTTTCATATATGTTTGACCTAAAATATTATCTTTGTTTTTTTTGTAATAAACTGCAATATTAACATTAGATTCTTTGATACCTTCAAGTTTTAAGTTTTTATATAGTGGTTTATCTATAAACAATTCTTTACTTTTATCAAAAGATTTAGCAAAATGATTATAAACAAGTTCTTGTTTTTCTTTATCTACAATAATAAATTGCCAAGGTTGAGAATAACCAACTGAGGGAGCATGTAAAGCAGATTGTAAAATCATATCAAGTTTCTTTTTTGATATTTTTTTACTTATAAAGTTATTTCCTCTTACATCACGTCTTGATGTAATTATTTTTGTAAGTGTGTTAAAATCTTTTTTATTAAATTTCATTAGATAGAAAAATCATGTAAATCTTTAAATATAAATGCTTCAACAATTTCATCTATACTTTTTTGACTCGGAGCAATTAAAGCAATAATTCCTTCATCCATAAATGGCCAAACATACTCTAATTCGTTTATAACTACAACTGCATCAATCCAAACTGTAATATCTTCACGTCTATCAAAAAATTCAACATTAGCAACTCTTCCTTCATCTAAAGTTACAAAAGCCCAAGCTTTATTTTCTTCAATTGATGAAATAATACATTCATGTCTTTTTTTAGAATCTACTGGTATTAATATTGTCATATTCTTCTCTTTAAAATTTATTATTTAGTAATTATTATGATTTTACAATCTTTTTTCTTAAGAAAGATACTCTTTTTTGAACCATAAAGAAAATACAAAAAGTGAGTAAAGATGTTGTTTAAATTTATTTGATTTTGATAGTTCATAAATATGTAATATATACTCATGATTAAATAGATTTGTTTCATTGTTTACATCAACTATTACATCAATAATTTTATCTTTATACTCTTTATTTAACCATTCATTAAATGGAGAGTTAAAACCTTTTTTTGTTCTATTTATTATAGTTGTAGGAATATATTTAGAAGCGATTTTTTTTAGTAGATATTTATTTGTATCACCAACTTTTATAGATGATTCCACACTAAACATATAATTCACTAAATTAACGTCCAAAAATGGCGTTCTAACCTCTAAAGAATTACCCATTGATATTCTATCAACTTTTGATAATAAAGCCTCTCCTAGCCAAATCTTTAAGTCTATATAACTCATCCAATCAACTGGATCTTGTTTTGCTGTTTCACTTTTAAATGTTGGAACTTTTTTAAACAATCTTTTTCTTTGAATATCAGTGTAAATCTCTCCAAAAGAGTTATATAGATTTTGTTTTTTTACAATTCTTCTTAAATATTCACTCTCTTTAGTATTATTTTGTAAAGCTCCAATGATATTATTTAAAAAAAGATTCTGTTCATTTGATAAACTCTTTTCAAACTCATAATATTTTAGAAATTTTGCATAGTTATCATAACCCAAAAATATTTCATCACTTCCTTCACCTGACAATACAGTTTTTATTCCCGCTTTATGTATTTGTTTTGTTAAAATATTCAAAGGAATTGCTGCACTATCACCATGAGGTTCTTCAAGCATATCAAGTGTTTGCTCAAAATGATTTATATACTCTTTTTGATTTATCTCTACTGGATGATGATTTGAGTTTATATGACTTGCTGTAATTTGTGCATAATCTAACTCACAATAATTTTTATATTCATCATAACCAATACTAAAGGTATTTATTTTTTTTCCAGAAATTTTTGTATAAAGTGCGGAGATTAATGAACTATCAATTCCTCCACTTAAAAGTGAAGCTACTTCAACATCACTATTGAGTCTATACTCTACACTTTTAAATAAAAGCTCCTCAATATCATTTAAAGCTTGTTTTTCATCTTTTATAGCTTTATAGGTGTTTATCTTATAATATTTCTTCTTTTGAAGCTCAGAGCTCTTATTTGGCTCAAAAATTATATATGATGAAGCTTCTAATTTAAAAATATCTTGATAGAAAGAATCTTCACCAAAAGATACAAAATATTGCATATATTTAGAAAGAGCAACTTTATTTAGATTTGGTTTATAATCAAGTAGATTTAAAATTGATTTTACACTTGATGAGAAGATAAATTTATTATCTTTAAAATAGTAAAAAAATGGTTTTTTACCATATCTATCACGTGCACAAAAATATAAATCTTTTTTCATATCATAAATACAAAAAGAGAACATTCCATTTAGTTTATTTAAAAAATCAAATCCATACTTTTGATAAAGTCGAATTAATACTTCACTATCACTTTTTGTTTTACACTCTAAATGTTCCACGTGAATCAATTCTTTATAATTGTAAATCTCTCCATTAAAAACAAGTAAAATATCATCAAATATCATTGGCTGATTTGCTTCTTCATCTAAATCAATTATTGCAAGTCTTGTATGTCCAAATTGTTTATTATCAATTTTAATTGAATTTTGAAAGTCTGGACCTCTATGATGTAAAAGTTCTAAAGATTTATCAAATCTTTCTGATATAAAATTTGTACCAATTATTCCACACATAAAAACCTACTTTATAAAATATTCAATAATTTGAATATAAAAATATAAAAATGAAACAAAGACTACACTAGAAATTAAAATTGAAGCAGCAACATCATAAGGTTTACAATGATACAAAGCAGCAAGATTAACATTATTTACAGCTAAAGGAACCATTAATTCCATAATTAAAATAGAAGCAACATAAGAGTTTAAATTTGTAAAATTTATTACAAAAATCAAACCAATAAAAGGCAATAAAATATGTTTAACAAAACTAATATGTAAAGAAGAATACCAAGGCAAAACTTTTATTTTAACACTTGATAAATACATACCAAAAATAAATAGTTGAATAACCATAGAAGTATATCCACCCATTTCAAGTGCATTATAAATATATTTATTTATAGTAATTCCTTGTGAATTAATTAATAAAGCCAAAATTGCAAACCAAATTCCTGGTATTTTCATAATAGAAATTAATGCTTGTTTTATAGAAAATTGATCTCTAGCAAAAAAATAAACTGAAAAGATATAGATAAATAAAGTATTAGCAATATTTATTATACTTGTATATGGAACAGATTCTATACCAAAAAGTGCTATTCCTAATGGGATTCCTAGGTTACCAGTGTTACCAATTAATGCAGTAGCTAAATACATTGATTGTTCTTGTCTTTGAGAAAAAATCTTTTTATTTATTACAATTAGAATAAATAAAGAGATTAATAATATTACAAAATAAAAAATAGGAGAGATAATAAATTCATAATCAATTGGTCGTTTAGTTAATCCCCAAAAAATTAAAATAGGTTGAAAAAAATATAGAGAGATTAAAACTAAAGTTCTTTCATCTAACTGGCTGGTAAAAATCTTTTTTGCAGTAAAACCTAATAAGATAAAAAAATAAATTGGTAAAACGGAGAATATAGCTTCGATAATAAATCCCTAATAAAAATTTAGGGATTTTATCATTATTGAGATAAATTTTGAGAAGATTCACAAGTAGAAAATCTACTTATGGAATCATAATACCTTTTATCATAAAGAAAATTGCAGCAGCAAGTATTGAAGCAGCAGGAACAGTAATAATCCAAGCTGCAATAATTTTCTTAACAGCATCTCTTTTTACATATTTTGTACTTTTTGCATCTTTAACATCTTTTCTCTCTTGTTTAATTTGCTCTTCTCTTTCATCAATTCTTTTATATAGTTCAACTATTCGAATATAATTTGCTTTTGATTTATCTTCAATTAACTCTAATTTGTCTAACTCATCTTGCATAATATCAAGTTCTCTTTTGTGTTTTTTAAACTTCTTTCTTGTTTCTTGTAAAAATCTTTGCTCATTTGCATCAAGATACTCTCTTAAAAATCCAACTCCAAAAACTCCACCAATTGCGATATGAGTAGAAGAAACAGGAAGACCTAATTGACTTGCAATAATAACAGTAACAGCAGCAGACATTGCAACTGCATATGCTCTCATTTGATCAAGTTCAGTAATTTCAGAACCAACTGTTTTAATTAGTTTTGGTCCATATAAAACAAGTCCAATAACAATACCAAAAGCACCAACAGCCATAACCCATAAAGGAATAGAAACTTTTGATGAAATGTCAGAATTCATAACAGCATCATTAATAGCTGCAAGTGGCCCTATAGCATTTGCAACATCATTAGCTCCATGAGCAAATGATAATAAAGCAGCAGCAAAAATAAGTGGCAAATTAAATAAAGTATTTATTGATGCTCTATTATTTTGTAACTTTGCAGATGATTTAGCAACTAAAGGTTTTACAACAAAATAAATCCCAATGGCAATTGCTAAACCAATTAATGAAGCAGTTAAAAAGTTTACATTGATAATTGCTTTAAGTCCTTTTAAAATTAAATATGTACTAAAAGACCAAGCCATAAAAGCAATTAATAAAGGAACAAATTTATTTGAAGCTGATAATACATCCTCTTTATAGATAATCTGTTTTTTAATAAAAAACAAGAATCCTGCGGCAACTATTCCACCTAATAATGGTGAGACAATCCAAGAAGCAACGATTTTACCCACAGTATCCCAAGCAACAATTGAAAAACCAGCTGCTGCAATTCCTGCACCCATAACGCCACCAACAATTGAGTGTGTAGTTGAAACAGGAGCACCAATTGATGTAGCAAAATTTAGCCATAAAGCACCAGATAATAAAGCTGCTGTCATAGCCCAAATAAATATTTCTGGATTAGATATTAAAGCGGGATTAATTATTCCATCTTTAATCGTTTTAACAACATCTCCACCTGCAATAAATGAACCTAAAGCTTCAAAAATTGCAGCAATTAATATTGCTCCTGTAAGCGTTAATGCCTTAGAACCAACAGCAGGCCCTACATTATTAGCAACGTCATTTGCCCCTATATTCATTGCCATATACGCACCAAATATTGCACCAATAATCAAGAATGTATTATTAGGTACATTTCCATTTGAAGTATATGACCATAAAAATACCACTACTATAAATAATAATGCTAAAGAAAGCTTTGCAAAACCAGGAAGAGTCTTATCTCTTGCTTTTTCGAATTTGTTGATTGTTTTAATATCCAAAGTAAACCTTTTGTAACTGTCTTGTAATCTATTTTGGGCATTATAGTGGTATTTGGCTTATTATAGCTTTAAAGAAGCTTAAAGTAAATATGGCTTTAATCAATAATTAATTGAGAATCTCTATATTTTATAACTAAAAAGTTTAAATTATTTTTTTTGTTTATGAAGGATTAAATAAGAAATTATGTGAAAGAATGAGTAAAAAAGAGAATTAATCTCTTTTTCTACTTCTATCACCTGATGGTCTCGGAGCTCTATCTCCTGAAGGTCTATCACCTCTTGGTGCTCTATCACCAGAAGGTTTTCTATCACCTGATGGTCTCGGAGCTCTGTCTCCTGAAGGTCTATCACCTCTTGGCGCTCTATCTCTATCTCCAGATGGTCTTGGAGCTCTATCACCAGAAGGTCTATCACCTCGTGGTGCTCTATCTCTATCTCCACCTCTTGAGTTTCTATCACCTGATGGTCTAGAGTTTCTATCTCTATCTCCACCTCGTGAACCACCAAATTTTCCACCTCTTCCACCTCTAGAATTTCTTCCAGATGATGAACCATCATTATCATATCTACTAGAATTTTCAATAAGTCTTTTTATATCAGATTCTGATTTTCCGATATTGTTATTACCTTGAACAAATGTAGATGCTGAAATCATTGATGCTAATTTAAATGCAATTGTTGAAATATCAAACTCTTCTTTTAACTCTTCTACTAAAGCTAATGCATGATCATTAATCTCTTGTTCGCTAATTTGATTTTTTAATTCTGTAACTTTTTTCTCTTTTACTGAATCAATATTAGGAACAATTTTAGCCTCTAATTTTGTACCTATACTTTTTTCAATTTTTTGTAACATTCTAAATTCATGAGGAGTTACAATAGAAACAGCGATACCTTCTTTACCAGCACGTCCTGTTCTTCCAATTCTATGTACATAAGACTCAGAATCAAATGGTAAATGATAGTTAAATACGTGAGAAACATCATTTACATCTAATCCTCTAGCTGCAACGTCTGTTGCAATTAAGATTTCTAATTTAGAAGTTTTAAACGCTCTGATTGCTTCTTCTCTTTGTCTTTGCTCCATATCACCATGAAGACCTTTTGCCATAAATCCTTGAGAAACCATAAAAGTTGATAATCTATCAACTTCTTTTTTTGTGCGACAGAAAATAATAGATTTTGTAGGATTTTTATAATCATATAATCTAATTAAAGCATCATCTCTTTCTCTTTCATCAACAACATAGAAAGTTTGAGTAATTTTTGCATTTGTAACATCACTTTTTGTTAATGTAATAAATTCTGGATTATTTAAAATAGTTTTAGCAAGATTTTTAATAGCTAAAGGCATAGTTGCAGAGAATAATAAAGTTTGTCTCTCTTTTGGTAAGAATGTAAAAATCTCTTTGATATCATCTAAAAATCCCATATCAAGCATTTCATCTGCTTCATCAAGAATTACATAATCTGGTTTAATATCAATTTTATTTCCTCTTAAAAGATCTAAAAATCTTCCTGGAGTTGCAACAATAATTCCTGCATTTTCTATTAATTTAATTTGTCTAGCATACGCTTGTCCACCATATACAGTTGCTGTGTTAACACCTAAAAATTTACCAAATCTGTATAATTCATCTGAAACTTGCATTGCAAGTTCTCTAGTAGGAACAATAACAACTGCTTCAACACCTGCATTTCCTTTCATATTATTTAAAATTGGAAGTCCAAATGCTGCTGTTTTACCTGTTCCTGTATGTGCTTGACCAACAATATCTCTTCCTGCTAATACAAATGGAATTGCTTGTTCTTGGATAGGACTTGGTTCTTTAAAACCTGCTTCGTCTATTGCTTTTTGCAATAAGTCTTTTAAATTGAATTCGTTAAAAGTCATTTTTTTACCTTAGTATATATTTATAAAAAATACACACGGTTATATAAGTTAGATTTAATCTCCCCATAAATGTACAATTAAAACGCAATTTGAGTCTTGCAAGTAAGTCAGTTTAATGAAAATGAATCTTTGATTAGTCTATCAAAGTAAAATGGGTATATAAATGTGTATAATTTAGCGGATTGTATCTAGTTTTAGATAAATTTAAGCTTTAAGAAAAAGAGCTAAGCTCATTTTCTTATAAGTCGTCTAATTTTTTGTAGTTTTCTAAGTATTTTGTATCGTAGTTATTTGAAATAAAATCTTCATTTTCCATCATTTTCTGATGGAATGGAATAGTTGTTTTAATTCCTTCAACTTCAAATTCTGCTAAAGCTCTTTTCATAATGTTAATTGCTTTATTTCTATCTCTTCCCCAAACAATAAGTTTTCCTATCATTGAGTCATAATATGGAGGAACTATGTAATTTGTATAAATATGAGAATCTACCCTTACATTTCTTCCACCAGGAACCATCCATTGTGTAATTTTTCCTGGACATGGTAAAAATGAGTTTGGATCTTCTGCAGTAATTCTACACTCAATTGCATGACCTCTGAATTTAATTGATTCTTGAGAAGGAACTTTTTCACCCTCAGCTACTTTAATCATAAGTTCAACAATATCAATACCTGAAACCATTTCAGAAACTGGATGTTCAACTTGAAGTCTAGTATTCATTTCCATAAAATAGATATTTTGTTTGTCATCAGCTAAAAATTCAAAAGTCCCAGCACCTTCATATTTTAAATATTTAGTAGCTTTAACTGCAACTTCATGAAGTTTAGCTCTTGTTTCATCATTTAACAAAATTGCAGGTGACTCTTCAATAACTTTTTGATGTCTTCTTTGAAGTGAACAATCTCTTTCACCTATGTGAATTGCATTACCATGAGAATCTCCAACAACTTGAACTTCAATATGTCTTGGATTGTTAATAAATCTTTCAAGATACATTGTACCATCACCAAATGCAGCTAATGCTTCACTTGAAGCAGCCATAAATAGTTGTTCAAATTCTGACTCATCATGAATAAGTCTCATTCCTCTTCCACCACCACCAGCAGCAGCTTTTGCCATAATTGGATAACCAATTTCAAGAGCTAATTTTTTGCCCTCTGTAACAGAATGAACAGAACCTTTTGAACCTGGAACTACTGGAACGCCAGCTCTTATCATCTCTTCTTTAGCTTTTGATTTATCAGCCATTTTTTCCATAACTTCAACAGATGGACCAATAAATTTAATATTATGTAATCTACAAATTTCTACAAAATCTTGATTTTCAGATAAAAAACCATATCCTGGGAAAATTGCATCACAACCTGTCATTTCAGCTGCTGTAATAATTGCTGGAATATTTAAATATGAATCTTTTGATTTTGGACCACCAATACATACAGCTTCATCTGCATGTTTTAAATAAGATGCATTTTTATCACCGGCACTGTAAACAGCAACTGATTTCTTACCCATTTCTCTAATAGTTCTAATAGCTCTTTGAACAATCTCACCTCTATTAGCTATTAAAATTTTTTTAATTTCTGCCATATTTAACTCTTATAACTTTTCAACAACAAAAATTGGCATGTCATATTCAACCGGAGAACCATCTTTAACTAAAATTTCTAGAATTTTACAATCAAATTCAGCTTCAACCTCATTCATAATTTTCATTGCTTCTAAAATACAAAGAGTTTGTCCCTTCTTAACAGTTGAACCAACTTCAACAAATGAAGGAGATTCTGGTGATGGAGAAGCATAATATGTTCCAACCATTGGAGAATTAATAACTTCACCTGATTTTGCAACACTTGCAGTTTCAACAGCTACTGGTGCAGATGTTACTACTGGAGCTGCGATTGTAGCAGCTTGTACTACTGGAGCAGAAGTTGTAACAGTTGTAACTCCACTTTCAAAACCTCTTTGCATAGAAATTTCGAATTCACCTTCTTTAACCTTTAATTTGTTAAGTTCACTCTTATCAAATACTCTTATTAATTCTTTGATATCTTTAAAATCCATACTCAGCCTTTTTAATTTAGTAAAATTTTTTCTCATAATAGCACATTTATTCTGATAAATATATTTTTGTATATTTAAATAAGCTTTATTTAAGTTTCAAATAGAATTAGACCATTATTTGTTTAAAATATCTTTTAGATATAATAAAAAAAATTAAGTTAGGACCAAGATGTTAAACGATAGAAGTTTTATTAATATTGCAAAAGAGATTTCAAAAGCATCAAAATGTGTTTCAAAACAAGTTGGAGCTGTAATTGTAAAAGATGGAAGAATATTATCAACAGGTTATAATGGAACACCCGCTGGTTACAAAAATTGTAGTGACCATTGGAATGGAGAGTATACGAAAGAGCATCATGAATGGTCTAAGACATACGAAATTCATGCAGAAATGAATGCAATAATTTGGGCAGCAAGAAAAGGAATATCAATTGAAGGTGGAACAATATATGTTACGTTAGAGCCTTGCAGTGAATGTTCTAAAAATTTAATTGCCAGTGGAATTAAAAGAATTGTTTATGAAAAAGCCTATGAACATACAAACTCTAAAGTAATATCAAAATTCATAAAAGATAACAATGTTCAAATAGAGCAAATTCCTGAACAGAACTAAATGGCACAAAAAGATAATCATAAGTTTTACAAACCTGCAATTTCAAAATATGGAATAAGTGCAAAAGGAGTTCATTGGAACTCAAAATATACACAATACAAAAGATTTGAAGTTTTAACGAGTTTTATAAAAGATGAAATAAAAAAATCTATTATAGTTGATGCTGGCTGTGGTTTTGCAGAATACTATAATTATCTTTATGACAATAATCTTAAACCCAAAATGTATATTGGAATTGACTGTGAAGTAGAAATGATAAATTTAGCTTCAAAAAGATTTCTAGAAACAAAACTTTTTGTTAAAAATATTTTAGAAGATGAAATCCCAATGGCAGATTTTTATATTTGTAGTGGTGCAATGAATATTTTAAAAAAAGAGGAAGTTTTTGTTTTTATAGAAAAATGTTTTAAAAATTCAAATACTGCATTTATTTTTAATTTCTTAAAAAATGATCCCTTAACAAAAATAAAAGTTGATGATATTATTAATTTTTGTAAATCTTTATCAAATGTAATAAAGATAAAAGATTACTATCTAGACAATGATATTAGCATATTCTTAAAAAAGTAAAATTATCATATATATCTCATATATTAAATATAAAATTCGTTATTAAAAAGTAGGAGTATATATGAAAATAGGTCTTTTTATTCCCTGTTTTATGAATGAGTTATATCCAAATATTTGTAAAGCAACCTATAAAGTACTAAAAAACCAAGGTTTACAAATAGAGTATCCACTTAGTCAAACTTGTTGTGGGCAACCTATGGCCAATTCTGGTTGTTCTAAAGATGTAAAAAAACTTGCTATTGATTTTGTAAATAGATTCAAAGATTATGATTATATTGTAGCACCTAGTGGTTCTTGTGTTTCAATGGTAAAAGAGCACTATGCAGAATTTTTTGACAATGACAAAGATTACAATAAAGTAAAAGCTTCTATTTATGAAGTTTGTGAATTTTTACATGATATTATAAAAATCGAAAATATTAATTTTAACGTTTCATTTCCGCATAAAGTTGGAGTTCACAATTCATGTCATGGACATAGAGTTTTAAAACTTGCAACTGCTAGTGAACTTAATATTCCTTATGATTCAAAACTAAAAAATCTTCTAAACAAAGTATCTGATATAGAATTAATTACATTAAGAAGAGAAGATGAGTGTTGTGGTTTTGGAGGAACTTTTAGTGTTCAAGAAGAAGCTGTTTCAGTTGCTATGGGAAAAGATAGAATTAAAGATCATTTAGACTTATCTGCACAAGTAATAACAGGTGCTGATATGTCATGTTTAATGCATATGGATGGAATTATAAACAGAGATAAAAAACCTATAAAAGTTATGCATATTGTAGAAATTCTTGCAGGAGTTAAATTATGAGCAGTCATAGTGTAAATGCTAGTAAATTTGTAGCTAATGATGAGAGAATGCATTGGCATGATCAAGCACTTTGGTTTGTAAGAGAAAAAAGAGATAGAGCAAGTAAATCAATTCCTGAATGGGAACAATTAAGAGAATTTGCAAATCAAATCAAAACTCATACAATGGCAAATCTTGATTCTTATCTTTTACAATTTGAAGAGAATGCAACAAAAAAAGGTATTAAAGTTCATTTTGCAATTGATGCCCTTGAACATAATCAAATTGTTGCAAAAATATTAAAAGAACATAATGTTACAAAACTTGTAAAATCAAAATCAATGTTAACTGAAGAGTGTCATTTAAATCCATATTTAGAAAATCTTGGAATTGAAGTTATTGATACAGACTTAGGTGAAAGAATTGTTCAACTAAGACATGAAACTCCATCACATATTGTTCTTCCAGCAATTCACCTAAAAAAATCTGATGTATCAGATACTTTTCATGAGCATTTAGGAACAGAACAAGGAAATTATGACCCTACTTATCTTACACGAGCTGCAAGAGCTGCTTTAAGAGAAGATTTTTTAACAGCACAAGCTGGACTAACTGGTGTGAATTTTGCCATTGCAAATACTGGTGGAGTTGTAGTTTGTACAAATGAAGGTAATGCAGATATGGGAGCTAGTGTTCCAAAACTTCATATTGCTTCTATGGGAATTGAAAAAATTATTCCTAGACTTGAAGATTTATCTGTGTTTACAAGACTTTTAGCAAGAAGTGCAACGGGACAACCAATTACTTCTTATACTTCACATTTTCATTCACCAATTGAAGGTGGAGAGATGCATATTATTATTGTTGACAATAAAAGAAGTCAATTTTTAGCATCTGAGAAAAATAAAAAAGCACTAAACTGCATTAGATGTGGTGCATGTATGAATACATGTCCAGTATACAGAAGAAGTGGTGGTCACTCTTATGAATATGTAATTCCAGGACCAATAGGTTCAATTTTAGGTGCAAAAAAAGAGCCTGAAATTCATAACTCTTTACCATTTGCTTGTACTTTATGTGGTTCATGCTCAAACGTTTGTCCAGTAAAAATTGATTTAGATTCACAACTTTATAGTCTAAGACAAGATTTATCTGAAGCAAATTTAATTGATCCAAAGAAAAAAATGGCGATGAAAGTAACAGCTTGGTTAATGAGTAAACCAACTCTATTTGAGTTTGCTGGAAAAATGGCTAGATTTATAGTACCAAAATTACCGAATTCTATTTTATACAACAAAGGAAATGTTTGGGGGGAACAAAGGGAAATGCCAAAAATGCCTCCAAAAAGTTTTAAAGAGATGTTTAGAGATGGAGAATTAGATGACTAGTAAAGAAAAAATATTAAAAAATATCAAAGACAACAATGTTGTTAAAAGTGTAAAACTTCCAAGTTATGAAAGTTTTGGTATCAAATTTGATAATAAATTTGAAACTTTTTCTACTATGCTTGAAAGTGTAGGTGGAAAAGCTTTAGTAATTGAAAAAGATAAGTTAGATGAAACAATCAAAACTTTATATCCAAATGAACAACAAATAGCTTGCAATATTGATTATTGTACTTTAGGTAATTTCGATGCAAATAGTTTTACTGATGTGCATGATTTAAAAGATATTGATTTAGCAATTGTAAAAGGTAATTTTGCAATCGCTGAAAATGGCGCAATTTGGATGAAAAATGAAGATAATAGACATAGAGCTTTATATTTCATTGCACAAAATATAGTAATTGTAATTGATGAAAATGAACTTCTAAATAATATGCATGAAGCTTATGAAAGAATAAATTTTGAAAACTCAGGTTATGGAGTGTTTATTTCAGGTCCTTCTAAAACAGCGGACATTGAACAATCACTTGTTATTGGAGCTCATGGACCAAAAACTGGTTATGTGATTTTCATAAAATCTTGATATAATTGCTAAATAGGGGATAATAATGAAATATTTTTTACTATTTAGCATACTTTTCTTTAACTACTTATTTGCAAACCAATCAAAAGAAGTATTATTAATTCATTCATATCATAAAGGGTATATTTGGACAGATGATATTTCTAAAACTATTGAAAAAAATTTTGCCGAACATAAAGAGATAGAACTTACAACAATTTATATGGATACAAAAAGAATTGATGACGCAAATTATTTATATAATCTTTCAAGATTATATAAACAAGAGTTTGAAGGTAGAAAATTTGATTTAATTATTTTAAGTGATAATAATGCTTTTGATTTTATGCTTAAATACCATGAATTTTTATTTAAGGACACTCCTGTTTTATTCTGTGGAATAAACAACTTTGATAAAGTTTTTTTAAATGAAAATGATATGTATAAATATATGTCAGGTGTTGCAGAAGAGGTTGATATTGAGAAAAACTTTGAGTTAATAGCTAAACTTCATCCAAATCTAAAAAATCTACTTATTATTAATGACACATCAACCACTGGTTACGCTATAAAAAGAGATTTAAGACCTATCATTGAAAAATATAAAAATAAATTTAATATAGAATATACTGATAACTTAGAAATTAAAAATCTTCAAGATAAAGTCTCAAGTCTTGATAAAGAGAATAGTGTAATATTATTTGTACTTTTATTTAAAGATACAACAGGAAAATTTTTCACCCATAAACAAAGTTTTGATGAGGTTAAAAAAGTAAGTCAAGTTCCAATTTATGGCTTATGGGATTTTTACTTAAACAATGGAATTGTAGGTGGTCTTTTAACATCAGCAGTTGCCCAAGGTGAAAATGTTTCAAAAATGGCATTAGAAGTTTTAAGTGGTAAAAAAATCACTGATATTCCAATTCTAGAAAAATCACCAAATCTTTATATATTTGATTATAATGAATTACAAAGATTTAATCTTGATGTGAGTAAATACATTGAAAACCCTTTAATAATAAATGAACCTAGCTCAGTATATAGGGAACATACAAAGTTTTTTGTCATTTCTACATTAATTATTTTTATTCTTAGTATTGTTGTTTTGATTTTAAGAGCCAACATTCAAAGAAGAGAAAAACTCGAACTTGAACTTTCAAATAGAATTGAGTTTGACAAAGTACTTCTTGATACTATTCCAAATCCAATTTATTATAAAAATGTTGAAGGTAAATTTTTAGGATGTAATACAAGTTTTGCTTCATTGGTAAACTCTTCAAGGGATGAAATAATAGGGAAAACAGCCTTTGACTTTTTCCCCCATAAAATTGCTGTAGCGAATACAAAAATTGATAAAGAGTTATTATATACCTTTAGTACAAGCACATCTGAATTTACCTTTTATACAAAATCAAATGAGATGAAACATATTATTTTAAATAAAGCTGTTTATAAAAATATTGATGGAAGTGTTGGTGGAATTGTTTGTATTATGGATGATATAACTGAAAGAATTCAACAAAAACAGTTTTTAATCCAACAAAGTAAACTAGCAGAAATGGGTGATATGATTGCAGCAATAGCACATCAATGGAATGAACCATTAGTTGAATTATCAGCACTTGTACAAGATATTCAAACTTCTTATTTATTAAAAGAGTTAAAAGATGATGAGGTAAAAGAGTTTGTAAATGACTCAATGATTCAAATAAAATATATGTCAAAAACCCTTAGTGATTTCAGAAACTTCCTAAAACCCTCAACAAAAAAACAACTTTTCTCAATTACAAAAGCTTTAAATGAAATAAATGAAATTATTGGGAAACAAGTATTTTATTCAAATATTAAAATGAATTTTAATTATAAAAATGAAAATGAAGAGTTACTAATTTATGGCTATGAAAATGAATTCAAACAAGTTTTATTAAATATCATAAATAATGCAAAAAATAAAATTGTTGAAAAGAATCTGCCTATAAATGAAAAAGGAACTATTGATATTAATATTAAACGAACAACAAATTCTAATACAATTGAAATAATTGATGATGCTGGGGCAATTGATGAGAAAATCATAAACTCAATTTTTGAACCATATTTCACAACAAAAGAAGATGGAACAGGCCTTGGGCTTTACATGGCAAAAGTCATAATAGAAGAAAAAATGAGAGGAAGTATTAGTGTAAAAAATGATGGAAATCATGTAGTTTTTACAATCAAACTTCCTCATAAAAAGGTTTAAAATGAAGATTTTACTTTTAGAAGATAATAAAAAATTAAATGAAACTATCACAAAAAGATTACAATTAAAAAACTACAATGTAATCTCTTTTACCGATGGTGCTGATGCTTATGAAAATATAACAGAGGGTTTTTCATGTTTTATTTTGGATATAAATGTTCCAAATGTGGATGGAATTAATATTCTAAAAAAAATACGAGAATACTACAAAATTGTTCCAGTAATAATAATAAGTGCAAGTGTGGAATTGGATGTAATAAAACAATCATACGATTTTGGTTGTAATGATTATTTGAAAAAACCATTTTTTATAGATGAATTAGAAATAAAAATTGAGAAACTTTGCAATATTCAAGATAGTAAAATCTATTTTGACGAAAACTCATATTTTGATTTTAAATCAGCAACAGTTGTAATTGATAATCAAGAAACTAGATTAACAAAAAAAGAGAAACTTTTACTAAATTTATTTCTTAGCAAAAAAAATCAAGTAATTACTTATGAAAATATAGAAAACTACGTTTGGGAAGGAAGTTTTGTCTCTTTAGAATCAATCAGAAGTCTAATAAGAAGAGTAAGAAAAATACTAAATAAAGAGTATATTCATACGGTTGTAGATACTGGATATATTTTTAAAATAGCCTAAAATATCATATTATTATCATTCGGTGCAGTTAAAATTTAAGAATAACAAATCTAAGGAGAAATGAAATGTTAAAATTTACAACAAAGTTACTAGTTACATCGGCATTAATTGCAGGTCTATCAACAGCAGCAAGTGCAGCTGATAAAGTTATCAAATGGAAGTTAGCAACAACATGGGGTTCAACTCTTAGTCCATTTATTGACTCACCAACAAATATGGCAAAACTTGTAGAAGAAATGTCAGGTGGAAAATTTGAAATCAGAATTGATGCTGCAAATAAACATAAAGCACCTCTTGGTATTTTAGATATGGTAAAAGGTGGTCAGTATGAAATGGGGCACTCTGCTTCATATTACTGGAAAGGTAAAGATATTGACACTTTACCATTTACAACAATGCCTTTTGGTATGATAGCACCTGAGCAATATGCATGGTTCTACTATGGTGGTGGAATGGAATTAATGCAAAAAGCATATAAAAAACATGGGATATTAGCATATCCAGGTGGAAATACTGGTAACCAAATGGGTGGTTGGTTCAGAAAAGAGATCAATACACTTGATGACTTAAAAGGTCTAAAAATGAGAATTCCAGGATTTGCTGGTGAAGTTATGGCAAAACTAGGATTATCAGTTACAAATATAGCTCCAGGTGAATTATATACATCACTTGAAAGAGGAACTATCGATGCACTAGAGTGGGTTGGCCCTGGAATGGATATTTCAATGGGATTCCACAAAATTGCACCATATTATTACACAGGTTGGCATGAACCAGCAACTGAGTTACAATTTATGGTTAATGAAGAAGCGTACAACAAATTACCAAAAGATTTACAACAAATTTTATTAACAGCAATGAGAGTATCAGCTTATGATATGTACATTCAAAACTACCACATGAGTAGTGAAGCGTGGGCAAATATGTTAACTGAGTTTCCAAATATCAAAGTTAAAACTTTCCCAAAACCTGTTATGGATGCTATGAAAAAAGCTAATGATGAATTATTAGAAGAGGTTAAAAAAGAGTCTCCAATCGTAAAAGAAGTTTTAGAATCACAAGAAGCTTATCAGAAAAAATCTAGAGAATGGACAAAAATGTCTGACTATTTATACTTAAAAGATAATTTATAATAACTCCCTCTAACTCTCTTTTAGGGAGTTAGATTGTAAAATCTGAAATAAATCAAATAAATCTACCTAAAATAAGTTTATTTGACTTATTTATAAAATCACAAAAGGATTATAATGCTATTAAAACTAGAAAAAGGTTTTGATAAATTTGCAGACATAATAGGGTATTTTACTGCTTTTGTAATGGTACTTATGATATTAAATGTAACTTATGATGTAATTATGAGATACTTTTTTAATACAGGTAGCATAGCTATGCAAGAGATGGAATGGCATCTATTTTCTGTAATTATTTTATTGGGAATCTCTTATACATTAAAAGAAGATGGTCATGTAAGAGTTGATATTATCTACGATAGATTAACAGATAAAAAGAAAGCTAAAATAAATATGGCTGGAGTTGTACTTTTTATTCTTCCAATTGCATTATTAATAGCAATTGAATCTATTCCTTATGTAATTGAATCTTTTAATTCACATGAGCAAAGTGGCGATCCGGGTGGATTACCGTATAGATGGATAGTAAAATCACTAATTCCTTTATCTTTTTTCCTATTAATTATCACATCAATTGGATTTTTTATTAAAAATCTAAATATTTACAAAGGTCTTAGACCAATGGATGGATATAACCTAAAAGGTGAAATTGAAAATTTAAAATGTGAATTAGAACAACATAAACACCATGTAGTTGATATTGATGAGCAAGGAGATAACAAATGATTGGTATTATTATGTTTTTTGCTTCATTAGTAATGTTAGCTTTTGGTTTTCCAGTAGCATTTACTTTTGCAGCGGTATCTCTATTTTTTGGAATATTAGCAGGTTTCATTGAAGTTGGTTTTGACAATGGAATAATGGAAGGTTTAGTTGATGGATTAGACGAAGGTTTAGGAATGTTTGATTTCATGCCTTATCGAATTATGTCAATTATGCAAAATACTATATTAATGTCTGTTCCTATGTTTATTTTCATGGGAATTATTTTACAAAAAACAGGACTTGCAGAAAAACTTTTAGAGTCAATGGCTTTTCTTTTTGGAGAAATCAGAGGTGGAGTTGCCATTTCTACAGTATTAGTTGGAACTTTACTTGCTGCATCAACAGGAGTTGTTGGAGCATCAGTTGTTGCAATGGGTGTTATTTCACTTCCAGTTATGATGAAATATAAATATAATCTTCCTCTAGCAACAGGAACAATTTGTGCTTCAGGAACTTTGGGACAAATTATTCCTCCTTCAATTGTTTTAATTATTTTAGGAGATGTTTTTCAAGTTCCAGTAGGTGATTTATTTGCAGCTGCTGTTTGGCCAGGATTAACACTTGTTGCTGCTTATATATTATTCATATTAATTGTTGCATATTTCAAAAAAGATATGGCACCCGCAATTCCAAAAGATCCATCAAGAGGTTCTAAATCAAAACAAGTAATTGCAGCATTAATTGCAATTATTCCATCATTAACTCTTATTATAATGGTTTTAGGTTCAATTTTTGGTGGTATTGCGACACCTACAGAATCATCAGCAGTTGGATGTATTGGAGCAATTTTATTAGCCGTTTTATATAGATCTTTTTCAATAGATATGGTTAAAGAAGCATCATTTGAGTCTGTAAAAATTACATCTATGGTATTTGGTATTTTAATTGGAGCAACTGCATTTTCAATGGTATTTACTTACACAGGTGGAGATGAATTAGTTGAACATTTTATGATGAATTTACCTGGTGATGAAAAATTTGCATTTATTTTATTTACAATGTTAGCAATATTTATTTTAGGATTCTTTATTGACTTCGTTGAGATTTCATATATTATAGTTCCTATTTTAGTTCCGATTGCAACTAATTTAGATATTAGTCCTATTTGGTTTGCAATATTAATTGCAATGAATTTACAAACATCATTTTTAACACCACCATTTGGATTCTCACTCTTTTACTTAAAAGGGGTAGTTCCACCAAGTGTTAGAACAATTGATATTTATAAAGGGGTGTTACCATTTATTCTTATTCAGATATTTGTACTAATGATAATTGTATTTTTCCCAGAAATATTTGGAATAAATCCAAAAGCATAACTTTGCAAAAGGCATTTGCCTTTTGTAAGAAATTATGAGAAAGAAAGATGAACAACAGTAAATATTTTTTAAAACTAATCTTCAATATAATCTTTAAGATAAAAGATAAAAT
Source organism: Aliarcobacter sp. (assembly GCA_028688995.1). Classification (GTDB taxonomy): domain Bacteria; phylum Campylobacterota; class Campylobacteria; order Campylobacterales; family Arcobacteraceae; genus Aliarcobacter. The sequence goes on from JAQTXB010000001.1 coordinate 198,462, forward strand.
GTACTCTTTTATTTATGACCCTCAACAAAGAATTTATACGGTACCACGACTTGAATAGCAATTAATTTTTTCTCACAAAATAAAAAAATAAAAAAGGAAAAAAATGTTAGAAGGTAAATACCAAGATTTTTATAATCAAATAATAAATAAGATTTCAAAGAAAAAGATTTTCACAGATAAGCTTCACACTTTAGCTTATGGAACAGATGCATCTTTTTATAGATTAATCCCAAAAATAGTAATCAAAACAGATAATGCAAAAGAGGTTCAAGACATTATTGAATTATCAAATTCAATGAATTTAAGTATCACTTTTAGAGCAGCAGGAACTTCACTATCTGGTCAAGCAATTAGTGATTCAATATTAATAGTTACATCAAGAAATTTTAGTAACTTTAAAATTGCAGATGATGTTAGTTATATTTCATTACAACCTGCACTTACTGGTGCTCAAGTAAATGGATTATTAGCTAAATATTCTAAAAAAATCGGTCCAGATCCAGCTAGTATTAATGCTGCTATGATTGGTGGAATTGCTGCAAATAATGCTTCTGGTATGTGTTGTGGAATTTCACAAAACTCATATAAAACTCTAAAATCAATGAAGTTAATTTTTGGTGATGGTACAAAATTAGATACTGGATGTGAAGAGAGTAAAAATTCATTTAGAAAAACACACGCAGATTTCCTAAAAGATTTAAAAACTTTTTCAGATGATACAAAAAACAATGAAGAACTAAGAGCAAAAATTGAAAGAAAGTTCAAAATCAAAAACACATGTGGTTACTCACTAAATGCATTAATTGATTTTGATGATGAGTTTGAAATATTAGAGCACTTAATCATTGGAAGTGAAGGAACTTTAGCCTTTATTGAAGAGATTACTTATTACACAGTTGAAGATTTAAAAGATAAAGCTAGTTCACTAATTTATTTTAAAGATATGAATGAAGCATGTTCTGCGGTTACTAAATTAAAACTTGCAAAAGATGCAAACAAAATTATAGTTGATGCAGTTGAATTAATGGATAGAGCAGGTCTAAAAAGTATCGAACAAGATCCAGCAATGCCAGAATTTATAAAAGATTTTGATGAAAATGTAACAGCACTTTTAATTGAAACACGAGCAATAAGTGATGAACAATTAGATATTCAAACAGCACAAATTGAAGACTTATTAAAAGAGTTTACAGTTGTAAGAGATATTTATTTTACAAAAGATGTAGCAGAATATACACTTTATTGGAAAATTAGAAAAGGTTTATTCCCAGCTGTTGGAGCTGTAAGAGTTACAGGAACAACAGTAATTATTGAAGATGTTGCTTATCCAATTGAGTGTTTAGCAGAAGCAACACTTGAACTTCAAGAATTATTTAAAAAACATGGTTACTCTGAAGCTTTAATTTTCGGACATGCACTTGAAGGAAACTTCCACTTTGTATTTACACAAGATTTCTCAGATCCAAAAGAGATAAAAAGATATGATGATTTAATGAACGAAGTAGTTAATTCTGTTGCCGTTAAATATCAAGGAAGTTTAAAAGCAGAGCATGGAACTGGTAGAAACATGGCTGCCTTTATTGAAGTAGAGTGGGGATATGATGCCTATATTATGATGAAAAAAATCAAAAATTTATTTGACCCGAAAGGACTTTTAAATCCAGGTGTTATAATAAATGATGATGCACAAGCTCACCTTAAAAACCTTAAAACACTTCCAGCAACAAATGAAATTGTTGATAAATGTATAGAGTGTGGATTCTGCGAACCTACATGTCCATCAAATGAGCTAACTTTAACTCCAAGACAAAGAATTGTAATAAATAGAGAAATTTCAAGACTTGAAAGCATTGGAAATCATAAAGAAGCACAGGAGTATAAAGATTTATATCAATATGATGGAATAGAAACTTGTGCAGCTTGTAGTTTATGTTCAACTGCTTGTCCTGTTAAAATTGACACAGGAAGTTTAACAAAACATTTAAGAGCTGAACAAATATCAAATACAGGAAAATCAATTGCAAATTTTGTAGCAAATAATTTTTCAACTACTCTTAAAGGTGTTAGATTTGGACTTCATAGTGCTAATTTTATTCATAAAGTTTTAGGAACACCTAGCATGGAAACAATGACTAAAACATTTAGAAATTTAAGTAGTTCTATTCCTAAATGGAGTGTTACAATGCCAATAGGAACAAATATAAATTTAAATTTCGAACAAAAAGTTAGTGATAAAAAAGTAGTATATTTCCCTTCATGTATAAATAGAAGTATGGGATTAAATGCTGTTTCAAAAGAAGAAAAACAACTATTTGATACAACTGTAGAGCTATTATTAAAAGCTGGTTACCAAATATTATTCCCTGAAGATTTACCTAATTTATGTTGTGGTATGCCATTTTCTTCAAAAGGTTTTGATGAAGCAGCACACACAAAATCTTCACAACTAGAACTTGCTTTATTAAATGCTAGTGAATTTGGTGAATATCCAATTTTATGCGATACAAGTCCATGTACTAAAAAAATGATGGAGAGTTTTTCTCATAAACTTGATATTTTTGAGCCAATTGAGTTCGCATTGCAATTCTTAACAAAAGATTTAGAATTCACAGCAATAAATGAACCAATAACAATTCACACAACTTGTAGTTCAAGAAAAATGGGATTAGAAGATAAATTTAAAACTTTGGCATCATTGTGTTCAACAAATGTAATAGTTCCAGCAGATGTAAAATGTTGTGGATTTGCAGGAGATAGAGGATTTAATTTCCCTGAGCTAAATAAATCTGCATTAAGAGCTTTAAAAGAGCAAACAAAAGATGCGAAAATGGCATTCTCTACATCTAAAACTTGTGAAATTGGATTAAGTGAAGAATCAGGTCTTGATTATAATTCAATCTTTTATCTAATCAATAAAGTTACTAAATCTAAAAATTAATAATCTTTATTTTCAACAAAACAGATATTTACCATTTTTTTGGTAAAATATCTGCTTTATGAAAAAGGAATTATTATGTACAAACTTTTTTTAGCGTTACTTGTGAGTTCAGGAATATTATTAGCCGATATGGAAAATGGTCTTGCTCTAACTGTAAATGATGAACCAATCACTATTTATGATATTAATAAAACAATGGTTGAGAACAAACTTGGTAAAAATGAAGCTGTTGGCTTATTAATTGATAAAGCTTTATATGAACAAGCTGTAAGAGATAATAATATCAGTGCTGATATTTTTGAGATAAATGATTATATTGAAAAATTAGCAAATGCAAATGGTATGGATTTATACTCTTTTAAATCAGTTGTAAAACAAAAATATGGAAACTATGAACTTTTTGAAAATGAAGCAAAAGATGCTGTAATTAGACAAAAACTAATTCAAAAAATAGTAAAAGGTCAATTAGCAATTGCAAGTCAAGAAGATATGGAACTATATTATGAAAAAAATAAAGAGAAATATTCAACTTCAAAATTTTATGATGTAAATCAATACACTTCAAAAAATAAAGCTTCTTTAATGGGTGCAATCAACAACCCAATGGTAATTGCAGACGATGTAGTAAGAACTCCTTTAAAATTAAGTTCTGATAGTTTACAACCACAAATGCAATTTATGTTAAATGAGACTAAAACAAATAGCTTTACTCCAATTTTTACAGCAAATAAACAATTTATTGCACTATTTATTGTAAAAAAAGAGGGAACAAGCACTCTTGGTTTTGAAACTGTAAAAGCAAAAATATTTAATGATATTATGAGTACAAGAGAAAAAAAATATCTTAAAGATTATTTTGAAAAACAAAAATTAATAGCTGATATTAAAATAATTAAATAAAGGAAATAGATGTTCGAAGTTATTCTAGGGTTAGAAGTACACGTACAATTAAATACAAACAGTAAACTTTTTTGCTCTTGTGCTACAAGTTTTGGAGAAGAACCAAATACAAATGTATGTCCAACTTGTTTAGGATTACCAGGAGCATTACCTGTTTTAAATAAAGAAGCTGTTCATAAAGCTATTATGCTTGGAACTGCACTAAAAGCACAAATAAATCAAAAATCTGTATTTAATAGAAAAAACTATTTTTATCCAGATTTACCAAGTGGGTATCAAATTTCTCAATTTGAAGTTCCAGTTGTTGGACTTGGAGAATTAGTAATTGATTTTCCAGATGGTAGACAAAAAACTATTGGTGTTACACGAGCTCACTTAGAAAATGATGCAGGGAAAAATATCCATGCTGGATCTGTTTCTCAAGTTGATTTAAACAGAGCAGGAACTCCACTTCTTGAAATCGTTTCAGAACCTGATATGAGAAGTGCAGAAGAGGCTATTTTATATCTAAAAAAACTTCACTCAATTGTAAGATATTTGGGAATCAGTGATGCAAATATGCAAGAAGGGTCTTTCAGATGTGACGTAAATGTTTCTATTAGACCAAAAGGTGATAAAAACCTTTATACAAGATGTGAAATTAAAAACATGAACTCATTTAAATTCATCGAAAAAGCTATCGCCTATGAAGTAAATAGACATATTGAAGCATGGGAAGATGGTGTTCATTCAAGAGAAATCGTTCAAGAAACAAGACTTTTTGACCCAAATAGTGGTGAAACAAGATCAATGAGAGGGAAAGAAGATGCTGCTGATTACAGATATTTCCCAGATCCAGACCTTTTACCTGTAATTATTACAGATGAAATGCTTGAAAAATATTCACAAATTCCAGAACTTCCAGATGAGAAAAAAGAGAGATTTGTAAAAGAGTTTGGATTAAAAGAGTATGATGCTTCAGTTATTACTGCTTCTTTAGAAATGGCTAAGTATTTTGATGAGATGATGGCTGAGGGAATTAGTGCAAAAAATGCAGTAACTTGGCTAACTGTTGAATTACTTGCAAGACTAAAAGAGGGTGCTTTAATTGAAGATTCAATTATTAATGCAAAAACTTTAGCGACACTTGTAAAAAGAATAGAAGATAATACAATTTCAGGAAAAGCAGCAAAAGAAGTTCTTGATTTTCTAATGGAAAATGAATCAACAGATGTTGACGCAGCTATTGAAAAACTTGGCCTAAAACAAGTATCTGATGATGGAGCACTATTGGCTATTATTGACTCAATTCTTGCAGCAAATCAAGATAAAGTTGCAGAATACAAATCAGGTAAAGACAAACTATTTGGTTTCTTTGTAGGTCAAACTATGAAAGAATCAAAAGGTAGTGCAAATCCTGCTAAAGTAAACGACTTACTAAAACAAAGATTATCTTAATGAAAAATAACTCTATAGCAGTAATTGGTGCAGGAAAATGGGGACAAGCGCTTCATTTTGCACTTTCACAAAAACAAAAATGTTTAATAAGTTCTAGAACTCCTAGAGATATTGAAAATTTTGTTGATTTAAAAACTGCGTTAGAGTGTAAATATTTAATTATTGCAATTCCAGCACAAGAAATTCGCTCATGGCTAAAAGAAAATTTTGTTTTTAAAGGACAAAAGATTCTTGTGGCTTCAAAGGGAATTGAAGCTTCAAGTGGACAATTTTTAAATGAAATTTATGCTGATTATGTTTCAAATAAAAATATAGGATTTATTTCAGGTCCATCATTTGCTACTGAAGTTAAACAAGGATTACCTTGTGCTTTAGTAATAAATTCTAATTCAAGAAAACTTTTTGAAAAGTTTTCTCCTTTTTTCCCAAATTTTATTAAAACATATTATAGCTCTGATGTAATAGGCGCTGAAGTTGCAGGAGCGTATAAGAATGTTTTAGCAATTGCAAGTGGAATTTGTGAAGGATTACATTTAGGTAAAAATGCTCAAGCTTCATTAATTGCTAGAGGTTTAGTTGAAATGGAAAGATTTGGTAAATTCTTTGGAGCTAAAAAATCAACTTTTTTAGGTTTAAGTGGAGCTGGAGACCTATTTTTAACTGCAAACTCTACAATGAGTAGAAACTACAGAGTTGGTCTTGGACTTGCTTCTAATAGAAATCTTGATGAGATTTTAAAAGAATTAGGTGAAGTTGCAGAAGGAATAAAAACAGCAGAAGCTGTGCATAATCTATCAAATAAACACAATATTTATACTCCAATTGCAAATGAAGTAAAACTTATATTAGATGGAAAAAATCCGAAAGATAGTTTAAAAGATTTATTAAAAAACTAATTATAAACTAATGAATAGATTTATAATTACAATCAGTTTTATTTTAGTTTTATTATTACATCTAAGCTTAATTAACTTTTTCAAAACTACTAAAACTGAATCAACACAACAAATCCAAAATAATAGTATAAAACTTCAACTCTCGAAAGTAAATGAAGTGAAAAATGAAGTGACCCAAGAAAAAGTAGTTGAACCCAAAATTGAACAAAAAAAAGAGATAGTTAAAAAAGAACTTCCAAAAAAAACATTTACACCCACAATAACTAAATCAAAAGAGATTACAAAAGAAGAAAAATCAGAGATAAAAGAAGAAATACAAGCTCAAAATTCTTCATCAAATGAAATAAAAAATTCAACTCCAATAAGTGAACATAAAAAACTAGAAGTAAATAATCAAGAATATATGAATCAATATAGAAATAGATTAAGAGAAGAGATAAACAAAAATAAAACATATCCAACTATATCAAAAAAATTAAAAGAAGAGGGTAAAGTAATAATAAGCTTTAGAGTGCTTCAAAACGGCATATTTAGTGAAATTAAACTTCTTGTATCAAGTGATAAAGAAAGACTTGATAAGGCTGCTTTAAATGCTTTATATGATACTAAACAGTTTGAACCTTTTGATAATAAAATTGTTAATAAAGAGTATTTGGATTTTGAAGTACCTATAGATTTTAAATTAAATTAGCAATTTATTTAGGTAAAATTTTTCATGCAAAATATACCTTTAATAAATTTATTATATTCTCTTATTCCATTGTTAGTTATTGGATACTACTATTATAAATGGGCAGACAATAAAAGTGAAATAGCCTATTCAACACTAAGAATGATAATTCAACTTTTATTAGTAGGTTATATACTTATATATATTTTTGAAGATAAAGATTTATATTTAGGCATTACAATACTATTATTTATGCTTTTGATTTCAACATGGATAAGTCTAAGAAATACTCAAAATAAATCATTCAAACACTTTTATAAAATTGTATTATCCTTGGGTTTATCATCAATTTTACATCTTGTTTTGATTATAAATTTTATATTAGATTTTGATACTTTTTATGAACCAAGATATGTAATTCCAATAGCAGGAATGATACTTGCCAATTCAATGAATGTAATATCTTTAGCAATTGAAAGATTTGAAAAAGAGTTAGAACGAAATGAATCTTTTGAAAATTCAAGAAAAATAGCATTTAAATCAGCTCTAATTCCTCAAATAAACTCTTTATTAGCAGTTGGATTAGTTTCACTTCCTGGAATGATGACAGGACAAATTCTCTCAGGTGTAGACCCTTTAATTGCAGTTAGATACCAAATTATGATTATGTCTACAATATTATCAAGTGCAGGAATTAGTTTAATAATCTATTTCTATTTAAGTAAAAAATCTACTTATTAGGAAAAGATTTTTTATGAATATCGCCCCAAATATAAAGTTGTTTTAAAATTGGTTTCAAAGTTTTTCCATATTCAGTAAGTGAATATTCAACTTTTGGTGGAACTACAGGATAAACTTCTCTAAATACTAAACCATCATTTTCCAACTCTCTTAATTTTTGTATTAACATCTTTTGAGTTGCACGGGGAAGTAATTTTTGAAGTTCACTAAATCTTTTTTTTTCATCTTTTAGATACCATAAAATAAGAATTTTCCATTTCCCAGCTAACACATCAATAGAGGTTTCAACAGCACATTTATCAATATTCTCATCTTTATTTATATCAACTTCTTTAGTCATAATAATTCCTATAGTATACTTTTAGATAGTACCTAACTTAAAAGTTAGTTCTTGTGCTTTTGTAATATTTTAGCTAAAGTTTTAACATAAGTAAATAATTAAGGATAAAGATGAAAGCTTTTGTAGTTGAGAAAATAGCAGATAAAGAGTTTACATCTGGAATACAAGATATATGTATACCTAAATGCGAAGAAAAAGAAGTTGTGATAAAAGTAAGTTACTCTTCATTAAACTATAAAGATGCTCTTAGTTCTATTGGAAATCCAGGAGTTACAAGAACATTTCCACACGTAACTGGTATTGATGTAGCTGGTACAGTTTTTGAATCAACATCACCTGTTTTTAAAATAGGAGAAAGAGTTTTAGTAACTGGTTATGATATGGGAATGAATACAAATGGTGGACACGCACAATATGTAAAAGTACCTGCTGCTTGGGTTGCTCGAATTCCTGATTCAATTTCAGATAAAGAGATTATGACTTTTGGAACAGCTGGATTAACAGCTGCTTTAAGTGTAAATGAATTAATAGAAAATGGAATAAAACCTGAAAGTGGAGATATTTTAGTAACTGGAGCAACAGGAGGTGTTGGTTCTATTGCAATTGCAATATTAAGCAAACTAGGATATAACATAATTGCCATTTCAGGGAAAAGTGAAAGAGTTGATTTTCTAAAAAAGATTGGTGCAAAAGAGGTAATATTAAGAGAAGAATTTGAAGCACAATCTAATAAACCAATGCTAAGCGAGAAATATGCTGGTGTTATTGATACAGTTGGTGGAAAAATACTTGCAAATGCGCTAAAAGAGGTGAAATATGATGGTGTTGTTACTTGTTGTGGTTTAACATCATCATCAGAATTAAATACAAATGTATTTCCATTTATTTTAAGAGGTGTAAGATTAATTGGAATTGATTCAGTTGAGTGTAAATTAGAGAAAAAACAAGCTGCTTGGGAAAAACTTGCAAGTAGATGGAAAATAAATAGTCTAAATACTATTATAAATGAAATCACTTTAGATGAAATAAAAACAGCTTATGAGCATTTACTTTCAGGAAAAGCTGTTGGAAGATATGTAGTAAAAATAAAGGAGTAGATTAAATTTAATCTACTTCAACCTCTCCATTTTCAACTTGTAAGCTATAAGCAGTGTCTTTGCCTGAGTGTAAGATTTTTGCTTGTTCAACCCATTGGTAACTTCTAGCAATTCCTGGAAGTAATAAAAACTCTTCAATCCATTCAGCATTTTTACTAGACCATTTTGAGATTTGTTCAAAATGATAAATTCCTAAATTGTTTAAATCTGCTTCAATTTTTGTGTTAATACCTTTTATTTTTGTTAAATTATCTTTTCCAGTTGGTTTTGGAGTAGATAAAATTAATGGTTTAAAATCTAAAGTTGAATTCTTTTTAAATATAGGATTTAAAGAGTGTTTCATTCTTTCACTTCTTGAATCATCCAACTTACTATCATTTCCTATAGATTTGATTTTAGGAAAACTGTTTCGACCTATAATAAAACCAATCAGGAAACCAATAATTCCTGCTATTACTAAATTTACTACTATTAATGAAGCTATTTCTAACATAAATTATTCTCCTAAAATATTAAAATCTACTCTTCTATTTATCTCAGATAAACCATTTTCATCATCTTTTGCTATTGGGAAATCTTCACCATATCCAACAGCTTTTAATCTATCAGCATTTATACCTAAAGATACTAAAACATCTTTAACACTATTTGCTCTATCTTGTGAAATCTTTTTATTTAAAGCATTATCACCTCTTGAATCTGTATGCCCAGCAATTTCAAGTTTTATATTTTTATACTCTTTTAAAATATCTGCAATTTTTACAATTGAAATTTTTGAATCCTCTGTAACAGTTGAACTTCTTCTTTCAAAAGCTATCTTTTTATCAGCTAATATTTCATTAATATGTAATTGAATTTCATCAGGAGTTAGAGTAACTTTAGCTTTATTCACATTCACTTGATTATTTGTTTGATTAACAGTAGCTGCTGTATCTGTTGTTCTTTCTTGATCATTTTCACTGTTTATAAGTGTAGGATTTGCAATACTAATATCTTTTACTAAACTAACGTCAATTCTTGAAAGAATAGAATCCAATAAAGAGTATTGATTTGGATCTTTTAATTCACCAGATAAAAAAACTTCATCATTGATTATTGACAGTTTTGCACCATCTTCAAAAAAATCTTTAAATGGTGTTATTATTGTTGCAATTTTTGATAATAAAACTTCATCAATAACTATATTTTCTTCATAAGTATATTCACCATCACGATTAATATTTAAAATCTCAGAAACTTTTTTTGTATCTTTTTCATTGGCAAAGATTCCATCCATTACAACCATACCATCTTTTTTTGTTAAAACAAGACTAAATGGTTTTTTTTCTTTATCATCTAAAGAAGAGAACATATTGATAATTTTATCGATTAATCCAGTGTCACTATCTTTTATTTCATTAACATTAGAAACAAGATTTTGATTATTTAATTGCGAATCATAATTAAAGTCATATACAGAATAGATTACAAAGCCAACAAATAAAATTATTAAAAACAGTATCTTCTTTACAAGAGACATTATTATCCTTTTTTGAACAATTATTTAAAGTTTGACATTATACATAATTAGTTAAAAAATAACTAGAATATTTGCTTATTTAAAAAAATTAATTTAGTAATTTAATTAATTTGTTATAATTATGCAGAAACTACAAAAGAGAGAAGATGCAACACATTATAAACTCAGCTCAAACTTGTTTAGATTGTAAAAAACCTAAATGTCAAACTGGTTGTCCAGTAGGTACTCCAATTGCAGAAGTTATTAGACTTTTTTTAAACGGCGATATAAAAATTGCAGGTGAAAAATTATTTAATAATAATCCTTTATCAATTATTTGTTCTCTTGTATGTCCTCATGAAAAGCACTGTGAAGGGCATTGTGTGTTAAACAAAAAATCGACTCCTGTAAATGTTGGTGGAATAGAAAACTATATTTCAACTTATTATATGAATTATCGAGAGTTTGAAAAACCGATACAAAATGGTAGAAACATAGCAATAATTGGTTCAGGACCTGCTGGAATTAGTTTAGCAATGATGATGGCATTAAAAGGTTATAACATAACTATGTACGAAGGGAATAACCAAATAGGTGGAGTTCTTAGATATGGTATTCCTGATTTTAGACTTGATAAAACAATTTTAGATAAAGTTGAAGAGACTCTAAAAAAGATTGGTGTAAAAATTAGAAAAAATATCATGATAGGGAAAAACATCACCCTTGATGATTTACAAAGGGATGGCTTTGATGCAATATTTATAGGAACTGGTGTTTGGGCTCCTAAAAAATTGGGAATTAAAGGTGAAAGTTTAGGAAATGTTCACTTTGCTATTGACTATCTAAAAACTCCAAAAGCTTATGATTTAGGTAAAAAAGTTGTTGTAATTGGTGCTGGAAATGTGGCAATGGATGTTGCAAGAACTGTTATTAGAAATGGTGCAAATGACGTATCTATCATGTATAGAAAAGGTGAAGAGGATATGCATGCTGAAAAAATAGAAATTGACCATGCAAAAATAGATGGTGTAAAATTCAATCTTCACAAATTACCTTTAGAACTAACGGAAAAAGGTATTAGATATATGACTACAAATCAAGAAATAAATAGAGAAAGTTTTGAAGAAGCTGATTCTATTTTAATTGCAATTAGTCAAACAGCTAGAGATTTAATCGTAAGAAACAATACTGGTTTATCTTTGGGAGAAAATGGACTACTTCAAAGTGATGAAAATGGAATAACAGCTAGACGTGGAGTATTTGCTTCAGGTGATGTGGTAACAGGTGCCAGAACTGTGGTAGAAGCAGTTGCATTTTCTAAAAGAGTTGCTAACTCTATTGAAGAGTTTATCTCAAAACTTCCACCAAAAACAGTATCAGCTTAAGATACTGTTTTTAAAAGTTCTATCCAAAAATATTTATTAGCCACACTTTTTTCTACAGGTTTCCAACCATAAGTAATTGAGTGTAAATACAATACATCATCCAATAATTTGAATGTTAATTCCAAATTTACCTTTTGGCTTAAAACTTCTGTAAAAATTGCATACATATGATTTTCATCTGATTCTACTTTATAAGAAAAATCATCTAAATTTTCTAGTTGTTTATCAATAAAATCTTTTATTCTCTCTTTTGACATTTAAATCCTTTTATATATTAAAATGCCTATTTTATGATTTTTATACTTCTATATAAATATATTCCATTGATTAATATCAATGTATCACTCTTTATAAAACCATATAATCCCTCAAAAATTTAAAAGGATTTTATATTATGAGTATGTTTTGTTATCAATGTGAAATGAGTCAAAAAGGTGGATGTGGAAGTACTGGTGCAGTTGTTGGAACTTGTGGAAAAGATGAAAATTTATCAAGATTACAAGATATTATGATTTTTGGTTTAAAAGGTCTTAGTGCATATAGAGAGCATTTAAATACTTTTAAACCAGAACTTACAAAAGAAATTGATGATGTTATGAGTGAAACACTTTATTTCACACTTACAAATGTAAACTTCAACTTCAACGACCATATCAATCAACTAATGAAAATTGGACGAGCTGGAAGTTTAGTAATGGATAGATTATCAAATACTCACACTAATAAATTTGGTATTCCAACTCCTGTAACTGTTTCGCAAAACAAAGTTGAAGGAAAAGCTATTTTAGTTTCTGGACATGATTTAGAGATGTTTGAAAGATTGTTAATAGCAACGCAAGGTAAAGGTATAAATATTTATACTCACTCTGAAATGTTACCAGCTCATGGTTACCCAGAACTAAGAAAATATCCTCACCTAAAAGGAAATGTTGGAAAAGCATGGTTTGACCAAGCAAAACTAATGGAAAAATTCCCTGGAACTTTTGTAGTAAATACAAACTGTATTGTTCCTCCAAAGAAAAATTGTGGATATTTAGATAGATTATTCACTTACAAAATTGTAGGTGTTGAGGGTTCAACTCCTATTGTTGATGACAACTTTGATGAATTAATAAATAGAACTTTAGAGTGTGAAGATGCAAATGGAATTGATTTTAATGAGGATACAACTTTAACAACTGGTCATCATTATAAAACAGTTTTAACTTTAGCTCCACAAATTTTAAAAGCCCTAGAAGAAGGGAAAATCAAACAATTCTTTGTAGTTGCTGGTTGTGATGCACCAGGAAAGGGTGGAGAATATTATAGAGAATTAACATCATCTTTACCAAAAGATTGTGTAATCATCACTTCATCTTGTGGTAAATTCAGATTTAATGATATTGATTTTGGAGAGATTGAAGGAACTGGAATTCCAAGATATTTGGACTTAGGTCAATGTAATGACTCAAATGGTGCAGTTGAAATAGCAAAAGCTTTAAGCGGAGCATTAAATACAGCAATCAATGACTTACCTATTTCTATTGTATTATCTTGGATGGAGCAAAAAGCTGTAATTATTTTACTTGCTTTATTCTCACTTGGAGTAAAGAATATCTATTTAGGACCAAAACCTCCACAATTTGTAAATGAAGATATTTTCAACTTCTTAGCTGAAAACTTTAATCTTACACTTACAACAAATGCAAAAGATGATTTGGCAAAACTTTTAATAGCTTAAAATAGAGGGAATTATTTCCCTTTATTTTCTTCCCAATCCTTATATGGATGTTTCATAAGATTTGAGTTGTAATATCTAGCATCTGAGGTTACTTCTTCTTTTACCCAAGAAGGCAAAACTATAGTTTCATCTTCACTTGAAAGTTCAACTTCAACTACCACTAAACCTTCATTTTCTCCATAAAAAATATCAAGTTCCCAAGTATGATTTTCAAAATCTATTAAATACCTTGTTTTATCAATAACTGGCTTTTGACATAACTTATCTAACATCTCATTTGCTTCAATTAATGGAATTTCATATTCAAACTCTAATCTTGTAACTCCAATATTTGAGCCTTTTATTGTTAAATATGCTTTGTCATTTTTAACTCTAACTCTTACAACTGCATCTTTATTTGTTGAAAGATAACCTTGTTTTATTCTAGTTCCATTTTCTAAAGTGCCAAGTTTTTCTAAATCAACAAGATATTTTCTTTCTATTTCTAAAGCCATAAATTACCTTTTTTATATTTTATTAATTTTATCAAAACAATTTAATATATTTAATTTTGTGCTAGAATTTATAAAAAGGAGTTACTATGAAAAAGATTGCATTAAACCTTGCCTTTGTAGGCTCTATATTTGCCAATGAATTACCAGAAGAGTTCAATAGAGATATTTATAATAGTGGTGAAAAAATCTTTGAAAATAAGTGTATGGAGTGTCATCAAAAATCAATGCCAATTCCACTTTTGATGAAAAACTTCATCGAAGAAAACAACAAAACCCTAAACCTAAAAGCCCCAACAGGAAATGAAATCTCATTTAGACTAAAACAACAAATTGGAAGTAGAGATGAAATGGAGTTTCATCTACACCAAACAAATGACTTTTTAAAGGATTATTTATACAATCCTGATTTATCAAAAACAATCTGTCTTGAGGGTGTAATTAGACACTTTAAAGTAATGCCATCAATGAAAGGCAAAATATCAGAAGAGGAAATAGAACAAGTTAATCACTTTTTATATTTTTTAGAGGGATTTAATGGAGTTAATAAGTTTTATCACGATGAAACGAAGTTCTAATTTTATTTGTAATTAGATAACTCGATTAAATTTTTATCTGGGTCTCTAAGATAAATTGATTCAATTTCTCCTAGAGCACCAGTTCTACTTACGATTCCTTCTTCAATGACAATACCTAAACTCTCTATATATTTAAAAGCCTCAATTAAAGGTGTTTCTATAATAAAACATAAATCAGCACTTCCTTCTTTTACATTAAAAGCTTTAGGTTCAAATTCATTTTCCAACTTGTGTAAATTAATTTTTTGATTTCCAAATTTTAAAGCAACTCTTGTACCTTTAAAAATCTCTTTTTCCATACCTAAAACTTTTGTATAAAACTCTACAGTTTTATCTATATCTTTTACAGTTAAAACTAAGTGGTCTAATCGATTTATCTTTATCATAATATTTCCTTTTATAATAACTCTAATTCATCCAAAGTAACAGGCCAATGTTCAGAAAAAAGATGTTTTTCTAATACTAATCTTATTTCATCAGGAATCTTTACAGATGTTTTTGTGGCAAAGTTATAATGAATTAATATACATTTTCCAGTTGTGCAAAGTTTTCCATCTTGATAAACTGCGTGAATTAATTCAATAGATGAATTACCAAGTTTTGCAATAGCAGTTTTTACAATAACTTCTTTACCCCAAAACACCTCTTTTAGGAAATCAAAAGAGCTGTGAGCCATGATAAGATTCCACTCTTTAATATTTGCCTTTGGCATAAAAATATGAAATATTTCATCTCGTGCAGCTTCAAACCACACACCGTAAGTGTTGTTATTAATATGCCCTAAAGCATCTGTTTCTAAAAATCTTGGTTTTATTATTTCTGTGAACATTTTATTTTCTCCAATTTAAAAGGAGGATAGTTTAACAAATTTGCTTTAGGGTTTATTTAAATATGAATTTTAGAAGGATTATTTTTAGTATTCTCTTGAAGAACAAGTTCTTCGCTTTCTTACTTTTTAATTGTAAAAAGTAAGACAAAAAGCAACCAGCCGAATTGTCAAAGGCGAAGCTTCCCTCCTAGTTTCAAATTTGTTTTCTAGTCTGCGGAACTCGCAAAAAAGAGTGAATTTGTCACTCTTTTTTACTCAAACAGTCCTCGACTTTTTCCGAAAAAAATTTAAAACTACTCGGCTTTGACAAAGGCTGGGATTTCTTCGGTTTTAGCTTTCATTTAAGAAGCTAATTTAATATTATAAATTTCCATATCAGTACTATAAATTTCTTTAACACTAATTAGTCCTACAAAACTTTGAAGTTTTTGTTTTATAATCTGATATATTTCTTTATATTGAATATTTTCTTTTATCAATTGGATAACTGTTTGTGCAATCATTATTTCTATTGTTGCAATAATAGATAATTGATGTGCATTAAATTGTCCTCTTAATCCACTTTCTATATTTAATATCTTATATACTAATCTTGTATATACCAAATACAACTTTTTGGGATTTTTACTTCCTTGATTTTTTGCATAATTTGTTAATATTTTTAACACATCTGTCTCTTCATTTCTAACTTGAATTGCTACTTTTCTATCCATAGTTTATTCTCCTATATTATTGGATATGTTGTTGGATATTTATATAAAATATAATGTTACATATTTATACTTATCACTAAAAGCTTGAAAGTTTTTATTAAATAATTAGAAGTTTAAAGAAGATTTAAAAGTGTTGTGTTAGTATTCTTTTACCAGAAAAATTCTAACGCACATTTAAAGTCTTCAAAAAATTCTTTTTATGTGTGTTTACTTTTTAATCACTATTTTTATGCTTATATTCATAATAACTCCCTTTTATAAAATCTGTTTTAACGACTTTTCCAATGTCGATATGTGTATTATATTCAAAAAGACAAAATCTAAAATGAAAAATATCATCGAATTTCATATTTTGTTCAGAATCAAGGCGGAGTAATTTTTTTGCGAAGGAGCATACAATAAGTATGTGACTGAGTAAAAAAATTGCTCCAACGCAGAGATTGGGTAAAAGAACTATTAAAAATCGTCGAAGTCGATAGAACCTTTTGAATAATTTACTACATTTCCTTCGAAGAAGTTTGTTCTTTGGTCATTAAATGATGCATATCCATCAACCCATGGAATAGGGTGTTTTACATTGTATTCTGGTTTATATCCAACTGCTTCTAATCTTTTATCTGCTAGGTATTGAATATATTGTTTAATAATTGCATCAGTAAACCCTAGGATTTGTCCTTGAGTGATATATGAACCCCAAGATGATTCTAGTTCTACGGCTTTTCTGAACATTCCTCTTACAGTCTCTTCAAGTTCTGCTGTGAATAATTCTGGTCTTTCTTTTCTAACACTATTTATCATGTTTTGGAAAAGTAATAAATGTGTTACTTCATCTCTTTGGATAAATCTAATCATTTGTGAACTTCCAAGCATTTTTCCTGATTTTCCAAGGGCATACATTGCTGCAAATCCAGCATAAAAATATAATCCCTCTAAAATTTGATTTGCAAAAAGTGCTAAAACAATTCTTTCATCTGTAATTTCACCTGAAAGGTTTTTATAAACATCAGCGATATAGTTGTTTTTTTCTCTTAGTTTAGTATCATTTTTCCACATATCATAAATTTGGTCTGTATTATCAGAAATAGACTCAACCATAACCGCATAAGATTTACTATGATTTGCTTCTTCATAAGATTGTCTTGCTAAACAAGCATTTATTTCAGGAGCTGTGATATATGGATTTATATTGTCCATTAGATTATTTGTTTGTAAAGAATCCATAAAAATAAGTTGTGATAAAACTAAATCGTACATTCTTTTTTCAGGTTCTGTTAGATATTTATAATCTTTTGCATCACCTGTCATTTGAACTTCCCTTGGAAACCAAGTATTAGCTTCCATTGTATCCCAAAGATTTAAAGCCCATTGATATTTCATTTTTGTGAAATTAATCATACCATCACTATTTCCACCAAAAACTCTTCTATCGTTTAAACTCTCTTTAGAATCAGGGTTATAACTAGTTTTTCTTTCCATTTGGAGTCCTCTGCTTTTTTCTAAGATTTTATTATATAAATTTAATTGTTTGTATTGATAGAATGTAAGGTTATCTTATTGACAACCGCTACACTCCATAGATCTATCTTCTACATCATTTTTTGCTTCTGGTGATTGGCTTCTTAAATAATATGTTGATTTAAGACCTAATTTCCAAGCTAATGTATAGATTTCATGTAGATGTTTTCCACTTGCTTTATCTAAGCTCATGAAGATATTTGTAGATTGACCTTGGTCTATCCATTTTTGTCTAATTGCAGCTGCTTTAATAACTTGTAATTGGTCAATTTCAAAAGCAGGTGTGTAATAATTCCATGTTTCAGGACTTAATTTTGGAACAACAACTGGAATTAATCCTGATAAGTTCTCTTCAAACCATTTTCTTTTATAAACTGGCTCAATAGCTTGTGTAGTTCCAACAAGAATAGAAATAGAAGAAGTTGGAGCAACAGCCATTAAATAACCATTTCTCATTCCATCTTTTTTAACTTTTTCTCTTAAAACATCCCAATCATAAGATGTATCAAATAAATCTTTGTCAACAAGTGCATTTACAGCTTGAGGAGCATGGTCATGTGGCATAATTCCTAAAGACCATTTTGAACCTTCAAAAGTTGGATAAATACCTTTTTGTATTGCTAAATCTGAACTTGATTTAATTGCATTATATGAAATTGCTTCCATAATTTGGTCTATCTTTTTGAAGTGTTCATTTGAACCCCATGCTAGTTTATACTCAGCTAACATTTCAGCTTCACCCATAACACCAAGACCTATACTTCTTGATTTTAGGTTTGTAGCTTTTACTTTTCTAAGTGGATAGAAATTTAAATCTATAACATTATCAAGCATTCTAATAGCTATTGGAACAACTCTTTCGATGTCTTCTTTTGTGTTAATTCTTGAAAGATTTACAGATGCTAAGTTACATACAGCTGTATCTCCATCAATTTTTTCTTTTTCAACAATGAATACTTTTTTACCATTTACACTATCAAGTGCTGAAACTTTATTTGCTTTTTTAGTGATTCCACCATCTACAACAATTAAATCTTCTTCTTCATAAGTTTCAATGCTTCCATCTACAAACTCTAATTTGATTTTATAGTGATTTGGTTTTGTATTTTGGAAAATCTCTGTACAAAGATTTGAACTTCTAATATGTCCAACATGTGAATTTGGATTTGCTCTATTTGCTGTATCTTTGAAACATAAGAAAGGACTTCCTGATTCAAAATATGAAGTTAGAACTTTTTTCCATAAATCTTTTGCTTTCATTATGTTTTTTGTGATTGATTCATCATTTTCATATTCTGTATATCTTTTTTTGAACTCATCACCATAAAGTTCAGATAAATCTTTTACTTCATAAGGGTCAAATAAAGTCCAATGAGAATCTTCTAAAACTCTTTCCATAAATAAATCAGTTATCCATAAAGCTGGGAATAAATCGTGTGCTCTTCTTCTTTCTTCACCAGAGTTTTTCTTTAAGTCAATGAAATCAACTATATCCATATGCCAAGGCTCTAAATAAACTGCAATTGCACCTTTTCTAGTTCCCAATTGGTCAACAGCAAGTGCTATATCATTTGTGATTTTAAGAAATGGAACTGTTCCACCAGCAGCACTTTTATGGTCATCAATAACACCACCTAAAGCTCTGATTTGATTCCAATCCCAACCGATTCCTCCACCAAATTTAGATAATAGTGCCATCTCTTTGTAACCATCAAAAATTCCCTCAATATTATCAGGAGAACTTCCAATATAACATGAAGATAATTGGTGTCTGTTTGTTCTTGCATTTGATAGAGTTGGAGTTGCAAGCATTACTTCAAATTTAGAAATTACATCATAAAACTCTTTTGCACATTGTTGTTTATTTTTTTCATCTTGAGCTAAAAACATTGCAATTGCCATAAACATATGTTGTGGTAATTCGATTGGTTCTGCTTTGTTATTTTTGATTAAATATCTATCGTATAGAGTTTTAATACCTAAATAGTTAAATAAAAAGTCTCTTTTTGGGTCGATATATGAATTTAAATCATCTAAATCATAACCTTCACCAAGATTTGGTATTAATCTTCCTGCATCTTTTCCATATTTTAAATAATCACTTAAATGGCAATATGGTTCCCCTTTTATTCCATGAGTTGCTTTTCCAACTCTATGGTATAAATCAAAAACAAAAAGTCTTGCAGCTACAAATGTCCAATTTGGAACATCTATATCAATTTTTTCAACAGCTGTCTTAATAAGTGCATCTTGAATATCAGAAGAACTCATTCCGTCGATAAATTTGATTTGAGCATCTAGTTCTAGTTCACTTTGAGATACACCATCTAAATCTATAGTTGATTCAATAGTCATTTTTTGGATTTTAGTAATATCTAAAACCTCTTTTCGACCATTTCTTTTTTTTATCATAATTCCCATGTTATTACCTTGCGATTTATATTTTATATTATTTGTTAAATACTCTATTGAAAATTCCATCTACATTTTTTGTGTAATAATCAAAATTAAAACACTCTCTAATTTGCTCTTCACTTAATGAATTTCTTAATTCTTCATCTGCTAAAAGGTATTGAAGATATAAAGATTCACCTTTTTCATTTGTTGTTGGTTTTCCGTGTTGAATCTCTTCCCAAACTTTCATAGCATTTCTTTGGATGATTCTATAAGCATCTTCTCTACTTACACCTTGTAATGGTAGTTCTAATAAAACTCTTTGAGAGAATACTAATCCACCAGTTAAATTTAAATTTTTCATCATATTTTCAGGCATAACAGTTAAGTTTGCAATTACACTATTCATTCTGTGTAACATAAAATCTGTTGTGATAAATGCATCTGGTAACCAAAATCTTTCAGTTGAAGAGTGAGAAATATCTCTTTCATGCCATAAAGCAACATTTTCCATAGCTGGAATTGCATAAGCTCTAATCATTCTAGCAAGTCCAGTTATATTTTCAGTTAAAATTGGATTTCTTTTATGAGGCATTGCTGAAGATCCTTTTTGACCTTTTGCAAAATACTCTTCACACTCATAAACTTCTGTTCTTTGTAAGTGTCTTACTTGAACAGCAAATTTTTCAACAGATGAAGCAAGTAAAGCTAAAGCAGTTGCAAGTCTTGCATATCTATCTCTGTGAATTACTTGGTTTGAGCAAGGTTCAGGTTTTAAACCTAATTCAGCCATCGCATACTCTTCTAATTCAAGTGGTGCGTGGGCAAAGTTACCCATAGCTCCTGAGATTTGACCAACAGCTATTACTTCCATTGTTTGCTCAAGATTTAAAAGATGACGAGCAACTTCATCATACCAAACAGCTAATGTTAAACCAAAAGTTATAGGCTCACCATGAATACCATGACTTCTTCCAACCATTAAAGTCATTTTATGTTCATATGCTCTTTTTTTAATAGATTCCATTAACATTTTTACATCTTCAATAATTATTTGTAAAGAGTCTCTCATTTGAAGTGCAACACCTGTATCAACAGCATCAGAAGAAGTCATTCCATAATGGAACCATCTTGACTCTTCACCTAAAGATTCTGATACGCTTGTGTTAAATGCAATTAAATCATGTTTTGTAACAGCTTCAATTTCTTCAATTCTTTCTACTGAAAAAGTCGCATTTTTTACTATCTTTTCGCAATCTTCATCTGGAATAAGTCCCAGTTTATTCCATGCTTTTACTGCCGCTTTTTCAACTTCAAGCCAAGCTGCATATCTTGCTTCTTGCGTCCATTTTGAACTCATTTCAACTCTAGCGTATCTTTCTACCATTTAATATCCCTTGTAATCATAATTTATGAATTTTTATTAAAAATTGTTATTTATTTAAGTATGATATTGTATCTAAAAAGACAAAATCTAAAATTAAAAAATCTGATAAAAAATAGTAGATTTCTAAAAAAGAACAGGATAAAAATTTGCCATTCACACTAAAAAAACATAAAGCAATTGTAGGTAAAAAAATACAAATATTTCTTATTCATGAGTTAGGACTAGACCCTAAAATAGGGCAAAGGTTAACATCAAAGGGAAGAATTTTTGATGAAAACATGAATACTATAAATACAGGGGAAACAATTCCAACAGAATACATTTATATTGCTGTTTTTGAGGGTATGACAAGGGGTTTAAAGCCTTTAATTGAGTTTAATGATTTTGCAATATTTGATAAACCAACAAACTTGATGGTTCATCCTATTTCAAAAAATACGCCTTACTCTTTACTTGATGAAATTCGATACCATTTTGGAGAAGATGCAAATTTAATCCATAGAATTGATGCTGAAACTTCTGGACTTATCATTGTTGGAAAAAATAAACAAAGTGAAATTGCCCTAAAAGATATGTTCCAAGAAAAAAAATATCATAAATCATATCTTGCAATTGCAAGAGGCGAAATAAAAGAAGAGATTAGAATTGATAAAGGACTTGATAGGGAAGGGCTTTTAATTGGTGTAAGAATGAAAGTTTGTGACGAGGGAAAAGAGTCAATTACTATTATAAAACCTTTAAAATATAACAAAGAAAAAGATTTAACACTTGTGGAAGCTTTACCACTAACTGGGCGACAACATCAAATTAGAGTTCATTTACACTCTATTGGACATACAATTTTAGGTGATCCAATTTATGGTGTGGACGATGTTAATGCAGAGAACTATCTAAATAAAACCCTTAGTGAAGAGGATAGATTTATTGTTACAAAATCAAATAGATTATGGCTTCATGCAAACTATTTAGAGTTTACATACAAAGATGTAACTTATAAAATTTTCTCTAAAAATAGGGACCTTTACAATGAATTTTTAAATTAATTCATTGTAAAAAAAAGAGATACAACAACAATTGCCACTTCAAAAGAGACCAAAATAGCTAAATCTTTTCTATCAACATTTCTTTCTTTTAATTTAATACCATTCATTATAAACCTCCTTTTATTGATTTAAAGAGCAATTAAAACAGTTGCTAATATCATCACAAGCAGCACAAGCAGGCGCTGTTTTACCAATACAATCATACAAATACTTTTTCCATCTTTTATCTTGAGGTTTTAGTTTTGCTAAAGAGGTAAAATTTTTACTCATAAATTTTCCCATCTCTTCTCTACTTTCTAAACCTAGATCTGAGTATAAGTGCCCCATTTGTAATGAAGTTTTTGCAATCCATGGAGCTAGTTCATTTTTTGCATATTCATCATTTGCATGGCTTTGAAGAAGTACTAATATTTCACTCTCCATTGCTATATTTACTAAACTACTCATGGATTACTCCTATTTTACATCGCAAAAATCAAGTTCAAGCGATTGTGGTTTTGTTAATCCTTTATTGTTATCAATAAAAAGACTTTTTAGACTCTCTAGGTTATTTATAGAACTTGGTAGTGACGATAACTTATTATCTTCAACATCAAGCTCTTGAAGATTTGTTAAATCACCAATTAATTCAGGTAACTCTTCTAACTCATTTGAACTAACAGAAAGAGTAGTTAGTTTTTTTAATTCACAAATCTCTTTTGGCAATTTTGTTAATAGATTATTATCTAAAATCAATATTTTTAAATCTTCTAATTTACTAACATTAAAATCTAATGATTTCAAAGCATTTCCACTTAAATCAAGTTTTAAAAGCATATCGTGTGATTCTAAAGACGGTAACTCTTTTAAACTATTTCCCTCTAGAATAAGTGTTTCTAACTCTTTAATTTTTGATAAAGATGATGGCAAAGTAGTCAAATGATTAAACGATAAATCTAAATAATACAACTGTTGCATATTTTCAAAAATATCAGGAATATCTTCTAACTCATTTGTCTCTAATGAAAGATATAAAAGTTTTGATAATTTTTTAAAATCTTCATCTAAACTCTCTATTCTATTTGCTGCAAGTGTAAGTCTAGTTAGTGATTTTAAATCATAAAAACCTTTTGGTAGTGCTTTTAATCTATTTACATTAAGATTTAATATCATAAGATTTGGAAGACTACCAATTGATGATGGTAATTCTTCAATTAGATTATTTTCACATTGAAGATTTCTTAAATTTTTTAGTTCACCTATTGCTTTTGGTAATTTTCTAAGTTTATTATTTGATAGTTTTAAAACACTCAAATTTCTTAAAACCCCAATTGATTCAGGTAAATCTTTTAAATTTCTTTTTGATAAATCTAGGTGTGTTAATAATTCTAAATCATCTTCCACAACTGACATTATAGGTGTTAAATCGTTAGCTCTTATCCATTTTACAAAATGTTCGATATCGTAACTCATTCGTCATCCTTTAATCTATCATTTTTCGCATCGATTAAAAATGCGATTTCTTCATAGTCAACTTCACCGAACTCTACCATGTTAAATAGAGCCATTAGTGGTCTTCTACAACAAGTTTTACTACAGCCAGTAACAAGTTTTTTTGCTTTTTTATATGGCAAATCAGTATCTTCAAATATTTTTTGGGCTTGAATAATACTCATCTCTCCACATTCGCAAATTTGTTTCTCTTTTAAATTTTCCATTTATAACTACTTTAGGTATGGATGTTGTTCTTGAAACTCATTAACTATATTCATTGCATTTTTAATATCTTCGCTTAATTGTGGTAATCTTACATAATCTGTCCAGATAGTATCTTCAACGATGTCATGAACTTCACCTGCTAACTCTACAACTTTTCTTTTATATTTAGCCAACTCTTTTTTTAACTCTTTTTGCTCATGTGTTAATTCCATAATTACTCCTTAAATTGCGTATAAATTATCTAGTATGATGTTTGGTTTATCCCTCAAATACATAAGTTTGAAATCCCCATTGATTTCAAACTTATAACTTTGATATAAGTCCACTATCTCTTTTATATTTTTTGGAGCATAACCATAAATCTTTTTTAAACCCCTATAATATAAAACTCCTCGTAAAAGCTTCTCTGCATCTAAAAAAGCCTCATTATCCATAATCCATGGAGATATTTTTATAAATCTTTTGTTTACAACATAAGAGTGTAAATATCCATATCCAGTTGAAAGTTTTAAAGAGTTAGTAAATATACAATCTGATTTAATGTAATCTTCTCTACATAAATTAAATACTTTTTTATCTACTCTTCTTGCAACTTCATCATAATGTTCACCACTAACTTGTTTTGCTGTAGAATTTGAGAAATTAAAAGCAACAGCTTCACCTGAGTGCATAAATCTTAAAAAATCGCTATGTGTTTTGAATCCTAAACTCTCTAACTCTTGGCTTTTGTTTTTATCTATTAAAATTAAAATATTTTCTTCTGGAAAATTTCTTATTAACAAAGAAATCAACCTTTTTAAAACATCTTCATAAGCATCCATTACTTCTACAACATTTATGTATAAATATTTTTCAAAAGAATAAGCACTTAAAATACCTACAATTTTTGACTCCTCATATGCAGCAAAACAGTGTTGAGGGTAAGCATTGTATGTTTGTTTTAATAATTCTAAATCAAATAAAGGATTTTTATTTGTTAAATCCTCTAAGCAATCTTCAAAACCGTTTTTTAGATATCCGATGAACATAGGTATAACTCTTTTAATTCGTTTGCACTTAAAACTTTTTTCCTATTAGTTACTATTTCTCGTACTTTTGGAAGAATTTTTTGTACAATTTCTAGGTTTGGATTAATTCCAACTGCTTTTAAATGATAAACCAAAGTTGAACTACCTGAGTGTTTTCCAATAGGAAAAGCTCTTTTTAAACCAACTTCATCTGGTGTAAAAGGTTCATAAGCTTGGTTTGATTTCATCATTCCATTTACATGAATTCCAGATTCATGTGAGAATATGTTTTTACCAATGATTGGTAAATTTGTATCTATTCTTCTATGTGAAGCGCTACTTACAGTTTTTATAAGAGCTTTTAATGCTTTTGAATTTACATGAACATCTTTTCCTAACAATCTCAATGACATTAATACTTGTTCAAAAGAAGCATTTCCAGCTCTCTCCCCAATACCAATAACTGTAGTATTAGAACTGTATGCACCAGCTTCATATCCAGCAATTGCATTAGCAGTTGCCATTCCAAAATCGTTGTGAGTGTGCATTTCTATATCTAAAAGATTTGAAGAACTTAAATCTTTGATATTTTCATAAGTTTTATGAGGTGTTAAAATGCCAACCGTATCACAATATCTAAATCTATTTGCACCAAGTTCTTTCCCCAATGTCATAATCTCTTTTAAAAAAGAGTTGTTCGCGCGACTTGAATCTTCTCCACCGATACAAACAAATAAATTTTCTTTTTTGGCTTGTAAAATTACCTCTTCTAATTGTTTTAGTAATCTTGTTTTATCTCCACCAAATTTAATATCAATCAAAATATCTGAAACAGGTATAGATAAGTCAACTGCTTTTAATCCACATTTTAAAGAGGCTTCTAAATCACTCATCGTAGCTCTATTCCAGCTCATTATTTGAATAGGTAAATTAAGAGCAAGAATCTCTTTTAAGTCATCTTGTTCTTTTTTACCCATTGCTGGAATTCCAACTTCTAGTTCATCTGCACCAGCTTCATATAAAAGCCTAGCAATTTGAAGTTTCTCTTTAGTGTTAAAAGCTACGTATGGCGTTTGTTCACCATCTCTTAAAGTTGTATCATTAATAATTGGCATTATACTAACCTTTAATTTCGATATAAAAAGTTATGCAAATAGTGTTCCGAAGTGAGAATTGATAAAAAAAATTCGAAAATTATTCTAAAACTTCTAACTCTTCAGCCTTAATAAGTTCTAAATCTTTATCTTCCAATTTGTCATAAGAAAAAACAAAACAGCATGGTTTTGCTGTGATTTCTTTTTCAATAGTTAAAAATCTGTCATAGTCAGTTAATGCAATAACTTTTTGTGCACGAAGATGTTTTAGAGGGAAACCAATAAAACCGTGTGAAGTGGTAATTGTAATTAGCTCCATTAATTCATTATTTATAGAAATTGGGCCATTACCTTTTAGAAGGATTACTGTAGGTTTTGTTTTCATAAGTTAGGGATTACCCTAACTCATGTTCAGTTTTTGTATTTTCTGAATTTTGTGAATAAAAATATTTTTGAACAGCTGCGAAAACTGATTTTTCAATTGGTTGAAGTGCATAAGAATCATCACAAATCAAGTTAATTGATTTTAATTCATCCATTGGGCATCCACCGATTTTTTCAGTTAATAATAAATCTACATCTTTTAAAGTATTTTTAATATCTTCAATTGGATAAGAACCATCACAATCTTCAGGCCCTTTACAATATGGATTTTCTACTTTTCTGTGCATTACAAATTTAATTGCTTTATCACCAGCTTCATAGATTAAGAACTCTTTAGCATTACCAAAGTGTAAGTTAATAGTTCCCTCACCAGCAGTTGTAACAGCTACAAGTTTTGTTTCACCCGTTGAACTTAATTGCTCTTTAGAAGCTTGTGCAATTTTAACTTTTTCATTTGCAACTTCAAGAGCTGCTCTCCAGTTTTCAATAACTTGGTGTTTTTGTGCACGTGCAGCAATATCATATTTTTTAGTTAAAGCATCCCAGTCCATTTTTACAAAAGTATCTTTTGTAAATTCGTCCCCTCTATCTTCACCAATTAGTCCAACTGCATCAGCTCTACATTGTCTACAGTGAGACATAAGTTTCATATCCATTCCACAAGCTTCTTGTGCAGCCATAACTTCTTGGTCAGTTGCACTTTCTTGCCCATTTAGTCCATAATATGTACCAAATTCAGGTTTAGATAATAGTGGCATAATATTATGTAAAAATACACCTAACTCTTTTAATTTTTTAGCAACATTTGGTAATTCTTGGTCATTAACACCTGGAATTAAAACAGAGTTTGCTTTAACTAAAATTCCTCTATCTGTTAACATCTTGATACCCTCAAGTTGTCTTTGTAAAAGGATTTTTGCTGCTTCTTTTCCAAATACTTTTTTGTGATTCCATAAAATCCATGGATATATTTTTGAACCAACTTCACCAGTTTCATCAACAGAGTTAATTGTAACTGTTACGTGGTCAACGTTATATTTTTGGATTTGATCAATATAATCAGGAAGCATAAGTCCATTTGTAGATAAACACATTTTTAAATCTGGTGCTTTTTCATATAGCATTTTAAATGTTTTAAAAGTTTTTTCAGGGTTTGCTAATGCGTCACCAGGACCTGCGATTCCTACAACAGAAAGTTGTTGAATTTCTCCACCAACGTATAAAATCTTCTTAACTGCTTCTTCTGGTGATAATTTACTACTAGTAACACCTGGTCTACTCTCATTTGAACAATCATATTTTCTATTACAGTAGTTACATTGAATATTACAAGCAGGTGCAACGGCAACATGAATCCTTGCATAGTGTTGGTGAGCACCTTCACTATAACATGGATGATTATTAATCTTTGCCATTACCTCTTCTTGGATTGATTCTTGAGAACTACTTGAAGTACACGAACAACTCATAGATAACTCCTTATTTAAATTTAGAAATATAATGCACATATTGTTCCTTACAAAATATAGGAATAAAAAATGCATAATAAACTTCATAAAATAAAAGGATTTAAAATGGGCGTACAAGAAGAGATTAAAAAAGAGTTGCTAAAAGAGATTTATGGAAATATTGACAACATCTATGATTTCATTGATGCTAGGTTTAAACTTGACAATCCGTGTCATGATGGAGTTATTAAAAAGTTAAATGAATTAAAAGATGTGATTTATAAAGTTACGAATTTGAGTGATTTAGCTTAAGATAAATAAGCGATGAGTATTGTTTTAGTTAAACCCCTGTAAAGTTTTATACTCATCGGTTATCCATCTTATTTAGTTCATGTCTAATTCTATCATTTTACCGTTTACAATCTCCGCAAATTCTCTACCAAATTCGAAACAATTTTCTAATTCCTCTTTTGTAGGAATAAGTTTTATCTTCATTGGTTCAATTGGAGGAACTCTAAAATGCAAAGATTTCATTCTATCAAGTATCATATTAACAGCTTCTCCACTCCAACCATAAGAGCCAAATGCCATTCCAGTTTTTCCTCTTTTTTCTAAATACATCATACAAGAAAGTAAATCCCAAACAGGTTTTGGTGCATCTGCATTTATTGTAGGAGTTCCTATTAATATTCCATCGCTTTCTTCTAGAATATCAATCATATTTTGCTCTTCTATTGAGGCTAAATCATATAAACTAGCTCGAATAGTTTTTATACTTTCAGCTCCCTCAAAAATTGCTTCTGCCATATCTCTTGTATTTTTATAACTGGTCAGATAAAAAATAGAGATGATTTTATTGCTCTCATTTATATTTTCAGGTCTATTAAGACTCCATTTTCTATAAAGTTCCATATATTTATATGGTTTTTCTCTAATAATTGGACCATGTAAAGTAGCAATTATCTTTATATCTAGTTTATCATATAACTTTAAAGCATTTAATACATACGATTTAAAAGGTCTCATTATATGGTCATAATAGTATTTAAAAGCGTAAGAAAAATCTCCAACTAAATCATCAAACAATCTTTTATCATAGTAATGACTTCCAAAAACATCTCCACTAAATAAAAGAGAATCTTCAACAACATAAGAACTCATAGTTTCTGGCCAATGTAAATATGGTGTTGTTAAAAAATTTATAGTTTTATCACCCAAAGTTAAACTTTTATTTGTCCAAACGGTTTCAAAATCTATATTTTCATTATTTGTAATAGCTTTTAACATTGGTGTTGCTTGGGGAGATATTAGAACTTTTGCATTTGGAACTCTTTTGATTAATTCAGGAATAGCCCCTGCATGATCTGGTTCTAAGTGGTGACAAAGTACGTATTTTATTTCATCATAAGAGCAAAGTTGTTCAATTTTTGAGAAAAATTCCTTTTCAAAGCCCAACTTTACAGTATCAACAATAATAACACCTTCACTTGTTTTTATTAAGTAAGCATTATATGAAGAACCATTTGCAGTTTTCATGATAATGTCAAAAGTTCTAATATCAGGGTCAAAAGCCCCTATAAAATAAATATTATTTGCTATTTCTATTGGTTTATTATGATTCATTTTCTAACAACCTTCTCATCCATATTGGAGGATTAGATCTCATTTTTATAAGTAAATTTAGAATATCTTCAATCTTTTCATTCTCTTTGCTTGATTGCATAGGGAAAATTTTGCAAGATTGAACCATTCTTGAAGCCTTTGGGCCAATTTGTTGTACATATAAAATATCACTATCTTCCAAACACTCAATTTTATAAGTTAACTTCTCTATTTCATCAGATATTTCAATCGATGAATCCACACTTTTTACGAAATTGTAAGAATCTTCTATAATTTCGTATATATAAAACTCTTTGCACCAACCAAAATGTTGGTTAACATGTATATTATCAGTAGATGCAAATGCGATTTTCATAATACATAAATCCTTACTCTTTTATCTATTACTTGCTCAATTGTACTTTTAATCATCTCATAAGTTCCAGTTGATGCAATTGAACAGCCAACACAAGCCCCTTGATATGCAAGTCTTAACTCAATTTCTGGTTCATTTAGATAATCAAGTAAAATTATATTCCCACCATCTTTTTTTAGAATTGGTCTAATAAATCTCTCTAGTGCATCATTTAAGATTTCAAGTTGATCTTCTAAACTTTTTGCTCTAAAATTTCTATTTAATTCCCCATCTTCTAAAGGTTTATCAACACCTGTTAATTGAACAGTTGCCATTACATGACCAGCCTTTGCTGCTTTTAACATACAATCAAAACCTTCTTTTACACCATGTAAATCTGTTCTATCTTTTAATTGAATTAAGGCAAGTCTAAATGCAGCTTGAACATGATTTTTTGCAACTGCTCGTCTAAAATAATCAATTGCTTTTGGAATATTTTCTTCAACACCTATTTTTGTTTGGTACATTAATGCTAAATTAAAATTAGCAGAATCATTATCATAAGCACTTGCTTGTTCAAACCACTCTTTTGCTTTTGTATAATCTTTTTCAACACCTTCACCTTTTAAGTACATCAAACCTAAGTTTGCCATTGCTTGGTCATTTTTTAATTTGGCTTCTTCAACCCAAATATCATGTGCTTTTTTAAAATCTTTGTTTTTATATGCCTCAAGTGCAGCTCTATGTTCCATAAATCTTCTTCCTTCATTTGGATTTGGGATTGGATTATTTAATCCTAATTGTTTCTCTAAATGCTTTTTCAAATACTCTTTTGCCAATAAAACAGCTTCTTCATAATCTTCACTAGAAGCTTTTATATCAAAATCTATATATTCAACTAAATAAGCATCACCAATTTCATGTTCTCCAAAGTAACTCTCTATTGGGTAATTCAAACTAAGATAATAATCCAAATCCTTTTTCATCTATTAAAACCTACTTTTTTATTTTGCTTTGCAAGAACAACCACCATTACCTGAATCTAAAAGTGTTGAACTATTTTCTTTTGTAACAACTTTGGCTTTATTTGCTAATAACTGCATATAAATCTCATCAATACTACAATGAGTTTTTAAACAGCTATAAACTTTTAAACCTTTATCTTGCAAATAGTCATACACTTTTTCACCCATATAATAAAAAATTGTACTATTAATGTTTTTATTAGAGACAAACTCAGCTGTGTTCATTCCATCACCACAACCTTGATTCTCTATAACTTTAAAAATTCCAGTCTCTTCATCTAAAAAAGCAAAGTATGGAGTGTTCCCATAAAGTTCAGAAATCGTTGTAGATTCCTTTTTATCTAAGGGTATTGCTATCATTATTACTCCTTTATTTTGATAATGTTATCTATGCAAATATCGTTCCCTTCTATTGGGGAATAAAACTTGCATCATATATATAATAAAATCCAATTATAAAGAGTCTATTATGGTAAATAAAAAATTAATTCGAGAACTCTTGAGCGAAAGTGATTGCTCACATAATAAAACAAAAAAATCTTCATGCGATAAACCAAAACCAGGGGCAACAAGTGGTGGTTGCGCATTTGAGGGAGCTCAAATTGCACTTTTCCCATTTGCTGATGTTATTCATTTAGTTCATTCACCTGCTACTTGTATTGGTGCTTCTTGGGAAACAAGACAAACTCTTACTTCTCATAAAGGTGAAAATAATACAGTTATGGGTTACACAACTGATGTTAATACAAATGACATCATTTTTGGTGGTGATAAAAAACTAGAAGAATCCATTGATTACATAGTTGAACATAAAAACCCAAAAGGAATTTTTGTATATGAAACTTGTGTAACTGCAATGATTGGTGATGACATGGACAATGTTTGTTCTAGAATGGAGAAAAAACATGGTATTCCAATTGTTGTTATTCACTCTCCTGGTTTCGTTGGTGGTAAAAATCTTGGCTCACGTCTTGGTGGAGAATCAGTTTTACACCAATTAATAGGAACAAAAGAGCCTGAAGAAATTCATCCTTTTGGAATAAATCTAATTGGTGAATATAATGTTACAGGTGACATGTGGCAATACACACCACTTTTAGAAAAGATTGGAATAAAAGTAATCTCAACACTAGCAGGTGATGGAAGAATTGAAAATATTCAAATGGCTCACACTGCAAAATTAAATGTAATTGTTTGTGCAAAATCATTGATTTCATTAACAAGAAAAATGCAAGAAAAATATCAAATTCCATATATTTCTATCTCATTTTATGGGAAAAGAGATACAACAAATGCAATAAGAAGTATCGTTAATGCTTTTGGTGATGAAGCCCTAAGTGCTCGTGCTGAAGCATTAATAGCAGAAGAAGAGGCAAAATTAGAAGAAGCGTTAATTCCATATAGAAAAGTTTTAGAAGGTAAAAAAGCTATTTTAAATACAGGTGGAAATAAAACTTGGTCAATAGCTTCTGCTTTACAAGATATAGGAATTGATGTAGTTGCAACAAGTGTTCAAAAAGCAACTTTAGAAGATAAAGAGATTTGTGCACAATATGTAAAAATCTTAATAACAAACCCAGGAGTTGAACAAGCCCAACTAATAGATGAACATAAAATTGATATTTTACTTGCAGGTGGAAGAAGTTTATATACAGCTATTAAGAAAAAAGTAGCCTTTGTAGATGTTAACCAAGAGAAAAAAGTATCTTATGGAGCATATTCAGGACTTATTAATCTTGCAATTGATGTTTGTAATGCTGTAAATAATAAAGTATTTAAAGTAGTAGGTGCACCTGAACCTTGGAGTGTTGATTAATCAACACTTCCAAAAATCTCATTTGTAAAACCAACAGCTTTTTCACCTTGTAATACAATACATAAAAGTGAATATTCACTTCTAACAAGAGACGTAGAAAAAAACTTCAGAAGAAATCTTCCAAGATACAATGTGAATATTGTGAGAATAATCAAATATTGGACCTAGATATTCTCAAAGGGAAAATAATTTTGTTAAAAATAAATAATGAACAATTGGTATATTAATTGCATAGTTAATTTATTCACAAAAGGAAAATAAAAAGTAATATTTTTTGAGTACAAACAAAACATTATATTTTGATTATTACTAATATCATTAAAATATTATTATTAATAATTCATTTTTTATTTTTCCAACTATATTGGTGGAAGTTTGAATAAAATTTGGTTATTAAATAATTATATTAATTTTTAATATTTATATATAAAAATACCATATTAAGCACTTATTAAGTTTATAGACATAGAATTATACACAAAATAATTAAATTAAAAAAAAGAACTGATGTAAAATGAGTATAGAAATCAAAATAAATAAGAACACAATGATTGTTTCAGAAACAGATGAAAAAGGAACAATAATATATGCAAATGATGATTTTTGCACTATTGCTGGATATAAAAAAGAGGAACTAATTGGTCAACCACATAATATTGTAAGACACCAAGATATGCCAAAAGTTGCATTTGAAGATCTATGGAAAACTATTCAATCTGGAAAAGTTTGGAATGGAATAGTTAAAAATAAAACAAAAAGTGGTGATTTTTATTGGGTTAATGCAACAGCTTATCAATCAAAAACACAAGATGGGAAGTTACGATACATTTCTGTAAGAGTTTGTCCAACAGAAGATGAAATTAAAAGTGCAGAAGCTCTTTATAAAACACTAAATTAAGGGACTCAAAATGATTTTTTCTGACAAAGGTGATGAAGTTATATTAAAAGCTTTAGATGATATTGACTCTTTTATAAATAATAAAATCAATACTATTCCACAAATGAATGGAACATGTACTGGTTTTAATGCAAAAGTAAAAGAGAAATTAGAAAAAATCTCCCTATCACTAAAAATCAAAAATGATGAAGAACTACAAGTTTATGGTGAAGTAATGTTAATTTCTGAGAAATTAGCAGATGGAAATATAAATGATAAAATTCACCATACAAATACATCAAATGAGAAACTAAACTATATTTCTAAAACTTTCAACTCTTTGGTTGATAATTTAAATTCTACAATTAGAACAATTCTTGGAACACTAGAAAATTATTCAAACCATGACTATTCAGAAAAACTTGAAATTCCAGGACTTCAAGGTGAATTTAAATCACTTGTAGACGGGGTAAATACATTAAGACAAACCATAACTCTTATGTTAATTGAAAATAAAGCAAATGGTTTAACCCTTGATAAAACATCAGATATTTTGTTAATAAATGTAGATAAATTAAATCAAAGTTCAAATAATGCAGCCACATCACTTGAAGAATCAGCTGCTTCGTTGGAAGATATTACAAGTAATATTAGAAAAAACACAGAAAATATTGCAAAAATGGCAAATTTATCTAATGAATTAATTAATGCAACAAATACAGGTGAAAAATTAGCAAATCAAACAACTCTTGCAATGGAAGAGATTAATACACAAGTAAACTCTATTAATGAAGCAATTTCTATAATTGATCAAATTGCTTTCCAAACAAATATTTTATCTTTAAATGCAGCAGTAGAAGCAGCAACTGCAGGAGAAGCAGGAAAAGGATTTGCAGTAGTTGCAGCAGAAGTGCGGAATCTTGCAAATAGAAGCGCAGAAGCAGCACGTGAAATAAAAACAATTGTTGAAAATGCAACAATAAAAGCAAATAATGGTAAAAATATAGCTAATAATATGATTATAGGATATAAAGAATTAAGTGAAAATATCTCTCATACAACAAATATTATTAATGATATTCAAAAAGCTTCAAAAGAACAATTAGATGGAATTGTACAAATTAATGATTCAATAAATCAACTCGATAGACAAACTCAATTAAATGCAAGTGTTGCTGCGGAATCTCACAATGTAGCACTTATAACAGATAGAATCTCTAAACTAATTGTTGAAAATGCAAATAAAAAACAGTTTGAAGGGAAAGATCAAGTAAAGGCATTAGAAGATTTCTAAATTTTAGGAATAGTTCTTGCATTGTTTCCATAATTATCCATACAAGGAAATATTATGGAAGCAATATCTTCAAAACCATTACAATTAAATCCAATAAAATTATCTCAGCCAATGGGAGCAATGTTATGCTTCTTAGGTATTAAAAACTGTATGCCTTTAATGCATGGTGCGCAAGGGTGTGCATCATTTTCAAAAGTATTTTTCACAAGACATTTTAATGACCCAATTGCTGTTCAAACAACAGCAGTTAATGATATTACAGCTGTAATTGATGGTGGAGATTATGCCATTTCGGAGAGTATTAAAAACATCACTGCAAAGGTAAAACCTGATTTAGTAGGACTCTTTACAACTGGTCTTACTGAAACAAAAGGTGATGATATAAAAGGTGCTAGTAAATTAGTTGAAGATATTCAACAAATGGTTTATGTAAATACACCTGATTTTGAGGGTTCAATTGAAAGTGGATTTTCAAAATCTATTGAAGCAATAATTCAACAATTAGTTCAATCTTCAACTGAAATTGACTCAAATAAAGCCCTAATCATTCCAAATGTAAACCTAAAACCAATAGAAGTAGAAAAAATCAAAGATACTATCTCTTTATTTGGTTATGAAGTTTTTTCACTTCCTGATTTAAGTGAATCACTTGATGGTCACCTAGGATTAAAACAAGGTGCACTAACAAGTGGTGGAATATCTGTAGAAGATATTAAAAAACTAGGCACTTCTTCACTTGTTTTTACAATTGGTCAAAGTGTTGAAAAATGTGGAACTAAGATTCTTGAAAAAAATCCAAATATCAAACTATTTCACTTTGATTCTTTGGGTGGATTAGAAGCAAGTGATAAATTCTTTAAAATCTTATGTAAAGTAAAAAATATTTCTCAACCCCATCCAAGTATTGTTCGATGGAGAAAAAGACACCAAGATGCACTTTTAGATACTCACTTTGTTATTGGGAGCTCAAATGTTGTAATTGCTCTTGAGCCTGACCAAGCAATAAGCGTAGCAAATACAATCATCGAAGCAGGGGCACATATAAAAGCAATAGTAACCACTCATAGAAATGATTTATTAGATGAAATCCCATGTGATAACCTTTTAATTGGAGATTTTGAAGATGTGGAATCATTCTTGCATGAAAGTGATTTAGTTATATCAAATTTCCATGCGGAAAGATTAGCAATTAAACATAAAAAAGCTTTGTTAGTTCGTGGTTATCCTGATTTTGAAGGATTAGGAAATCAACTTAAAAATGACATCTTATATGAGGGAAGCTCTTATTTGCTTTTTGAATTAGCTAATTTGATAAATCACCATAAATTAGGAGTTGAAAATGAGCATTAATCCAACTTTACAATTAGTTCCATTTACAAGCGTGAAAATGTTAAATGAAACTATGAAATTAATAGGAATGCCAAGACTAAATGCACAAATCATAATTACATTGCCAAATATTAATGAATTTAATGAAGAGTTAAAAAATAGTATTAATCACTCAAAAAATGATATTGAGTGTTTTATAATAACTTCAAGTTCAAGAAATGAAATTGAAAATATTATAAAAGAGTTTGAACTAAGTGATGGCTCAATATCAAATGATTACAAGTCATTTGCAAAAATATTTAGTTTAAATACAAAAGAAAACGAGTTAATAAAATCTTTAATAATGATAAATAAAGATTGTCAAATAATACACAAGGAAATTTTATAAATGGAAGTTACGTACAAAAATAAAAGCTATACTTTAGGGAAAAAAGATAGAAATGTTGAAGGTGAAGCACCAGCAGTTAGAGTAAAAATGCTAAATGATGAAACAAAAGTTATTGGTCTAATGGCACCATCAGTTCAAGTTATGATTACACTTAATGATGTAAATAAATATAATGCTGACTTACATGAAGTAATAACAACTACTAAAAGAAAAGTAAATGCTTACATTATTACAACAAGTGAACTAGAACAAATAGAAGATATTGCAGAAAAATTTGCTTTAGATAAAGCTTTTATTTCTAACGATTTTAAAGATTTTTCACTTAAATTTGGTGTAAATATTAATGATTCAATGGTAGCAAACTCAATTTTTGTTATAGACAAAGAAGGTGTGATTAAATATAAAGAGATACCTTCTGATTTAGATGATGATTTTAAAATAGAAGATTTTTCAATTACTTTAAATGAAGTGGTAAACTTTAAACCAAAAGGTCACACTCATGAAAACTGGATGGGTGTTTGATATGACAGCTTTATTAAAAGAGTGGTTAATCAAAAATGAATACACTGTTGATGACTTAAATACAACAGGGAAATATGGAAATTCAGCATTAATGAAAGCTAGTAGAGAAGCAAATATTACAATTGTTGATGAATTATTATCTTTAAATGCAGATTTAAATATTAAAAATGTAGATGGGAATTCAGCTCTTTGGAATGCATGTTTTGGAAACTCTTATGAGTGTTTTGAAGCTTTAGTAAAAGCTGGAATTGACATTGACTCACAAAATGTAAATAATGTGACTGCTTTAATGTATTGCGCAAGTGCAGGAAAAGATGATTTTGTTGAATTACTTTTAAAACACAAAGCAAGAACTGATTTTGAAAGTTTAGATGGATTTAAAGCAATCGATTTAGCAGTAACTCCAAAAATTGTAAAACTATTAAAAAATGCAAATTTATCATGATCAAACTGATATAAATCAAAAAAAGTATTTTAATCAAGCAAACTTTATAGACTATCGAACTCAACCCCGAGCTTATAAAAAGTATCCTCATTTTTATCAAAGATTTAATCTTGATGATTATGAGGAATTAAAATTTATAAAAAACTTTGGAAAAATCACAGCAACAAAAACCTATGGAAAAGAAAAAGTAGATTTAAGGGCAAATCCAAGTGCTGGAGGATTGTATCCATGTGAGATTTATATCCAAATACGAGCTGTAAAAGGTTTTATTAGTGGAATATACCACTATGAAGCACTTGAAAATAGTCTTACTTTAATCCATGAGTTAAGTAATGATGGTGTTGAATTTTATTTCAAAGATAAAGTCCAAAGAAAATTTGTAATTTTAATATCAAATGCCTATTTTAGAAGCGTATGGAAATATGAAAAAAGAGCAATAAGATACCTTTTACTTGATACTGGTCACCAATTAGGCTCAATTATTTCAGCTTTAAAATTAACAAATTTAGATTATGAGATTGATTTTAATTTTGATAAAAATAGTTTAAATGAAGAGTTTTCATTTGATAATTATGAATCTTTTTATACAAGTATTACTATCAAATCAGAAAAAACTACTGAACCAAAAAAACTAAGAAGTCCAATAATAAATGTAAGTGCTTGTGATTATCAACTAAAAGAGCTTTTTGTTGAGAATTTTTATAAAGATAGTCAAAAAGATGAATTTGACAAAATCCAAAATATAAATTTATTAAATGATATTACAAATGAAAACCTCCAAAATGCCATAAATAACAGACGTTCAATTAGAGCATTTACAAATGAATCAATTAAAGAAGAGGATTTTTTATTTATTACAAAAGATATTTTTGAGTTTGCAAATAACTTTGGTATTGAAATTTATTTTGTTAACAACAATATAAATGGAATAAAAAAAGGTCTTTACAAAAATGCAATGTTAAAAGAAGAGGGTGATTTTAAAGAAAAAATGACTAATTTAGCACTAAACCAAAAACTTTCAGGACAAAGTGCATTTACACTAATTTTCACAAGTACAGCAGGACATAACTATTTTTATTCATATATCCTAACTGGTTTAATTGCTCACATTTTATATCTAAGAACAACTGCTTTAAATCTGTCTGCTAGCGGAATTGGCGCATATTTTGATGATTCATGCAAAGAATTTTTAGGTACTAAAAATGATATTTTTTATCTTTTTGCAATAGGAAAATAAAAGTTAATTTTATGGAACACTAATTGCATATATTTTAAAGATATAAAACTTTTAGGATAGTAAGATGAAAAGTATAAAAATACAAACAAACGAACCAACAAGTGGAACTGTTAAAATCGCTTTCGCTACAAGTGATTTAGAAAATATGGACTCACACTTTGGAAGTGCAAAGCAATTTGCAGTTTATGAAGTAGGTAAAGAGACAACAACTGTTTGTGAAATCATTAAAATTGAAGATAAAGATACTGATAAAACTGTTGAATTATTAGAAGGTATTGATATTGTTTATTTTACGAATATTGGAGCAATAGCAGCTGCAAAAATTATAAATAATGGAATATTCCCAATTAAATATGTAAATCCAGTTTCTATAGAAGAAGAATTAAAAAAATTAACATCTATGTTAAATGGTAATCCACCTCCATTTATTAAAAAAATTATTGAAAAAAAGGCTGCCTAATATGGATGCAAAAAAACTATTTATTGATACTCTAGTAGGACAAGTAAGAGCTTTAGACCAGTTTGGAACTTGGGTAAACAAAAGCGATGAAGAATTACTACAAGAGAAATATATCAGAACAAAAGAAGATTTAAAGAATATCCCAATTATTGCGGATATTGATGAAATGCAAATCAAAGACATAAGACTTATTTTCCAAGCAGTTGCACTAGCATTTGAAAAAATTACAGGTGTAATGTGTTCAGTTGTAATGGAAATGAGCCATGAAGGATTTGGAAGAGTTGTAGTTTTCGCTGGGAAAATTGTACTTTGTGAAAAATTCTTCAAAGATGCTCATAGATATTCATTTAGAACTTATGAGGATTTAGAAAAAGAGGGTGAAAAGTTTCTTATAAATGCTCAAGAAACTTATGATAAGTATAAAAATATCTAGGCTTTACTAGTAAAGCCCTTTAGAGTTGCTTCTTTTAAAGAAGTTAAAAAAGATAGGTCCCTTTAAAATGGGACATTTTAAAGGAATAGAGATGGCAAACATTGGAATTTTTTGTGGAACTGCAGGTGGTACATCAATGGCTATTGCAAAAGCATTAGCAAAAGAGTTTGATGTTGATGAAATTATAAATATGGAAGAAGATTTTGACAATGTTGATCAACTTCTAGAGTATGATATTTTATTTTTAGGAAGTTCAACTTGGGGACAAGGTGATGTTCACCACTCTTGGGTTGATCCAATTTTAGAAATAGAGTCTGATAATATTGATTTCTCAGGTAAAACTGTTGCATTTTTTGGAGCAGGTGATTGTGTTAAACATGGTGAGCATTTCTGTTCAGCATTAGGAAAACTTTACAAAACATTTACAAAAGCAGGTGCTACAGCAGTAGGATTTGTTCCTGTTGATGGGTATAAGTTTGAATTCTCTTTAGCTCAAATGGATGATAAACTTTGTGGTTTAGCAATAGATAATCATAATGAAAAAGGTAAAACTAAAGAGAGAATCAAAAACTGGATTGAAACTCTGAAAGATGAATTAGACTTGTAATAAAGGATAACAAATGCAAACTGTAAATGATTTTTATAAATTAAGAGATACTGAAGATTTTTTTGAATTTTTTGGTTTGGAATTTGACCAAAAACTTATAAATATAAAAAGATTTCACATGATGAAAGAGTATGGGACTTTAATAAAAAAAGGTCTTGATTCTATTTCTGATGAAAACAAATTATTGGAATTTCTGAAATTCTCACTACTTAGAGTTTATGGTGATTACAAAACTGGTCACTCACCAAGTGCTGCTGATGTTTGGAATATGTATGAAACTGGAAAACTAGATGGTTGTTCATCTTGTGGAACTAGCTCAACTGGAACTCAAGGAGGAAGCTGTGGGTGTTAATCATAAAGATATAGTTGATGCAAATACTATTTTACATGATAGTGTTACTGCATCAAGATCAGGTAGAGATGAAGATGAACCAAAATTTGGTATAGGTCAAAAAGTACAACTTCTTGAAGATATAAAAAATGATGGTACGTACCCACATGCTCCAATTGGAACAATTATGGTTCAAAAGGGTGCTATTGGATATATAAAATCAATTGGTGAATTTTTACAAGTAATCAGAGTTTATGAAGTTCATTTCTTGGATTTAAATGCTCTTATTGAAGTAGTTGGTTGCCGGGAACACGAACTATTAGCAATGGAAGATTATAGAGATGAAGTAAAAGAAGAACTTGAATTCATGAGACAACATAGAGAAAAGAATTACTCAAAATAATCTTCACTCAAGCCAAGTAAAAGAGTTTAGGAAAACTTTTTTACTTGGCTTGATGAACTTATTTTAGGAAACAAGTCTATAAAAAGTAGTAAGGAGGAAAAGTATGGCAAAAGTGATTTTTATGCATTTTGACACGGTAACTGATGGGGTATATGATGCAAAAATTGGCGAACCTATTGTTAGGTTAGCTAAAGAGAAGAATGTACCAATTCCATTTGCAACGAAAGGTGATTATTCTAAGTCTTTAATTTATGTTGAAAACTTAAGTGATGAAGAGCCAACAAGTTATATGGAAGATGAGGAGTTAGATATTTTAGTTAAACTTGGAGCAATTACTGCAAGTGAAGCTGAGCAATGTCAACAATTTACAATCAGTCCAAAAGTTAGAATTGCACCAATGATGTTAATCAAAGGTGATATTTTAGTTAAACCATTCAATTTAAAATAAGGGAAAAAAAATGACAACAAGAGTAGAAATCGTAAATGACTTTTTAGCAATTAACGTAAAACCAGGAAGCACAATTCAAGATGTTGTTGAAGCATCAGGTTCAGCTTTACCATTTGGTTGTAGAGATGGTGAGTGTGGAACTTGTTTAGTTTCAATTGAGCAAGGTATGGAATTTATTTCAGAAATAAATGAAAAAGAGAAAAAAGTAATTGCAGAAGCTGGTGCGGGAACAAATACTGATAAAGCAAGATTATCTTGTCAAATGAAAATAGTTAAACCAAATGGTGTAATTAGAATAAAGTATTAAAAAATATACTAAAGGATTGCCCAAATTCTTCTGGATTTGGGCAAAATAAACTATGGCAAATTCACTTTCAATATCAACTGCTCAAAAGCAGAACTTAAACCTATCATTAAAGTTGTGGCTTCCTATGCTACAGACATCTATCCAAGAATTAGAATCGTACTTAACAAATTTATCTTACGAAAACCCTTTTTTGGAAGTAACAAAGTCGAAAGATTTTTATAGTAATTTTACTTCAAATGGGACAAGTGGAGAATTTGTAGAATCATTAGCTTTTTACACAAACTCGCTAAATGACAAAATTAGTGAACAAATAGAAAATGAATCACTTTTTCCAACACCTAATTCAAAAAAAGTCGCACTAGAAATTTTGTGTGATATTGATGAAAATGGTTATTTTGATGGTGACATAGAAAAAATTGCAGATACTTGTAATGTATATAAAGAGTACGTAGAATCGATTAGACAAAGATTTGCAAGATTAGAACCAAGTGGAGTTGGTGCACTAGATTTACAAGAATCATTTTTATTTCAGTTAGATGCCCTTGATAGAAAAATTGATGATGAATTATATAATTTCACTAAAAAAATTATAAAAGATATTGCACATGTCGATAAATATGCAGCACATCATAGATTTAATGATGCAAAAGATATTATTAAATATTTTAATAATCCCCCTGCAATTGATTATATGAATGATAATGTACAAGTTGTTCCTGATTTTTTTGTTGAAATTAATGAAGATATTGAGATAAAAATCAATAATGCCTATTATCCAGACATTAAAGTAAAAAATCCATTTATCACAAAAAATGAAAATATAAAAGAAAAACTAAAAGAAGCAAAAGATTTAGTAAATTTATTAAACTTACGA
Organism: Aliarcobacter sp.; assembly: GCA_028688995.1. GTDB lineage: Bacteria > Campylobacterota > Campylobacteria > Campylobacterales > Arcobacteraceae > Aliarcobacter. The sequence continues at coordinate 241,418 of JAQTXB010000001.1, forward strand.
AAATCAACTCTTTATAAAATTGTTTTAATAATTGTTGAAAAACAAATATCTTTTTTTGTTGGTGGAGAATTACGGCCTTTTTCTATGCAAGAGATTGCAGCTGAATTAGGATTTGCAGAATCAACAATTAGTAGAGCTGTATCAAATAAATATATAGAGTGCAATTTAGGAATATTTCCTTTAAAATTCTTCTTCTCAAATGCAGTTGATAAAGATTTGTCTTCATCTCAAATAAAAAGTTATATAAAAAGTTTAGTTGATTATGAAAATAAAGATGAACCTTTAACTGATGAAAATATTCTAGAATTTATAGAAACTAAATTCAATTTAAAAATGGTAAGAAGAACAATAACAAAATATAGAAAAATACTTGATATTCCATCATCAAAAGAGAGAAAAAAATTGTACAAGGTAGAAAATTTATAGTCAATTTGTAACTTATTTCTATATAATAGCGATTATATAGAAAGGATTTCTATGGATACTCAACAAATTAACTTATTATCTATTTTATTTAAGGAATCCCTTGATGCAATTTTAATTCTAGATATAAATACACAAAAATTTATTTTATTTAATAAAAAATCATTAGAACTTTACAATTATACAGAAGAAGAATTCAAGAATATAACTCCTAAAGATTTAACTTTGGAATTTATTTCCGATGAAAAGTTAAAAAATAAACAAAAAAATATTTTAGACAAAGGTTGGGATAAATTTGTCACTAAACATAAAAGTAAAGATGGAAAATCAATTGATGTTTTAATAAAAAGTAAAAAAATCGAGTTAATTCCAAATTCACCGTTATTATATATAACCATTCATAATTTAGAAAATGCAAAAGAACTAGAAATGGAATTTGAAACAATATTTCAAAGTTCAAAAGATGGTATTGCAACAATTGATTTAGATGGTAATTTTATAAAATATAATGAATCATTTAGATGTTTAAGTGAATACAATCACCAAGAATTAATGAATCTTTCTGCTTTTAAGCTCTTTCCTGAGATCTATCAAGATAAAATTGAAAATGCTATAAATGAAGTAAAAAAGAATGGTTATATTGAAAATTTTGAAATTACTTTTGTAACTAAATATGCTAAATCAATGATTATATATATGACAATGAATCTAATGCCAAATCAAAAACAAATTTTATTAATAGTTAAAAACTTTACTCTGTTAAAGCTTCTTGAATTAGAAAAGAAATTTGAATCTTTAAATCAATTAGTACAAAATATTTCTCACCAATGGAGACAACCATTAAGTACAATTTCAATTATTGCAAGTGGAGTTAAACTACAAAAAGAGCTAAATTTATATGATGAAACAAATTTAGACGAAGATATGAACAAAATTGTAGAAATCACAAATTATTTATCAAATGTAATTAATAATTTTGATGATTTAGCTTTTGATAATCATGAAAAATCCTATAGTATTTGTCAATTAATGAGTGAAATTTTGCATGATAAGAAAAAGGATTTCATTAAAAATCAGATAAAAATTGTAACAAACTATAAAGTTGATAATAAGATTTTTATTGATAAATTTAGATTTTCCGAAGCAATTAGAAATATCTTAGAAAACTCAATTCAAGCATTTATCCAAAACAATATCGACAATAGAATAATTATTATTGAAACCGAAAATATAAATAATCATCTTAATTTAAAAATAAAAGATACAGCAGGAGGAATCGATGAAAAAATGCTTCCTAAAATACTTGAACCTTACTTCACAACAAAACATCAAAGTCAAGGAACAGGATTAGGTTTAACAATTGCCTATAAAACCATTGTTGAAATGCATAAATTTTTACTATCTTTTGATAATTGTCAAACTATATTTGAAAATGAGAAATACAAAGGATTAAATGTAACAATCGTATTTTAGTAGGAATTTAAAGAAAAAATCCTACTAAAATTGTGATTATCCCTAAAATTAAAAGCCAAATAAAGCTTGTAACAGTTTTATCTTTCCCAAACCATAAAGCATAAATCGATTTTAAAATATTATTACTTCCTGAAGCTATAATTATTGCCGATGCAATTTGAGAAGCTTCAATTGTATATTTACCCGTTAATAAAGATAAAATAAATGGATCAATATCAGTAAAACCAACAATTACTGATAAAAATTGTAATCCACTTGAACCATAATTATCAACTACATAATTTGTAACTAACATTGTAATTACAAACAAAAATGCAAAAATAAAAGCCGTACCCAATTCTAAAGGATTTGAATCTTTTATTTCAAAATTGTTAATTATTTTAGATGCTTTTATATAATAAACATAGGTAATTATTATTGTTAAAATAATGAAAAACAAAAATGGTAACAAAATTGTTTTAGCAACTTCAATATTGAAAATAGCAGAAATTGCAAGTATTCTTATATACATCATTGTAGTTGCTGCAATAATTGAAGCAGTGATTATATGGTTCTTATCTAAAGTATCAGCTTTCTTTGCCAAAACAACAGTAGTTGCAGTTGAAGAGTAAGTTCCACCAATTAATCCTGTTAAAAATATTCCTTTTGAGGGGAATAAATACTTTTGAACAATATAACCAGCATAAGAAATTGCTGAAATTACAACAACAGTTAGCCAAATTTTATATAGTGAAATTCCCAAATACGGAATAATTCTATCAGAAGGGAGTAAAGGAAGAATTACAGCTGAGAGTAAAACCATTTTTCCTAAAGTTTCAAATTCGTAAATATTAATATTTAAATTAAAACTCATTATTTTTTTCTTAGCATTTAATATAAAAATAGTTAAAACAAAAATAAAAGATGAAAACCATAAAGGGTAAAGATTTGATAAGGGACCAAAGCTATATACAATTAATAACACTAAATATAAAACAATACTATGGTTCTTTTCAATCAATAATTTATTATAAAATAAAAGAAAAAGTAAAGAGATACCCATAAATCCTGCAATATATAAAGAAAAATTTATTGGTTCAATTTTGTATAAAATAAATCCTAATACACCAACAAAAGTGTAAGTTCTTGCTGTTCCAAAGAATTCTCTATCATCAGGATGAAACATAGATTTATAAGCTCTTAACTCCAAACCTATTAAAAAACTAAATACAATAGTTATAATAAAATGCGTTAATAAGGAATCTATACTCATTATACTCTCAATCCTTCCACATAATTATATATATTTAAACAAAATCGTAAAAATATTATTCATCAAATAGTATCTAAAATTTAAATAATTTACATTTTTTGCATATATTTAATTCTAATTTTACAAAAAAATTTACTAAATTTGTTTCAATAAAATAGGATAAAAAATATCCTAAAAACAAATATTAAAAAAAAATATTCACTAGAATGGCGTATTTTAGGGATTCTTAGAAAATTAATTTTTTTTTTCTAAAAAATCTTTTCTGTGGAACACTAGATGCAATAATGATTTTCGTAAACATATATATCAAAGGAGTTAAAATGTCAGCATTAAGACAAATCGCGTTTTACGGAAAAGGTGGGATTGGTAAATCAACTACATCTCAAAATACTTTAGCGGCAATGTGCCACTACTATGGTCAAAAAATATTAATCGTTGGTTGTGACCCTAAAGCGGATTCAACAAGATTAATTTTACATGAAAAAGCTCAATCTACAATTATGCAATTAGCTTCTGAAGCTGGAACAGTTGAAGATTTAGAATTAGAAGATGTATGTAAACCAGGTGCAGGTGAATTCCACTACGATAACAATGAAATAACTGAAGGTTATATCAATTGTACTGAGTCAGGTGGACCAGAGCCAGGTGTTGGATGTGCAGGTAGAGGAGTTATTACAGCAATTAACTTCTTAGAAGAAGAAGGTGCTTATGATGACGAATTAGATTTCGTTTCTTATGACGTTCTTGGAGACGTTGTATGTGGTGGATTCGCTATGCCAATTAGAGAAGGTAAAGCACAAGAAATCTACATCGTAATGTCTGGAGAAATGATGGCTATGTATGCAGCTAACAACATTTCTAAAGGTATTTTAAAATATGCAAATACTGGTGGGGTAAGACTTGCTGGATTAATTTGTAACGCTAGGATGACAGATAAAGAGTATGACCTTGCAAAACACTTAGCAATGCAAATTGGTACTCAAATGATTCACTTCGTTCCAAGATCTAACCACGTTCAAAGAGCTGAGTTAAGAAGAATGACAGTTGTTGAGTTCGCTCCATCATCTGACCAAGCTATGGAATACAAAGAATTAGCAAGAAAAATCATTGCTAATGACTTAAAAGTTATTCCAACTCCATTAGAAATGGATGATTTAGAAAACCTATTAATGGAATTCGGATTAGAAGAAGAAGCTGATTTAGAAAATATCGGTAAAAAAGCAGAAGAAGCTTAATATTTAAGCTTTAAAAAACAAAATAAAAATAAAAAATAGTAGTAAGGAGAAAATTATGTTTGTATGTGGATACCACTTTCCAGCGAGTGAAGGTAATGATGTAAGTTTTGAAAAAGTAATTGAAAAAGTAAATGAAGGTATTGATGCTGCAGGGAAAACAGTAACTTTAACAAGCGAAACAAGAGAAGGTGTTAAATTAGAAACTTTAGAAGTTCCTGCAAATACTTTTTTACACACAGCACTTGTAGATTACTTTACAAATACTGAATGTGCAGAAAACAATGGTTTTAAAATGATTTATTACACAAATAAATACCAAATTTCTGAAATTTCAAAAAGCGTAGATGGTGATGCAACTAAAGCAGTTTGTAAAAAATTAGATGACATGAATCTATACAGAGTAAAAGTAGCGTAAGCTACTTTTTCTTTAAAGGAGAAAATTATGGGACCAGAAACATTAGAAAGTCTTCAAAAAGAAGCGATTGCTGAAGTATTAGAAGCATATCCAGAAAAAGTTAGAAAAAGTAGAGCAAAACATTTAGGTGTAGATTCACCTGAAGGTACAAAAGGTGCTTGTGATTCAACAAGAAGTAACAAACAAACAGTACCAGGTGTAATGTCTCAAAGAGGTTGTGCTTATGCAGGTTCAAAAGGGGTTGTTTGGGGACCAATTAAAGATATGATTCATATCTCTCATGGACCAATTGGGTGTGGTCAATACTCAAGAGGTGGAAGAAGAAATTATTATATAGGAACAACAGGTGTTGATACTTTTGTTACTATGAACTTTTCTACAGATTTTAATGAGAAAGATATCGTATTTGGTGGAGATAAAAAACTTAAACAAGCATTAACTGAAATTGATGAGTTATTCCCATTAAATAATGGAATTTCAATTCAATCAGAGTGTCCAATTGGATTAATTGGGGACGATATTCATGCTGTTGCAAAAGTGCATAAAAAAGAGACTGGACATCAAACAATTGCAGTTTCATGTGAAGGTTTTAGAGGGGTTTCACAATCACTTGGTCACCACATTGCAAATGATATGATTAGAGATTATATCATGCCAGATACTTCTTATAGAAAAGATTTCGAATCAACTCCTTATGATGTATCAATTATTGGAGATTACAACATCGGTGGAGATGCTTGGTCAACAAGAATTATTTTAGAAGAAATGGGTTTAAGAGTTATTGCTCAATGGTCTGGAGATGCAACTTATAAAGAGTTAGCTATTGCTCCTCAAGCTAAATTAAACTTATTACATTGCTATAGATCTATGAACTATATTTCAAGACATATGGAACAAGAGTTTGGTATTCCTTGGATGGAATATAACTTCTTTGGACCTTCAAAAACAACTGAGTCTATTAGAAAAATTGCTTCATTCTTTGATGAAACAATTCAAGCAAAAGCTGAAGCTGTTATTGCTAAATATACTGCTATGACTGACGCTGTTATTGCAAAATACAGACCTATGTTAGAAGGTAAAAAAGTAATGCTTTATGTTGGTGGATTAAGACCAAGACACGTTATTGGTGCTTATGAAGATTTAGGAATGGAAGTAATCGGTACTGGATATGAGTTTGCTCATGGTGATGATTATAAAAGAACTAAAGACGAAATCGAAAGATCAACACTTATTTACGATGATGCAAATGAGTATGAATTAGAAGCATTCGTTAAAAAATTAAGACCTGACTTAGTAGCAGCAGGGGTAAAAGAGAAATATGTATTCCAAAAAATGGGATTACCATTTAGACAAATGCACTCTTGGGATTATTCAGGACCATACCATGGTTATGATGCATTCGCAATTTTCGCTAGAGACATGGATTTAGCAATTAACTCACCAGTATGGAACCACACAAAAGCTCCATGGGAAAAAGAAGCGTAAGGAGAAGGCTATGCAAGATATAGATAACATTGTAAACGGACAAAAACTATTTTTAAAACCTGAATATCAAGAAGTTTTAAAAAATAAAAAACAATTCGAAGGTGCTGCTGGTGCTGTTGCTCCTGAAAAAGTTGCAGAAATTGCTGAATGGACAAAATCTTGGGATTATAGAGAAAAAAATCTAGCAAGAGAAGCTATTACAATTAATCCAGCAAAAGCTTGTCAACCATTAGGTGCAGTTATGGTAGGACTTGGTTTTGAAAACACTATGCCTTACGTTCATGGTTCTCATGGATGTGTTGCATACTTTAGATCATATTTTACTAGACACTTTAAAGAACCAACTCCTTGCGTTTCTGACTCTATGTCTGAATCAGCAGCGGTATTTGGTGGATTAGCAAATATGAAAGATGGTTTAAGAAACTGTAATGCTTTATATAAACCAGAAATGATTGCTGTTAGTACAACTTGTATGGCAGAAGTTATCGGAGATGACTTAAATGCATTTATCATCGGTGCAAAAGAAGAAGCAGAAGGTGAATTAGATAACATCTTAATTCCAAGTGCTCATACTCCTTCATTTGTTGGGTCACATATTACAGGTTATGATAATATGATGAAATCAACTTTAGAGCAATTATCTGAAGGTGTAACTAAAGAAGTAGATGCAGAAAGAATTAATATAATTCCTGGATTTGAACCATATTTAGGGTCATTAAAAGAAATTAAAAAAATCTCTAAAATGTTTGGTGATAAAATCATCATGATTGGTGACCATGAAGAACAATGGGACACAGGAGCTGGAGAATATAAATTATATGCTGGTGGAACAAAAATAGCTGATGCTAAAACTGCTATCAATGCAGCTGCTACTATTAGTTTACAAAAATATTCTACAATTTTAACAGCTAAAACTATTAAAAACAAATGGAAACAAAAATATGAAACTTGTAATCCAATTGGTTTAAGTGGTACTGATGCTTTTGTTATGAAATTAGCTGAATTAACAGGTAAAGAAGTTCCTGAAGAATTAAAACAACAAAGAGCTAGATTTGTTGATGCAATGCAAGATTCATATCCATATATGCATGGTAAAAAAATTGCAATCTGGGGAGATCCTGACTTCTTATTAGGAATGGTTTCATTCTTAGTTGAAATGGGTTCAATTCCAACTCACATCGTGTGTAACAATGCACCAAGAAAAGGTTGGGAAGATGATATGAAAGCTGTCTTAGCTAAATCTGCTAGAGCTTCTGAATGTAATATTTGGGCAGGAAAAGATTTATGGCACCTAAGAAGTTTATTATTCACTGAACCAGTTGATTTCATGATTGGAAATGTTTACGGAAAAGAGTTATATAGAGATACAAAAATTCCTTTAATCAGAATTGGATTCCCAATTTTTGATAGACACCACTTACATAGATATTCTATTAGTGGTTATGAAGGTGGATTAAATCTATTAACTTGGATCACAAATGCAATCTTAGATCAATTAGATGAAGAAACTAAAGAAATTGCAAAAACAGACTACTTCTTCGATTCAGTAAGATAGTCAAAAAAACTAGAAGATTTTCTTCTAGTTTTTTTTATTTTATCGTTATGTATTAAGCTATATAATGATAAAATTTTTTTTATTTATCGTTATATACTGTAAGATATAACAAAAAAGGATTTATGTGGAAATATCATCAAATTTAACTCTAGAGATTTTTAATCAACCATTTTTGCTAGAAAAAAGAATTGAATTACTAATCGCAGTTAAAAGAACGGGTTCAATTAGTAAAGCGGCTAAAGAAGTTCCTATGAGTTATAAGGCTGCTTGGGAAGCTATTGAATCTATGAATAATCTGTCTACAACACCTATTGTTCAAAGAGAAACAGGTGGTGTTGGAGGCGGAGGGACAACATTAACACCTTATGGAGAAAATCTTATAGAAACATTTGAAATTTTAAGAAATGAACAGAAAAAATTTCTTAAGAATTTAAGTCAAATAACAGATATAAATACTGGAACTTTAAAAACTATAAGGAGATTATCAATGCAAATAAGTGCAAGAAATCAGATAAGCGGAACTGTTGAATTAATTGAACATGGGAAAATAAATGCAGAGATATTTATTAAACTTAAAAGTGGTTACACACTTGTTTCAGTTATAACAAACACAGCTGCAAATAATCTGAATTTAAAAATAGGTGATGAAGTTGTAGCCATTTTTAAATCAAGTACTGTATTAATTACAACAGATATTACATTAAATATTAGTGCTAGAAATAAATTTCAAGGTACTATAGATTCTGTTAATAAAGATGAAATTAATACTGAATTAATAATTGATATTGGAAATAGTGACAAAATTGCTTCAGTAATAACAACAAGTTCTTATGAGAGATTAAAGATAGATATCGGAACACAGGTGAGTGCAATAATAAAAGCCTCTGACGTAATAATTGGAAAATAAGGAAAAAAGATGAAAAAAATAATTTTAGGATTCATGGTTTTATGTTCAAGTATTTTTGCTGGTGAAATAACTGTTGCAGCTGCTGCAAATGTAACTTACGCAATGGGTGAATTAGTTAAAGAATTTAATAAAACAAACCCTGACACAAAAGTTCAAGTTACTCTAAGTAGTAGTGGAAAATTAGTTTCACAAATTGAAAATGGTGCACCATTTGATATATTTATGTCAGCAGATATGAAATTCCCTCAAGCATTATTTGACAAAAAATTAACATCTACAGCACCTGTAATATATGCGCAAGGAGCACTTGCAATGTTAAGTTCAAAAGAACTTGATTATTCAAAAGGGATAAATGTATTAAAGGATAGTTCAATTACAAAAATTGCAATTGCCAATCCAAAAACTGCACCTTATGGAGCAGCAGCTGTTGAAGCTATTAAAAATGCAAAAATTGTTGGTGCTGAAAGTAAATTTGTTTATGCAGAATCAATTTCTCAAGCTGTAACTTATGCAACAACTGCAACAGACATTGGTTTTATCGCAAAATCATCTTTATATGAAGATAAAATGTCAAAATATAAAGAAAATAAAAATTGGTTAACAGTTGATCCAAAACTTTACACATCAATTGATCAAGGAATTGTAATAATTGACCATTCAAATAATCTTGTAGGATTAATTAATGATAAAGTAAAAAAAGATGAAGTTAAAGCTTTTTATGATTTTATCTTAAGTCCAAGAGCTAAAAAAATATTTGAAGATTACGGATATTTAGTAAAATGAATCAAATAGTTGCAATAATAAAAAAGATAAACAACATTGATAATTTAAACATTGTAGAGTTTGATTTTAATGGAACAACTCTAAAAATGATGAGTTTAGATTTAGACAATAATATACAAATAGGTAAAAAAGTAAAACTTATTACAAAACCTACTAATATTTCTATTGGTAAAAATCTAAGCGGAGAATTAAGTTTATCAAACCAAATTATTGCAACTATACAAAGTATAGAAAATGGACAGTTACTAGCTAGTATTGAATTAAAAGTAAATGATACAATATTAGAAAGTATCATAACTGTAGATTCATCTAAAAGAATGAATTTACAAATTGGGGAAGTTGTAACAATTTTGATAAAAGCAAGTAATTTATCTATTGGGGAAGTATTAAATGATTGAGATGTTAAAAGAAATAGAATTTGAACCATTTATTCTCTCATTTAAATTAGCTGGTATTACAACTCTGATTCTATTTTTTATTAGCTTACCAATTGCATGGTATTTATCACAAAGCAACTCAAAATTTAAACCATTTTTAGAAGCATTAACAGCTTTACCAATAGTTTTACCTCCGTCAGTATTAGGTTTTTATATTCTTTTTTCATTGTCGCAAAACTCTTTTATTGGACAATTTTTTCAAGAATATTTTAATATAAAATTAGTTTTTAATTTTTATGGTTTAGTGATAGCAAGTTGTATTTATAGTTTACCATTTATGGTTCAACCACTACAAAGTGGTTTAGAAAGCATAAATAAAAATATGCTTGAAGCTAGTTACATAAGTGGAAAAAGTAAATTAACTACTCTTTTTAAAATAGCTTTACCAAATATAAAACCGGCATTATTAACAGCAATTATAATTACATTTTCTCACACAGTTGGTGAGTTTGGAGTTGTTTTAATGATTGGTGGAAGTATTCCAGGAGAGACAAAAGTAGCATCAATTGCAATTTATGAATTTACAGAAACTATGGACTATGCAAATGCACACATCTATAGTGCAATTATGATAACACTAAGTTTCCTTACACTTTTGGGTGTTTATGTTTTTAATGGAAAACAAAAAAATATGTTTGCAAGAGGAAGTAAATGATAAATATTAATATAAACAAAAAACTTCATGGCGCAAACGGTGAAATGGATTTAAATGTAAATCTAGAAATAAAACAAGGTGAGTTTTTAGCACTTGCAGGACTTAGTGGAAGTGGGAAAACAACACTTTTACGAATTTTAGCAGGTCTTGAAACTGCAAAGGGAACAATAAATATTGATAATAATATTTGGCTAGACAATAAATTTTGTTTAGCACCACAAAAAAGAGAAATAGGATTCGTATTCCAAGATTATGCATTATTTCCAAATTTCTCAGTAATAGACAATCTTTTATATGTAAATAAAGATAAAGAGTTAGCAAACTATTTGCTAAAAATGACAGAATTAGAAGAACTAAAGAACAGATTTCCACAAACATTAAGTGGTGGTCAAAAACAAAGAATAAGTTTATGTAGAGCGTTGATGAATAGACCAAAAATCCTACTTATGGATGAACCTTTATCAGCCCTTGACTCAGAAATGAGAACTAAACTTCAAAATGAAATTCTTACATTACACAAAGAATTCAATACAACAACTATTATGGTAAGCCACGACCCAAGTGAAATTTATCGTCTAGCAAATCGCGTTGTTATACTAAATTTTGGGGAAATTATTAATGATGGCACACCAAAAGATATTTTGTTGAAAACAAAAGGTAGTCAAAAGTTTTCCTTTGAAGGAGAACTTTTAGACATAATAAAAGTTGATGTTATTCACATTGCAATTGTATCAATTGGTCAACAATTAGTTGAAGTTGTTATAAATAAAGATGAGATGAAAAATCTAAAAATAGGGCAAAAAGTAAGTCTTGCTACTAAAGCATTTAGTCCAACTATTCAAAGCATTTAAACAAAAAGAAATTTATTATAGTTAATTTAAAAAATAAGAGTATTAATAAATCAATACTTTTATTTCTATAATGAAAAAAATTTATATATCGTTATATACTAAAATATATAATGGTAATTACTAAAGGATATTGATGAAAAAAATAATTAGCACAACTATCATAAGTAGTTTATTTGTAAGTTCAATGTATGCAGAAACATTTGAATTAGGAAAAATTGATGTTATAGATTCATATACAGGAGATGAAAAATTTAATAGTAATGTAATTTATAGTGAAGATATGCAAAATAGTGAGAAAAAAACTATTGTTGAAGCACTTGATACTGTAAGTGGAATAAGTATCTACAATAGTGGAGCAAGAAATGAGCAGATGATTAATGTTAGAGGATTTGATGTAAAACATGCTCCTTTATATATTGATGGTATTCCAATAGCTGTAGCTTACGATGGTTACGTAGATTTCTCAAGATTTACAACTTTTGATTTATCTCAAATAGAAGTAAGTAAAGGATTAACATCTCCTTTATTAGGAGCTAATAATTTTGCAGGTGCAATAAATCTAGTTACAAAAAAACCTACTAAAGAACTTGAAGGAACAATATCAAGTGGTGTATTTACCGGTCAAGGAAAAAAATCTTACATTAATTTAGGTTCAAATCAAGGGAAATATTATGTGCAAGCATCAGGTTCTTATCTCGAAAGAGATAATTATCCTCTATCTAATGATTTTACTCCTACAAGCTTACAAAGTGGCGACAAAAGGGTTCAATCAGATACTCTTGATAAAAAGATAAATCTTAAATTTGGTTATACACCAAATGATACGGATGAATATGCAATTAATTATATAAACCAAAAAGCAGATAAAGGTGTTCCTCCAACAATATATACAACGGATTCTCCAAAATATTGGGATTGGAATTATTGGGATAAAGAGAGTTTTTATTTTTTATCAAAAACAGACTTTAGAAACTTATATTTAAAAACTAGACTTTTTTATGATAAATTTAAAAACTCTTTATCAATTTATAACGATGATACTTATTCAACTTATAGCTTTGCAGGAGTAGGAAATCCTAGCTGGTATGATGATGATACAAAAGGAATATCTGTTGAATTAGGACAATTAGATAGTGGAAATAATAATGTAAAAGTTGCACTACATGCCAAAGAAGATACGCACACAGAAGGTGGTGCAAAACAAGCACAAAATTATGAAATGAGTGTTTATACTTACTCTTTTGGCCTAGAAGATACCTATAAATTTAACAACAAAACTAGATTAATTTTTGGTGCAAGTTATGATAAAGATGATGTAACAAGAGCAGATAATACAAACTATGGTTCAGCTGGAAATTATGGTTCAATACCAAATGGAACAGATATAACTGGATTTGGAACACAAAAAGAGTTTGATAATGGAAAAGCAGATGCAATAAATCCAATGGCAAAACTTGAATACGACATCAATGATAGTTTAGGAATTTATACTGGAATTGCAAAAAAAACAAGATTTCCAAGTATTAAAGATAGATACTCATTTAAATTTAAAAGATTTATACCAAATCCTGATTTAAATGAAGAAAGCACAATAAATTATGAAGCTGGATTTAAAAAAGAGTTCAAATCTTCTACATTAAAAGGAAATGTTTTTTATTCTGATGTAAAAGATTTTATCCAAAGTAGTTATGTTGATGTTTATTATGGAACAACTAAACAACAACAATTACAAAATGTTGGTAGTGTATCTCAAAAAGGATTTGAACTTGAATATCTACATGACTTTGAAAATGGTTTAACAGTTGAGGGAAGTTATACAAAACTACTTCTTGAAGATAAGGATAATTTAGTTGAAATAACAAATGTACCAAAAGATAAAGTAGCAATGGCAATGAACTATAAACCTATAAAAAGCCTTACTACAAATTTAAACATGCAATATGCCTCAAGTAAAAAAACAAATGCAACTTCACCTTATGAAGAGACAGGAAGTATGACTGTTTGGGGAACAAAAGTAATTTATGATATTACAAAACAACTAAGTTATGATGTTGGAGTATCTAACTTGTTTGATAGAAACTATCAACTCGATTATGGTTATCCTGAAGCTGGAAGAGTTTTATATACAAACTTAACTTATAAGTTCTAAGATGAAAACAGCACTATTTTCTCTTTTTGAGAATTGGGAAAATGATTATCAAAAAGCAATAACAGATCAACTTGATTTGATTTGTTATTGTGAAGAGTTAGGTTTTGATGAAGCTTGGATAACGGAGCATCACTTTAACAACTTTAGTGTAATTCCATCTCCGATTACTATTGTCTCTTATCTTTTGGGAAAAACAAACAAAATAAAAATAGGAACAGCAGCTATTTTACTTCCTTTATATAATCCAATTAAATTAGCTGAAGAAATAGCAATGATAAAAGCTTTTGATAATGATAGATTTTTATATGGTATTGCAAAGGGTGCATTTCCTATTTACAATAAAACTTTTAAAGCAGATGCTTTTACTAATAGAGAAGTTATGTTTGAAGCAAATGAATTAATTCATAAACTTTTACATGATGAACTTGTAGATTTTAAAGGTGATTTTTTCTCTTGTAAAGATATTTCTATTCGTCCAAAAATCGAGAAACCCCTAGAAACATTTATAGCTTCTGAATCAATAGAAGCCATAAAAGAAGCTGCAACAAAAGGTTATGGATTAATAGGAAGCATTGCAATTTCAAAGGATAAAATAAAAAATATTTTTGAAATTTATGAAAGCTATAATCCAATAAAACCACTATCTTTTAGAGTTGCAAGAGGAATAAATATTGGCTTAAACAAAGAAGAAGTTACAAAAGAAGCACAATATTGTGCAGATATTTTCTTAAAATCAATGATGAGTTCAAAAGACACAAGTCCAACTCTTGTAAAACTTCTTACAAATGAATATATTGATATTAGGAACAAACTTTTTGATAGTAATAAACTATTTGAAAATTCAATTTGTGGCACACCAGAAGAGTGTATTGAACAAATCAAAGCTTTAAAAGAAGAGTTTAATATTGAAGCTCTTTTATTAAAACCACTTACGACTTCAACAAAAAAAGCAAAAGAGATATTAGATTTGTATATGAAAGAGGTAAAACCTTATGTTTAAAAACATAATTTTACCAATTAGCGCAAGAGTTTTCTTTATCTAAGAAAAGTTTTTACTTAGATAAAAGTTCAAAAAGATAATTATTTTTAATAAGAGGTACTAAAATGAAAATTGCTTTATATATCGGATGTTTATGTTTATGTTTATTTGCTCAAGAAGCAAATTTACCTAGTGAATTAAATGCTTGGAAAAGTTTATCTTATATAAATGCTGCAAAAAATAGCAATGAACTACCAAATGCAATGCTTACACTAAATAAAGCATCTTTTGTTGGTCTGCATAATACTCCAAAAATTGAATATGTTACAAGACCTGATAAAGAGGGTGGAACAGTGAGTTATGGTGGTATTTTTCAAATTAAAATTGTAGAAAATGGAGTTTATAGAGTTGCATTAGGAAATGCTTCGTGGATAGATTTAAGTAAAGATGGAAAACTAATTCAATCTGTAGCACATAACACTGGTCCTGAAAATAGTGGTATACGAAAAATGGTTGATTATCCTTTAGAAGTAGGAACTTATACTTTACAACTCTCTGCAGGTTCTGATGCTACAACTGCGTTATTAGTAATAAAAATTAAATAATTACGAAGCAATTACAATGAAACAAATTGCAAAAATAGTGTTATTAACATATCTTTTTATAATTAATGTTAATGCAGATTCCTCTCAAAAAGAAGAAGTTTTAAAAGCAAAAATAGAGTTAGGGCATCGTTTATTCTACGATGCTGACCTCTCTATTAATGGAACGATGTCTTGTGCTACTTGCCATGAACAAAAACGTGCATTTACTGATGGAAATGGCACTCATCCAGGAGCACTTGGAGATTCTGGAAAACGAAATATTCCAGGATTGGCGAATATTGGGTCATTTAAAAACTTGACTTGGGCACATAATAATCTTAGTGGATTAGCTGAACAATCATTAATGCCAATAAAAGGAACAAGTCCAATAGAAATGGGAATGAATGGCAGTGAAGATGAAATAAAAAAACGATTAACTCAAAATGAATGTTACAAAAAACTCTTTTCAATTGCTTTTAGTGAAGACAAAGATAACATAAATTTAAATAATGTAACTTTAGCATTAGAAAGTTTCCAAAAAACATTAATCTCTGATAATTCTCTTTATGATCAAAAAATAAAAAATAAAACTTTATTATCATCTAAAGATGCTCAAGATGGAGAAAACTTATTTTTTGGAACGGCAAAATGTAACTCTTGTCATAAAGCTCCACTTTTTAGTGATGATGATTTTCATCAAGTTGAACCAAAAAATCAACTTCCTAATAAAATAAAAGATTTTGGATTATCTGATATTTCAGGTAATGAAAAAGATAAAAACTTTTTTCGTACACCAAGTCTAAGAAATGCTTCATTAACTGCTCCATATTGGCATGATGGTAGTGCTAAAACACTTACTGAGGCAATAAAAAAGCATGATTTAGAAATTAATCAAAAATTGAATACAGAAGAGATAAATAAATTAACTGCTTTTATAGAAACTCTTACTGATTATTCATTTATCAATAATCCAAAATATAGTCGACCAAATAAAGAGTGTAATTATTAAAAAATACATATAAAGGAAATTCATGTTCAAAAAAATCTTATTAGCTTTTATAACTTCAAGTTTAATGTTAAGTGCAGCAAATTTAAAAATAGCAGCAGGGGCTGGTTACAAAAAACCTTTAATGGAAATTATAGAAGAGTATGAAAAAAGTGGTGATAAAATTGAAGCCATTTTTGGACACTTAAAACAAGTAACAACACAAGCCACACAAACTGATATTACTTTGATTATTGGAGATAAAAACTTCCTAGTAGATAAAAGTGGTTTAACTTTTAAAGATTTTACAACTTTAGGAGAGGGTGAACTTGTTATTGTTTATGCAAAAGATAAAAAAATCTCTTCAATCGAAGATTTGGCAAATGAAAATATAAAAAGAATAACTATTCCAGATCCTTCAAAGGCAATTTATGGGATTGCAGGAACTGAATTTTTAAAAAATTCAAAATTAGAAGAAAAAGTTAAAGACAAATTACTTGTGGTTGCTACCGTTCCTCAAGCTATGACATACATTTTAACAAATGAAGTAGATGCAGGTTTAGTAAATTTATCTGAGGCAATTGCAAATAAAGATAATATTGGTGGTTACATAAAAGTTGATAAGAAATATTTTTCACCAATTGAAATAGTTATTGGAAAACTTGACACTTGTAATACAAAAGAGTGTGAAAAGTTTTTAAACTTCTTATCAACACCAACAGCAAAAAACATATTTAACAAATATGGGCTTTAATGAGTATAGATTTTGCACTTGTACTTCAACCACTATTATTAAGTGTTAAAACAATAAGTGTAAGTGCTATATTATTTCTAGTATTTGGAATACCTTTAGCTTATTTACTTGCAAAAGAAAAATTAAGATTTAAATGGTTACTAAATACTATAGTAACTCTTCCTTTAATTTTTCCACCAATTGCAGTAGGATTTTTTTTACTTTTACTTCTTGGTAGAAATGGCTTTATTGGAGGAGTTTTTTATAAATTTGATATTAGTTTGATATTTAGTTTTTCAGGAATAGTAATTGCTGCATTTATTGCAGGACTTCCTTTAATGGTAAAACCTTTACAAGCTAGTATTGAACTTTTTCCAAAAGAAATAAAAGAGGCTTCATATATTAGTGGAAAAAGTGAAATAAAAACATTTTTATTTATAGTTTTACCAAATATAAAAAACTCTTTAATTATTGCCCTTTTAATTTCAACAGCAAGAGCTTTAGGAGAAGTTGGTATTACTTTAATGTTAGGTGGGAATATTATTGGAAAAACCGATACCATTTCACTTGCTATTTATAATGCTGTATTTGATGGGAATTATAATTTAGCTATGATTCTAAGTGGAATTTTAGTCCTAATTTCAGTGCTTTTTTATATAGCACTAAATATTTTTGAAAAGAGAAAAAATGTTTAATTTATCTATTAGTGAACTAGAAAAGTATATCCAAGATGATATACCATATTTTGATTTAACAACAAGTTTACAAAATTGTAACAATGTAAAAGCTCAAATTGAAGTCTTTACAAGAGAAGATATTGTTGTATCTTGCAGTGAAGAAGCAGTAAAAATAGCTGAACTTTTAAACTGTAAAGTTGAATTCTACGAAAAAAGTAAAACAAAAATAAAAAAAGATTCTACAATATTGAAGTATTCAGGAGATTATGAAGATATTCATAAGGCTTGGAGATTAACTCAGATTCTTTTGGAATATAGTTGCAAAATTAGTACTTACTCATACCAAATGAAAGAAAAAATAGAGAAAATAAATCCAACTTGTGAACTACTAACCACAAGAAAAACTTTTCCTTTTTCAAAAAGATTCTGTATAAAAGCTGCATTTTGTGGAGGAGCAATGCCACATAGACTGAACCTTTCAGAAACTATTTTATTTTTTGAAGGACATAGAATTTTATATAAAAACAACGATGAGTTTTATGAAGATTTAAAAAGAATAAAAACAAAAATCCCAGAAAAAAAACTAAATATCGAAAGTGACAGCTTCGAAGATAGTATAAATCTAATGAAAATTGGAGTTGATGTGATCCAACTTGATAAAATTGATTTTGAAGAACTTGAAAAAATCATTACTTACAAAAATGAAAATTACTCTAATGTAAAAATATTAGTTGCTGGTGGAATAAATTTAACAAACATCGAAAAATATGCTTCTTATAAAATAGATGGCGTAGTAACAAGTTCAGTTTATAACTGTGGAATGGCAAATATTAGTAGTAGATTAAAAATCATCTAAATATAGG
The DNA here is from genome assembly GCA_028688995.1 of Aliarcobacter sp. GTDB lineage: Bacteria > Campylobacterota > Campylobacteria > Campylobacterales > Arcobacteraceae > Aliarcobacter. The sequence goes on from JAQTXB010000001.1 coordinate 259,859, forward strand.
GAAAACCCTATATTTTAAGCTATTAAAATAACACTTGAAGCTTTGATTATTGCATAAGCATCTTCAGAAACTTTGATAGATAAATCTTCAATAGCATCATTTGTAACTATTGCAGAAATTACAGCTGTTCCTAAAGAAAGTTTTACTTCACTATTAACAGCACCTTTTACAACTTCAACAACTTTTCCTTTTAATACATTTCTAGCAGTAGTTTTTACTGCATCTTTTGTAATAATAATAGATGATGCTTTTATAATTGCAGTTACATTATCATTTAATTTAGTTCCTAATGATTCTAATCCCTCTTTTGTAACTGTTGCACTAATAGTTACTTCAGGTGAAACTGTAATTTTTACTTCACTCATTACAGCTCCCGTAATAATATTTGTGATTTTTCCTGTTAACTCATTTCTTGCACTTGTTTTCATAATACGTCCTTTTAATTTAGTTATTTTATTCGAAAATTCTAGGCTCATAATTATAAAATAAAGCTTAAAATTATTAGTAAAATTCGAAATTTACTGTATATAAATTATATACCGTTCTCTATATAAGTACATATACATCGCAATTCTATTGAATTAGAAAAAGTTTAAGTTAGGTTTTTTATTAGTACAATTAATTATTTGTCTTTCTTTTTTATAAAAATTATTTTTTAGCCTAAGATTTAATTATTAGAATACCTAAACTATAAAATTATAAATAAATGAAATAATACGGAACACTTTTTGCATAGAAATAAATACACCTTTAAATATTGATGAGGGAGTAAATTTATTTATTCCCTTATTATTATGAAATTTTAGAAAAAGAAGAAAAAATCATGATAGCAACATTTGATGATACTTACAATTTTGCAAAAAAATTTTCACATTATAAAGATTTTTATATCAAACACAACGATTTAATATTTTCAAAATTAGGGTTAGGTACTTTTAACAAAGAACCGTACAAAGAAGAAAACTATCTTTTCCATTATATAGAAGGCGTAAAAGAAGCAGTAAAAAGTGGAATAAATCTAATAGATACAGCAAGTAACTATAGATATGGTCAAAGTGAAAAAGAAATTGGTATTGCTCTTCAAGAGTTATTTGAAGAGGGTATTACAAAAAGAGAAGAATTAATTATATGTTCAAAAGGTGGTTTTATTCAACTAGAATATCCGTTTCCAGAAAACCCATACACTTGGATTGATGAGAATATAATTAAGTCTTCATTGGCAACAAAAGATGATATAGAACTAGATCAACACTGCATGACACCTGATTATTTAGAGTGGTCATGTAAAAAATCTTTAGAAAATTTAGGTGTTAAAACTATCGACATCTATTTCTTACATAATCCAGAAATACAAGTTTCAAAACATGGATATAAAAAATTTCTAAAAAAAATTGAAACTATTTTTAGAAGATTTGAAAAAATGGTTGAAATGGGAATGATAAAATATTATGGTGTTGCTGTTTGGAATGGTTTTATTGATAAAAGTACAAATGAACATATTAATTTAGAAGATTTAGTAGATATTGCCATCAAAGTAGGTGGAGTTAATCACAATTTTAAATACATTCAAACACCATTTAATATGGGAAAAACATCAATTTATACAATGCCAACACAAACTGTAAAAGGTGAAGAGTGTACTTTATTACAAGCAGCACATAGATTAAAAATAGGTGTAATTTCAAGTTCATCACTTCTTCAAATGAATCTATTTAAAAAATCTTTTAAACCTGAAACTGGTTACTTACTTGATTCTAAAATGGTTTTAGAAAATGATATTCAACTTGCACTTCAATTCGTTAGGTCAACTCCTGGACTTATTAGCTCACTGTTTGCTTCAAAAGTTCCAGTTCATATTAAAAAGAATTTAGAAATTACTAAAATACCTGCAACTTCTAGAGCAAAATACGATTTAATGTATAGAGTATAAAATGATTTATGATGTAATTGTAGTTGGTGGTGGAATTGCAGGTCTTATGGCTGCAATTGAAGCAAAAAATGAACAAAATAGAGTTGCACTTATAACAAAAGGAAATCTATTTAAATCAAATTCCTCAATGGCAAGTGGTGGAATAAATGCTGTCCTTGACCCAACTAATACAAAAGAATTAAATCAACACATCAATGATACTTTCAATTCTGCAAAAGGTATTGGGAATAAAAAAGCAATTACTTATATGTGTAAACAAGCTTCATCTATTATTGACAAATTGGTTGATTATGGTGTTGAGTTTGATAGAGATGAAAATAATAAAATCCTACAAAGACCATTTGGAGGAGGAAGTTCAAATAGAACTTGTTATGTTGGAGATAAAACTGGAAGTGCTATCACTATGGCACTTATTAAAAAAGCAAAAAGTAAAGGAATTACATTTTTACCTAACACTTTTATTTTAAATCTAGCAATTTATCAAGATAGAATAAGTGGAGTAATAGCTTTAAATAAAGAGAACTCTCAAGTTACAATATATGCATCAAAAGCTGTAGTTCTTGCAGGTGGTGGATATGCTGGGATTTATAGAGGTTACTCTACTAATGCACCTGATTATACAGGAGATTTATTAGCTGTTGCTCTTCGAGCTGGACTTTATCTAAAAGATATGGAATTTGTTCAATTTCATCCTACAGGTTTTGTAAAAACAAACTATTTAGTAACAGAAGCAGCACGAGGTGAGGGTGGTTACTTAATAAATAGTGATGGAAATAGATTTGTAAATGAGCTAGGAACTAGAGATGAAGTTGCTAGGGCCATTCTAAAAGAACAGCTTAATGGTAAAAAAGTCTATATTGATTTAAGACATCTTGGAATTGAAAAAATTAAACAAAAACTTCCTTCACTTCACAATGCAGCACTCATGCAAAGTGGTGTTGATATTAGCGAAGAGTTATTAGAAATAAAACCAGTTGCCCACTATACAATGGGTGGAGTAGATGTAAATTTAACAACTTGTGATATAAAAGGTCTTTACATTTGTGGAGAAATGGCTTCAAATGGAGTTCATGGAGCAAATAGACTTGGAGGAAATTCACTTCTTGAGGGTTGCGTATTTGGAAATTTAGCAGGGGCTAATGCAAAAGAATATTCTAAAGAAAATGAATTCTCTCCTATAAATTACAATACTGTTGTAAAAGATATTGAAATGATAGATTTCATCTTTAAAGGTGATACAAGTGTAAATTTCAATGCAATTAGAATAAGTTTAGGAAAATGTCTATTTGAAAAAGTTGGTATTATAAAAAATGAACAAAGTCTAACAGAAGCTTTTGATTACACTAAATACCTAAGACAAATCTCTTATAATCTACACTGTATAAATAAAGAGAAAAATAATAATGTAGAGCTATCTGCAATTTTAGAACTAAGAAATGCCCTTGAAATATCAGAAGCAATAATCTTGTGTGCCCAAAAAAGAAAAGAGAGTAGAGGTGCTCATTATAGGGAAGACTACCCTTCTATGTCAAAAGATTTCAATCGAAGTTTTGTAGTAAAAGAGTTAAAAAAAGGTTTCTTTAGAATTTCATTTAAAGAGAATGAATTATTAAGAAAATTTAGAAATATATTTATAAACAAGGAGTAAAAAATGGCAAAAGTTATGTTAAGAGAAGTTGATGGTGTGGTATCTTTTTATTTTGCAAAAAAAGATATGGAAGAGACTATAGAAGAGATAGAGTTTGATACAGAAGAAAAATGGGGTGGTAACGCAACACTTTCAAATGGTGAAGTTTGGTGGATTCAACCAGGTACTAAAAAACTTCCTAAAGAAGAAGTATGTAAAAAAATTGCGGATTAATAAATAGATTAATCTATTGTATATTTTTTATATAAACAAACATTCATCGTGACTCATAAAATAGTTATAATAAAATTAATTAAAAAACCAGGGGGCAATAATGTTTGACAAATCTGCTTGTATGGGGTGTTTAACGATAAGAGAATTAACAACTCTCTATGAAATATCTGCTGTTATTTCTAATCATTATGACCTACAAACTTCACTAGAAAAATCAATGAAAATATTAAAAAACTCATTGAATCTAGAGAATTGTGTAGTTCATATTTTGGAAGAAGATATTCTGCACGTTTTTGCATCTATTGAGTTGTCAAAATTTCAAAAAACTCTTGCTTCTTATAAAGTAGGTGAGGGAGTTACTGGAATGGTAGCTGAATCAAAAGAACCTGTTGTTGTTGAAAATATTCATAATAATTCTCTCTTTCTTAATAAATCAGGGAAAAGAGATTTCAATGGAAAATCTTATGTTGCAGTACCTTTAGTAATTGACAATGAGGCAATTGGTGTATTAGGTGCAGTTATTACTAAAACTGCAGAAATTCAACTAGATGATACGGTTAGAATTTTAACAATTGTAAGTTCTCTTTTTGCACAAACTATCCACTCTTTTCAATTAAATCAAAAAGAAAAAGAGAGACTTCAAGAACTAAAACTTTATTATAAAATGGAGTGGGACTCAAAAGTTCATAACTTTGGAGATATTATTGGAGATAGTCCAAAAATGGAGCAAGTATTCAAAGTTATCCAAAGAATTGCCCAATCTGATGTAACAGTATTAGTTCGAGGGGAAACTGGAACTGGAAAAGAGTTAGTTGCAGCTGCTATTCATAAGAGAAGTAATAGAAAAGATGAACCATTTATCAAACTAAACTGTGCAGCAATTACAGATACTTTACTTGAGAGTGAACTTTTTGGTCATGAAAAAGGTGCCTTTACAGACGCTAGAGAGACTAGAAAAGGAAGATTTGAACTAGCTGATGGTGGAACTTTATTTTTAGATGAAATAGGTGATATTTCAGCTTCAGCACAAGTAAAACTTCTTAGGGTTTTACAAGAAAGAGAATTCGAAAGAGTTGGGGGAAGTAAAACCATAAAAGTAAATGTAAGACTTGTAGCTGCAACTAATAGAAATCTTGAACAAATGGTAAAAGATGGAAAATTTAGAGAGGATTTATATTATAGATTAAATGTAATTCCTATTGATTTACCACCTCTTAGAGAAAGAGGAGAGGATATTAAACAACTTGTTAACTTCTTTTTAGAGCGTTCAATGAAAAACCACAAAAAAAGAGTAACCATTACAGATGAAGCAATGGATGCACTCTGTAGTTACCCGTGGCCGGGCAATGTAAGAGAATTGGAGAATACAATTGAAAGAATTGTATTAATGGGAAATGAAGATGGAATTAATAAATATGATATGTTACTACTACTGCCAGCTTTAAATGATCAAAAACTAAAAAGTGATTATAAACCTATCTCTAAAAAAAGTTTAACTTTAGAAGAATTGGAAAAAGAAGCAATTATTGAGGCACTTGAAAATAATGATAATAATCAATCAAATGCAGCATCAGAGTTAGGAATAACTCTTAGACAAATGGGGTATAAAATAAAAAAATATGAGCTCTAAAATAATATACAAAAATGAAGAAATGCAACTAACAGATGATTTTATTGATATAGGTTATATGGCAGAAAATTTTGATGTTATTAATACAAATAATGAAGAGATTACTATCAAAAAAGCAAGCCAAAATAGAAATATTCAAATATTTTTTTCTTTTCCAAATTTCAATGATTTTAGTGAAGAAATAATAGCTTTTGATGAGTTTATAAATAATGCAAAAGTCGATATATTCACATATGTAATCTTTAATGAAAAAATAGATTTTCCTTATGAATTTAAGAAAATTATACCAATATTTGATGTGAATGAAGAGTTCGCAAATATGTACGGAACAAAAATTGTAAGTGGTAGCTTAGAAAATAGATTAACAAAAGCACTTTTTTTAATCGGTAAAGATGGTGCCATCTATCATATTGATATGCCAAAGAACTTAGATACTCCGTTAAATTTAGATCGAATTAGAGTAGAATTGAACAAGGTATATCAGTCATACACAGGAGCTGGATGTCATGGATGATATAATAAAAAAGATACAAGATGGAGAACTTATACCCTTTCTAGGAATGGGTGTATTTAAAGATACAAAAAATAGCGATGGAGCTCAACTTCCATTTGACAGTGATTCAATGATTTTAAGTCTTAATAACGGAAGAGCAATGAGTCCAAGACTCATGTATGAGTATTCAAGAGCTGCAATGAGTTTAGAACAAAGAAAAGGTAGAGAGTTCATTATTCAAATGACTAATCATATTTACTCTTCTAAAGAGTATGAACTTCCTGCAATTTATAAATGGCTACAAAAAATTAAACCAAAATATATCATCGATACAAATATGGATGATAGTCTACAAAAAATTTATAGTGACTGTGCACACTTTTTAATCACAGGTGTATCAAGAATAACTGCTGATTGGGATAGATATTTAATCTACTCTTTTGATGTAACTACTAAAACATATACAAGAATTGAAAAAGAAAAATTAACTTTAGACTTACCAATATTATTTAAACCAATGGGTTCAACAAAACCTGAAATGAATTTTATTATCTCAGATGCTGATTTTGTTGATTGGTTAACTGAAGCTATGGGTGGTTATGCAATGCCTCCTATTTTAAAAGAACACAGAAAAAATAAAGAATACTTATTTATAGGTGTTGACTTTTCAAAAGATACTTTTAGAATGGTAGCAAATGAAATAACTGTGGATTTAAAAGGTGGTACAACTGTACTTGGTAAAGGTGAATTAACAAAAAAAGAGGATAAATTTATTAAAACTCATAATTTAACTAATTTAGATATTAGTATTAATGAATTTATAAAAAGTCATGAGTGAAAAATTTCATTGCGATTTCTGTGGTAAAGAGATTACAGAAGTAAAAAAAATATTCTCTAGTGAAGTTTCACATATTTGTGATGAATGTGTGACAATGTGTTCTAAAGTTCTTGAAAAAGAGCTTATTAAAGATAGTAAAAAAGAGTTCCAAAAAGGACTTAGTGTTCCTATTAAAATAAAAGAACATTTAGATGATTATGTAATTGGACAAGTTGAAGCTAAAAAAGTGTTAGCTGTTGCTTTATATAATCACTATAAAAGAATTGATAAACCTGTAGTTAAAAATGTTGAAATTGAAAAATCTAACATTATGCTAATTGGTCCAACAGGAAGTGGTAAAACTCTTCTTGCAAAATCTCTAGCACGAATTATGGATGTTCCTTTTGCGGTTGCTGATGCCACAGCATTAACTGAAGCTGGATATGTTGGAGAAGATGTTGAATCAATTTTATCAAGACTTCTTGCTGCTGCTGATTATGATTTAGAAAAAGCTAAAAGAGGAATCGTTTATATTGACGAAATTGATAAAATTGCAAATAAAAGTGAAAGTTCAACAAGTGGAAGAGATGTAAGTGGTGAGGGTGTTCAACAAGGACTTCTAAAAATTCTTGAAGGTGCTGAAGTATATGTTCCTGTAAAAGGAAGTAGAAAAAACTCATCTGCTGAAACTATTCTATTTGATACAACTCATGTTTTATTTATTTGTGGTGGTGCTTTTGTTGGATTAAGGGAAGATGATACTGCTAAAAAGAACAAAAAAGCTCCGAAAATGGGATTCCTTAAAAAAGAAGATGCTGAGGCAGAGAAAAAACCTATTGAAGCAAAAGAACTTATCTCTTTTGGATTAATTCCAGAATTTATAGGAAGAATTCCAGTTATTGCAGAACTTAATAAACTTTCAAAAGAAGATTTAATTAGAGTTCTAAAAGAGCCTAAAAATGCAATTATCAAGCAATATGAAATATTATTTGAACTTGATGGTGTAGAACTAGAGTTTACAGATGATGCTTTAGAGAGAATTGCTGAAATTGCAGTTGAAAAAGATGTTGGAGCAAGAGGTCTTAGAGGAATTATTGAAAATATTATGCTTCCTTTACAATACATTACACCATCAGAAAACAATTTGGAAAAATGTAGAATTACAAGAAAATATATTGATAAAGAAGAAGATGTTGAGTTACAATATAATGAAAATTCTACAGAAGAACCAACAAAAGAGATTTTATTTAAAAAATTTGCTAATTAATCTCATAAAGGAATAATATTTGCATCTACATTTTATATTTTGATAAAAAAGGATAGAAAATGGCAGTTAAAATTACTGAAGAGTGTATAAGTTGCGAAGCATGTGCATCTGAGTGTCCAGTTGCAGCAATATTACCAGATGGAAATGATAAAAATCCACAAGATGGGATTTTATATGTAAAACCTGAATCATGTGTTGAGTGTGTTGACCATGCAGATGCTCCAAGATGTGCAGAAGCATGTCCAACTGCTGGTGCAATTGTATGGGATATGCCTTATACTACTGATTTTAGTTCATATTATTTATCTGGTCATGAAAATGGAACATATAAAATTAGAGAACATAAATCAAAAGGTTTAATGCTTCCAGAAGTTAAAGAACAAAAATTCAGAGCTGATGTATCAATGGCTACAAGAGAAGCTCACGCTAACGTTTCTGACTTTTAATTGTATCTTCTTAGGTAAATATACTTTTTTGTATATTTACCGCAACTAAACTATCAAAACTATAAATAAATACCTAGAAAACTTCGATATAACAACTAAAACTAAAAACTTTTTAAAATCAAATTTTAATATACCTGCAACAAAAGTAATTGGATCACCTATTATTGGTAACCAAGAAAAAAGAATACAAAATGCGCCATATTTATCAAAGTATTTTTTTGATTTAATTATAAGTTTTTCATTCAATAACTTTTTATTTATTAAATACTCTTCACCTTTTAAACCTAAAAAATAATTAACTACTGAACCTAAACTATTTCCAAATGTTGCAAAAAAAAGTAATAAATATATATTATGACCTTGAGTAATATCATAAATCAGTAAAGCTTCGCTTCCAAGAGGAAAGAGTGTTGCAGATATAAATGCTGTAGTAAATAGTATTAAATAAATCATGTTTTTCTTTCAAAGCAAAATATAAAGATATTTTGGTTATAATTCCCAACTCAAAAGAAAAGCATTGAGAATATTTTAAATATTTTGAATGCTCTTCTTTAGACCCTTACAATCGTTATTTGAGACAAAGCCCCAGGATGGGAACATAGCAAGGCACCTTACTTAGCGGTGTGTTTGGGTATCTGGAGAAGAGTACTTTTACTCTTCTTAAATTAAATCTAAAAAATCAGAATTTAAAATCAACAACTTTTTTTCAACTTTATTATAAATAAATCTTTTATCATTAGCTTTTATACCATTAAATATCATCATTTTAATCTCTTGTTCTGTTTTATTATATCTTTTCATTAATACAAAAAAATCTTTAACTGTAATAAAATCATTATTTGTTTTTTCAGATTTATTTTTTAAATTTGATTCAAGTTGTGGTTTATAAATAGAGCGCATTTCATTAAATGCACTTTGTAAGAGTTTAATCTCTGAATTAAATACTTCAATAATTCTTTTTTGATTTTTTTCTAATCTAAAAATCTCTGAAATATACTGTTTTTTCATCCATTTCATAGATCTTTTTAATAAATCAATTTGTTCATTTTTAACATCAATAATAGCTTGAGTAGGGTCTAATTTTGGTTGTTTAACTGAAGAAGTAGATTCATTTTTTGTTTGTGTATTATCAACTTTTACATCATCACTAATATAAACAAAAATTTTTCCATCTTTTTTAATTGATTTTAGTTGATCTTTTTTAATTCTATAATGTATTCCTTGTAAAGATAAGCCTAATATTTCTGCAGCTTGCGAAGTAGTAACTAATCTTTCCAAGGTCTAAATCCTAAAATTTTGAGCTATCTATTTCAATAACTGTATGTACATTTCCTCTTGGTTTAAAATCTCCAATAACTTTCATCCATTTTGGCTCTAATTTAGCGTATAAAGTATCGAAAATTTCATTTATAGAATTCTCATGTGAAATTTCTCTAAACATAAAAGAGTTAATATAAATTTTTAAAGCTTTTAGCTCTATAACTCTTTTATTTGGTGTATATTGAAGTTTAATAGTTGCAAAATCTGGATAACCACTTCTTGGACATTTAGCCATAAATTCAGGTAATTCAATATTAATAATATAATTTTTATCGTGGTCATTTGGCCAAAAATTTTCTTCTTTATTTATATCAAATTCAACTATCTCTTTTTCACCATATTTCATTTCCATATTTTTTATAACCTTTGTTAATATTAATTTAGCCCATTTTATCCAAAAAAGACTTATAAATGTTGCTAATTAAAAAAACTATTAATTATTATCAAATTATAAATTAAAATTTATGATCTTTCACTAAAGGACAATCTATACAATTAAGATTTTTTTCATGTTTTTCACAGGTAACGCAAGGTCTCAGATCTTCAAATATTCTACTATTATCCTTATTATTCGGATTAATTGAAGCTATATAAGAAACATTTTGAACAGGGTCAAAAAGTAAAGTACTAATTATATCTTGAGTAATATTTAAGTTTTTTGCTAATGCTCTTCTAATTAACATACAAGAGTGTTCTTTTAGAAAAAACATTTCGTTTAAATTCGTAGTTTTTAACGCCATATCTATCAGTTCATTAATGTTTTTTAAATTTAAATCCATTGTATACTCCAAATATGAATTGAAGTTCAGTATAGCTTATTTAAAAATCATTTACAATAGCATTTTTTAATAATTTTAGACTTTATTAGATAGAAATATAATAAAAGTTAATACTTTTATTATATTTAATAATTTTTAAACGTCAAGATGTTCAACATCTTTTGCGTGTTCTTCAATGTAGTTTCTTCTTGGTTCAACTTCATCACCCATAAATAGTGTAAATGTATCACTTGCAACTTCTGCATCTTCGATTTTTACCCTTAAAAGTCTTCTATTATCTGGAATCATTGTTGTTTCCCATAATTGCTCAGGATTCATCTCTCCAAGACCTTTATATCTTTGAATATAAGCACCTTTTTTTGCAAGAGTTTCAATATCATCTAAAATATCAAGTAAATCTCTTCCTTCAAATACAGTTAAATCTCTTTCAACAAGTTTGTTATAAATATAAGTTGCTTCACTAAAATATGGAGATGCAAATAACTCTTCATCAATAATTAACTCTTCTAAACCTTCTTTTGTTTGTACAAATAATTGAATTCTATCTTCAAGAACTGTTTTAGATAAGATGTTATAACCTTTAGCATCTAAAAACTCTTTTACTCTTTCATAAAGTGTTGCAAAATCAAGGTTTACTAAATCACTATTTTCAATTAAATATTTTAAAACTTCTAATAATGAATATCTTTTTTCTAATTGTCCTAACATACCTCTATATCTTGAAACAATTTTGAATAAATCTAATAAATCGTTATATCCTAATCCTTCAAAACTGAATGATTCTAAACCATTTTCAATTAAAAAGGCAGATAAAGCTGAATCATCTTTTAGATAAATTTCATTTTTACCTTTTTTATATCTATAAAGTGGTGGTTGAGCAATATATAAATATCCATTTTCAATAACTGGTCTTAGGAATCTAAAGAAGAAAGTTAATAAAAGTGTTTGAATATGGCTTCCATCAACGTCAGCATCGGTCATAATGATAATTTTGTGATATCTAATTTTTTCATTATCAAAATCTTCACCAATTCCACATCCAAGTGCTGTAATCATATTTCTAATTTCATCAGATTTTAAAATTTTATCAAGTCTTGATTTTTCAACATTTAAAATCTTACCTTTTAGTGGTAATATTGCTTGGAAAACTCTATCTCTTCCTTGTTTTGCAGAACCTCCAGCAGAATCCCCTTCCACCAGATATAATTCTCTAATTGCAGGATCTTTTGATTGACATTCAGCTAATTTTCCAGGAAGTGTACCAACAGTCATTGCATCTTTTTTTCTAGTTAAATCTCTAGCTTTTTTAGCTGCTTCTCTACCTCTTGCTGCCATTAAAGATTTTTCCATAATAGCTTTTGCTTGTTGTGGATTCTCTTCGAAATATTTATCTAAAGCATCACCAGTTAATTTTTGAGTAATAGCTTTTACATAAGAAGAACCTAATTTACTTTTAGTTTGTCCTTCAAATTGTGGTTCTGGAACTTTTACAGAAATAACTGCAATTAATCCTTCTCTTACATCATCACCAGTAATTTTTGTATCTTTTTCACGTGCTGCTGCATTTTCATTTAAATATTTAACGATACTTCTTGTAAGTCCTGCTTTAAATCCAGCTTCATGAGTTCCACCATCAATAGTTCTAATATTGTTTACAAATGATAAAGTTTTTTCTACATAAGTATCATTGTACATTACAGCAATATCAACTTCAACACCTTCAATAGTATCATTGAATGCAACTGCATCACAAACAGCTGTATCTTTATTCATATCTTCAACAAATTGTTTTAAACCACCTTCAAAATGGTAAACTTCTTTTGTTTTTGTAATTTCATTATCTAAAGTAATTGAAATAAATGAATTTAAATATGCTACTTCTCTAAATCTTTTTGCAAGAATTGCAAATTCATATCTACTTACTTCAAAAATTGAATCATCAGCTAAAAATTCAATTGTAGTTCCAGTTTTTCTAGGACTTTCTCCAATAACTTCTAATACTCCTTGAGGAATACCACATTTGAATTCTTGATAATGAATTTTACCTTCTCTATAAATTGTCATTTTTAAATGTTTTGATAATGCATTTACAACAGAAATACCAACCCCATGAAGTCCACCAGAAACTTTATAAGTATCTTTATCAAATTTTCCACCAGCATGTAAAACAGTTAAAACAACAGTTGCAGCAGATATTCCTTCACCTTCATGAATTGAAGTTGGAATTCCTCTTCCATCATCTTCTACTTTTATCCAATGATCTTTTGTCATAGTAATTTTAATATTTTTACAATAACCTGCCATTGCTTCATCAATAGAGTTATCTACTACTTCATATACTAAGTGGTGTAGACCATTTGTACTTGTATCACCAATATACATTCCTGGTCTTTTTCTTACAGCTTCAAGACCCTTTAAAACTTTAATGTTACTAGCGCCGTATTCTTGTTGACTCATTATAGATTTCCTTATTTATTTTATTTTTCTAAAACTATTGGCATTACAATAGTAAAAAATTTATCATCTTCTAATAAAAATGGTAAATTTGATTCATTAAAACCAATTTTGATTTTTTCATTATGTGACATACTTAAAAAATCTAATAGATATTTAGCATTAACTGCTAGGTAAAACTCTTTTTCAATATTTAAATCAATATCAATTTGTGTTTTAGATTCACTATCTTCATCAAGAGATTCAAAAAGAATTGATGTTGAGTTAAATGTGATTTTAATATTTGAAAATAGTGAAGTAACTAATTTAATAGATTCAACTAGCATATTTTTTGGTAATGGAAAATTATATTTTAATGTATTTGGAATAATTCTTTCATAATCAGGGAATTTACCATTTATTAATTTTGTAAAAAATTTAGTATGTTCATTTGAAATTACAAGATTTGTATCATCATAAGAGATTTTAGCTTCATCTAAAAATAGTTTTTGAATTTCGACAATAGCTTTTTTAGGAATAATAAATTGAGCTTCTTGGTTTGTAATATTTTGTAAATATGAAACTGCTAATCTTCTAGTATCAGTTGAAACAAAGTTTATTTTTTGACTTTTAATATCTAATAATGCACCATTTAATTCGAATTTAGGATTATTATTATCAATAGCAGGAGTAATTTTTCTAATAGAATTAATAAAATTAATAGTTGAGATTGATAACTCTTTTAAATTTTCTGATTTATTTAAAGATGGAAATTCATCTGCATCATAAGTTGGTAATTTAAAAGTTGATTTATTTTGTTTTATAACAAGATTGTTATTTGAAGCTTCTATTAAAATATCTTCATTTTTTAATCTTTTTATAATTCCTAATAAATTAGAACCATTAACTGTTGCTTTACCATCTACCATATCAGTTATATTATCAATATGTGATTCTAAACCAATTTCATAATCAGTTGCTTTTATGATAAGTTTTGTATTATTGATTTCTAAATATATATGTGATGTGATTGCACTAGAATCTTTTTTTTCTAAAAAAGGTTGCATTGAAGCTACAACATTTTCAAAGATATTCTTTGTAATTACGAATCTCATTTTATCTCCTATATTTTTATTTAATTTAGTGGAAGTAGTAGTCTATGTGAAAAGATGAAAATACCTTTCTAAAGCCTCTGGAAGCGAACTTTACCCCAGTGATTAGAAAAGTCATTGTATTCACATCTTTTCACATAAGTCTTTAAAACTTATTTTGTTCTAAAGATTTTACCACTCCTTATTTATGATTTTATTCTTTAAATTTTCAATAATTAATTTAAAGTTTTCATCTTTTTCAATTAACTCATTTGCTTTTTTAATATTGTGTGAAATTGAACTGTGATCTTTCATTCCTAAGAATTTTGCAATATCTGGCATAGAGTTATGAGTTAATTCTCTCGTTAGATAAATCACAATTCTTCTAGCATTTGCAACTGTAGCAGTTCTTTTTTTAGATTTTATATCACTTGGCTTAATATTTAACTGATTTGCAACAATATTTATAACATCAGGAAGTTTTATATTCTCTTTTGTCTCTTTTATTTGATCTTTTAATAAATTTTGAACCATTGGAAGTGTAATCTCTTGATTTAATAAAGATGCACTTGCATTTATTCTAATTAAAACACCTTCAATTTCTCTAATAGAGTTATCAAGGGTAGTTGCAATGAAATTAATGATTTCTCTACTTAAACTTATACCATTTAAATCTGATTTCTTTTCAATAATCGCAATTTTTGTTTCAAGTCCTGGAATTTGAACATCAGCTGTTAATCCCCATTCAAATCTTGATTTTAATCTATCAACAAGTCCAGCTATTTGTGATGGAAGTCTATCTGAAGTCATCACTATTTGTTTTTTTGCATTATGAAGTTCGTTGAAAGTGTGGAAAAATTCCTCTTGAGTCTGTTCTTTTCCACTTAAAAATTGAATATCATCAATTAAAAGCACATCACATTTTCTATATTTATTTCTAAAATGTTCCATACTTTTATTTTTTAAAGAGAAGGTAAAGTCATTCATAAACTGCTCAATAGTTACATAAATAACTGTACTTCCTTTTTCAATTGCATGATTTCCAACAGCTTGTAAAAGGTGAGTTTTACCAAGTCCAGTTCCACCATAAATAAACAAAGGATTATATTGAGTTCCAGGTTTATTCGATACAGCAAGTGATGCATTATAAGCCATTTGATTAGAAGGTCCAACAACAAATGAATCAAAAGTATAAGATGGATTTAGTATGGTACTTTCGGCAGTTTCATTTTGAACTTGCTCTTTTAAAATCTCTTTTTTAGATTTTTTTTCACCTGTAAGTTTTATCTCTATAGATGGTTTTGAACCATCAAAAATTTCAAAACAATGTTGAATTAAGCCAGTAAATTTACTCTTAATCCAAGAGGCAATGTACTTATTATTTACTTCAAATATAGCAATTTTTTCATCAGAAGATATTTTTTTATAAACTAATTGTTTTAAGTATCTTTCGTAATCAGTTTTTGAAGCTTCTTTTTGAATTATTGTTTGGAAATCTTTGGTTGTCATATATTTATAAACTCTTTAATCGTAATTACAAATATTATAGCTAAACTTTTTATAAAACAGCTTGAATAGGATAATTTTATGAAATAAATCAAGTTATACACATAGTGAATAAGTAGTGAATAATTTTTTTCCTTTAAGTAAAATCTTATCAAAAAGATACCATTATACGGGCTATAGAACTATGTGAATAAAAACTAAACAGAAAGAGTGAAAAGTTGAAAATATTAGGAATTGACCCAGGTACTCGAAACTGTGGATATGCAATTGTTGAAAAGAGTGGAAATAATGTAAAACTTATTGAAGCCGGTTTAATAAAAATAAAAACAAAAATTTTACAAGAGCAAATTGTAGAGATGACAGAAGGTTTTGATTTAATATTTGCCAAACATGTAATAGATGAAGTTTCTATTGAAGATATGTTTTATGCCTTTAATCCAAAAACAGTTATTAAACTTGCTCAATTCAGAGGAGCTATATCTTTAAAAATTTTACAAAAATTTGGGAATTTTGCAGAATATACTCCACTTCAAGTAAAACAAGCAGTAACAGGAAATGGAAAAGCTACAAAAGAACAGGTATCTTTCATGGTTAAAAGGCTTCTAGGAATAAAAAAAGAGATCAAACCTCTTGATATAACAGATGCAATAGCAATTGCTTTAACCCATGCCCATAGATTGTAAACTAATTATAAAATAGATATAATCCAGCCCTCAAAAATTAGGATAAATAATAATGATAAAAAAAATTGGAATATTAGCTTCATATAATGGAAGTGGATTTGAAACAATTCAAAAAGCTATAATTGAAAAAAAATTAAATGCAAAAGTTGTTGTAATAATTACTAATAACACAAATGCAGGAATTTTAGAAAAAGCAGAATCATATAATATTCCTTATTTTATAATAAATGATAAAAGATACCCTGAACAAAATATAGATGACAAAATAGCTAGATTACTTTTAGAGTTTGGTTGTGATTATATATTTTTATCTGGATTTATGAAAAAAATAGAATCAAATCTTTTAAATGCTTTTCCTAATAAAATAATAAATACGCATCCAGCATTATTACCATCAATTTATGGTGGAAAAGGAATGTATGGAAGATTTGTACATGAAGCTGTTATTAAAAATGGTGAAAAAAAATCAGGCGTTACAATTCACTATGTAAATGAAGTTTATGATGAAGGTGAAATAATACTTACAAAAGAGCTTGAATTAGATAATAATGAAACGGTTGATAGTTTAGAGGATAAAATCAAAGAGCTTGAAAGTGTTGCTATTGTTGAGGCTTTTGAAAAATTACTAGCTTAAAAAGCTAGTAATTAAAAACTTATTTTAGGTTTTGTCCTAATTCTTCTGTAGTTTTAACATATTTTATATCTGTAATTTTTCCATTTTCTAAAGAAATAATAGAAATCATATCTTCTTTAACAGGAAATAATGTTTTATTTGCTTCATCAACTAAAAGAACTGGAAATGGATAATCTTTCATTTTAGGCATTGCAATAAATTTAGTAATTAAACTTGGCATTCCTGTGATATCAGCAACATAAACAGCTTTATTAGTTGTTAAATAATCTTTGTCTTTTGCAAGCAAAAACTCTTTTATCGTTACACCTTCACTTTTTGTAGCTGAAAAAATTATAGTTTTAATATTTGCATCAACTGTATGCTCTTTTTCAAATTGATCTTTTATCGTAAGTGTTGGAAGGTTATTTCCAATTGTAAGTGAATTAGCAATTGCACTTAATCCTAAAAAAACTGTAAATAGAAATTTTTTAATCATTTTTTTCTCCTAAATTTTAAAAATTGTTGAATGATACCAACAAAAAGTAAATGAAAAGTTAAAAGAGAAAATTATTCTTTGGATAAAGTTGGTAAATGCCATTTTTTATAATATGCTAATAATCTTAAACCTACACCAAAAATAAATACAAGAGTGATTGCTGGTAAAGTTCTTAATTGTAAAATTTCTAATACAAAAATTATTGAAGCTATGATTAATGCAACTGTTGCATAAAATTCAGAAACTAAAATTGATGGAACTCTGTTTATTAAAATATCTCTAATTGTTCCCCCACCAACTGCTGTTAAAAATGCAAGTATTAAAACACCTAAAAAGTTAAAATCATTTTGAATAGCTACAATCGAGCCTGTGATTGAAAAAGATACAAGTCCTATTGCATCTGAGATTATAAAGGCTGTTTTTCCCTCTAAATCAGCAATTTTGTGAAGTTTAAATAAAAGTGCAATTACAACTGTTGCAACAACCAAAATAACAGGAAGATTTGTAGTAAAAACATAAGGAGTTCTATCTGCTAAAACATCTCTAATCATTCCACCACCAAGGGCTGTTAAAAATGAAGAGATGAAAACACCTAAAATATCAAGTTTATAGTGAACAGAGATTAAAAATCCACTAAGTGCAAAACAAATTATTCCTATAATATCTGCAATTTCTAATGCACTCATTTTTATATCCTTAATAGCTGTTTTTTTGAGGTCGGGATTATACAAAAAGTATATTTAAAAAATTGACAAACCGGTTTTTGTGGTAAATAGCTCTAAAGCTTTTGTTCCAACAAGAGAATTTCCTTGTTGATTTAATTTTGGAGAATAAACGCAAATTGCCATTTTTTTTGGAACAACTGCAACAATTCCACCACCAACTCCACTTTTTCCTGGAAGTCCAACTTTGTAAGCAAAATCTCCACTAGCATCATAATGACCACAAGTTAACATTAAAGAATTTATTCTTTTTGCTTTTGAAATAGTTATAATTTCTTCATTTGTTATAGGATTTATTCCATGATTTGCTAAAAAAAGCATTGATTTTGCAAGCTCAACGGTATTCATCATAATTGAACACTGTTTAAAATATGTATCTATTACATCATCTATTTTATTATTTATATTATGATAACTTTTTATCATGTTTATTAAAGCAAAATTTCTAAAACCATGGGCTAATTCTGATTTGAATATCTCTTCATCATAAGCGATAGCGTCATCATTTGAAGTTTTTTTTATAAAATCCAAAATAGTATCAAAAGTATTTTCTTTATAAATAGAGACTAAACTATCAGCAGTTACGATTGCACCTGCATTTATAAAAGGATTTCTAGGAATTCCATTCTCATATTCAAGTTGAACTAAAGAGTTAAAGGGATTTCCAGAGGGTTCATGTCCAACTCTTTTATATAAATCTTTTCCATAGTGATTTAAAGCAAGGGTAAAAGTAAAAACTTTAGAAATACTTTGAATTGAAAATTTTAAATTGGTATCTCCAATATTATATGAAGTTCCATCAAAAAGTTGGATAGACATGGCAAATTTTTTATCATCTACATTTGCCAAAGCTGGGATATAGTTTGCCACTTTCCCCTCTTTTAGAAATGGTTGAATCTCTTTTTCTATCTCTTCTAAAATGGTTTGGTAATTCATTAATCTCCTAATAATTCTTTCATAGCCTCTGCTGTTTTTCTAATTTCCCATTGAGCGTGTGAATCAAGTCTAAGTTTAAAATAATTTTCCAATTGAGTTGGTTGAAAACCTCCCCAAATTTGAGAATATCCAGCTTGTGGAATTATTCTTCTAGCTTCTTGAGGTTTTACACCATCTTCTAAAGCTTTATAATAGTGTTCTAAACAGATATCTAATATCTTTTGAGTATTACCATATTCTGTAGTAACATCTTTCATTTTTTCACTAATATAAAAATCAAAAGGAACTCTTTTTCCACTTACATATCTTCTACTTAATTCTTGCCAATTAACTCTATGTCTTACCATTTGGCTTCTTGTTGGGAAATCAACTTTGTATAAAAATACCTTGAAATGTTCTTTGATAATGTTACACTCTTCAAGTGTGTTATAAGTGGTTCTAATATCAAAACTATATGCTTTTGGATTATTTTCAAAATCGTAAACTAAAGCTCTATAATTTGTAAGAAGATATTTTCCATCACAAACAAGCTCTCCAAATTTTTTTACATTTGAAAACTCTGGTGCTAATATCTCTTTATGTTTTTCATTTGTAAAATCAAGTAAAACTGGTACAAATTCAAAAGATGAAGAGGGTAGTCCTTGAGATTCTGCCATAAGTCTGTTGTACAAAGATTCACTCCCAAGAGCTTTTGGTGATTGATAACAAATTGAAGCAACTTGAGTAATAGCTAATATTCTATTCTCTTCATTTAAATTTGCCTTTGAAAAGTCCCAATTCTCTACAAAAGCGATATTGTCTTCAAATATATTCTCTTTTTTGTTAATCATTTTTATCATTTTTTAGCACCTTATTGTATAATTAAAATAGATTATACAAAAAAGTACATATATATATAATTTATTCAAGGAAACATATGAGCATAAAGAAAATTGTTAAAATTAGTTTTATATTGATTTTGTTCATAATTACGGTAATTGGGCTTATAAACACGGTAATAATTTATCAAATTAAAGAAAATAATTTAACTAAACAATCGATTAGTAATTTAGTTTCAATGCAAGAAAAAATGAATGAATTATTAAAAGATACTATTAACTTAGACTCAATTGATAAACTAGATAAATATAAAGAAGATTTTGTTAAATATGAATTAGAATTTGAGAAAATACAAGATAGTTTTAAAGAACAAGATAAAAATGATTTAATTGATTTTTTTATTAGTGATATTCAAAAAGATGAAATAATTGCCACAAAACTTGCTCTTTTATTTGAGAGTGAACAAGAGATTGAAAAGGCATTTGATGCAATATATTCATTACAAGAGACTAAAATAGAAATAATTAATAAATTTGATAAAGATTATCCAATTGAAAATGAAATTAGAAAAAAACTTGACCATGAAATAAGTGAACGAAAAGATTTTAACCTTTCTCAATTATTTGGTGATGTGAAATATTACAGTAAAGAGGTACTTTATCAAAAAAGAGATAAAGAGACTTTTGATAAATGGTTAAAAAAGATTGAGCTATTAAAACATAGTTTTGATAATAGTGATACTGAGAAATATTTAGAAATTGTAGAAAAAGTTGGTAATAGCATAGTTAAAATTAAAGAGATTGAAGAACAAGAGTTTGATATAAGAAATAAAAGTTTTAATATCATTAATTTAAACAAAACATATAGTTCAGAAATGGAAGCTAAAATAGAAAAACTTTCAAGTGATTTTATAAATATTACATATTTCAGTATTTTGTTACTTTTAATTATTGTTATTAGTTTCTTAGCACTTCTAGCATACAAAGTTTATAAAAATGTTGGTTTATCAGTTGATGAGATTGAAACAAAAGTTGAAGATGGTTTAATTGAAATCACAAATCTAAATCATGAAATAGAAAATACACAAAAAGAAGTTGTATTTACTATGGGTTCTATTGGTGAAAGTAGAAGTAAAGAGACAGGAAATCATGTAAAAAGAGTTGCTGAATATTCAAAAATTCTGGCACTTTATTATGGTTTAGATGAAAATGAAGCAGAGATGTTAAAACAAGCAAGTCCAATGCACGATATTGGAAAAGTGGCAATTCCTGATGCAATTTTAAACAAACCTGGGCGTTTTGATGAAGCTGAGCGAGAAATTATGAATACCCATGCAGCTTTAGGTTATGAGATGCTTAAACATTCAGATAGAGCTCTTTTAAAAACAGCAGCAATTGTAGCTTATGAACACCATGAAAAATGGGATGGAAGTGGATACCCAAGAGGTTTGGATGGTGAAAATATTCATATTTATGGAAGAATCACAGCCCTTGCTGATGTTTTTGATGCTTTAGGAAGTGATAGGGTTTATAAACAAGCTTGGGATGATGAAAAAATATTTAATCTTTTTAAAGAAGAAAAAGCAAAACATTTTGACCCAACACTTGTAGATATTTTCTTTGAACATTTAGATGAGTTCTTAAAAATTAGAGACTCTTTAAAAGATAAGTTTTAAAAATATTAAATTCATTTTCATATGAATAATCTAATTTAAAATTGTGTTTATCAATAATTTTATTCACAATACTTAAACCTAATCCAAAACCATCTCTTTGGGCTAACTCTTGAGTAAAAGGTTTTAAATAGTATTCAAACTCTTTTGATAGTTTTTTACCTTTATTTAAAACTGAAATTTCATGTTTATTTGCTTTTATTATTATTGGGTAAGTAATTGCGTATTTTAAAGCATTATCAATTAAGTTTTTTAAAGCAACTGATAAATAATTTAAATCTCCTAATATTCTAAAATCATCAATTATATTTATATCAATTTTTGATTCATCTTCTAAATATAGTTTTCCTAAAGATTCAATGATTAATGTTTCGGCACTAAAAGATGTAAGATTTAATTTTGTTAGATTTAATTTTTCTAGTTCTATTAACTCATTTGTTAGAATTTCTAAATCAGAAAAAATCTTTTTTAATAACTCTTTTTGTGAAAAATCATCTATTTTTTCAATGGCAAATTTACCTTTTGCAATTGGAGTTCGCAGTTCATGTCCAATATCTCTTAAAAGCTCTTCCCTTGTTTTTATTGAGTTTTCAAGGGAACTAGCCATTTTGTTAAAAGTATTTGCTAGAACTCCTATTTCATCTTTTGAAGTTATATCAATTCTTGTTGATAAATCACCATTTGCAAAATTTGTGAGTTGTTTGGTTATATTTTTTAGAGGTGAAAGAAGTTTTAATAGGTATAAAAAGATAAGAATTAAAACAAAAATATCTACAAAAATAAGGATATTTAATATTAATTTATCAACAATATTTTTTTCATCTGGAGTTTCTAAAATATATTCATCATCTAAATATTTTATTTTAATGATAAATTCATCATCAAAAGATTTTTTTAGAATTAAGATATTTCCAAAAGTAAGATTATTATCGTATAAAGTTTTATAATCTTTCTCTTTTTTTATAATATCTTTAAATTCTAAATCATATTTCTTTATTAGTTTATCTAATTGACTTTTATTTTCAATATTTTCATATAGTTCATTTGAAATTTTTATATATTTCTCTTCAACTAAACCATCTACTCTTTTTGAATTGATACTATCAATCCAAAAGCCAATAATTGTCATAAGTACTAAGCTAATAATAAATAGAATTGATATTTTTCTAAAAATTGACATGATTTATCCTACGAATTTATAACCAATACCCCAAACAGATTTAATATATTTAGGATTTTTTGAGTCATCACCAATTTTATATCTTATATTTGAGATATGCATATCAATTGTTCTATTTTTTGTATTTTCATCTAAAGAAGTTGCGTTTAATATCTGTTCTCTTGATGATATTTTATTTATATTATCTACTAAAAATATAAATATTTCAAACTCAATTCTTGTAAAATCTATAGGAAAATCATCTAAAATTACTGTTCTGTTCTCTTTATCAATTACAAATTCACCAATAGTGAGTTTATTTGATAAATTCTTTTTTAAAATATGTTCTATTCGTAAAACAAGTTCTCTTGGTTCATAAGGTTTTGCTAAATAATCATCAGCTCCAAGCTCAAATCCATGGATTTTATTTCCTATATCACCACGTGCAGAAGAGATGATAATTGGAATATCTCTTATTTGTTTTAATTTCTTAAATAAGTCAAAACCATCAATATCAGGAAGCATTAAATCAAGAATTATTATTGCGTAGTCATTTTCATTTTTGAAGTTTTCTAGAGCATCTTTTGGATGGGAAAAAGCTGTACAATCAAAGTCATAATCTTGTAAATATTCAACTATAAACTTTTGCATTTGCAAATCATCTTCAATCAATAAAACTTTTTTACTCAATTTCCCACTCCTCGAGATATTTTGAAAACTTTTTTCTTTGCTTTTCATTTAGAATTGTATGAATTTTTTTAATCTTTTCTATTTCTAATAAAGATGCTTTTGTCTTTAAATCATTCAAAATTTCAAAATATAATTTTTCATCAAAAACATCATTTACAATTATATCTTTTAGTTTATCTTCTTTTTCTTGTTTATATTCATAAAAATTTTTATATTTTTGTTTAGATTCAATTAAAACTTCTTTTATTTTTTTTATTTGCTCTATGTCCAAATCTAAATATTCAAGATTTTTATATGAATATTTACTATGTTTATTATCACTTGCATGTAAAAATAAAAAGAGACTACTTAAAAGTAGAAAGATTTTTAATATTTTCATTATCAATTAATCCTTTTTCTATATCTGTATGGCAAGCTTTGCAGTTTGCTTTACTTTTTATTTTTTCATTATCAAAAATCTCTTTTGGTATGTTTTTATGGTTTTTTTCCCAATAAGTTGTTTTAGTCATAGCGATAATATCTTTATCACCAATAGAGTTTAAAAACTTCCAACTACTTTTCATAGTTGAAGTTTCACTACTATTTTTAACTAAAAAAGCTAAGATATTTTTATTTAATTCTTCATCTAATGATGCATCATCACCAAAATGATTTTCTAAATCTGACATGATTAATTCCCAAGATTTTTTTGGCATTAGATTTGGTGGATATAGAGTGTGACATGACGCACACTCTTTTACAAAAGCTTCATTTTGCATTTGATAATCTACGGGTTTGTAAATTGATGCAGTTAAAACATTGTTTGGTTTGTAGAGATTAAAACATAAAAAACCAATAAAAAATATAAACATAATTCCTGCAAATACTTTTTGATAGATGTTTAATTTTATACTTTCATCATCATCTGTAACTTTGTACCCTGTAATTATAGAATTAAGAGTTTCATGTTTTTTATGAAGTAATCTATCAACTAAAATACCTGAAATATGAGCAACAATTAAAGCAATAAAAAGAGTAGATAATAGTTCATGAATCTCTTTAAAAAGTTCCATCTCTTTAAAAAATGGAGTGTTTAAAAAGCCTAAAATTCCTTTTCCTTCTTGAATACCAAATGCAAAAATACCTGTAAGTACAGTTAAAAAAGCCACAATAAACATGGCAATTAATACATAAGATGCTAAGGGATTATGACCAACATATTTTTGTTTTTCTTCAAATATATTTTTTAGAAAATCTTTTGAACTTTGAAGATTTGCTGGGAAATCCTTAAATAATGAATATTTAGGTCCAAAAAATCCCCAAAAAGCTCTAAAAGCAAGAAGAATTAATACTGCATATCCTGCAATTGCATGATAATTTAATAATTTAGTTTCATCATCACTTAAAAAAGCCAATAAAATAAATAGTACAAAAAGCCAATGAAAAACTCTAGTTGGTAATGACCAAATATATGATTTTTGCATAACTTATCCTTTTAATCTTCCCATCTACCAAAATTTGGAATTTTTATATCTCTTTCACTATAAATTCCTTTATCCGCCGTAGTATGGCAAGCCATGCAGTTAAATAGACCTTTAACTTCTGGTTGTGTAATCATACTTTTTCTAAGTTCCCTATGTTTTTGTACCATATAAGGAGTTGTTGAAATTGAATCAGGAATTTGTCCCGCTGGAATACTTGAAACAATTCTATTGCTTCTTTTGTATTGCATATTTTTTTCTGCACTATTATCATTTAGATATTTAGACAGTGTTTGAAAATCCTCTGGTGCTAAAGTTGCATCTGAACCAAAATGTTTATCCAAATTTGTCATCATTTTATTCCAAGCATTCGCAGGAAGTAATCCTGGTTGATAAGGGAAATGGCAAGAACCACACTCTTTTATATATAGTTGATTATTAACTGGTGCTACATCAGTGCTTGTAGATGTATGTGATTCTGCAAACAAAGAGTTAATAACTATTGCTAAGAAAATTAAATATTTCATGGTTTTTCCTTTATTTATTTATGATGTAAGTTGTAACATCACCTTTTTCAAGAGCAGTTCCTTCACGATTATAAACATCGTTGAAGTTTCTTTTCATCCATTTTTCAATCTCTTTAACATCAGTAAATCTTTTTGGATTTGCTTTTGGTGAAAGTGGTTCAATAGTTTTCCCAGTGAAAGTATTTTCTCCACTATTATTTAGATTTACTGTATGACAAGTTGTACATGAAATCTCTTTACCTTTTTTGCCAATATGTTTTGATGTGAAGATTTCTTCACCTCTTTTTGCATCAAAACCATTGAAATTCGGATTTTCTTTTAAAACTTCTTGTTTTAAAGAGTCTAAATAACCATCAACAACACTTGCAAATGATAGATTTAGGAATAGGGCTGCTAGTAGTAGAATTCTCATTTTTATACCTCTGTTTTTTATATAACAGAAGTATAAGAGAATAGTTTGAATTTTTTTTGTTAGTTTTCTTGACGATTTCTTTACAAAGTATCTATTAGAATAATTGCCCAAGTAATAACGAAGATAAAAATACTTAAAAATACAATTGCACTTCCCACATCTTTAGCTCGTCCTGCCATGTCATGGTGCTCTAAAGTTACTAAATCAACAACCCTCTCAATTGCGCTGTTTGTAGTTTCTGCTAAAATCATTCCCATTAAAGTAATGAACATTAAAGCTTTATTTGTAAGAGTTGTATCAATAAATATTATTACTGGAAGTAAAATAATAGTTATAATTAACTCAATTTTAAAAGAAGTTTCAGTCTTAATCAAATCTATCAAACCTTTTAATGCATAAGAGGTATTTTTAAAGAAATTATATTTTGGTTGGTTTCTCAATCTTATCCTTTTGTTTAAATTGTGTGCATTTTACTATTATTAAGATAATAAGCCAAGCCATTATCATAGTAATTATAGTATGGCTTAAAAAATGGTCACCTGAAAGCATCTTATATGTTCCCATACTCCAACCAACAATTAATGCTCCAATTAGTGCTCTTTTTTGATTTCGCGGAGTTTTAAACAGAAAAAATAGAGCCATAAGCGCAAATCCACCACTAGCATGTCCTGCAGGCCAACATTTTACTTTTGAATTTTGCACAAAATCTTTTGGATAATGTTCAAATACTTTATTTTCAGGATAAACTCCATTAAAATGGACGATATTACAAGGACAAGGTGTATTTGTAATATCTTTTAATGAACCAATAATTAAAGGTACAAAAATTGCAGATAATAAAACAATAATTAAACCTTTTTTGTACTCTTGAACTAATCTATTTCTTTTTAAAAAAATTAAAGAGAATAAAATAGCTACACCAAATATAATAAGTAAAACTTTAATTTCATCATAAAAAAAGAATTTTAAGATTGGTTCATTTTTATCTATAATCCAACTTTTTGTTTCAAAATTATAAAAAAAGTTTTGAACAAATATATCCAATTCTGTGAATTGAAATAGCGTAACTACAGCTATTAACAAAATAGTTGTGGTTATTAGTTGTTTATTGAGATTTATTGGCATTATTTAATATATCCATATCTTTTTTATAAACTTCTGTTTGTACTTCGAATAAACCTAAAAGAGTATGAAATAGATTATCTTGTGAAAAAGATTTATCTTTATAAGAGTTTAATTTTTCTGTATCTATAACTTCTTTGCTATTTTCTCCAAACCATATAAGTGAGCCTATATGTTTTTGTTCATCAGGTGCCATAAAATACGGTAAACCATGTAAATAGATGCCATTTTCACCAAGACTTTCTCCATGGTCACTCATGTAAACCATTCCAGTTTCATAATCATTAGAATATGGTTTTAAGAAATTAATTACTTTTGATAAGAAAAAATCAGTATATAAAATTGCATTATCATAAGCATTACTTACTTCTTCTTGTGAACACGTTTCTAATTGATTTGATTTACAAACCGGAGTGAATTTTTCAAACTCTTTTGGATATCTTTTATAATAAGCAGGTCCATGATTTCCCATTTGATGAAGTACAATTAAAATGTCTTTATCTTTATTTTTTTGAATATAATCATTAAGTCCAACTAACATACCCTCATCTCTACATTCATCATCTTCGCATATTGTATTAGTTTTAGGAGTTCTATAATCTTCAAAATCAACTCTTAAAGCAACACCTTTTGAATCAGAGTTATTATCTCTCCATAAAATTTTTATATCATTTGTATGTTTTAAAACATCAATTACATTTTCAGTTGTAATACCTTTTTTATAGTCATAATTTTCTCTATCAAAAATTGAGAACATACAAGGAACTGATTCAGCAGTTGAAGTTCCACATGAATACATATTTGTGAAATTTATAATATCTTCTTTTTTTAGAAGAGGATTAGTCTCTTTTTGATAACCATTTAAAGAAAATCTATCAGCTCTTGCTGCTTCTCCAACAACCATAATCACTAGTTCTGATTTTTTTACTTTTTCATTATTTTGGGAATCAGATATTTTTGCATCTTTACCAATTTCTTTAACTACAATTGGACCACTTGTAATTGTTTTATTAATATAATTTCCAACACTATATATCCAATAAATAGGATTTACATGGTATCTTAATGGCTTATGTTCTCTAAAAAATGAAGTATAAAATTTACTAAAACTAAATAATATAATTAAAATTATCACTAAAGATAAAAATAGTGTTTTTAATTTCCCAAAAATTTCTTGCTTAAATGGTTTATATTCAACTTTAGCTTTGTAAATAAAATAAGATGGCAGAATTGCTAGTAAAAAAATATAAGCAACTAATTTAAAGCTAAATAAATCAGATGATTCACTAAGGTTTGTTTGTAAAGTGTTTCTAATCATACTATCATCAATAACAATGTGATAAGTATCCATAAAATAAGCTGTAAATGCTGAAACAACTAAAGTTAGAATTAAAACAGGTTTTGTTGTATATTTTGAACTTAGAAGAGTAAATAAAAAAGTTATAAAGCAAATTAATAAAATAGTTGTTGATAGAATGTAAATTATATTTAACCCTTCAAAAGAGTAAGTAGCTATTATATTTCTAAAAAATGATAAATTATAAAAAAGTGCAAAAAATATGGCACTTAGAATAATTAATTTATATTGTGAAAATTGTTTCAATTAAAGCCTTTGTTTTTTTAATTTTTGAATCATATTTGAATGATAATTAGATTTAATTAATATTAGATTAACCAAATTAATTTCGTTTAATTATAGATGAATAATATAAATTTTAAGTGTAAAAGAAATTTACATTTCTTTTACACTTTATAAAAAAGATTATTTTATGGCACTTTTAACATATATATTTGTGAATTTAAGCTATTTTTTAGTATAATCGCGAAAATTTACGTAAAGAGAATATATGAGAGACATTAGAAATATCGCAGTAATTGCACACGTTGACCACGGTAAAACTACGCTAGTAGATGAGTTATTAAAACAATCAGGAACTTTTTCAGCACACCAAAATGTTGATGAAAGAGTAATGGATAGCAATGCTATCGAAAAAGAAAGAGGTATTACTATTCTTTCTAAAAATACAGCAATTGATTATGAAGGTGTAAGAATTAACATCATTGACACTCCAGGCCATGCTGACTTTGGTGGAGAAGTTGAAAGGGTATTAAAAATGGTTGACTCTGTTTTATTACTTGTTGATGCTCAAGAAGGTGTTATGCCTCAAACTAAATTCGTTGTTAAAAAAGCTTTATCTTTAGGACACAGACCAATCGTTGTTATTAATAAAATTGACAAACCAGGTGGAGATCCAGATAGAGTTGTTGATGAAGTATTTGACCTTTTTGCTCAAATGGATGCAACTGAAGAACAATTAGACTTCCCAGTTGTTTATGCAGCAGCAAGAGATGGTTATGCAAAACTTGCTTTAGCTGACGAAAATGTTAACTTAACTCCATTATTTGAAACAATATTAAATGAAGTACCAAAACCACAAGGTAATGATGAAAATGGTTTACAACTTCAAGTATTTACACTTGACTATGATAACTTCATTGGAAAAATTGGTATTGCAAGAATCTTTAATGGTACAATTTCAATGGGTGAAACAGTTCTTTTATGTAAAGCAGATGGAGAAAAAATAAAAGGAAGAGTTACTAAACTTATCGGATTTAAAGGTATGGATAGATTTGATATTAAAATAGCTGGAACTGGTGATATTGTTGCAGTTGCAGGATTCGAAACTATTGATGTTGGAGATTCATTATGTGACCCAACTAATCCAATGCCACTTGACCCTATGCATATTGAAGAACCAACTCTATCAGTTACATTTGCTGTAAATGATTCTCCATTAGCTGGAACTGAAGGTAAATTTGTAACTTCAAATAAAATCAATGAAAGATTAGCAGCAGAGATGAATACTAATATTGCTATGAATTATGAGCAAATTGGTGAAGGTAAATTTAAAGTTAACGGAAGAGGGGAACTTCAAATTTGTATTCTTGCTGAAAATATGAGAAGAGAAGGTTTTGAGTTCTGTATAGGAAGACCTGAAGTTATTACAAAAATTGAAGATGGTGTTAAAATGGAACCATTCGAACATTTAGTAATTGACTTACCAGATGAGCATACAGGTGCAATTATTGAAAAACTTGGAAAAAGAAAAGCTAATATGACAAACATGGTACCAATGGGTGCTGGTTATACAAGACTTGAATTTGAAATTCCAGCTAGAGGTTTAATTGGTATTAGAACAGAGTTTTTAACTGAAACAAAAGGTGAGGGTGTTATGAATCACTCATTCTTAGAATTTAGACCATATTCAGGTGTTGTTGAATCAAGAAAATATGGAGCATTGGTTTCAATGGAAGCGGGAGAAGCAGTTGGATATTCAATTTTCAACTTACAAGATAGAGGTATTATGTTTGTTAAACCTCAAGATAAAGTATATGTTGGAATGGTAATTGGTCAACATGCGAAAGATAATGATTTAGATGTTAATCCAACTAAAGGTAAAGCACAATCAAATGTTAGATCTTCTGGTGCTGATGAAGCTATTAAATTAGTTCCACCAAGAACTATGTCTTTAGAAAATGCATTAGAGTGGATTGAAGAAGATGAAGCAGTTGAAATTACACCTATTTCTGTAAGAGTTAGAAAAAGAGAACTTGATCCAACAGTTAGAAAAAGAACTGCAAAAAAAGAGAAGTATAACTAATCTTAGATTTTTTAGTTATTTTTTACAAAGGGAGAGGATATTTTATCCTCTCCCTTTTTTTTTATACTATATAAAATAATCATACACTTATGTATAATTATTATACAGACAAATTGTTGGATAAAGGAATTATTTAGTTTAAATTTAGATGAATAAGAATAAAATTTATTTAGTTCAGGAGGTGTAAATTGAGTAATGAGAAAAATAGTGTATCTGAAATCTTTTGGGAAACCTTTTCAAATCAGGATAGACAAAAAATAAAAGAGTTCCAAAAGTATATGGATAAGTTTGCTGTTAATTTCAATCTTTACAAAGATGGAAATTTTATTGAAAGATCTTTACCATTCGATGTTATTCCTCGAATTATAGAGACCAAAGAGTTTGATATAATCGATAGAGGTTTAAGTCAAAGAATAAAAGCCTTAAATCTATTTTTAGAAGATTTATACACAACTAAAAATATTGTAAAAGACAATATTGTTCCAGAAGAGTTTATATATCAAGCAAAAGGCTATTTAAAAGAACTCCAAGGTTTCTCTCCATCTAAAAAAATTCGTACACATATTAATGGTATAGATTTAGTAAAAGATACTGTTTCTGAGAAATGGGTTATTTTAGAAGACAATTTAAGAGTTCCAAGTGGAGCTAGTTATCCTTTATCAATTAGAGATACTTATAGAAAAATATATCCAAGTTTTTTTGAAAAACTAAAAATCAAACCTATTAAAGAGTATCCTTCAATGTTAAGAGAATCGATGGATTATGTTAATTGTGGTGGAATAAATGTAGTTTTAACTCCTGGAAGATTTAATTCAGCATATTATGAACATGCATATTTAGCAAAAAAAATAGGTGCTCAACTTGTTAGAAACGATGAATTAATTGTAAAAAATAAAGTTTTATTCTTTAAAAATTATGATGGAAGATTAGTTCGTGTAGGTGCAGTTTATAGAAGACTTGATGATGAATTTTTAGATCCAAAATTCTTTAATTCAGAGAGTTTAATAGGAGTTTCTGGAATCATGGAAGCTTATTTAGCTGGTAATGTTGCTATCATGAATGCACCAGGAAATGGTGTGGCTGATGATAAAGGTATTTACTATTTTGTTCCTAAAATGATTAAATATTATTTAGGTGAAGAACCTATCTTAGATAATGCACCAACATATTTACCTTATTTTGAAGAAGATAAAAAATATATTTTTGATAATATTGAAAAACTTGTAATCAAAGATGTTGCAGAAGCTGGTGGTTATGGAGTAATGTTTGGACATGCAATGACAAAAATCCAATTATCAGATTTAAAAACAATTATTGAAGCAAATCCAAGAAGATTTATTGCTCAAGAGTTAATTGAATTCTATGATGAAGAGTGTTATTTAAATGATGAAATTGTTCCAAGAAAAGCTGATTTTAGAGCTTATGTTGTAATGAGTGATGAACCAAAAGTTTGGAAATGTGGACTAACACGTTATGCTATGGAAGCTGGAAATTATTTAGTAAATTCATCTCAAGGTGGTGGATTTAAAGATACTTGGGTTATGGAGGCATAAGATGGAGCAATTATTAACTGCTAATGTAGCAACAAATTTATATTGGTTTGGTAGATATTTAGAAAGAATTGAATCAACTTTACTTGAGGTTGTTTATGCCTTTGATAAGATTATTGATACTGATAAGAATTGTGGCAAAGAGATGTACAAAAAATTAGGTGTTGATTTAGAGTATTCAAATGCTAAAAATTTTTTAACTGAAGCTGTTTTTGGAAATCATCATGCAAATTTAAATACATTAATTAATTATGCAAAAGAAAATGCCATTATTTGTAGAACAAATATGGATACAGAGGCTTTTGGTTCTGTAATAGAGTTAGCAAATTTATTAAAACATTCAGGTTTAGAAATTGATTGCAGATTCGTTGATAATGTATTATCTTTAATTAGTGAAATTTGGGGTGAACTAACACGAAAACAGCATAGACAAGCAAGTGATTATTTTATTAGACTCGGGAAACTTGTTGAGAAAGTAGATTTCCATTTAAGATTAGGAAAAAATAAAGAGTTCTCATTAGTTGTTATGGAAGAAATTGATAAAATTGTGACAATATTAGCACCTAATTCAAAATTTGCTCCCCATGATAAAAACGATTCTCATGAGGTAATTATGAATTCAATCAATGCTAAAATCAATAAAATAATAGTTGAGGCTTAATGAACACAACAGAGATATTTACATCTGAATTACCTGTAGGTGAAAAGTTATCTATAAAAAGAACAAGATTTGAACCAAAAGAAAAAACAACTAATAAAATTAAGAGAATTTCAATTGTAAGTGGAATTCATGGAGATGAATTAGAAGGGCAATTGGTTATTTATCTATTAGCTGATTGGCTAAATAATAACAGTGAAAAAATAAAAGGGATAGTTGATATTTATCCTGCTGTTAACTCTTTGGGTGTTGATACAATTACAAGAGGTTTCCCTTTATATGATGTAGATTTAAATAGAACTTTTCCTGGAAGTGCAAATGAATTTTTGCCAGGACAAGTTGTTTTTGCTCTAGCAAATGATGTGAAAGGGAGTGATATTGCAATTGATATTCATTCAAGTAATATTTTTTTAAGAGAAATCCCACAAATAAGAATAAACAAAGAGTATTCAAAGTCTACTTTACCCCTTGCAAAAGAGCTAAATTGTGATTTTATTTGGATTCATGATGCAGTAACTGTATTGGAATCTACTTTTTCACATACAATGAATTCAATGGGAACTAAAACACTTGTTGTAGAAATGGGTGTTGGAATGAGACTTACGAAAGCTTATGGACATCAATTGTTAATAGGAATTCTAAATCTTATGCAAAAAGAGGGAATTATTGAGGGGAAAGATGATTTTGTTACAAGAGAAGCTTTTAACTCAGAAATTGGAGAAGTTTTTTATTTAAATGCTCCCAAAAGTGGATTATTTGTTCCTGCCCTTGATCATTGTTCTATTATAAAAAAAGATGACAAAATTGGAGATATTGTTGATCCTTTAACTGGTACAATACATGCCACATTGACAGCTCCTGCTGATGGAATATTATTTACATTAAGAGAGTATCCAGTTGTTTATGAAGGTTCATTATTAGCTAGAATTTTTGGAGATAACAGTGGAAAAAATTGAAGTTTTAAGAATTGAGTCATTAAGTCGAGCTCCATTAGTTATTGAAGGTTATTTATTTAAAGGAACAAATAAAAAAGCCCCTAAAGTAGCCATTGTTGGTGCAATGGAGGGAGAGTCTATCTTACCTTTATATTGTGCTTCTACTATGGTTAATTTTTTTAAAAATAAAATTGATAAAGCTAAGATAAAAGGGGATGTTTTAATTATCCCTTCAATTAATCATTATGCTTTAAATATTGGAAAAAGATTTTGGCCTTTAGATAATACAGATATAAATATGATGTTTCCAGGTTATGAGTTAGGTGAAACCACACAAAGAATAGCTAAAAAAGTTTTTGATGCAATTAGTGGTTATGATTTTGGAATTATTCTTGAAAGAAGACCAGACCCTGCAACTTGTCTACCTTATATAAAACTTTACAAAAGTGGTTATGAAGATTTAGTTAGTGCAAAGAAATTTGGTTTCAAAATGATTCATCACAGAACAATGAAATCAATTGATACA
This sequence comes from Aliarcobacter sp., assembly GCA_028688995.1. Lineage (GTDB taxonomy): Bacteria > Campylobacterota > Campylobacteria > Campylobacterales > Arcobacteraceae > Aliarcobacter. The sequence continues at coordinate 294,074 of JAQTXB010000001.1, forward strand.
GTAACTTTACAATATAATTGGCAACTTTGGGGGACAAAAGCATTTTCTATTATGTGCCCAAGTGATAATCAAGTTGATAAAAAAATTGCAAGTCAAATAAATCAAGCAATGATTAGATTTATGGATAAAACAAAAATTATAAATTACCATATTTTTAATGGATATGAATCAACAGTAATTGATAGAAATTCTATAGATGTTGTTAAATCTCCAAGAAGTGGTATTTTTATTTCAAAAGAACTTGCAGGTAATTATGTTTCAAAAGATCAAGTTATTGGAGAAATTGTTCACTCTTTAGAAGGAGATGTAATACATCAATTTTTAGCTCCATGTAATGGAATGATAACTTGTTTTTATAGTAATTCATTAATTTACGAACATGCTGTTGCTTTTAGAATTGCAAAGATTGGCTAGATAAATCTAGTTAATCTTTGCATAATAAAAAGTGCTTAACATTCAAAATAATATGTAAATTAATAATAAAAAAACTCTTTTATTTAACTCATTTAACCACTATTAAATTATTATTCTCTTATGTATGTAAATAACTCCATTTTTCTTTGCTTTACTATCAGTTACATTAAATTATTTTTTATTTATCAATTATTACAATAAATAATTCTTATATTTAAACTATGATATAATTAAGAATATTAAATTATTAGGGAAAATAATGATAAAAAACATCAATACGAAAATGAAACTACTGTTGTTTCCATTTATGTTTGTAATAATTGTGATTGCGTCAGGAGTTGTTTATACACACTTTAGTGGTGTTGAAAATTCAAGAAATCAGATAGCAATAAGAACTGAAGAGTTTATTCAAGAACTTCTAAAGGGAAGAATTTCTGTTTATCAGTTTTTAAGAACTTCAAATGAAGAAAATGCAAAAAAGGTAGTTGATAATTTTGCTAAATTGGATAAAGAAGTTTTAGAATTAAAATCAAAAGTATCTTTACAAAAGAATAAAGATTTATGTGATGAAATTTTATCATCATCACAAAATTATGTAAATGATTTTAAAGCTGTTGCAACTATGAAGATATCAAATAACAAAAGTGGTGGGGAAGAACCTGCTGATATGAAAGCTTCAATTACAAGAATGGTACAAACAGGAGCAACTTTAGAATCTAAAATAAATGAAATAAATCAAAGTGCAACACAGTTAAAAGAAGAAGCACACTCTTCGTTGAATACAACTTTAGTGGCACTAGCTATTATTGCAATTATAATTTTTATTTTATTCTCGTTATTCATATCAAGTATAGTTGTTAAATCATTAAGTGATTTTAAAGAGGGACTTATATCTTTCTTTGATTATTTAAATAGAAAAACAACTTCTGTTATATTATTAGAAGATAAAACAAAAGATGAGTTTGGTGAAATGGCTATTTTTGTAAATGAGAATATCAAACAAATTGAAAAAACATTAAATCAAGATGTTGCTTTAATAGAAGAAGCAAAAGTAGTAATGACTAGGGTAAATAATGGTTGGTATGGACAATTTATAGAAAAATCAACTGCAAATGCTTCTTTAGAAGAGTTCAAAAATAATGTAAATAAAATGATAGAGAGTACAAGAAATAGATTTGCAGAAGTTGATGAATTATTAGAAAAATATGCGAAACTTAATTATATAGAAACATTAACTATGCATCCAAATGATGAACATGGTGGAGTATTTGAAAGACTTGTAGTTGGTATTAATACTTTACAAAACTCAATTACTCAAATGTTAGTTGAAAATAAAACAAATGGATTAACACTTGATGAGAGTTCAAATATTTTACTTGTAAATGTAGATAAATTAAATCAAAGTTCAAATGAAGCAGCAGCATCTTTAGAAGAAACAGCAGCTGCAATCGAAGAGATTACAAGTAATATTAGAAACAATACAGAAAATATTACAAAAATGGCAATGCTTTCAAATGAAGTAACTGCTTCAGCATCTCAAGGTGAAAAACTAGCAAATCAAACTACAGTTTCTATGGATGAGATTAATACTCAAGTAAATGCTATTAATGATGCAATTTCAGTAATTGACCAAATAGCATTCCAAACAAATATTCTTTCTTTAAATGCAGCCGTTGAAGCAGCAACTGCAGGAGAAGCTGGAAAAGGATTCGCAGTAGTTGCAGCAGAAGTTCGAAACTTAGCATCTCGTTCAGCAGAAGCCGCAAAAGAGATAAAAACTATAGTTGAAAATGCAACTAAAAAAGCAAATGATGGGAAACTAATAGCTGGAAATATGATTGAGGGATATAAACAATTAAATCAAAATATTACTCATACAATAAATCTAATTTCAGATATTCAAAATGCTTCAAAAGAGCAATTACTTGGAATTGAACAAATAAATGATGCAGTAAATCAACTTGACCAACAAACACAACAAAATGCAGCTGTAGCAAGTCAAACACATGATGTAGCTGTATTAACAGACCAAATAGCAAAATTAGTTGTTTCAAATGCAGATGAAAAAGAGTTTAAAGGGAAAAATGATGTTAAAGCAAAAAGTGTAGAAAAAGCTAAAAATAAAACTCATTCAATACCTGTTCAAAATAAAGTTGCAGCAAAGGTTGTAAAACATGAACCAAAACCTGTTGTTTCTTCAAAACCTACAAAAGATGATGAAGAGTGGGAGAGTTTTTAAACTCTTCTAATCTTTATTTTTTAATCTAAAACTCTAACATCCACTTTAACACTAAGCAGGCTATTCCCACTACTTTGAACAACACCTTTTAATGGTGAAATATCTAAATAATCTCTTCCATAACCTAAAACTATATACTCTTCATTTGGGATTTTATTATTCGTTGGATCAAAATCTACCCAACCAAAATCAGGAACATAGATAGAAAACCAAGCATGAGAAGCATCAACACCAAAGAGTTTTTCACTTCCAACTGCTGGAATAGTTTGAATATAACCACTTATATAACGAGTAGGAATTCCAATACTTCTAAGAGCTGAGATTGCAAACTGGGCAAAATCTTGACAAACTCCTTTCTTTTCTTTAAAAATTATTTCAATGGGAGTTGTAATATCACTGAATCCAGATACGAATTTAAAATCATTAAATATTCTTGCCATAAAATCACTTGTAGCTTCAATGATATTTCTATTTTCATCAAAAGATTTTAAAACATAATCTTTTATCTCCTTTGAAGGCATGGGAATAGACTCTGTTTCAAATAAAAAATATTTTGCTAAAACATCATTTGGATTAAAAGAACTAAGTCTTTGTTTTAAATCTCTTACAGTTATTTTTATATTTTTTAAAGAATCAATCTCTTTTTTTATCTCACTTTCAAATCTTTCCACCTTTGAAGTTGCAATTACTTTTAAACTTTTATGGGATTCTCTGATAAGCATAAAATTATTTGTATTTTCAAAATAGTCAATAAATTCAGAAGTTTCATAGGGTGTTGGCTCAATTTTAAGTGAATATTCTAATAGTTTTTGAGTATTAGAATCTTTAGGTTTTAGTCTTGCGATATTATGGCTAAATGTTACAAGACCAGCATAACTAAACTTTGTTTCGTGGTATATTTTATAAATCATGTTTACTCATTATAGTGTGAAAAATATGTTTTAGTTAATTCTTCAGAAGTTTCTGTTAATAAATTAGAAATAGTTGATAAAAACTCATCTAAATGTGTATAAACATACTCTTCCTCATTACTTTCTAAAAGTTTTTGGGTATTTGATAATGTAATCATCGAAAAGACTTTAAATACAGGCTCTTCAAAATTACTAAGATGTGAATTGTTGATATTTCTTGGTAATTCTTTTAAATCATTTAGTAATTGGGTTATTATGTAAATTAGTGATTTTGGGTATTTTGTATTAAACATTAAAAAATCTAATACATTTTCTAAGTCCAATGAAGATTTATAATAAGCTCTATAAGAGTTATAACTTTCATAAGAGTTTAACATAGAATCTAAAACATCATACTCAATTAATTTATCAAGTTTTAAAGTAAGAAGAGATCTTAATTTTGCAATTAAAAGTTGTGAAATCTCTATTTTAGAACCAATATCATATAAAATTAATCCTTGCTCTTTAAACATACTTTCATCAATCAATTCTCTATAAGCCATTAAATAAATTAATAGTCTATCAAGTTCATTTATATGATCTTTGTATGTGAAAACATCTCTTTTGTTGTAATTATTCCACTCTTTTTGCATTCGCTCATAGATTCGCCATGCTTCCATTGTAAGAAGATTTTTTACACTTGCGTTAAGATTTGAAAGCATCGATAGAGTAAAACTTAATGTTCCTATTCTATTTTTATCTCTAATAAGTGAAACAATTTCTTTTAGAGGTGAAGCTAACTCTTCATTTAAAAAACCAGGATAAGTCATTGTTAAGTGAGTTAAAGCATTGTTTAAAATAGTATTTGTTTTTTTTGAATTAGCATTATCATCATATCTATTTAGATTTAGCATATTTTTTAAATTAAATCTTACCATTCTAGCTGTTGTTATTGCTCTTGTTAAATATCTTCCTAACCAAAAGAGATTTTCAGCTCTTTTTGTTGAAATATTTTCTAATCTTGAATCTATAAATGCTCTATTTTTAAAGATATTATTTCCCTTGAAATCTTCATTTTTCCCAAGAATCCATAAATCTTTACTTGTTCCACCTTTTTGATTTGAAACAACAAGTGAATCTTTTGATGGAGATACTCTTATTAATCCTCCAGGCATTACATTATATTTGTTTCCTTCTAAATAAGAAAAAGCTCTAATTACAGTATTTCTTGGTTCAATCTTTCCTTTAGTAAAAGATGGGCTAGTTGAAAAATCAATAACTTCTTGACCAACATAATAGTGAGGATTGTTTTGTATTTTTTCTATTAGTTTATTTAATTCGGTATCATCTAATTTATGGGCGAAATGAACTTCAATATTATCTGTTCTATCAATTTTTTTAATGATAAGATTTTTAATATTTTTAAGTACAAAATCTAACTCATTTTTTTGTCCACACCACCAAGTAGCAATTTGTGGTAATATTAACTCTTCATTTAATAAGAATTTTGCAATATTTTTCATAAATGGATTTAGGCCAATGTTTTCTAAAATACCAATTCCAATTGGATTTATCATTGATAAATTATCTTTTCTAATTACATTTACAAGTCCAGCAACACCTAGTTGAGAATCATTTCTCAGTTCCAATGGGTCACAATATTGTGAATCAACTCTTCTAATTAAAGTATCAACTTTTCTTAATCCATTTAAACTTTTTAGCCATAGTTGGTTGTTTTTTACAAGTAAATCTTCCCCTTGAACAAGAGTTAAATCTAAAAAAGAACTAATATATGAGTGTTCAAAATAGGTTTCATTTAAAGGACCTGGCGTTAAAAGTGCAATTAGTGGATTGTCATGATTTGATGAAGAGAGAGATTTTAACATATTTTTAAAACCCTCAATAAATTTTGCCATTTTCAAAATCTCTACATTTGGATATAAATCATCTGAAATAGAGTTCATTGTAAGTCGATTTTCTATAGCATATCCAAGACCTGATGGTGATTGAGTTCTATCATTTATAACCCAAAATTTTCCATCAGGACCTCTACTTATATCTGCTGCATAAAATCGCATAGAATAGTAATCATCATTTTCAAAGTTAAAAACTTCAGGAATAAAACTTTTATGGGCAAAGATGATTTCAGCAGGAACAATTCCTTCTTTTATTAATCTTTGCTCAGTATATAAATCTTTAAAAATTAGATTTAAAAGTTTAGCTCTTTGTTTTAATCCTTTTGAAATCTCTTCCCATTCTGTATCTGTAAGAACTAAAGGAATTGGGTCTAAATTCCATCTTCTATTATTACCTTCAGGGTCATTATAAATATTATAAGTAACCCCATTATCTTCAAGTCTCCAATCAATTTCTAGTTGTTTTTGTTCAAGCTGTTTAATACCGGCTTTTTCAATTCCGTCAATAATATCAGCCCAATGTGCTCTTGGTGTACAAGAGCTATCAAACATCTCATCAAATGATGATTCTAACTTACAACTATCAAAAATTGACATCTACTTTTTAATCCACCTTTGTCTTAAATCTAATGTATGTGGGTACTCTTTGTTTTTTGGCATCTCTTTGAAAAGAAGTTTTTTACTTCCTTTTGTATTTGTTAATGTTCTTGTTGCTTCCACTGCAAATACACTATTCGCTTCTCCTGAAATAGATGGTTCATAAGCTTCAACTTCACCTTGAGAGTGATTAAAGTCCCAATATCTATTTATTCTTCTTGACTCTGCTTCATAAGAATTTACAGGGAAAGTATCATAACTTCTTCCACCTGGATGCGCAACAAAATAATTAAACCCACCAATAGATCTAGTATTCCATTTATCTATTATATCAAAAGTTAAAGGTGTATCAACTTTAATGGTTGGATGAAGGGCTGACCAAGGTTGCCAAGCTTTATATCTAACACCACTTACAAATATACCTTCAACATCTGTTTTTGATAGGGGAACTTGAACACCGTTACAAGTTACTATATATCTTTCTTCATTGAAATTCTCAATTTTTATTTGTAATCTCTCAACTGATGAGTCAACATATCGTGCAGTTCCTTGAGAACTTGATTCTTCTCCTAAAACATGCCAAGGCTCAATTGCTGATCTAATTTCAACTGGCATTCCCTCAATCATTGTCATTCCATATAATGGGAATCTAAATTCAAAGAATGGGTCAAACCAATCTAATTTAAACTCATACCCCTCATCATTTAAGTATTGAACAACACTTCTTAAATCCTCTTTTACATAATGTTCAAGTAAGAATTTATCATGTAATCTTGTTCCCCATCTAACTAAATCATGTTTATATGGTTTTTGCCAAAAACAAGATACTAATGCTCTAACTAATAACATTTGCAAAAGTGCCATTTGAGAGTGAGGTGGCATATCAAAAGCTCTAAGTTCTAAAATACCAAGTCTTCCTGTGCTACTATCAGGTGAATATAATTTGTCTATACAAAATTCACTTCTGTGAGTATTTCCAGTAATATCTGTTAGCATATGTCTAAACAGTCTATCAGTTAACCAAAATGGAACATCTCCATGTTCAGGAATTTGTGAAAAGGCAATTTCTAGTTCATAAAGGTTTTCAGGTCTTCCTTCATCAACCCTTGGAGCTTGAGAAGTAGGCCCTATGAATGCACCTGAGAAAAGGTAAGATAATCCTGGATGATGCTGCCAAAAAGTGATTAAACTTCTAAGTAATTGAGGATTTCTCAATAGTGGAGAATCACTAGGCTTCATAGCTCCAATAGTTACATGGTTACCACCACCAGTTCCTGTGTGTCTTCCATCAATCATAAACTTTTCAGTTCCAAGTCGGCAAAGTCTAGCATCTTCATAAAGTGCAAGTAGATTATCACTTAACTCTTTCCATGAAGATGCAGGTTGGATATTAACTTCAATAACACCTGGGTCTGGAGTTACTTTGATTCTATCTGTTCTTAAATCATGTGGTGGTTCATAACCCTCAATAATTACTGCTAAATTTAACATAGTTGCTGTTTGTTCAATTGAAGCAATTAAATCTAAAAACACTTCTGCATTTTCAATTGGAGGAAGGAAAATACAAAGTTTATTATCTCTAATTTCAGAAGTGATTGCAGTTCTGACAAAAGTATTTGAGTTAAATTTTGTAGTTGTCTTTTTGCTGATTTTTTTAGCTCTTTTTTTCACATCTTTGATGTAATCCCCAAGTTGTGGAGCAAATGCGAAAAGGTCTGTTTCAAAACTTTTTTCTATTTCAACTGGCGGTTTTACAATCAAAGATTCAAGAGGAAGTCTAAGTCCCAATGGTGAATTTCCTGCACTTAGGAAAAGATGATTTCTTCTAAATTCCCATTTTGAACTTATCCATTTTGTAACTCCAAAATTCAAAGGTAAAACATATCCAACTTCAGAGTTTAAACCTTGAGTTAATTTTTCAGCTATTGTTTTTCTCTCTAAAGGGTCTTTTAAATCATATTTTAAAGGGTCAATATCAAGAGGAAGTTCAGCTTCTTTCATAATATAATAAATTGGGTCTTCAAATGCTGGACTAATATTTTCATCACTAACACCTAAAACTAAAGCAAGTGTTGATAAAAAGTTTTTTGCATCAGCAGTTGTGTAAGGAAATACATCATTTTTATTTGCTAAAAGTGCTGGATTTTCCCACACAGGTTTTTTATCTTTTCTCCAATAAATAGTTGTTTGCCATCTTGGAAGTGGCTCACCTGGATACCATTTCCCTTGGGCATGGTGTAAAAGTCCTCCAGTTGTAGTTGTTTCTAAAAGTCTTCTAGCTAGTTTTGTTGCTAATTCTCTTTTGTGTGGTCCATCTGCTTCACTGTTCCATTGAGCTGATTCCATATCATCAATAGATACAAAAGTAGGTTCACCTCCCATTGTTAGACGAACATCATTTTTCTCTAAGTCTTCATCAACTTTGAAACCTAAGTTATAAATAGCTTCCCATTGCTCTTCCCTATAAGGTTTTGTAACCCTTGGAGATTCAAAAATTCTAGTAACTTTATTTTCAAATTCAAACTCAGTTTCACATTTATCACTAAATCCCTCAATAGCGTGAGCTGAGTTATAGTGTGGTGTACAAGCAAGTGGAATATGTCCTTCACCTGCAAACAGTCCACTTGTACTATCAAGTCCAACCCAACCAGCACCTGGAATATAAACTTCTGTCCAAGCATGTAAATCTGTAAAGTCAGCTTCAGGACCACTTGGTCCATCAAGTGATTTTACATCAGCTGTTAATTGAACTAAATATCCAGATACAAATCTAGCAGCAAGTCCTAAATGTCTTAATACTTGTACAAAAAGCCAAGCAAAATCTCTACATGAACCAAGTCTCTCTTTTAGAGTTGTTTTACATGTTTGAACACCTGGTTCTAGTCTTACTGTATAGTTTATATAAGAGTTTATTAATTGGTTAACTTCAACTAAAAAGTCAATAATTGGTTTCTCTTTTTTATCAATCTTTTCAATAAACTCTTTTAATAATTTACCATCTTCTTCTATTTTTAAATATGGTTTTAATTCATGTTTTAAATCTTTTTTATATTCAAATGGATAATTTGTTGCAGACTCTTCAACGAAAAAGTCAAAAGGATTAATTGTAATCATATCCGCAATAATCTCAACATCTACAAAAAACTCTTTTGTTTTTTCAGGAAATACAATTCTTGCTTGATAGTTTCCAAATGGGTCTTGTTGCCAGTTTAAAAAATGTCCATCAGGTTTTATTTTTAATGAATATGCTTCAATTGGAGTTCTACTGTGTGGAGCTGGTCTTAATCTTATGATGTGTGGAGATAAAGATATAGGTCTATCATATTTATAGTGAGTTTTGTGGGAAATAACTACTTTTAAAGACATTTTCAATCCTTTTAAATTTTAATTGAAATTATTATACATGAATAAAATAAGTAAATTTATTAAATAGCTGTATATTAGTAATACAATTAAAACTCCACAATAGTGAATAAAGTTTAATATATTGATAGCAATCAATTAAAAGAACTTGGAATTATTATAAGATTACGAAAAATAGGAGTTAATATGTTAATAAATAAGAATGATTTACCACTTGTAGCAATGGATTTTATGAATGATACACATTTTGAAGATGTAGAAATAATAAATGAACTCTATAAAAATATTTTAGAATATGAAAAAGAGCAAAATGAATTAAATTTAAAAGATTTAGAAAATAAATATAAAGAGTGGGTAAGCCATACTGAAAATCATTTTGAAACAGAAGAGATACAAATGAGAGAAAAAGGATTTTTTGCTTATGGATTTCATAAAAATGAACATGATATGAATTTGTCAGAGATAAAACAACTTTTCAATAATTTTCAAGAAACAAAAAATGTTTTAGAATTAAAAAACTATTTCCAAAACAATCTTGTATCTTGGCTAATAAATCATATTCAAACAATGGATACAGTAACTGCAATGTTTTTTAAAACAGGAATGAGTCCTTGTTGTATGTAATAATTTGTAAGAGATAAAAAGAGTGCTAGTTACAAGTTTAAGAGTATAACTTTAAAACAGTTATCTCACTACTAGCACCAAGTCTCATAGGTGGACCCCAAAATCCGGTCCCTTTATTTACATATACTTGAGTAAAGTCATTAAATGTGTGAAGACCTTTTACATAAGGTTGTTCAAGTTTTATTAAAAAATTAAATGGAAAAATTTGTCCTCCATGGGTGTGCCCACTAAGTATTAAATCAATTCCTTTTGTATCTTCTATATCATTTATAAATTTTGGTTGATGTGCTAAAAGAATGGTTGGAGAGTTTTCTAAATTTTCCATTGCTTTATCAATATCAGGTATAAAATCATTGTATTTAAAACCAAATCTATCATAAACTCCACAAAGATTAAAACCTTCATCTTTTGGTCCAATATAAACATTCTCATTTTCTAAGGTTTTAATTCCTAAAGAATTTACATAATCAATAATTGGTTTAACACCATGAAAATATTCATGATTTCCAACTATAAAATATGTTCCATATTTTGATTGTATATTTTTAAGTTCATTAAGAGCAGCAGTTGCAAACTCTAATTTTGTATCAACTAAGTCACCAGTTATTACAACAATATCAGCATTTAAAATATTTATTTTTTTTACAAGAGAGTTTATAAAATCTTTATCAATTAATCCACCAATGTGAATATCACTTATTTGAACAATAGTGTAGGGTGATTTTAAATCTTTTATTTTTACATCTACTACTTCAATCTCTACATTTTTAGCATTGTCCATAGCTTTTGCATTTGTAGCAATTACAAGAGAAATTGCACCAATATCCAAGCCTTTTTTGAAGAATTCTCTTCTATTTTTTTTGAATGGTGTTTTGTTAATTCCAAAAGAGATGATTTCATGTAATAAAGTAATAATAAATGTTAAAAAAATCACCCCAATTGGTAAGGAAAGGACAAAATAGAGCCAGTTAGGCACGAAAGGATAGTATCTTGCCATTGGGTATAAAATTACACCCAAAAAAGTGATATACAAAATTAGGCTAAGATACTTTTTCGTCTTATAAGTAAAATCGAGTTTATTTATAAGACGTTTTTTTATTATAAAAGTTTGAAAAGCAAAAACTATAATAAAAATTAAAAAAAATAATATGAAATTCATGTGGGATTGTAAGCTTTTTGGGTTAATGAAAATTAAACGAAATATGTAGATTTTGTGTAGTCATTGAATTAAACCACAAAAGCTCAAATTACTATCTTTTAAACTCTCATATAATAATTTTTAAAAGTATTTAATTAGCTAAATATGTATATTAATGATACATATGTTTAAAATATTATATAAATTAAGACAAAATTCTAGATTATTTCATTAAAATAATCTAATATATTATTTATGAATAATATAAAATATTATTCCAAGATAAAAGGATTAATTAATGAAAAAAACATTAGTAATGGCAAGTTTAGTTGCTGCAAGTACATCAATGATGGCAATGGACTTACAATATTTTTTAGGAGCAGGGGCTGAGAGAGCAAATTCTAATTTTAGAGCAACAGATGTTGGTATTGATAATAAAATTGATATCAAGGATACAAGTTTAAAACTTAGTGGAGGAATTATTATAGATAAAACTCATAGAATATATTTATCTTATAGTAAATTTTCAGATAATAATTATGATTATAAGATTGAACAAAATAATATTTTAGGGAACTATGATTATTTAATTCCTATTAATGAACAATTTAGATTATATACTGGATTACATCTTGGTAATACAAAAGTTGATATTCAAGAAAATGCATTATACAAGATTTCATTTTCAGGATTAGCTTATGGTGCACAGTTTGGTGCCATTTATGAAATAACAAAAAATATAGAATTTGAAGCAGGACTTGCCTACACAAAATACAATGTTGATAGAGAAGCAGATGGTTCGTATTTTAATATAGAACTTGAAGACTCAACTTCAATGTTTGCCGGAATCAACTACAAATTTTAATTTTTTAAATTTTCCTAAAATTTAAATCCAATCTAAAAAATCTGAGATTTATTTCAGATTTTTTGTTAAAATATAGTTTGGAATACAAATTAATTTCTAATTCTTTTAATACTTTCTATCAAATTCATTATCTCTTCTTTTGTTTGTGAGAAGTGAATAGAAACTCTAACCCAACCTGGTCGATTATTCATATCAAGTTCTTTTATCCCTAATAAATCATGACCATAAGGTCCTGCACATGAACATCCAGCTCTTGTTTGGATTCCACTTGTAGAAGATAAACGATTACATAATTCGTATGGACTAAAACCTTTTATATTAAAAGATACAATTCCTATATTTGAAGCTTCTTGATTTCCATATATTTCACAATTTGGAATCTTTTTTAGTTCATTTATAAACAGCTCTTTTAACTCTTCTTTTTGTTTTTTAATAAATTCAAAACCTATTTCATTTCTTAATTGATATGCTAGTGAGGCTCTAATAAATTGCAAAATAGGAGGAGTTCCTGCTTCTTCTCTTGCTTCAATACTTTGTTGATAAGTTTGAGAAGTTTTATTTACATATAAAACAGTTCCTCCACCTGCAAATGAAGGAGCAATTGTTGTATCAATTAAAGACTTTCTAATTATTAATAAACCACAAGAAGCAGGGCCACCTAGAAGTTTGTGAGGTGACATAAACATTGCATCATATAAATGTGATGGAATATTCATATATGGACTTGAAGCTGCTGCATCAAAACAAACTACCGCATTGTAACTTCTTAATAATTTTGAAATTTCTTCATAGGGAGTTATAATTCCAGTTACATTTGAAGCAACACAAAATGAAGCAATTATTTCTCTATGTTTGTTTTTCTCAAGTACAACTTTAAGATGGTTTAAATCAACTAATCCATCTTTATCTAAATCTATTCTTTGTATTTCACATAAAGCTTCTCTAAATGAAACTTCATTTGAGTGGTGTTCATAAGGTCCAACTATTACTAAAGGAGCAGTTTTTAAATCTATTTGAAAACCATATCTTTTTTTTGTAGAAGGAGGAATATATAAACCCATTAACTCTTGAAAATGTTTTATGGCAGCTGTTGTTCCACAGCCACTAGGAAGGATTGCAAAATCTTCACTAAGTTCTAGATTTTTAGCAAGTGTAGTTCTTGCCATTTCATAATAGTTTGTAGTTTTATCAGCATTTGAAGCCTCTTTAGAGTGTGTATTTGCGTATGTTTCAAGTACATCATGGATTCTATTTTCTATTTGTCTAAAAGCTAATCCTGAGGCAGTATAATCAAAATATTCTTTTTTATTTTTTCCAATAGTGTTGTATCTAATAAAATTTAATATATCTGTATTTTCATTGAAAAAAGGTCTAAAAATATTTTTGTTCATTTTTATTTGCTCATTTGATTAGTTTTGATTATTAAGTTTATAATTTTAAGTTATTTATCATAAGAGTTAGCTTGAATAAAAAAAGCTAGTGTAAGCTTTTTTTATTTAAACAAAAGGATTAAAATTGATTTTCTCTAACTCTTTAGCAAAATCATTTGCACTTTTTGATGGTGCATCTAATATTATGATATTACCTTTGTGGGTAATTTTGATTTTTGTTGCACTATATTTTTCTAGTAGAGATGAAAGGGAATCGAGATTTTTATTTTCAATTATTGATGAGGTGATTTTACACCCAATATAACTTTCCCCTTTTATACTACTTTTGTTTATTCCCATTCTTGGATTTCTAGGAGTTATACTTTGTTTTGTAGAGATATTTCTTTGAATTTTATAATTTGTTGAAGCATTTAATATATCAAAGAATCTAGCCATTCCCCATTTTTTCACAAGATGTTCAAAAGAACTAGATGAAATATTCTCTCTATCTCCAAAATCTCTATAGATTTCAGCTATTGCTTTTGCTGTATTTATAACTTGTGCAGGGCTAATATATCCTATATTTACATCTAAGATTTTAATCATAAAGATGATTTTATCTTTGTTATCTGTTGTTGCATTAAAACTAACTTCTGGTGTAGTTTTTACATTACATCCTTCTTCATGGCCACTTATAGCCATTTGAAGAGAGTTTGGCAGATTAGAAAATTTCTTATTACCTATGAATGTTTCATCTAGTTTTTTTGCAAGAGATGAGACATTAAATACTTGAGAATCATCAATTGTATTAATTGGACAAGTAAGAACTCTTCTTACAGTGTGGCCTGCTTCAAAAAAAGTACTTAAATTTACTTCTTGAAGAAGTCTAAAGATTTTTGGTAAATCAGAAATTTTTAGATTTAAAAGTTCTATTTTTTGTTCATCCGAAAAAATCAAACTATCATTACTAAACTCTTTTGAAATAAGACCAATAGTTCTTAGTTGTGTTAAGTTTAATTCTCCCATTGAAAGAGGAATTTTGAGTTTAAAATAGTTTTGTTTTTCATCTTGGGCATATATTCCATACCATTTGAATCTTTCTAAATCTTCTAAAGAGATTTTTTCTCCAAAAACAGCGTGAAAATAGATGTCAGCTAAAACATCTATTTCACTTTTATCTTTTTTGATTTTTTCTATATTTGATGCTAAATTATTAGACACTATATTGCCTTACAATTCCACTCAGGATAATTTCTTCTAATAAATTCATTTAATTCAATTTCTGCTTTTGAATAAACTTTTTTCTCCTCTTCTAAATGAGCAAAACCTTCAATTGAAGATATAATCATTCCAGCACCAACTGTGGAATTATTGTATTTATCAATGATAATAAAACTTCCAGTATATCTATTTTCATAGTATGAATCAACTGCAATTTCTCTATCAAGTGATATTGTACATTTTGCAATATCATTAAGTGCTAATTCACTTGCTTCAATTTCTTCAAATGTATTAATATTTTTCTTAAATTCAATTGAGTTAAATGCACCATTTATTACTGAAGTTGCTCTTTTAATCACATAGTTTTGATTAAGTTTCATTGGAGTTTCATCCATCCAAACTACCATTGCTGATAAGTGATTTGATACTTTAGGAATATCGCTAGATTTAACTATCATATCTCCTCTACTTATATCAATTTCATCTTCAAGTGTAACTGTTGTAGCCATTGGAGCGAATGCTTTTTGTATTGTTTCAACTTGCTCATCTTTTCCAATAGGTCTTAAATCTTTAATATCATTTGATACTATTGATTTTACTTTAGATGTTTTTCTTGATGGTAGTACAGTTATTTCATCACCAACTTTTATCTCTCCACTTGCGATTGTTCCAGAGAATCCTCTAAAATTTAAGTGAGGACGTAATACATATTGAACAGGAAGTCTAAATGATGAAGACTCTTGTTTATGTATAGAAACATTGTCTAATAATGGCATTAAAGGAAGACCTTTATACCAAGAACATTTTGGTGAAATAGTTAAAATATTATCTCCATCAAGTGCTGAAATAGGTATAAACTCTATATTTAAATCATTATGATGAGGAAGATACTCGATAATATCATTATAATCATTTTTGATTTTTTCAAATACTTCTTGGCTAAAATCAACTAAATCCATTTTATTAATTGCAACGATTAGGTTTTTAATTCCTAAAAGACTTGCTATGTATGAGTGTCTTTTAGTTTGAGTTAAAATTCCTTGTCTTGCATCAATTAAAATAATAGCAACATCAGCAGTACTCGCACCAGTTGCCATATTTCTTGTATATTGTTCGTGACCTGGAGTATCAGCTATGATGAATTTTCTTTTTTCTGTTGAGAAAAATCTATAAGCAACATCAATAGTAATACCTTGTTCTCTTTCACTTGCTAATCCATCAACTAAAAGTGCTAAGTCAATTTTATCACCAGTTGTTCCAACTTTTTTACTATCTTTTTCAATAGCTGCTAGTTGGTCTTCAAAAATCATTTTTGAATCATATAATAATCTTCCAATTAAAGTTGATTTACCGTCATCAACGCTTCCACAAGTAATAAATCTTAAGATCTCTTTATTTTCGTGTTCTTTTAAATATTGTTCAATATTTTCTGCTATTAAATCTGATTGATGTGCCATCTTAAAAATACCCCTCTTGTTTCTTTTTCTCCATTGATGCGTCACCATCACTATCTATTAATCTACCTTGTCTTTCACTTGTTGTACAAATAAGCATTTCTTGAATAATTTCAGGAAGTGTTGTTGCCGTTGAATTTACTGCTCCAGTTAATGGATAACAACCTAAAGTTCTAAATCTTACCATCTCTTTTTTAGCTGTTTTTCTTAATTCTTCAGGCATTCTATCATCATCAACCATGATTTTAGTTCCCATATATTCTACAACTTCTCTCTCTTTTGAAAAGTATAAATCAGGAATAGAAATATTTTCTAAATAGATATATTGCCAAATATCAAGTTCTGTCCAGTTTGATAATGGGAATACTCTAATAGATTCACCTTTAGTGTGTTTTCCATTATAGATATTCCATAACTCAGGTCTTTGATTTTTTGGATCCCATCTATGGTTTTTATCTCTAAAAGAGTAAATTCTCTCTTTTGCTCTTGATTTTTCTTCATCCCTTCTTGCACCACCAAATACAGCATCAAACTGTTGGATATTTAACATATTTTTTAATCCCTCAGTTTTCATAATATCTGTATGAAGTGCAGAACCATGAGTAAATGGAGAGATATTCATCTCTTCACCTTTTGGATTAGTATAAACTATAAGTTCCATACCAACTTCTTTTGCTCTTTTATCTCTAAACTCAATCATCTCTTTAAACTTCCATGTTGTATCAACATGAACTAAAGGTAAGGGAGGAGGTGCTGGATAAAATGCTTTTTGTAAAAGATGTAACATTACAGAAGAGTCTTTTCCAACACTATATAACATTGCTGGATTTGAGAACTCTGCTACAACTTCTCTCATAATATGCATTGATTCTGCTTCTAGTTGTTTTAGATGAGTTAATCTATTTTGACTTATTTGCATTTTTTTCCTTTCTTTATTTTTTGTGTAAACCACACTCTTTATGTTCTGGGTTTTCCCACCACCATCTTCCAGCTCTTATATCTTCACCTTCTTTGATAGCTCGTGTACAAGGAGCACATCCAATACTTGGGAAACCTTTGTCATGAAGTTTATTATATGGAACTTTATTTGTTTTTATATAATCCCATACATTCTCTTCAGTCCAATTAATTAAAGGATTTACTTTAATTACTTTGAAGTTTTCATCCCATTCAACCAATGGCATATCAACTCTTGTAATACTTTGAGCGGCACGAAGACCTGTAATCCAAACTTCAACACCTTTTAAAGCACGTTTAAGTGGTTCGATTTTTCTAATATTACAACAGTTTTTTCTATTATCAATACTTTCATATTGACCATTAACACCTTGAGTTTGATATAACTCTTGAACTTTTTGGCTGTCTGGGAAAAATACATCAATTTTCACACCATACTTTAGATTTGTTGCATCCATAACATCATAAGTTTCAGGGTGAAGTCTACCCGTATCCAATGTAAATATTGTTGCATTCTTATCTTGTTTCAAAATAATATCTGTTAAAACTTGGTCTTCTGCTGCTAAGCTTGAACTTAGTTTTACATTTTTGAATTTTGTTAAAAAATATTCTATCACTTCAGGTGTAGATTTGTTTTCTAACTCTTTGTTTATATTTTCAATTAACTCTTTATTACTCATCTTATAACCTAAATTTGATAATCAACTGCTTCTTGTTTTACTCTTCCAAAAGATAACTTATTCCAAGCTCTTTCATGAAAATAGTATAAAGCCATTTTTGTTATTACTTCAATTGAACCAATTGAAGCTGCCATAATTAAATTCCCAGTAATAAAATAAGAGACAATCATTGTATCAATTGTTCCAACTGTTCTCCATGAAATAGCTTTTACAACCGACCGATATGGTTTTTCGTGCATTTGTTTTCCTATGTTTAATTAAAGAATTATGATAAAGAGTTATTACTCTTCATCATAATCATATAAACCAGAACTTAGGTATCTCTCACCTGTATCACATAAAATTGTTACAATAGTTTTACCTTTATTTTCTGGTCTTGCTGCCACTAATTGTGCTGCGTAAATATTTGAACCAGCTGAAATACCAACTAGTAATCCTTCTGATTGAGCAATCTTTCTTGAAGTCATAATTGCATCATCATTTGATACTTGGATTACTTCATCATAAATTTTTGTATTTAAAACATCTGGTACAAACCCAGCTCCAATTCCTTGAATTTTATGAGGTCCTGGTTTCCCACCACTTAATACAGGACTTGCTTCAGGTTCAACTGCAATAATTTGGATATTTGGATTGTGAGCTTTTAAAACTTCACCTGTTCCAGTAATTGTTCCACCTGTTCCAATAGCAGCTACAAAAATATCAATTTTTCCATCAGTATCTGCTAAAATTTCTTTTGCTGTTGTAAGTCTATGAATCTCTGGATTTGCAGCATTTGAAAATTGTTGAGGAATAAAAGAGTTTGGTGTACTCTCTTGTAATTCAATAGCTTTTTCAATAGCACCTTTCATACCTTTTTCAGGTGCAGTTAATACTAACTCTGCTCCTAAAGCTTTTAATAATCTTCTTCTTTCAATACTCATTGATGAAGGCATTGTAAGAATTAATTTAATTCCTAAAGCTGCACAAACAGAAGCTAATGCAATTCCAGTATTTCCACTTGTTGGTTCAATTACAGTTGTACCTTCTTTAATTAATCCAGCTTTTATAGCTGCATTTATCATATTTGTTCCAATTCTATCTTTTACAGAATGTGAAGGATTCATAAATTCACATTTACCTAAAACTGTCGCACCACTTGTGTTACTTGCACCTTGTAATTTTACTAAAGGTGTGTTACCGATTAATTCTGTTATGTTATTTGCATATTTCATTTTGTTTTCCTTTATATGTTGTAATGTAAAAATTCGTTATATTTTTCTTGATATTCATCTAGTTTATCTAGACTTATATCAAAAATCTTTTTCATACTATTTTTCGACTCATCAAAAAAGATATTTAAAATTGGGTTATCAGTTTTAACATCTATTATTTTAATATCATCCTCTAAAGCGATTAAAATATCAACTATCTTAATCTCTTTAGCGCTTTTAGCAAGTACATATCCACCCCTTGCACCTCGTATACTTTTTACAAGGTCCGCACGTCTAAGTTTACTTAAAAGTTGTTCTAAGTAATTTTGGGGAATATTAGCATTTGCAGATATATCCTTGATTTGCATGGGAGTATCTTCTTGATGCTTACTTAACTCGTACATGGCTGTTAGACCGTATACACCTTTTGTTGATATTAACGGCATTTTATTAATTTAATGCTTGTGTTAAATCTTCAATTAAATCAATAGTATTTTCTAAACCTATTGAAAGTCTAATTGTCACAGGATTTACACCAGCTTTTGCCAACTCTTCTGGACTCATTTGTGAGTGAGTTGTAGATGCTGGATGAACAATAAGTGATTTACTATCTCCAATATTTACAACTACACTGAATAGTTTTGCACTATCAATAACTTTTTTTGCCTCTTCAAATGAACCAACATCAAAAGAGATAAGTCCAGATGATTTTCCACCTTTGAAATATTTTTGAGCTTTGTCATAATATTTGTTAGATTTTAATCCTGGATAATTTACAGATTTTACTTTTGGATGTGATTCTAAGAATTTAGCAACCTCTAAAGCATTGTCTGAATGTTTATCAACTCTTAAACTTAATGTCTCTAAAGTTTGAATTAATAACCAAGAGTTAAAAGGCGCTTGAGTTGCCCCAATATCTCTTAATAGTGATAATCTAATTCTTAAACAAAAGTTTGGAAGTGGAACATCTGTATAAACTAATCCATGATAAGATACATCAGGAGTTGTAAAGTGTGAATATCTGTTTTCATTTGCTTTGAAAAATTCAGCTAATCCATCTCTTTCAACAATAATTCCACCAAGTGCAGTTCCTTGACCATTTGTATATTTTGAAGTTGAGTGAACAACAACATCAACACCCCATTTAATAGGGTTAAATAAAGCAGCACTTGCAACTGTATTATCACAAATAGTTAAAACACCATGTTTTTTTGCAATCTCAACTACTTTTTCCACATCAGGAATAGCAATTTGAGGGTTTGATAATGATTCAAAATAGATAGCTTTTGTTTTATCATCAATTAATGATTCTAAATCAGAAGCATCATCACTTTTAAATACTTTTGCGCTAATTCCAAATCTTTTCATAGTGTAAGTTAATAATGTAACGCTCCCACCATATAATTTGTCAGAAATAAGAATATTATCACCAGCTTCAGCCACATTTGCAATTGCAAAAAATGATGCAGCTTGTCCTGAAGATGTACAAATAGCAGCAGCTCCACCTTCAAGTGCAGCAAATCTTTGCTCTAAAACATCAGTTGTTGGATTTGTTAATCTTGTATAGATTGGTCCAAGTTCTTTTAATGCAAATAAATTTGCAGCATGTTCAGAATCTCTAAATGCATAAGCAGTTGTTTGAGAAATTGGAACACTCATTGTTCCAAAACCTTCTTTTTTGTTATACCCAGCGTGTATTGCAATCGTTTCGTTTTGCATTCTTTTCCTTTCTATTTTTTTGTTATTTTCTTTATATGTTGAAATTATAGAACATTTTTTTATCAATGTCAAGTAATTTAATCACAATTAATATAATACCCTTTAAATAAGGGGTGATTAAATAACTTGATTAAATCTATCAAGATTATATCAAATGATTAAGTAATTTTGAGTAAAATACCAATAAATCATAATTCTAAAGAGTTCTAATATGGAAAAATATAATATTTTTGAGCAAATAATAGTAGATAAAAAAGAGGAAATTTTTTTTGAAATTTTTAAAAATGAGACAATAAAAATAGAAAAAATAGTTTCAAATGGACAAAAATCACCTGAAAATTTTTGGTATGAACAAGAAAAAAGCGAATTTATTTTACTTCTTGAAGGTTTTGCAATACTTGAATTTGAGAATAGGGAAGTGGAATTAAAAAAAGGTGATTGTTTAAATATAGAGGCTTATCAAAAACATAAAGTAAAATTTACAAGTCTTGATGAGCCAACTATTTGGTTTGCTGTGTTTTATTAAGTTAAAAAATCACCAAAGCTCTACCAAAAGGGATTCTCTCTTTTTTATTTGATAATGCCCAAAGAACTTCATAAGATGGTGGGATTCTTGGGAAAATTCCATCTCCATCTGTAAAGTATAATAACATACTAGACATTGGGAAGTTTGCATCGATGTATTCAAAAACTGGGCGATAGTCAGTTCCTCCTCCACCTTTTAATACAAAATCTATATCTTCTGCACCTTTGAAGCTATAGTGAGCATGAACTTTTGCATCTGCTATTAGAAGTTCAATATTTACTGCTGGAAAATTTTGCATAATAGCTTTAAACTCTTCAATAAATGCTCCTAAAATCTCCTCTTGAATAGAACCTGAGGTATCAATGGCAACTATTAAACTCAAAGTATCACTTGTAAGTGATGGAAGAGCAAAACCTCTGTAAAGATGTTTTTTATTTGGTGGCATAAAAGCGTAGTTATTTCTCATATGTCTATTTATGGCATTGTAAAGTTCAAACTTCCAATCAATATCTTTTGCTTCTACTTTTTTTGCAAGTCTTTCAAAACCTAAAGGCATAAGTGATTTTCTGGTTGATACTTCTTTTGCAAGTGCACTTGCATATTCCCATTGTTCTTCGTCTCGTTCATCTAGATTTTCTTGGATTTTTTTTACTTTTCTAAACTTTTGAGTATTGTCTCTATTGTTTTTTTGTTCATCATGTTGTTGAACTTTTTCATCATCAAAAGCATCAATTCCACTTTCAATTAACTCTTTTTTTAGAATATCATAAATCTCTTCGGCGTACATATTTTTGAATTTCTTATCATAATTTACACCATGGGGTATTTTCATACCATTTTTAGCAAGTAGATTATTGATTGCATAATCAGTTGCTAATTGCCAAAGGTAACCTTTTCTTTTTAGTTTTCTTTGTTGGTGAGATAAAATGTGATGCATAACACAGTTTGTCAAAATAAATGAGAGTTCTTCAATGGTACAACTGTTTATAAAATCAGGGTTATATAAAAATCTTACTCCATTACTGGCATAAGATTCTATATTTTCACTCTCTTGGTGTTTTAATCTTGATGCCAACATTCCAAAATATGGATATTTTGTTGTTAGTTGGCTTTTGGCTTTGATTAAAAGTGTGTCAGCATTCATAATTAACGAAGTAGCGTGTTGAATTTTTTCATCCACAATGGCCAAGATTTTAGATAATCAAGTTCAATATTTCTTTGTCTTAAATCTTGAATAATCATAACTGCAAACTCTCCTGGAAGATTCAAAGAGTAATTAAGAAGATTTTCTAACTCTTTTGTTCTTGTATCTTCTGAAATTCTAATTGCTAAAGCAGTACAAAGTATATGTAATGCTGAAGTATCTGTTGGAAAATTTGTTTCAGTTCCATCTAAAATTCCATCAATATTCGGAAGTTCTTTTATAACAGCTTTAAATCCTAAAAATGAAGCAGCTAACTCTTCACCAATTGCTCCACTAATTAGTGCCATTAGCAAATCATCTTCAGGGTTTGAAAGTAAAACTTCATTTACATAAGCCCAAGTTCGTGGAGTTGCAAAGGCTTTTGTATCACTTTGAGTATTAAAAGTAAAAAGTGCATCAGGTCTATAAGAGATAAATGAGATAATAGATAAATCAATATTATTGTTTATGGCCCAAGCTCTCCAGTCATCAACACTCACTTCCATATCAAGGTGAATAAATCTATTTGCAAGTGGAGCTGCCATTCTAAAAACTACACCTCTGTCACTTTCTCTATTTCCAGCTGCAACTATTGACCAACCATCAGGAAGAGTGTATTCTCCAATTTTTCTATCAAGGATTAGCTGATAAGCAGAAGCTTGAACCATTGGAGCTGCTGTATTTAACTCATCTAAAAATAGAATTCCTTCTTTAATACTTCCATCTGGTAAAAAAGAAGCTGGAGCCCAAATAGCTGTTTGATTAACAGCATCAAAAAATGGAATACCTCTTAAATCTGTAGGGTCAAGAAGTGATAGCCGTAAATCTATACAAGCGATTCCTTTTTCCTTTGCAATTTGAGCAATGATTGAAGATTTTCCAATACCAGGAGGCCCCCATAAGAATATAGGTACTTTTCGCTCACTCAAGTGTTCTACTGAGCGTTTTATTTTCTGTGGATTCATGTATATCCTTTATTTATGGGATATGTATTGCAATAAACGTTCCTTCTTAAATAGATTTAGTTTTTAATTTCTTGTATAATAAAATAATTATTTAGCAAGGTAAAAATCATGATAAAAAAAGTTAAATCAATAAGTGGATTTTATAGATTATTAAAAGAAGTAAATGAACTCAAAAATCCAATTTTTAGGGGACATAGCTCAATAAAATATGAATTGAAATCATCATCTTTTAGAAGACTTGAAAATAAATACAAAGAGATATCTAAAGTAAGAAAAAATTTATCTTTATATCATGGGCAATTAATTGAAGAGTTTAAAGAGAATAAATATCATCAAAGCCAAATAGGAGAATTGACTGATTTGGAGATATTAGCAAAACTTCAACACTATGGAGCAGCCACTTGCTTTATGGATTTTTCAAGAAATATAGCTGTTGCTTTATGGTTTGCTTGTAGCTCAAAAGAAAATGTTGATGGAAGAGTATATATCCTAAAAAATACACAAGATGTTTTATCATATAAAAGAATCAACAGTACACAATTAAAATATAACATAGGTAAATTTTATGAAGATTATTTATCTGATGAAAATGAAGATACAAAAGAAAACGAGCTAACAAAACATTTTCTTCTTTGGGAGCCACCATATCTATCTGAAAGAATACTTCAACAAGATAGTATTTTTTTATTTAGTAAAAAAGAGCTTGAACTAGATAGTGAAGAATTTTTACATAGAGTTGATATAGATAAAAGTTTAAAAAAAGAGATATTAAAAATACTCAATAAGCTATTTAATATAAATAAAAAAAATATATACAAAGATTTCCATGGTTTTGCATCATCCCATGCACAAAATGAGGAGATTGATTTTATAGATGATGGCATAAAATATTTTGAAATAGCAAATCAATACTATCAAGCAGATGAATATGAAAAAGCTTTGGAGTTTTATCAAAAAGCTATGGATGATAGTATCGATGATAAAAGAGTATTGATAGAAATCTATGAAAATATTGCAATTATATATAAAGATAGATTTACCTTTTCTTCTTTAAAAAAAGCACTTGAATATCAAATTAAAGCTGTTGAGATAAATGAAAAAGTTTTAGATAAGAATCATCCGTCTTTAGCAACGAGTTATAATAATCTATCTTTAATTTATAAAGATTTAGGAGGAGATGAAAACCTAGGAAAAGCACTTGAATATATAGATAAAGCTATTGAGATATTTAATGTGGCATTTCCTGCTGGTCATAGAAATTTAGAAATTATTGAAAAAAATAGAAAAATTTTAATTGATGAAATGAAGAAATAAGATTGAAATCTTTTTCTTTTTTCAAATAAAAACTATCTAAAAATATTTTGTGAAAGAAAAAAGAGTCTATTAGCTATAATCAAAAAAAATATTTTAGGGATAGATTTGAAAATAGCAATAATAGGAGCAGGAGCAGCGGGAATAATTGCCGCCATTACTGCCAAAAGATTAAACAAAAATTTACAAATAGATTTATTTGATGCAAACAAAGGTATAGGTAAAAAGATACTTGCAAGTGGAAATGGAAGATGTAATATCTCAAACAATCAAATTACTTCAAAAAACTATCTAGGAGAAAATCCAGACTTTACAAGTTTTGCACTAAAAGAGTTTGATTTTAAAGCCTTTGAAAAGTTCTGCAAAAGTATAGGACTTTTACTTGATGTAAAACCAAGTGGAAAAGTATATCCCTTATCAAATGAAGCAAAATCAGTAACTAATCTTTTGGAGTTAGCTTTACAAGAATTAGGTGTGAATATATATTTAGAATCAATGATAACAGACATTGAAAAAGTAGAAGATAAGTTCAATATCAAAACCCAAGAAAATGAATATAAAGCATATGATAAAGTACTAATCTCAAATGGTTTAGGTGCAGCTCCACAACTAAATGCAAACGAAAGTGGTTTAGACTTCGCCTCAAAATTTGGACACAGTTTCAATCCAACTTATCCTTCCCTTGTAGGACTTAAAACTGATAATACCTATAATGGGAAACTTCAAGGTGTAAAAAAAGAGTGTAATGTAAGCTTATATGTAAATGGAAATTTAGAGCAAGAGATTTTTGGAGATGTATTATTCACAAGTTATGGAGTTTCAGGTTTCGCAATTTTGGATATATCACAACTAGCAGTTTTAAATCTAAGCCAATACCAAGATGTAAAAATAGCAATAAACTTCTTCCCAAAAATAAATAGAAATGACCTAGGTGACCAAATCCAAACACTTTTCAAAACTATCCCAAGTCAAAAGGCAGTAGATATAATAACAGGAATGGTATCAAATAAAATAGCACCAGTATTATTGGATATTTGCAAAATCAACATAGATACAAAAGCAAGTGAAATAAACGCAAAACAAATCAAAGCCTTAGCCTATCAATTAAACCAATGGAAACTAAAAATAACAGACACCCAAGGTTTCGGACACGCAGAAGCCAGTGGCGGAGGAGTAAGAACCGCTGAGGTAGATAATAAAACTTATGAAAGTAAATTATGCAAAGGTCTATATTTCGCAGGTGAAGTTTTAGATATAGTAGGAAATAGGGGAGGCTTTAATCTTCAATTTGCGTGGGCTTCAGGTTTTCTTGTTGGAAAGAGTTTGGTGAAGTAGTAACTAATGAAATATAAAATTTTAATTGAGGAATCAAAAGAGAATCAAATACTCATTAAAAATGCTTTATCTGGTAAAAAATCAGAAGGAAAGAGAAAAAAAGTTGTAGCAGGATTTTTATCTTTATCTATGCAACATCATAATTCAATTAGCTTACTTGTAGAAAACAAACTTTACAGTTCGGCATTTGCGTTGTTACGACCTTTATTTGATGCAGTATATAGGGGAACATGGATTTCATTAGTAGCTACAGATGATGAAATAGAGAATTTTAGTACTGACAAAGATTTTGAATTTAAAAATACATATAAACTTGCTAAAGATATAGATAAAAAAATAAATGATACAACATTTCACCATGTTTATGAACAAAATTCATCACTCTTACATGGAATGATTCATGGAGGAATAGAACAAATAGGACGTCAATTTGATAAAGATGGCGATACAATTCAAACAACATTTGATAATGAAGCGTTATTTGCTTTATTAAATAGTTCAAATGTGAGTCTTGGAATGATTTTATTAGCTTTTGGCGATGTTGAAGAAGATGAATTATTAATAAACTTAGCTCATAAAATTATAAAAGTGGAATAGTTAAAACCTCTCCCTCAAAACCACCAACTTCCCAATTTTCCCAAACTCAAAAACACCTTTATCACTAAAAAGCTTATTGTCAACATCAAGTTTAAAAGGTTTAACATTCTTATAACTTTGATTTTCGTAAGTGAAACTAATATAGTTTTTATCAACAATAGCTTTTTGTAAAAATCTAAGCTCGATGTTCATTTGAATCTTTCGGTGCTTGAGTTCTTTCCTCTTTTGAATAATCCCTTTGTACTTTGGCAACTCTTATTCGATAATCCTTAAAAATTCCAGCATTACCTTTATCTTGAGCAATTCTGTGTTCAAACATATTTCTCCAAATCTCTATTGATTTTTCATCTTCCCAAAAAGATAGACTTAGAAGTTTGTTTTCATCTACTAAACTTTGAAATCTTTCAATTGAAATAAAACCTTCACAGTTTTGTAAAAAATCTTTTAAAGTTGAGGCGATTTTTAGATATTCCTCTTTCCCTTCTTTTGTTGGATAAACTTCAAAGATTACTGCGTACATAAATTCTCCTTTTTGATAATTTTTGATTTACTCAATTATTTCATTTCCACCTAAAGCTTTATACAAATTTACTCGATTTGTTAAATCTTCTTGATATTTATTAATTAAATTTTGTCGGGCAGAATAGAGAGTTCTTTGTGAAATTAAAACATTTAAATATGAACCAGTTCCTACTTTATATGCTCCAAGTGTTAGGTCATAACTTTTTGATACAGCATTTACAGCTTCTTTTTGTTTGTTTATTTGCTCATTTATTGTGGCTCTAGTTGCTAGTGCATCATTTACTTCTTTGAATGCTGTTTGGATAGTTTTTTCATATTGATTTAGGGCTATATCTCTTTGTGCGTAGGTATAATCCAGATTTGCGCTATTTTGTCCACCATTAAATATTGGAAGAGTTATATTTGGTGAAAAAGACCATATCTTTTGAGCTCCTCCATCAAAAAGTGAAGAGAGTGATTTACTTGCAATTCCTGTATTTGCAGTTAGCGAAATCGATGGGAAAAAGGCAGCTCTTGCTGCTCCTATATTTGCGTTTTTTGCTTTTAGATTATGTTCAGCTTCCATTATATCTGGTCGTGTTAATAATACTTTTGATGAAATTCCAGCTTTTACAATCATTAGCCAATTTTCATACTCTTTAAACTCTTTTGGTAAAAGCTCATCATTTAAAGGTTGAGCAATAAGCAGTTCTAGGGCATTTTTATCTTGTTTTATCATTGTGTTATATGAAATAACATTTATTTGTGCTTCTTTTAATGAGGCACTTGCATCTAATACATTTGCTTGAGAAATCACACCTGCGTTAAATTTCTTTTGTGTTAGTTCATAAGCTTTTTGTAGATTTTCAACTGTTTGAATTGAGAGTTTTAGTTGTTCGTTGTGGGTTGCCAATGTAAGCCAAGCGTTAATTGTTTCAGCAATTAAACTAACTTTTACTGTATTTGCTGCAAATTGTGTTGAGAGATAACTTTGCAGAGCACTTTCATTTAAATTTTGGATTTTCCCAAATAAATCTATTTCATAAGATGCAGAAATATTTGCAGAATAATTATGTGAAATTGTAGTTCCATTTGAAGAGTTTATTGCTTTTGCATTTTTCATATCAGCATTTGCTTCAAGAGTTGGAAAACTATCAGAGTTTGAAATTCTATATGTTGCCCTTGCAGACTCTATATTTAAAAGGGCTATTTTTAAATCTTTATTGTTTTTTATGGCTAGGTCAACAACTTTTTTTAAAGTCTCATTTTGAACAAAATCTTCCCATGAAGGTTTTATTTGAGTTAAATCTTCTTGGTTTTTTGCTTCAACTGAAGTGTTCCATTCAAGGGGAATAACTTTGATATTTTTTGGTTCTAATTTTGGCTCTAGAGAAAAACAACCAGTAAAAAGAGTTGAAGCAAGAGCTATTGAAATAGTTTTTTTAAACATTTTGTCCTACCTTTTTTGCTGGGAATACTTTTTTAATTAAAACGAAAAATAGAGGAACAAAAAATATTGCTAAAATAGTTGCAGTTAAAGTTCCTCCAACAATTCCAGTTCCAATAGAAATTCTGCTATTTGCACCAGCTCCAGTTGATAGAGCAAGTGGTGTGATTCCTGCAATAAAAGCTAAAGAAGTCATGATAATTGGTCGCAATCTAAGTGTTGCTCCCTCAACAGCAGCTTCAATTAATGGTTTACCATTTTTATATGCGGTGTCCACAAACTCTATAATCAAAATTGCATTTTTTGAAACCAAACCAATGGTTGTTAAAAGGGCAACTTGGAAATAAACATCGTTGTCTAAACCTCTAAAATATACTGCCATTACTGCTCCAATTACTCCTAAAGGAACAACCATTAAAATAGAAAATGGTACAGACCAACTTTCATAAAGTGCTGCTAAACATAAGAATATAATTAAAATAGAAATAGTATATAACAATCCAGATTGCCCAGTAGATAATCTTTCTTGATATGAAACTCCACTCCATTCATGCATTGTTCCTGATGAGTAGTTATTTGCAACTTTTTCCATTTCATCCATTGCAACTCCTGAACTAACTCCTAAAGCTGCTGCTCCTTGGATTTGATAAGAAGCAAAACCGTTGTAACGAGTTAGTTCTTCTGGTCCAAAATCCCATTTTATGTTAGAAAACTCTTGAAATGAAACCATATCTCCATTTGAATTTCTAACTTTCCACGAGTATAAATCTTCAGGTTTTGACCTAAATGGTGCATCTCCTTGAATATAAACTCTTTTTACTCTTGATCTATCTATAAAGTCATTTACATAAACTCCACCCCAAGCAGCACTTAAAGTATCATCAATATTTGACATAGAAAGACCTAAAGATAATGCTTTTTGAACATCATAATCAATTTTTAATTGGGGAGTACTGTTTGTTCCATCAGCTCGAACAGAACTAATTTTCTCATTTTTTGAGGCATCTTCTAAAATTTTTTCTTTTATCTCATTTAGAGTTGTTCTTGATGTAATTGCATCTGCTTGAAGTTGGAACTCAAAACCATCAGTTGAGCCTAAACCTTGAACAACAGGAGGATTCATAGAAATTACTCTGGCATCTCTTATAAAATAAGGAGATTTAGAATCTGCAAAAACTTTCATTGCCCTTTGTCCTATTACATCTGAACGATTTTGTTCACCCTTTCTTAAATCCCAATTTCTCAAAGAGACATAAGCTGTTCCTACATTTTGTCCACTACTTCTGCTACTAAAACCTGAAATTGTGAAAATATTTTCAACATTTGAAGCTTCTTCTTTTAGGAAATAATCTTTTATAACTTGGGCAACTTCAACAGTTCTTGAAGTTACTGCACCCTCCGGAAGAGTATACTGAATCATGATAGACCCTTGGTCCTCTTTTGGTAAAAAACTTGTTGGTAGTTTTATAAAAGTGTATGCCAAAGTGCCGATAATAATACTATAAAAAAACATCCATTTAATTGGATTTTGTAATACGCTATTTAAACCATTTTTATATCTTAAAGTAAAGTTTTCAAAAAGATTTCCAAACCAATTTGTAAAACCTTTTGACTCTTTTTCTTCATGTGGTTTTAAAATTGTCGCACAAAGTGCAGGAGTTAAAGTCAATGCTACAATAACAGATAAAACCATTGAAGAGATAATTGTAATTGAGAATTGTCTATAAATAACTCCCGTTGAACCACTAAAAAATGCCATTGGTAAAAATACAACAGATAAAACTGTAGCAACTCCAATTAAGGCACTTGTGATTTCTTTCATTGATTTAATAGTTGCTTCTTTTGGCGAAAGATTTAATTCTTTCATATTTCTTTCTACATTTTCAACTACAACAATTGCATCATCAACCAAAAGACCAATGGATAAAACCATCCCAAACATTGTTAAAGTATTAACTGAATATCCTAAAATATTTAAAATACCAAAAGTACCAAGTAAAACAACTGGAACAGCAATCGCTGGAATTAGAGTTGCTCTATAATTTTTCAAGAAAACATACATTACAAGAACAACTAAAATGATAGCTTCTATAAGTGTTTTTATTACCTCTTTAATTGAAGCTTGGATGAAAGCTGTTGTATCTCTTGGATAGGTAATTTCATATCCTAAAGGAAGATTTGGTTCATATTTTTTTAGAAATTCTTTAATTTTATTAGATGTTTTAATTGCATTTGCACCTGAAGCTAATTGTATTGCAATACCAGTTGATGGAAAACCATTTAGGTTTGTGATATTACTATAAGATTGTGAACCTATTTCTACTTTTGCAACATCACTTAATTTTACAAATGAACCATTGTTATTATTTTTAACTATAATATTTTCAAACTCTTTTACTGTTTTAAATTTAGACCTTGCTGTTACTGTTACAGCTAATTGTTGGTTATCAATAACAGGTAAACCCCCAAGTCTTCCAGCTGATGCTTGAGAGTTTTGGGCATTAATTGCAGATTCTATATCTGAGGGCATTAAGTTAAAGTTTTCAAGTTTTATTGGGTCTAACCAAATTCTCATGGCATATTGTCCACCAAAAACTTGCACTTCTCCCACACCATCAATTCTTGAAATACTATCTTGTAAATTACTTACTAAATAATCGGCAATATCCTCTTTTTTAGCTTTTGATGTTGAATCATATAACGAAGCAAGTAATAAAAAATCAGATTGTGATTTTGTAACCCTTACTCCTTGTCTTTGAACATCATTTGGAAGTCTTGAAAGTATTTGTTGTACTTTATTTTGAACTTGAACTTGGGCAATATCAGGGTCTGTTCCTTGCTCAAATGTAACACTAATTTTCGAATTTCCTGAAGAACTACTACTTGAAGAAAAATATATCATTCCTTCAAGTCCAGTTAATTGTTGCTCAATTATTTGAGTTACACTATTTTCAACAGTTTGGGCAGATGCTCCTGTATAAGTTGCTGAAATATTTATTTGAGGTGGGGCAATATCAGGATATTGTTCCACTGGAAGTGTATATAAAGATACAGTTCCAGCTATCATAATTACTAAAGAGATAACCCAAGCAAAAATAGGGCGATTGACAAAAAAGTGAGCTAACATTTTAGGCCTTTTCCTGCACTTCTATTATTTGTTTTCAACATATTTACTACTTACATCCACAGGATTTACTTTACTTTTTTCATTGATTTTATTTAAACCCTCAATAATAATTTTATCATTATTATTAACACCAGCAGTAACTAACCATTTATTTCCAATAGCTCGTTCAATAGTAATTATCTGTTTTTTTACTGAATTATCTTCTTGTACAAGAGTAATAATTGGATTTGCTTTTGAATCCCTTGAAACTGCTTGTTGTGGCAATAAAAATGCTTTATTATCAATTGCTCCTTGAATAGTTGCTTTTACAAACATTCCTGGTAATAAAATACCTTTTTCATTTGGAAATAAAGCTCGAAGAGTTACAGAACCAGTGCTTTCATCAACAGCAATTTCTTGAAGTTGTAATTCACCTTTGTGTTCATAAGGACTTCCATCACTTAAAGTTAGAGATACTTCTGTATTTCCTTTTTGAATATTTTCTTGACTTAAAAGTTTTCGTAAAGCTAAAATCTGAGTATTTGATTGGCTAACATCAACATAAACACTATTTGTATCTCTAATAGTAGCTAGTGCTTCAGTTTGATTTGTTGATACTAATGCTCCTTTTGTAACATTTGAGATACTAATATATCCAGAAATAGGGGCTTTGATATTTGTTCGTTCTAAGTCTATTTTAGCACTTTCAAGATTCGCTTTTTTCTCTTCTACCAAAGCTTCTGCTTGTAAATAAACAGCTTTTGCATCGTCTGCTTCTTGTTTTGAAGTGCCATCAAATTTTAATAATTCTTCGTATCTTTGACTCTTGATTTTTGCATTTTTTGCATCAACTTTTGCACTTTCAAGGGAAGCTTTAGCTTGAAAATAAGTAGCTTGATAAGTAGCAGAATCAATTTGATATAAGATTTCGCCTTGGTTTACAAAACTTCCTTCAGTGAAAAGTTGTTTAGTTATAATTCCACTAATTTGTGGTCTTACTTCTGATACTAATTTTGCTTTTACTCTACCACTTAACTCTTGTTGTAAAGGAATTGCTTGTTCTTGAACAGAAATAACACCAACTTCAGTAGTTGGATTTGGTTTATTATTAGTTGAAATTTTTTCTTCACAACCACTAAGTATTATGCATGAAATTGTTATAAAAATAAAGAGTTTAGATTGTTGTAGCACTATTAAGCCTTCATAATAAATTTATAGATTGTATTCAATCTATATTAATAAAATATTAATATATGCTAAGAAGAGAGATAAAAGGAGAAGTTCCTTTTATCCTTTAAGTTGTTAATATGATTATTTAGCCATTACTTTTTCGCTACAAATAGAAATAGCTTGTTTTACAAGGTCACTGCTAAGATTTGCAATAGATTGTACAGCTGAAGCTTGAGTACATAAATCTTTCGCTTTATCCATTGATGAAACAGCAGTATTGTTTGATTTTACAGTAGTTGCAAGTTTATTTCCTAAAGCTTCAGGAGTTACACCTAATGATTCACCAGCTGTTTTAGTTAATGATTTTGTATCTGTATTACCGTTTAGTGCAGCTGTTCCCACATTTGTACCAGCATTTTTTAATGCTCCACCCACATCAAATGCTAAAAGTGCTGAGATTGATAATGCAGTTGCTAAAATGATTTTTTTCATAATTTTCCTTTTTATTTTTAAATAATTTTGGGATTATACTATTTATTTCTATAAATTTGATTTTGACCAAGCAATGATTTTTCTATCTTCTTGAATAATATGATGAACAAGAGCAATATCTATTATTTTTGCCAACTCTTTTTCAAAAAGAGATTCATTCATAGTTGGTAATTTTTTTACAAAAGTGTTTATTTTTTCAATAATATTGTGATGTAAAACTTTGTGTTCTTCTATTGCAGGATAGTTTATCTCTTGCATAAACTTCTCCTCATGTTTAAAATGAGTTTTCATATAAGTATATAGTTCAGTTAAAACTTCTTTGATTTTTGCATTTCTTTGACTTTCTTCTACTTCTATAAAAGCATCTTGGGCAATATCAAAAAGTTTTTTATGTTCCCTATCAATTTCTGCATTTCCCACACTATAAATCTCTTTCCAACCAAAATTCTTTTTTAAGTCTTCAAGGGAAGTATTCCATAATTGAATTTTTTTATCTTCTAAAACTATATGTCTTATGAAATATTCTTCAATAAAATTAAAAAGTAATTTTTCAATATCTGCTAATTCTAATTTATTTAATTCGGAAATTAGAGTTGTTAACATATCTAACATAGTTTTATGAAGAATTTTATGATTTCCTAATTCTGGATAATCTATCTCTTCCATATATTTTTGTTCATTTGAAAAGTGAGTTCCTACATAGTCAAAAAGTTTTGTGATAATCTCTTTTAGTTTATTTTTTACTTCTTTATCATCTTTTAATTTTGAAACATTCATCGCTTCTCTGGCTATTGTGAAAAGTTTTTGATGTTCTTTGTCAATTTTAAAATTACTAATATTGTATTCTGATTTCCAAATAATTGCATTTGAATTTAAGTAACTATTCATGAGAACCTTTGTTTTATGTTAGATAGTTTTAATTATAGATTTAAATTATTAATACAAGCTTTATTTTAAAAAAGTTTACTATAATATGAGAAAAAATAGGAAGCATTTTAATATGAGCAATATAGATTTTATAGAAAAACCAATGACACCAGAACAAGAGAAATTAGTACAATCAAAATTTAATACAAATGTGGCTTTTTACGTACATTTAAAAGCATATGATAATAAAGTAAGAGAAGAATTAGAAAAAAGATTAACAGAAGTTTTCTTTTTTTCAAGGGGAATTGACTGGAAATTTGATAGCTTTGGAATAGAAAAAACAGGTTCAAGAGGAACTGATGTTTTAGGTTATTTCATTTTTAGAGCAGTTGAAGTTGAAAAGTTACAAAAATTATTTATTGATGAATTCAAAGATTATGATAATGCGATAAAAATCACTTGTTCTGTTGCAAAATATGAAAAAGTTGAAG
Organism: Aliarcobacter sp.; assembly: GCA_028688995.1. Taxonomy (GTDB): domain Bacteria; phylum Campylobacterota; class Campylobacteria; order Campylobacterales; family Arcobacteraceae; genus Aliarcobacter. The sequence goes on from JAQTXB010000001.1 coordinate 328,705, forward strand.
AGAGTTTTTTTGAGTTAGAGATATAAAAGAAAAGATTCTTTTATATCTTTATCATAATAAACTAGGGATAGTAGGCTTACCAAATAAATATCCTTGGAAATATGAACATCCCATAGATATTAACATTTCATGGTGTTCTTTTGTTTCTACACCTTCTGCAATAACATCTAAATTAAATTTACGTCCAATTGAAATAATTGTTTCAACAATAGAAAAATCATTTGAATCATTTAGAATATCTCTTATAAAAGATTGGTCTATTTTTAATTCATGTATAGATAATTGTTTTAAATAAGCCAATGATGAATAGCCTGTTCCAAAATCATCAATTGATAAAGTTATTCCCATTTCATTTAGTTTTTTGATTTTATCCAAAGTCTCTTCAGTGTTTTTTATTAATAAATTTTCTGTTAATTCTAATCTCAATTTATTTGGATTAATATCATACTCTTTTATTAACGAATCAATTATCTGTACAAAACTTTCCCGTTCAAACTGTTTATGACTAATATTAACAGAGATTCTCCACTCTTTTTTTTCTAAATCATTTTCCCATTCTTTTAATTGTTCAGCAGCTTCTTTTAGAATCCATCTTCCCATAGGAATAATTAAACCTGTTTCTTCAGCAATACTAACAAAAGAATTTGGTGGAATAATTCCTTTTTTTGAATCATTCCATCTAACTAATGCTTCAACTCCAATAATTTTACTTTCACCATTTTGGGTTAAGATTTGTGGTTGGTAATATAAAACTAATTTCTTATTTTCAATGGCCTCTCTTAATTGTTTTGTTAATTTAATTTTTTCTTCTATTAATTGTTGTAATTTAGGATCAAAATAGCTAAATCTATTTCTTCCTTTCTCTTTTGAACTATACATTGCAGTATCAGCGTATTTCATTAATTCATCTAGGTTATCATTCTCTTTAAATAAAATAGTCCCAATACTAGCAGTTAGTCTTAAATCATGTTCAGCTATTAAATAGGGCTTTCTAATCTCTTTTAAAATTTTGCTTGAAACTCTATTTATATTATTAATAACTATATTTTTAATGCTGTTTTTTGTATTAATAAGAATTATAAATTCATCTCCACCTAATCGTGCTATAAAATCTGTTTCTCTTAATATATTTTTTAATCTTTTAGCTGTTTCAATTAAAATCATATCACCAATTGTATGACCTTTAAAGTCATTTATTGTTTTAAAATAATCTAAATCTATAAATAAAAGTGCACCGTAGTGACCATTTTGTTTAATTCTTTTACTTAAATTAGGAAATATTTCTTTTAGCATTAACCTATTAGGAATTCCTGTTAGATGGTCATATTGAGCTAAACGAAGATTTTCTTTTTCTTTAATTTTAAGTTCACTAATATCCATAACTGCAGAAATTCTAATTACTTTATCTAATATTTTTAAATCTTTTCCCCTTAACATTGCAGGAAAAGTTGAACCATCTTTTCGTAACATTTGTGCTTCGTAAGCTTCTTGGTTATGATTTTTTATAACACTCTTAACATAACTCTTAGAACTAGGAGCAATAAAATCTAAAGCATCTTTATTTATCATTTCAAGTTCTGTATAACCTAAAAGATTTGTAATTACACTATTTACTTGAATACACTTTTTATTTTCATCATAAATAATAATTCCTTCTAGTGTTGAATCAATAATTGTTTTAAAAGTTTCTATAAACTCATCTTTTTCTTTTAAAATCTTAGCTTCTAACTCTTTTTGTAGAGTTACATCAAAACCAAATTGAATATTTACTTTACGACCATCAGTCCATTGGGAAATATGGCTAACAAACATATAATTATTGTAGTTAAGAGTATTCTCATTTTCCCATTTGTATAAACTTCCAAAAGGAAGAGAATTAGCAGGAGTTTCATTTTGATTTAAAGGACAAAAATCACAAGGTTTATTTTGTCCTCTTTGTAAAACTTTATAACAAGTTTTGTTAAGAATATCTCCAAATAACTCTTTACACTTTTTATTTGCATAAAGAATTTCATAAGTTGATAAGTCGATTACATAAATTAACGTACCACTATTTTCAACTATTGTCTGTATCTCTTTTAACATAAATTATCCTTGATTAATATATTAAAAGTTTTCCCACTCTGATTCTTCATGTTTTGCAGGTGTTACATTTTTTGTTTGTTTTTTTTGAGGCTTATTATTTAAAGTTATATTATTTGTTTGTTTGTTTTCTATACTTCTAGCTTTTACTTCATGTTTACCCTTAAACTCTTTTTCATCTGCACTACTTACAACTAATTTTGCTATTTCATCTGTTAAAATAGCTACATCGTGAGTTTGTGAAGCTACTGCTGCATTTTGTTGAGTTTGTTGGTCTAATTGTGTTACTGCATCATTAATTTGTTCAATTCCCAGTAATTGCTCTTTTGAAGCATTTTGAATATCAGAAATTAGATTTATAGTTTGTGAGATATTTTCATTTAATTGTTTATAACCATCTATCATATTTCCTGCAATCTCTTTTCCTAAGTTTGCTTTTACTGTAGCATTTTGAACTAAATCTTTTATCTCTTTTGCAGCTTCTGCTGAACGAGATGCTAAGTTTCGCACTTCTGCTGCAACTACAGCAAATCCTTTTCCAGCTTCTCCCGCAGTTGCAGCTTCTACGGCAGCATTTAGTGAAAGAATATTTGTTTGAAATGCAATTTGGTCGATTACTGTAATTGCTTCATTTATAGCTGTAACTTGAGCATTAATTTCATCCATTGAAACATTTGTTTGATTTGCTAATTTTTCACCATGTGTTGCTGAAGCTGTAACATTATTTGAAAAACTTGCCATTTTTGCAATACTTTCTGTATTGTGTCTTATATTACTTGTAATCTCTTCTAACGCTGCTGCTGTTTCTTCAAGGCTTGTTGCAGCTTCATTTGAACTAATATTTAGTTTATCAACATTGCCTAATAAAATATTTGAACTTTCATCAAGTGTTAATCCATTTGATTTATTTTCAACTAACATTTGAGTTATTGAATCACCCAAAGTATTTACACCATTTGCAAGTTTTAATAAATGCTCTTTTACATCTTTTGTTGAAATTTTATTTAGATAATGATATTGTGAATACTCTTCTAATATATGAAGAACGTTATCAATATTTGATTCAAGATTATCAGCCATTTTATTTAATACATCTTTTAGTTGCATTAAAGCTGGATTCGCAACATTAATATTTAATCTTTGACATAAATCACCTTGTTCAAATTCACCTAAAACACTAATTGTTTCATCTATTAATTTTCTATCTTCTTCTATGCCTTTTTTAGTTTTAGATATATTTTCATTTACAACTTTTGACATCTCTCCAAACTCATCGTTAGCACTATCATCAAGTAGGGAAACATCTTTTATTTCTCTATTTAAATAACCAAAAAAAGTAAGAAGTCCATGTTTAAATGAATTTAATGAGTTAATAACAATATTTGAAATAAATATAGATATAAATATAAAAAATATAATAGCAATAAATGCAAGAATAGTTAAACTATTGTCTAGTAAATCAAAAGCTTCATCCCTTAAAACAATAGCACTTTTGTTTATTTCAATAATTTTATCTTCTAATTTAAGACCAATTTCAGTCATATCAGAAATTTTATTTTTCATCTCATTTGATTCAATAATTACACCATTATTGAAATCTACAATTCTTTTTTCTGAGAGACTTTTAAAATCATTAATATACTCTTTTGAAAAAGCTAAAATTTCATCACTTAATCCTCTATTTTTTTCAGTAACTAATATCTTTTTTAATTCAGCAACATCATGATCTAACTCTTCAAAATTGTTAATAACAATTTTTCTATTTTCATCACTTGGGTTTCTTAAAAATTGATAAATAGAAATTCTACCTTTTAAAAGTTCTTGAATAAATTCATCAGTTGTAATTGCAACATAGTTTCTTGTGCTGGCCATATGACTATAATATTTATATATAAAAGCTGAAATCACAACGATAAATACAAACAACACGGGAAATAAGAAAAGTTTCTTTTTCGTACTTAGATTTTTTAACATCAAATGTCCTTTATAAAAAGTTTTGTAATAATATTTATTATTACATAAAAGTTATTTATTAACTATTTGTCCAAATAAAAAGAGGTAAGAATAGAAAAATAGTCAAAGATTTATTGTTCGAATGCTATCGAAAGTTTGTATGTGAAAAATGACATTTGACGTAAATTTACTATGTTATACTAAGTATTAAATAGTAAATATTAATCTTTTTATAATTTAGAGTCTTATTTAAGATGATAACCTTTATTATAAATGTTCTCAATAAAAAAATTATTATTACCTGAAAAATTGATTATTTTTCTTTTTAATCTTGAAATAAGTTGTATGATAGAGTTGTCTTTTATATCATTATCTAAGAAAATAAATTCATGTATCTCTTCAGGGGTAAAAAATCTAAAGTCATTTTCTACAAATAAATCAATAAGTGAAATTTCATTTTTTGTTAATGAAATCTTTTGACCATTAAAAGATAGCTCTTTTTTTTGCTTATCCCAAATAAAATCTTGATTTAATACTTTTAAATATGGGTTTTGGTTCTCTTCGAAAAAATCTCTTTTACATTTATTGAGTGCATTTATCAATTCATCTATTCTAAAAGGTTTAATAAGATACGAACAAGCATGAAGATTAATAGCTTGTAATAAGTTATCTTTATCACTAAAGGCTGTTAAAAAAATAATAGGAATTTTTTTATTAATCTCTCTAATTTTACTTGCTAGTTTTAATCCATTTAATTTTGGAATATTAATATCTAAGATTATAATATCTGGCTTTTTTTCTATAAAATAATTAAATGCTTTTTCTCCATCTTGGGCAATTATTATTTCATTAAAATGTCTTTTTAGAAAAAAATCTATATTATCAATAGTTTCTTCATCATCTTCAACATAAAGTAAATTAAGATTTGTCATTTATATTCTCCTTTTTTAGGGTTATTTTAAAATTTGTATAGATATTTTTCGAATAAACATCTAGTTTTCCACCAATACTCTCTTCAATAATCATTTTTGCCATGTATAATCCAATGCCTGAACCTTCACCTTTAAATTTTGTTGTAAAGTAAGGTTCAAAAATTTTATCAATAATTTCAGCTGGAATTCCACCTGCATTATCTCTAATAGTCAGAAAAATCTCTTCTTTTTCTTCATAAACAAAAATACCTATGTATTTATGAGTAACGTTAGATGTTTTAAAGCAATCTATCGCATTTTGTAATAAAATTAAAATTACTTGTAAAAACTCATTTTCATAGGTATAAATTGAATTTACTTTATTTATTTCCATATCAAATTTTATTTCATTATCTTTATTCTGAATTAAAGATATAGCTTTTTTGATTAAATCATCTAATAAAAAATAGTTCTTAACTTTATCCGGATGAAAAAAATGCATAAAATCTTCAATAGTATTTGACATATAGTTTATATTTTTATTAATATAAAATATCTTTCTATCAATTAATTCTTTATACTCAAAATTATGAGGAATTTCTTTTAATAAATTTTCAATTACTTGAATTGATAAATTAATTCTATTTAATGGTTGTCTCCATTGGTGTGCTATGTTATTTATCATTTCTCCCATTGAAGCTAATTTTGCTTGTTTGAATAGTGTTTCATCTTTTTTTCTATTTTTTAAACTCTCTTCCAAAATTCTTTTTTCTAGATTGGTATTTAATTTCTGGATTTTATTTTTTAGGAATTTTTCTCTTACATAAATTATAGTTAATAAGCTAATTAGGAAGAGGCAACTTAATAGAACTATAATTAGAGATTTATGATTATTGATTTTTTGATATTTTAGGGTAATGTAATCATTTTGTATAAGTTCTCTTTCATCTTTAGAAATATTTTCAATAACTTTGTTTAATATCTTTTCTAGGATTAAATCATTTTTTCTAAGTGCAAATGATATATCTGTTTTATAATCTAAATTTCCAGTAATATTTAGTTCACTATTATAATTTTTCTGTAAATGATAGATTATTTCTGCAATATTGCCTATATAGCCATCTGCATTATTTGATGATATTTGTTGAAATGCAAAATCAATTGTAGGTGTTTCATAAATTTTTGAATAAGGATAGTCAGTTTTTAATATGGAAGCTAATTTTTCATTACTTGAAATAAATATTTTTTTATTTTTTAGTTGTTCAAAATTTGTAACAAAAGAATTTTTTTGGGAACTTACAAAAACAATGGGTAGTTCTAAATATGATTTTGTATATAGAACATCTCTATTTTTTATATCTCTATTTTGAATAGATGAAATGAAATCACAATGGGATGTTTTTAGTTTTAGAAATCCATCATCTAAACTATTTATTGGCACAATGGTCACATTTATTCCTAGCTTTTTTTCTATGATTTTTATATATTCGGAAGTTATTCCAATAATATGATTATCTAAAAAACTCTCATAAGGAAGAAAATTATTCCTTACACATATTTTTAAAGTATCTTTATTTTTTAGGTATTTATTTTCCTCTTCATTTAAAGTTGGTTTATATTCATCAAAAATAAAATCTAAAGGATTATCCTTCCCCTCAAAATATCCCATAAGTCGATAAATATCATATATTCTAATTAATTTATTCTTATCAATATTTCCTAGGGTATTGTTTTTATAATAGGATAACTTTTTTAATTCATTAGCTTCAAAGATGAGTTCTTCTTTTGTTAGATTTTGAGTATTATATTTTTTCAAAATGAGTTCAGTGGCTTCATCAATATGACTAAAGGCATATTCCCAGCCTTCTAAAGAGGCTTTTTTAAATGCAATTACTTTTTCTTGATTTTTTTTAATAAGTTCTGCACTTGTAAATAAAAAATCACTATATAAATCAAAGCCATAATCTCTTGGAGCAAATATGTTAAAAGGAATATTTTTTTGTTCTAAATTAAAAGGAAATTTTGAAATATATGCACTCATAATATCAGTCTTATCATTTATTAAATCTGCTAAATCATGGCTATGTTTTAGAATTTTTATTGAGTTATCATTGATATTATTAGAACTAAGCATCGCTTTTAGTGAAGCTTGACTAGAGTCATTTCCACTTAACATGATTCTTTTATTTGAAAAATCTTTAAGAGTATTTATATTTGAATTTTTTTTTGCAATTAAAATAAGTGGTGAAATTTGAAATAGGGGATATAGGGCGATTACGTTGTGAAAAGTTGTTATCTTTTCTTGAATTAAAGTTTCTCTAGCTATACCAAAATCAACTTTTCCCTCACTAACATCCTTTGTGACATTTACATTAAAATTATAATCTTTTATTTCAACATTTAATCCTGCATCTTCATAAAACCCTTTTTCTTTTGCAATATAGTAACCAGCAAATTGGAATTGATTGAACCAAGAAAGTTGTAAAGAGGTTTTTTCGAGATTTTTAAAAGCAAATAGAGGAAAAGGCAGGAAAATTATACATAGAAAATATCTATACAATTTAAGGATTATCCTTCCATTTAATGATAAAGATTAGAACATCCATTATATCTTTGAATCATATGTGAAAAATGACATAATAGAAGAAATGGAACATTAATGTAAAAAACAGAAAAGATAATAACAAAAAAATGTGATTAGAATTCTTAATTGAAGGATTAAATATAAAAATGGAAAAAAGAGCTAACTCTTTTACACATTTTTATAATTATTCATAATAAAATAAGCCATAAGTGAAATAACACAAATACTTAGACCTATTGGGAAAAAAGTTCCATCATGAAAACTCAATGAAATTGATGAAATAATTGCTCCTAATCCAAATTGAAAAACTCCAACTACACCTGAGGCTACTCCCGCATTTTTAGGGAAATGTTCTAAAGTTAAAGCCATACAATTTCCAAAAATAAAAGCCATCATACTCATATACGCAGCTATTAAAACGACTGTTAAAATAAGTGAAATATTTTCATAGTTTAAAGCAAATAATCCACCAGCAATAATTTGTATTAATATTGCCATCTTTACAAGTTCAATAGGTGAATGTTTTTTAAGTAATGATACATTTACTTTTATCATTAGCATTAAAATAATAAAATTTATACCAAAGAAAAATGGAAAATAATCTGTTGGTATTTTGAAATATTCAATATAGATAAATGATGTTTTTGCAATAATAATAAAAAAACCACCAAAACTAAAACCTAAAGTAGCCATTGCTTTTAAGGCCATTTTATTACTCAATACAGTTTTATAAGATTCAAAAATATTTTGTTTAGTATAAGTGTAACTCTCTTCTAAATCTTTATATATAAAAAAAGCAACAACTAAAGCATAAAGAGTTAAAAATAGAAAAACTGCTTTCCATGAATAAAAATGGATAATAAAAGCACCAATAGCAGGAGCAACAAGTGGAGCAAAACTTCTTACCATTCCAATAAGTGAAAAGACCTTTGCAGCTTCACTTCCATGAAATCTATCTCGTACAGCAGCAGCTGCGTTTACAACTACAATTCCACCACTAAATGCTTCAAAAAATCTAAAAATCCATAATTCATAAATTGTTGTGCTATAGATTATTACAAAACTAAAAAATGCAAATCCTAATAGTCCATAAACTGAACTCATTTTTCTTCCATATTTATCTGAAAGTGGTCCTCCAAATATTTGTCCTACAGAAAATCCAATTAAAAAGATTGATAAAGATAATTCAATTTTTTCAATACTAACTTTAAAAGCTGAAGCAATATCAGGAATTGATGGAATATAAGTATCAATTCCCATTGGTGCAACTGAAGATAAAATTGATAAAAGAATTATTAGATATAAATGATTGATACTTTTTCTCATAATTCCTCATCCACTATTAAAGCCACTTTTTCAAGAAGTGTAATTAGATTATTAAACTCATCTTCACTAAATCTTGAAGTTAATTTTTTTCTAAATTCTTTTACATTTGTAAAACTATCATTTAAAACTTCTTCACCTTTTTTTGTTAATTGAATTAAATTTGTTCTTTTATCTATTGGTGATTTTGTAATAAGATTTTTATTTTCTAAGGTTTTTAAAGTTCGACTTATTGTTGTTTTATCTTTTCCTAAAATATTTGCAATTTTTGTTTGATTTACATCTGCTTCGTATTTGATAATTTCTAATGCAGCTCTTTGTTCAGGTGCAATATCAAAAGGTTGAAGTAATTGAGTATATTTATTGTTTATTTTATTTGCTGTTTGGTTTACCTTAAAACCGATTGATTTTTCTAGTTCATATGACATATTAATCCTTCAATTGTATATGCAACTATTGCATATACAACCTTTTGAAATAATAAAATAGTGCAAGTAGAAGAAAATATATCTAGTATTTAACTAATTTATCCTCTACTTGCAGTCGTTTGAGTTTAGCGAGTAAATCTTTGTGAATATTTAGACTGACTTTTGGTCTATCAACATAAAATTCTAAGCGTATTATTTATGTTTATTTTTATACTGACCTTTGTGTTTTCCATTGTCGTGGTGTTCATTATAATCATCTCTATAGCCATCTCTGTAACCATCTTTATAAATAACTTCTTTTCTAACAGTATTTGTTTTTTCTTGACTTGAACCAGCGGCTGCACCTAATGCTCCACCTGCTCCACCACCAATGATAGCTCCTTCTTTTCCGCCAACAGCAGAACCAACAGCAGAACCAACTCCTGCTCCAATCATACTTCCAACTACTGCACTACCATCTATACTTTCAGCAAATGATAATGTTGCAGTTGTTAATAATGCAAAAATTAAATTAATCTTTTTCATATCTAATCTCCTTTTTTGCGAATTATACTATAGTTACTGCTCAAAATAATTATATTGTTATTTGATTTTATTACATATACAACTTTTAGAGAGAGAATTAATCTAACATTTGTTATTTGAAAGATTAATTTCGTTAATTTTTAAGATTTTATCTAGTCGAATCTGAGTCCCATCACTTAAGATTAAGAACTCTTCTTTATTTTTTGTTTTAAAGTCGATAATTATATCTTCAACACTTTTTTCATTTTCATTATCCATGTAAAGAATTTTTGATTTAATCTTTTTTACTGCTAATGCTTCTAATTCATCATAAAATTGACAGCTTACTGTTTTATAAATATCACCCATTTTATTTGATTATCTCCATAATATCTAAGGGATGTTTAACAACAAAACTTGCACCATTTTCTATTAATTCTTTTTCATCTCTAAATCCCCATAAAACACCAATCCCAATCATATTTGCATTTACAGCTGTTTGCATATCAACCATTGTATCACCTATAAAATATGTCTCTTCACAAGGGCTATTAAAACTAGTTGCAATCATAATTGCAGCGCTTGGGTCTGGTTTTTTAGGAACATCAGATTTTTGACCATGAATTTGAGGAATATTATATTTTGAAAATAGACTTTTTGCATAAGCCAGAGTAAATTCATGGGGTTTATTTGATAAAATCCCGATGTTATAATCAAGTTTTACAAGTTCATCAAGTAACTCATAAATTCCATCATAAGGTTTTGTTTTTGCATGAAGTTTTTGATCATAAATCTCTTTAAATCTTTGGGTTACTTTCTCTTTTAATTCATCAGAAATTTCTGTATTTAGAGCATTTAATGCATTATCCACTAAAATAGAAATTCCTCCACCAACAAAATATTTGTAATCATTCATTTCATGAGTTGGTAAATCCAACTCTTTTAAAACTTGATTCATACAAACAGCTATGTCTTCAAGGGAATCTATTAATGTTCCATCTAAATCAAATATAATTGTTTTTTTACCAGCCGCCACTTGCGCCTCCTCCTCCAAAACTTCCTCCGCCACCAGAGAATCCACCAAATCCACCACCTGAAGATGAAGATGAACCAAAACCTCCAAATCCACCTGAACTTCGTGAACTATCTGAATAGCCAATTTTAGAGAGTTTATCGAAATCTACATCTCTTGTAGTTTTATAATTGAATATAAATACTATTATAAACATAATAAGTGCTGCTAACAAGTTATAAGTTGTGAAAGTTTGGGACATTATAAAAGTAAAAAAAGCAAAAAATGATGAAGTCATTGATGATTTAGTAACTTTATAAAAGAATTGACTTTTAGTTTTTCTAGATGCACTATTTGCAATCATTGATAAAAATATTAAAGCAAAAAATCCTAAAGGTACAAAGGCATTTATTGGTCCATTAAAGTCATTACTTTTAGCTTTTGCTTGATATTCACCTTTTATTGCTGCTTTTATTTCATTTATAGCTTTTAAAATTCCTAGTTCATATTGGTTTGCTTTGAAGTTTGGTTTTATTGTGTAGTTAATTATTTCATGGGCAATTTTATCTGTTAATGCACCTTCGAGTCCATAACCAACCTCAATTCTCACTTTTTTTTCTTCCATAGAAACTACAAGTAAAACACCATTGTTTTTGTCTTTTTGTCCAATTCCCCAGAAACGTCCAAGTTGATAAGAGAACTCTTCAATTGTGTAACCATTTAAAGAGTTTAAAATAACAACAACAATTTGATTAGATGTCTCTTTTTCTTGTTTTTTTAATATACCATCAATATCTTTTTTTACATCAGGAGATAATAAATTTGCTTGGTCTACTACTCTTCCATCAAGTTTTGGAAAATATTGAGTAATATCGGCATTTAAAAAACTAAGAATAAATAGTAATAAAATTATGATTTTTTTCATTGTAACTCGATTACTTCATTTGATAATTCATTTTCATCATTGCTTTGAATTGGAAAATGTTTTATTAAAATTGCTTTTGAAGTTCTAAGAGCTTTTAAATAACCATTTAAAAAATCCTCTCTTTTAACATCTTCTGCAAATTCAAAAACCAATTGTTGCCAAAATTCATTAGGAATCTCTTGCGATATTTTATTATCAGTTATAACTTTTACATATCTTTCATCAAGGCTTACAAAAAACATAATTGCTTGTTTTGATTTTGTTCTATTTAATCCTAAATTATTAAATTGTTCTTTTGCATACGAAGAAGCTTTTCTATATTTGTAACTTTGTGGAAGAATTTTTAAAATTAAATTATCAAATTTTTCAAAAAGTAGATTTATACCTACAAATACTAAAAGTTGATATTCCAATAACTCTAAAGTTGATACCTCTTTTACAAAATATAAAACAAAAGAAACACAAAAAACACAAAAAATAGTAATCATTAAAGAGGCATATTTATAATTAGAACTCTTTTTTGCAATAACAGCTACAAGTTCTGCAGAACTTAATTTCTCAAGATCTTCAATCTCTTTTGAAATTAGCTCTTTATCTTTATCATTTAAAAGCATTAGAATTTTACCTTTGGAGCTTCTTGTTCTGTCGGGCTTGCCGTAAATGTCTCTTTGATTTGAGCTTCAGGATGAGCAATTGCAGCTACTAATTTTCCAGGCATTGTTCTTAGTTCTAAATTATAAAGTTTAACTGCTTCAATAAAATCACGTCTTGCAACTGTAATTCTATTTTCAGTTCCCTCAAGTTGTGACTGAAGGGCTTGGAAATTTTCATTAGCTTTTAATTCAGGATATTTTTCAACAACAACCATAAGTTTTGATAAAGCACTAGAAAGTCCATTTTGTGCAGCTGAGAATTGCTCCATCGCTGCTGGATTATTCAAAGTATCAGCATTTATGTTCATTTGTGAAACTTTGCTTCTAGCTTCTGTTACTTCTACAAAAGTGCTTTTTTCATGACTTGCATAACCTTTTACTGTTTCAACTAAATTTGGAATTAAATCTGCTCTTCTTTTGTATTGGTTTTGAACTTGAGACCATTTTTCTTTTACATTTTCATCAAGTTTTGGAATATTATTGTAGTTTGTAACTATTATGTAAAACAATGGTGCAATTATTGCAAGAAGTATAATAATAAAGATTTTTTTCATATTTTTTCCTTTTTTAGAATTTTTTACATAGTATAAAAAATATCATTAATTTGATATAAAGTATGAAAAAAATAAGGTTATTATATTAAGGTGTAATAAACTATAATCACTTTTGTGTAAAAACATACACAATATTGCAATTTTTTGATAATCGATAAAATATAAACGAATTTTCAATGGTTATTAAATATGATTATCAATAAATTTTTTTTAAATCAAATGGAGTATATACGATGAATGCATCAGAATTATTTGTAAAAGCATTAGAAAACGAAGGTGTTGAATATATTTTTGGAATTCCAGGTGAAGAAAATCTTGATTTTCTTGACGCACTTAGAACTTCAAATATTAAATTGATTCTAACAAGACATGAGCAAGGTGCTGGATTTATGGCAGCAACTTATGGAAGATTAACAGGAAAAGTTGGAGTTTGTTTATCAACTCTTGGCCCAGGTGCAACAAACTTTGCTACAAGTGCAGCTTATGCACAACTAGGTGGAATGCCTATGATGATGATCACAGGTCAAAAACCAATCAAAAAATCTAAACAAGGTAGATTCCAAATTATTGATGTTGTTGGTATGATGAAACCAATGACTAAATATGCAAAACAAGTTGTTAATGGAAATAATATTCCATCAATGGTAAGAGAAGCATTTAAAATTGCAACTACTGAAAGACCAGGTGCTGTTCATATTGAATTACCAGAAGATATTGCAGCTGAAGAAGTTGAATTTAATATCTATCCAGTAAAACCATTTAGATACCCAACAGCTTGTAAAGGTGCCGTAGCAGATGCAATTGAAATGATTCAAAATGCAAAAAGACCATTATTATTAGTTGGTGCAGGTGCAAATAGAACAAGAATTGGAACAGCTTTAACTGATTTCGTAAATAAAACTGGTATGCCATTCTTCTCTACTCAAATGGGTAAAGGTGTTATTGATGAAAACCACCCATTATGTTTATCAACTGCTGCATTATCAAAAGATGACTTTATTCACTGCGCAATTGAAAGAGCTGATTTAATTATCAATGTTGGACATGATGTTATTGAAAAACCACCATTTTTTATGGAAAATACTCCAGATGCAACAAAAGTTATTCATGTTAACTTCTTCCCATCAGAAGTAGATGATACATATTTCCCACAATTAGACGTTGTTGGTGATATTGCTGGAAGTATTCAAGAAATGACAGAAGCAATTGCTCCTCAAGCTCATTGGGAGTTTGAATATTATGCAAGAGTTGCTGATGAAGTTAGAACAAGATTATCTAAATATTTTGGTGATAATAGATTCCCAATTCTACCTCAAAGAGCAGTTAGAGCTATTAGACAAACTTTAAATCCAGAAGATATTGTAACACTTGATAATGGTGTTTATAAAATTTGGTTTGCAAGAAACTATAGATGTGCTCAACCAAATACATTATTATTAGATAACGCATTAGCAACTATGGGTGCTGGACTTCCATCTGGTATGGCTGCAAAAATGATTAATCCTGAGAAAAAAGTTGTTGCTGTTTGTGGTGATGGTGGATTTATGATGAACTCTCAAGAAATGGAAACAGCAGTAAGATTAGGTTTAGACTTAACTGTAATTATTTTAAATGATAATGCATACGGAATGATTAAATGGAAACAAACTGGTATGGGATTTGAAACATTTGGTTTAGATTTAGGAAATCCTGATTTCGTTAAATATGCTGAATCTTATGGTGCAACTGGACATAGACCAACTTCAGTTGAAGAGTTTGAAAAAACTTTAGAAGCTTGTGTAAATGGTAAAGGTGTACATTTAATTGACTTAGCGGTTGATTACTCTTTAAATCATTCAATTTTAAATGATTTATTAGCAAATAAACAATGTTTAATATAAATATCTGAAAGGTAAAAAATGAGTACAATAGAAGTAACATCACCATTTGACGGAAAAGTTGTTGGATCTGTTCCATTCACAACAGTTGAGCAAGTTCAACAAGCTATCGACACTGCTTATGAGAGATTCTTAGATGTTGATAACTGGATTCCAAAATACAAAAGAATTGAAATTTTAGAAAACTTGATGAAGATTATGTCTTCTCAAGTGGAAGAGTTAACTATTCTTTGTGCAAGTGAAGGTGGAAAACCATATATAGATTCTAAAGTTGAAATTCAAAGAGCTATCAATGGTGTAAAAATCGCTATTGAGCAAATTGGATTACAAGAAGGTCATGAAATTGCTATGGGTCATACAATAAGTTCTGCAAATAGAATGGCTTATACAATGAAAGAACCAATTGGTGTTGTTGCTGCTATTTCTGCATTTAATCACCCATTTAACTTAGCAATTCACCAAGTAATTCCTGCAATTGCTGTTGGTTGTCCAGTAATCATTAGACCAGCAACTCAAACTCCAATGAGTGCATTAAGACTTATAGAATTATTAAAAGAAGCAGGACTTCCAGAAGGTTGGGCACAAGCTGTTGTTTGTGATAGACAAGGTGGAGAACTTTTAGTTACAAGTCCAAAAACTGCATTCTTTACATTTATTGGTTCAGGACCTGTTGGTTGGTACTTAAACTCAAAAGCAAGTGCTGGTACAAGAAGTGCGTTAGAACATGGTGGAGTGGCACCTGTAATTGTTGAGCCAGATGCAGATATTGAAGCAATGATTCCAGACCTTGTAAAAGGTGGATTCTACCATGCAGGTCAAGTTTGTGTTTCTGTTCAAAGAATTTTTGTACATGAATCAATAGTTGATACAGTTGCTTCAAAAATTGCTGAAAAAGCTTCAAAATTAGTAGTTGGTAATCAATTAGATCCAAAAACTGAAGTTGGACCATTAATCAACCATAATGAAGTAAATAGAGTTGAAGAGTGGGTTAATGAAGCAGTTACTAAAGGTGGAAAAATTTTAACTGGTGGAAAAAGAATCGGTGATTCTTGTTTTGAACCAACTGTTATTGTTAATCCAGCTGATGATGCAATTATCTCTCAAAAAGAGATTTTTGGACCAGTTGTTTGTGTATATTCATACAAAACTTTTGATGAAGCAATTAAAAGAGCTAATCAATTAGAAGTTTCTTTCCAAGCAGCAGTATTTACAAAAAATCTTGACACAGCTTTAAAAGCAGTAAAAAGATTAAATGCAACTGCAGTTATGGTAAATGACCATACAGCATTCAGAGTTGACTGGATGCCATTTGGTGGAGCAAAAACTTCTGGTCTAGGATTAGGTGGAATTCCTGATTCTATGGCAGAAATGCAAAATCAAAAAATGATGGTTATTAAATCACCTGTTTTATAATATTTAAAAAAAACAGTATACTTTAAAGCTAAGATGAATTTCATCTTAGCTTTTTTTATTTAAAAAAATTGGAGTTTTATTATGGCTTGGAAAGATATTATAGAAAATGAACAACAAAAACCATATTATGTAAAGTTAAAAGAAGAGATAGATAAAAGATATGAAAATAGTAGAGTTTTCCCAGAAAAGCAAAATATTTTTAAAGCTTTTTCTCTAACGCCACTAGATAATTTAAAGGTCGTAATTTTAGGACAAGATCCATATCATGGTTTTGGTCAAGCACAAGGTTTATCTTTTTCAACTCCTAAAGAGATAAAAAATCCACCTTCAATGGTAAATATTCTAAAAGAGATAAAAGAAGATTTACAAAAAGATTCACTTTGTCTTGATGGAGATTTAACTTCTTGGGCAAAGGATGGAGTTTTATTGTTAAACACCATCTTAACTGTTGAAGAGTCAAAACCAAAATCTCATCATAATCTAGGTTGGGAAATATTTACAGACAATATAATCAAATACATAAATGATAATAAAGAAAATATTATCTTTTTACTTTGGGGAACGCCCGCTATTTCAAAATCAAAATTAATAGATAAAAATAAACATCATATTTTAAGTGCTCCACATCCAAGTCCATTATCATCATATAGAGGTTTTTTTGGTTGTAAACACTTTTCAAAAACAAATGAGATATTAAAAAGTTTAGGAAAGAAAGAGATTAACTGGTAATAGTTAGGAAAATACATTCCTAATTCTATTTTTCATTTTTGAAAGGGATAATTTTACTGCTGAATAAATCATTATTTTTGCAGTATTTTTCCATTCTTGTTTTTCATAGCAGGGAGTAGGGCATTTTCTACATCTAGGTTTTATTTCATGTGAACAATTTTGAAGTTTAAAAAAAGAGTAATGAATAGCATTTTGGCATTCATCACATAAATGTAATTCTAAATAAAAAATCTTTGATTGATACTCAAGGGTAGTTATTTTTATTTTAGAACATTCATGTTTATCTTTACAGTAACATTCAAAAAAATCTTTTAGGGTATTTACTTCTTCTTCAAACTTTTTGTGGGTCATAATATACTTTCTTCTAAAAATAGGGTAATTTCTATCTTATTTAACTTTACTTTTAATATTTTTACATAAAATACAAAAATAGACCTTGATAACAATCAATAAAAAGAGATAATTATGGAAAAAGATGGATTGGAAGATTTTTATTTTTTTAGTTTTCTAAAAAAAGAAGAATTGATTAGATTAAAAGAGATAAGTGTAAAAAAACATTTCAATAAAGGTGAAATACTTTTTTATAAAGGTGATGAAGCAAAATATTTGCATTTATTAATAAAAGGAATAGCAAAACTTTATACCTATGACCACAAAGATAATGAAGTAATAATACATAATTTAATTGCACCCTCATTAATAGCAGAAATTGTAAATTATGAAGAGATGAAATTCCCTGCAAATTGTTCATTTGAAACAAGGTCGGAAGTTTTATTAATAGATTATGAGAAATTTAAAAAAGAGTTTTTATTAAAGCCAGAGATTTCAATGTTTTTTATTAAATCACTAACAAAAAAGATAAAAGCCCTAGAGAGTTTCATAAATTATAACATCAGTTCTAATAGTATAGAAAAAATAGCAAAATTTTTGTTTGATAACGAATCAATATTAATAAATTTAAAACAAGTAAAAATCGCCCAAATTCTAAATATTACCCCTGAAACATTTTCAAGGAAACTTGCAAAACTAAAAGATGATAAGATTATACAAAATGAAAAAGGTTATATAAAAATCTTAGATCATGAAAAATTAAAAGATTATATTAGTAATTAGAATAAATCTAAACTTGCAATATTAAATAAAAATAATCAAATGAAATTTCGAGAAGTAAAGAACTGTGACACCATATGTGACATGTTTTCAATATAATTTATTCTAATTCTCCCTCGTTCCCAACGTCTTCGTTGGAAATGCAGATAAAAAAGTAAGATTAATTGAAATAGTATTTTGCTAAAAGTATGCATTCCCAAGCTAGAGCTTGGGAACGAAACTAAGTAATAGTTTAGATAAATTATATAATTTAGATACATCGAAGATGACACCTGAAGGAAAACTAATGTTTGAATATTTGAATTTGAAACTTGTTACTGTACCAGCAGTAGCTACAGAATCAGAAATAAATTTATTAGATAATTCTAATGAAATAATTAAAAAAGAGACACTGGAATCTCTACAAATGGAGAAAAAATGAAATCAGGTGTAGGTCCGTGGATTTATTTTATAGAAAATATTGAATGGATATTGCCAATTTCAATAGTAGTAGTTTTATTGATATATTATTTTGATAAAAAGAAGAAAGAAGATAATTAATACAATTTTCTTCGTTCCAAACGTCCTGTTGGGAATGCAGATAAAAAAGTAAGACAAATTGAAATAGTATCTTGCTAAAAGTATGCATTCCCAAGCTAGAGCTTGGGAACGAAACTAAGTAAAGATGTATGGGAGCAATTTAATGAAAAATAAGATAATGGGAATTGTTTGTATATATATAATATTTATTTTTATTTATATAGATAATAACTCAAATATAGAAATATCATTTAAAGTGTTAATGCTATCAATAATAATTCTTTTGTTGAGTAAAAATGAAAGTAAAAGAATATTTTCTATTTTTCATTTTCTATTTTCTATTAGATTCTGAAAGTGATAAACATATAACTAATTTTTTATTTATAATTGTATCTTTATTATTTCCTATATATAGCCTTGTTTCATTAAATATAATAAGAATAAGCTACAAATATTTTCTTAGATGTAACGGTATATTTTTAGTTGTTGTATTAATATTCTTTTTGAGAAATAGTTTTGGTTTTGAATCAGGAATTGATAATATGATTTATACCAAATTAGATATATTTTTGTTTATATTAAGTTTAATTCAATTGGTGGTTACTGGATACTTTTTTATTTATGAAAGAAATGTAAAGGATTAGTTAATTATTCATATTCTAAAAAATATCCCTCAGAAGCTTCTATTGATGTAATTAAAAAAGAAAGTAATAGGATATTGGAATTACTAGAAAAAGATAACTGGATACCAATATGTGAATAGCTAATTAAACTGTACAATTCAAAAGAGAAAGAGGCAAAGCGTTTTATTATTTTTCGTTTCCCTTGTTCTCAACGTCTTAGTTGAGAATACAGATAAAAAAGTAAGATAAATTGAAATAGTATTTTGCTAAAAATATGCATTCCCAAGCTAGAGCTTGGGAACGAAACTAAATGGAGCTGGTTAGGATATGGAAATAATAAATTAATGGAAAATGAGAAAAATAATGAGAAATAGTTTATTATCAAAAATTAATAGTACATTTTTAACTGCTATCATTGCTATATTTATGGGTATTGTAACAATTTTAGACCCTTCTTATACAAAATGGGGAACAGATGAAATATCTAATATTATGATGGGAATATTAATTATTGTTGGAGGTTCTATAGTAGCTATTGTTCAAGGTATTTCTATTTATAAAAGTTATAAAAAAGATAAGGAAAATAATAAAAATGACAATTTTTGAAAAGGGCAGTTACAGCTCCATTTTCACCAGTTATGGAAAAAGGGGACTGGCATCTTTTCCTTAATATAAAAAATTCAGATGATTTCCCTCGTTCCCAACGTCCTCGTTGGGAATACAGATAATGAGGCTACGAAAATTAAAAGATTATATTAATAATTAATTCTCTATTTAAATAATATTTAAAATAATTTATATATAATTAATTAAATTATTTTAAAGGAGAATAGATGAAAAAGTTAGTTGTATTATTAATGTTAAGTTGTTCTTTTTTGTTTGCACAAATTAATTTGCAAACAGCTACAAAAGAAGAGTTGATGGGTATTAAAGGTGTTGGTGAAAAAAAAGCTGAACAGATAATCGAGTATAGAAAAACAAATACTATTAAAACTCCTGAAGATTTGAAAAATATCAAAGGTTTTGGCGATAGTATTGTTGCTAATGTAAACGAAACAAATGGAATTACAAAAGAGAACTTAAGCAAAAAAGTTGAAACTGTAAAAGAAGAGAAGAAAAAAGAGTTAAATAATAGTATTGATAAAAAAATAGAAAAAACTACAACAGGACTTGTTCCAAAATTATAGTCTAAAATGGGGCTTTCCCTATTTTAGATTTTTACTTCATTTATGATAGAATCCTTTAAAATTTTAAAAGGTTTGTATTGAAACTCTCTCCAAATGATCTTTGTCCTTGTGGCTCTTTGAAAAAATA
This sequence comes from Aliarcobacter sp., assembly GCA_028688995.1. Taxonomy (GTDB): domain Bacteria; phylum Campylobacterota; class Campylobacteria; order Campylobacterales; family Arcobacteraceae; genus Aliarcobacter. The sequence goes on from JAQTXB010000001.1 coordinate 349,219, forward strand.
TAAAAAATGTTGTAAAACTTTTCATGATGGAATATCTTTTCCAAAAACTGCCCTTGAATTAATGAAATCAAGATTTTCTGCCTTTGCAGTTTTAAATTCAAAATATATTATTTCAACAACACACAAAGAAAATCCAGATTTTACAGAAAATTTAAAATCTTGGGATGAAGATATTATAAATTTTTCTAAAAATACGAGATTTGAGGAATTAGAAATTTTAGATTTTATAGAAGATATTGAGAGTTTTGTAACTTTTAAAGCGACTTTATTTCAAGATAATAGAGATGTTAGTTTCATAGAAAAAAGCAGATTCCTAAAAGTTGATGGAAAGTGGCAATATGTTGATGGGCAATTTATAGATTAAGGATAAAAATGAAAATACTATTTTCACCAAGTGAGACAAAAATAGCAGGTGGAGAAGAAACTTCATTTGATAAAAACAGTTTTATATTTCCAGAACTATATGAAAAAAGAATGGAAATTGTAAAACAATATAATGAATTTATTTTAAATGCTCCAAAAGAAGAGTTAATAAAACTTTTTGGAACAAAAAAAGAGGATGTTTTAGAGCAATATTCAAAGGATTTATTTAAATCTGCAACTATGAAAGTTATTCAAAGATATGATGGAGTTGCTTTTGATTATTTAGAGTATTCAAAATTGGCTAAATATGAACAAGATTATATTGATGAAAATGTAATAATATTTTCAAATCTCTTTGGAGCTTTAAAAGCGGGGGATGCAGGACTTCCAGATTATAAACTAAAACAAGGTGAAACTTTTAATGGCTTAAAAATTGAGAAGTTTTATAATGATAATTTTTCAAAAGCTTTGGATGAATATTTAAAAGATGAAGATATTATAGATTTAAGAGCTGGATTTTATGAGAAGTTTTACAAAATAGAAAAACCATATACAACAATGAAGTTTATAAAAGATGGAAAAGTTGTGAGTCATTGGGCTAAGGCTTATCGTGGGATTATTTTAAAATTAATTGCAAGAAGTAATATAAAAACTATCGATGAGTTAATGAATATGCAAATAGAAAATCTAAAAATAGAAGAGATTAAAAAACAAAAAACAAAAACAGAAATAGTTTATTCTATTATCTAAAGGAAATAAATTGAATCATGCTTTGTTATTAGATGGAAATGGAAGAGCAAAAGAGTTAAATTATGAAGATATAAACGCTGAAAATCTTCCTACCGAGGGAATTTTGTGGGTACATTTTGATTATTCAAGTGATATAGCAAAATATTGGATTCGAAATAGAAGTGGAATAGATTCAGTTGCTATTGATGCATTATTAACAGAAGAGACAAGACCTAGAACTACAATTTTAAATGATTCTTTTTTAATTGCTTTAAGAGGTGTAAATTTAAACCCAAATTCAAAACCTGAAGATATGGTTTCTATTAGACTTTTTATCGCATCAAATTTAATTATCACAACGAAAAAAAGAAATCTTTTATCAGTAGATGAAATCGTTGATTGTTTGAAAAAAGGAACAGGTCCTAAATCTTCTGCGGAATTTCTAAATGAATTAACATATCGAGTAACATCAAGAATGGAAGGTGTAATTGATGAGTTAGAAGATAGAACAGATTCTTTAGAAGAAGATTTAATTGATTTAAGTGATTCAAAATTTAGAAGTGAATTATTAGCAATTAGAAGAGAGACAATTATTTTAAGAAGATATTTATTTCCTCAAAAAGAGGCAATGTCGAAACTTTATAATGATAAAGTTACTTGGCTAAGTGAATATGAAAAAATTGAATTACGAGAGACAAATGACCAACTAATGAGATATATTGAAGAGCTTGATACAATCAGGGATAAAGTTGCATTGATTCAAGAAGAGTTATCAAATAAACTTAGCGAACAGATGAATAAAAAGATGTATGTATTATCAATTATTTCTGTTATATTTTTACCATTAACTTTTTTAACTGGACTTCTAGGAATAAATATAGGTGGAATTCCTGGTGCTCAAGATCAAAATGCTTTTTATATTTTTACATTAATTTTAATAGTGATTGTAAGTGTGCAATATATTATATTTAAAAAGAGAAATTGGCTTTAGCCTATTTCTCTTTTCTTATATGAATGTCCATTTGAGGGAATGGAATTTCGATATTATTATTTTGTAAAGTTTTATATACAAAAATTAAAAAATCAGACATATTAGAAGAACCAACTCCATTTTCATCTGGATTTTCGCTTATCCAAACAAGTAATTCAAAATCAATTGAACTTGTTCCCATCATTGTCATTCTAACTTTTGGAGCTTTTTCAGGATTATTTCGAATATACATTAAGCTACTATTTCTTAAATTTTCTAAAATAATTTCTATAACATTATCAATATCACAACCATAAGCAATTCCAAATGGAACATTTAATCTTCTAATATCATCTGAGAAAGTAAGATTAATCACATTATTTTGGATTAAAGTTGAGTTTGGGATAATAATATCAATATTATCAAATGTAGTAATAACACTGCTTCTCATATTTATTTGAGAAACTTTTCCTCTAACTCCTGATGAAATTTCAATAATATGTCCAACTTGAATTGATTTTTCAAAAATTAGAATAATTCCAGAGATAAAATTTGAAACAATATTTTGTAAACCAAACCCAATACCAACTGATAACGCCCCAACTAAAATTGTAAGTGAAGATAAGTCAATTCCAACGGATTTTAAACCAAAAACAAAAGTTATTGCAACTAAAAAGTAGTATCCAAGATTTGCAAGCATTGTTCTTGTTGCAATTGAAGTATTTCTTAAATAATTTGAAGTTGCATGGGTAATCTTTTTCTTATAAAAAGTTGCAACAGAAAATCCAAAAATGAAAATTAAGACAAATTTAGTAATAGCTAAAATAGAAATACCATCACCAATTGGAATAATTGGATTATTTATCTCTGTCCATCCATATTTTATAATATCAAGGAAACTTTGTTTTGTATCTGCAAATGTTGTTTTTGTAACACCCATTCTCTCTCTTGATAAATATTTAAATAGCTCATTTAAAGAATCATAATTTGCTTGATGTTCTTTGATAAATAATTGAAGACTATTGTTTAGTTCAAAATAGTTAGATTTTTTTTCTTTTAATAAGGGTAATAACTCTTCAATTTTTAGATAAACAATTTGATTAATTAGTTTTGATTTATCATTTCTTAGTTGTACAATTTGCAAATCAAGTGTTTTTATTTTTGTTTCATTTTCAGTAATTTTTGCTTTATCATAAGAAAGAGATAATTTTTTTTCATCTTTTATTAAATCATTAAAAGTTTCTAAAGATTTATCTATTCTGTTTTGAAGAGTTGGATTAACAACAAACTTTGCAGTTTCTAAACTATCTAATAATATTTTTTTGAAGTTAGTTTGGTATTTTGTATATTCATCTATTGTTGATTTATTTTGTCTATTTTTTAAAATATAATAGGCATATAATAGTTGAGAATTAACAGAACTAATCTCTTCTTTATTTGTTAATTTATCAATTTGCTCTTCTAAAAGATTTATTTTATTACTATTTTCATCAAACTCATTTTTTATTGAGTCAAACTCATCATTTGTTTTTAAGTACTCTTTTACTTGGTCAATATATTTGTCAATTGTAGTTATTTCATCAATATCTTTAAAGACAAATGTATTTTCATCTTTTAATGTAGATTGTAATTTTTTCAATAATAAAATCTGATATTCAGCCTGTTCTTTATTTTCAGGAGATAAATCATTTTTAGTAGAACTGATTTTTGTAGTTTGAGTTGAATATAATTTTGTCAACTCTTCATTTGTATTTTCATACCAAGTTTTATCTATGCTTATTGCAAAAGATGTTGATATTAAAAATAAAAACAACAATATATATTTCAAGTTAAATCCTTTTTGTTAAATTAGTTTTTTTGTTCTTACAAAATAAAGAGCAATTAAAGATAATAGTGAAAATAAAGCACTAAAAATAAATAAAAACTCACCATAAACAGCACCAGCAATTAATGCTCCTACAAATCCTCCAAGTCCATATGCAACTCCATACATAAATTGTTGAGCAAGTTTTTTATTTTCATATAAAGTATATAAATAAATAATCACAGAACTGTGATAAAGCCCAAAAGAAAAGGCATGAATTGATTGAGCAAAGAATGTTACACCTAATGAATCTGGATATAAATATAATAAAATCCATCTAAAGGTTGTAAGTGCAACACAAAATTTTATAAGTGAAAGTAGGTTGTTTTTTAAAAGTGGGGCTTGGAAATAGAGCATTAATATTTCGCAAATTACTCCAAATGACCATAAATAAGAGGTCATCTCAAGACTTATTCCATGTTGTGTTTCATAAATAGTAAAGAAGTTATAAAATGCTCCAAAACTTATTTGCATGAAAAATAGACTTAACCAAAAAGGCCAATATTTTAAAAAAGAAAAAGGTTCATTATTTTGTTCTTCTTGATGTTCAATGTCATACTTTAACAATAAAATTGCAAATATAACTGTTAAGATATTTAAAACTAAATAGTAATGAATTGCAATATATGGTTGAGTTAAAAACTTTGCTAAAACTAATGATATTATCATAAAACCAATTGAGCCATAAAGTCTTGATTTTCCATATTTCTCTTTTCCAAGATTTGAAATTGCAGTTACTTCAAGATAAGGCAAAATCAAAGATAAACAAACTCCTAATAATGCATTATTAATCATAAATAGATAAAAGTTTTCAATAGTCAAATAAAACAACGATGAAGAAACTATTGATAAATAAAGGGCAGTTTTAAACATCTTTTGATCTAACTTTATATGTTTTAAAAACATAAAAGGTGTTAGAAATCTCATTAATGGAGGAAGAGCTAAAATTATACCTATATCAAAAGTACCATATCCAATATCATGAAGTACCTTTGGTAAAAATATTACATATACCCCAACAGCTGCAAAGTAAAAAAAGTAAAATGCTGATAGATTAAGAAATAGCATTATTTATCGTTGATTATAATAGTATTTGAAAAAATGTCTTGGAAAGATTTTTTATCCTTATTGAAAAAAGGAATAAAAAGTAAAAAGATTGATATTACAGCAAATAATGTTGCTATATATCTAACAATAACTTGAATAACAGAAACTCTTTGTTTAGTTATATTATCAACAAGTCGTAATTCGTAAGCTCTAAGCCCTGGAGTTTGACCATTTTTTAACCAAAAAATCAGAATAACAGTTGCATGAACTGCAAATATAATTCCCCAGCCCATAGCTCTATTTTGTGCAAATTCAGCACCACTTCCCATGATTAAATAGATAACTACATAAAGAATAGGAGTGGTAATTAAAAAAGTATCAGTTAGAAATGCTTTTAATCTTGATGGAATAGATGCAGAACCATTATTTGATGATTCTTTAATAGAGTCAACTTTTTTTTCTTGTTGAACTCTATTTTGTTTAACATCTCTCCATTTTGGCATTAGTTTCCTCTACTACCAGGTTTATAAGCAATGCTTCCTTCTTTGCACATAGGACACTCATCTGGTGCATACATTTCAAATGTAAAATCATCAAGTGCAAAAAGTGGTTTGTTAAGTGGTAATTTACAGTTATCTTTAGCTTCTAATGTGCTTCCAACTCTTGAACAAAATCCTCTGTTAGCAAGTGCAGCATAAGCAACAATATTTCCACCAGCATTTTCAACTTGCTTTGCAGCTTCAAGTGCACTTCCACCAGTTGTAATAATATCTTCACAAATAATGTAGTTTTCACCTTCTTTAACTTCGAAACCTCTTCTGATAGTCATTTCTCCATCAACTCTTTCTGCAAAAATAAATCTTACATCAAGTGCAGTTGCAAGTGCAAAACCTGCAATTAATCCACCAAGTGCAGGAGAACAAACAGCATCAACTTTTATACCAGCTTCTTTAATCTGAACAGCTAAAGCTTCTGCTAATAACTTAGCAGTTTTAGGATCTTCTAAAACCTTTGCTGATTGTAAATAAAACTTTGAGTGATTCCCACTACTTAATTTGAAGTGACCTTCTAATAATGCTTGTGCATCTTTGTATATTTGTGCTACGTTCATCATCAAACCGTTAATATTTCTTTTTCTTTTGCTTTTAAAGTCTCATCAGCTTTAATAACATAAGAATCAGTTATCTTTTGGATTTCATCTTGAGCTTTTTTACTCTCATCATCAGTAATTGCTTTATCTTTTAAAAGATTTTTTATTTTTGTATTAGAGTTTTGTCTAATATTTCTAATTGCTACTTTTGCATTATCAGTCATAACTTTTGCTTGTTTTGCAGTATTTTGTCTTTGGTCAACTGTCATTGGAGGGAAAAATAATTTGATTACATCACCATCATTATTTGGATTAACACCAATATTTGCAGCTTGAAGAGCTTTATCAATTAGACCTAAAAGATTTTTTTCCCATGGATTAATAACAATAGTTGTAGCATCTGGTGATAAAACAGAACCAACTTGACTTAACTCTGTTGGTGTTCCATAATAATCAATTCTGATTCCATCTAAGATATTAACATTAACTTTTCCAGTTCTTAAAGACTTATAATCTTTCTTTAAAGCCTCGATAGATTTTTCCATATGATCTTTTGTTTGAGCATATATTTCTTCTAACATTCATTCTCCTTTATTGAATTTTTCTTATTAACTTATTTAGCAGGTTCTGCAGGAACAGGAGCTGTTGGAGCAACTGGCGCTTGAGATTGTGAAACTGGAGCTGTAGGAATTAAAGAGTCTGTTTTTACTGTATCAACAGCACTTTGATTTCTTTGTTCGTTAAATAAGTAACCTAAAACTACAGTGTTAATTATAAAAACTAAACCTAAAGCCATTGTAGCTTTTGTTAAAAAGTTTGCAGGACCTTTTGCCCCAAATAATGAATCATTACTTCCACTATAAGCTCCAAGACCAATACTTGAACTTTTTTGAAGTAAGATTATTATTGTTAGTAAAATTGCTAATACAAACTGAACGATTAAAAGTGTAGATGTCATTATCTATTTCCTTTTTTAAAAATGGTAGTTATTTTATCTAAAACTTATTAAGAATAAGTTAAAATGGATATTAAAGCAGATTCCAAGTTATTTTAAAAAGAGTAAATTTGTCAGTTAAAAACCAATTCTCAAAATATGCAAAAGAGTACAAAAATCACAATATTATTCAACAAATTGTTGCAAAGTCACTTGTTCGTGAATTAAAATTTCAACCCAAAAGAGTTTTAGAATTAGGATGTGGTTCCGGACAAGTATATAATTATATTTCATGGGATATAGATTTTTACAAGGCAATAGATTTTTCAGCTTCAATGTGTGAGTTACATCCAAAGGGTGAAAATATTGAAGTGAAATGTTTTGACTTTGATACTCAAGAGTTTTTAGATGAAATAAAAGATAATAGTTATGATATAGTCTTATCATCATCAGCTTTACAATGGTCAAAAGATTTGTCAAAAATTATAAAACATCTTTCATTTACTACAAATGAAATAAATGCAGTTTTATTCACATCAAATACTTTTAAAACTATTCAAGAAATTACAAATTCAAAATCACCAATATTAGATGAAGAATCAATAAAAGAGGCTTTCTCAAAATATTTTTTATGTGAATTTGAAACTATAATGTACAAATTAGAGTTTGATAATAAAAAAGATTTATTTGATTACATAAAAAAATCAGGTGTTAGTGGTGAGTCATCATTGGATTTTAAGGATGCAAAAAAATTATATAAAGAGTATAATTTAAATTACTTAGAATTTGAAGTGATTTTTGTTAAAACAATTTCTAAATTGTAAAGTTCATATCTAATATATTTAAAATTTTCACTATCTTCTATTGAGATTAATTTACAAAACTCTTCAAGTACCCTTGAACTCTCTTGAGCTCTTTTAAAGTTTGCAATTAAAATAGAGTATATATCTGTTCTATTTTGTTCACTTTTAATTGAGGTTCTTAATACATCATTTTTAACATCTCTAGTTTCTAGTAATTCAATGTAATTTTCTAATCTTGATAAATGTCGAAGTTCTTTAAGTTTTATAGCAGTTTGTTTGTCATTGTATACATATCTAAATATATCTTCAACTACTCGAATTCCTTCCCGTAATCTATTTAAATTAGCATCAATAAGTCTTAGGTACTTTTCTTCCATAAAGTAGTAGTTTAAAACTAACTCTTTCGAGTTAGTTTTATTCTTTATCTCCGCTATTCATAATTCCTAAAATTTGTAATAAAGATATAAACAAATTGAAGAAATCTAAATATAAAGCAAGAGCTGCTTCAATTGGAGAATCATATTGACCTTTAATTATATTTTGTGTGTCATATAAAATGAACGCAGAAAATAATAAAGCACCAACACTTGCGATTGCTAATTGCATCATTGAAGATTGAATAAAGATATTAGAAATACCAGCAACAATCATTATGATTAATGCAATGATTAAGAATTTCCCCATTGCTGAAAAATCTTTTTTTGTTGTCATTGCAAACATTGAAATTCCACCAAATGCAACTGAAGTCATTAAAAACGCTTGACCAACAATTGCAGCACCATCAGGCATTGCAAAAATTGAAGCTAATAATGGAGCAATTGTTAATCCAGTGATAAATGTAAATGCAAATAAAACAGCTAAGTTTACACCTGGAGTGTGTTTAACTTTTGGAATAACAAAAAAGATTAATGCTAGTTCAACTCCAAATAAAACCCATTTCATTGGTCCCATTAAAATTGAAACTATTCCTAATCCAATATAAGCCCCAGCAGTTGCAGCTAATAGTGAACCTGCAAATAGTTGATATGTAGCTTTTAAAAAGCTCATTATTTGAACTTGTGAAGACTCTCGTGTATATTGGCTAGATTGATTTGATAAATAATCTCTATTATACATATTCTTTTCCTTTTAATTGAATTGTTGTAATTCTATATTGTAACACTTAATAGTATCATTAAATAACTATCAAGTAACAATATTAGACATATAGTATATAAAAAAGGTAAATAAAGAATTAATACAATGAATAAAAATTATCATTTTAGTTAATAAATTCAAGAAACAGATGAATAAAACAAAAAACCCCAATAGAAAGCTAGTAAAATGGAGGAAATGGGATAAATCCAAAAATTTAAGCCAAATTTCAGCTGTAAGCTCTTGACAAAGTAAAAAAAACCTATTATAATTCCCGTCCAATTTGACTGAAACGCATCAAACGAAAGAATGATGAGAAGCGTTGCTATCGAAGCTGGATGATCTTTTAAATAATTATAACGTTTGTAAAGTAATCTTTATAAACCGAATATAGAACTCTTAAAAATAATCTGTGTTTATTCAGATTAAAAATAAGAATAAATGTTAAAAAATA
>JAQTXB010000024.1 GCA_028688995.1 Aliarcobacter sp.
AAAAAAGGGTATGTTAGATTTACAAAATAAAATTACAGGATACTTATTTGGACATTAGATTTTATAAGCCAACAGTGGCTGATATTACAAAAATGCAAGATATTGTAAAAGAAGAAGTTCTTAGTGGAAAAATTCTTTTAAGAACAGAAGATGAAATGGCAACAACAATTCGTTCATATACTGTTGTAGAAGTTGATGGAAAAATGGCTGGATTTACTGCAACTCATATTCACTCTCCAAGACTTGCAGAAGTGCGAAGTTTAGTTGTAGCTAAAGAGTTTAGAGGTCTAAAATTAGGTCGACAACTTGTAGATGCTTGTATTAAAGAAGCAAAAGAGTATGGAATTAAACAACTTTTATCTTTAACTTATGAACAAGGTTTCTTTGAAAGTTGTGGATTTAGAGTAATCTCAAAAGAAGAAATTCCAGAGCATAAAATCTGGGCAGATTGTATTAGATGTAAACATTTTCCTATTTGTGATGAAATTGCAATGGTTATTGATTTATAATTAATTACTTTTTATAACAATCTATTTATTTAAATAGATTTAATTAGTGTACAATGTATGAATATTATCCCAAAGGATTAATTCATGTGGTTGTATACTAGTTGTACTTTTAAATTCGATATTTCAGAATTTACTCCATTTTTATTTATATTAAGACCTCAAAATAATTTAAATCAGTTTATAGCTTTAGAAGAGTTTCAAATAAAACCAAATGCTGAAGTTAACCAATTCCAAGATATTTACGGTAATTTCTATCAAAGATTAGTTGCACCTCCTGGAAAATTCAAAGTACGATGTGATACAAAAGTTAGAATAAAAGATAATTCTAATAATGCTTTTGGCAAAGAATTTATTGAGATTCATAATTTGCCCCACGATGTTCTTTTATATCTGCTTCCTAGCCGTTATTGCGAATCTGATTGCTTTAATCAAATGGCAACACAAATTACCCAAGGTTTACCTTTAGGATATGAACAAGTATTAGCAATAACTAATTGGATACGAACCAATATTAGTTTTGAAAATAATAGCAGTGATACTCAAGTAACAGCAATTGAAGTAAACAATAGAAAATATGGTGTATGTAGAGATTTAGCCCATTTAGCAATTGCTTTATGTAGAAGTATAAGCATTCCCTCTCGTATTGTGGTTGGATATTTATATGAATTAGAACCTATGGATTTACATGCTTGGTTTGAAGTTTATATTGGTGATGGTTGGTATAGATTTGACGCAACGCAAGATTTAAATAAAGAGGGTTATGTTGTTATTGCACATGGTAGGGATGCAGCTGATGTAGCTGTTTATACTCAATTTGGTTCAGCACTTTTTCCCAGTTCTCAAAAAGTAAAAGTCAAAAAATTAAATGACAATCAAGGATAAATTATGGAACGCTTTAAAATAGTTCATAGAACTTATTATAATTATTCAGAAAATGTAACTTTAGGAACACATAATTTACTTTTAAGACCAAGGGAAAATCATGAACTTCGTATCGAGTCTTTTATATTAAATATTACTCCAAAAGCAAAAGTTTTATGGCATTTAGACGTTGAAGATAATTCTGTGGCAATTGCTACTTTTAATACACCAACTCAACAACTTTTTATTGAAAGTGAAGTAATTATTCAACAATATAATGAATCGCCACTTGATTTTATAGTTGCTGATTATGCAATTAATTACCCTTTTAAATATTTGTCAAATGACAATTTTATTCTTTCATCTTATATGGTTTTACCAAATGAAGAGACAAGGATTCTTCTAAATAACTGGATATATAATGTTTATAAATATAATGAAAAAATTCAAACCTATACACTTTTACAAAAACTAACCACATATATATTTGAAAACTTTATATATAAAGTAAGAGAAGAAGCGGGGGTTCAAAGTGCAAAACAGACTTTAACTCTTGGTTCTGGTTCATGTAGAGATTTTGCTTTTTTATTTATGGAAGCTGTTAAGTGTTTAGGTTTAGCAACAAGATTTGTAAGTGGTTACCTTTATGCTCCTTTGATGTCTGACCAAGTTGGTTCAACCCATGCTTGGGCTGAAGTTTATGTTCCTGGTGGTGGTTGGATTGGTTTTGATCCAACTACTGGAAATATTGTAGGAACTGACCACATTTCAGTTGCAGTTTCAAGACTACCTGACAATATTCCTCCAATTGCAGGTTCATTTGTAGGAATTTCTGATTCAACTTTGAGTGTTGGTGTTTGGGTTACTAAAGTTTAAAGAATTAAGCATATTAATTTTAGATATTAATTTCTAATAATAAAAAATATAATCACTAACTTCAAGCCATTTTTATTTTTTTAAATCTCCATTACAATTCCATCTTACAATTTTCATAAACATTATCCAATAATAATTTTTTAATATCTTATCTAAAAAGATTTAATTTAAAAAAATAACTAAGAAACTATTTAGTAAATTTTCTATAAAATTAACATAATTATTATATAATATTAATAAATTATATAATTATCTGGAGGTGTAAAAATGAGTAGAATTGAAAGACCATTTCCTATGTATACTTCATCTAGAAGAGGTGGATATAATTGGGAAAAAATATTGGATCCTAAAACTTTAGCAAGAAATAAGTGGTTGGGTAAAACATGGGCTGAGCTATATTTTCAAAATTTAGATGATAAATTTTTGAGATATTTATCAACTGATGATATTATGAAAACTAGATGGTTTGAAAAATATGGAATTAAAGAACCACAATTTTAATATTTATATAAATCTTATATAATAATTGCATAATTATAATAAAATTTAATTTTCTAATATTAAAATAAAATAAGGAATAAAATGGCAAAAAATCAAGCAGAGATTTTTGAAAGTAAATTATTAAAAATAATTAATAATCAAAATAATATATATGATTTTATTGTTGAATATGTTAATGAAAAATCTTATGGAACATTTAGAATTTTTTCAAAAAGATTAAAAGAGTTAAACCAAAAACTATTTAATGAAAATTCTATTAGTGAAGAAGAGTATAAGAAAATTAATAATGCAATAAAAAATAAAGTAAAAACAAGAAATCCAGAAGTGATATTTGATATGGATGCTTTTTTTAAAAAATATATAGAGTATTTTGAGATTAACAAAAATGATAATAAAAATTTGTTAAATATTCTTTTTTTGATGTTGCCATTTTTATTTGTCAAGACTTTTAAAGAGTTACAAAATATAAAAATAGAAGATATTGAAATTCATGAATTTAATAAGTGTATAGTAATCAAACATTCAAATTCATTAACAAGTGTTAATCATACGGTTAAAATGGAAAAGTTTTATAAAGAGTGGTTATATCTTTTTAATTTTATGAAAGAGAATACAAAAGAGAAATATTTATTTGCAAATGCTTCTTCAAATTACACAGTTTTTAATCAAAAACTAGATTCTTATCTTTGTAATTTTACTAATAAAGCAACAAGTGATACTAAATATATCACTTTGATTAAAAACTCTTTGAAATATTCTAAAAAATCTATTTTTGAGATTTTATAAACTATATTAAGATTTAGATTGGAACCAAATCTCACTAAATTTTTTTATAGCATCTTTAATTTCAAACTCTTCAAATCCGCCAAATCCAAGTGCGATAACTTTTTCTAAATCAAAAAATTCTTTGAAATAAATTTTTACTCCTTTTTGTTTACATAATTTATCAAGTTTGTCTAAATCTATATTTACAAGAGGTTTTATTAAAAGATTTAATCCACTTCCTTCTCTTATAATTTTTATTTCATCTTTCAAAAATTCTTTTAAAGCTTCTTTCATTAAATCATGTTTTTTTCTATTAATATTTCTAATTTTTCGCAAATGTTTTTCCCAATGACCATCTTTTAAAAATAGTGTTAATGTTTTTTGAATATCAATAGAAACACCTGAAAATCTAAAGTCAAAAGTTTGATGATAAAGATTGAGTAATTGATTTGGTAAAACAATATAAGATATTCTCAAAGCTGGTGATAAAGTTTTAGAAAAAGTTCCAAGATAGATAATTCTATTGTTATTATTTTCTAAACCTTGAATTGATGGAATAGGGCGGTTATGATAGCTTAGTTCACTATCGTAATCATCTTCAATTATAAAAGCATCACTATTTTTTGCCCAATTTAGAAGTTTTATTCTATTTGAAATTGGCATTGTAACACCTGTTGGAAACTGATGGGATGGTGTAATATATAAAGCTTTGCAAGCTGTTTTTTCTAATAAATTTAATTCTAAACCATCAGAATTTATGGGAATATCTTCTATTTTAAAATCAGAAATTTCAAAAATTTTTCTTGCAACATTATAACAAGGAGATTCTATAGCAATATTATTTGAGAATTTTTTTAAAATTGATGAAATTATAAATAGGCTATCACTAAATCCACTTGTAATAATAATTTGTTCACTATTTGATAAAACAGCTCTTGAAGATAAAAGATATTTTGAAATTTCAATTCTGAGATCTAAATCTCCTTGTTTATCAAAATAAGCACCATAATTAATATCACTTTTTATCACTTTATTATATAGCTTTAGCCATGTTTGTTTTGGGAAAGAACTTTTTGCTAAATGAGCAGGAAAAAAATCTATTTTATAATCAACTTTTAGTATCTTTTCATCTTTTTGATTATTTAAATTTATTTGAAAATCTTGAATAATATCTTTACATACAAAGTAGCCACTATTCTTTTTACTTTCAATATAACCTTCGGCATAAAGTTGATTATATGCTGTTTGTACGGTCGTTTTACTAAGATTATATTCTGTTGAAAGTTTCCTAATTGAAGGTAATTTTGTTCCATCTTTTAGTTTTGTTTTTATTTCATCTTTTATTTGTTCATAAAGTTGAATATAAAGTGGTGTGGAGTTTTGTTCAAATTTATACAAAAGTGTCCTTGTTAAATAAATAAAAATTGTATCTTTCCTAAGATACAGATATTTGATATTATACGAATGAATTACTTAAAAGGAAGAAAAAATGAGAAGAGCTGAATTTGATATAAAAGATGAAAATAGTATAAATGAAGTATTACAAGCTTGTGAATATGGAAGTTTAAGTTTAATAAGTGAAGGAAAACCTTATGTTGTTGCTTTGAATTTTGTATTTTTTGAAAACTCCATCTTTTTTCATGGTGCAAAAGAGGGACGAAAAATTGAAGCTATAAAATCAAATCCAAATGCTTCATTTTTGGTGGTAAAACCTTATTCTTTTATTCCTTCATTCTTTAGTGATACAATGTCTGCTTCTCCTGCAACTCAATTTTTTGCTTCAGTGTTATTTGAAGGGAAAGTTAGTTTTATAGAAGATGGAAATATAAAAGCAAAAGTTTTAAATGCCTTAATGAAAAAATTCCAAAGTGAAGATAGTTTTGAAAAGATTGCTTATGAAAAAGCCATGTATACAAAAATCTTAGATAAAACAGCTATTTTAGAATTAAAACCTGAAAATATAAGTTGTAAAATAAAAGTAGGGCAAAATTTAAATGAAGAGAAACGAAATAGATTGATGGAAAAATTAAAATCTAGAGATTTAAAAATAGATGAAGAGACTATAAAACAGATGAAATTATACAATTAAAAAAGATTATAAAATCTTTTTTAATTGGTTTTTTATAATAACTGGCACAAAAAACATAGAAACTACATAAGAGATTAAAGTTCCACCAATTAGTGCAACTCCTAAGCCTCCAAATACCGCATCATTTGCTATTAATGCACTTGCGAATACCATGGTTAGAACTGTAAGAATTATTGGCTTAGAACGTGTTGCTGTGGCTTTTGCAATGGCTTCATTAATACTTAGATTTTTTTCATGAACCAACTGTTTTGAAAAATCTATAATTAAAGTAGAATTTCTTGAGTTTATTCCAATAAGCCCAATAAATCCTATAAGTGAAGTTGCCGTTAAATAAAAAGTATCAGTTGTAATTAAATCCATAATTACATGGGCAAAAATAACCCCAATTATTGAGATAAAACTAGCAAGTACGATTCCACCTGCAATTGCAAAACTTTTGTAATACATAACCATCAAAAAGAAGATTAAAACAAGTGCAATTATAAATGCTCCACCTAAATCAATAAAAGTATCAATGGTTACTTTTAATTCTCCATCAAATACTAAATCAAATTTCTCTTTAGTTTTTTTATCTATAAAAGATAGATTTAATAGATTTGTTTTTGTTACTTCATAATCTTTAGATAAAGAGTTTAGCATCTCATCTCTTGCATTTAAAAGAGGGTAGATTTGACTATCTTTGTTTGTTTCTGCAATTACATTTATCATTAAATTTAGATTTTTTGATGTTATTGTTGGCTCTTTTATAATCTCTTTTATTTTTACAAATTCAGAGATACTAACTGTATTTCCTTGTTTATTTATAATTTTTAGAGTTTGAAGTTTTGCTTTTAAATCATCTGCAGTTGAATTTTGTAATAATCTTGAATCATCAAGTCTTAAGAAAATTGGAATTTGATTTTGAGCATTACTTTGATTTATAACAGAAACTTTCATTCCTTCAAAAGCTAAAAACAGTATATTTTTTATTTGTTCTAAATCTACACTGCTCATAATGGCTTTTGAGTTATCAAGTTCAAGCTCATACATCATAAAATCTTTGTCAGCTAATATATCAATATCAACTAAAGTTGTTTGGTTTTTAAGGATTTGAGCTATTTTTAAAGCAAAATCTCTTCTACTTTGGAAACTCTCTCCACCATAAATTTCAGTTACAATTGACGCTAAAACCGGAGGACCAGCAGGAAGTTCAATAAATTTAATATTTGCATCATACATAGTACAGTTTTTTTGAATTTCATCTCTTAGTTGACTAACTAGATTGTAACTTGTGATATCTCTATCTTCTTGTTTTAAAATATTTACTATCATTTCAGCTTGTGACTCTTTATCTTTTAGGGCGCTTTGTTTAACAAGTGCAGCAAAATCAAGAGGTTGACCTTCTCCTAAAAAAGCAGAAATATTTGTAATATTTTTATTTTTTTGAAGATGTTGAGATATACATTGAGTAACTTCTTTTGTTTGATTTATACTTGAACCATCTTTTAAATCAACATAAATTGAAAAAGTATTTGAATCCTTGCTAGGAAGCATTTTTGCTTTTATAATTTGTGTTGGAAAAGTAGCAAGGCTTAATATAAATAGGACTAAAGTAATAAAATAAACCATATAAGATTTAAATGGAGTTTCTAAAATACTATAAATAAATTTTTCTAATTTCATCTAATATCCTATAAAAATTTTTTAACTAAATAAGGTGTAAATGCATAAGCCACAAAAAGTGACATGGCTAAAGAAATAGGCACAAAAACAGGAAGAGGGTGCATAAATTGTCCCATCATTCCACCTACGAAAAACATAGGAATAAAAGTCATTATAATTGCAATTGTTGCAATATTTGTAGCATTTCCAATCTCATTTGTAGCATTTATTGAAACAATTGAAATGTCCATTTCAGGTGATTCCAGTTTATGTCGATGAATATTTTCAATTACTATGATTGCAGCATCAACTAACATTCCCAAAGATACAATCAAAGCAAAAAGTGTAATTCTATTTATTGATTCATCAAGAATCAATCCAGTAAAAAGTGTTAAAGATAAAATCATTGGAACCATTAAAGATACAATCATTGCTTCTTTTAATCCAAGTGTAAAAATAAGTAAAATAGCAATAATCACAATAGAAATCAATAGATTTGAGACAAGCTCATTTACAGCATTATTCGCAGTATATCCATCATCTCTTGTAATAGTATATTTTATATGTTTTGCTAATAATTCATCTTTTATTGAATCCATATATGCAAAAATTTCTTTGTTTATTGTAACTGAGTTTCCACCTTTTAATTTTGAAGCTGTAAGTGTAATTTGATTTGTTTCTTCAAAATCTTCAATAACATCTCGTAAATAAATTAAAGCCTCTTTTTTATTTTGAATATCATAAGATTTCTCTATTTTAGCAATATCTTTTAGATAAATAGGAGTTTGAAAGTTATAAGAAATAATTAGATTTTCTAAATCTTTTACATTTTCAACGGCTTGTTTTATTCCAAAAACAACTATTGAAGAGTTTTGTGTATTTGTTGTGATATTTGGAGTTTTATATGAAAGTCCTTGGATTTGTTTCATAACTTGACCCAATGAAAGATTATATGATGATAATTTATTTGCATCAACCATTACATTAAATTGCTCTTTTTTTTCACCTTTTAAATCTACTAATGCCACATCTTTAATCTTATTTATCTCTTTAGTAATTTTGTTTATTTCATTATAAAGTTGGGTTTGTGAAATCAAATCTTTGTCATTTTCTTTATCACTATAAAATGCAATTGTAGCAATTGGAATATCTGTATCTATATCCATCGTTTTAATTATTGGTTGCATTGCATTTTGTGGCATTAAATCCATATTTCTCATAACTTGATCATAAAGTTTTAGATTTGAAGCCTCTTTGTCTTGTCCAATAAAGTATTGAACTTGCACGATTCCCACTGAATCTTTGGCATAAGAGTAGATATTTTCAACACCTTTTATCTCTTTTATTTTTTTCTCTAAAGGTTCAATTATTACTTTTTGAATTTCGCTAGGCTTTGCACCTGGAAGTGCTACAATTACAACACCACCACTTACTTTTATTTGAGGATTCTCTTCCCTTGGCATTATTAAAAGTGAGATATATCCTAAGGCTAAAATAAAAACACCAAAGATGAATGTTAGTGGATGATTTATAAAAACAAGTGACAATCTTCCAGCTATATTTAAATCTTTATTCAAATTATTATTCATTTGTTGTCCTATTTTATATCCATTGAAATTTTTGAATACATTCCTGGAAAGATATTGTAATTTCCTTTATCAAAAGAGATTTTAAGTACAAAAGAGTGCGTCATTCCAGCCATATTTGGAATAATTGCTTCTATTTTTCCTTTTGTTTTAAAATTTTGTGAAGGAATTTCAATATTTACTTCTTGATTTATTTTTACGTCATTTAAATTCGTTTCAGAAATATCAGCTTTTATTAAAAGAGATGATAAATCAGTAAGCACAAAAGCTGGGAAACTTGGCATTGCCATTTCACCTGCTTTTATTGATTTTTTGATAATCAAACCATCATTTGGAGCTTTGATTTTTAAATAATCATATTGAACATTTATCTCTTTTTGTTTTGTTTTTGTAATAGCTATCATATTTTTTGTATTCATTACATTTAACTCAATTTGTTCTAAATCATATTTTGAAACTAAATCTTGCTCTTGTAATCTTTTGTATCTGCTATGATTTAATTCTAAATTTTGTAATTGATTTTGTAAAATTTGAAGATTTAATTCTAACTCTTTTTTATTTGAATCAATAGAAGAAGAGTCAATTTCATATAAAATATCGCCTTTTTTAACAGTTGAACCCTCTGATACATAAACTTCTTTTATAAAACCCATATTTCTGCTTGAGATTATTTTTTCATTGTCAGAAACCACAGTTCCTGAAAGTTCAAGTTGTGATGCAAATAGATTTACACAAAAAATAGTTGTTAATAGTATTTTTATCATTGTTTATTTTCCTTATTTATATTTTTTCCTAAAGCAAGATTTATTTTAGCTAGTGCTAAAGATTTTTCATATCTTGCATCAATTAATAAAGCCTCATTTTTTCTAAAATTTGCTTCTTGAGAAAGTAGGGTTGTCATAGAAATTAGATGATTTTGATATAAAAGTTTTGATTGTTCTAAAACATCAGCTGCTAGATTTTTAGCTTCTATTTTTTCCTTTAAAATTTTCTCTTTTGTTTCAAGATTCAAAGTAGTTTTTTCAAGTTCTAGTTTTATAGCATCTTTTAATTTTTCGCTATTTAGTGAAGCTTTTGCGTATTCAATTTTGCTTTTTTGTTTTTCTATATCTCTTGTATTATCAAATAAAGTAAGATTTATTCCAACAAGTGCCATATAATAATCTTTTTCATCGTCTAAAGTTAAAGTATTATCATTAAATCCATATTCTAAATGGGAATAAACAGTAGGATAATAAGCTGAGTTTGCTATGTCAATATTTTTTTTAGTAGCATTGATTTGAATATCTTGCATTTTAATCTCATCTCTATTTTCTAAAGCTTGAGTATAAAGTAGATTTTTTTCAGATATTTCAGAATTTATGTTTTCAAGAGCTTCAACATCACTGATTGAGTCATCAGATGATAAAAATCTTAAATATGCTAAGGCTAATTGGAAATTATTGCTAGCTTCTATTAGTTGAGAATTTATATTTAATTCATAAACTTTGGCTTCATTTACATCAATTTTTGTTACAAGTCCCTCTTTGTGGAAAGCATCGGCTGATTTTACTATTTGAGATATTGCAATTTTTGCTTTTTGTAAAGCACTTACAAAATCTTTTGCAACAACTGCACTATTATAAGCTTTTAGAACTTCAATAGTTAACTCTTTTTTATCAAGATTATATTTTATCTTATTCGCTTTTTCTTGAAGTTCTAAAATATCTTTTTGATTTGAAAGTTTAAATCCTGTAAACAAAGGAACTTCATAAATTAGTTTTGTATTGTAATTATTTCTAGCATCTGGATAGTTTAAATCTCTAGGTTGAACATCCATTCCCTCATTTTGTTGTGCAAATCCAAAATCTCTAAATGTAGCTTCCCTTGAAGATAGTTTTGAATTAAAAACATAACCTGAGTGGTTAGTTCGGCTTAACTCTTCTGTAACTGAAAGTTTACCTAAACTTACTGCATCAATAGTTTTTGTATTTAGTTTTGCTAAATCTAGATTTAGCTGTTGATTCTTTAAATCTTTGTTATTTTCTAAAGTTAAATTCAATATTCTATCAAAATTAACACTTTGGGCATAAGTTGCAGAAACTAACAAAAATGATAAATAAATCTTATGCATATAAATTATCCTATTTGTATTTTAAAAAGATAAATTATACACTAAAAAATGGGAATTTAATATAAAAAATTATAATTTTATATTATATAAGTAATTATAGTTTTAATTATAAATATTTATTATTTAAAGGATTGTGCGAGATTCCCTATGATTAACTGCCATCCATCTATTATGATAAAAAAGATGATTTTAATAGGTAAGGAGATCATTACAGGTGGTAACATCATCATACCTAAACTCATTAAAATGGAAGCAACAATAATATCAATTACTAGAAATGGTAAAAATATTAAAAATCCTATTTCAAAAGCAGTTCTTAATTCACTTACGATAAATGCAGGCATTAGAAGTGTTAGAGAAACATCATCTATATTTTTTGGATTCGGCTCTTTTTTGATTCTATAAAATAGACCCAAATCAGACTCTCTAGTATTTTTTATCATAAACTCTTTAAATGGTTTCATTCCTTTACTGAATGCCTCTTCATAACCAATTTTTTCATCCATGTAAGGTTTAATACCTTCTTCCCATGATTTTTTACCATAAGGTTCCATTATAAATATAGTTAATATTAAAGATAAAGATACAATTACTTGCGATGGTGGTGTTTGTTGTAAACCCATCGCTTGTTTTAAAAGAGAGAAAACAATTATGATTCTTGTAAATGATGTAACCATTAGTATTAGCGTTGGTGCTAATGCCATTAAAGTCAAAATAATAGCTATGTTGATTGTTTTTACAAATTGTGCAGGTTCATTTATTCCTGAAACTGAAAGATTGACTATTGGCGGTGTATCTGCTCCAAAAGCAAAAATAGAGAATAGTAAAAGTGCAATAATAAATTTCAAAAAAAATCCTACTTAAAAATTAAAATATGTTATCTAAAAAATGATTAAAAGGTTATAATCATGATTATTTCACATCTTTGTTAGTTATATAACCCAATTCATCTAATTTATCATAAATTTTACTTACAATTTCTCCAGCTGCTTCTCCACCATGTCCACCATGTTCTTCAATTACTGTTACAACATACTGAGGATTTTCAAATGGTCCATAAGTAGTAATCCAAGCATGAGATCTTTCATAATATTGTAAATCACCTTCTTTCATCCTAACTTTTTCAGATTGAGGAATAGATACAACTTGAGCTGTTCCTGTTTTTGAGGCAATTGAAATTTTTGAGTTGATATGTCTACTTGCTGTTCCTTTTGGTGCATAAGAAACGTCATACATACCTTTTCTTATAATATCTAAATATTCATCTGGAATATCAAGTTTTTTAGGTTCTTCATAATTTGCTTTATAAAAGTGAGGTTTCGGTAATTTACCAGTTGCTAGATAACTTGTATATCTAGCAACTTGAAGAGGAGTTACTAGCATATTTCCTTGCCCAATTGAAGTAATTACAGTTTCTCCAACATACCAAGGTTCATTATATTTACTCTCTTTCCATTCTTTGTTTGGATTTACACCTAAGAATTCATTTATTTGATCAACTCCTGTTTGTTGACCAAAACCTAATTCATTAAGGGTTTCAGAAATTTTGTTTATTCCAATTCTAAGACTTCCTTTATAGAAGAAATCATCACAACTCTCAGCAATTGCTTTTCTAAAATTAACGCTTCCATGCCCTGTTGATTTCCAACATCTAAAATTTCTATTACCAATAGTTAAAGAACCTGAACAATTCACTGTAAAATTATCTTTTATTCCATTGTTTAAAAATGAGAGTGCTACTCCCATTTTTATAACAGAACCAGGAGGGTAAAGACCATTTATAATTTTATTTGTAAATGGATGATTAAAATCATTTCTCATATCATTCCACTCTTTTACAGAAATTCCACGTGCAAAAATATTATTATCAAATTCAGGGAATGAGGCACTTGCTAATAATTCCCCATTATTTGCATTCATGATAACAACAGCTCCACTTTTACCTGTAAATATATCTTGAATATATCTTTGAAGTCTTAAATCTAAAGTAATTTTAATGTTATTATCAATAGAAGCATCTTTTTCATCTAAAATTTCTATCTCTTTATTTAAAGCATTTACTTTAACATCTTTATAACCCATCTCACCTTGTAATTTGGTGTTATAATACTTTTCTAAACCATTTTTCCCAATTATTCCATTATAAGTTGAAAGTTCATTGTTTAATATATCTAGTTTTGAAGCTTTACCAACATATCCAATAATATGAGAAGCTAACTCTTTTTGTGGATATGCTCTTTTTGTTGTAGATTCTACTTTTATATCTTCTTTTGATGATAAAATTGTATATTTTGGGAAAAATTCCTCATAGGGAATATAATCAATAACCTTTATAAAATCATGGTTATATGAAGAATCCTCCCTTTTATACTCTTTTATTAATTTATCCCTTTCAAATTGTGGAAAATGTTTTACAATAGAATCCATTATTGCTTCTAACTTTTCTTTATTTTTATAAGAACTCAAATGTGGTTTTACTAAAACAGTAAATCCCATTTCATTGATTGCTAGTTTTTCACCATTTCTGTCTTCAATCATTCCACGAATTGGTATTTTATTAACTCTTTTTATATAATTATTTTTTGACAACTCTTCGTAATAAGTGTTTGATTTAATACTTAAAAAATATACCCTTGATAACAAAGTTATAAAAATTCCTAATATTATTAAAAAAATCAGTGTTAATCTTGAATTCAAAGAAATGCTCCAAAGAATAATAAATCTACTATCACATTTATAAATAGAGTAAATAGTATTGTTGTGTTTAATTCAAAAATAATTGACCATAAAATTAGTAAACCTAGATAAAAAAATATAATATAAATGTAACTACTCGATAAATTATAAGAGGTGTGACTTTCATCTTTTGGCAAAATAAATACGTAAATAAAAAGTGATAATAGGGTCAAAGTAAAGGGTTTTAAACCGGTGTTTATTTCTATGAATAAAAATGCAATTACAACAAAAGTTAAAGAATATAAATATCTTTTTCTTAGGCATCTATAAAAAGCTGTAAATAAAATACCTGCAAAGGTAATTAATAAAAAATGTATAGATGAAATTATGTTAACTGTAATTGCCATAATTAATACAATAAATAAAAAAATTGGATTGTCTAGATTGTTTCTTGTCATATAAATTTGATGCTTTAATTTTGATTATTTAAGATTATAGTATAAAAAATCTTACAGCAATATCAAACTTTATTTGAGCTTTTTTCTTTTAGTTTTTGATCTAAGTTATTTTGATTATTTGATAATTCATAAATAAAAGAAAATATCTCAGCAACAGCTTTATACATTGAGGCTGGAATCTCCTTATCAATATCAATTTGGGATAAAAGTTCTATTAAATCTTCATCTTTTTTTATAGGAATATTGTTTTCTTTTGCTATTTTTATAATATTTGAAGCAGTTTCTGATTTTCCTTTTGCAACGATTTTGGGAGCATTATCTTTATCAATATCATATTTTAGTGCAACAGCTTTTTGAATGAAGTTTTTATTTTCTTGCATTTTATACTCTTATATCTACGCTAGATGAATTTAAATTTTGACTATAACTATTATTTATATAGGCTTGGGTTGGTTTATCTGTAGATTCATTTTCTTCTTTTAAATCTAAAAGTTTTATATTGACAGGAATTAAATCAACACTATTTAGGGCAATTTTCAGTTGTTGCATATTATCTCTTATTGCTGTTTTAAAATGATCTCTTTGAGCATAAACTGTTAAATCAAGTTTATTTTTATCATACAAAGCTAACATTAAATCAACTTTTCCAAAATCTTTTAAAGTTAGATTTATTTGACAATAAAACTTCTCTTCTTCAGTTTTTTTCATAGAAATATTTCCATCTTCTAACATATCCCAAAGAAATGGAAGATAAACACTATTTGAGTTTGAAGTAACTGAAAGAAGTTGTTGATAATCTATTTGAGTTATTAGTTTGTCAATTTGTTTACTTAATTCTTGAGATTTTGTATCTGTTTTAGAACTTAATTCATCTTGCATTTTTAATAAAACAGATTTCATATCATCTTTAATATTTGTATTGTCATTTTTTTGTAAATTTGGATCTGAAAGCTCTTTTATAATAGTTTCAATTTTTTCTACAAGTTTCATAACATGATTTTGTAAATTATGATCATTTGGATTTAGACTCTCTAAATCTTGTTTTAATTGAGTCAGAAGTGGATTTAAATTTGATGCAAAATTACTAGTAAAAGTAGTTATATTATTTTGGCTAAGTAGTGTAGATAAATTCTCATTTTTTGCAAACAAATTATCAGCTTTTAGTAGATTTTCTAAAAGAGGCATAATATTTTTATTTTGCAAAATTGGATTTTGAATTATCTCATTTTTAAGTTGTCCTAATAACTCTTTTGTTTGTAAATTTATATTTTCTTTTGTTTGCAAAGTCGTTTGAGGATTAAGATTTTCTTTTAAAGGTGCTGTTAAACTCTCTTTTAGCAAAGGATTTGTAGTCTCTTTTGTTTGAAGATTCTGAGGATTTGAAGCATTTTCTATTTTTGACTCAACAAGTGTTCCTTTATCTACAAAATTTTGCAATTGATTTACTAAAGTTGATAAATTTTGTGTTTGTGGAGTTGAAAGGGAATTACTAAGATTTTGTAAAGCGCTGGTTAGAGTTTTTAAACTTGCTAAATTAGCAGGATTGTTACTACTATTATTTGGATTTTGCAAAAGTTTAGAGATTAATTCATTTACTTGTTTTGCTTGTGGTGTATTTAAATCTTTTATTAAATTCTGAATTTGATTTAAAATATTTTCAATTTTTATATTTGGATTTGAATTTAGAGCCATTTTTGATTCTAAAAAAACACCAGAATTTTTTAGTTGTTCTTTTAGTGTATTTGCATCCATATCTTTTATATTTTTTAAAAAATTTTCTAAAATTGGTTTAAATTTTTCTAGGGTTGGATTTTTGTCACCATTTGTGATATTTTCAAGCATAGATGAAAGTGAGCTTGAAAAATTTCCCATTTCTTTAAATATAGTTGAGTTTTTTAAGATATTTTCAATAGTTGAATTTGATTTTGTACCATTTTTTAAATTATCAAATAAGTCTTTTAAAACATCATTAACTGAACCACTATTATTTTTAACTAATTGTTCCAATGTTTTTGAGTCAGCTTCTTTTAAAGCCTCTTTTAAAACTTTATTATCATTTGGTACTAGTATATTTAATAGGGTATTATTTGTTACTAACATACAAAAGTATAACATAATCTACATAACTACTACACACTTTTTTGGTTATACTTTTTCTATGAAAAGAAGAAACTTTATAAAATTTACAACAATCACCGCCATTTTATTTTCAAATAATATTGCAATTGCTAAAAATATACCAACCCAGACTTTGATAATTTTGGATGAAGTTTTGGAAATTATATTTCCAAAAACTTTACAAATGCCAAGTGCAAAAGAGTTTAAAGCACTTGAATATTTAGTTAAAAATATTTCCCATAAAACCTTTGATAATGAAGATAAAACTTTGATTCTGCAAGGTTCAAAAGATTTTATTAGTGCCTTTCCTGATTTTTTAAATCTAAATAAAGAAGAAAAAAGAACACTTATTTTTAATGTTGCAAAAAATAATGAATATGCAAAATCATGGATTTCAAAACTTTCATATTATGGAATTGAAGCTATGTTTAGTGACCCAATTTATGGTGGAAATTTTAATCAAGTAGCTTGGAATAGTGTTAAACATCCAATTGGAATTCCAAGACCTTTAGAAACTTATGGACAAAAAATATGATTTATGATGTTTGTGTAATTGGAAGTGGAGCAGGTGCGGGTCCTATTATTTATGAACTTTCAAAAAAAGGTTTGAAAGTATGTGTTTTAGAAAAAGGTGATATTTACAATGAAAAAGATTTTTCAAAGGATGAGTTAGTTGTACGACGTTCAATTTATACACCAAATCTAAAAGATGAATATCACACAATTGAAGAAAAAAGAAAAAATGAATGGATGAAATTCCCAACTTATGAGAGTGGTTGGAGTTTTTGGAATGGTAACCTTTTAGGTGGTTCTTCAAACTTTATGAGCGGATATTTTCACAGACTTAAACCAAATGATTTTAAATTAGCTTCAATTTATGGTGTTCCAGAAGATTCAAATGTAGTAGATTGGCCAATTTCCTATGCTGAAATGGAAGCTTATTATACAAAGGTTGAAGAAGTTATTGGAGTTTCAGGAAAAGTTCAAGAGTATGAATTTTCTGAGCCAAGAAGTACAAAAGATTTTCCCTATGAAGCTTTACAAGAGAATAAAATTGTAAATTTAATAGATAAAGCTTGTGAAGATTTAAATTATAAAAGTATAAAAACACCAAGGGCAATTATTTCTAAAGCAAAAGCCCAAAGAAATCCTTGTTATTACTCAAATTATTGTGGTTCATATCCATGTTCAAGTGGAGCTAAAGGAAGTTCAAGGGCAGCACTTTTAAAAGATGCACTTTTAACTAACAATGTAACAATAATTGCAAATGCAAATGTCATAAAACTAAATACAAACAAAAACAAAAAAATAGAGAGTGCAACGTATTTAACAAAAGAGGGAAGAAAAAAAGAGATAAAAGCAAAACTTTTTGTGGTTGCTGCTCAGGCCGTGGAGACCTCAAGACTTTTACTAAATTCAAAAGATGAAAATTTCCCAAATGGGCTTGCAAATAATAGTGGAAATGTGGGGAAAAACTTTCTTTCAAGTAGTGGAGGAATTGTAAGTGCAACTTTTGATGAAACAAACATGAATTTGAAAGATTTACAAGAAGCAGGATTATTTGTAAATAGGTCTTTACTTGATTGGTATTATACAAAAGAGTTTAAAGGTGGAGTTATTGATATACTTTTTGAACACGCAAATCCTATTAGAAGAGCTACGACTTTAAGATGGAATAATGAGGAGCTAGTAATAGGTGAAGAGTTACAAAACTCTATATTTGAAACCTTTACAAAAACTAGAACTTTAAATATGGAAATATTTTTAGACTGGACACCAAATAATAACTCTTTTATAAGTGTTGATGAAAAATATAAAGACAAATATGGAATTCCTGTTGCAAACATTAGAATTGGTAGCCATGAACAAGATAGGAAAATTTCAAAATTTATGGAAGAAAAAGCAATAAAATTATTTGAAAAAATGGGTGGAAAAAATATAGTTTCAGATATTTCATCACTTCCATCATCAAATTTATTAGCAGGTGGTTGCAGATTTGGAAATGATGCAAAAACTTCAGTTTTAAATAAATATTGTCAAGCCCATGAAGTAAAAAATCTTTTTGTAACAGATGCTAGTTTTATGCCAACTGGTGGAAGTGTACCTTTTACTTGGACAATTTATGCAAATTCATTTAGAGTTGCTGATTATATAAATGACAATTGGGAAAATTTAATAATTTAGATAATTTTTTAAGATATTTTTACAAAAGCTTTGATATTATCGGGCTTTAATAATTATTGGAGATTTTATGAAAAAAATTGTGACCTTATCTTATTTAGCTATTTCTTTATTTGCAGATGGTGATTATATACCTTTGAGTAAATTATCAGATGAAAAAAAAATAGAGTATAACTTTATGGATGCTAAAAAAAGTCCTAAAGAGATAATTAAAAAAGAAGAAGAGTTTCAACCAGTTAAACAAATAGAAAATAATGAAATAAAAAAAGAGATAGTTCAAGAAAAAACGGAAAAAACGGAAAAAATCCAAGAGAATAATACAGCTGTTAATAAAGATTTTGTAAAAGAGTATAAAAAAGATAATATTTTACAAGATGAGAAAAAATATTCTCAAAATACTTTTAGCAAAGATTTTTCAATTACACCAAAAATCACTGATACCTTCCTTACAAGCGATATTCATGAAACTGAAAAAGTACATCCTGAAGATAAAGAAAATGTTCTTGTACCAGAAATTTCAGTTAAATACAAAGAACATGCTATAAAAGCAGAAATTTTAAATTCAGAATCAAGATATTCAAATGTTTTAGTTGTTGGTTCTGATTTAGTAACAAAAGTAAATTGGTTTAAGTTGTACTACTTATATAATTATGAAAATATTAATTTAGGTCTTGCTTATAATAATTACAAAGCAGATTTTATAGTTGTAGATTATAATGTTAATTATAAAACCCATGAAGAGTTTCCAACTTTAGAATTTAGTGGAAAAAATGAAGAAAATAAATTTGAAGTTAATTATGGAGCATCTTATGGTCAAAACAATTATATT
Source organism: Aliarcobacter sp. (assembly GCA_028688995.1). Taxonomy (GTDB): domain Bacteria; phylum Campylobacterota; class Campylobacteria; order Campylobacterales; family Arcobacteraceae; genus Aliarcobacter. Next base: position 19,204 of record JAQTXB010000024.1, read on the forward strand.
GATTATGCTTATGAATATTATGTAAATTTAGGGTATAAAATTTTCCGAAATGATATTTTTAATATTAATGCAGGATATAGAAATAGAACAATTGATTATAATGACCGTAAATATCAATATACTGGACCAACTCTAAGTCTTAGCAGTACATTCTAAAAAATAAAATATTACACTTTGTAATGTTTTATCTTCTATAAAAAAGTTTTGGATATAATAAGTCTATAATAAATTATTTAAGGTTATTAATGCAAAACATTCAAATCTGGCATAATCCTAAATGTTCAAAATCAAGAGCAGCAATAGAGTTATTAGAAAATAAAAATATAAATGCAAACGTTGTTAAATATTTAGAACAAACTCCATCAAAAGAGCAAATAAAAGATGTTTTAAAAAAACTTAACATCAAAGCAAAAGAACTTCTTAGATCTGGCGAAGATATATACAAAGAGCTAAAATTAAAAGAGATAGATGATGAAGATAAGCTAATTGATTTTATGGTTGAATATCCAATTTTGATTGAGAGACCAATTATCATAAAAGGTGATATTGCTGTGATTGCAAGACCTATTGAGAATCTAGAAGAATTACTTAAATGATTTATGATGTAAATGAAAAACAACAAAGAATCAAATATATAAGAGTTTTAGAAAAATTCTTTACGCGAACTATTTCATTATTAAAACTTGATAATTTTGATAAAGATTTATTCAAACAAAGAACTAAAAAAAACTATGAAGAAATGATAAAAACTAAAGAAATAGAGTTATATTCTGAATATTATGAGGGAATAAAAGTTTTTATAAATAAAACAATGTTTTATTTAGAAGAGCATTCTAAATCTTTTGAAGATGAAAGAGCAATCTTATTAAAAGATGCAAATCTTATTCAAAAAGAGAAAAATAGTACTACTTACAAAAAAGATAAACACAAAAATCAAAAATTCAATGATGGATATTAATGAGTCAAGAAGAGTATAAAAGCTTTAAATTATCAGGAGTTATAAAAAAAGTTTTATACAAAAATGATGAAACAAAATACATAATTGCAGTTCTAGAAAACAATCAAAAAATTTGTGGTGCATATTTTGATACTGATATTGAAAAAATTGTTGGTGAAGAAGTAATTTTAAAAGGAAATTGGATTACCCATAAAAAATATGGTGTTCAATTTGAATTTGATACTTTACAACTAAAAGAAGCGGAAATCTTTTTTTTCCTTACAAAAATAGTAAAAGGTGTTGGTAAAAAATTTGCCCATGAATTACTAGAAAAATATGACGAAGAAGAATTAGTCGATATTTTAAGTAATAGACCTCAAGAACTTTTAGATTTTAAAGGAATTAAAGAGAAAAAACTTCAAATGATAGTTAGCTCTTGGCAAAAATTCCAACATTTAAGAGAATTAGGTTCATTTTTAGCTAAATTTGGAGTAACTTCTAATCTTATTACAAAAATATATTCAAGTTTAGGTGAAGTTGAAAATCTAATAGAAAAAATCAAAGAAAATCCATATATTTTGATAAACATAAAAGGAATTGGATTTAAAAGAGCCGATGAAATAGCAAAATCTTTGGGAATTGACCCTAAATCAGAATTTAGAATTATGGCTTGTTTGAACTATACTTTAAGAGAATATTGTGATAACAATGGAAACTCTTCAATAGAGAAGTTTCATTTATATAAGCTTTTAGATGATAGTTTAAGATTTTTTAATGAAGAAGCTTTATACGAATCAGCTATTTCAAAAATGTTAGTTGATGAAGATATTTTTGTAACAAGTGAAAATAGATATGCCTTATCTATGCTTTATTATGCGGAAAAGCGAATTTTAGAGTTTTTTACAAGAAGAAAAGATGAAAAAAACCGAAAAATTATTGCAACTTTTGATGAATATTTACTAAAAAAACAAGAAACTTTAGGGTTTGAATTAAGTGCTGAGCAAAAAAAAGCAGTTGAATTAATAAACAACGGTGACAAAACTCTGTTTTTAATAGGTTATGCTGGAACTGGAAAATCAACATCAAGTAGGGCGATTTTAGAGCTTCTTGAAGAGACAATGTCTTATGATGATATTATGACAATAGCTTTAAGTGGAATTGCCTCTCAGAGAATTTCAGATACAACAGGTTACAACTCTTCAACAATTCAATCACTTTTGATGAAACATAAAGAAAAAGACTTTTTCCCCTATAAAGCTATTTTACTTGATGAAGCTTCAATGGTAAATTCTGTTACTTTTTATCAAATTGTTTCAAAAATTGATGATGATACTATTTTTATAATTGTAGGAGATGATGGACAATTACCAGCAATTGGAGCTGGAAATGTACTTGCAGATGCTATAAAATATGAGCTTGCTCCAATTTGTAAACTAACAAAAATCTATAGACAAAATGAAAATCAAGCAATAGCAGTAATTGCAAATGATATTAGACGTGGTGAAGTTCCAGCTTACAAAGAAGAGTATGAGGATTTTAAATTTATTGATGTATCTATTTCAAACTATTATGCTTTAAAAAACTCAGCATCATCAAATGAATTTGCAGATTTAAGAGGTGAAAACAGTGAATATATACTCAATAATATTTTAAATATTTCAGCTGGTTATATAGAACAATATTATGATTTTATTAAGAAAAAGAAAATTTCAAAAGCGCTAACACTTTTTCAAGTAATTACTCCTATGAAAGCTGGAACTTTAGGTGTTGATAATTTAAATATACAATTACAAAAGCTTTTTAATCATACAAAAGGAAAAGCATTTGTTTCAAAGGTTTATGAATATAAGTTAACAGATAAAGTAATTCATATAAAAAATGAGAATATGAAAGCTCAAACTATGAGTATGTATAAAAGTGGCTCAACTGATTTTCTTGAAAGAAGAGTTTATAATGGTCAATTAGGACTTATTATAAAGCTTGATTTTGAAGAAGAGAAATGTATAGTTTTATATCCAAATGATGATATGGTCGTATTTTACGATTTTGAAAATGTCTATTCATTATTATCTTTGGCCTATTGTTTAACTATTCACAAAACCCAAGGAATGGAGTATGAAAATGCTTTAATTCCAATGAGTTTTTCCCATTATATTATGCATAATACAAAACTTTTATATACAGCAATCACAAGAGCAAAAAGAATGTGTTTTATTGTTGGAGAAGAAGAAGCTTTTAAAAGTGCTTGTAAAAAATTAGAAATAACAATTAGAGAATCTGTTATAAATGATCTGCTTAGTAAAAAAGAGTTACAAAATCGAGAATTAATAATAGTTTAACGAACTTAAAAGCAACTCTTTTGTATCATATAGAAAATTTTTAAGAGGATAATATTTTATGATTACATGGATGCAAAGACATAAAAAATGGCTTGTGATTACTATTTGGATTAGTACAATTGCATTTGTCGGAGCTGGCTTTGTTGGTTGGGGTTCTTATGAATATGGAAAACAAGGTGGAGTTGTAGCAGTTGTAGGTGATAGAGAAATATCGGTTGAAGAGTACAACCAAGAGTATTCAAACCTTTATGCACAATATTCAAAAATGTTTGGATCTATGTTTAACAATGAGTTAGCAGAACAATTAAAATTAAAGGATGTAGCTTATAGACAAGTTTTACAAAAAAATTTAGTTTTATCATATGCAGACTCTTTAGGACTTGATGTTACAAATGAAGATATTGCAAAAGAATTAGTAAAATATGATGCTTTCTTAAAAGATGGAAAATTTGACAAAGAGACTTATGTAAAAGTTTTAGCTCAAAATAAAATGACTCCAAAGATTTTTGAAGATACATTAAAAAGAAATATATTATTACAAAAAGTTCAAGGACTATTTGAAATAAATCCAAATGCTGTTGAAGTAGAAAATTTAAGTAAATTACTTTTTATTCAAGATGATATTTCATTCAAAATTTTAAATTCAAATGATGTTAAAATTGAAGTTAAAGAGGATGAATTAAAGAAGTATTGGGAAGAAAATAAAAACTCTTATATGTCTGAAGTTTCTTATGACTTAGAAGTAAAAGAGATTCCTTTAATTCCAGCTAATTCAACTGAAGATGATATTAAAGCTCATTATGAGAAATTTAAAATAGATTACAAACATGAAGATGGGAAAATCAAATCATTAGATGAAGCAAAAGAACAAATAAAAAAAGATTTAGATGAAAAATTTACTAAAACAGAGGCTTTAAAAATTTTCTTAAAAATTAAAAATAAAGAAGAAAATTTTGACTCTAAAGTAACTTACAAAGAATCAACTTTACCTTATTCAAATGAAAATAAAACAAAAGTATTAGAAATAAAAGAGGGTGATGTAGCTAAACCATTTTTAGAAAATAATAAATATATGATTGTTAAATTATCTAAGAAAAATTTATCTCAACCTTTAACATTTGAACAAGCACTTCCTTTAGTTACAAAAGATTTTGAGAATGTTATGAAATCAAAAAAACTTGATGAATTAGCTACTACACAATTAAAAGATTTCAAAGGTAGTGATATTTTAGGAGTTAGTAGAGAATCTGTAAATAAAATATCTGGCTTAGAAAAAAGTGAAGCTTCTAAATTCTTAAATGAATTATTCTCTTCTGTTTCAAAAGAAGGAATTGTTAAATTAGATGATAAAGTTGTATTATATAGAATAAATAACTCTAAATTTGGTGAATATAATAAAGCTAAAGATGCTTCAGTTAAACAAACTATAATACAATTACAAGAGGAAGAGTTAATGACAAATTTAATGAAAAAATTAGAAAACAACTTTGATATAAAATCTTCAGTTAAAGAAAAGGAGTAATAATTGAATAATACTTTTTTAGCAATCGATATTGGCTCATCTACTATTACAGCAGTTATCGCAAAACATGATTTAGAAAATAATATAAATATATTAGGTACAGGTATCCAAAAAAGTGGTGGAATTAATAAAGGTCTTATAATAAATATTGAAGAAGCATCAAAATCTATAAAAGATGCAGTTTCAATTGCAAAAAGAACAACAACTGAACTTATTGATACAACTGTTGTATCTGTATCTGGAAGTTATTCTAAAAGTATTAGAAGTAGTGGTTCAGTTAATGTTCCAAATGGTCTTATTACAGAAACAGAAATTAATCAAGTTATGCAAATGGCTTTATATAATGCAACAATAGTTCCTGAATATGAAGTTGTTCATGTTGTACCAATTTTCTTTAAAGTTGATGATTCAGTTGAAGTTGATAATCCTTTAAACATGAATGGGAGTAGACTTGAAGTTTCTGTTTATATTGTTACAGCAAAAAGAACAGCTTTAACAAATATTAAATCTGCACTTAAAACATCAGGTATTGAAATTGTAAAATTTGTTTTAGATTCTTATGCTTCTGCTCTTGCTGTACTTGATGACCAACAAAAGAAATTTGGTGCTGTTGTTATAAATTTAGGTTCAACAACTACTGAGTTTGTTTATTTTAAAGGTAACTCTATTATTTTTAACGGTTTTATTCCTGTTGGTTCAAACCATATTACAAATGACTTATCTGTAATGTTACATACACCTCCAACAGCTGCTGAAAAAATTAAATTAGAATATGGTTCACTATTAAGAAACTATTCTCCTAACAATGAATTAGGTGTTACAAAAGTTAAGATTCCAAGAATTGGTGATGAAGAGAGTATCTCGGAAGTTGCCCTTGATTATATTCAAACAATTATTCATGCTAGAGTTGAAGAAGTTTTAATTTTAGTAAAAAATAAACTTAAAAAAAGTGGTCATTTAGATAACACAGGTTCTGGAATTGTAATTACAGGAGGAATGAGTTCTCTTGATGGTATTAAAAAACTTGCAGAAAAAATTTATGAAGGAATTCCAATTAGTGTTTCAAATCCTAAAAACATTAAAAATGGTTTTATGAGTTTCGATGAAGCTAATATGGCTACAATAGTTGGATTATTATTCTACTCTTTAGGTTCAAATAAAAGTTATCAATTAGATTCAAGTAAAAAACTTCTTAAACCATTAAAAAAAGATAGAATAATGGAACCAAAAATTTCAGTTGTTGAAAATGTTTCTGAAAAACCTGCAGCAGCACAACAACAATATGTAAAAGAAGAGATTCAAATAAAAAGCAATTCTGCAATTTTAACACCTTTAATTAGAGATAAGAAAAAGGGCGTTTCTAAATTCTGGAATAAAGTATCGGAGTGGTTTTAATGGAAAATTTATTTAGAGTTGATGATATAAAAGTGGATATGCCAAGCAAAGTTTTATCTGATAATGTAGCAAAAATTGCAGTTATTGGAGTAGGTGGTGGTGGTTGTAATATGATTAACCACATGATAAATGAAGGTTCTCATAAAATTGATTTAATTGCTGCTAATACAGATTTACAAGTTTTACATATCTCAAAAGCTCCGAAAAAAATCCAATTAGGACTTAAACTTACAAAAGGTTTAGGTGCTGGTATGAAACCAGAAGTGGGACGTGATTCTGCTGTTGAGAGTTATGAAGAGATTAAAGCTACTTTAAAAGGTGCAGATATAATCTTTATTGCTGCTGGTCTTGGTGGTGGAACTGGAACTGGAGCTGCTGCTATTATTGCAAAAGCTGCAAAAGAGATTGGAGCATTAACTGTTTCTGTTGTTACAAAACCATTTACTTGGGAAGGTAAAAAAAGAGCAGGTTTAGCAAATCTTGGACTTGAAGAACTTAAAAAAGTAAGTGATTCAATTATTATTGTTCCAAATGATAGATTATTAGAAATTATTGATGAAAATGTTGGGATGAAAGATGCTTTCAAAATTATTGATAATATCTTATATCAAGCTGTAAATGGAATGTCTGAAGTTATTTTAAATCCAGGTAATTCTGATATTAATACGGACTTTGCAGACGTTAAAACTATTATGCAACACAAAGGTATGGCATTAATGGGAATTGGTCGAGCAAAAGGTGAAAATGCTGCTCAAAGAGCTTTAGAAGATGCAATTGATTCTCCTTTACTTGATAAAGTTTCATTAAATGGTGCAAAAGGTATTTTAATTCACTTTAATATTCACCCACAAGTTTCATTATTTGCTATTAATGATGTAATGGGAACTATTAATGATAGAATGGATTCAAATGCTGA
>JAQTXB010000010.1:0-29847 GCA_028688995.1 Aliarcobacter sp.
CAATTGCTTCATCTAATGAAATTGGTTTAGTAATTGGAACTACAACTTCATTTAAAAGATTCATATCTTTTTTAACCTGTTCTTTTATCTCTTCTTTTTGTATCATTTCAGGTTTTACTGCACAACCGGTAATTAGGATTGAAGTAACTGCTGAAATAATCACAACTTTAGAATTTCTTTTTAACATTTTATGCCCTTGGAATTATTAATTTTTATACTTTTACCACTGTTTAGTGTTAAAATAGTAAATCAGTCTGTACAAATAATTTACGATTTTGTTACATTTTCTGTATCTATATCTGAATCTTTTTAGTCTAATCTTTCACTTGTAAGATTAAATGTTGAATCAAATAAAAATATTTACCCTTAATGATTTTAAATCGAGAAATATACTTTTGTTTAAAACACATTAATATATATGCTTTGTATATGATTTTAATGTTTAGTTATTAGAATAGCGTTAGATTTATTAAATTAATTTTCTAATATATACCCTATATTAGAGTGATTTTTAATTTTTAGATTAGGAACTTTTTTTCTTAGTCTTGAAATCAATTCTCTCAAAGAAGAATTATTTTTTTCCTCTTTCCATAAATAAGAAATTAACATTTCATTACTAATTGGTGTATTTAAGTATTTTATAAAAATTTCAATGGCTTTATTTTCTAATTTTGATAGTGTAATTATTTTTTCATTTTCATATAACAAATTATTTGATTTATTATATACATAGTTATTGATAGTTATAAAAGTTAAATCTTTTTCGATATGATTAAAAAAATTTTTACTTATCATCATAATTGATTCTATATCTGCTTTAATTATGGGTTTAATAAGATATCCTAAAGGACTTGATAAAGATGCTTCTTGTATAGTTTGAGTATCTTGATAAGATGTTATAAAAACAATTTTTATACTATATTTTTTTGAAATTTCTGTAGCTAATTGTAGACCATCAGTAGGTCCTTTTATATTTATATCCATAAAAATTAAATCTATATTCTTTTCTTTTATTGTGATATTTGTATCAATTGCATTATCTGTAATGAATACAGATAAAAATCCCAAACTATTCAAAGATTCTTGAATAAATTTTGAAGTTATGAATTCATCTTCAACTATTAATATATTCATAAAAATACCTTTCAAAAAATATGTATCTAAAATTTATTTATTTTTATGTATAGTTTCGAAGAAAAAATTAATTTGAGGTTAAAATGATTAAATTTATTATAATATTTTTCTTTTTTATACAAAATTTTCTTTTCTCTCAAACAATTTTTCTTAATCAAGATGTTTATGAACTTGATAAATTTCAAATAAGTTACTTTAAAGATATAAATTCATCTTTAGATTATAATGAAATAAAAAAAATAGATTTTACAGAAAAAGTTTCAAATAGATTTACTTTTGGATATATTGATTATCCAATTTGGTTTAAATTAAATTTACATAATGATTCAAATAAAGAAAATACTTTTATTCTTGCCTTAGAAGAACCTTTTTTTGATTCAATAAAATTAATATATGAAAAAAATAATGAAATACATGAAATAAATAATTCAATAAATGATAATATATTAGATAGACAACAACCAAATCCAAATAGTCATTTTAAAATTTTATTGGAACCTAATGAGACCTTAACTGTTTATTTAAAAGTAAGATCTTTATTTTCTACATTTGCTGAAATTCTAATTTATAATGATAAATATTATAATTTTAGTTCTAAAAAGTTTTACTTCATTTACTTTATTTATTTTGGTGCAATTGTCACAATGGCTTTATATAACTTGTTTTTATTTCTGTACTTGAAAGAAGTATCTTATTTTTACTACTTTGGATACTCATTAAATTTTGGTTTTTGGATGGGATTATTTAGTGGAATTTTATATTATTATATTCCTATAAAATATATTTATCATCTTCACTTTTGTGCTCCATTGGCCTTAGTTTTTTTAATTCTTTTTTCTAATAGAATATTAAATATTAAATCGTCATATCCAATTATGTATAAAATATTAAATTTAAATCTAGTTTTTTTATTAATACTAGTATTTTGGATACCTTTTGATATTGCTATAGGATTTACACTATTAAATATAATTTCAACATATTTATTTTTTACATATTTTATACTATCTTTTATACTTATTCTAAAAAAAAGCACTATTGCAAAATATTATTTTATAGCTATTGGAATATTTTTAATAACAATAAGTTTACTTTCTTTGATGACAATAGGTATTTTGCCTAATAATGTATATTTCAGATATTTGTTTGTTGCTGGTTCATTTATTGAATTAGTAATGCTATCGTTAATATTAGCATTTAAAATAAATTTAATCCAAAAAGAGTATCAATATAAATTAGAAGAAGAAATATTAAAACAAACAAAAAACATAAATGAACAAAATGAAACTCTAAAAAATCTCTTAAAAGAGAAAGAAGAACATTTAAAAGAAATTTTTCATAGAATCAAAAACAATTTCCAAATATTAATTGCTATGCTATCTCTTGAAATTAATAAAGAAGATTCAAACTACACTAAAAATAAACTTGAAAATATAATAATAAAATTAAAATCAATGTCAATAGTATATGATATGCTCTATAACCAAAATAACAATGAAACAATTAATGTAAAAGAATTTTTTACAAAACTTTGTTTCCATTTAAGTTTACCTTCTATACATATTAAATCATTAATAGATGATATTTATTTAAATAGTAAAATAACAAAAGATTTAGGACTTTTGGTAAATGAATTAATAACAAATTCAATAAAACATTCTAATCATAAAGAAATTTGTGAAATTTATTTAAACATTTCACAGAAAGAAAATATAATTATTTTAGAATATAAAGATAATGGTGAAAATATAAAAAAAACAACTAATAAAGAAGGTTATGGAACATTTTTTATTGAAGAGTTTAGCTCAAAATTTAATAACTGTACTATAAATTTAGACAAAAATGATTCTTTCCACTATCATATAAACTTTGAAGTGACTAATTGAATATAGTAAAAAAACTTACGCTACAGATTATAGTATCAGAAAATTATAAATATTGAATTTATTTAAAAGTTAAAATTATATGAAAAGTATTTTTTAGTTTTTCATATATTTATAATTAAACTAATAATTTGCAAGTTTGATGACAGCATTGAATGTTACCATTTTTTTAACATTTAGATTAAAAGGATTTTTTATGAATTATAAAAAAATGTTCTTCCCTATTGGTGGTGGAGAAGAGTTAGAAGAGAGAATTTATGGGGCCTTGCTAGTTGCAAAATATTTTAACACAAATTTAGAAATTCTAAAATGTGGACCAAAATATAATCCTAATATGTATAGAAATTTATCTATACCAGAAGATCTTTTTAAAAAAATTGATGAAGTTGTTGATAAAAAATATAAAGATGAGTCTTTAGAATTCAATGAACTTTTTGAGAATAAAGTTAAAGAAATTGATATTAAAATATCTCAAACTCCACTTGCTAGTGAAGCAAGTGTTTATTTAAAAGATAAAAAAGGACTTAGAAGTAATATTATTGAACAAGAATCAAAATTTTGTGATTTAGTAATAGCAGCAGCTCCTCCTTTAGGAGTTACAACATCTACTTTTGAAACAGCTGTATTAAAAAGTGGGAAATCAGTACTTATGATTCCAAGAGTTATGAAAACATTTTCTACAAAATCAGTGATTATTGGATGGAATAACTCTCCAGAAGCTTCAAGAGCATTAACTACTTCGATTGATATTTTAAAAGAAGCGCAAAGAGTACATATTGTTTCGTCAGAAGAATATGTAGGAGAAACAAATATTATAAATGATTTATTAGATTATTTAAAATGTCATAAAATAGATGCTACTTATGAGATAGTTAAAACAACAAAAATTCCAGGTCAAGCACTTTTAAATGCAGCACTAGATGGAAACTTTGATTTAATTGTTGCTGGTGCTTATGGACATAGAGGGTTAAAAGAGATGATGTTTGGTGGTGCGACTAGATATCTATTGGAAAAATCGACATTACCTATTTTTATGTCTCACTAAATTGTGATATACTTTTACCATGAAAATATTATTAATTGAAGATAATGAAACTTTATCAAATGGTATTTCTAGAAAATTAAAAGAAATAGGCTACCTTGTTGATGTTTTTAATGATGGTGAAAATGGACTTTATTCTCTTGAAACAGCAATTTATGATTTATTGATTTTAGATTTAGGATTACCTAATATTGATGGAATTGATATTATTAAAAAGTTAAGAACATCTCAAAAGAATTTGCCAATTTTAGTCATATCTGCAAGAGATAAACTTGATCAAAGGATTTTAGGTCTTGATACCGGTGCCGATGACTATTTATGTAAACCATTTGAAATTGATGAAGTTATAGCAAGAGTTCATGCACTTTTAAGAAGAAGTAACAACCAAATTTCGAATATTATTAATTATAATGATTTGTTATTTAATACTCAAACACTTATACTAACTAAAAATTCAGAATTAATAGAATTAAGTAAAAGAGAATTAAAAATATTTGAGTTTTTATTACAAAATCAAAATGCAATAGTAAGTAAGGATAATATTGTTGACCACATTACAACAATTGATGATGAATTTAATCCTACAGCAGTTGAAACATATATTTCAAGATTGAGAAAAAAACTTGGGGATTCAATAAATATAAAAACTGTGAGGGGCCTTGGCTATATGATGAATTAATATGAAAGCTATTCCATCAATTCGTACTCAATTAACTAAGTGGTTGATATTTCCATTAGCTTTATTTACTTTAATACTTTTTATATATTTAAATAACTTTTTAAAAAATAGAGTTAATGATTTCTTTGATAATCGTTTATATGCATCTGCAAAAAGTATTGAAGATTATATTGGAGTTGAAAATGGGAAATTAACAATTGATTTCCCTAACTTTTCTGTTGATTTTTTATCACTTACTCAAAAAGGTCTTATTTATTATTCTGTTGTAACTGAAAATGGAGAGGTTTTAGTTGGACAAAAAGATTTATTTGAAAAGAAAATTATTTTACATAAAGATAAAAGATTTTATGATAAAACTTATGATGGTGAGAAATTAAGAGTAATCTCTTATAAAGTTTTTTTTATAGATTCAAACAAAAAATATTCTGCATATATAACAATTGCTGAAAGTATGGATGAAAGAAAAGAAAATATAAAAGAAGTTATAAATACTGTTTTAATGATTATTCTAATTGTTTTTTTATTTACTATTATAATTACATTAATTGCCGTAAATAAAGGATTGGAACCACTTCAATTACTCAAAAATAAAATAAAACAAAGAGATTCACGGGATTTAACTCCATTAAAATTTAATGCTCCAAAAGAACTTGAAGATGTAGTTAATAGTATTAATATTTTACTTGAAAGAAGTAGAGATAATATTGAATACATAGAACAGTTTAATTCAGATGTTTCTCACCAACTAAGAACACCTTTAGCAGAAATGAAAATGGAGTTAGACCATTTTTTTGATAAAAAAGATGAAAAATTTATTATTTTAAATTCTCATATCAATAATATGTCACATATTACAGAACAACTATTACTGTATGCAAAAACAAATCCAAATACAATAAATTTGGCAAGATTAAAAAAAGCAAATTTAAATGAAATTTGTAAAAATTACAGTATCAAAACAGCTCCACGAGTTTATAAAAGAGGTTTTGAATTTGCTTTTGAAGATATAGATGAAGAAATATTTATAGAAACAGATACAATTATTTTAGAAAGTATGCTTGATAATATTATTAACAATGCATTACATTATGCTGTGGATAAAGATGGTAATCCAATGGGAACAATAACTTTGTCTCTCAAAAGACATAATAATACAATTTGGTTAAATGTTAAAGATGAAGGATATGGTGTAGAAAAAGAAAACTTAAAAAATATTTTTCAAAGATATTATAGAGTTGATTCTTCAAAAACTGGTTCAGGTTTAGGACTTAGTATTGTAAAACAAATTGCCACATTACACAATGCTGAAGTAATTGCTTCAAATAATAATGGTCTAGAAATATCTATAATATTTAAATATCCAATGAAATAGGTTTATTTATCAAATAAATAGTTATAAGTTTCAAATAAATTATAGGTATTAAGAAGCACTTCTTTTGACTTTTTATCTCCTATCCAAGTATAACCTATATTTTTTTCTTTTAATATTTTTTGATTATTTCTTTGCGCTAAAACTTTTTCAAGAGCTTTTTCTAATATTAGATATCTTTGTGGAAAATCTTCTTTAAATTTTTTTGAAACAGCAAATCCTCTCATTGGACCATTTATAATAGGTAAAATAATATTTGTATCTTTAATAGCTTCATTAAGTGTAGGAGCATCCCATCTTCTTGATCTCTTATCTGAAATTACAGCTAAAGGTTTAATCTCATTTCTATATTTTTCACTTCCTTGAGCTGCGATTACTAAAAGATCAACTTTTGATTCAAATAAGGCAGTTCTAGCTAATTCTCCACCAGCGAAAAAGTTAAATTCAACTTTTTCAAATGGAATATTAAACTTTTCAAGTAAAAGTTTTATCATTAAATGACCACTTGATTTATAAATAACTGCAATTTTAATTTTTTTAGGACTATTTTTTATTTCAGATAATAATTCTTTTATTGAATTTATTTTTGAGTTTTTATTTACAGATATTAAATCATAATCAAACCATTGAATATTTATAAAATGAAAGTCATCAAGAGTATATTTTGATTGTCCACTTAATACTGTGTTTGCAAGATATGGAGAAAAAGCAGAAGCAAAAATCGTATAACCATCACTTTCTTGGGCTAATACATAATTTGCAGCATCTAATGATGCATTTGCTTTTATATTTATTACATTTATTGAAGTATTTAACTCTTTTTCTAATAATGTAGCCATATTTCTGGCCATTCTATCGCTACTTCCACCTTTTCCTAAACCTACAACTAATGTTATAGGTTTAGAAGGATATATTTCAGCAAATAAAATTGTATTTAATAAAAAAAGAATAGTTGATAATATTTTCATTTAAAACTCCATTTTTATTATAACCATAATATATAAAGCTGTCATAAACCTTGCATTTATTTAAGCATTAGTAAAATAGATTCAATTACTAATTTACCTCCAAGAAAAATAATTACTATTTTTATGATTTTTTTAAATAATTCATCATTACTTTTATCTAAAAGTTTTTTACCAAAAAGTGTTCCAAAATATGAAAAAACAATTAGTATTAAAATCAAATTTATCCAAGGAGTATAATCAAATCCTAAACCACCAAAAATAATAGCTTTTCCTAAGTTCTGAAAAGAAATACACCAAGCTAAAGTTCCTACAATTATATGACGATTTGTCAAAAACGAGCTTAAAAATATTCCTAAAAGTGGTCCCATTACACCGACAAACATTGTTAGAAAACCTGTAATTGCACCAAAAATTATTATTTTAGTATTTGAAATATTATCTATTTTAAAATTAGGAATTAAAGTTAAAATAATAATACCAAGACCTAAAAATAGTTTTAAGAAATATTCAGGAAGTACAATCAAAAATTGTGTGGCAAAAAAATATCCAAACAAGGTACCAAACATAAAAAGAAAAAAGAATTTTTTATAAAAAGAGTTTCTAAATATTATTGCACGCAATATTCCAGAACCTGCTTGAATTATTGCATGAATAGACAAAAGAGCTGTTACTGGGATGACTAAACTCATCGCCCCAATAACAACTAATCCGCCTCCTGTTCCAATAGATGTAGAAATTGCAGCACCTATGAAACAAAAAAGAATTAATAAAAATAGATCAAAAAGTGTAATTGAATTTGGAAGCAGTTCCATTTTTATACATAAACCTCACCTTCGAATAAAAGTCTAGCTGTTCTTGTTGTCATTCCTTCGACTTGACTTATATCTAATGAAGGAAAATTTACACCAACTTGTGTAGTTCCTGATGGATTTTCAATTTTAACTATATGACTACCTAAAGTTAACTCTTGTGAATTAATTTGATTTAAAATAGTTCCTTTTATGAAAGAACCAACTGCAATACAAAAACCAGCAGATACAGCAATTGCAGGATGAGCTGTTGTTGGTGTAAAATATCTAATATTCATATCTCCACCAAATTTAGGTGCACTAAGGGCTGCAATTTTTGGGATAACATTTCCTTTACAAGAACCAAGACCCATAGCTTGTGAAGCTTCTTCTCTAATTAGTTCTAGCTTTTCAAATAACTCTTTATTTGAATCTAATACCTCAGGTGTTTCATAACCTGTAATTCCTACATCTTCTGCTCTTACAAAAACAACTGGCATACTAATATCTAAACAAGTTGCTTCAACTCCACAAAAAGTATCAATTACATTTTTTGTTGGTAAATAAGAACCTGTTTTTCCACCAGTTATATTTTTAAAAAATAGTTTAATTGGAGCAGCACTTCCAGGAACTCCTGCAATTTCCATATCACCTTTATAAGTTATGCATCTATTTGGTGTTTTAATTGTTTGAGCAATTGTAGCACCTGTATTTACATCATAGATATTTACGATAGTTTCATCTTCTTCAATATTCACTAATCCTCGCTCAAGAGCGAAAACTCCAACTGCTGTTAATATATTTCCACAAGTTGGTTTATCATCAACAATTGGTTGATCAACCATAACTTGGATAAATTTATAATCAATATCTATTCCATCTCTTTTTGATGGAGAAATAATTGCAACTTTTGTTGTAACAGAAGTTGCACCTCCAATACCATCGATTTGTCTAATATCAGGAGAACCCATAATCTTTAATAAAAGATTATGTCTCTCTTGTGTATTACTTGGTAAATCTTTATCTAAAAAATAAGCGCCTTTTGAAGTTCCCGCTCTATACATCATACATTTTATTCTATTTAAATCATTCATTTTCTTAACCTTTTAATATTAAATCACCAAGTAGTCCAGTAGGAAGTGTCAGAGATAATAAGTTACACATAAACCATAAAGAACCAATTGAAAGAGCCGCAATAATTGATGCTTTCAACCATGAAGATTGCATTTTAATTCTAATAGTGGCTATAATCATAATTGCTACAGAAGGAATAAAACCTAAAATCCAAGTAGCAACTAAAAATGCAGGAAGAATTAAAAAGCTTTTCCATGTCTCTTTCCAATATGTCGTTACTTCACCATTCTCAATAATACTTGCACCTAAAACATCTCTTTGTTTAGTTTTTGATACTAATTGAAATGCCAATAAAATTGAAAAAATAATCATTATTGAACTAATAACTATTGGGAAAACACCACCTAAAAAATCATGTGGGATAGAATCAAATAAAGCATAAGCTGCAAATATAATTAATCCAATAACCATAAATAATTCACCAGAAAAGAATGTATAAGTGTAATTAGTTTTATTTTCTTCTAAATCTTCTTCAGATAATTCACCATTTTTTATTCTATTTTCTTTTTCTAATTTCTCTTTTTTATCACTTCTTTTTTTGAAATAAGTACTTAATCCAATTGAAGCAATCATAAATAGTACAATTCCAATTACACCTGGTCTATATAACATATCCCATGAATAGAATTGAACAGCTTGATAATAATAAGTTTCAATAGTACCTGCTAAAATAAATCCAATAAGAAGAGCCGGTCTTGGCCAATCAAAATGTTTAAATAAAATACCTAAGGCACCAATTACCATTAATAAAATTAAATCCTCTAAACTTCTAGTTGCTTGAAGTGCAGCAAAAAAGATAATCATTAACATAATAGGAGCAACATATCCATATGGGATTTTTGTAATTTTTGCAATATGATTTGCTAACCCTAAACAAACTAATGTTCCAACAACATTTGCAATAGCTAATGACCAAATAATTGTATATGATACTCCTAAATTTGAGCCAACCATTGCAGGTCCAGGTTCAATTCCTAAGATAGTTAATCCTCCTAAGAATACAGCCATAGAACCACTTCCAGGAACTCCTAAAAGTAATGTAGGGATTAATCCTCCACCTTCTTTTGCATTATTTGCACATTCAGGTGCAATTACACCTCTAATATCACCTTTACCAAATTGACTTTTATCTTTAGATGTTTGAAGAACATGTCCGTATGCAATCCAGTCAACAACACTTCCACCAAGTCCTGGAATTGCTCCAATCATTGCTCCCATTGGTGCACAACGAGCGATAATCCATCTTGCTGCCCAAGTATCTTTTACACCTTGAAACCAAGAACCACTTAATTTTCCATTAGTTGATATTTGTTGATTTTTAACTAATAAATCAATAATTTCAGGAATAGCATAAACACCAAGTCCTAGAATTACTAATTTAATTCCATCAAATAAATAGTAACTATCAAAAGTCATTCTCCATTCACCAGTTGCAGGTGCACTACCAATACAACCTAATAGTAAACCAACCGCTGCTGCTATAAAACCTTTGTATAAACTTTTACCACTTAAAACTCCAACCATACTAAGACCAAAAATTCCTAATATAAATAGTTCAGCAGTACCTAATTTAAGGATTATCCCTCTTGCAAAAACAATAAAAAATGTCAAAATAATAGCACCTAATAATCCACCAATTAATGATGCTGTAAAAGCTGCTGCTAATGCTCGTGATGCTTGCCCTTTTTGAGCTAATGGATAACCATCTAAAACAGTAGCTTGAGAAGCAGATGAACCTGGAATTCCCATAAGTACTGATGTAAAAGTATCAGATGTTGGAATAACGGCAACCATACCAATTAACATAGCAAGAGCAGATGTTACATCCATTCCATAAATAAAAGGTATCATTATAGAAAAACCTACAATTCCACCAAGTCCGGGAAGAATCCCAACAATAATTCCTAAAAGCACACCACCAAATAAATAAAGCATATGTTGAATTGACATAAGCTCAGCAAAGGCATTAAACAATGCATCAACTTCCATAAAATCTCCTTTAAGGTTAAATTCTTACTTTGAATTCTAAATGAAGATTAACATTGTTAGCTGTCTTGAAACTTGCAATTTTGGTTTGATATTTGATGAATAGAACAAAAATTTTTTGAGTAGAAATAAAAAAAAGTCATTTTCTTTTTGAAAATGACTTTTTATTTTAAAGTATATATTTATGATTGAGATTAGAATTTAACTTTGTAATTTTCCATTAACCAATTAGTAATCCATTCTCTATCTTTTTTATCAACTGATGTTGCAGTATCTTTTAATTTATTTGCATTTTCTCCGATAGTTTGTTCATATATTCCTAAATGTAAATCACTTTTTTCTTTAAAGTCAGGAGCTGTTACAACTTTTTTAAGTGCATTTGTATAAGTTTCAAGTACATCAGGAGATACATCTTTTGGCAATACTAACATTTTTTGAGAAGGGAAACTTGCTGTAAATAGCGCTTTCCATGCTTTAAAAGATGTATCATTAATAGATTTTCCTTTTATTTTTTCATATACTTCAGCAAATGTTGGTAATTCTGGGAAACTAGGATCTCTTTGAATATTACCATTGTCATCTAAAATACCCCATGAAAATAAAGGTACAGATTTTTCTTCAGCCATTGCAGGTAAAACTTCTTTTAAATAAGCAGAACTTGTTTGAAAATCAATATTAGTTTCACCTCTTAAAAATGCTAATCTACCTTCTTTTCTTCCTTTCATTCCAAATACTGGTTGAACATTTAAGTCAAGTATATTAAAAGCTAATAAAGGGATTAAATCCATTGATGTAGGACCTTGACTTCCAAATTTTAATTCAGCATTTTTTAGCTTATCAATATCATTTATATCTTTTATACCTAAAGAAGATGATACATAAACTACTCCTCCTGTAGGAGAAGATAGTACAGCATACCAATCTTTAAAATCATATTTAATTCTATCATCACCTAAAACAAAAGGTATTTGTGTTGATGCTGATGATGCAAAAATTGTTAAACCATCTTTTGTAGCTTTTTCTGCAAAATAGTTTGCACCTTTAGTAGATCCTCCACCTGGCATATTTTTTATAATAATATTAGGTTTTCCTGGAAGTGCTTGAGATAATAATGGTGCATAAAATCTTCCCCATTGGTCAGTTCCACCACCAGCATTGTATGGCATAATCCATTCAATTGTTTTACCTTCAAAATTTACTTCTTTTGCATTTAGTGTATTTACTAACATTCCTAATGCTAAACCTGAAGTCACAAGTGTTTTAATCATTTTCATCTTAAATCCTTTTTTTAAGTTTTATTATCTAAGAAAGATATGAGGGAAGATTATCATTGAATTCTTTCATGAAACTTGCATAATATTTAATTTTTTTATTTTCAATAGTTATCAAAAAATCTTTGCAAGTTTCTTGACAGTAATAGAAGTTATATTAATGAAAAATGAAAAAAGGATTTTTATGTTTAAATATAAAGATATAAATATTAAAATGAAAATGATTTTAATTTCAATCATTTCTTTATTAATTGTTGTAGTTATTATAGGTGGTATTTCTGTTGAAGAAGCAAAAAAAGCACTAATGAAAAATAATTATGATAGTTTAACTTTCTCAAGAGATAATAAAACTCAGCAAATTGAAAATCTTTTTAATCGAATGGTTAATGATATAGAAGTTTTATCAAGTAGTAAAACGGTTGATCAATTGGTTTATGATTTAACTAGTTTATATTCTCAGATGGATATAGATACAAAAGATAAATTTCCAATAAATGATTCAATGGTTAAAGATACTATTTCTTCAAGTGAGACTTTTTTTCAAAGTTATATTAAAAAGTATAATTATAATGATATCTATTTAATTGATGTAAAAACAGGGCAAATATATTATACAGCTAAAAAAAATGCTGACTTTGGGGAAAACTTAAAATTTGGAAAATTGAATAATTCTTTATTAGCTGATGTATGGAAAAAAACCATTAAAAACAATGAAACTACTTTTGTTGATATGAAAACTTATGAAATTAATGATAATAAACCTGTAATGTTTTTAGGAACACCTGTATATGAAAATGGATATAAAGAAGATGGAATAAAAGCTGTATTAGTATTTCAAATTGGAAATAATGATATAAATAAAATAATGAATTTTAGAAAAGGTTATGGACAAACACAAGAAGATTATTTAGTTGGTAATGATTATTTAATGAGAAGTGATAGTTTTTTAAGTCCAAAAACTCATTCAATAAATTCATCTTTTTCATCTCCTCAAAAAAATACTATAAAAACAGATGCAACGATAAATACATTTAAAAATCAAACAAATACAGAAATTATAAAAGGGTATGATAATTATAATGTTTTATGTGCATATAGTCCTATCAATATTTCAAAAGATATAACTTGGGCAATTGTTTCTGAAATTAGTGAAGATGAAGTTTTAATTACACCTCATTCTTTGAGAACAGAGATTATTGTAGTTTCATTTATTGTTTTATTGTCTTTATCACTTTTTGTTTATTTCATAATAAATAAAAATATAATATCACCTCTTAATAACTTTCAAGAAGGATTATTGAATTTCTTTAAATATCTAAATGGTGAAAAAAATGATGTCTCACTTTTAAAGATAGTTTCAAAAGATGAAATTGGAACTATGTCAAAAATTATAAATGAAAATATTTTAAAAATAAAAGATAATATTGAAGAAGAAAAAGAACTTATTAAATCAACTATTTTTGTATTAAAAGAGTTTGAACAAGGTGATTTATCACAAAGAGTTACAATAAAATCTTCAAACTCTGCATTAAATGAATTAACAGATTTATTAAATCAAATGGGAATAAATTTAGAAACGAATATCAATAATATACTTAATATATTAGAACAATATTCAAATTATAATTATTTGAATAAAATCAAGACGAATAACTCTAAAAAACATTTACTTCAATTATCTGAAGGAATAAATTATTTAGGAGATTCAATTACTCAAATGTTAATAGAAAATAAAAAAAATGGTTTGATTTTAGATTCTAACAGTGATACATTAATTAAAAATGTAAATCATCTAAATAGTAATCTAAATAATTCTGCTGCTTCCCTTGAAGAAACAGCTGCTGCTGTTGAGCAAATTACAAGTAACATAACATCAAATACAGTAAGTGTTAAAAATATGTTTGAATATACAGAAATATTAACTAATTCTGTAAATGAAGGTAAAAAACTATCGTTAAAAACTGATTTAGCAATTGATATGATGAATGAACATATTATTACAATCAACAATAGTATTGATATGATTGAACAAATTTCATTTCAAACAAATATTTTATCTCTTAATGCAGCTGTTGAAGCAGCAACGGCTGGTGAAGCAGGGAAAGGATTTGCAGTTGTTGCTGCTGAAGTGCGAAACTTAGCTTCAAGAAGTGCTGAAACAACAAAGAAAATTAAAGAATTAGTATCAATTGCTATATTAAAAGCAAATGATGGAAAAGAGATAGCTAAAGAGATGATTGCTGGTTATAACATTGTGGATGAAAATATTTCAAAAACAATAGAATTGATATCACAAGTTAATTTTTCTAGTAATGAACAACAAAAAGGAATAGAGCAAATAAATGATGCAATAAATTTATTAGATCAGAAAACTCAAGAAAATGCTGCAATATCGAATAAAACACATGATATTGCGATGGAAACGGATAATTTAGCAAAATTAATTGTTCAAAAAACAAATGAAAAAGAATTTAATGGAAAAGATATTTAAAAATCAAAATTTGTACTAAATGCAAGTTTCATGACAGTGTTCAATGTTACGATGACCTTGTTAAATTAACAAGGAGAGAAAATGAATAAATTAATTAAAAAGAGTTTTATTGCTACTTTAGCAGTAACATCAATTGCAACATCATCATTTGCAGCTGATACATTAGTTGATGCTTTTAGTAATGGAAAAATAAAAGGTGATATTAAGTCATACTATTTTGATGAAAATTATGATTCAGCAAAAACTTCTGATAATAGCATTTGGGTAAATGGTGGAAGTTTAAATTATGTTACTGACAGTTTTAATGGTGTAAAACTAGGTGCAACATTACAAACTTCACATGTTGGAACTATTGATGATGATACATCAAAACAAGCTAAATTTATGGATGCATCAGGTTCAGTTTTATCTGAGGCTTATTTAGAATATAAATATGCAAATACAAGCCTAAAAGGTGGTAGACAATTTATTTCTTTACCTTTAATTAATGGTTCAGGATCAAGACTAATAAAAGAATCATTTGAAGGTTACTTTTTAGCTAACAATGATATTCCAAATACTTTAGTATCTTTAGGAAAAGTTACAAAATATCAAACAAGAACTGATAGTGTAACAAGTGGAACAAATGCGGCATCTTTTTCTAATACAGAAGTTAATGATGGTGATGTTGGTGGATTTAATAAAATAGGTACAGATGGTGCTGTTTCATTATATATTAAAAATGATTCTATTAACAATTTAACTATTCAAGGACATTATGTAGATTTTATTGATGAAGTTAAAGATTTATATGTAGATGCTACTTATAAATTTGCTGGGGATTTCAAACCATTTATAGCAGCTCAATATTACGATTCTAATTATGATAAAGCTACAATTAAAGATAGCTCATTATATGGTTATAAAATTGGGGCTACATTCTTTACAGTAGATTTCCATGCTGCTTATACTTCAACTGATGATAAAGGAAATGTAAATAGAGGTATAGGTGAAGCTGCAACTGCATCATTTACTTCTTCAACAACAACAACTGGAAACTATACGGCTGGTACTGATTCATGGCAAATTGGTGCTTCTAAGAAATTTGGAAATCTAACTACAAAAATTTCTTATACTGATAGTGATTCTTTATTAGTAAAAAATGATTTAAAACAAACATATTTAGGTGCACAATATAAATTCTCCGGAGCACTTAAAAATTTAGCAATGTCAGCTGATTATACTATCTATGAAAATGGAAAAGGTAATGAATCTAAAGATAAAGATGAATTAAGATTAAAAGCAATTTATTCTTTCTAATAAAAATAAATAAAAAGTTTGAAGAAATTCAAGCTTTTTATATTTGTAACTAAAATTTCGAAATCAAGAAAAAGCGAACAAAAGGGGAGATATTAATATCTCCCCTTTAAATTACCACTATTTAATTCTTCAGAACAAATAATTATCCCATCTTCATCAGCATATAAAAAGTCACCACTATTAAAAGTAACACCTCCAAATTTAAGTTCAATGTTTCTTTCTCCCTTATTTTTTTCAAAATTTCTTAAAGGACAAGTTCCTAATGCTATAAGACCAATTTTAAATTTATTAGTTTCTTTAATATCTCTTACATATCCATTTATAATAATTGCTTTATAGTTATTTCGCTCAGCAAATAATGATAGTTTATCACCTACAATGCCGTAAAATTCTCTATCAACATCAACAACTACAATTTTTTCAGTTCCATCTTCATCTTTTAACATAGAAAGTAAATCCCAATTACTTTTGTTTAATTTGATAGTTGTTATTTGTCCGAAAAAACCAACTAATCCACCATAATTCTTAAATTCTGATGATAATACTTGTATATTTTTATCTTGGTTTTCATCACATAAATCTGCAGTGCTAAAATACATGTAGATACTCCTTTTTTTCTGAATAATATGATATTAATCTTTCAATAAGCTTGCAAATTAGTTTATTAATTTAAGTATTTATTAATTTAAATAAATGGTTATAAAGCAATAATAAATTTTAAAATTATTTGTCAAATGGGTTAGATTTCATTTATCTAATTATCAAAACGTGAGCAATAATAAATAGTAAAAAACAATCCTTCTTTTTTATTTATAAAAGCATTTTCATTTTTATTAAATATATATCCTAGTTCCTTTGAAACTAATCTATCTTTACAGACAATTATTTTTCCATTTAAAAAATCTTTTATTAGATTATCATTAAGATTTTTAATCCAAAATATCAAGCCAATTACTATTAAAAGAGAGAAAATAGAACCTATTAGAAAAAAATTATTTTTCTTTTTAGGTTTTTTTGTGTTACGAGATTTAGTAGTCTTTTTTTTATTTGATAAAATATTTGCATCTATTTGAAAAGTTTTATTTGCCAATCTTATCTCTTTTTGAACAGTTATATTAATATTATTTATTTAAAAATAACAGATTTATTTCTACCACTATTTTTAGCTTGGTAAAGTGCAGTATCTGCTTTTTTTATTAAAGATTCAATAGTATCGTTATCTTCAAATGTTGATATTCCCAAACTAATTGTTTTATAACCTACTTCTTCAAACTTAAAATTTTCAATTGATATTCTTATTTTTTCAGCTAATTTAAAAGCTGATTCAATTGTAGTTTGAGGACAAATAATAATAAATTCTTCTCCTCCAAATCTTCCTTTAATATCAGATTTTCTACTATTTTCTAACATTAGTTTTGCAGTTTGAGATAAAACTCTATCACCAATTTGATGTCCAAAAGTATCATTTACATTTTTAAAATAATCAACATCAATCATAATAACTGATAAGCCATCATAAGGGTTTCTTTTGTGTTTTTCAACTTCAATATTAATAAACTCATCAATCATTCGTCTATTATACAGTCCAGTTAATTTATCTATTGAAGCTAATTCTTCAAGTTGTTTTTTTGCAGTAATATCAATACCTATTGAAACAAAACTTTCTATCTCGTTATTTTCATTAAGTGTTGGTATAATTTTTTGTTCAAGCCAATAATCTTCATTATCTTTTCTTTTGTTTTTAATCTCTCCATTCCATATTTTGCCACTTAAAATAGTATTCCATAACTCTTTAAAAAGATTTTCATCTTTGTCTGGATGATTTACTATGCTTATTTTTTCTCCAATAAGCTCCTCTTTTGAATAACCTGATGATTTTTCAAATGCAGAACTCACACTAACAATAGTGCTATCTTTTTTTGTTGTAGCAGTTACAACATATTTATCTATAATCGATGTAAATTCATTTAATTTATCATGGGCTTTTAATAGTGCTTTTTGAAGTTTTATTGGACCTTTTGAAATATAAATTGCAAGTATAAAACTTAAAACAATTGTTAAAAGTAATACAATAACTGCAGTTTTTATTTTTGCATCTATTAAACTTTTTTCATATTCACCTTTAGTTTTTAAAATAAGTATTGCATTATCATCATTATTTAAAATATTTCCTAATGGATATTTATAAATACCTTCTTCATCTAAACCATTTGGGAAATCTTCTTTTAAATCTCTTTTTATTCCTTTATTTTTACTAAATGAATATTGATTATCTGGATGGAGAATATAATTATTATCTTTATCAATTATAAAATGCTCAAATGCAGTAGATTTAGAAATTGAAGTAAATAAATCATTTGTAAGTAAATTAACAATTACCATACCAATAAAATCACCATCTTCAAAAAGTGGCATGGCTACTCTTATTGTTGGTTTATATGGTATTTCTACTTTTCCATTTTCAATATTTAAATCAAGTTTAGAGTGCCATACATCTTGTTTTGTCATTTTAGAAACTTCTTGAAAATAATCCCTAGAACTTTTATCTTGAAGTTTGCCTTTTTCTACAATAAATGGCTTGTCATTCTCTTTATTTCTATCAACTCTAATAATTTCTTTGCCTTCTTTAGAAAGAAGCCTTGCTTGCATAATTTTGTCTTGAGAACTTGCAACTGCTAAAAATATCTGCTCAAGCTCCTCTTCTTTATGGGAATTATTTGTACACATAAATTCTAAAATTGTTTTATTTGTAGCAAGGGAGAAAACAATATCATCCATATTTCTAATAGCTGGTTTTAGAATTGTTTGTGTTTTAATTTCAAAGGTTTCTAATGCTTTTTTATCTGTATTTTTATGAATATCACTAAGCTGAAACATATAATTTGTAATTGCGCTAAAAGAAGATATAACTATTCCAAATATTATGAAATAAATTATGAAATATTTTTGGAAATTTTGTTGAGACATTTATGACCTTAAACACTATATTGTATAATAATGACTTATAATTAAGTTTAGAATTATACAATTTTTTGTTAAAACACAGATAAAGCCTTAGATGTCAATAAATTTCTCTCTTATTAATAAAAATTCATCTAAATGTTCAAAGAAAATATCCACAAGATTTGGGTCAAATTGTTTTGCTTTTTCTTTTTTAAAGTATTCAAAAATATCTTCATCACTCCAAGCAGTTTTATAACATCTTTGACTACCTAAGGCGTCAAATACATCTGCAATTGCTGTAATTCTTCCTTGAATAGAAATCTCTTCACCTTTTAAATAATGGGGATAACCATTACCATCCCATCTTTCATGGTGTTCAAGAGCAATAATAGCTGCTGTTTTTAGAAGTGGTCTATTAGAGTGATTAAGCATTGTATATCCAAGTTCAGCATGGGTTCTCATAATTTTAAATTCTTCATCATCTAATTTTGCTGGCTTATGTAAAATACTATCAGGAATTGCAATTTTTCCAATATCATGCATTGGTGAAGCATCAACTAAAAGTTCTATCTCTTCATCACTTAAATTTGAATATTTTGCAAATATCCTAGAATATTCAGCAACTCTTTTTACATGATTTCCTGTCTCTTTACTTCTTGTTTCACCAATAGCACCCATTGTGAAAACTACTTCTTTTTGAGTTTCAACTATCTCTTGTTTTAGATTATAAATATCTGTTATATCATGTCTTACGCTTATGTACTCTTTAATATTTCCATCTAAATCTAAAATTGGCATAACTGTTGCAGAAACTACGTAATATCCACCATCTTTTTTTTTGTTTTTTACTTCACCTCTCCAAATTTGCTTATTTTGAATTGTTTTCCATAAATCTTCATAGACACTTTTAGGCATATCAGGATGTCTTACAATATTATGTTTATTTCCAATAAGCTCTTCTTTTGAATATCCAGAGATTTTTGCAAATTCATCATTTACATAAATTATTTTTCCTGTTTTATCTGTTTTTGAGACTAAAGAACTCTCATCAACCACTTGTTTATATTGATTTAAAAGTATTATATTCTCTTCTAAAGAGTGTTCTAAAGATTTTTTTTGCTCTGCTAATAAAAGATGTGTATTTATTCTTGATAATACTTCTCTTGCTTTAAAAGGTTTAGTTATATAATCCACTCCACCTACTTCATAAGCTTTTTCTATAGAGTCTTCATCTGTTTTTGCAGTTATAAATATTATTGGAATATCTTTTGTTTTTGGATTTTCTTTTAATTTTTTACAAACCTCATAGCCATCAATTAAAGGCATCATAATATCTAATAAAATTAAGTCAATATGTTCTTCATTTATAATTTCAAGGGCATCATAACCATTTAAGGAAGCTAAAATATCATATTTATCATCTAGTAATTCCATTAATACATGAATATTTGTATCTGTATCATCAACAATCAGAATTGTTTTTTGCATATCCATCATATTAATTCCATTGCCTCTTTAAATTTAAATTTTTCTATATATTCATCTATTTTAGTTAACATCATTTTATCATTTTCACTCAATTTAAACTCTTTTATCTCATCAATTATTGGTGTAACTTTTTTTAATCTTCTTGTTGATAAAGCCTCTTTCAGATTTTGAAAAAGTTCTGCTTTTATAGAATCTGTTAACTCTTTTTTATCATCTTGTGTAATCACATCTTCTACAATTAATTTTGATTCAACTTCAGCAATTATTTCATTTAACTTCATTTTAAAAAGTTCAAGTTTCTCTTCATCAAATGATTTTTCAATATCTTTTGCTAACTGGGCTAAATCTAAAGCTCCAGCACTTCCACACAATCCTTTTAAGGAATGAATAGTTCTTTTTAGCTCTTCATCATTTAAACTTTTAAAGTCTAAATTTTTGTATTTTACTAAACCTAATAAAATCTTTTTGTAAGCACTTTCAATATTTAATACCAAATTTAAACCATACTCTTTATTCACTGTTTTAAAATCTGGTAAATTATCTGTTTTATCTAGAAAAACTTTATTTTCGTTTGTAAGTTCTCTTTTTTTAGATAAAAATTCTAATAAAGTTTCATAAAGTTTTTCGATTTCAATCGGTTTATTTAAGTGTTTATTCATTCCAGCAATTCTAGTTTTTTCAATATCTTCTTTCATTGCATTTGCTGTTAATGCGATTATTGGAATTGTTTGATTTGATTTTCTTATCTCTTTTGTTGCTTCATATCCATCTAATATTGGCATTTGAATATCCATAAAAATTAATTCATAACTATTCTCTTTAAATTTTTTAATAGCTTCTAAACCATTTGAAGCAATATCAATATTAATTCCACTATCAGCTAAAAGGTCAATTATTATCTCTTGATTAATTTCATTATCTTCTACTAATAAAATTTTGCTACCTGCTAAAGTTTTTATTTCATTAATTAGATTATTTTTTTCAATATCATGTTTTATTTTTTTTGTATTTATTTGACTTAAAAATATTTCACATAACATATCATTTAAAATTGAAGGATTTACTGGTTTATGAATATATCTTTCAATTTTTGCCTCATTCAGGGCTTCTGCAACTATTTCTAAAGAATAAGCACTTATTAAAACAATTTTATTTGTATTAATATGTAATTCTTCTTCAATAATTTTACAAGTTTTAATACCATCTAATTCAGGCATATTCCAATCAACTAATATTAAATCAAACTCTTTTGAATTATTTCTTAATATCTCTATTGCTTCTTTCCCACTTCGTGCAAGTCGTGCCTCTAATCCAAAAGAGTGCATTAAATGATCAAGTATTTCTAACCAACTATTTGAATCATCAACTATTAATACTTTTTTACCTCTAAACATAGTAAATGGAATTTTCTTTTCATATTTTTCAAGTTCAATTTCAAATATAAATCTACTACCTTTTCCTTCTTGGCTTTCCAACCAAATTTCTCCATTCATAAGTTCAACCAGTTGTTTTGTAATAGATAAACCTAATCCTGTTCCACCATATTTTTTAGTTGTTGTTAAATCAGCTTGGGTAAAAGAGTCAAATATTTTTTCTATTTGTTCTGGTTTTAGACCAATTCCACTATCATAAACTTCAAATCTGATTTTTCCTTCTGAACCATTTTTAATAATTAAACCTATTTCACCCTCATTTGTAAATTTCACTGCATTTGAGAGTAAGTTAATTAATATTTGATTAATTCTTAAACTATCTCCATAAAAAAACTTTCCAATCTCAGGATAATAATCAACTATAACATCAAGATTTTTTTCATATGCTTTTAACTCAATTAAATTAACTACACTCTCAATAACTTTAAATAGTTCAAAATTCGCTTTTTCTATCTCTAATTTTCCTGCTTCAATTTTACTAATATCTAAAATATCATTTATAATTCCAAGAAGATTGTTTGCAGATGCTTGAATTTTATTTATATAGTTTTTTTGTTTATCATCTAAATTTGTATTTAGAATCAGATGAGACATTCCAACAATTCCATTCATTGGAGTTCTTATTTCATGGGACATATTTGCTAAGAAATAACTTTTAGCTTTTGTAGCTTCTTCAGCTTTATCTTTAGCAACTAATAACTCATTTGTTTTTTCAGATACTTTTTGAGATAAATTATTGTTTAATTCTTCAAGCTCTAAAGCTATTCTTCTTCTTTCAGTTATATCTTGATAAAGACCTATTATTCCTATTACTTTATTATCTAAATCTCTTAGTGGTATTTTTGATGTTTCAAGAGAAATTGTATTTCCATCAGCTTGAGTTTGTTCTTCAAGAATATTCAGTTTTGCAGTTCCACTATCCATAACAATAGAATCATCAACTCTATAGAGTTGTGCTTGTTCTTTCCATACCATTTGATAATCATTTTTACCAATAAGTTCCGATTCAGAATTTAAACTAGCATCTTTTAAAAATACCTTATTTGCTCCTAAATATTCACCATCTTTATTTTTCCAAAATATCCTAATTGGAAGAGAATCTATTATTGTTTTTAAAAGTAGTTTTTCTTGATTTATTTCTAAATTTTTATTTTCTAAAAGCGTAACATCTTGAACTGTACCAATTGACAAATATGCTTTACCATCTTTAAATTTTGTTGCCCACTCTTGTTTAACCCATTTAATACGACCATCTTCCATAAGTAATCTATGCACTACACTACATGACTCTTTTGAATTCAATGATTTTTCATAAGTAATTCTAACTATTTCTTTATCGTCAGGATGAACAATTGTAAGAAATAGCTCATATGAAGATTGGGATTTTGATTTATCAATTTCATAAATTTTATATATTTGGTCAGACCAACTTAATTTATCATCATTTATATTATATACCCAAGAGCCAAATTTAGATATATTTTGAGCTTCTTCTAGTTCTCGTTTTTGTTTTTCTAGTTGAATATTTTGTTTAATTAAACTTTTATTGATAGATTCGATTTTATCTATGTAATAATCAAAACTAAATTTTAGTACCAGTGCAAATACGATAAAAGAGAGTAAAAGTATGAGTAAATTTCTTTTTATAACATAATTTTGATCATCTAAATAATGTTGAATATTAAAAGCAATTAAGAATTTTCCAACAACATTTTTATCATTATCAAATAAATTTAAACTTTGTTCGATGTAATATGTTTGATTTTCATATTTTAATTGATTTGCCTCTTTAGTCAAATCAATATTTTCAAAAAAGAGTTCATCACCTCTTACTAAAAACCAATTATTCTTATCTTTTTTATTATCTTTTATAAATAATGCTGATTTAATATTAAAAACTTCATAAATTTCATTTATTATATATTCAGGTTCAACACCAATTTCTAGCATTCCAATGAAATCATTATCATAAAAAACTGGTACTACAATTCTAAAACTCATACTTAGTTTTCCAACTTCAAAACCATATTGAACTTTTTGTGTTTGAATTGTATCAAATATTATTTTTCTTTCGTCTTCTAACTTATCTCCATACATTTCTGGTTTATGTACCCTAAGAAAAACTGAACCATCAGTTAATCTAAAGGTCATTATTTTTAAATATGGATTTTGTTGAACCATTAAATCAAAATCATTTTTAACTATTGAATATAACTCTTCTCTATTTCTATCATTAAAACTTTTTTTAACATTCTTTGAATCTAATAGCCATTTTGATTTTATAAAAATATCTTTATTAAGCTCATCTAAAAAAAGATTGTAATTCTTATGAATAAACTCCATTTTTGAATTTACATCTTTTTTAATATCTTCTTTTATAAATTTAACATGATTAAATGAAATCAAACCGCCAAGTAAAATAATTGTAAAAAAAGATATTGAAATAATACTACGTTTAATTTTTTGTAAATTTTGCATATTTTGGCCTTAAAATAATTAGAATATTGTACAAAAGTTTTAATTAGCAACTGTTAAAAATAATATTTAAATGAGCAATTAAACAAGTGATAAATTCACTATTTCACTTAATTTTAATGCTCATAAAATAATAAAAAAACAATAAAATTCCAAATATTATTAATTGACATTTAGAGTTATTTTATTGTTCACTCCAATCTTCGATGAAAACCTTATTTCTTCCACTAGCTTTTGCTTTATATAATAGTTCATCCACATATTTATATAAAACTGATTCAACAATGTTAATTTCATTATTTTTACGAAAATCCACATAGGTAACTCCAATTGAAACAGTAACATATGCAGATACTTTATTCTTTTTATGCTCCATTTTAGTATTTTCTATTGATTTTCTTATAGATTCTGAAAATTCATATATATCTTTCTCTTGAGTCATTGTAAATATTGCACTAAACTCTTCTCCACCCATTCTAAAAGCAAAATCACTTGGGCGTTTTAAATTTTGTATTAAAACTTTACTTATAGTTTGTAATACAACATCTCCCTCTTGATGTCCATAAGTATCATTATAGAGTTTGAAATAATCCACATCTAATAAAAGTAAACAAAACATTGTTTTATCTCTTTTAGCCCTATTAATCTCTTTATAAAACATATCATCAAAATATCTTCTATTATAAAGTTTTGTAAGTGGATCAGTTATTGAAAGATTTTCTATAAATTTTTTATTTGTAATATCATGTCTAATTGCATAATATCCGATAATGTTCCCATTATTATCATAATCTGGATAAATAGTAGAATCTGTCCAATAGAAACTTCCATCTTTCGTTTTATTTTTTACTTCTGCTTTCCAAATTTTACCACTTGTTATTGTTTTCCATAAATTTTCATATACTTCTAAAGGTGTATCTTCATGACGCATAAGTACATGAGATTGTCCAATTAATTCTTCTGCTGAGAATCCTGATATTTTACAAAATGCTTCACTAACATCTGTTATTATTCCCTCTAAATTCGTTCTTGATATAATTATATTTTCATTTACAAGTTTAATATATTTTTCAAGCTTTCGTTCAATTTCTTTATGAAAAGATAACTCTTCTTTTAATCGTGTAGAAGAATATTCTAATTTCTGAACCAACTCTTGGAGTTCATTATTTCTTTGAAATATTTTATCTTGCATGATAGATAAAGTATTTGCTAAAATTGAAACTTCATCTATTATACTTCCATCTTTTTTAATAATGACTTGTTTATTTTTAGATATCTTTTCAGCCAATATTGTTAATGAAGTAAGTCTTTTTGTTAATCTATAGCCTACAAAATAAGCAATTAGTGTACTAATTAAAATTTCTAATATTATTAAAAAAAATGTTCTATTTCTATTATCTTTTATAACATTATAAATATCTGTGAGCTCATAAAGAATTTGAACATTTGCAAGTTTTTTCTCATTTATTTCAATCAAAAATGATTTAAGTTGAAATATTTTCCCATTTATCTCCATATTTTCAATGTTATTATCAAAAATATCTTTATATTGATTTTCATCGTTTAAATGTGAAATTACGAAATTTTTCATATTTGTAATTCTAACAGCCGATATATACTCTATTTTATTAAAACTCTCCACTGCATTATCAATTGTAGCTAAGTCGTTAATAATTAAAGGTGTTTTAATAAGTTCACTAAAAAGCTTACTACTAGATTCGACATTTGTATGAACTAGAGAATTAGATAAATTTCTTAATGATGAGAAATTGTAAAATACAATCAAAGAAATAAATATTATCTCTAATAAAACAAAAGATAAAATAAATTTATATTTAAAAGATAATTTCATTTTACTCTTTTGGTAAAGATAGCTCTTTAGCTATATCTCTGATAATATCATATTCTTTATCTTCTGTATTGATAATGTGTTTCATACTTAAATCTTCCAATAAATTTTCTGGTATATGTACAAAAGCATTTATAAATTTCTTTTGTACATCTTCTGACATTGATTTATTAAATGCAATAGGATGGCTAGGATAAGCTTGTGTTTTATAAAGAATTTTTAGTGATTCTTTTGCTCCTGCATCATCTAAGGCATCAAATGTTCTTTCAATTCCTCCACCAACATCTCCAACACCTCTTGCTACACCTTTATATACTGAATCATGAGAATTAACATAAGTATAAAGTTCATTTT
Source organism: Aliarcobacter sp. (assembly GCA_028688995.1). Classification (GTDB taxonomy): domain Bacteria; phylum Campylobacterota; class Campylobacteria; order Campylobacterales; family Arcobacteraceae; genus Aliarcobacter. The sequence continues at coordinate 26,587 of JAQTXB010000010.1, forward strand.
TATCAATATTTATATTAAACTTCTTTGATAATTCATATTTAGCAAGAAGAGTTGCAGCAAAGGCATTTGGTGCAGGGAAAAGAAATTTCTTTCCTTTTAGTTCTGGAACACTATTTATATTACTAGCTTTATTAACGACTAGAATACCTACTAAATTATTATCAGCTCTGATTTTTGCGTTATAACCTTTTTTTTCATTTGCTACAATATAATGATATGGATTCATATAAGCAATATCATAACCACCTGAATAAAGTACTTCCTCAAATTTTGAAATTGAACTTTCAATTTTTAAATCGATTTTTTGCCCTGTTTCATTTTCAAGATATTGAATAATTGGTGTCCATGATTTTACAAGAATAAGTGGACTTTGTTGGGGAACAACACCAAATGTAAGAGCAAATAAACTAGAAGAAATAATCTGACAAATAAAAAAGCCTAATAAAATATTTTTCATTATAATCTACCTTAATAAATTTATAACAATATAACATAATAGAGATTATGACGAACTCAATTTAAACGCAATAAGCTAATAAGAGGATATAATTGCGCACAAATATATTCAAAAATAAAACAAGGATTCAAATGGCTAAAGCAACCATCCATAAAGCACTTTTAAATATCGCTAATATGGATTCAAATTACTACAATGAACACAATTTAACTTTAGCACTTCATCCTTCTGAAACTGAACTTCGATTGATGGCTCGTGTAATTGCATTTATACTTAATGCAAGTGAAGAATTGGCATTTTGTAAAGGTATTTCACAAGATGATGAGCCAGATTTATGGGAAAAAGATTTTGATGGAAGTATAAAATTATGGATAGATTTAGGACAACCTGATGAAAAACGAATCAAAAAAGCTTGTGGTCGTTCAGAAAAAGTTATCATTTATACTTATCAAGAAAATATGGCATCTCCTTGGTTTAAACAACTTGAAAACAATCTTACTCGATTTAAAAATTTATCTGTAATTCATCTTGAATTTGAAGATGATTTATTAGAAGAGTTAGCATTAAGAAGTATTAATTTACAATGTAATATTAGTGATGAAGAACTTACTTTAATAAATCAAGACAAAAGCGTAATTATTACTCAGAAAAAGTGGAAATAAGTATTTAAAAAAAACACCCAACTTTAAAAAAGTTGGGTGTTTTTAGCTTTTTAGTGTTGTATAGTATCAATATCAGGGTGAACAAGTACTTTATAAGTATCCGTACCATTACTTTGTGTAAATGTATCATAATTAACTGTACCAACCGTAGTTGGACTTGCTGGTGTCCATCCTCCTGTTAATTCAACTGTATCACCTGCATTACCAGTAATTGTTAACGTTTTATCTGTACTATCTGTCATATCAATTACATCTTGTAAAGTTAATTTTGTTAATGAATTTGCACTTGTATCACTTGATAAATCTATTTTTTCAATATTTTTAATTACTGAATTATCTAACGAAGAGAAATCAATACTATCTCCATTTATTAATTTTAATGTATCAATTCCAGAGCCACCATCTATTGCTGTATCATTTTTATCAAATACAAGTGTGTCATTGCCTGCTCCACCATAAAGTTTATCAGCACCAGCACCACCATCAAGATAATCATTACCATTTCCACCATATAAAGTATCACTTCCATTTCCGCCATTTAAGAAATCTGGTCCATCTTTACCATCTAAGATTTCCCCACTATTTTTAGCAAATAATATAGATTGCCCATTATCTTGTTCTCCAATATATGAACCATCTTGTGTTTCATTATATCTTCCTGTAGTGTCTGTTGTTGTAACTGTCCAATCTTTAGCTGTATTACTATCTATAGCAGAACCTGTAAATATTCTTGTAAAAGAAGTATCATTTGTTAATGAACCATCAAAACTTGTGAATTCATTATTAAAATCTCCAACTGGTTGAACCCAACTTCCATCATGAGTTGTAGTATCAGGAATTGGATTATTTGCAGCAAAATAATCTATAGAATTAGTTAAATTACCAGATGCATCCAATTGTAATAAATTAACAGAAAGAGCTGCAGCAGTTGTATTACCAAAATCAAAATTATGTATACTTGAATTATAAGCTACTCCATCCTTACCATTTTGAATAACGCCATCATAAACTGTTCCTGTCCATGTACCATTTTTAGGTCCTGCTGAACCATCTTTTTGGAATGATTTCCATGTTCCATCTTCATAAATAACTAAAAAACCTTCAGCAGGTAACGTAGCATCCATAAAACCAGCATTGATAACTAAAACTTGACCATTTTCTCCTACTATTTCAAGCCCCAAGCTTTGCATTGTAGATTTTGTTGTTTCACTTGCATTAGTTACAATACTCATTATTTCAATGAATGCTGGTTTACTATTATTTGGTTCTAATCCTATCTCATTTATAACTATTTTACCAAATAAATTTGATATGTCATTATCTACAATAGTTCCTTTTACAACATCTGGAGATATATTTATATTTTCAAAAATACCCTCACTACTTGTAACACTAGAGATTTTTACTGTATAACTTTCATAACCTTCTTTTAAAGTATCATCTAATGTATTTATTGAAACTTGTGTTTGTGATGAATCTGTAATATTTACACTCAATACCCTTGTATAATCAGCAGTTGAAGCTGTATCTGTACCAGTTGGATTATATGCCAAATTTACTGTAACAGTTTGACCATTTGGTACTACATAAGGTACTTCATCACCTAACGAATTAATAGTATATAACTGAACAGTATGAGTTAAAGTTTGTCCTTCTACTTTTGTATCATCATTTATAATTCTTGCATAGACTGTATCATTATTATCTGCAAATGATTTTGCTGTTGCATCTATTACTGGATTTAATAATTCAAATCCTGAATTATTTGTTGAGCTTAAAGCTGTTGGTGCTGGTACATTTGTTACATCTTGATAATAATCTTTTACTGCATCTGAATAATCTACATCTTTTGAAGCTCCTGTACTATTTGCTGGTACATCGATTGTTATTGTCTCTGTACCTACTTTAAATGTTACAGTTTCTGCAGCTGTTGTTGGATTTGCAAATGTTACTGTATATGTAATAGTTGCACTCTCTTCATTCCCACTTGATACTGACGTCAACGTATAGTTTGTTGTATCATTATTATCTGCAAATGATTTTGCTGTTGCATCTATTACTGGATTTAATAATTCAAATCCTGAATTATTTGTTGAGCTTAAAGCTGTTGGTGCTGGTACATTTGTTACATCTTGATAATAA
>JAQTXB010000010.1:29947-113947 GCA_028688995.1 Aliarcobacter sp.
CTGTACCTACTTTAAATGTTACAGTTTCTGCAGCTGTTGTTGGATTTGCAAATGTTACTGTATATGTAATAGTTGCACTCTCTTCATTCCCACTTGATACTGACGTCAACGTATAGTTTGTTGTATCCACTGTATCACTTACTGTTACACTTCCAGTTGCCGTACTATCAACTGTTGCAAATCCTCCACCACTTGTTGAATCTACACTTACAGTATATTTCTCACCATCCACATATACATCATCTCCTTGAATAGGAAATGGTGTTGAAGCTACTGGTATTCCTACTACATAGTCTGTACCAAATGTGATTGTTGCTCCATTACTTAAAGTTATAATCAAAGGAGTTACAGGTGTTTGATTAAGTGTTGCACTTATTGTTGCTGTTCCACTACCTTCTAGTACAGTAACATCACCTATAAAAGAAAACACTGCATCTAACAATGGAGCTGCTTCAACTATCTGTGCTGTTTCAACTGTAGTTAAACCACCTAAATCAGTTGTATCTCTTAAATCTGTATTTATATCTACTTCTGCACCTGTTCTATTTTCTAATCTTGCTAACAGTACACCTGATGATTCACCTGTTGGAGTTGTATCACCTCCTGCAGCTGCTGCACCTAATTTCTCAATATCTTGTAATGTTAAAGTAGCATCTTGGTTATTTTGTTGTGAATCTACTTGAGTACTACTTGCAGTATCTAATAAAAGAGATTCATTTAATTCTCCATTTTTGACAACTGTATCTGAGTTTAATTCTAAACCTAACATTGTTTCATCAAATAGTTGTTGACTATCGCCAAGTACATTTATTAATTTTGAATTATCATTTAAAGCTACAGTAAGTAAATTTGAAGCACTATTTGCACCACTTCCTATTATAATATCTCCACTAGTTATAGTATCACCAACTTTTGCAACACTAACAACTCCATCTGCATTTTTTATAAAAAATGACCCATTTATTGAACTTATACTTCCGATTACTTGTGCCATTGTGTACTCCTAGTTTTTATCTTAATCTCAGTATATAACTAAGCAAAAATAAAATCTATTGTACTTTGGTGTAAATTGTAAAAATATTTAGTGATTGAATAAAAGTAAAAAGGCTAGTCTATTTGAGACATTAAATTTTTCATATATATTTTTTGTGTGAGCTTTTACAGTTCTTATTGTAATATTTAGTTGTTCTGAAATTTCAAGATACGATAATTTTTTTAAAACCAGTTCTGCCACCTCTTTTTCTCTAGCTGATAAAAGTTTTAATTTTTCATCTATTGCATTAGGATTTGCTTCATATCTCATTCTTTGTACTGTTTCATTTATAAATTCAGGATATAACCAAATATTTCCATCAGAGACACTATTTATTGCCTCTTTTAAGTGAATATCATCCATCATTAGATTTCCATAACACTTTATTCCTAAAAAGATTAGCTGTTTACCTGTTTCATAATTAGGTGTTGAATCAAGAATCATTAAATAAGCATTTTGTTCAATTAAAGAGCTCAATATTGTGAAATCATCTTCACACTCTTCAATATTCATTATAATGATAATAGACTCTTTTTTAGCCTCAAGATATAAATTTTCATACTTACTTATAACATCAAAAGTATAAGAACTCAACAATTTTTTATATCTATCTATTAGATTCAAATCTTTGCTATAAACTACAATTTTCATGTTACTTCTCCGTGAATGTATATTGTTTAGCTCTTAATATTGGTTTTAAAATATAATCCAATATTGATTTCTTCCCAGTTAGAATATCTACATTTGCAACCATTCCAGGAATAATAGGAAATTCTTTCCCATTTTTTTCAAGATAATTTTTTGTTGCTTGAATTTGTAGTTTATAAAAGCTTTTTTTATCTTCATCTGTTTCTGTATCAGCACTTATTTTTATAACTTTTCCATCTAATCCACCATAAATTGCATAATCATAAGCAGTAAATTTTATTTTTGCATCTTGGTTATAATATATAAAAGCAATATCAGAAGGTTTAATTTTTGTTTCTATTAATAATGTTTCCCCTGTAGGTACAACTTCAACAAGATTATCTCCTGGTTTTATAACTCCACCTATTGTATTAAAAAATATTTTTTGTATAATACCGTCCTCTGGTGAATATACATTAGTTCTTTTTACCTTATCTTTCAAGCTGTAAATACTCGCATTTATTCTTTCAATTTCACCTGTAGATTTATTTAGTTCCTCTTGAGCTAATTGTTTAAACTCATCTTTTACATCATGAAGTTTATTTTTAGCTTCTTCAATTGAAGATTTTATTTTATTAATTGAGATTCTAACACCAGATAACTCTTTTCCTATATTATTAGCTTCTCTTTTTAATTTTAAAAAGTCTGTATTTGATCTAACTTTCTGTTCAACAAGAGGTGCTGCAATTCTTAATTCTTCTTGAATCAATGAATATTCACTTGATAAATAATTAAGACTACTATTTGCAGATGATAAATCATTTTCTTTTTGTATTAATTGTTCTTTTAATACTATTGTTTCATTTTCTAATTTATTTTTATTTATGTCATATAAACTTTTTTCTAAGTTTAAATATTGTTGTAAATCTTTATTCTTATTATCATAAACAATAAAATCTTCATCATTAATTTCAGCTTTTAATCTCATTATCTTTGCATTTAATTCTAATGCTTTTAATTTAGTTGATTCATAATCTGCAATTGATTTTTGATTATCAATTCTAATAAGAATCTGATCTTTTTTTACAATATCACCCTCTTTTACTAAAATTTCTTCAATAATCCCACCTTCTAGATTTTGAATCATTTTATTTTGACTTTGGGCAATTACTTTTCCCTCACCTCTTACAATTTCATCAATCTTTGCAAAATATGCCCACGTAATTAGTGCAATAACTGTCACAATCCAAAACCAAAGAATCAACCTAAATTTTTTTGGACTTTGTTCAAGAATGGCAGAACCAATACTATTCATAAAATCATAATCATCTTGACTATAGTTATATTTATTCATCAGTGAAACTACCTCCTTGTGATAAAGTTTTTATTACCTCATCTTTAGTTCCATTAATATATATCGAGTGATTATTTAAAACTATAACCCTATCAGCAATTTCTAAAAGTGACATTTTTTGAGTAACCAAAAACATAGTTTTATTTTGAAGATTTAATTTTAAATTATATAAAACATTATGTTCAGTTTGTCTATCCATAGAATTTAAAGGTTCATCTAAAAGTACAATAGGATAATCAAATAAAAAAGCCCTTGCAATCCCTACTGATTGAGCTTGTCCACCTGATAATCCTTCTCCATTTTCTCCAATTAACATTTCATATCCTCTAGGATGTGTATTTGCAAATTTATCAACACACGCAATCTGAGCAGCTTTTATCATTTTTTCATCATTTACAAAAGAGGCTCTAAAAACAATATTGTCTTTTAATGTTCCATGAAATAATGAAACATGCTGAGAAACATATCCTATATTTTTTCTTAAATTAGCTGGATCAATTTGAGATAAATCGACATCATCTATTAATATAGTTCCTTCTGTAGGTTCATATAATTTTAATATTAATTTTAAAATAGTGCTTTTTCCAGAACCAATTCTTCCAAGAATTGCCACATGTTCACCTGGATTTATCACAAAAGATACATTTTTTAATATTTCAACATCAGTATTTGGATAAGTAAAAGAGACATTTCTAAATTCAATTTTTCCTTTAAAATCATGATAAGAAACAAAATTCTTTTCTTTAGGTCGCTCAACAGCTCTATTCATAATATCATTTAATAATCTATATGAATTTGCAGCATCTTCATAATTTGTAATAAGTCCAGCTGCTTGTCCCATTGGTGCAACTGCCCTTGAACTTAAAATTACAATGGCAATTAATCCACCCATAGTTAATTTAAAATCTTGAATTAAATAAACACCTGCTACAACAATACCAACTGTATTTAATTGAATTAATAATGAAGAAAAAAATGGAATAAAAGCAGCTAACATTCTTGAATATAAGCCATTTTTAGCAATTTTACCACTACTTTCTTCCCAATCCCATTGAATATTACTAGAAGTTCCTAAACTTTTTAAAGTCTCAAGATTATTTAAAACCTCTATTAATATAGAATTCTTTTTTGAAGATATTTCGCTTATTCTTTTAATATTTGTTTGAATTGGTTCTCGTAATATTATTGCAGTGATTAAAATAATTAAAGAGACTAATAAAGGAATTAAAACTATTACTCCACCAATATAATAAATTACAACCATAAAAATTATTGTAAAAGGTAAATCAATAAAGGCTATTAATGTAGCATTTGTAAGAAAAGCTCGAATCATGTCAAAATTTTTTAAATTATTCGCAAAAGCGCCAATTGGTTTTGGTATTTGCTCAAGTTTTAAACCTAATATTTTTTCAAAAATAAGTGAAGACATAATTACATCACTTTTTTTTGCAGCAATTTCTAAAAAATAACTTCGTATTAATTTTAAAAAAATATCCAAAGAATAAACTAAAAAGATACCACCAGCAAAAAACCATAGTGTTTCAATTGCATTATTTGGTATTACTCTGTCATATACATTCATGGTAAATAAAGGAGTTGCTAAAACAAAAAGATTTACTAGAATAGATGCAAAAATAACATCCACATATATACTTCTTGAGTATTTTAATGTACTCCAAAACCAATGTTTGTTTTCTATATGTAAATTTCTATCAAACTCACTATCTTTATAATTAAAACTTTTTTTAATTAAAATAGCATAACCTAAATACTCTTTTTCAATAGTTTCAATATCATGCCACTGCTCAACAATATCACCAGAGAGCTCAGAAATGATTTTTATTTTTTTTCTGTCATTTGAAAAAGAGTCTAATAGACAAGAATTTGAATTTGACAATAAAAGAATTACAGGGAGTTGAAGATTTGAAAAATCTTTCATATCCCTTTTTATAAATTTAGTTTTTAGACCAGCTCTATTAGCTGCTCGTGAAAACAAACCTTTAGAATTAGAAACTGAAAATAACTGAGGATTTTCTACTCCTTTTTCAAGAGGGAGTCCAAATACCAAGGACTCCTTACTATAAGGCTTATAATAAAACTTTGTATATGTTACAAGACTATCAAGTAACGAACTAAAACCTTCTTTATTTTCAAACTCTGTCATTTTCGCCCCAATAAAAAAGTTAAACTTTTTTAATTATAATTTTTATAAAAATTTTTTACAGTTTCTATATTTTCAAGATAAGGTTTATTCTCTTTTACTACTGCAGGCATTTTAGACAATGCTTCATAAGCACTTTTTTTATCTTCATAAACATTTGAAACAACTTTATAAAGTTGTTTTTTATGCTCTTGTGTTACATATCCTAAAACAACAGAGTTGTCAGATAAGTTAGCACTTTTTATAAAATTATCTACTTCTGTTTTTGATGAAAGAGTCGCTAGATTTATTACAAAACCATTCTCTTTTTCTAAAAATGAACTCACACTAGAATTTTTTTCTGTACTTTTTATTGAATTTGTTACAGGTACATTCTCAATAACTTGTACTTTTGATTCACTACAACCATACATATCAACTTTAAATCCAGTTTGTGTATTGTCACATAAATCTTTATTGTCTTCTATACCATCTTTATCTTTATCAATAGCACCTAGTTCTAAAGAGTTTGGATTAGTTAGACCTTCAAATCCCGCATTAACTGGTGAATAATATTTTTGTGCCTCTGTAGAGAACAGACTATTCACCATCTCTCCCATAGCATCTAGAACCCTATATTTTGCAAATAATAAATCATATGTAGCATTAATAATTTTACTTCTTGAAGAGATATAATCATCTTGAGCTGTTAATAAATCTATTAGAGTTCTAGTTCCATCTTCAAACTCTGCTCTATATAAATCAAGAGTTGCTTTACTTTGTTCTTTATAAGAATTTAGAAAAACTAATTGTTTTTCTATCATAGTATAAGCAGACCATGATAATTGAAGCCCCTCAACAATCTGTCTTTTTATCTCTCTTTGAGTTTCATACTCTTGCATTACATTTATTTTATTTTTATTAACATTATTTATATCAGCATTTCCTCTATATAAATTTTGTTTAAATACAACTAATGCAGTGTAATTTCTATTATGATCTGGAGAATCTCCTGTATTTCTATCAAAATTATAAGCAAACTCAAAATCTACTGTAGGTGAAAAAACGCTTTTACTCTCTTTTAGAGCAGCTTTTGATGTTTTAATATTATATTCAGACACAATCATCGAAGGATTATTTTCAGCAGAGTAAAGTGTTGCTTCATCTATTGTTGCTGGTAATTTAGAATTAAAAGTAGGAAGTGTTAATTCAGCTTCGTTAACTTTTTTACCTAATAATTTTCCTAAATTAAATTGTGCATCCATCAAATTATTCTCTTGTGTTAAAAGATTAAATTCTGCTAATTGTAAACTAGAATCAACTTTTTTAACATCAGATAATAATCCTGAACCACCATCACTTAATTTTTTAGTTTTATTTAGAATATCTTGTGTTAATAATATATTCTCTTTTTCTAAAGTATGTAATTCCTTAAACTTAAGAACATTCAAATAGTTTTTAACTACATTAAAAGCTATATCATTTGTTTTTTCAACATAGTTATAAGCAGCTGCCATAACTCTTGCTTCTTCATACTCTATTTTATATTTTGTACCAAAACCTTTAAATAAATTTTGTGTTAAAACTAAAGAATTCTGATACATATGATAACCATTTCTACTAAAAGCAGCAGAGCTAGAAGAAGGACTATCATAATTATATTTGTAACCCATTTTACTAATTAAATCTAAGGTTGGTGCATATTCTGATTTTGCGATTTTTAAATCATAAATAGTTTTATCATAATTTTTAAGTCGTTCTAAAACTACTGGATTTGTTGTAAGTGCATCATCTAAAGCCTCATTTAATGTCAAGGCATTTAAATTTACACTTGCTACCAAAGACACTATTAAACTTGAATAAATTATAGCTTTCATAAGATTCTCCTTTTATACCGTTATGAACAAAGTTTACAACTTAAAATATTAAATAAATAATTAATTAATGGAAAATAAACAAAGAATTAACAGGGAAAAATTCATCTAGCTGTAAAATAAAATAATTTATATATGTAAAAAATAATGATTAAAATTTTTAGAGAGTATAATAATAATATAGTTTCAAAGAGAAAACTATATTATTTAATAAATTGTTTTTCTATTTCTTGAGGAGTAAGTTCTATATTCTTTTCATTTAAAAATCCATAAAAATAAGTATCATCTTCTGTTATAAGCTTTATTACTAAAATATTTTTATCCGGATAATTCTTAACAAATTTCTCAATGGCTTCTTCTGCTGAATTATTCCAATATTTTTCAATTTCATCATTATTCCCAACATCACAAAACAAACAATCCTCGCACATTGAAAATAAGTAATTCCCTGCACCTTCATATATCTCTAAAGAGTTATTATCATTATCTAATTTTTCATTTGTGAAAGGGCAATATAAACTAACTTTTCCAACACTTTTACGTTCTATTACAACCATATTCATACTTATCCTTTTTTATTGGAATTATACTATTTATTAAATTATTAATGCTAAAAGCTATTAATCTTTTGAAGTCTTATTTTTACCACTTTTTTTTGATTGATACATTAATTTATCAATTCTTTCATAGATAGAATCAACATCATCATCTTCATTTACTTGACTCAATCCTACACTTATTGTAATTTCTTCATTCTCTATTATAATCATTTTAGAGATTTTTTCTCTAATTTTCTCGACTACTTCAAATGCTTCATCTATTAAAGTTTTAGGGAAAATAATTATAAATTCCTCTCCTCCAACTCTAAATATCAAATCAGTTTTTCTAATTAATAATTTAACTTCATCTGTCATCTCTTTTAAAACTTTATCACCAATATCATGGCCATAAGTATCATTAATATTTTTAAAATTATCTATATCATACATTGCAATACAAAAAATACTGTTATATCTTTGGTATAAATCAAATTTCTCTTTTAATCTTTCATTGAATGCTTTTCTATTAAAAATATTTGTTAATTCATCATGGTAAGCTTGTTCTTTTAACTTTTCATGAATCTCATGTAACTCAGTTATATCTCTACTTATTCCTAAAATACCTTGTTTATTATTCTTTTTATATTGAAGAGGAATTTTTTTAGTTTGAAGAAGTATTTTTTTAGTTTGAAGAAGTATTTTTTTAGTTTCAAAAAGAACCCACTCTTCGTTTATTAATATTCTTTTTGCTTTAATAACTGCCAAATCTTTTTCTTGAAATCCTTTTGCAACTTCTTCTTCAAAAAGTTCAAAATCATCTTTTCCTATAATTTCTGACTCTTTTTTCCCTATAAATCTCTCAAAACTTTTATTACAACCTAAATATCTAAGTTTGCAATCCTTAAAAAAGATAAAATCATCTGTTGTATTTATCACTGTTTTTAATAAATTTTTAATTTGATGATTTTTATTAAAAAAGTAAATTATCAGTAATAAAACAAAAAATAAAAAAGCTATTGTTATAAAAATCAGACTCTCTTCTTGATGAGTAAGTTCAAAAGTCATGGTTTTATGTGGATTTTCATCATAAATAAAAGAATCTATATCCATATCTTTATTTACTAAACCAACTAATTTAAAGACATTTACAGTATTTTTTAATTTTTTTCCATCAATGTCTCCAATATTTTCATCATAAGCATAGGCCATTTTTTTTAAAATTTCACCCTCTTTTACTAAATGAATAAATGATTTATTTTGAGTATTATATTTATTGAATATAATTTCTGCTGTTTCACCTATATTTTCAAAGGCATATTTCCAACCTTTTATTGTTGCATCATAAAAATCTTTTGTAAGTTTGGGATTATTTTTTATAAATATTGATGATGAAAAAAGAATATCATTGTAAAAATCAAAACCAAAATCTTTTGGATGAAATATTTTATATTCTATATTTTTATCTTTTAATAATATTGGTTCATTAGACATATATGATGCCATTGCATCTGTATTCCCATTAATCAAATCCCCTATATTAAAAGAGTGTTCTTGTCTTATAAAATCACTCTCCCTTAAACCATTTGCACTTAACATTGCCAATATTGATGCCGAATTAGCCGCATCATTTGTAATCATTATTTTTTTATTTTTTAAATCTTTAACACTGTTTATATTGGAATCTTTTTTTACTAAAAGCATCAAAGGAGATTCTTGAAGAGTTGCTCCTAAAGCAACAACATCAGCGCCATTTATTCTGTCGATTAATAAAGAACTACTTCCTATTGCAAAATCTGCCCTTTTAGTTTTTACCATCTGTATTAAATCTGTATTTGAAGTAAATTCTTTAATATCCAAATCAATGCCAACATCATTGTAAAAGCCTTTTTCTTTGGCAATATAATATCCAGCAAATTGAAATTGATTTAACCAGTTTAATTGAAGAGTTATTTTCTTATTAGTATTTGCAGATAATAAAATAGAGATCGAGATTAAAATTAATAGAATTTTTTTCATAATTCCACCTTTCAAAAAGTCATTCTTCAATAAATTTAGAAATATAATTATAATAACATAAAAATGTAATTATAATCTAAGATGAAAGAGTTATTTTATAAAAATTAAGAGAAAAAGGAAAGTTTAAAAACTTTCCCATTCATTGTCATCAGATTTATTAGTAGCTATTTTAGTCTCTTTTATTTCTGTTTTTTTATGTACTACTTTATGAGTGTTTATTTCAAAAGAAGAGTTGTCATTTTTTGCAAAACTTCTTTTTGCTTTAACATCTTCTTTTCCTATAAACTCTTTTGCATTTGCATTACTTACAACTAATTTTGCTATTTCATCTGTTACAACTGCAACATCGTGAGTTTGACTAGCAACTGCAGCATTTTGTTGAGTTTGTCTATCAAGACTATTTACAGCATCATTAATTTGTTCAATTCCAGTAAGTTGCTCTTTACTTGACATTTCTATATCAGAAATCAAGTTTATAGTTTGAGATATATTTTCATTTAATAGTTTATATCCTTCTATCATGTGAGTTGCTATTTCTTTACCATAATTAGCTTTTTTCGTTGCATTTTCAACTATTGTTTTTATCTCTTTAGCTGCTTCTGCACTTCTTGAAGCTAAGTTTCTCACCTCTTGTGCAACTACTGCAAATCCTTTACCAGCTTCTCCTGCAGTTGCAGCTTCAACAGCTGCATTTAAAGAAAGAATATTTGTTTGGAATGCAATTTGGTCAATCACTGAAATTGCATCATTAATTGCAGTAACTTGTGTATTAATCTCATCCATTGCAACTGTAGTTTGATTTGCTAATTTTTCACCCTCAGAAGATGAAGTTGTCACTCCATTTGAATATCTAGCCATTTTTGCAATATTTTGTGTATTGTTTCTAATATTTGAAGTTATCTCTTCTAATGCAGCTGCTGTCTCTTCTAAAGAAGTTGCTGCTTCATTTGAACTAATATTTAATTTATCAACATTTGCTAATAAAATATTTGAACTCTCTGCTAGGGTTAATCCATTTGATTTATTCTCTACTAACATTCCATTTATTATGTCTGCTAAATTATTTAAACCTACAGTTACACCACTACTACAACCTTTAATTCTATGAGTAAAATCAAGTTTTGCATATTTGTCTAGGGCAAAACTAATATCATTAATATTAGTACAAACTCTTAATTGAAGAGATTGTAACATCTCGTTAAATGAATTTTTCAACTCTTCAAGACTTTCATTTTGTGTAGTTTTTTCCATTCTATGATTTAAAAAACCATTTTTAACTTCATTTACTACTTTTTTTACATCATCAATTAATACATGGTCTTCTTCAATCAATTTTTCTGTTTTAATTATATTTTGATTTATAACTTTTGCCATTTCTCCAAATTCATCTTTTGAAGAATCATCTAAAAGTTTAGCTTTTGAAGTCTCTTTATTTAAAAATCCAAAAAACGACAATAATCCTTCTTCAAAATTTGTTAATGAAGTTCCAATTTGTCTAACTAATACTACGCCAATTACAATACCAACAATAACTCCAATAACTGACATTAATATAATAATAAAAAGTGTTGAATTTGATTTTTCAGAAGTTTGTTTTGAGTTTATAAAAGCTTCATTTACCTGTGCTTCTTTTAATTCATCTACTAAAGCTGCAAGTTCTAATGTACTTTTATCTAACTCTTCCATTACAATGTCACCCTCTTCTTTGTTGTGAGCATAACTTGAAACCATTTTTTTACCAGTTTCAAAAAGAGCTGTTGCTTTTTCTTTCATTTTGTTTATTTTTTCTAAAGCAACTTGATCATTTTCTGCTTTATACATTTTTTCAAAAGCTGCCATGTTAGAGATGAATTTGTCATAAGCTTCTTTTGCTTCATTTATAACTTCTAAATCTTGAGTTAAAGAGCTATCTGTTAAGAACTGCTGTATTTGACAACTTTGAAATTTTGTATCAGCTGCTATCATTGCCATTGGTACAGACTCATTTGATGTTTGTTCACTAATAGTTTTCACATCATTAATATTCGAGATTGTTAATAATGATGTAACAATAAAAATTCCTAAAATACTCCCTATTCCATACACTAATTTATGTTTAACTTGCAACTTCTCTCCTAAACTTTTAGCCTTAATAAATTACGACTAGTTATAATATATATACAATTATATAATAATTTATATGAAAAAAAGTTTTAAAATAGTAATTTAATAAATCATTATTTTTTATATATAGTTATTATTCTGTAGCTTCATGTATAGCTTGTTTAGTTGAATCGTATGCTTTACCTGTAGTTTCTTTCGTAGCTTTCCATGCATCACTACTATCTTTTTTTATACCATACCATGTTGCACAACCTTGAAATAAAATTATTAATATAATTAATAGCATAGTTTTTTTCATAATTAACTCCAACTTTTCTAATTTTATACTTATATCATTTTTTATCTCAGAATAAATTAAAAACAATTTTTTGCCCTTAATATGATTTTAGATACAATTGCAAAAAATTATAGGACTATTATGAGTGAACAAATAGAAACATCTTTATGCCATATTGCAAAATTTGCACCTTTTAACGATATTAGTGGCGCTTCTCACTTTCCAATTTATAACACTGGAACATTTGATTTAAAAAAACAAACTGGCGATAAAATTTATGATTATACAAGAAGTGACAATCCAACACGGGAAGTTTTAGAAAATCTATTTACTCATGTTGAAGGTGGAGCTGGTTGTGTTTGTACTCATACAGGAATTGCATGTGTATCTTTATTATTTGAAACTGTTTTAAAAGCAAATTCACATATTTTAGTTGAAGCGGATTGTTATGGTGGAACTTTTAGATTATTAAAAATCTTTAAAGAAAAATATAATGTTACTGTTCATTTTGCAAACTTTTTAGATTTTGAAATGTTAGAACATATTTTAAAAACAAATCCTATAGACTTAGTTTTATGCGAAAGCCCAACAAATCCAGGTTTAAAAATTATAGATTTGAAACAAGTGGCTGATTTATCTCATAAATATGATGCTTTATTTGCTGTTGATAATTCCCTTGCAACTTTTATATCTCAAAGACCTTTAGAGTTTGGAGCTGATTTTTCACTTTTCTCAACAACAAAATATATTTCAGGTCATGGAAGTGTAGTTGCTGGTGCAATCGTTGCAAAAACAAAAGAGCTATCACAACAAATTCACTACTATGCAAATGCCCATGGAAGAAGTCAAAATCCTATGGATGTATTTTTAATAAGTCTTGGAATTCCAACATTAAAAGTTCGAATGATTGAGCATGAAAAAAACTCTATATTAATTGCTAAATTCCTAGAAGAACAAGATTATATAAAAAAAGTTACTCACCCTGCCTTAGAATCTCATCCACAATATGAATTGGCAAAAAAACAGATGCAGTTTATTCCTGGATTATTTTGTGTTGATTTTATTAGTGTTGAATTAGCTGAACAATTTATCGAAAAAACAAAAATATTTGGGGAAAAATGCTCATTTGGAAGTCCTGATAGTAGAGTTGAAATTCCTGCAAAAATTTCCCATGCAAGTTTTTCAAAAGAAGAATTAGCAGCTATTGGAATTAGTGATAGTACAGTTAGATTTTCTATTGGTTTAGAAAGTGTAGAAGATTTAATAAATGATATTAAACAAGCAGTAAAAAAGTAGAACTACATAGATGAATGACTTAATCTTTACACCAATTGCTTGTGGACAAACTCTACCAGTTAATAACATTCATGCTGTTTCTGTTTCTATGCCAGAACTTCAAGATGTTATTGATTACGAAGAGCAAACTGCTGAAATTTTAGAAAAAATCACAAGTGCATATCCAAGATTTGTGATGCACCCTTATTTAAAACTTTTGGCAACTTTTATAAAAGAGAAATATAAAGTTTCAAATGCCTATGAAGTTGTACTTTTAAGCTCTCAAAAAGCTGTAGATGTTGTAAGTAGCAAATATTTCATTCATAATAAAATAGAAATCAATGAGCCTTTTGGAGTAATTTTAGTTCAAAATGGAACATCACAACTTCAAAAAGTTTTAAAGTTTATTCAACATGTGGGTTATAATTTATCTTCAAGGTTAGCAGAAGATTATTTATTTGATGTTGGTTTATTAAATACTAAACATCAAGAAGAGTTAGATGATGCAAAAACAGCTTATGATAATCTAACTTCAACATTAGCAAAAGCGTATAATCAACCACAAAAAAATGTTTGTTTAACTCCATCTGGAATGAATGCAGTTTATTGTGCCCTAAGAGGTTTAAGAACAATTCAAAATAAAAATGGAAAAACAAAATTAATTCAACTTGGTTGGTTATATCTTGATACTATGAATATAGTTGAGCACTATTTTGATGAAAATAAAATATTTTATGATATTAATAATCTAGATGTTGTTGAAAATTATTTAAAAACTAATGGACATACAATTTCAGCAATAATCACAGAAATTCCAACAAATCCCCTACTTCAAACTGTGGATTTACCAAGACTAAAAAATCTTTGTTTGAAATATAATATTGTTTTAGTAATTGATGCAACTTTTGCAACACCTTTTAATATGGATTTAAAACCTTATGCAGATGTTTATGTGGAATCACTTACAAAATTTGCAAGTGGAAATGCAGATGTTTTAATGGGAGCTGTTATTTTAAATGAAAATTCTAAAATTGCTATGATTTCTCAAGAGTTTTTTAAACACGCTGACATGCCATATATAAAAGATATTCAAAGACTTAGTTTTGAAATAAAAAATTATGAAAAAAGAATGAAAACTATCTCAGAAAATACAAAAAAATTAGTTGAATACTTTAAAAAAGCACCTTTTATAGATGAAATTTTTTATTGTTTAAATCCTAAATATGCTTCAAATTATCAAAAACTAATGATTAATGAAAACTGCTATACAGGAATAATTTCTGTTACATTTAAAAAAGATTTTGAAAAGATTTACAATAAGTTAAATTTTGCAAAAGGTCCTAGTTTAGGAACAGAATTTACTCTTTTAATGCCTTATACTTATCTAGCTCACTACGATTTAGTTACTTCAAAAAGTGGTCAAGAGTTTTTAAAACAAATTGGACTTCCAATAAATCTTCTTCGTATTTCTGTTGGTTGTGAAGATATAAATGAGATTATAAAAGAGTTTGAAAAAGCAAATTAAAGAGTTAATAAGAGTATCATTATAAAAATCAACAGAAAGGATTTAAAATGACTAACAATATAGGAACAATTGATAGAATTATTAGAATTGTAATAGGTTCAGCAATTATTATTTGGGGAGCAATGAATAATAGTTTATTAGGGGCAATTGGTCTAATTCCACTATTAACAGCAGCAATTGGATGGTGTCCATTATACTGCCCTTTAAAAATTAATACAACTTGCAATAAAGATAATTGTAAGAAATAAAGAAAAGCTAGTTAACTCTAGCTTTTTAAAAATTTAACTTATATCCAATCCCATACTCTGTAATTAAGTATCTTGGATTTGCTCCATTATCACCGATTTTAATTCTTATATTTTTTATATGATAATCTAAACTTCTATCACTTTGAATAATTGAAGATAAACATTTTAATAACTCATCTCTTTTTACAACACTATTTTTATTTTCAATTAAATATTTTAATATTTCGAATTCTGTTTTTGTAAGTTTTAAAGATTTTTCTTGAAATAAGATCATTCCATTAAATAATTGAAAAACCTTTTTTTCTATTTTTTCAACAAATGTTGAGATATTTTTTATATGAACCCAAATTCTAGCTTCTAGTTCTTCTGGGTCAATTGGTTTAATCATATAATCAACAGCCCCTAGTTTAAAAGCCTGAAGTTTTGTATTTTTATCAGAATAGGCACTTGCAACAATCACCGGAATATTAATTTTATTTTTATTTAAAAAACTCAATACTTCAAAACCATTAAAATCAGGAATATTAATATCAAGAAGAATTATTGAATATTTTCCAAATTTTATATTTGAAATTGCACTTGTGACAGTAGTTGCAATATCAACTTTAAAATTATACTCTTCTAAAAAGTCTTTTATTAGACCTGCTGTAAATTCATCATCTTCAATTAATAAAATATTATAAACCATCTTTTTCTTTCATTTGCTCAGATTACTCAGATTTTACTATTGTTTCCCTTATGTTAATATTGTATTATTTTAAATAACTACAACTATACAAAAAAATTTCACTTAGGAAAAAAATGAAACATCTATTTTTTATTTTTATTATTAGCTCTTTTTTATATTCAAATAATTTAAAATCTGTATCCATTCAACTAAAATGGAAACATCAATTTCAATTTGCTGGATTTTATATGGCAAAAGAGTTGGGATTTTATAAAGATGTTGGATTAGATGTTGAAATTAAAGAGTTTGAAAAAAATACAAATATTATTGATGATATAACTAATCAAAAAAGTAATTTTGGAATAGATGATTCATCTTTAATTTATCATAAATTAAATGGTGTAGATGTTGTTGCACTTTTCCCTATATTTCAAACTTCACCTATAACTTTGATTACTCAAGAAAATTTAAAAACACTAAACTCTTTAGAAAATAAAAATATAGAATTTTCAACAAATGAACTTGCGAATATATCAATAAAGGCTATTTTAAAAGCAAATAACATACAAATAAATCAAATACCTCATACTTTTGTTGTAAATAATTTTATAGCAAAAAAATCAGATGCAATTATTGGTTATTCATCAAATCAACCTTATTATCTTGATGAAAAACAAATAAAATACAATATTTTTAATCCAAAAGATTTTGGTTTTGATTTTTATGGAGACATGATTTTCACTTCTAAAGAGTTTGCAAAAAATAATCCAAAAATTGTAAGTGATTTTATTAAAGCCACAAAAAAAGGTTGGGAATATGCTTTCTCAAACATTCCTCAAACTATAGATTTCATATACAAAAATTACAATACTCAAAATAAATCAAAAGAATCTTTATATTATGAAGCAAATATTTTAAAAGATTTAAGTGGTTTTGGTAAAAATTTTGCAGAGATAAAAGAAGAAAAAATAAAAGAGATTGCAAATATTATATCTTTGTTATTTCCTCAAAAATATATAAATACAAACTTAGATGATTTTATTTGGAATGAAAAGTATGAATTAATTAACTACTATAAAAATAATTATTTAAAACAAAAAAGTGAATTTACCGTTTGTATACATGATAATATGTTCCCAATAGATGGTGCAACAAATGGAGTATTAACTGGAATTTCAGGAGATATATTAAATAAAATTGCAAATCAATTTGATTTAAAACTGCAAATAATTCAAGCAAAAAACATTAAAGATTATCTTCAAAATACAATATCAGGAAAATGTGATATTTTATCTATTACAGCAGAAGATGCCTATAAACAATATGGAACGATAAATAGAAGTAACTCATATTTAGAATCAAATGCAGTTATAATCACAAAAATTGATAAACCATTTATTGAAAACTATAGCTTTTTAGAAAATAAAAAATTTATTACTAGATATAAAGTATTTCAAAACTATTTAGCACATTTCTATCCTGAAATAAATATCGCAGTAAATACTAATATTGAAGATTCAATGTCAAAACTTGAGAATGATGATATAGATGGTTATATAACTGATAATATCACAGCTGATGATATTATTCAAAAGTTTGGTTATGGAAAGTTTAAAATATCGGGAATTTTAGGACTTAACAAACCATTAGAAGGTGCTTTTGGAGTAATTAATAGTAAGCCTGAATTATTAGAAATCATCAATTTAGGACTCTTAGATTTTAATAAAAAAGAGTTAGAACAGCTAAAAGAAAAATGGAAAGTTTCAAGATATACTACAGTTATTGATTATAGTTTAATCTGGGAAGTTATCTCTATTTTTATTATTATTCTGCTTTTTATTCTATTTTTTTTAGTAATTTTAAAAAAACATAATAAAGAACTAAATGAGTGGCTAAATTCAACAATTGAGGGAATTGCTATTTTTGAAAATGGTGAATTAATTAAAGCTAACAAACAATTATTAACAATTCTAGGATATGACAATTTTGAAGAAATTTATGGAAAATCTCACTTAGATTTTATTGTGCCTTGGGAATATCATATTATAAAAGAGAAACTACAATTTAATCAAGAACCCTATGAAATGACCTTTATAAAAAAAGACGGTACAAAATTTGATGCTTTAGTAAAAGGGCATCAAATAGATGGTACAAAAAATATAAGAATTAGTACAATAATAGATATTAGTGAGCTTAAAAACACACAAAGAAAACTAAAAAAACTAAACATTGACCTTGAACAAAAAGTTCAAGAAGAGCTAGAAAAAAATAAAAATCAACAAATGATAATATTTCAACAATCAAAACTAACAGAAATGGGAATGATGCTAAATATGATTGCCCATCAATGGAGGCAACCACTAAATAATATCTCCTTAATGGTAAACACAATAATTTTAAAACAAAAAAAAGATCACTTAACTATTGAGAATTTGGATAGATTTAAAAGTAATTTTCAAGAACAGATAAATTACCTTTCAAATACAATAGATGATTTCAAAAACTTTTTCAAACCCAAAAAAGAGAAAGAACTTTTTATATTAAGAGATTCAATCCTTACAACCTATTCATTAGTAAAACCGATATTTGACAAAAATCAAATTCAATTAAATTTTAATATAGATTCTAAAATATCCTATTTTGGATATAAAAATGAATTCTCACAAGTTATATTAAATATTATAAATAACTCAAAAGATGCACTTATTGAAAAAAATATTGAAAATAAATTAATTGACATTTTTGTAAGTTTAAGTCAGAAAGATATAATAATTACAATACAAGACAATGCAAATGGGGTGAAAAACTCTGATTTAGAAAAAATCTTTGAACTATATTATTCCACTAAAAAAAGCTTAAATGGCACAGGTTTAGGATTGTATATAAGTAAAATAATTATTCAAGAACACTTCAATGGAGCGATTATTGCATCTAATAAGAATAATGGTTTAGAAATAATAATAAAAATTCCTCGTAATTAATTATTATTCTATAGAAATAATTATTAAAGAAAGAATTATTATGAATATGATTGAAGAAATGAAAACTAAAAATAAGTTATTAATGATTATGTTAATAGCTCAAATTGGTTTTATTAGTATCGGGATTGCTGGAATTAATACCAAAGATAGTTCAATAATTATTATTTTAAATATTATATTTGGTATTTTATTAGCACTTATAAGTTTTTTATTTAGTCGCTCAATTGTAAATGGTTTAAAAAACTTTAATGAATCTTTTGATGAATTCTTAAAATTTATATCTTTAAAAAATAATAGGTATATTCCAGTTATTGTAAATGGTCATGACGAAATTTCAGAACTTCATAGAAAACTAAACACTATTTCTATTGAGTTTGATAATAAATTAAAAGATGATATGAAAGTTCTAGGTGAAATTGTAATTACAATGGATAGAGTTGAACAAGGTATTTACGGCTGTAGAATAAAATCTCACACCTCAAATCCAATGCTTACGACGCTCAGTCGAACTATAAATCAAATGCTTGATGGTGTTGATGAAAATATGAGAAATTTAGTTAATTTACTAGAACTTTACTCAAAAGATGATTTCCGAAATCAATTAACTATCAAAGCAACACTAAAAGGTGAAATGTTACAAGTATTAACAAGCATTAATTTTTTAGGAAAAACATTAGCTACTAATGCGCAAAAAGATTTAAACAATGGACAAATTCTTGCCCAAAATTCAATAAACATGTCTAATTCTGTAAATTTATTAGTAAAAAAAGCAAATGAACAAGCCACTTCTTTAGAAGAGACAGCTGCTGCAATTGAAGAGATTACAAGTATCACAAGAAATAATTCACAAAATGCTCAAAAAATGTCACAGCTTGGAAGTATTGTACAAGTTGCAGTTACAAATGGACAAAAACTTGCAACTCAAACAGCTAATTCAATGGACAATATTAATTATGAAGTAAATTTAATAAATGAAGCAATTTCAATTATTGATCAAATTGCTTTTCAAACAAATATTCTTTCATTAAATGCAGCCGTTGAAGCTGCAACTGCCGGTGAAGCTGGAAAAGGTTTTGCTGTTGTTGCAGCAGAAGTGAGAAACTTGGCATCTCGTTCAGCAGAAGCTGCCCGTGAGATAAAAGATATAGTTCTAAAAGCTACACAAAAGGCAAATGAAGGAAAAAACATTAGTGACATTATGATAAAAGATTATGATGAACTAAATTCTAATATAACTCAAACCATTCATATTATGCAAGATGTTAATACTTCTAGTCAAGAACAGATGAAAGGAATTGAACAAATCAATTCAATGATTAATTTACTAGAGCATGTGACTAATGAAAATGCAAGCCAAGCAAATAATGTAGCTTCAATTTCTTCACAAACTCAAACAATGGCTGAACAGCTTGTAAATGAAGTTAAAAATAAAAAATTTTAATTACTAGGAAAATATTATGGAAAAAGAGACAATATTAGATGAATATACTTTTTTAGTAAGTGAAACAGATGAAAAAGGAATAATCAAATTTGCAAATAATGATTTTTGTAAAATTGCAGGTTTTTCTTTAGAAGAATTAATTGGGAAACCTCACAATTTGGTAAGACATAAAGATATGCCAAAAGTTGCCTTTAAGGATTTATGGGATACTGTGAAAAAAGGTAATATTTGGACTGGTTATGTAAAGAATGCTACAAAAGATGGTGGATATTATTGGGTTTTTGCAACTGTTTATCCATTTGAGTCTTGCGATGGAACTAATGGTTATATAAGTTGTAGAAAAAAAGCATCCGATGAAGAGATAAAAATTCATGAAAATCTATACAAACAATTAAGAAACAAAGAATAATAGAAATAATTATTTAGTAATTTACATAGATTACTCAGATTCAACTCATAAAGCCCACAGATTAATATTGTACACTCTTAATATTGATTTATATCAAGTGATTATCATATAAATAACAATATAATAAATAAAAAAATTAAAAGGGCATTAATGTTTGGTTATATATCTAAAAATGAACTTAAATTAATTGATGAATATTTTCAACAATATATTAAATTTACTCAATACAAACAAAACAGATTTGAATATATTGAAAAAACTGGAAATAAAGATCTTGATGAACTTTTTTCTAGATGGAATGAAAAAATAAAAGAGACTGATAAATCTATTAAATCAGATATAAATGTAATTGGTGAGATTGTATTAACTACTGATAAAGTAAATCAAGGAATTTTTAAATGTAGAGTAAAATCTGATACAAAAAATCCAATGATTTTGACTCTTAAAAAAACAATAAATCATATGCTTAATTCATTGGAAGATAAAATGGTTAGATTAGAAGCAACATTAAACTCTTATGCTTCTGATGATTTTAGACCAACTATAAATATAGAACCAACACTTAAAGCTAGAATGCTTGCAGTTATGACAAGTATTAATACTTTGGGAGAAGCATTAAGTAATAATGCTAGAAACAATTTAGCTAATGGTGAAACTTTACAAAACAATTCTCATAAAATGAGTATTTCAATGAATAATTTAGCAACAAAAGCAAATGAACAAGCTGCATCTTTAGAAGAAACTGCTGCAGCTGTCGAAGAGATTACATCAATTACTCGAAATAATACGCTTAATGCTTCTAAAATGGCAGAACTAGGTCAAACAGTAAAAAATTCAGTAGCAAGTGGTCAAACTTTAGCTTATCAAACTGCAAATTCTATGGAAGAAATTCATAAAAAAGTTGCAGCCATAAATGATTCTATTAATATTATTGACCAAATAGCTTTCCAAACAAATATTCTTTCTCTAAATGCAGCCGTTGAAGCAGCAACTGCTGGAGAAGCAGGAAAAGGATTTGCAGTTGTTGCAGCAGAAGTAAGAAACTTAGCCTCTCGTTCAGCAGAAGCTGCACGCGAAATTAAAAATTTAGTAGAAGATGCAAATGCAAAAGCAAATAAAGGTAAAGAAATTTCTGATACGATGATTAATGATTATGAAAAATTAAATGAAATTATTTCAGAAACAATTCGTATAATTGAAGATGTAAGTCATGCTTCTAAAGAACAAATGCAAGGTATTGAGCAAATAAATGATGCAATATCAATGCTTGATAAAGTTACTCAAGAAACAGCAAGCGAAGCAAATCACACAGCACAAATTGGGGTTAATGTAGAATCACTTGCAAAGAAATTAGTTAATGATGCTAATAGTAAAAACTTTAATTAAAAACTAAAAAGGATAATTTATGGCAGCAGGACAAGAAACAGTATTAGATGATTATGCATTTTTAGTTAGTGAAACGGATGCTAAAGGAACAATTTTATTTGCAAATGATGATTTTTGTAAAATTGCAGAGTACACACTTGAAGAGTTAATGGGAAAACCACATAATATGGTAAGACATAAAGATATGCCAAAAGCAGCATTTAAATCATTATGGGACACTGTTCAAAAAGGTGAAATTTGGACTGGTTATGTTAAAAATGCTACAAAAAGTGGTGGATTTTATTGGGTTTTTGCAACTGTTTATCCATTTGAGTCATGTGATGGTTCAAAAGGTTATTTATCATGCAGAAGAAAAGCCTCAGTTGAAGAGATAAATTCTACAATTCAACTTTATAAAACAATGAATTAACTTCATTAATTAAGTCTACAAAAAAGCAAAAAATAAATTATAATTATTTTTGCTCTTTTGTTATAAACCAAAAAAACAAATATATCTCCTATTTTTTAATAACTTTTATAAACTTACAAAGGTTTATAAAAGAATTCCTAAAAATAGATAATTTTATAATGTTATTTATATCTTTAAACAAATAATAATAACAATTTGATAAAAAAACAACTTAATTTTTCCTCAGATTACTCACATTTGATTACAAAATCCCTCACATTTGAATGTTACAATACTTAAAATGGCTTAAATGGTAGGAAAGTTTTGTCATTGGAGGTTAGAAAATGTCTAATGAAATGGAAATAATTTTAGAAAATACAGGAGCGTTAATCTATATAATAGATTTAGCTAGCCATGAAATATTATATGCTAATAAAAAATGCAAAGATGAATTTGGTGATGTGATAAGTAAAACTTGCTATAAAGTTTTACAAAAAAACCAAACTTCCCCTTGTGAATTTTGTCCTTTACAACAACAAAATATAAATCCCTTATTACTACCTATTGGAACAACTTATGATTGGGAAAACGAAAATTCAATAAATCATAAATACTATTTATTCACAGATAGAATTATTGAATGGAGTGATAAAAGAAAAGTAAAAGTTCAAATTGGTATTGATATTACAAAACAAAAACAATTAGAAAATCAACTCTTAAAAGAAAAAAATGATTTTATTGAATCCTTTAAAATTTTAATGGATTCTACACTTGAGGGAATAGTTGTTTATGATGAAAATAAATACTGTATACAAGTAAATGCCGTTGCTCCTAAATTATTAGGTTATTCTTCTGAAGAAATGATAGGAAAACACGCTTTAGATTTTGTTGCGCCTTCTTCTATAGAGTTAGTTAAAGAAGTAATACAAAACCATAATCAAGAAGCCTATGAAGCTACTTTGATTAGAAAAGATGGTTCAACTTTTCCTGTAATATTAAAAGGTAGAGATTTAGTTTTATTAGATAGAAAAATTAGAGTTTCTGCAATAATAGATGTAAGTAATATAAAAGCTAAAGAAAAAGAGATTCTACAATTAGCCCAATATGACAATTTAACAGCCCTACCAAATAGATTATTATTAAAAGAACTTTTATCAATTATGATAAAAAGAGTTGAACGAAATAACTATTATGGTACCCTATTTTTTGTAGATTTAGACCATTTCAAAATAATAAATGATACAAAAGGTCATAACATAGGTGATATTGTATTAATTGAAACAGCAAAAAGAATAAAAAATTCTCTAAGACAAGATGATATTACAGCAAGACTTGGTGGAGATGAATTTGTAATTGCAATAGAAATAGATGAAAAAGATGAAAATAAAGTAATTGAGGCTATTAATTTAATAGCAAATAAAATTCTTGAAGAGATAAAAAAACCATATTTAATTTATAACTTTGATTTTAGATTAACTGCAAGTATTGGAATAATGTTATTTAAAGATGGAAGCCATAAAATTGATGAGCTAATGAAATTTGCGGATACAGCAATGTATAATGCAAAAGAAAAAGGAAGAAATAGATATTGTTATTTTGACCCAAAACTACAAAAACACCTAGAACGAAAAGCTAATCTACTAAAAAACTTACAAGAAGCTATCGATAAAAAAATGATGTTGTTGAACTATCAACCTCAAATTCTTTCAGAAAACAATCAAAATATAATAATTGGTGTAGAAGCTTTAGTTAGATGGGATGATCCTACGGATGGTATTATTGGACCAAATTATTTTATTCCTATAGCTGAAGAAACAGGTTTGATTATTCCTTTGGGAGAATGGATTTTAAAAGAAGTAATTATTCAATTAAAAAAATGGCAAAAGGATAAAATGAAAAAAAATTGGCGTATTTCTGTAAATGTAAGTTTTAAACAGTTTGAACAAGATAATTTTGTAACTAAAATAAAATCTTTAATTGATGAATATAAAATTAATCCAAATAAATTGAGATTAGAACTAACAGAAAATTTATTAATAAAAGACACCCCAAATATTATAAATAAAATTACTGAACTTAGCCAAATTGGGGTAACTTTATCCATAGATGATTTTGGAACAGGTTACTCTTCTTTGGCATATCTAAAACGATTATCTATACATGAATTAAAAATAGATCAATCATTTATTCGTGATATATTAATAGACTCAAATGATTGTCTTATTGTTGAAACAATATTATCAATAGGTAAAAAATTTAACTTAGAAATTATTGCTGAAGGTGTAGAAACAAAAGAACAATATGAAAAACTCCTTTCACTAGGATGTAAATATTTTCAAGGTTATTTGTTTGGAAGACCTGTAATTCCTAATTTTCTGTAAAAGGAGAATACTATGAAAAATGAATCTTTAGAATCAAAAGTTATCTGGAAATCAGAATATAATATTCATAATTTTAAATTAGATAAAGAACATCAAAAGCTATTTAATATCGCTAGAGATGCTATGAATATTTCAAAACTAAAAGATGATGAAGAAGTTAGAATGAAATTAAAAGAGATTATTTCTAAACTTTTTAATTATGTTAAAACTCATTTCGTTGAAGAACAAATTTATATGGAAAAAATAAATTATCCAGAAATAGAAGAACACAAATTTCTTCATAAAAATATTATAACAATGTTAACAACACTAATTCCTTCATTAAATAATTTATCATTAAAAGAGATTGAACAATCCCTTTTTAATTTTATTGAAGAGTACTTTATAAAACATATAATAATTGAAGATAAAAAAATTGAATTATGGAAATCTTCTATTGCATCTTTAAAAAGAAATTTTCACTGGAAAGATATTTACAACATAGGTATAGAAGAACTTGATAATGAACATAAAGAACTTTTTGAAATAGTTCAAGAGTTATTTGAAGATATAGAAATAGGTTTTAAACGTCAAAAAATAAAAGAAGTTTTAACAAATTTATATACTCATCTTAATATTCATTTTAAAAATGAAGAAAATTATATGAGAAAAATCAATTATCCACACTTTAAAAAACACAAAACATCCCATAAATATATTATGGAAAGTATAAATAATTTTGTTAAAGAGTTATTAGATTTAGAAGAAAATATGTTTGAAAGAGAGTTTGTAAGAATATTAAACATTACTTTTGTTTATCATATTATTAATGAAGACAAAAAAATCATTATCTGGGAAAAAATAAATTTATTAAATTAATTTTATTCCAAATAAATAGGATACTTTTATGAAATCAATTCTATAACTAGAGAATTTTTTAAACCTAATTCCATCAAACATTAAATTAACAATTTGATTATATTATTATACAAATGGTCATAAAAATTAAACAATTTATAATAATTTTTTTACACTTACAAACAGTCTTCTCCTACTAATTTTCTGAATGTAATTCAAATGTTTAATAAGATTTGACCATTTTGTTTAATACAAATTTTTATTTACAAAATAGCAATTATCTAAAAATGAACTATCCAAAATATATAAAATCAAAATAATCATCAATACAAAAATTGTGATTCCTAAAATATAACCATTTTGTGAGAAACTTTTAAAAATATTTCTATCTTTAAACTTTTTTGTAATCAAAGATAGTTTGTTAAATTTGACCATTACATTTTCACAAGCAACTTCACAAAGTCCACACTGAATACATCTTATATCAAAACCTGCTTTTATATCAAGGTCATCAATAGGACAGATTTTTACACATTTTTCACAACTTATACAACTCTTTTTATCAAAAAACTCAAAAGTTTGTTTTTTCTCTTGTGGCAAAATTGCACTCACAAAAAAATAAGGGCATAAAATAGAACAATACCACGCTCGAAATACTAAAAATATACTTGTAAATCCTGTTGTTAAAATTCCAACAAAAATTGAAGCTGTATCAAATTTTGTAAAATTTAAAAACAAATCAACAGCTGATGTAAAATATGAAATAGTTGAAAAGGCTAAAATAAAAGCAAATGACATAATCGCAAAAAAAAGAACAAAAGGATTTTTTAGTTTCATAGCAATAATCGAAGCAAGAGAAGTTGGACAAAAATATCCACAAAAAAATCTTGATATAGTTAAATTTAATCCTACTAATAATCCAATAATTAGAGTAATTACAATATAAATCAACTGATGAGTTGAAGCTTCAAAAGCCATACATAAAAACTCAAATCTATGAAACTCAAAATTAAACATCAACAAATGAATATCATTGAAACTTAACCATGGAAATAGAATATACAAAAAAAAGGTAATCAATAAAGATGGAGCTAAAATCTGTTTTTTTGCCATAAGTCTATCCTTTGTTCTGGTGGTAAAGTACCATTTTCATATAAATTGTTTTTAAGATTATTTATCAATCTACTAATCAAATTTTCGTTAAAAGTGTGATATTTTTTTACAATTCCACCTTTCTTATCAAAAATCAAAATATAAGGTACACTCTTTGTCACTCCAAAATTTTTAGAATCATTAAGTGAAATAGAGCTTGTTTTTAGATTAGAAGTTTGTTTTATTGAAGTTGGAATATCTTCATCTACAAAAAGTAAAGTTATGAAAATCTCACTATTTTTTTCTCCTAAAGAGACTAAATAATCATTTGTCTTAATACAAACAGGACACCATGAAGTTACAAAAGCAACAATATTTATTTTATCTTTTTCTATATTTTCAAAAGAAAAAGAGGTAGCAAAAGCCACCTCTTTTAATATAAAAAATAGAAAAATTATCTTGACTATTTTCATTTATTTGTATCTTTTAAAGAAAGAATCCAATCTACAAGTATTAAAGCTTCATCAGCTGTTACATCTTGAGCTGGCATTGGAATAACATCATATTTATTTACACTTCCGTATTGAATAGAGTGAATTAAAACATCTTTGTTTCTTTCTTTATTTGAAACTTCTAAATAAGAAGGTCCAACTAATTTAACATCTACACTATGACAAGCTAAACACCCTTTTGATTCAGCTAAAACTACTGGATTTTTTAAATCCATTGCAGGTTTATTAGCTAATTCTTCTTTATATTTTTTATATTCTGCAATTGAAGCTGTCATAAACTCAGAAGTAGCTTGAGCTTGAAGAGCAAGTGGTTCTTCAAAAGATACAACTCTTACACCTTCTCTTGTTGTTGCCATTAAAAAAATTGAAACTACCACTAGAGCTATTGCTCTTAAAGCTGTTTGAGAAGTTACTACCTCATCATTAAATTTATTTAATACATATAAAAATGCAATAATTAAAAATATTGAAGATATAAATGGTAAATAAATAAATCCTGTATGCATTAAAGCTTCACTAATTCTTGCTGTAAATACAAATGGTAATAAAGGCATTACAACTATATTTAAAGGAGTTGCAAGTAAAAACCATTTTTTACCTTGGCTAATTGCAATTTTTCCTACTTCAATCTCACCTTTTTTTACCCATCTAGCACCTATAAATATCATAACAACACCTGTTGCCATAAATGCTGTTAAAAAGAAATTTAAAAGTCTAAATCCAGTAACAGGAGTAAACATAATGTCCCAAATATTATTTATAGTTGCAAATAATTCTGGTTGCATATAAAGATTTGTCATTGACATAAATACAAAAGGTAAAGTAAAAAATGCCAATACAGCTGATAATCCAATTGCTATATGAAAACCTTTATGATTTTGTAAAGCATGCCATGAAAATTTATAAGCATAAGAAAGTAAAAAGGCAATGATATTTCCATAAATAATATGTAAAATATGTGGACTAACTTTCAAAATTGCAGTATAAAAAAATCCTGTAAAAAGTACAGAAATTACAAGTAAAGGAGCAACTCCCCATAAAGCACCCATATTTTCTGATACTGTTGTATAGTTTGTCATTCTATATGCAAACTTATCATAATTTGAATCTTTTTTAAATACACCCATAATATTATAAATAACAGAAGCAGTTGAAGCACCAATTAACATATAAATAAAACAGATATGAACAACAAAAACTATAATTCCCAAAATACTAAAAAACTCTAAAGGAAGTCCTAAAGTTGGTGTAATTAATGGAATATCAAATGGTAATTTCCAATTCATTTTATAACTCCTTTAGTATTTAAAGATTTAATATAAGCTGCAAGTGCATCTTTTTCAGCTTCAGTTCCAACAAATGGAGGCATATATGGAGTTCCACCACCAGGAAGATTATTTAATCTATTTCTAATAGCATCATGTGACCAACCTGTTGTTAAGAATTTAAGTCCATTAATTCCATTTTGGGTATGACAAATACGACACTCTATTTGGAAAATAGACTTCCCTACTTCTAAAATATTTGATTTGTCTTCATTTACTCGTTTTTTCTTTTCATCTAAAAAAACAGCATGTTCTAAAATACCAACTTTATTCAAGTATGGAACATCTGTAACTCTAATTCCATTTGAATACATATAGTTATAAATTAAAAAAGGTTTTCGTATAAACTCTCTTACTCTTTCTTCATATCCCCAAAGAACTAAAAATCCTGCAACCATTAAACTAGCTGCTAAGTAAGGCATTCTTTTTGGAGAAAAATAAGCAATAATTGTTGTGATAATAATACTTCCACCAATACCTATAGCAATTAGATACATTAAATCAAATCTATCTTCAAATGCTCTTGTCATAACTGCTGTTGGTATCATGGCAAGTGCTGCTGCTGGAATTTCTGTGTAATACCAATAACCAAAAATTGCACTAATTGGAACAGTTATCAGCATAATTCCTGCTAAAAATTTTACTAATCTTGCTTTTGCTTCCTTGTCTTCTTCATTTTTTGAAAAAGTTGCGATGATCCAAGTCCACATTATTGCAAGAGCTGCTGCAAAGGCAATTGATGTAAATGTTCTAAAGGCAAGTGAAGGCCACCAAGTTGGATTAAATAAGGCATTGTTATAGTTTACATTTCCAGGATAAACTTCAGGGTCAACCCAAGGTTGTCCATCAAAATTTGGAGTAAGCATAAATGCTAAAATAGCTGTAATAATAACCATAGTTAACCATGAAGAAATAGCATAATAAACACCAATTCTTATAGTCTTAGCTCTGCCTTGTGCAGTTTCTTGATTTTTTTTCCAACTCATAAATAGTAAAAGTAAAAGTACAACTTCAAAGTTAAATACAATCCACTCTATAAACCATTTCCAGAAAAATACTCTAATAAGCCCACCTATTGCATTTGGACTTAAAATATTGGCATGAATCCACATACCAACACCTGTTAATGCTCCAACTGATGTAGATACAATAAAGAAAACCATAACAACTTTAAATGTTAAGTTATATGCTGCCATATCGTTTTTCTTATTTGCCCACCAAGCCATTGCAGCTAATACAATTGATCCACCAACTGCTCCTCCATGAGATACAAAAACATGAATAATTGCGTTTATAGCCATTAGCATTCTTTGACCTATAAAAGGCATCTCAAAAATGGGGTAATCAAACATACCCAAATCCTCCCTATATTTTTATTTGCTTGTGCAGCTGCTATTTTAATGCTACTTTGTTAATTGTTCGTTTGTAATTTTTTATTATTTTAAGAAGGATAAAGAAGTTTATTTGATATTTATTTTATAGCCATTTACTCGGCTTGAACTTATAATATCGTTACCTAAAAGTTGTCTAATCTTATGAATATGAAAACGAATTACTCCCATTTTAGAGTTGCTATTTGCAGGATATGCTCCTTTTTCTAAACTTTGTGTGGAAACATAATATCCTCTAAATTTTAATAAATAATCAAGTATTAATAAAGCTTTATCACCTAAAATTATTTCATCTTTATTTTGTAATACTTTTTTATTAAAAATTTCATATTTAGTATTTTCTTTTAAAACTATAGAATCTGTATATACTTTATATTGTCTTCGAATCAGAGCTTTTATTCTTAATACAATTTCATCTTCATCTATATTTCTAATTACACACTCATCACAACCTGATAAAAAAGAGGGTTTGATTATATTTGGAATTGAAGCAATTACCATTTTCATTGTAATATCTTTATAATCATTTAAAAGTTGAATTAGTTGAAACCTTGGGAGTGATTTTTCATTAATATTTATCAAATACAAATCATACAAATTATTATAAATACACTCCAAAAATTCACTGTTATTACAGCAAATATCCACATAAAAATCATTGTTTTTTAAAATTTCAATAATTTGAGAGATTGAACTATCATTACTTTCTAAAACTAAAATTTTTACGGCTTTCAATGTTTTCTCCAATTTTATGGTAGAAGTATTTTAGAAAAAATCTATTAATTATCTGTTAGTTAAACAAGATATAATTCCTAAATTTAATAAAAGATTTAAAATGATAAAACAAGCACAAAAAAACAATATTTCAAATATTTCAACTCTAATTTTAGATGCAATTCATAATATTGCAAATACCCTAACAGGTGAAAATGAAAAATCAAAAATATTAGAGATTTTAGATAAATATGTAAGTATGGATATAAATAGATTAAGTTACAAAAATATTTGGATTTACGAAATAGAAAATCAAACGGTGGGATTAATGCTAGCTTACAATTCAAATGAGATAAAAAAATTGGATGAGCCAATTTTAGAACATCTAAAATCTAAAAATATTTTTCGAGACTCTTTTGATAAAGAGTGTTTTGAAAATGAGTTTTATATTGATACAGTTAGTGTTAATGAAAATTTTCAAGGACAAGGAATTGCAAAAGAGTTGTTTTCTTTTATTGAAAAAAAGGCTAAAGAGTTGGGATTTGAGAAAATCTCACTTTTAGTGGATTTAGAAAACCCAAAAGCTCTTGCTTTATATGAAAAAATAGGATTTCAAAAAAATACTATTTTAGAAGTATCAAACCATCAATATCATCACATGATAAAGATGCTTTGATAAAAAATTAGAATTTATTAGCATTTAAAAATAACAATAATCCCAAAACAAACATAAAAATTGGTGAAGCTATTTCCAAAATATTTACCAATTTTGTTGATTTTTGTGAGGCTTTATTTAAAGAAACTCCTAAAAATGAAGAGATAAAAATCACCAATGCCATTCCAAAACTAATACTAATACTTGCAAGTATAACTGCAAAATATGTTTTTAATAAAAAGGCATAAACAAAAAGTAAAACTGTTCCAGGACAAGGAATTATTCCAGCAGTTAGAAGAAAAATCAA
Source organism: Aliarcobacter sp. (assembly GCA_028688995.1). Classification (GTDB taxonomy): domain Bacteria; phylum Campylobacterota; class Campylobacteria; order Campylobacterales; family Arcobacteraceae; genus Aliarcobacter. Next base: position 61,445 of record JAQTXB010000010.1, read on the forward strand.
ATCTTGTTTTTTACTTCTTAAAGGAGTAATTACAGGTTTATTTGAAGCTGCTTTTACAAAATTCATATTAGATGAAACTGCTGTGAAATTTGCAGTTTTTAAATCCACACTACAACAAACACATGATTTTTTGCTCAACTTTCTATACAAAATATAAACTGCAAGTAACATAATAATCAAAGCTGAAAAACTTGTAATATAAGAAACCGAATCTTGCATAAATCTATTTAACACACTTTGTAAAACAAATACTGAAAATAAAACTATAGTTAAAGCTCCAAGAATATGGACTAATGCCGTAGCAAGAGAGATTATTAAAGCTTGAAAAACAGAACTTTTTTGAGAACTAAAATATGAAAAAGCTAAAGCTTTTCCATGACCAGGTCCAAAAGCATGAATAACTCCATATAAAAAAGAAGCCATTAATAAAAAGAATAAGGCAGATTTATCTTCACCTTTTTGAATTGCTATTAAATATTTTTTTATATTTTGTGTGAATTTTTCTAAAATATTTTGAGTTTGTGTTTGAGTATTTACAGAAGTTTGAACTTGTTTTGGTTCTATTTTTTCTTCAATTTTTTCTATCTTAGCAGGAACATCTTCTTTTACACTATCTTCTTGCACACCTAAAGTTGGTGCATCAATCTTAAAACTAACATCATTAATATTTATTTTTTGTTCAATTTTGTAAGGTATATACATTAACTGTTTTTGAGGATTAAATACTATATCAAAATAGTTTTCATCATCTATTATTTTAATATATAAAATATTTTTATCATAAATTTTATAGTTTAAATCAATATTATATTCAAAACTCAAAGTTGAGTTTTTATAACTCATTTTGTAATCTTTTACTTTGTAATTATCTGATTTTTCATTAATTTGTTTATCATATGAGATTGTAGTAATATAGTTTTTTCGCTCTAAATAATCAACCAAATATGATTGAATAACAGCTAACTCTTTTTCATTAAAAGTTCCATCTAAATTTGTGTCATAAATTTGTAATAACTCTTTTGTAAATTCATTTGCAAAAGTCCAATTTATTCGGATAGTTTTTATATACTCTTTGTCTGCTTTTATTTGGGTATCAACATGGGTTCGGGGAGTGTAAATAGCACATAAAGAACATCCAAAAAGGATGTCCTTTAAAATAAAAAATATTAAAAAATATTTTATCATTTATAACTGTTTGCAATTTGTTTAGCACTATTAAGAAGATTTTCGCTCCAGTTTTGTGCTAATGGGTCAATAGAAATTACAGTAGCTTGAATATTTTTTGAAATTGCTAAGGCACTTTTTTGTGAAAATTGAGGAGAACTAAAAATTATTTTTATATTATGTTTTTTTGCTTCATCCATTAACTCAACTAATTCAGCAGGTTTTGGCTCTTTTCCTTCAATCTCAATTGAAATCTCTTCTAAATTATATCTTTTTGCAAAATATCCCCAAGATGGATGAAATACCATAAATGCTTTTTCTTTATATGGTTCTAAAATTGTTTTAATATTTTCATCTAAAGCATCTATCTCTTTTAAGAACTCTTCATAATTCGTTTTATAAAAATCAGCATTCACTGAATCAACTTTTACCATTGTTTCATAAATATTTTTTGCTTGAATTTTTACTAAATTTGGGTCTAACCAAACATGTGGGTCTAAACCAGAATGGTCATGTTCTTCATGCTCATTTTCATGGTCATGATTTTTTGCATCGCTATTTTTTTCATTTTCATCATGATGTTCATGTTTGGCCATTTCCATTTTCTCTATTCCATCTGTTGAATCAACAAACACTGTATCTTTTGCACTTTGTTTAAATTTATCCAACCAAACTTGCTCAAACGAAACTCCCGTATAAAAATAAACTTTTGATGCAACTAAAGATTTCATTTGAGATGATTTTGGCTCATAAGTATGAGGTGAAGCACCTGGTTTTACCATAACATTTATTTCATATTTGTCTTTTACTATTTTTTCAAGAAAATATTTTTGAGGCAAAATACTTACTGACAATTCTGGTTTTGATGCGTGTAAAAATGACATTATTGTTAAAAAAATAAATACAATTTTTTTCAAAATTAACTCCTATTTTTATTTCTCATGCAACTTGGTTGCGTTTGTGGAATTCTAATTGATTTATACTTTAATGCAACTTAGTCGTAAAAGTAAAAAGTAAGTTTAAAATTAAATTGCTATAATAAATACTATGGATAAAATCACAAATTTAACAAACATTACAAATATCAAACTAACAAGTGCCAGAAAATCAATTTTGGAATTGTTAATTAACTCTAATAAACCACTATCTTATGAAGATATGAAAGATAATATTTCTATGGATAAAGCAACTTTTTATAGAAATATAACCATTTTTGAAGAAGAAAATCTTATTAGTTCTTTTGAGTCAAATGATAAAAAAAGATATTTTGAAATCAAAAAAAATCAACATTCTCACTTCATTTGTTCATCTTGCTCAAAGATAGAGTGTATTCATCAAAAATTAGAATTTAATTTACCCGATTACAAAATTGAAAATATTATTATAAAAGGTATTTGTAAAAATTGTTTAATTAAGGAAAATATATGATTAAAAAATTTTTAATAATTGAAGAGTTTATATCAAAAGAGGCGCTAAGTGGTGTTTTACTATTTTTAGCAACAATTGCTGCTGTAATTTGCGCAAACTCTAGTTTTGGACAAGAGTATTATAATTTATGGCATATGCCTTTAGGTGTTACTCTTGGAGATAGAACTATTTCTATGTCTTTGACTTATTGGATTAACGATGGTCTTATGGCTCTGTTTTTCCTAATGGTAGGACTTGAAATAAAAAGAGAGATGGTAATTGGTGAATTATCATCTGTTGCAAAAGCCTCTTTCCCAATTGTTGCAGCCCTTGGAGGAATGTTAATTCCTGCCTTAATTTATGTAGCATTAAATCCAAATAATTTTATTGGTTTTGGTATTCCAATGGCTACAGATATTGCTTTTGCTTTGGGAATTTTAATGCTTTTAGGTTCAAGGGTAAATCCTGCATTAAAACTATTTTTAATGGCTTTAGCAGTTGTTGATGACTTGGGTGCTGTTTTAGTTGTTGCTACTGTTTATACAAGTGAAATAAAAGCTGAGTATTTTTTACATGCTGGAATCGCTTATGGTTTGATTTGGTTTTTAAACTATATTGGTGTTAAAAAAATATTACCTTATTTAATTTTAGGTATTTTTTTATGGATTTTTATCCATGAAATTGGAATTCATGCAACAATTGCTGGAGTTTTATTAGCTTTTGCAATTCCAATTAGTTCTAAAATTGATGAAAAACAGTTCATAAAAGAAACAAGAGAATCTGTGGATGATTTTGAAAAAAATATAGATGATATTCCTATTTTAAATCATCATCAAATTAATGCCCTAGAAAGTATTGCCCATGGATATGACAAAGTTCAAAATCCACTTGTAAAACTAGAACATAATCTTCATGGTTTATCAGCATTTTTTATTATGCCTTTATTTGCATTTTCAAATGCGGGAGTTTTTATAGATTTTTCAACAGTATCAGCAAATCTAATGATAGTTTTAGGGGTTGTGTTTGGATTAATTTTAGGAAAACCAATTGGTATTTTCGGATTTACATTCCTTGCTACAAAACTAGGAATCATTAAAAAACCAAATGATATTTCTTGGTATGATGTACTTGCAGTTGGATTCTTAGGTGGTATTGGATTTACTATGTCAATTTTTATTACTCACCTTGCCTTTGCAGATGAAACAATAATTGCAGCAGTTAAACTAGGAGTTTTTGGAGCTTCATTTACAGCAGCTATTATTGGAGTAATACTTATTTTATTAAAGAAAAAAGCATAAAAACGCTTTTTTCTTTTTTCTAAAATAGCAATTTTATTCTATTTATTCAAATATTAAATTTGATATAATTTCCCATGACAAAACTACTAAAAAATACTCTTTTTGAAAATGTACACAATCTAAATGAACACTTTTCAAAACATTACCATGATACCTATACAATAGGAATTACATACAATGGAGTAATAAAAACATACAATTCAAATAGAAGTTTTGATTTTTATAAATATTCAATTCGTGTAAATAATCCAAATGAAGTTCATAGTGGAGTTTCACAAGATTGGTCTCACTCAAATTTCTATCCAACTATTGAGCTTTTATGCGATTTATATGAACAAATATTTTTTGAAAAAAAAGTTCCATATTTTGAAAACTATATTATAAATGATAAATTTCTATTTTTAAAATTTCACAACTTTTTTGAATCTTTTTTCAGAAAAGATGAAGATATTATTATTGAATCAAACCTAATTGATGCGTTATCATATTTAATCATAAATTTCACTTCCCACACAAAAATTTATGACAAAATGTTTGATAATAAAATTGTTTTAAAAAAATCCTTAGAACTTATAAATGATTGTATCGATGAAAATATCAGTCTTGATAAATTAGCAGATAATTGTAATCTAAGTAAATACCATTTTTTGAGAGTTTTTAAAAAAGAGATGGGCCTAACTCCACACTCGTTTATAATAAATGAGCGATTAAATCGTGCAAATAATCTAATAAAAAATGGTAGAACAATTAGTGAAGCGAGTTTATTAGTTGGATTTAATGATCAATCTCACTTCACGCGAAATTTTAAGAAATATTTTGGATACACACCTACTCTACTTCAAAAAAATAGCAATATTATTCTATAAATAATTACACATTTATTATAGAATTCCATCTCAAAAATTACAAAAAGATTTTAAATGACACAAACAAATAGAAATATATTTTATTTTATGATGGTTTTAGCAATGGCAGGTTGGGGAGCATCTTGGGTAAATGCTAAAGTATTAAGTGCTTACATAGATGAATATCAAATGATGTTTTTACGAAACTTCTTTACTATTATCACTTTAGCCCCTATTTTAGTAATAACTAGAAAATTCTTTTATACAAATATCAAAAGTCTAATTTTGGCTTTTTTTGCAGCTGTTGTAATGATCGTTTATTTAAAGTTCTATTTTTTGGGTGTTAAATTTGGAACAGCAAGTCTTGGAGGAGCATTAGTTACAACACTAATTCCCATAAATACTTTTATATTTATGGCTTTGCTTTTTGGTAAAAAAATCCTAAAAAAAGATATTTTTGCACTAATACTTGGAGTAATTGGAGTTTTAACTATTTTAAATATCTGGTCTTTTTCACCTGAGCAAATATTTACAAAACACAACTCATATTTTTTGATAGCCTCTGTTTTATGGCCAATATTTACAATCATTAGTTCAAAATCAACAAAAACTTCACCTTTAGTTTTTTCATTTTACATGTATGTTTTTATGACTATTTTACTTTTGATTTTTTTTGTTGAACCTACAAAAATGCCTTATGCAAGTTTTGATTGGATTTTTTGGGCAAATATTTTATGTGTGGCAGTTGTTTCAACAACTTTTTCAACTTCAATTTATTTTATTGGAATTGAAAAATTAGGAACAAATGAAGTTAGTTCTTTTATTTTTTTAGTACCATTTTTTGCAATAAGCTTGAGTATAATTTTTCTAAAAGAAGAGGTAAATATTTCAATAATTTTAGGAACAATTTTGACTTTAATTGCTGTGAAAATATTAAACAATATTAAGATATTTAGAACTTTAAAAAAGTAGTTTTTTAGACTACTTTTTTAAATATAAAGATAAATTTATCTAGGATATGAACAATTATTAATATCTAAACAAATTCCATTTATATACTCTGGACAATCTGTTGCTAGCCAAACGATTGCTTTTGCAACTTCTTCAGCAGTTGCAAATCTTCCAGTTGCTACTGTTTTTTTGAATTCTGCTTTTCTCTCTTCAGAATTATCTTTTTGCATATCAGTTTCAGTTGGACTTGGAGCAACACAATTTACTGTAATTCCATAAGCTCCTAACATTTTTCCATAGATTTTTGTAGCATTAATTAGCCCAGCTTTTGCAATTCCATACCAAACATCAGGATGTCCAATTTGTCCAGCAATTGAGGCTGTATTTACAATTCTGCCATATTTTTGTTTTTTCATATGCTCAGAAAAAATATTCATTAATTCAACTGGTGTATATAAATCCACATTCATAATATGATCACGTGCTTCTTTTGGGTAATTATTATAGGTATATTTTGGTTGCATATATCCAGCATTGTTTATTAAAATATCTATATTTCCCACTTCTTTTGCAAGTGCCGGTAAACCATCTACATCTGATAAATCATATTCAATGGCTGTTACATTTTTTACTCCTACTATTGGACAAGTATCAAAATCACGAGCCACAATAATAACTTCATATCCAAACTCTAACATAGCTCTTGAAACTGCTAATCCAATTCCTTTATTTCCACCTGTTATTAATACTCTTTTTGACATTATTTTTCTCCATCTTTTAATGCTTAATTATATATGTTCATTGATTTTAATCATCTTAATATTATATATTTATGCTAGAATTGGCCACATAAAAGAATAGAGGGTATATGATTTACAAAAATGAAAAACAATTATTAAATATTATTAAATTTACTCCACCTATATTTATCATAACAATTTCTATCATTATTACTTTTTTATTATCATTAGATAAACAAAATGAACTTGAAAAAGAGAAAATTTCTATTAAAAATAAATATATAAAAGAAAATAAAGAATTAATTATGAATGATGTAGAAAATTTATATGATTTTATTCTTAAAACACAAGCAAAAACTGAAGAAAGACTCAAAGAAAATATCAAAAATAGAGTTTATGAAGCTCAAACAATTGTAATGACCATCTATAATGAAAATAAAGATAAAAAAAGCAAAGATGAAATAAAAACTATGATAAAAGATGCTTTAGTTAATATTCGATTTAATGAAGGAAGAGGATATTTCTTTATCTACTCATTTGATTATGAATGTATTTTATTACCAATTAATAGAAAATTAGAAGGAAGTAGTTTTTACAATTTTCAAGATTATAAAGGAAAATATTTAACAAGAGATATTATTACCCAACTAAAAAAAGAGAAAGAAGGATTTCAGAATTGGTATTATGCAAAGCCCAATGATTTAACAACTGATTATAAAAAAATTGGATTTAATATCTATTTTGAACCTTATGATTGGTTTATAGGAACTGGTGAATATGTTATTGATTATGAAAATACCGTAAAAGCAGAAGTATTAGAATATATTTCAAGACTTGTACCAAATAAAGAAAACTATTTTTTTGTTCTTGATTATAATAAAAAGACACTATTTCATGTAATAGATGATTTAATTAATAAACCTGCACATAATGTGCCAAATGTAGAAAACAATCATGTTTTTGATGAAATGCTTTCAATTGCAAAAGAGGGATCTAGTTTTTTAACATATAATTATAAACCAAATGACAAACTTTTAACAAAAACGAGTTATATAAAAGGTTTACAAAATTGGGGTTGGATTATAGGAAAGGGTTTTTATCATGATAATATAAACGTAATTATTAAAAATAATACTAATGAACTAAATAAAAAATTCCATACAAAAGTTTTAAATATAATATCAATTGCAATAATTCTTACTATCATATTATTGATAATTTCAATTTACATTTCAAAACTACTAGAGAAAAAATTCACAAACTACAAAAAAGAAATTGATAACTATATTGATAAAAATACCGAACAACAACATATTTTATCTCAACAATCAAAAATGGCAGCTATGGGAGAAATGTTAGGAAATATTGCTCACCAATGGAGACAACCTCTTTCTGTTATAACTACAGTTGCTACTGGAATGAAATTACAAAAAGAATTTGATTCCCTTGATGATGTAACCTTTGAAAAATCTATTGACAACATTACTAATTCCGCTTTATATTTATCTGATACTATTGAAGATTTTAGAAACTTCTTTAGAACTGACAAAGAGGAAACTGTTTTTTATATAGAAAATGTTTTTGAAAAAGTTTTTAAATTAACTAATGCTCAATTTAAAAACCACGAAATTATTTTTATAAAAAATATAAATGATTTTAAACTATTTGGTTTTGAAAATGAGTTTATTCAAGCTTTAATTAATATTTTAAATAATGCAAAAGATGCTTTAGAAACTATTGATAATCCAAGATTAATTTTTATTTCAACTTACGAAGAAAATAATAAAGCCATCATCAAAATAACAGACAATGCAGGTGGAATTGACGAAGAGATTATAGACAAAATTTGTGAGCCTTATTTTACAACAAAACATCAAGCAAAAGGAACGGGAATTGGTCTTTATATGACCGAAGAAATTATTGTAAAACACATGAATGGAACTTTAGTATTTAAAAATGTTGATATTATTTATGAAAACCAAAGTTACAAAGGTGCGGAAATTACTATAAAATTAGCTTTTAAACAACAGGAGGAAGCTACTAAACTGTAAATAACAATTTAAATAATCCAAAATATTTATATTAATTTTTCATCATCTTAATAGAATTTATTTTATGATAAAATCAATTATTACAAAAGAATTGAGACTAAATGATTTACAAAAATGAAAAACAATTATTAAATATTATTAAATTTACTCCTCCTATATTTATTATCACTATTTCAATTATTATTACTTTTTTATTATTTCTAGAAAAACAAGATGAACTTAAAAAAGAGAAAATTTCTATACAAAATACTTATATTAAAGAAAATAAAGAATTAGTTCAAAAAGATGTTCAAAATCTTTATGATTTCATTGTAAAAACTCAAGAAACAACAGAAGAAAAATTAAAAGATTCTATAAAAGAGAGAGTTAACGAAGCAAATAACATAGCCATGAGAATCTATAATGAAAACAAAGATAGCAAAACTAAAGATGAAATAATAAAAATGATTAAAGATGCTATTGTTGATATTAGATTCAATGATGGCAGAGGTTATATTTTTATTTATACCTTTGACTATGAATGTATTTTATTACCTATAAACAGAGTTAATGAAGGGCAAAGTGTTTATAATTTTCAAGACTCAAATGGTATGTATTTAGGAAGAGAAATTGTTAATAGTTTAAAGAATAAAGATGAAGCTTTTTTAACTTGGTATTATCCTAAACCAAATGAATTAAACTCTTCATATAAAAAAATTGGTTTTAATATTCATTTTAAACCCTATGACTGGTTTATTGGAACTGGTGAATATTTTGTTGATTTTGAAGATAGTGTAAAAAAGAGTGTTTTAGAGTATATCTCGAAATTTAAAACAAATAAAAATGACTACTTTTTTATTCTAGATTACGATAATAAAGAGGGTTTATTTAAAAGAGTTGATGGAACAGAAGAGCACACTTTTGTAGAATTAACAAAACCTAAAGATAAAAATTTATTTAATAATATAGTAAAAGCTGCAAAAAACAATAAAGAGTTCATCTCGTATAACTACGAATATGATGAAAGCAATAACATTTTAACAAAAACGAGTTATATAAAAGATTTACCAAATTGGAAATGGGTTATTGCAAAAGGTTTTTATCATAGTTATGTAAATGATATTATTAAAAATAAAACAGATGAATTAAATAATAACTTTGAAAAAAAGATTATGACTATTTTTTCTATTGCTGTAATTTTAACTGTTTTATTATTGATTTTTTCAATTTACATTTCAAAACTACTTGAAAAGAAATTTGCAAATTATAAAAGAGAAATTAATAACTATATTGATAAAAATACCGAACAACAACATATTTTATCTCAACAAGCAAAAATGGCAGCTATGGGAGAAATGTTAGGAAATATTGCTCACCAATGGAGACAACCTCTTTCTGTTATAACTACAGTTGCTACTGGAATGAAATTACAAAAAGAATTTGATTCCCTTGATGATGTAACCTTTGAAAAATCTATTGACAACATTACTAATTCCGCTTTATATTTATCTGATACTATTGAAGATTTTAGAAACTTCTTTAGAACTGACAAAGAGGAAACTGTTTTTTATATAGAAAATGTTTTTGAAAAAGTTTTTAAATTAACTAATGCTCAATTTAAAAACCACGAAATTATTTTTATAAAAAATATAAATGATTTTAAACTATTTGGTTTTGAAAATGAGTTTATTCAAGCTTTAATTAATATTTTAAATAATGCAAAAGATGCTTTAGAAACTATTGATAATCCAAGATTAATTTTTATTTCAACTTACGAAGAAAATAATAAAGCCATCATCAAAATAACAGACAATGCAGGTGGAATTGACGAAGAGATTATAGACAAAATTTGTGAGCCTTATTTTACAACAAAACATCAAGCAAAAGGAACGGGAATTGGTCTTTATATGACCGAAGAAATTATTGTAAAACACATGAATGGAACTTTAGTATTTAAAAATGTTGATGTTATTTATGAAAACCAAAGTTACAAAGGTGCGGAAATTACTATTGAACTTCCTATTAAAACCACTTAATCTGCTCACGTAAATTGACAACTTCACCAATAACAATCATAGCTGGAGTTTCTAAACCAATTGATTTTTCAACAATATTCTCTAAAGTTCCAACTACTACTTTTTGCTCTTTTGTTGTTCCTTTTGAAATAACTGCACATGGGTAATCTTTTCTTTTTCCTAGAGAGATTAATTTTGAAGAAATTAATTCGATATTATGGTATCCCATTAAAAAAACAATTGTTTCTTCATTTAAAAAACTCTCCCATTCTATTTGAGATATTTTCTTTTTTGGATTTTCATGTCCAGTTACTACTCTAAAAGATGTTGTTATTCCTCTATGGGTTACTGGAATCCCAGCATATGCTGGAACTGCTATTGCTGAAGTTATTCCTGGAATGATTTCAAATTTAATATTTCTATCAAACAAGTAAAGAGCTTCTTCACCACCTCTTCCAAAAACAAAAGGATCACCACCTTTTAATCTTACTACATTTTCATATTTTAAAGATGCTTGATAGATTAATTCATTTATCTCATCTTGAGGAAGAGTATGTTTTTTATCTTCTTTACCAACATAGATTAAATCACAAGATGGTTTTACCATTTCTAGAATTTCTGGGTTTACTAATCTATCATAGATTAGAACATCTGCATTTTGTATTACTCGAACTGCTTTTAATGTTAGCAGTTCTACATCTCCTGGTCCTGCGCCTGTTAGGTATACTTTTGGCATTTTATTTCTCTTTTCTTATTTTTTCATTGAATTTAATTGACTAAATACTTCATCTAATATATTCTCTATATTTGTTGAATAAGCTAATATATTTTTTTCATCTCTTTGTTTTATTGCTACTCCATAAGATAATAAATCACTATCAAGTTGAATAGTTTTTTCTATTATTTTTGACAAATATGAAGAACTATTTTTATCACTATTCTCATATTTTTTTATAAATGAATTTATATTTCTTCTATTTTCAACATCTATATCTATATCTTTACTATTATTGTTTACTTGATTTAAAATAGCTTGTTTATATTTTGTATAATCTATTTTTACATTATTTAGTTCTTGAACTAAATCAAAATCAGATATTCTATTTTCCACAGCTTTGTCATAATTATTTAAAGATGCTGCTTTTATCATACTAATTGCCACTTCATTTGTTTGAGTAGCAAGCTCTTTTGTTTTAGTTGCCATATTTGCATTTTCTTGAGTTATATGGTCTAGTCTATTCATTGTTTCACTTATTTGTGAAATATTTTGCATTTGAATCTCATTTGATTTGGCAACATCTTCAATAATTACTGTATTTTCTTGAATCATTGAAGCTAGTTTTTCAAAACTATTTTTCATATCTTGAGAATAATTTTTACCATCTATTGATTTCTGACTTGCAACTTCAACTAAATTTTTTATCTGTTTTGCTGCATCTGCACTTCTATTTGCAAGATTTCGAACTTCTGCTGCAACCACGGCGAATCCTTTTCCTGCTTCTCCAGCAGTTGCAGCTTCAACTGCTGCATTTAAAGATAAAATATTTGTTTGAAAGGCAATTTGGTCGATTATTGTAATTGCTTCTTGAATTGCACTTGTTGAATCGTTTATTTCAAGCATTGATTTTTCAGTATTTTCAACTAATTTAATTCCTTCATTTGCATAGTTTTTAGTTTTTGTAGCAATTTCTAACATATTTTTAGCTTTTATAGAAGTATCAGCAATATTTGATGTAATCTCAGCAACTGCTGCACTTGTCTCTTCTAGTGATGCTGCTTGATTAATAGTTGCATTGTGTAAACTGCTCACTAATGATAAAAGATGATTAGATTTTTCATCTAACACATATCCATTTTTATTTATCATTGCTAAAAATTCAGATACATTTGTTCCTATCATATTTAAACATCTTAAAAGTGTATTTACAATTGCTCCAATATCACTTTTATCTGCTTTTATCTCAAAATTTCCATTTGCATAACTAAGTGATGTTATAAAAGAATTAACAATATTTTCCCTTAAAGAGTCAATCATATGATTAAAATTATCTTTTAATTCATTGATATAAACATTATTTGCTTCACCATTTATTCTATAAACTAAAAAACCTTTTCCAATCATTTTTGATACAAATTTTGCTTCATTAATCACTTCATTATCAATTGCTAAACCATCTTTTATTTTTTGTATATTATCATTTAACTCTTTTGCCATATCACCTAAATGGTCATTTGAATTTAAATCAATCATATCAAGATTTTTTTCAGTTGAAGTAAGATAGTTAAAAAATCGGCTAAGTCCAGATTTAATAGTAATTATTGAATTATTAATATTATTTGAAATAGCTACAAACAAAAAAATTGTAATAAAAATAATAAACAGTATAAAAGCTATTGTAAAAGTTGAATTATTAGAATTATTTACTAATATCTCATTTAAATAAAGTATTGAAATTAGTAAAAAACCAAAAAAAGGAAATGTTATTAGAAATATTAATTTCACTTTTAAACTAACGTTATCCAATAAACTTTTCATTGTTAAATCCTTTTAATTATTATGTCTAAGCAGATTATGTAAGATTCATTTCCAATTTCAAATTTTCTAGCAAATGTCTTACAAATATTTCCAGTTGCGTATGAAATATATTTATTACTTAAATATATTCCTTGTTTTGACTCTAAAGTAATATAGTAATACTCTTTTAAATAGTGTTCATCGCCATTTTTTGATGGGCTAAATCTATCATTGATATTATTAATTACCGTATCATGAATCTGTTTTGATGACTCAGCATCAATTAAATAAATTGCTTCTAAATCCATATAATTATTTAATTCATCAAACATAATCTCTTTTGCATTATTTATATTGCTAAATTGTTTGATAATCTTATTAGAAACAAGATGATAATTATTTACTAAATCTCTTTTTTTATTTATTGAATTAAGTGTTCTTCTTCTAAATATACTTCCAATTTCCACAATAATTGCTATTATTTTATCTATTAAAAAAGTATCCAATTCAAAAACTGGTATACAAAAATAGTATCCTTGGAATAGATTAATATTTGATTTCATAGCAAGACAAATTGCATCTTCATCTTCTACACCCTCAGCTAAAACCCTGATTCCTAAGTTATGGCTCATTTTTGCTATTGATTTTACAATCTCTCTATTTATATGATTATCTTTTGTATTTCTAAATAAAGATTTATCAATTTTTATCAAATCTGGTTTTATTATATTTATTCTATCAAAGGTAGAATTTCCCGTTCCAAAATCATCTAAAGCAATTGTAAATCCTAACTCTTTATAATAAGAGCAAAACTCTTCCAATGCTTTAGTATTTGAAATTTCATCCTCTTTTATCTCTATCATAAAATTTTTATAAGGAATTCCCACCCTATCTATAGTTTCTATAAAACTATAATTTCTATCTTCCCTATCAAAATTATTTATAAGAGAAGATTCAAAATTCAAAAAGAGTATTAATTCATTATTTTCTAAATAATAGCTTTTAAACTTTTCAATAGATTTATTTCGTGTCAAAACATCTAACTCTAAATTTAAATTTGCATCAATTGCTAATTTAAAGAGTTCAGTAGGAGATATAATCTCTTGTTTATATGTACATCTTGTTAATGCTTCAAATGCATATAATTGTTTTGATCGTATTGACACTATTGGTTGAAAATGAATTTCAACCAACTCATTTTTTATTATTTCTTCTATCATCTATTTTCACAACTTAATTATTTTTTGTGTATTATAGACGAATTTCTATTTTTTACTCGTCATCTTTTGCAAATTTTTTATACAGAAAGTCTAAAATTGCCTCTCTACATCTTATATACTCTTTATCACTTTGAAGTGCAACTCTATCCCTTGGTCTTGGAATATTAACTTCAAGAATTTCACCAATTGTAGCTTCTGGTCCATTTGTCATCATAATTACTCTATCACTTAAAAGTACAGCTTCATCAATATCGTGAGTAATGATAATAACTGTATTTTGAACACTTTCTTGAATTCTCATTAAATGCTCTTGTAAATTTGCACGTGTGAGAGAATCTAATGCTCCAAAAGGTTCATCCATTAGTAAAACATCAGGTTTAATTGATAGTGCTCTTGCAATTCCAACTCTTTGTTTCATTCCACCACTAATTCCTCCTGGAAATTTATCCTTTGCATGGTCAAGATTTACCATAGAAACAAAGTGTTCAACCCTTTGTCGTAACTCTTGTGAAGTTAAATCAGGCATAACTTTTTTTACTGCCATTTCAATATTTTGATAAACAGTAAGCCATGGAAGTAGTGAGTGATTTTGGAAAACCACAGCTCGCTCAGGTCCAGGTCCAGTAATTTCTTTATTATTTAAAATAATATTACCTTTTGTTTGTGCATCAAGCCCTGCAATCATATTTAGTAAAGTTGATTTACCACAACCACTATGTCCAATAATTGAAACTATTTCATTCTTTTTAATATTTACATTTACATCAACTACAGCTTTGTACTCTTTTCCACCAGAAAGTGGAAATGTTTTATATATATTTTCTAATTGTAAAAATTTATCGTTACTCATCTCATCAACCTTACATTTTTTTTCTATAATCAAAATAATCAGCTATTTTTCCCATTAAAATATCTAATACAAAACCAACGAGTCCCACAATTATAATACCAATGATAATATTGTGATATGCAAGACTGTTATACTCATTCCAAATCCAAAACCCAATTCCAATTCCACCTGTTAACATTTCAGCAGCAACAATAACTAACCAAGCAATTCCTAAAGATAGTCTCATTCCTGTAAAAATATAAGGAACAGCAACTGGTAAAATTATTTGAAATACTTTTTCTAAAGGTGAAAATCTTAAAACTTTTGCAACATTTAAATAATCTTCACTAACACTTTTAACTCCCAAAGAAGTATTTATGATAATTGGCCAAATTGATGTTATAAAAATAGTTGACATTGCAGTATTGTCAATATCTTTAAATACAAATAACAATAAAGGTAACCAAGCTAGCGGTGAAACTGGTTTTAATATTTGAATAAAAGGATCAAGTGCATATTGAATATTTTTACTCATACCAACCATTAAACCAACTGGAACACCAACAATCACAGCTAGTGCGAATCCTCCAAATACTCTTTTTAAAGATTCAAGCACTTGCCAAAAAAGTCCTTTGTCATCTTTATTAACCACATATAAAGGATCACTTAAAACACCTTTTAATGTTTCACCATCACTTGTCGTTCCACCAAATGCATAAATATATGTATCACTAGGAGTTGGAAAACCACTAATTAATACCGCAATGCCTGACCATACTTGAATTATAATTACCAAAACTATTAATGGTAAAAGTATCTTTTTTATTGTCTCTTTATTCATCATTTTTCCTTTTTTAGATTTGCCTTTTTAAGTATCAATTTTAGATAAATACTTAAAAAGGCAAAGGCTTTAAAAGCCTATTCCTTTTTAAATTTTAAACTTATTTTTTTGTTACAAATTTTGGATCTGCACAACCAGCTGGTCCATAAGGACAAACATACGAAGGTTGTTTAGTTGTAACTGTCCATTTATTAACTTTCATTAACTCTTCTTTTGAAACAACAGGAGCTGTAACTGCAAATGTGTCATAAATATATTCAACAGCTTTATTTGGATCCCAAACTTTTCCATCTAAGAATTTGTTATATTCATCAACACCATCTTTTTTCCAAGGAGATTCAGGAAGAGAATAACCAACTTCTTTTGCAACAACTTCAAATAAATCAGGTCTATAAACTTTTTCAATTGTAGCTTTCATATCAACAGGAGCAGATAACTGTCCCCATCTATACATTTGAGTTATAAACCACATACCATGAGAATAAAATGGATATGCTGCATAATCATTTGCAAAAACATTAAACATTGGATTTTTACTATCTACACCTTTTGTATAAAGGAATGTTCCACTCATTGATTTTCTTAAAACATCAACAGGAGCTTTTACATAAGCATCTTGTGCTAGGAATGTAATTGCTTCTTCTCTGTGTTCCCAAGATTCATCTAACCACATTTGAGCTTTTAATACAGCTCTCATAACAGCTTTTGTAGTTTCAGGATTTTTTTCTACGAAATCAGCTCTTGCTTGTAATACTTTTTCAGGATTATTGTTCCAAATATCATAATTTGTTACTAATGCTCCACCTTGCCCTTTTTCAACAATTCTTGTATTCCAAGGTTCACCAACACAATATCCATCAATATTTCCAGCAATTAAATTTTGTGGCATAGTTGGTGGGGGAAAAGGTTTAATTGTACTATCTTCATCTGGTTTGATTCCACTTGCAGCCATCCAATATCTTAACTCATAATTATGTGTAGAAACTGGATGAACCATACCAAAATTTAAAGGTTGATAAGCATTTCCTTCAATTTTATGTTTTTCATCAATATATTTTTTTAAACTGTCAGCAGTAACTGGTCTTTCATCTTGTTTAAGACCATATTTTTCCATCTCACCGATGATTTTATTTCCAAATGTAATTGCATTTCCATTTAAATCTAAAGACATTAATGCTTGTAAATTTACATCTCCATTAATACCTAATGTTGCAGCAATTGGCATACCAGCAAGAGCATGAGAATAATCATATTCACCAGATATTACTTTTTGTTGGATTCCTGGCCATCCACCACCCTCTTTTGCAACGTCTACATCTAATCCCTCAGCAGCAAAAAAACCTTTCTCTTTTGCTATTACCAATGGAGCACAGTCAGTTAATGCAATAAAACCAATTTTTAATTTTGTTTTTTCTGGAGCTGCTAATAATGAACTAGCGACTAATGAAAGACCTAAACCAATTTTTAATACCTGTTTAAACATTTTTTTCTCCTCAAATATTTTTGTTATACCGAAATCTTAACATACAAAAAAATTAAAGATACAATTTTATTGTTTAAAATTTATACATTTTAAACTTAAAATTACATTATATATATTTTATTTAGATTGATTAAATCTATTTACACAGATTAATACAAGTTATATTTTATTTATAAACTTACAAATACATTAAAATTAATAATTGAACATTTTTTATACAATTTAATTATCTATTACTATTTTTAACACTATATAATTAGATTAAATAAAGGGTAAGGAGATACAAATGTCTTTAAAAGAGTTAAAAGGTCAAGGACACTGGCCAACATTACTAGCTGCGTTTTTATATTTTGATTTTAGTTTTATGGTTTGGACAATGATGGGTCCATTAGCAACAGAAATTGCTGAATCATTAAAAGCTACGCAAAATTTTATTATGAGTGCAGATCAAAGTGCAACATTAGTTGCTGTTCCAGTTCTTGCAGGTGCAATTCTAAGAGTTGTATTAGGATTTTTTGTTGATAGAGTTGGAGCTAAAAAAACAGCTTTAATTTCTCAATTTATTGTAGTTATAGGACTATTCTTTGCTTATTATAAAGGTGAAACAATCACTTATGATGAGTTATTAGGTGTTGCATTTATTTTAGGTTTTGCTGGTGCTTCATTTGCGGTGGCACTTCCACAAGCTGGACAATGGTATCCTCCTAAACTTCAAGGTGTTGTTTTAGGACTTGCAGGTGCTGGAAATATTGGAGTTGTTATTGACTTTATTTTTGCACCAAAAATTGCAGAAATTTGGGGATGGCAATCTGTATTTTTAGTTGGAGCTGTATTATCTTTATTCATTTTAATTGTTTATATTTTTATGGCAAAAGATGCACCATCTAATGTTTATAAAGCTAATCCAAAAAAATTAAAAGATTATGGAAAACTTTTAAAAGATAAAGATACTTGGTGGTTTTGCCTATTTTATGCAATTAGTTTTGGTGGATTTGTAGGATTTGCTGGATATATGAAAGTATATTTAATGAGTACATACAAAGCTGAAATGTCATCTTTTGGACTTGATATGTTAGCTGAGCCAAATGTAATGGTAATTGCTGGATATTTTGGAGCTTTATGTATTTTTGCAGGAGCAGTTTTAAGACCAGTTGGTGGAGCAATTGCAGATAAATTAGGTGGAATTAAATCATTATATTTCTTTTATGGAACAGTTTGTTTATTAGCTATAATTAGTGCAACTTACACTCTTCCATTTTATATTGCTATTTTTGTATTATTCTTAATTATGGCAAATCTTGGTATGGCAAATGGAGCTGTTTTCCAATTAGTTCCTCAAAGATTTGGTAAAGATATTGGAATTATGACTGGAATCATTGGATGTGCTGGAGGTTTAGGTGGAACTGCCTTAATCAAAACTTTTGGTTGGTCAAAAGGTGCTTTTGATGGTTATGCAACTGGATTTATTATTTTTGCGATAGTTGTATTTATTGCTATCATGGGTATTTCATTAGTAAAAACTAGATGGAGAACTACTTGGGGAGTTCAAGCTGGTGGAAGAATATAAAAAGAGATTTTCTCTTTTTATATTCAAATTAAAGTTTTAAAGTAGAATTTTAATTTGAATATATATTTTAAGGTGTTTAAATGAGTAAAAATAACATAAAAACTTCGGGCTTTTGTCTTGCTAAAAGAAAAGAGTTAACAGGTGATGATTTTTATGAGATTAAACAATTTGATGATATGACTGTTGCTGTTTTATGTGATGGAGTTGGAAGTGCCCAAGAAGGCGCAATGGCTGCTAAAAAAGTAACTCAACATATAATAAATAATTTCAAAAATATTCCAAGGGTTTGGAGTATTGAAAAAGCAATGAAAGAGTTTATTACTTCAATAAACTCAATCCTTTATGCCCAATCTATCCATGAATATGAAAGAGCTGAATATGTAACAACTGTAACCGTTTGTGTTATTAAAGGTAATCGTTTATATGGAGCAAATGCTGGTGATAGCAGAATTTATTTATTAAGAGATAATAAATTAAATCAACTTTCATATGACCACAATGAAGATGGAATGGCTAATGTTTTATCAAATGCTGTAGGAATTAGCCCAAGTGTTGAAATCTACTATTTTGAAAACAATATCCAAAAAGATGACAAAATTTTAATGTGTAGTGATGGTTTGTATTCATTGATGAGTAATGATACTTTATTAAAAAACATTCCAAATGGTGCTTACAAAATTGTAAAAAAAGCTAGTTTCTTAGTTGAAGATAATCTTCCTGATGATACAACAGCTGTTATTTTAGAAGTTTTAGAAGCAGACCAAATTGAAATTATGAAAAATCTAAATCTTGAAATCCCTGAAAAGTTAAAAAAAGGTGACATAATTGATGGTTATGAACTAACTCTTTCCCTAATTCAAAATGACAGAACTTGGGTTTGCAAAAAAAACAATCAAGAGTATGTGATAAAATTTGCACCCTATGAAGCCATAGAAAATGAAGAAATTTTAGATTTATATGTTAAAGAAGCATGGAATGCAAAAAGATTAAAAGCTGGTTTTTTCCCAAAAACTTTTATTCCAAAACAAAGAAGTGCTAGATATTATTTAATGACAAAATTAGATGGAATAAATCTAAAACAGTATCTCAAAAAAAGAAACTTATCTATTGATGAAGCTATAAATTTAGCCAAAACACTTATTTCAATGAGTGAATATCTTTTAAAATTTAACCTTGTTCATGGGGATATAAAACCTGAAAATATAATAGTAATGCAAAGAGATGGAAAAAGAATTTTTAAAATAATAGACTTTGGTTCAATTACAGAGATTTTTTCTATTACCAATAAGGCAGGAACTCCCTCATATTTAGCACCCGAGCGATTTCTTGGAAGTGCAATAAATGAAAAAACAGAAATTTTTTCTATTGGAGTTACTTTATATCAAGCTTTAACTGGGAAATTTCCTTATGGAGAAATAGAACCTTTCCAAAATCCAACTTTTGGAACTGCAAAAAGACCTCAAAAGTTAAACAATAATATTCCATCTTGGTTAGATACTTTAATCCTAAGAGCAATTAGTGCAAAAGAGGATTTAAGATATTCAAACTACTCTCATATGAGATTTGAGCTTGAATATCCAAATAAAGTAAAACCATTTTTAAGTGAAAACACACCTTTATTTGAAAGAAATCCAGAACAAACTTATAGAATTGGTTTTATCATCTCGTTTATAATTAACTGCATACTTTTAGTATATGCTTTAAAATAAACTCTTTAAATAAGAATATTTTTAGGTTCACCAAAATAATAACCTTGTGAATAATCAACTCCAAGGTCATATAAGATATTAAAAATTTCCTCATTTTCAACAAATTCAGCTATTGTGATAATCTTTTGTTTTTTTGCAAAGGTAACTATTGTTTCAACTACATTTCTACTATAAGTATCTTTTGCGATATTTTTTACAATACTTCCATCAATTTTTAAAATATCTGGTTCAAAATCTAATAATCTTTCAAAATTTGAATATCCAGCACCAAAATCATCGATTGCAATCATAACACCTAGTTTTTTTACACGCTTAATAAAAGTTTTTATAACTTCAAAATCTCTTACAACCTCATCTTCTAGTAATTCAAAAACAACTCTTGAAGTATCATCACTATACTCTTCTAAAAGAGAATAGAGTTTTTCTCTTGTTTCCTCTTTCTCAATATCTAAAGATGAAAGATTTATCGAAATTTTTGTAGTTATATGTTCTAAAATTTTAAATGAATTTTCTAAGACCCTATGGGTTATTTTGTTGTAATAACTTCCTTTTTTAGAAATATCCAAAAAAGTATAAGGAGATAAAACATTTCCATCTTCATCCACAAGGCGAACTAAAGACTCATATTTTTCTATTACTCTTGTTTTATTATTAATTATTGGTTGAAAATATGAAACAATTTTATAATTATCAAGGGCGATTTTTACCATTTTGATAACTTCCATATTTTTTTTAGCTTCAATATGGTCATGGATTGATGAATCATTTGCATATTTAATTAAGGTTTTTTTATTTATTGCATCATCTAATCCACATTTTGCATCTTCATATAAATGCTCTTTTCCAAAAGAGTAACTTACTATTATATTTAAGTCATACTCTATTTCATCTACAATTAAAATTGATTTTCTAATATTTTTTACAAAAGTCTCTAAATATTCACTTATATTTGTTTCAGAAGAAGAAAAATCAAAGAAATCAGCTAAAAGTGCATATCTACCATTTCCAATATTATAAATATTTTCAAAAACATACGAATTTGGTAAATAAGATAACATATTAAAAGCAAACATTTTTTCAATTTTATCTACTGTTAAGATATTATAAAATCTATCAAGAATTTCAAAATTCTCAATTTGAATTAAAATCAATAAAAATAGATTATTAGATTCAATTTTATCAATTAAATGTTTTTTATCACTCATAATTGTACTTACATTACTTCTAACACTTACAAACTCAATAATTTTTCCATTTGCATCTAAAATTGGCTTAATAGTAGTTTTTATATAGTATGTTTTACCACTTTTTGATAAGTTCTTTATAACACCAGACCATTCAGTTTTTCTCTTTTTGATTGTTGTCCATAAGTCTTTGTAAACTTCAGGTGGATTATCAGGATGTTTTACAACATTATGAGTTTTACCAATTAACTCTTCTTTTGAATACTCAGAAGTTTTACAGAAATTCTCATTTACGTAAGTTATTATTCCATTCTTATCAGTTTTTGAAATAATTGAACTTTTATCAACCAAATCAGTAAACTGTTTTTGAATTATTACATTCTCTTTTTGTTTATTTATTTTTTCTTTTTTCTCTCTACAATTCTCTATTGATTTATATAAAATATCTAAAAAACTATTTTCATTAAAAGGTGGAATTAAGTAGCCATCTATTTTTAGCTGAATTGTTTTTAAAAAACTCTCTCTATCATCATTTTGGGAATAAATAATTGTAATAACATCTCTATTTATATTTTTTATTTTTTCTATTAACTCAAAACCATCAAGTTCTGGAATGTTAATATCTGTAATTACAATTGAAAATTTATTTTTACCAAACTCTTTAAATGCTTTAAGACCATTATCAACAAATACAACTTCTTTAAAAAAGTTTTTAAAATATTCTAAATTATTGTTTCTATCTTTCTCATCCCTTACTACATAAAGAAGATTAAGTGTTTTGCAAAAAGAACTTATTTCTGCTAACTTTTCAACATTCATTTTAATCCTTAATTATTAAAGTTATAGTTATATCATAATTGAATATATTTTTAACTTACTTAGATTAATTATTTTATTATTTTGCATACAGTCAATCTTTCATTTTACATGGTTAAATCAACAAATTTTTAATATTTATTATAAATTATACGATAACTGTATATTTTTAAGACAATTCTTCTTAATTTTACATTAATTATTATTGTATACTCACATATAAATTATACGATATGTTATGACAGGATTAAAAATGATTAAATCAGTTTGTGGTTATTGTGGTGTTGGATGTGGATTAGAATTTGAAGAAAATAAATTAATAGGTGATGTTGTATATCCCACAAATGAAGGAAAACTTTGTTCAAAAGGAATATCTGAACTTATCAGTATTCAAACTCCTACTAGATTATTAAGACCTAAAGTAAGAGATGATTTAACACAAGAGTTCAAAGAAACAACTTGGAGTAATGCAATAAATAAAATTGCCACGAAAATAGCCTTATCTCAAAAAGAAAAAGTAGGATTTTATCTATCAGGTCAACTTTTAACAGAAGATTATTATATTGCTAATAAACTGATGAAAGGTTTTATTGGAACTAATAATGTAGATACAAATAGCCGAACTTGTATGTCAAGTGCCGTTGTTGCATATAAAAAATCTTTAGGAGCTGATTATGTTCCAGTTCGTATGAATGATGTACATGATGCTAATTTACTTATTTTAGTGGGAGCAAATACAGCAGAAGCCCATGTAGTTTTTCATAATAGAATCAAAACTGCGAAAAAACAAGGTCTAAAAATTATTGTAATTGATCCTAGATTTACTGATACTGCAAAAATAGCTGATTTATTTCTTCCAATAAAACCAGGAAGTGATATTGACTTTTGGAATTTAGTATCAAAAAGAATCATAGATGAAGGTTTAGTTGATGAAAAATTTGTTGAAGAACACGTAAATAACTATGACTTACTAAAAAATAAATTCAAAAGAGTTCCTGTTACAAAAATGCTAAAAAGAACAGGTTTAAGCCCTGAGCAATTTGAAGAATTTTGGCAACTTTACAAAGAAAATGAAAACATCATAACAGCATGGACAATGGGAATAAATCAATCATCTCAAGGGGTTGATAAAAATCTAGCTATCATAAATACTCACCTTTTAACTGGAAAAATATTCACAAAAGGAAATGGTCCATTTTCACTAACTGGTCAACCAAATGCAATGGGAGGAAGGGAAGTTGGAGGACTTTCAACAATGCTTGCGGTTCATTTAGGATTTGAAAAAGAGTCAGTTGATAAAGTAAAAGAGTTTTGGAAAACTACAAAAGTTTCAAATATCCCAGGACTTACAGCCACTCAAATGCTTGAAGCAAATCTTGATGTTTTAATTATCTGTCACACAGACCCAATTTATCATCTTCCAAATAGAAATAAAATGGAAGAGTTAATGAAAAAAATCCCAATGGTTGTGGAAATAAATGCCTATGAAAATTCTGAGAGTGCAAAATTTGCCCATATTAGACTTCCTGCTGCTCCTTGGGGAGAAAAAGAGGGAACTCAAACAAATCTTGACCGAACAATCACAAAACAAGAAAAACTAACAAGAACTTCTATAGATTGTCTTCCTGATTGGGAAATTTTCCAACTAATTGCTCAAAGATTAGGATATAAAGAAGCCTTTAATTTTACATCAACAAAAGAGATTTTTGAAGAGTATCAAGAGATGACAAAACTAAATCCACATTTAAATATCTATGAAGCTTCGTATGATAATTTGTCAAAGGAACCATTTATTTGGGGAGAAAAAATCAGAGAAAATAGAGAGTTTCTAACAAAAGATAAAAAAGCAAACCTATTTTTTGTGGAAAATAAACTACTAAGCGAAAAAACAAACCTAAAATATCCCTTGACACTACTAACAGGAAGAACAAGAGACCAATGGCACACAGGAACAAAAACAAATCTTCCAAGAACTCTTTTGAAATATAAAGAGCTAAATTTTTGCGAAATTCACCCAACAAACGCAAAACAATTTGGAATCCAAGATGGAGATACAATAAAAATCTCATCAATTAGAGGAGAAATAGAATCAAAAGCGATTCTAACAGAAGATATAAGAATAGACACAATTTTTATGCCAATAAGTAATAGAGATATAAACTATCTAACACACGATTTATATGATAAAGACTCACTGCAACCTGATTATAATCATAGTGCAGTTAGGGTTGAGAGGGTTTAGAAACTATAAACTAATATAAAAAGGGGCTAAATACCTGCCCCATCTTGGAATGTCCTTAATTCCCTTGGAATTATTCCAATAATATCACCTTTATTGAGGTTTTTATTTTTAAATTCATGGTGAGAGATTTCAACTAAAATTGTTTTTGTATTATCTTCTACATCTTCTAAATCAATTTTAACTTGTGAACCTGCAAGTTGGATATATTTAATCTTTGCTTTTGAAATAATATCTTTATCTTCACTTGAAACTATTTCTAACTCATGTGGTCTGATATGATATTTTTGCTCCATATCATTTTTTCGTTCATGAAACAGATTTACATTTCCCAAAAAGTTTATAACAAACTCATTTGCAGGATTATGAAATACCTCTTCAGGTGTTCCTACTTGTTCTATTTTTCCCTTACTTATTACTACTATTCTATCTGCAACTTCAAGTGCTTCTTCTTGGTCGTGTGTTACTAAAATTGTTGTGATTTTCAGCTCTTCTTGAAGCTGTTTTAACCACCTTCTTAAATCTGAACGCACTTTTGCATCTAAAGCACCAAATGGTTCATCTAAAAGTAAAACTTTTGGCTCAACTGCTAATGCCCTTGCAAGTGCAACTCTTTGTCGCTGACCACCTGAGAGTTGCCAAGGAAATCTGTTTGCAAATCCATCAAGTTGGATAAGATTTAAAAGTTTTGTAACTTTTCTATTTATCTCATCATTTGATAATCTTTGTTTTTTGGGTTTTACTCTTAATCCAAAGGCAATATTCTCAAAAACTGTCATATGTCTAAATAGCGCATAATGTTGGAATACAAATCCAATATCTCTTTGAGCTATATCTTTTTTTGCTACATTTATTTGATTAAATAAAATCTCGCCATTATCAATATCTTCAACTGTTTCAAGTCCCGCTATCATTCTTAAAAGTGTAGTTTTTCCACTTCCTGATGGCCCAAGTAGTGCCAGTAATTCACCTGGGATTATCTCTAAATTTATATTTTTAAGAGCAACAAAGTTTCCAAAATATTTTGTTAAATTTTTTACTTCAATTTTCATCATTTTTTCCTAAAGTTTATTATTGCTTGTCTAATTTGTCTAATTGTCTTTGAACTTTCCACTCTAAAATATATTTTAGAACCAAAGTTAAAAGAGCAAGTATTGCCAAGAGTGTTGAAACAGCAAAGGCTGCTACAAAATTATATTCGTTATATAAAATCTCAACTTGCAAAGGCATTGTATTTGTAACACCTTGGATATGTCCAGAAACAACTGAAACCGCCCCAAACTCTCCCATTGCTCTTGCATTACATAAAATCACTCCATAAATGAGTCCCCATTTTATATTTGGAAGTGTAACTTTCCAAAATGTTTGAAATCCCGTTGCTCCTAGTAAAAGTGCAGCTTGTTCTTCATCATTTCCCAACTCTTGCATAAGTGGAATTAATTCCCTTGCCACAAAGGGAAAAGTCACAAATATAGTTGCTAGCACAATTCCAGGAACTGCAAAGATTATTTGTACATCATTTGCAATTAACCAATGACCAAACCAACCTTGTGCTCCAAAAAGCAAAACATAAACAAATCCTGAGATAACTGGACTTACAGCAAAAGGTAAATCAATTAAAGTTATCAAAAAACTTTTTCCAAAAAAAGAGTATTTAGCTATTGCCCAAGAAGCTGCTACTCCAAAAACTAAGTTTAAAGGCACTGCAATTGCAGCTGTAATAAATGTAAGTTTTATTGCTTGTAAAACATATTCATTTGTAAATGATTCAAAATATGCCTCGTAACCTTTTCTAAAAGCTTCTGCAAAAATTGTAATCAAAGGAGCAACTAACATAATCAATAAAAAAGTAATCGCAGTTGTTATTAATAAATATTGAACTAATTTTGACTCTTTTTGAGATGATTTTGAATTACTAATAGTTTTCATATAGCCTCCATTCCTTTTCTTCTTGAGCTCCATCGTTGAAGCATATTAATTAATAACAACATTACAAAAGAAATCAAAAGCATCACCACAGCAATTGCAGTTGCTCCTGCATAATCATATTGTTCAAGTTTTGTAATAATCAAAAGTGTACTTATTTCTGTTTTCATTGGCATATTCCCAGCAATAAAAACAACAGAACCATATTCACCAAGAGCTCTTGCAAATGACAAAGCAAAACCTGTCAAAACAGATGGAAAAATTGTAGGAAGAATCACTTTATAAAATATTTGCCATCGTGTAGCTCCCAAACTTGAACCTGCTTCTTCTTGTTCTATTTGAATCTCTTCAAGAGCTGGTTGAATTGTTCGAACTACAAAAGGAAGTCCTATAAAAATTAAAGCTATAGTAATTCCTATTGGAGTAAAAACTACTTTAATTCCAAGTGGTTCTAAATATTGTCCAAACCAACCTTGAGTCGAATACAAAGTCGTAAGTGCAATTCCTGAAACTGCCGTGGGCAGTGCAAAAGGCAAATCAACAATTGCATCAAAAACTCTTTTTCCCAAAAATGTATATCTCACTAAACACCAAGCGACAATCAAACCAAAAATCGTATTTACAAGAGCTGCAATTAATGAAGTAAAAAAAGTAAGCTTGTAACTTGCAATTACTCTATCACTTGTTGTAGCATTTATAAATACTTGCCATCCCATACTAAAAGCTTCAGTAAAAAGTGCAAGCAGAGGAATCATAACTATGATACTTAGATAAAAAACTGTATATCCCATAGTCAAACCAAAACCAGGTATTGGTGACTTTTGCCTTTTTAATATTCCAAAATTTAGTCTCATTTTAGAATTTCTCCTTTTTTTAAATCTTTTACATTTTTTGGTTCATCAAACCAATATCCTTGAAAATAATCAATTTCTAAATCTTTACAAGTTTCATAAATTTCTTTTGAAGAAACAAACTCTGCAACAGTTTTTATTCCTACTTTTTTAGCAAAAAAAACTATTGCTTCCACTACTGCTTTTGCTGATTTAGTTTTATTTATATCTTGAATAATAGAGCCATCAAGTTTTATAAAATCTGCTTGTAATTTAACTAAATATGAAAAATTAGAATAACCCGTTCCAAAATCATCAATGGCAATTTTGACTCCAAGATTTTTTACAACTTTGATAAAGGAGATTACCTCTTCAATATTATCAATACCTTCACTCTCTGTTATCTCTATAGTTAGGAAATATCCTATGTCAAACTCATAAACTTTTTGAATTAAAAAATCAACAACATCTTTTTCTAAAATGTCACTTATTGATAAATTAATACTAAATTCAATATTTTTATTTTCAAAAAATTCAAAAGATTTTTGTATTACTTTTTTTGTAATTTCACTATATAAATTTATTTTTTTTGCCCTATCAATAAAAAAATATGGACTAACTATTTCGTCCTTAGAGTTTTTCATACGAACTAATATTTCGTATTTTTTTTCAAACTGATTACTTATACTTTGAGCAAAAATTTCAAATTTATCCCTTTTTATTGCTTGGATAATTTGAGCTTCCCAATATAAATCTTGCTCGATTGATAAAGAGTTTGGATGACAAAAATGTTGTTGTTCTCCATCATAAATAACTAGATTATGTTTTATAACTCTTGTTTGTTTTAAAGCAAATTCTGCACTAAATAAAAGCTCAGGATAATTTAATGCAACACCAACTCGCAAAGGAATATAAACCCTAAAACCATCTAATTCAATAGGTGAATAACCAAAATACCAAATAATCGATTTTATAGTTTGTATAAATCTATCTTTTGAAATATCTTCACTTGAAGCAGACGCAAAAATGTCTGCTCCTAAATAATAGATTTTGCTATTTAAAAATTTATTCTCCAATCTTAATGAGATAATTTTTAATACCTTCTCACCAAAATCGTACCCATAATAATGATTTATATTTCCAAAACCATTAATATCAAAAATAGCTACTTTATTGAATTTATTATTTTTATTATCTTCTAAAAACTCTTTTCTATTTGGAAGATTAATTTCATTTTCTTCATCTATTTTCATATTAAATCTAAACTCCAAAAGTTTATTAGCTATTTATAAATAGAATCAAAAGTTCCACCATCATCAAAATGTGTTTTTTGTGTAACTGCCCAACCATCAAATACATCATTGATTTTCACAAGTTCAAGTTTTGGAAATCTTGCTATATCTTCTTTGTCTGCAAGTTCTGGTTTATATGGTCTATAGTAATTTTTTGCTGCTAATTTTTGACCAGCTGATGAATATAAATATTCTAAATATGCTTTTGATACTTCATAAGTTCCATGTTTTTTTGCATTTTCATCAACAACAGCAACAGGAGGTTCAGCAACTATAGATATACTTGGAACAACTATTTCAAATTCATCTTTTCCCAACTCATTAATAGCTAAGAATGCTTCATTTTCCCAAGCAAGCAACACATCTCCAATTTTTCTTTGAACAAAAGTATTAGTAGCTCCCCTTGCACCAGAATCAAGAACTGGAACATTTTTAAATAACTTAGAGATATATTCAAGTGCTTTTTTATCGGCTTCTTTATATTTTTGTGAAGTTTTATCAACTTTATTTAAATCACCCAACTCTTTTTTTAAAGCATAGGCATAAGCTGCTAAATAGTTCCATCTTGCTCCTCCTGAAGTTTTCGGATTTGGAGTAATCACAGAAACTCCATCTTTTATTAAATCATCCCAATCTTTTATGCCTTTTGGATTTCCTTTTCTAACTAAAAATACAATAGTTGAAGTATATGGAGATGAATTATTTTCTAATTTTAATTGCCAATCATTTGGAAATAAAGCAGCTTTTTGACTTATTACATCTACATCGTAACCTAAAGCCAAAGTAACAACATCTGCACCTAAACCATCAATTACCGCCCTTGCTTGTTTTCCTGAACCACCATGTGATTGTTTGATTGTTAAATCTTGACCTGTTTTTACTTTCCAATAAGATGAAAAATCTTTGTTATATGAAGCATATAACTCCCTTGTTGGATCATATGAAACATTTAAAATCTCTAATGACTTTTTTGCTTTCTCAACTTTTGAATCATAACTCTCACTTGAAATTCCTAATGCTGGTATTAATAATGCGCTTAATGCAATATTTCTTAAATTTTTTACTATTTTTTTCATTTTATTTTCTCTTTTCAATATAATGTACACTAAATGTGTGATAATTAAAGATTTAAAAAAAATCTCACCTCTTACTCTTTCTTATAATAATTTTTTACACATGTCGCACATCATTTTTAATCCTTTTAATATAATATACACTAAATTGATGAATATTAAAAATTAAAAAAAATTGACGGTTTAGATTCCTAAACCACCAATAAATTCTTCTTTATAAATATCTTCTTTTAATATTGGTTTTTGACCTAAACATGAAGCTATAGTCATCTTATCCAAAATTTGAGCTGTTAAATTTCGTATATTTAAAAAAACTCTTCTAAAATAACATTTATTCTCTTGAGAACATGGTTCATAGCTTGAAACACTAACGCAAGAAATCATTGCAATCATTCCCTCAAAGTGTCTTATAACCTCACCTAATGTTATCTCATTTGCATCTTTTGCAAGTGTATAACCACCATATCTTCCGGGAATACTTTTCACCCAACCTGCATTATTCATTTCAAGCATTATATTTTCTAAAAATCTTCTTGGAACATCAATGTTTTCAGATAGAATTTTAGTTGAGATTGACTCCCCTTTTAACTCTGCAATTGTGAATAAAGCTCTAAGAGCATAATCTGTCTTTTTTGATACTTTCATTTAACACCTACTAAATTGGTGATAATTATAATCTATAATTTTTAATTTGTCAAGTAATTTATTTTATATTATTAATAATTTTAAAAATTTATTTACAAGTTGCAATTTATTTTAAAACATATAAATTTATATATTTAATGTAAAAATAAGTTTAAATATATATATAATCATTAAAAATATTATATAAAATCATTAATTATATTTATTTAATTAAAAATTAAGATTATTGATTATTTTATATACACTTTTTTTAATCACAAAAGATTTCTTTATGCAATAATTATTTAACGTAAATAAAAGGATTAAAAGTGAAAGAGAAACTTGTAGTAATCGGAAATGGTATGAGTGGACTTCGAACCATCGAAGACCTTTTAGAAATAAACAAAGATAAATATGACATTACTATTTATGGTGAAGAACCTCATGTAAACTATAATAGAATCATGTTATCTTATATACTTTCACAAGAAAAAACTTTTGAAGATACAATCATAAATCATTTATCTTGGTATGAACAAAACAATATCACTTTACACAAAGGTGATAAGATTGTATCAATAGATAAAAATAGCAAAACAATCAAAAGTGACAGTGGAAAAACTGAATCTTACGACAAACTTCTAATAGCAACTGGTTCGACTGCTTTTGTTCCTAAAACAAAAGGAAGTGACCTTGAAAATGTAATTGCTTTTAGAACAAAAGCAGATGTTGATGCAATTATTAGCACTATTAGAAAAGATAAAACTGCCGTTGTAGTTGGTGGTGGATTACTTGGACTTGAAGCTGCTTATGGAATTGCTATGCATGGAATTAAAACTATTTTAGTTCATAGAAGTGGAAGCATACTTTCTCAACAACTTGACTCAACTGGTGGGAAATTACTTCAAAAAAATCTTGAATCTTATGGAATTGAGTTTAAATTAAACACAACTATCCAAGAGATAAGTGGTGATGGAATTGTTGAAAAAGTGAGTTTCACAGATGGTTTTAGCGTTGAGTCAAACTTAGTAGTTTTTGCAACGGGAATTATTCCAAACACAGCACTTGCACTTGAAGCAGAACTTGAAACAAAAAAAGGAATTATTGTAGATGACTTCCTAAAAACTTCTGATGATTCTATTTTTGCAATCGGAGAGTGTGTTGAACACAATGGAAATACTTATGGTTTAGTTGCCCCACTTTATGAACAAGCAAAAGTTTTAGCAAAAGTTCTTGCTGGAAAATCAACAGATGGTTATGAGGGTTCTACTTTATCAACTAGACTTAAAATTTCAGGTGTTGATTTATTTAGTGCGGGAGATTATTTAGGCGATGTAACAACTGAGGATTTAATTTTACTTGATGAAAAAGTTGGAATCTATAAAAAACTTGTAATCTATGAAAACAAAATCATTGGAGTTGTACTTTATGGAGATACAACTGATGCTTCTTGGTATTTAAAACTTCTAAAAGAACATACGGATATTTCAGATTTAAGAGCTAAAATCCTATTTGGAAAATCAGCAATATCAGGTGATAGCGGTCATGGTGGAAATGATATAAATTCTATGAGTGATGATGAAGAAGTTTGTGGATGTAATGGAGTTTGCAAAGGTGATATTGTATCTGCCATCAAAGATAAAGATTTAAAATCCCTAAGTGATGTAAAATCTTGTACAAAAGCTGGAGCTTCTTGTGGTTCATGTCTTGGATTAGTTGAGCAAATTTTAGTAAATACTTTAGGTGATGAATATAACGCTGTTGAAGAGGGAATTTGTAGCTGTACAACACTTGGACACAAAGAAATTAAAAAAGCAGTTGATGATGGTGAATTTGAAACTGTTTATGACGTTTTTAAATCATTAGAGTGGAAAACGCAGGAAGGTTGTTCAAAATGCCGACCAGCAATAAACTATTATTTACTTGTAAAATATAATGATGATAAATATAAAAATGATAAAAGAAGTGCACTTGTAAACGATAGAATGTTTGCAAATATCCAAAAAGATGGAACTTATTCTGTAGTTCCTAGAATTTGGGGAGGACTTACAAGTCCACAAGAGTTAAAAGATATTGCTGATATTGCAGTTAAATATGATGTTCCAACAGTAAAATTTACAGGTGGTCAAAGACTTGATATGTTAGGAGTTAAAAAAGAACAACTTGAACCTATGTGGAAAGATTTAAATGATGCTGGTTTTGTATCGGGTCAAGCTTATGCAAAGGGTCTGAGAACTGTAAAAACTTGTGTTGGAAATACTTGGTGTAGATTTGGAACTCAAGATTCTATGAATATGGGTGTGATTATTGAAAAACTAACATGGGGATCTTGGACTCCACACAAATTTAAAATTGCAGTTTCAGGTTGTCCTAGAAATTGTGCAGAAGCAACTATCAAAGATTTAGGAATTATTGGAGTTGATTCTGGTTGGGAAATTTCAATTGCAGGAAATGGTGGTATAAAAGTGAGAGTTACAGATTTCCTTTGTAAAGTGGAAACTGATGAAGAGTTATTAACTTATGTAAAAGCCTTTATGCAATTTTATAGAGAAGATGCTTATTATCTTGAAAGAACAGCTCATTGGGTTGAAAGAACTGGATTACAATATGTAAAAGATGTGATGTTAGATAAAGAAAAAGTGGCTTATTATGCCCAAAGATTTGAAATTTCACAAAAATCAGCACAAGTTGACCCTTGGGCAAAAGCAATTGAAGATGGATTTACAAAAGAGTTTAATTCAATTATTATAAACCCAGAAGAATCTCATAGTTTTGAAGCAAAGGAGCAAATTTAACATGTTAAAATGGTACAAAATCACAGAAGTTGAAAATATCCCTGAAATGGGTTCAAGAAAAGTAGAAATTGGTGAAACTGAAATAGCTATTTTTAGAACAAGAGATGGTTCAATCTTTGCTGTAAACAATATCTGTCCACACAAAAAAGGAAAACTAAGCGAAGGTTTAGTTCATGACAAAATAGTAACTTGCCCTTTACACAACTGGGAAATAGATTTAAAAACAGGACAAGCTTTAGGAAATGATAGTGGCTGTACTGGGGTTTATGAAACAAAAGTTGAAGAGGGAATTTTATATTTAAATTATTAAAAGTAATTTCTCCTAAATAAAGATTTAGGAGAAACAATTTTTTAATCTAGTTATTTCTAACTAAATCCATAATCCTTTTTCTTTCATCTGCTTTACAATTCAGAATATCTCTTTTACTTTTTGAATTTATAAAACAATTTAATGTTTTATCTAATAGCATAACTCTATCATCTAAATTATCTTGTCTTGCAATATCAATTCGTTTATAATATTTATTTATTAATCCATCTCTTTCTATTTCTAAATCATATATATTTACTTCATTTGCGAATAGATTCAAATTAATAATAAAAAAAATTATATTTCTCATCTAGAAAGACCTTTTTTTAACGTATTCTATCAAGAAAGCAATAAAAAAAGATTTAAAAAATAACTCTTTAATGTTTAATTTTCTAATATTCAATGTTACTTTTTTGTTCTATTTTTATAAGAAATCTTCTTTAGATATAAATGTGATATAATCAATTTTAAGCAGAAATAACACTCTTTTTAATTAAATATCTAAAAGGTAACTACTATGAAAAAAGATTATTTCTTACGCTGGATTGGATTTGGAGTTTTTGCACTTATAATTTGGTTATTTTTCCCTTTTTTAAAAAGTTTTTTTGTAGCATCCTTAATGGTAATAGCAACTTTTCCCATATTCCAACTTATTGAAACAAAAATTAAACAATATGAAAAATTAAAAACTTTTGCACCTGTAATTTCTGCTGGCATTATTACCTTGATTGTTTCATTAATTGTTTTTATGCCAATTGCCATATTTTTATTTAATCTTCTTAGTCATCCAACAGATAGTATGACAATAATTCTATCTTTCGTGGATAAAATTGATATTTTAAGCAAGCACCTTCCCTCTTATTTAGAGTGGATTAGAACTCCTCTTGATACAATAATTCCAATGATAGTAACTAGAAAAGATGAGATTACTGCCTTTCTTGCAGGCTGGCTTGGAAATGGATTAAAAAACTTTATGCTAACGTTAGGAGATATGATGATGATTGTTATATTTTTCTTCTTTTTAACTTTATATAGTAGAAGACTCATTTTATTTTTTATGCCTATTATTCCCCTATCTCGTCCACTCAAACGAGAATTCTTTAAAGAAATGACAATCATGGTATCAGTTGTTTTCTATACATTAGTGGGAGTGATGATTGCACAAGGATTAGCATTTGGAATTTTTATTGCTTTTTTTGATGGATATAATGCTTTATTACTTGGATTTATAGTGGGTATTATGTCAATTATTCCAGTTTTTGGAACGGGGATAGTTTGGATACCAATTGCCATAAATGAGTATCTTCAAGGGAATATCTTTAATGCACTTATTATCGCTATTTATTCATATGCAATGATGTCATTTTTCATTGACAATGTTGTCAAGCTTCTCATTTTAAATTTTATAAATAAAAAACTAAGCAAGAACAAACATCGTATCAATGAGTTTATTATATTTTTTGCTATTGTAGGTGGATTGGCAACTTTTGGATTTTGGGGATTTATCTTAGGACCTGCGATTATTGCACTTGCAATTACAACTCTTATGACTTTCCGCAAAACCAATCAATTAAGCCTTAGGCATGAGAAAACCAACTTAGATAAAAATTAACTTTTTATACTAAGTGATTCTATCTCTTTTTGAAGTTTATCAAGTTTTTTAACAAGTTGCTTAATTTCGTTTTCCTTGATTCCATCAACAATTCCACCATTTAAAAATTCTTGAGCTGTAGATTGAAATACTTTCATTAATTCTGCAAGCTTATCTTTTGCTTTAGTAACTAATTCTCCATAATCTTCAATAAGAGTTTCCTCAAGATTGTTGATTTTGTTTGAAATCTCATCTTTATTTTTGTAAACATAATATGCACTAATACCTGTGATTGCTGCACCGACTGCAAAACCGAATAGATTACTTTTGTTCATGTTGTCCTCTTTTATTTTTGGATTTTTATTAAAAAACTGAGAAAATGCCTTAAACGCAAGAGAGGCATTGGTTAGTTTAACGATACCATTAGTTAAGAGTTGACTTTCATTTCCAACCTTTTCTATCAAATCACTACTCTCTTGAGTGATTACAGAAATATTACTTGAAAGAATAGAAAGTTTATCTTGCCCAAGGGAAATAAAGGCATTCACTTTATTCATAGTTTTACAATACTGAATAGCAAATAAAATAATCATTCCAGTGATAATTACCATACATATTGCAATAATTCCTAAAAATATAAGCTGTTGATCAATCATTTTGTACCCCTTTTTCATCACCATGATTATTTCAGTGTACTCTTATTATTGGATTCACAGCTTAACATTTTATAATCTACAAAATGACTCTTTTTTTAATAAATTAGAAACAATAAAAAACAACTTTTTTCTTCCTATTTTTCTAATAAATTCTCATACTTTTTATCAGTTAAAAGTTTTAAGAAAGCAACTATTGCTTCAACTTTTCTATCACTTAACTCTTTTGCTTTTAACTCTTTTGTAGAAATTGTATCTTTAACTTCTGGTTCATCCCAAATTTTTCCTGTTTCTGGATTTATAGTTCTTTCTTTATTGTTATATTTATCATAAAACTCTATAACAGTTTTTAAATCAGAAAATACTCCATTATGCATATATGGAGCTGTAACTGCCACATTTCTTAAAGTTGGAACTTTATATTTTCCCATTTGTTTTTCATCTTTTACAGCTGGATTATTTAAAAGTCCTTTATCTAAATCTTTTGCACCATTTTTTGCTCTAAGTGTTTTATTTTCTGGTGTTCCAATATTATGAAATTCATAATTCGTAAAAGTTTCACCCTTTTCATCTTCACCTTTTAAAACGTGACAAGAGGCACAAGAGTTGTTGTTATTTGAGAAAAATATTGATTTTCCTAAATCTTCAAGTGGTGTTAAATCATATTCACCTTTTAAATATCTATCGTATTTAGAATCAAATGGTGAGAATTCATCTGTTCTTTCAAATGCAGCAATAACTTGTGTTAAAGCACTATACGCTTTTTCATCATTTTCTAAAATATCATTTCCAAAAAGAGTTTTAAATGAATTTACATATAACTCATTTTCTTTGATTCTATTAATTATCTCTTTTTTACTTGTCATTCCCATTTCTGCTGGATTTAATGGTGGTCCACCTGCTTGGTCTTCCAATGTAGATGCTCTTCCATCCCAAAATTGTCCACCAATGAATTTTTGTTTTTTCTCATCAAAATGGAAATTTGGTGAAAATTTTGCATAAGATGCAGTCGGAGCTTCCCTATCTCCAATTGATTTATTATCAGCACCCATTGATGCCATTTTAGAAACACCATTATCTCTATTATCTGTAAATCCACTGTTTGGATTGTGACAAGTTGCACAGGCTTGAGTTCTATTATTTGATAAGTTTTTATCAAAAAATAAAATTTGCCCTAACTCCTCTTTTGATAAACTATTACTTGCACTTAAACTCACACTTGAAAAAGCTAAAAACATAGCCACTACTAACTTTGAACCTTTCATTTAAATCCCCCTATTTTTTAATAAATTTCTAACTGGTCTAAATAACAAATCTTTTAATGAAAGATAATCTTTCATTTGTTCTCGTCTTAGACCAAATTTCATAACCTTTACACTATTTGATAAACAAAGTGTTCCAAAAACTCTGTCCCAAATAGCAATATAACCACCATAATTTTTGTCAAAATGTTTACGACTATGGTGTATTTGATGCTGTTTTGGTGAGATAAACCATTTTTCCAAAAAACTTCCATAAGAAAATGGCACATGAGAATGTCTCAAATTTGAACCAAATATAGAAAATATAAAAAGAAAAACATTAACTCCCAAAACCATATAAATATCTATCATTGCACCAAAAAAATAGATAAAAACTCCCGTAACAAATCCAATACTCAAAGAGTATCTAAGCCCAAAAAGAAAATTTTCAACTGGATGAACCCTATAAAAAGTAACTGGTGTTAAAACTTTTGCACTATGATGAATTTTATGAAATTCCCATAAAAATGCAATTGTATGCAAAAATCTGTGTAACCAATATCTAGTAAAATCACTCACAAGAAAAATTGAAACTGTATACATAAAAATAATCATTTCATAAGAGAAAAAACTATTTTCAAAATAATCAAACTGCGAATATAAAAACTTATTTACACTAAAAGCGATAGTTTTTGCACTTATAATAAACGGTACTAATAATAAAATATTTATAAAATATGATAAAAAAAAGTAGTAATAATCTAGTTTTGCACTAGGATGTAACCAAAGTTTTGAAGAAGTTATTAATCTACTATTTTTTTTACTTACATAAAAATAGATTATTGCTAATAATATAGAACTCAAAATATAAACCCAAAAAAGTCTTTTATTTGGGTCTATTAAATATTCAAGTACAAAAAGTTCTTTCGAAATAGTGGTCAAATTCTAATCTCCATCCGCATCTAAAATTTTTCCAGTTACACTTAATTGTCCAATTAAAGAGGTGTAATAAGCATTGTGTAAATCTTTTGCACTTTTAAATAGTGCACTTGCATTTGTAAAATCATCAAGAGGTAATTTTTTTAACTCATCTTGAGTCTCTTTTATTTTTTCAATAACTTCTAAAAGCTGAATTGATGCGCCTTTATTCATAGCAAATGCCGCAAAATCATAATAGTTATTTTTTTCAACTATTTGTTTATGTGCTTCTAAAATTGCTTCAATTGCATTAAATGAGTTTTTACTTAAAAAGTATTCACCTCTTTCGTTTTTAGGGTCATTTTTAAATTTACCTGCATTTCCACTTGGATTTCCAATTCTCCACTCTTTTAATCTATATGAACTAGCAATTAAAGTATTTATTACTAAAGAGTTTTCCCATTTTTCATCTTTATTAGGTTTTGTTAAATATGTTTTATAAACACCTTTTATCTCTTCTAAATGAGAAATCATTGAGTCTAAAATAGCAACACTTAACTCTTTTTCTCTTTTTGAAATATCATTATCATTAAATAAAACATACTCTAAAGCATTAATAGTTTTAAAAGAGTTTTTAAATAAAGCTGTTTTAACCTCATCATTTGATTCAACAACCCTTTTCATTTGAGTATTTAAATCCTCTTTTAGATTATTATAAACATCCATATATCTTGGAGTATCAGCATAATTTTCATCTAAATCACCAGCAATATAAAAAGCTTCAACTTTTTTCCATGACTTTAAAAAATTTGTAAAATTTTGTGCATTTACATCTTTTTGTAAAATCTTTGCATTATCTATTGACTCCTGAACATTTGGAATTGATACATTTTTGATAATATTTACAAGTATTCTTTCATTGGCAAAAACCATACTTGAAAACAACAACACTAAAAACATCACTTTTTTCATCATAACTCCTCTAAGAATTTAAGTAATTTTTCTCTTTTTTCTTTTGGTAAATTCATATAGTTTTCTTTTGCTTTCATAGCTTCACCACCATGCCATAAAATTGCCTCTTGAAAACTTCTAGCTCTTCCATCATGTAAAAGTCTAGGTTTCTCTTTATTTATTTTTTCATGAAGTGCAAGTCCCCACAAAGGTGCAGTTCTCCACTCATTTTGGCTTGCTTTAAATTCAACTCTTCCATCACTTAACTCTTCACCCATATCATGTAGTAAAAAATCAGAATATGGAAAAACTTTAAATCCTTTTTTTGTATCAAAACTACTAATATGACACTTTGAACATGAAATTTGTTCAAATATTTCTAAACCTTCTTTATACTCTTTTGTGATTTTAGGAGTATATGTTTTTATATTTTTTAAATAATAAGTAACAGCATCAAGTCTTTCATCTGGCAAATCAATAGCATCTTTTGCTTTTGGTGCGTCATTACATGCTTTTTGAAAAGATGTACAGTTATCATTTGGAAAAATTGAAGTTGTAAGTCCCATATCATTATTTGCAGCACCTGCAACTTGTTCTTTTAAAGAAGCTACACTTGCTTTCCAAGTATATTTACCCAATTCCTCTTTTTTTGTAAGATTTGAATAAACCCAATTTGCACGACCGGATATTCCATCCTTATTTTCGTCATTTTCATCAACATTTTTTAAAATATCTTCGTCTGAAATCAGTGTTATTAAACCCATACCATTTAGTGATGGAGCTATCCTATACGAAACATTGCTATCTTTTTCTAATTCTCCATAATTTAAATTTGTCAAAGAATATTTAGGTTTTAATAAAAGTTGTTTTTCACCATCAGGTAATATTACTTCAACTTCTTCAAAATCTATTTTTATATTACCTTCAAAATCTATTCCATGAATTCCATTTATTGATAATTGATTTCCATAAATACTATTTGGAACAAAACCTTTGTATTTTAAAAGTTCTTGATGTTCTTTTGAATCGTTTGATTTTATAGATAATCTTGCAACCAAAGATCTTGAGCTAAAACCATCTTTATTAATCAAAGTTCCTCTTCCGTTTGAAGGATGACATGTGATACAAGTATTTGCATTAAAAAGAGGTCCTAATCCATCTCTCGCGGTTGTAACACTAGGTGATTCAACCCAAGGAATTGTAAAAAAACTTCTACCTAATATAAACTTATCGTACTCTTCATCATTTAAATTATCTATAGGTTTTAAAAGTATTGAATTATTTTTATCATTTGATAAATAAATACTTTTATTATCAACGGCAAAAAGCCCTATAGCAATTATTACTACAAGGCTTTTTAGAATAAAAATTTTTTTTAACAAATTATAATTTTGTTTCA
Organism: Aliarcobacter sp.; assembly: GCA_028688995.1. GTDB lineage: Bacteria > Campylobacterota > Campylobacteria > Campylobacterales > Arcobacteraceae > Aliarcobacter. Next base: position 101,901 of record JAQTXB010000010.1, read on the forward strand.
TCTGGGTCTGTAACATCATCTTTACTTAAACTAATTTTATTAGCAGCTGCAACATTTACCATCTCATCACCTAGTTTTCTCAACTCATTTTTAAGTTTTACAATAACTTTTGATTGAGGACTTTCTGGTCTAATTTGATAATCAAAATGTTCTTTTGTTTTAGCAACTTCATCTATACTATGAATTTTTTCTTCAATAGATTTCATTAAAGCTAAAACTCTCTCTTTAGTTGGAGCATCTACAGCATCTAATAAAGAAGCACCATATTTTTTACCTTTATATGTTGCAGTTAATACATTTTTAAATCCTAAGTAATCATTTACTATGTCTCTGTGAGTATTATCAGAGAAACAAGAGTGTTCGTCCTCTTCACTTGGAGTTAAAACAGCAACTGCAATTCTCTCATTTGCAAACTCAGATTTTACAAAAACACCAAGTCCTGCAATAATTTGTTTTAAAGCTTGTGCTGATTCAATATTTTTAGAAGCATTCTCACCTGTCAATTGACCCTTTAGTGCCGCTTGATATAAACCTTTTGTTCCATCAACCTTTTTTTCCCAAGCTGATTTTACAGTTTCTAAATCATCAACTAATTTTTCAGATGCTGCTTTTAAATAATCAAATCTTCTAGATGCATTTTTATCAGTTGTAAAATCTGTTAAAGGTCTAAGTCCAGCACTCATAGCACCAGGAGTTACACTATCTTTTAAGAAATTTGAGTAATCTTGATCTTGTCCCCATAATAAAAATTCAATTGCATGATAACCAGATGCAACATTTGCATCTCCACCATTTTCGTTTAACTCAGTAATTGCATCAACTGTAATTTTTGTAACATCAACCTCTTTTGATTCTTCTCCACCTGGATTAAACTTTCCAACAGTATCAATAATATTTCCAGAAGTTAATTTTCCATTAGCATCAATTGTATAATCAATCATATTTTCATCAAGTGGCCAAGCATTAATTTGCCCTTCCCTTGCACCATAAGCTTCAGCTATCCATTCATCTTCAGAATCAACTGGACCATTTGAAAGTCTAAATGCTTCTGATTGACCATAAGATTCCCTTGAAACTATCCAAGCTTTTTTTGCTTTATCCAAATTTTCTTGAGTTGGTTTTTTTGCAAACTCATCAATTGCAGTTTTTAAAGCCTTTGCATCTTTTAAAGTATCACTATAATTATCAAGAGCTATATTAGAATAAGCATCTAAAATAGGATTAACTTTTGTTCCAGCATAACTTGATATGGCAACTGCTGTAACTATAGAAAAAGAAACAAGTACTTTTTTACTAAAATTTAACATTTAATTCCTTTTTAATTTTAATATTAATTATCATTAATGAATTAAAGCGAAAAGAAACTTTTGTTTTTCTTAAATTGATAATAATTATCACAATATTTTATTGGATTTAGAAATTTATAGTTTTTTGTAAATTTATTTATTAGTTTTTGTAAGCGAAGAAGAGTGGCAAAATAGAGTTAAACTCTATTTCACCATTGATTTTATATCATCAATAAGTTGTTTTGTTTTAGCATCATCTGCTTTTTTTCCAAGAGCTTTATTTAATTTTTCTTGGATTTTATCTTTTTTCTTTTCAAGTTGTTTATTAAGTTGTTCTTTTAGTAAATCTTTTGCATCAAGTGAAATTTTAGGATTAGAAGCTTCTCCATTTACTTTTACAGCAAAAGTTTTATCTTTTATTGTTGTATCAAATTTTGCATCAATTAAATTTTGTTTTAAATCCAAAACTGAATCTTTTGAAATAATTTGCGTATTTTGACTTTTCATAATTAAATTAGAAGTTAACACCTTATCATCTATTTTACTATCTATATCAAATGATTCATAAACCTCTTTTGTTAAATCACCTTTTGTTAATTGATTAATTAAAAGTGTAAAATCATTCTCTAAAAAATGACCATTTATTAGTTTTCCAGTTAAATTACCTTTTTTTACTAATAAATCATAATCTAATACAAAATTTGCTTTTGAATCAAATATTTTTGAATAATCTAACATATTTGATAATTCTTGAACATCAATATTTTTTAAATTTGCATTTAATTTATCATTTTTCAAATCAAAATCAAAAGTTCCACCTAAAGTATTTGAATTACCAGTTACAAATAGATTATTCTCTTTATTTGAAATTTCACCATTAATATCAAGTTTTCCTTTTAATTTCATTTTTGTAATATCTTTTAGTTTTTCTAAATCTGCAATATTTAATAAATAATCACTACTAAAAGAGTTTCCATTAAAATCATACACTGATTTTTGAGCTGTTAAATTACCCATTGTTGTTTCTATATATGTTTTTGATATAGCTTGATTTGGAACTAAATTTGTATCTATTTCTAAATTGTAATTTAATTTATCTTGTAAATTTTGTTTAAATACAACATTTGCTACTTCATTTATTACTAAAGCATCATCAATTTTAGAAATAATCGTTCCATCAAGTTTATTTAAATCTGCATTTTTTATATTGGCATCTATATTTAAACTTCCTGTTGAATAAATAGGCTCATTTATTACTTGTAAAAGTTTTTCTAATCTTGCATTTTCAACTGAGAATTTTACATTCGATGGTTTTAAATTAATAAATTCAGCATTATATTTTGTAATACCCTCAAATATATCTGAACTTCCTTCAATTTGGATAGTATCATCAAATGCTTTTAAATTACCATCAGTTAAAAATTGTCCATTTAACTTTTTAGAAACAATTCCTTCTAATTTTGCTAAATTTTTAATATCAATTTTATAATCTGTTTTAATATTATTTGTCGATAAATCTATAACTGTTTTATTCATAAATATTTCAGCTAATGAACTAATTAAATTACTTTTTACTTCAGCTTTATTTGGTGTTAAAATTGCATTGATTTCACTTTGGAAATTTATAGATGATTGAAATCCTTGATTAAATTCACTATTTACTACATCATTATTAATTTTTCCATCTGTGATTTTAGCAATAATCATTCCATCTAATTTTGATAAATTTGCATTTTTAATATCTGTGTGAATTGTTAAATCACCCTTTGCATATTGTGGTTTATTTAACAATACTAATAAATCTTCAATTTTTGCATTTTTAACTTGAATATTTATATTTTTTGGTTCAAAATCTTCTAAATTAAAATAGTATTTAGTTTGACTTTGTGCAATATCAGAAACACCTTGAATAATCGCTTCTTCTTCATTTCCAATAAAAATCCCGCTTGTTGACAATGGACCTTTAAATTCTTGTTTTGTTAAGTTTTTTAATGTTGATAACTCATTAATTTTTATATCATATTTTAAATTTACACTCTTTTGAAAAAGAGATAAATCTCCAGAAATATTTATTTTAGAGTTATCATTTATAGAAGCATCAAAGTTTAAATATTTTGAAGTTAAAACAAAATCATTAACCTTTAATTTAACATCATTCTGACCTGTATTAATCTTATTTTCAATGTAAGATGAGACTATACCATTACCATATTTTGTGAATAATATTCCATATACAGAAACTAATATAAGAACAATTATTAGAGTAAGTGATAAAAACAATTTTTTCATTTGCGACCTTTTTTTCAATAATTGTGGTGATTATATCAAATTTTAGTAAATAAAAAGAAAACAATAACTTTTAGCTTTTTTTTATTTTTATTGATATATAATCACGGCACTCGAAGTGTTAAGTAGGGATACGCAAGCCGAACAGACTTTGAAAAAATAAATATAAGGAATCTAGAATGAAAAAAATCGTTCTTTTAATGTTAGCTATCGCTGCTGTTGCATTCGCTGCTGATGGTGAAGTTGCTAACCAAACTTTAAAAGCTTACTCTGTAGTAGCTGCTGGAATTGGATTAGGTCTTGCTGCACTTGGTGGTGCTATTGGTATGGGTAATACTGCTGCTGCAACTATTGCTGGTACTGCTAGAAACCCAGGTTTAGGTGGAAAATTAATGACAACTATGTTCATTGCTTTAGCGATGATCGAAGCTCAAGTTATTTATGCACTTGTTGTTGCTATGATTGCATTATATGCAAATCCATTTTTAGGGTAATCTTTAAATCTACAGATTTAATAAAACTCGAAAGGTCAAGAAGTTTTCTTCTTGACCTTTTTTTTTGTCCTAATTCTTTAAATACTCTTTTCGCCACTTTTATACCTCTTTAAAATGCTATTATTTTTCTTAAATCAAAATTTAAAAAGGATCTTTTATGAAAAGTAGCACTATAAAAAGTAAAATACTTACGCTAATATTTGTTAGTGTTTCTATCTCATTTCTTATATTGGGTTTTTACAATGCTTATAACAATTATAATTCAGAGTACAATTTAATAAAACAAAAAGAGTTAGATTTAGCAAATGAAACATCAAAATCAATTAATAATTATCTTCAGTCGAAAATTGATATAGTTGAAGCAGTTGCTAAAGAGGTATCAGTTTTACCATTAGAAGTAAAAAACAGTGAAATTATAAACAAACTTCGTTTAGGTAATTTTTCTGGAAAATTTTCTGGATTGTATTTAGGGATAGGAGAAAATGGAAATTTTTTACAATTTGATGGAAGTTTTAGAACACCACAAACCCATGATTATGACTCAAGAGCTAGACCTTGGTACAAAAAAGCTGTAGAAGTAGATGGAGCTGGAGTTAGTGCCCCATACATCGATTTTAGTACAAAAAAACTTGTTATTTCTGTATCTGCCCCAATTAAAAAAGATGGAAAAATTATAGGAGTAATTGGTTCAGATATTTCACTTGATACAGTTGTAAATACTGTTTTAAATATTAATCTAGATGAACAAGGTTTTGCATATCTTATTGATAATTTAGGAAAAACTATAATTCATAAAGATGACAAACTATTTAATTCTCAAAATAAAATCTATGAACAGATAAAAAGCAATGATACTTTACATTTTGATGAAGCATTAGATGAAAATAATCCTCAATTAATTGCATATAGTAATATTCCGCTTACAAATTGGAAATTAATTATTCAACTTGATAAAAAAGCTATTTCAGAAAAAATCAATGCGGACCTTCTAAAAGAGATATTCTTATATATTCTTTTACTCATTATCATTTTAGTAATTTTATTTTTTGCACTTATAAAAATATTGGCTCCATTAAAAACTCTAGAAAATGGATTAAACTTCTTTTTTAGATATTTAAAAGCAGAAGAAGAAAACATTACTAAACTAAATATAAATACAAATGATGAATTTGGGAATATGGCACAAGAAATTGATAAACAAATGGAACTAATTTCAAATAATTTTAATGAAGATAGAGAATTAATAAAAGAAGTTAAAAATGTTGTTAATAGAGTTAAAGAGGGACATTTAGACTCACAAATAAAATATGAAACATCGAATTTGTCATTGAATGAGCTAAAAAACATGTTAAATGAAATGATTCAAACTATCAAAGCCAATGTAAATGAAGATATCAATATTATCTTATCTTCTTTAGAAAAATATGCAAGTTTAAATTTTGTAGATGAGATAAAAAATCCAACGGGAAATGTAGCAATTGGTTTAAATAATTTATCGAATATTATAAATCAAATGCTTCAAGAAAATAAAATAAATGGATTAAGCCTAGATGAGAGTTCAAAAGTTTTATTAGAAAATGTAAATATATTAAATAAAGCATCAAATGAAACAGCCGTTTCGCTAGAAGAAACAGCAGCAGCCTTAGAGGAGATTACAAGTACCGTAATAAATAATACAGAAAGAATTTCAATAATGACAAACCATTCAAAAGAGTTATCAAACTCAATAGAAGAAGGTCAAAAATTAGCAACTATTACTGTTGAATCTATGGATTCAATAAATGAACAAACCCAAGCAATTGCAGATGCAATTACAATTATTGATCAAATTGCTTTTCAAACAAATATTCTTTCACTAAATGCAGCTGTTGAAGCAGCGACTGCTGGAGAAGCAGGAAAGGGATTTGCAGTAGTTGCAGCAGAAGTGAGAAACCTAGCATCTCGTTCAGCAGAAGCAGCTCGGGAGATAAAAGATTTAGTTGAAAATGCAACAAGTAAAACAAATAGTGGTAAAAGAATTGCAGATGATATGATAAAAGGTTATGTAAAACTAAGAGAAAATATTTCGAAAACAACAGAAGTTATAAAAGATATTTCTATCTCATCAAGTGAGCAAAGAACAAGTATTGAACAAATAAATGATGTAGTAAATAGATTAGATAGACAAACTCAAAATAATGCTTCAATTGCTTCACAAACCCATGATATTGCAATTAATACATCTCATATTGCAAAAACAATTTTAGCTACAGTTAATGAAAAAAACTTCAGGAATAAATAAATTTATTTCATCTTTTTCAATCATAATACTTAATCTTATATGAAGTATTATGATTGTAGTATTTCACCCTATTTTTTTGCGGTTATGGTGGAACGGTAGACACACTACCTTGAGGTGGTAGCGCCCTACGGGTGTGCGAGTTCAAATCTCGCTAACCGCACCACATTTTATACTTAAGAAAAATTCCTGAAATACTAAACTAATGATCTATTTAATCTTTCAAAACCTTCATTAATTGTTATTAGAGAACTATTAACATCACCTTTGATTTGCTCCCAAGAATTTTCCATTTCAATATTTATCTCTTTTACTCTAGCTCTCATTTCATTGGCCATTGTCTCTAAACTTTCAACATCTTTAATAAAATCTAAACGCTCTGTATCAGAAAGAGTTCTTATTTTTGTTTTAAGTTCCACTAATTTTTCTAGTGCAAGATTTAACTCTTTTTCAATCTCTTGTTTGTATGTTTCTATTGTGCTCATATTATTTTCTCCTGCATTAATTAAAGTAGCCATAAATAATAGGAGTTTATTCCCCTTATTATTTGGAATCAATCGGTTTTTTTCTCTATATATTTAGCCCCATCATTGACTTTTTCTTTACTCCATTCAGCACCAGTAGCTGTATCTTTTTTTGCACCTTCCCATGTCTCACAACCACTAACCATTAATACTATAAATAAAAACATTATAAATGTTAAAATCTTTTTCATTTAATATCCTTTTTAATTTGTTCAATATCTTTTTTAGATGATTTCACACATCTATTTTTTTAAACTTATACGGCAATTTATAGCCGTTGGCCTTTGATAATACGAACTAGAATTACTACAACTGCAATAACTAGAAGAATATGAATAAATCCTCCCATCGTATATGAACTAACAAGTCCTAGAATCCAAAGGATAACTAGGAGTAACGCAACAGTTTCAAGCATTTTATTTTCCTTGTTGTTACTAAGATTTTATAAATTAAACTTCTATACTTAAAATGATATTTGTATATTACTTCACTATACAGTAATAATTGTTTTTTTGGCTTGGAAATGCAATTATAAAAAGAAATAACACTGATATAAAGCTTTTATTTACTTTTCATTACTATTCTTAAGTTACAATGCACCTTTTAATTATAGAATCCAACAAAAGGAAAATCATTGAACAATACTATTAAAATTCTCTTGATATCCATTATATTTCCTATTTTTCTTCTGTGTGAAAACATACAAACTACTCCTATAAAATTAATAAATAAAGATATAACAACAGTTGCTGAACAAACAACTCAAGACCCAACAAAAACTATTGAAGAACAAATAGATGAACAAAATAAAATGCTTCAAGATGTTATTAAAAATATAAATAATGAATCATATTTAACAACCCTTCAAAAACAAGAAGAAGATGATAATGAAATATTCTTTTTAACAAATCGAATTAATGCAAATAATATGCAAAGAAATAGTTTAGCTGTAAAAAGAGATGAATTAAAAATTGCAACAATTAATCAAAGAGTTATATATGAAAAAACCCTAAGAGATATTATTCAAGCAAAAGAAGAGTTCAGAGATATTGCTTATTATCAAGAAATTATTTTAAAAAGTATAAATACAATAAAAAATTTTAATCTAGATGATTATAGTTCAATATATGAAGAAGAGTTAAAAAATAGTAATAAAGTATCAATAGAATATATAGATAATTATATAGAGTTATATAACCAAAAGAATACACAACTTTTTATACTTCAATATTTATACAATAACATTCAAAAGTTTCGTAGCTCAAATTTTTTCATTGATGAATTTAATCTTCAATACATAATAAACAAAATAGATACTATAAAAGGTATATCTTTTATCTCTTCTTTTACCTCTTATCATCTAAATTTTTCAGTGGGAGAAATTTGTGTTGTTTTATTAATAATTGTATTTTTTAGATTATTAAATAGATATTTAATAACTTTAATTTCAAATTTTATTTTAAAACCATTTATAAAAAGTGAAGATATTCATAATGAGAATTTCCTTATTCATTTAAGAAATGCAATAAACTCGCCATTAATTTATAGTTTATATCTTTTCTCTATACAAATTTCCATGTTGATTTTAGTAAAAGACCAAGTTCTAATAAATCAAATTATGCCTTGGATAAATACAATTTATATGGCTTTAATTACTTGGGCAATTTATTCAATGTTAAATAATAGCATCACTATATATGCTCATAATTTACTTGAAAAATATCAAAATGTTAGAAAAGAGATGATAGTTTTTATTCTAAGAATTATAAAAATTATTCTGGTTTTAGTGGTAATTTTATTTTTATTCACACAACTTGGAATTGATATAAAAGCAATTGCAGCTTCACTTGGAGTTGGGGGTATTGCTGTTGCTCTTGCTGCAAAAGATACTTTAGCAAACTTTTTTGCTTCATTAAATATCATGACTGATAACTCATTTTCCCAAGGTGATTGGATTAAAACCGATGATTTTGAGGGAACAGTTGTTGATATTAGAATGAGAACAACAAGAATTAGAACCTTTGATAATGCCATGATTACGGTTCCTAATTCTCAAATTGCAAATGCTCATATTTTAAATTGGTCAAAAAGAGTAATTGGAAGAAGAATAAAAATGTCAATTGGAATTACCTATGAAAGTAAAATGAATAATATTATAAATTTAAAAAATGATATTTTTGATATGTTACTTTCTCATCCTAAAATTGCCACAAATAAAAACATAAATATTTCAAAAACAAAAGCTTTCGAAGCTATAAAAACAGAAGATTTAGAGGGTGTTAAAAATACACTTTTAGTTTTTATTGATGAGTTTGGATCATCATCAATTAATATTTTAGTTTACTGTTTTTCAAAAAGTCCTAATTGGGAAGAGTGGCTGGATACAAAAGAAGATGTAATAATTGAAATATCAAAATTAGTTGAAAAAAACAATTGTGAATTTGCTTATCCAACACAGGCTATTTTATTAAGAAAAGAGGAAAAAATAGAAGAATAAACTTCTATTTTTCCACAAGTAAATCTGCTTTTGTTTTTAATGTTTTTTTATATAAAAATTCTTTTTCCCTATCAGTAAATTTTTCTTCTTTTTTTGTCTCTTTTATTTTTATATCTTTCTCTTTTTTAGGCTTTTTTTCTTCTATATTTTCTTCTTTTTTAAACATTGTCAAAAGAAGATAGACTGAAAATACAATATTAAAAATAATAACTGTCCATTTTGAAATAAGTGCAATTTCCAAATAAGCCAGTTTATCTTTTAATTTTAAATACTCAATAACATCACCATATATAGCATTTGCGAAAAGTGCGATTATTAAAAGTAAAACTATTAAAATCACCCTTCTTCTAAACTTAAATAAGTAGTACCAAAAAAGTGCTGATTTAACTTGTTTAAACATTATATATCCCTATATAAAAAAGTTAAGCCCAAGAGCTGCAAGTGCAACTACGAGGGATTTAGTTTTTAAATCATCAACAATTTTTCTCTCTTCATCTGCAATTATGATTTCAAGTTGTTCGTCACTATAATCATCAAATGTTTTATAATTTTCTACAAGTCTAGCTTTTGTGGCTAATATGGCTTTTTCTCGGATTTTTAGTTTTATTGCGTCTTTTAATTGTTGACTTTTGATTTTTGGATAATCAAAAGCTTTAGTAGCGTTTTCACTAGCAATACTTAATAATTTACTAGAGTTTTCTTTTAATTTATCTTTTATACCCATTAGTTTATTTCCATTAATTTTTTATTTATTGTAGCACTTATGTATTAATGAAAAATTATAGGTTTTCTAAAATTTATAAAATATATTCCCATCTAGGATACGAAGCAGCTATATTTTTCATCTCATCTATCTTGAATACATTGATAATTCTAAATCTACCACTTGACAAAAATGCTTTTATTTTCATTTTGAGTTCCTTGATTTTAATTCTTAAATTATATTTAATTTTAAATAATAATATACTTAAATATATATCTATTTATATATTATTTATTAATTTATGATATACTTTTGCATACTATTTGGTGGAGAAAGATGGAAAAAGATAATTTCAAACTATTATTGAAAAAAGCGGACTTTAATAAACGAACTTTTTCAGAACATTTGGGCTTAAAATATCAAAGTGTAAATTCATGGGGAAATAATGGGCGAAGTGTGCCTTATTGGGTTGAATCATGGTTAAATTTATATATTGACAATAAAAAATGCAAACAAATAAAAGAAATTTTAAAAGATAGTGGTGTTTGTAAATAAAATGATTTTTTAATCAAAAAAAAGCTATAGAAAAGCCTTATTTAAGTATATTCTACATAAAATACTCAACTTCAAATAAAGAATAAATAATTGTCAAATTGGGTGTTTTATACTTTTTTTAATTTATACCAAATGGCAAAAAAATAAAATTTTAAAATTAATTAAATAGGAATTATTATGCAAGCATTTTTAGAAGAAGCAAAAAAATCTAGCCGAATCATTGCAAATCTTAGTACTGCCGTTAAAAATAAAGTTTTAAATGAAATGGCTGATGCTTTAATGAATCATTGTGATTTCATAATTTCTCATAATGACAAAGATATGAGTCAAGCTAAACTATATAATTTAGGTGATGCATTAATTGATAGACTACTTTTAACAGGAGATAGAGTTAAAGAGATGGCTAATGCTATTAGACAAATTGCATCTCAAAATGAACCAGTTGGAAGAATATTAGATGGTTGGGTAACTGAATCTGGTTTAAATATTCAAAAAGTATCAATTCCAATTGGAGTAATTGGTATTATTTATGAAAGCCGTCCAAATGTTACAAGTGACACAGCAGCTTTATGCTTTAAAAGTGGAAATGTATGTGTTTTAAAAGGTGGAAAAGAAGCTGAACACTCAAACAAAGCAATTGCAATTGTTTTAAGAGAAGTTCTAGCTAAAAATAAACTACCAGAACAAGCAATTTCACTTCTTCCTGATTCAAGTAGAGAAGGAGTTGCAAAACTTATAAAACAAGATGCTTATGTAGATTTAATTGTTCCTCGTGGTGGAGAAGCTTTAATTAAATATGTAAGTGAAAACTCATCAATTCCAGTTATAAAACATGATAAAGGAATTTGTCATATTTATGTGGATAAAGATGCAGCACCAGCAAAAATTATCGATATTGCAATAAATGCAAAATGTCAAAGACCAAGTGCGTGTAATTCAATGGAAACACTATTAGTACACGAAAATATTGCACCATACATTTTAACTGGACTTGAAGATGCATTTAATGAACAAGGAACAATTTTAAAAGGTTGTAGTGAAACATTAAAATATATAAAAGTAGTTCCAGCAACAATTGAAGATTATGATACGGAATATTTAGCTAACATATTAAATATAAAAATTGTTAAAAATGTTGATGATGCAATTCTTCATATTAGAAGACATGGCTCAGGTCATTCAGAAGCTATTTTAAGTGAAAACTACACAACTATAAATAAATTTTTAAATGAAGTTGATTCAGCTTGTGTTTACGCAAATGCAAGTACAAGATTTACAGATGGCGGAGCTTTTGGATTAGGTGCTGAAGTTGGAATTTCAACAAATAAACTTCACTCAAGAGGACCTATGGGAATAAATGATTTAACAACATTTAAATACAAAATTTATGGTTCTGGACAAGTTAGATAATTTCATAATTAGGA
>JAQTXB010000011.1 GCA_028688995.1 Aliarcobacter sp.
ACCTCACTCTGTTTATAAAGATTTTGGTCTATGTAGAATTTGTTTAAGAAAAATGGCTAACGAAGGTTTATTACCTGGTGTTAGAAAAGCTAGTTGGTAGGAGAATTTAAGCTATGATGAATGATATAATCGCAGATGCTTTAACTAGAATTAGAAATGCTGCAATGAGAAAATTAGAAGTTGCAACATTATTACACTCAAATACTGTAGTAGGTGTTTTAAACGTTTTATTACAAAAAGAGTATATTGCTGGATTCAAAGTTATCGATGGAATAAACAATAAGAAAACAATTCAAGTTGAATTAAAATATGATGATAATGAGAAATCAGTAATCAACGAAATCACTAGAGTTTCTAAACCAGGAAGAAGAGTTTATAAAAACGCTTCTGAAATTAAAAACTTTAAAAATGGGTACGGTACTATTATCGTTTCAACTAACAAAGGTGTAATTGCTAATGATGAAGCATATGCAGCTAATGTTGGTGGTGAAGTACTTTGTACTGTATGGTAGGAGAGTGTAATGTCTAGAATTGGAAAAAAACCTATCGCAATTCCTGCTGGAATTGAAGTAACAGCTAATGGTTCTTTAATTAGTGTTAAAAAAGGGAACAAAGTTTCTACTGTAGAAACACATGGTAGAGTTGGTATTGAAATCGCTGATGGACAAGTTGTTTTAACTAGAAATGGTGAAACAAAAGAGTCTTCTGCATTTTGGGGAACTTATAGAGCTTTAACTGCAAATGCTATTAATGGTTTAACTGAAGGTTTTACTAAATCTTTAGAAATCAATGGTGTTGGTTACAGAGCTGCTGTAAAAGGTGAAGTATTAGAGTTACAATTAGGTTATTCTCACCCAATTAACTATGAAATTCCTGAGGGATTAGAAGTTACTGTTGAAAAAAACATAATCCATGTAAAAGGTGCTGACAAACAACAAGTTGGTCAAGCTGCTGCAATTATTAGAGGCTTTAGAAAACCAGAACCGTACAAAGGTAAAGGTGTTAAATATACTGATGAGAAAATCATCAGAAAAGCCGGAAAAACTTCTAAGAAGTAAGGTGTAACTATGAGTAGAATAAAAGATTTAGCTAAAAAAAATGCTTTAAGAATCAAAAGAAAAAAAAGAGTTAGAGGTTCAATTTTTGGTACAGCTGAAAAGCCAAGAGTATCAATTTTCAAATCTAACAAATACGTTAGTGCACAAGCTATCAATGATGTTGAAGGTGTAACTTTAGCAGCAGTTAGCTCAAAAGCTATGGGTTTAAATGTGAATAAAGAAAATGCAGTAAAAGTAGCAGCACAACTTGCTGAAAACTTAAAAGCAGCTGGAATTGAATCAGTTGTTTATGACAGAAATGGTTATCTTTATCATGGTGTTGTAGCAGCATTTGCTGACGCATTAAGAGAAAACGGTATCAAATTATAAGGGTTAATGATGGCAGTAAATAGAGAAGACTTTCAAGAAGCAATCGTTAAAATCGGAAGAGTAACAAAAGTTGTAAAGGGTGGTAGAAGATTCAGATTTACAGCTTTAGTTGTTGTTGGTGATAAAAACGGTACAGTAGGATTTGGAACTGGTAAAGCTAAAGAGGTTCCTGATGCAATTAAAAAAGCATTAGATGACGCATTCAAAAGCTTAGTTACTGTTTCTATTAAAGGAACTACAATCGCACATGATATTGAACATAAATATAATGCAAGTAAAATATTATTAAAACCAGCATCTGAGGGTACTGGGCTAATCGCTGGAGGAGCTGCAAGACCTGTTCTTGAGCTTTCTGGAGTTAAAGATATTATTGCTAAGTCATTAGGTTCAAATAATCCAAACAACCTTGTACAAGCTACTGTTGAAGCATTAGCTAAGATTAAAGGATAGAAATTATGGAATTAAATAACTTACAACCAGCTGCTGGTAGTACAAAAAATGTTAAAAGAATTGGTAGAGGTCAAGGTAGTGGTACTGGTAAAACTGCTGGAAAAGGTAACAAAGGTCAAAAAGCTAGATCTGGTTACAAAATGAAAAGAGGATTTGAAGGTGGTCAACAACCACTTTACAAAAGACTTCCTAAAGTTGGATTCTTTTCAAGAGTAGTTAAACCATATTCTATCAATGTTGATAAAGTATCTCAAATTGCAACACTTGATGAAATTACATTAGATTCAATTAAATCTGTGTATAAATTATCAAAATCAGTTGAAAAAGTTAAATTAATTGGTTCAACTGCAAAAGATTTAGTAGCTAAGATTAAAGACGAAAACGTTACAACTACTGGAAAATAGCCATGAGTAAAGATCTAATAAATAAGATTCTTATTACATTAGGCTTTATTTTCCTTTACAGATTACTGGCATACGTGCCAGTACCTGGAGTTAATATTGACGTAGTTAAAGAATTTTTCGACTCAAATGCTAACAATGCATTAGGTCTTGTTAATATGTTTAGTGGAAATGCAGTTGAAAGACTAAGTATTATTTCACTAGGAATTATGCCTTACATTACTGCTTCAATTATTATGGAGCTTCTAGCAGCAACTTTCCCAGCACTTGGTAAAATGAAAAAAGAGAGAGATGGGATGCAAAAATATATGCAAATCATCAGATATACAACAATTGTTATTACATTAATTCAATCTATTGGTGTTTCAGTTGGTCTTAATTCATTAACTGGTCATAGTGGTCAAGGTGCTATTTCAATCGATATGAATACATTTATTGCTGTTTCTGCAATTTCAATGTTAACTGGTACTATGCTTTTAATGTGGATTGGTGAACAAATCACACAAAAAGGTATTGGAAATGGTATTTCATTAATTATTTTCGCTGGTATTGTTTCTGCAATCCCTAGTGCAATTGGTGGAACTATTGAGTTAGTTAATAATGGACAAATGAATTTTTTAACTGTAATTGCTATATTAGTTATAATAATTGCAACTGTTGGAGCAATTATTTATGTTGAATTAGGTGAAAGAAGAGTTCCTGTTTCATATTCTAGAAAAGTAATGATAGAGAATCAGAAAAAAAGAGTTATGAATTATATTCCAATTAAAGTAAATTTAAGTGGAGTTATTCCAGCAATTTTTGCAAGTGCTATTTTAATGTTCCCTGCAACTGTGTTACAAGGAAGTCAAAATAAGTATTTAGTAATGATTGCAGATTATTTAAGCCCTCAATCATATACATTTAATCTATTTATGTTTTTATTTGTAGTTTTCTTTGCATTCTTTTATGCATCAATTACATTTAACGCAAAAGATATTTCAGAAAACTTAAAAAAACAAGGTGGATTTATTCCAGGTGTAAGACCAGGAGCAAGTACAGCTGAATTTTTAAATGAAGTAGCAAGTAGATTAACTTTCTGGGGAGCTATTTATATGGGATTAATTTCAACTTTACCTTGGCTTATCGTAAAAGCTATGGGAGTTCCTTTCTATTTTGGAGGGGTTGCTGTACTAATTGTTGTACAAGTTGCTATTGATACTATGAGAAAAATTGAAGCTCAACAGTATATGAATAAATATCAAACACTAAGTGCGGTTGGATTATAAAAATGGCAATCCCATTAAGAAAACCAAACGAAATAGAAAAACTTCGAACTGCAAATATTGTAGTTGCGAAAACTTTAAACTTTTTAAGTAAATCAGTTAAAGCTGGTATGACTTTAAAAGAGGTTGATACAATGGGGGAAAAGTTCTTAAGAGATTTAGGAGCTAGACCTTCATTTAAAGGCTTATATGGTTTTCCAGCTGCTATTTGTACCTCATTGAATGAAGTTATTATCCATGGAATTCCAAGTGATGTTGTTTTAAAAGAAGGTGACATCCTTGGTCTTGATATTGGTACTGAAATAGATGGGTGGTATGGTGATTCTGCAATTACTATGCCTATTGGAAAAATATCTAAAGAGGATGAAGATTTAATTGCTTGTGCAAAAGATTCTTTATATTACGCTATTGATATTATTCAAGAAGGTATGAGATTTAAAGAACTATCAAAAGCAATCGAAGATTTTATTGTATCAAGAGGATACCAACCCCTTGTTAGATTTTGTGGGCATGGTATTGGACGAAGACCTCATGAAGAACCAGAAATTCCTAATTACTTAGAAAATGGAAATACAAAATCTGGTCCAAAAATCAAAAATGGAATGGTATTTTGTATAGAACCTATGATTTGTTCTAAAGAGAGAAATCCCGTTATTTTAGATAATGGTTGGGATGTTGTGTCTACTGATAGATTAAGAGGTAGTCACTATGAACACACAGTTGCTGTAATCGATGGGAAAGCAGTTATTTTAAGTAATTCGGAAGATTAAGGGAGATAAAAAGTGGCAAAAGATGATGTAATAGTAATTGATGGAAAAGTAATTGAAGCTTTACCAAATGCTATGTTTAGAGTTGAATTAGATAATGGACATGTAGTTTTATGTCATATCTCAGGAAAAATGAGAATGCACTATATTAAAATTTTACCTAATGATACTGTAAAAGTAGAAATAACGCCTTATTCGCTTGATAAAGGTAGAATCACTCATAGATATAAATAGTAATATTTATACTATATTAAATAAGGAATTTTTTTCCTTATTTATTCTTCAAATAATTTAAAAACTTTCATTTAAAATTTTCAAATATAAAAAACTATGAAGCCAAAACCTATAATATTTCGCGCACTTTAAAAAAGTTATATTATATATATTTAGCTCCATAACTTTGCATACTAATTAACTCTATTTTTCGTTATATCAATCTCTTTTTCAATTAATTCTTTTTGTTCAATCAATAATTCTAAATGCTTTTTTAATATCTCTCTATCCTTATAAGATTCAATAATAAACTCATAAAGTTTAGGTCTATTCTTTTTCCAATTATGCAAAGTTGTTTTATTTACATCTAAATCAAATTCTAGTTTTCTTAAACTAGGTGCAGTCATTTTAGTTCCTATTTTAAACTATATTGACATTTTATAAAATATTGGAACAAATGTCAAGTAAAATTATAAATTTGTATAAATTATTGGAACAAATATTTGTTCAAGAAAGATTTATGTACAATTTCATATGACAAATTTAGTAAAAAATCGTGTTTTAAAACATTTAAATTATTTAAAATCATTTGGTTATGAATATCATGAACCTTTGGACTTCTTTTCAAATAATATTAAAAATGTAAAGTTACCAAACAATATAAATGACTTATCACTTAGTGTTAGTCATTGTTATTTATGTGAACTTTCAAAATGTCGTAAAAATGTATTATTTGGATATGGGAATTCAAATTCAGATATTATGTTTATAGGAGATGAACCAAGTAATAGTGAAGATGAAATAGGCTCTTTTTATGTAGGGAAAAGTGGCGAATTACTTATTAAAATGATTGAAAATGTAATTAATGTTACTAAAGAAGAGGTTTATTACACCACTTTAGTAAAATGTAAAAGTTCAAATGGTTTAAATAATTCTAATATTGAAACTTGTCATGATTATTTACTAAAACAAATTGAGTTAATAAAACCCAAATTGATTGTTGCACTTGGTGAAAAAACTTATTCGTACTTATTAAAAAATAGTGATAATTTTTCTCAAATGAGAGGAAAAGAGTTGGTATTTAATGGAATTACATTAATAGCCACATTTTCACCAACTTTTTTATTAAGGAATCCATCTTCTAAAAAAGATGCATATTATGATATGCTAAAAATAAAAAATTACATGGAGAGTTAAATTGAAGCAAATAATAGCCCTAGTAGTACTTGTATTTCTATTTTTTGGTTGTACTCCTAAACAAACAGTACAGTTAAAAATGCCAAATAAACAAAGTTATGTTGCAAAACCTGTAAAAAATACTGTTAAAGAAGATAAAACAACAGTAGTTGAAGAGTTAGCTCCAATTGATATTATTGAAACTGATAACAAAGGTAAATCAATTAAAAAAGAAGAGCCTGTTGAGTATGAAGTTGCACCAATTATAGAAGGTGATAAAATTGAAAGCCAACCTCAAACAAAACCTAAAGGTTCTAGTGAAAATCAAATTGAAAATGCAACAGAAAATAGAGTAGCAGATACTCAAATTGAGATTGATACAACAAAAGTAAAAATGAAAGTTGCTTTTTTGTATCCTTCAAATTTAGTTTCAAAATATGCTAAATCGTCGATAGGTACCGTTTCAGGGTATTTATCGCACCAAAATTCTGATTATGAACTAATGGTTATTGATACAGAAAGTGAAAGTTCTGCAAGTATTAGTTCAGCATTTGAAAAAGTAAGAAATGCAAATATAAAAAATGTAATTGCACTATTTACTCCTAATTCAATTGGTACATTAAATAATGTTGTTTCAAGTGATTTAAAAGTTTATTTACCATTAATTGAAAAACGAGATGTTTCTTCAAATAGTGATAGTTTGATTTTTGGTTCTATCTCTTATGAAGATCAAATTAGAAAATTAACTGATTATTCAAGTAGTAATAATGTAATGTTTTACCAAGATTCTTATTTAGGTTCTAAATTAAAAAGATCTTATGATTCTTTAGTTTCAGATGTTAGATATAGAAAAGAAATTAATAAAAATGAAAATAATTTCAAAGGTATAGTTTCAGGTGCTGGATTAAATAATTCTACACTATTTTTAAATACGGATATTGTAAAAACATCGATGATTTTATCTCAATTAAGAGCTTATGATGTTTATCCAAAAGTTGTTTTATCTACACAACTTAATTATGACCCTTTATTAATGACATTAACACAAAATCAAGATAGAGAAAAATTAATTGTGGCTAATTCAATTGATGTTGTTGATAAAGAGTTAAGGGATGAAATATCAACTTTTGGTGGGAATATTCAATACGAATGGGTTGATTATTCAACATTAGTTGGAATAAATTATTTATATTATGGAAAAAACTCAAGTTTAGTACCAACTAAAATTGAAAATAATCAGGCAATTTATAATCCACGGTTATTTAGTTGTACTGAATTTGGCTTTTCAGAAATTAAGTAAGATTTAGATAAAATCGCGAATATTTATGTGAATGGAGATTAGAATTTGAGAACACATTATTGTACAGATGTAACTGAAGCAAAAATTGGTGAAACTGTAACTGTTGCTGGTTGGGTAAACAGTAGACGTGACCACGGTGGAATTATATTTATAGATTTAAGAGATAAAAGTGGATTAGTTCAACTTGTAGCAGATCCAAGTGATAGTAAAGATGCATTAGCAATTGCTGAAACTGTAAGAGATGAGTTTGTTTTAATTGCAACTGGACTTGTAAGAGCAAGAGGTGAGGGACTTGAAAATCCAAATCTAAAAACTGGTAAAATCGAAATCGTATTAAAAGATTTAGTGATTGAAAATAGATCAAAACCAATGCCATTTGATATTAATGATGAAAAAGTTAATGATGAAATCAAATTAAGAAATAGATTTTTAGAATTAAGAAGTAGAAAATCATTTGAAATCTTCCAATTAAGAAGTAAAGCAACTATCCAAGTTAGAAATACTTTAGATGAATTAGGTTTCTTAGATGTTGAAACACCTATTTTAACAAAATCAACTCCAGAAGGAGCACGAGATTATTTAGTTCCTTCAAGAGTTCATCCAGGTGAATTTTATGCATTACCACAATCTCCACAATTATTTAAACAACTTTTAATGGTTGCTGGATTTGATAAATATTTTCAAATTGCAAAATGTTTTAGAGATGAAGATTTAAGAGCTGATAGACAACCTGAGTTTACTCAAATCGACGTTGAAATGTCTTTTTGTACACAAGATGATGTAATTGCAGTTGCTGAAAGATTAATCTATGATGTATTTACAAAATGTGGAAAAACAATTCCATCAACTTTTAGAAGAATGAAATACTCTGAAGCTATGGAAAAATACGGTTCTGATAAACCTGATTTAAGAATTGATATGCCACTTGTTGATGTTATTGATATTTTTGCAAATTCTACAAATGAAATTTTTGCTGAAATTGCAAAAGACAAAAAAAATAATAGAATCAAAGCTTTAAAATGTAAAAATGGAGATAACATCTTCTCTAAAAGACAAATGAAAGGTTTTGAAGATTATGTTAGAAAATTTGGAGCTAAAGGTTTAGGTTACTTCCAAATGAAAGAAGATGGATTAAAAGGTCCATTAACTAAATTCTTCTCAGATGCTGATTTAGAAGAAATTGTAAAAGTAACAGAGCTTGAAGTTGGTGACGTTGTATTCTTTGGAGCTGGAGCTAAAAAAGTAGTTTGGGATTATATGGGAAGATTTAGATTATTCCTAGCAGCTGAGATGGATATTGTTCCAGCTGATGCTTTAGAGTTCTTATGGGTTGTAGATTTCCCAATGTTTGAAGTTGAAGATGGAAGAACAAAAGCTTTACACCATCCATTTACAATGCCTAAATCACTTGATAATATTGATGATTTAGAAGAGATTGAATCAATTGCTTATGATATTGTTTTAAACGGTACAGAACTTGGTGGTGGAAGTATTAGAATTCATAAAGAAGAGATTCAATCAAAAGTATTTAAACTTATGGGAATTTCTGACGAAGAGGCAAGAGAGAAATTTGGTTTCTTACTTGATGCACTTCAATATGGAGCTCCATCACACGGTGGATTTGCGATGGGACTTGATAGAATGATAATGTTATTAGCTGGAACTGATTCAATCAGAGATGTAATAGCATTCCCTAAAACGCAAAAAGCTCAATGTTTATTAACTCAAGCTCCATCAAGTGTTGATGAAGAGCAATTAAAAGAGTTAAGTATTAGATTAAGAAAAACTGTTACTGATTTATAATAGTTTTGAATAAATTATGGAAGTAATAAAATGCTAAGAATTTTTTTTATTTTATTGCTTCCACTTTTGCTTTTCTCTAAAACACAAGTACTTACTTATTTCCCTTTAGAGACTCATCTTTTAAATAAAATAGCACAAAAAGAGATAAAAACAAGGGAAATAACAAGTAGATATTTGGAAACTTACACAGAATTACCTCCTTCAGAGATTTCAAGATTATCAAATTCTAGAATATTTTTTCATTTTGGTTTAGATGTTGAAAAAAAATATGCCAACGTTTTATTGGAACAAAATCCTAATTTAATAGTTATAGATATTTCTTTAAATGTTAATAAGATAGATAACAATCCATATATTTGGACAGATCCATTAAATTTAAGAGTTGTTGCAAAAAATATTTATGATGCTTTTGTAAAATATGACAAAAATAATGAAGCTTATTACAAAGAAAATTATGAAAAGTTTCTTGATGAAGTAGACCAAACATTTTTAAGAATTAAACAAAAATTAAATAGTTGTGATACTCAATATGTTTATGTATTTGATAACTATTGGGACTACTTTGCAAAAAGATTTGGAATAGTTACAAATAAAAGAGAAAAAAGAATTCTAAATATTTCAGAAATCCCACAATTGAATGCATTTACAAAAGATAAAAATATAAAGAAATTATTATTTTCTAGAAATAACAATCATGAGTATATACTTTCTTTAACAAACAATTTAAATATCACTGCAGTTGAAGATGATATTTTCAATAATACTTGGCAATTAAATCTTCTCAATTTAACTCAAAATTTAGCTAATTAGTCTCCAAAAAAATTATATTTATTAAATGTATAATTTTTATACATCTGTATAAAGATGATTTATTTTTTAAGCTATATAATTTTACTAATATTAAAGGTTTAGGAAATAATTATGTTAAAAGATATAGTAAATTATAAGGGTATAAATATTAAAAAAGAGCTATATCCCATTATTAAATATATTGAAGATGTTGATAAATATAAAGATGAATTAGGAACATTAAACTCTTCATGGGATATGTTAGCATTGTTGGGACAACTTGGTGATATAAATATAGATATAGGAAAAACAAAAGAGAATTTTTTAAATTTAACTTCAACTTTATTAAATCACTTAAGTGAACAACAAATAAAAAAAGTAACCCAAGAGATGAAATTTAAAGCTCAAGTTGCTATTGATGTACTAATTAGAAACCTTTTTGAAAGAACAGCTGATATTGGTTTTTTAGCAACGGATAATGATATTAGAACTTTTATACAAAGTTATGTTTCAAAATATAATGATGAAAGTTTAATCTTACGAGAAAATATTCAAAAAAGATTTAAAGAGTATGTTTCTAAATACTCTGTTTATTTTGATGTTGTTTTACTTGATAATCATGGGAAAATTCTGGTTAGATTAAATGATGATATAAAAGTTGAAAAAGTTGATGTTTCATTTGTTCAAAAAGTATTAAATTCTAATGAAGATTTTGTTGAAACATATAAATATCATGATTTTGTTCCTCAATATAAAAAATCATTAGTTTATTCTTATAAAGTTACAAAAACAAATGACTCAACTTCAGATAATTTAGGAGTTTTAGCTCTTTGTTTTAGATTTACAGATGAGATGAATGGAATTTTTAATAATTTAGTCGATACAAAAAATAAAGAGTGTCTTACAATTTTAGATGAAGATGGTTTTGTAATAGCAAGTAGCGATAAAGACCATATAAATTTAGGGGTAAAATTACCAATAATTTTAAATGAGAATTATAAAATTATATCATTTGCAGGTCGTGATTATTTAGCAAAAACTTGTAAAACAAATGGTTATCAAGGATTTCATGGACTTAAATGGTATGGACATATAATGATTCCTTTAGATTATGCTTTTTTAAGTGATGAGTTAAATTCTTCAACTGTTGATTTTAATATTATTAATTCTATGATGGATAATGAACAACATTTTTCAAAAGAGTTAAAAGAAGTTTTTTATAAAAGTAAAACTATACAAGATAATTTAGGTCGAGTAATTTGGAATGGAAATATTGCTCAAAGTAAACTAAATTCTGTAAATAGAGAGTTCTCTAAATCTTTATTAAATGAGATTGGAGTTACTGGAAATAAAGCAAATTCATCACTTAGTAATCTTAATCAAACAATTATCTCTTCTATTTTAAAAGATAGTGAATTTTTATCTTCACTTGCAATTGATATTATGGATAGAAATTTATATGAAAGAGCGAATGATTGTAGATGGTGGGCAATAACATCATATTTTAGAGAGGCTTTTGATGATTATAATAGCTTAGCATATAAAAAAGAAGAGATAAGAAGCATCTTACACTATATAAATGGTTTATATACAGTGTATACAAATATTTTAGTTTTTGATAAAAATGGAAAGGTAATAGAAGTATCAAATAGAAATTATGAATATTTAGTTGGAAAAATCCTAACACAAGAGTGGGTAGGAAAAACTTTAATGTTAAGTGATACTTCAAAATATTGTGTTTCAAAATTTGAAAAAACTCCATTGTATGACAATGAACCAACATATATTTATAGTAGTGCAATTAGATCTTTAAAAGATGAACGAGTTGTAACAGGTGGAATTGCAGTTATATTTGATTCAACTCCTCAATTTAATGCAATGCTTGATGAGAGTTTACCAAGAGATGTGGAAGGAAATAAAATACCTGGAATTTTTGCACTTTTTACAAATAAAGATAAACAAATTATTTCATCTACAGATGATAATTTTCCAGTAGATTCATATTTAAATATTGATGATAAATTTTTTACTCTGAAAAATGCTCAACAAAAAAGCCAAATAATTGAGTTTAATAACAATTATTATGCTGTTGCTGTTAAATGTTCAAATGGATATAGAGAGTATAAAAGTAGGGTAGATGATTATAAAAATGATGTTTTATGTTTTGTATTTATTTATATAGGTAAAAAAGATTGTAATGTCTTTTTAGATAGTTCGAAATCTAAATTTTCTACAACAATAAAATCAAAATTCACTGATACAAGTGTAGAGTTAGCAACTTTCTATCTAGGTAAGAAGTTTTTAGCAGTAAATGCTAAAAATATAATCGAATCAATTGGAATTGAAGAGTTACAAGCATCTATCGATATGGATAAAAAGAATCATTTTAAAGGAATGGTTTTACATAAAGATAAATTAGTTGCAGTGTTAGATATTAGAGATTTTGTAAATGAAGAGATTACTGATGAAAAACTAACTAATATTATTTTAGTTGAATATGACAAAGACAATATTGAACATTGTGTGGGAATTTTGGTCTCTTCTTTAGAAACTGTAAGTGTAGTAGAAGAAAAATCAATCCAACATATTCAAAATCATTTCTTAGGAAGTGGAACTTTAGTTGAAAGTATAGTTGATATAAATGATTTAGAAGTTTCAAAAGTTGCAATGGTTTTAGATATTAAAAAAATAGATGAGAATCTAACAAAAAGGATTTAATTTTTTCTAATAGTAGGGGTTAAAATATATTTGGGCACAATACGAAAAAACTAATATATTTTAAAGAAGAAAAATGAGTAATATTAATAAACCAAATAAATTTTTACCTACAACTAAAGAAGAGATGAAACAAAGAGGTTGGGATGAACTTGATGTTGTTCTTATAACGGGAGATGCTTATATAGATTCTCCATTTATGGGAATTGCAGTTGTTGGAAGAATCCTTGAAGATATAGGATTAAGGGTTGGAATAATCGGACAACCTGATGTTAATAGTGATATTGATATAAAAAGAATGGGTGAGCCTAAACTTTTTTGGGGAGTAAGTGGTGGAAGTATTGATTCAATGGTTTCAAACTACACAGCAACAAAAAAATTCAGAAACAGCGATGATTACACGCCTGGTGGTCAAAATAACAAAAGACCAGATAGAGCAACTTTAGTTTATACAAATCTAATAAGAAGATACTTTAAAAATACAGTTCCTATTGTTCTTGGTGGAATTGAGGCAAGTTTAAGACGACTTACTCACTATGATTATTGGACAAATAAATTAAGAAAACCAATATTATTTGATACAAAAGCAGATTATATGGTTTATGGAATGGGTGAACAAGCTATTATTGATTTGGGAAATTACCTAAAAGAGGGAAAAGACCCAAGAACTATACGAGGACTTTGTTATATTTCAAAGGAAGCTCCAACAGAAGAATCATTTTTAGAAATACCATCACATCAAGCATGTTTAGATGATAAAGAGAAATATATTGACCTTTTCAAAGCTTTTTATGATAATAATGATCCTATTTATTCAAAAGGTTTATATCAAGAAGTTGATGGCAGATTTTTAATTCAAAATCCACCAAGCCGACATATGGAAGAGGAAGAGATGGATAAAATTGCTTCTTTCCCATATCAAAGAGATGCTCACCCATATAATGCAAAAGATGGAAAAGTTAAATGTCTTGAAACTATTAAGTTTTCAATTATGACACATCATGGATGTTGGGGAGAGTGTAATTTTTGCGCAATTGCAGCTCATCAAGGTCGAACTATTAGAACAAGAAGTGAAAAAAATATTTTAGCTGAAGCAAAACACTTTACAACAATGAAAGATTTTAAAGGAATTATTTCAGATGTTGGTGGACCAACAGCAAATATGTATGGTTATGAGTGTGTTAAAAAGATGAATTTAGGAACTTGTATAGAAAACAAAAGATGTGTAGATGCCCATAGACTTTGTCGAACTATGAAAGTTGACCACAGTAGAAACATACAACTTTTAAAAGATATTAGAGCAGTTCCTGGTATTAAAAAAGCATTCGTGGCTTCTGGTGTTAGATATGATTTAATCACAGCAGATAAAAAACATGGATATGAGTATTTAAAAGAGATGGTAAATCATCATATTTCAGGTCAAATGAAAGTTGCTCCTGAACATACAAACGATGAAGTTTTACATCATATGGGAAAACCAGGGAAACAAACACTGATTGATTTTAAAGCTATGTATGACAGACTTAATAAAGAGTCAGGTAAACAACAGTTTTTAACATATTATTTGATTGCAGCCCATCCTGGATGCGAAGAAAAGCACATGCATGAGTTAAAACAATTTACAACCCATGAATTAAAAATGAATCCTGAACAAGCTCAGGTTTTTACACCAACTCCTGGGACTTATTCCGCGGTAATGTATTACACAGAACTTGACCCATTTACAAAAAAGAAAATATTTGTTGAAAAAGACCAAAGAAGAAAAGAGAAACAAAAAGAGATTGTTGTGGCAAAAACATTTTTTGGTGGGAAAAAGAAATCAGGTTCAGGAATGCAAGGCTAAAGAGTTTTAGTAGTAGAGATAAAAAAAGGCAACTATTAAAAAATAGTTGCCTTTTTTATTTTTGTAGAAATAGTTTTTATGCTAAAGCATTGAACATATCAGCTGTAACTTCTGAAACATCTTTTGTTCCATCAAGTTCCATAAATACACCCATTTTTGTATAAAAATCAATTAATGGTGCTGTTTGTGTGTGATAAGCATCAAGTCTGCTAATAACAGTTTCAGCGTTGTCATCTTTTCTGATAATTAATTCACCACCACAGTAGTCACACTCATTTTCTTTTTTAGCTGGATTAAATTCAACATGGAAAGATGCTCCACATTTTGAACAAACTCTTCTTCCTGTAATTCTTCCAACGATTAATTCATCAG
Source organism: Aliarcobacter sp. (assembly GCA_028688995.1). Lineage (GTDB taxonomy): Bacteria > Campylobacterota > Campylobacteria > Campylobacterales > Arcobacteraceae > Aliarcobacter. The sequence goes on from JAQTXB010000011.1 coordinate 14,522, forward strand.
GAACATTTAAAGAGATTACTTTATCTAAAGAGATACCCATATTTTTCATTAGTTCATTTAAAGCCTCAGCTTGAGCTAAAGTTCTTGGAAAACCATCAAGAATGAAACCATCTTTACAGTCAGACTCAGCTAATCTATCTTTAATAATACCAATAATAGTTGAATCAGGAACTAATTTTCCCTCATCCATGAATTTTTTTGCTTCCATTCCCATATCTGTTTTATCAACAATAGCAGCTCTTAAAATATCACCAGTTGAAATTTGTGGAATGTTATATTTTTCAATTAAAAACTTTGCTTGTGTTCCTTTACCAGCACCAGGTGCTCCAAATAGCATTAAATTCATATTTCGTTTCCTTAGTTTTTTGCGTATTGTATATAAAAAGGTTTTAATAACACATAAGGTTCAAATACTACATAAAGAATTTAAATGATTTTTGATACAATTGCCCCTTGTAAATTCAACTAAGGGCATAAATGAAAAAATTATTTCTAATTATTGGAGCACCTGGAAGCGGTAAAACCACGGATGCAGAATTAATTGCTGTAAGACATAATAATATTACTCACTATTCAACTGGAGATATGTTTAGAGCTGAAGTTTCAAGTGGAAGCCAAAGAGGTCAAATAATTGAAACCTTTATAAGTGCTGGTAATATCGTACCAATTGATATTGCAATTGAGACAATTTTAGGAGCTATTAAAAGAGCTTCAACTGATATTGTAATTATTGATGGCTATCCAAGAAGTATTGAACAAATGGTTGAATTAGATAAATATTTAGTAAATGAGAGTGAAGTAAAATTAATAAACTGTATTGAAGTTGTAGTTTCTGAAGAAGTTGCACGGGATAGAGTTTTAGGGCGAGCAAGAGGTACTGATGATAGTGTTGAAGTATTCAACAATAGAATGAGAGTTTATGCAGAACCATTGGCGCAAATTCAAGAGTTTTACACAGCAAAAAATTTATTAAAAAAAATAGATGGTGAAAGAACAATTGAAAAAATTGTAACTGAAATGGATGAATATATCCAATCGAAAATCTAAGTTATGTGTGAGAAAAAAGTAAATTTCTACTCAGTTATAATAGGAACTGAACTTTTAAATGGGCGTCGAAGTGACGCTCATTTTGCTTTTTTGAACCAACAACTTTTAAGTCGAGGTTGGGAACAAAAAGCCTCTTTTGTAATAGGTGATGACACCAAACTCATGTTAGATGTTTTTAATCTAATAAAATCTGACCCAAATTCTGTAATGTTTAGTTTTGGAGGAATTGGCGCAACTCCCGATGATTATACAAGAGAGGTTGCTGCAAAGGCTTTTACTAATGGTAACTTAGAGTTTCATAAAGAAGCAAAAAATAGAATCATAAATCAGTTTGGTTCTGAAGCTTATCCCCACAGAATAAATATGGCATATCTGCCAATAAACGCAAAACTTCTTAAAAATGTTGTAAATAATGTAGCAGGATTTTATCTAGAAGATAGATTTTTCTTTACACCAGGATTTCCATCAATGAGCCAAGCAATGGTTGTAGAAGCTTTAGATAAACATTATTCTAAATCAAATCTTGAAAAATATAGAAATACTATGACTATAGAAACAAGTGAAAATGATTTGATTGATACTATGAAAAAGATTCCTTCACATCTTGATTTTTCTTCATTACCTAAAATAATAGGAGATAAAAGAAAAGTTGTAATTAGTCTTGCTGGATATAATAAAGATGAGGTTGATAAATATTTTCAACTATTTATTGAGTTTTGTGAAAAGAATAAAAAAGATTTTATTTTAAAAGATATAAGTAAATAAATAATTTATCTTATTAAAAAATTATTATTTTATAAAGTTTTAAATTGTAGAATAATAATAATTTTTAATAGGAATAAATTTGGATAAAATTTTTCAAAATTTAGGTGAAAGATTCACTAATTTTTTTACTCGTTCTGTCGCTCCCTCTTCAATCTTTTTTGTATTACTTTTTTTCAATGATAAATTTTATAATTGTAGTAATATTTATAATGAGTTCATTAAATGCATAACCCAAATAAAAGATATAAATCAAATATTTTTATATGTAGTATTGACTATCATATTTTTAGCTTATGGTTATACAAATCAAATATTTTCTCAAATATTAGATAATTTAATTAAGAAAAATTATGAGTTTGATTTATCATCTAAAAGTCATAAACAATATAAATCTTTAAGAGAAAATGTTAAAGAAAAATTATCAACTTCTGAAAAAGAAATTTTTGAAGTTATTGATTTTCATGATTATAATGCTTATCAAGTTTTAGGAAAAGTCTTAAACAATAATACCTCTTATGTTGATGATATAAAAAATATTCATACTTTATTTATTGCAATTTCTTTAAATACAATTTTACTTTTTACATATTTTCATAATGAACTTTTACCTTTATTGATAATAGTGATTCCTATATTTTTGGGAATTGAACATCTTTATTCTAAAACTAGATATATGGCTAGAAATAAAAGAATGTATATAAATTATTTATTAACTAAAGATAAAAAGAAAAATGAAAAAGAGATAAAAATAAAATCAATAAAGGTAGAAGTAGATGAATAATGAAATTATTATAAATATAAATGAAGCAAATAAAGCACAAAAGTATCAAAAAAAAGAAGAGCTTTTTCAAATAGAAGCTTTTGAAAAAGTTTCTAAGATTTTGCATGAACATAATGTTGGCAATAATACAAATGATATAACAGATTGTAGATTTCATGATACTATTTTTATTGATGGTGATAGAGGTGTAGGAAAAACTGCTTTTATGATAAATATAGAAAACTATTATAAAAAATATTTTACAACTGAGACAGCGGAAAATAAAAATGAAAATAAAGGAAATTTTATCTTTTTAAAACCAGTTGATCCAACACTTTTAGAACATACGGAAAAGTTTTTAGGAGTGGTTTTTGGAAAAATTGTAGAAATAGTATCAATGCGTTTGAAAAATAATAGTATAGATGAAAATAGTTATTATTTTGATGATGATTGTAATATAAAATCTAAATTTGAGAATCAAACAAAACATTGTATAGATAGTTATTATAGAGCTCTTGAAAATCTATCAAAATCTCTTGGAGCAGTGTCATCTATTGAAAATAAACAGAGTGCTGGAATAGAAGAGATAGCTTCATATAAGTCAAGTTTAAAGTTAGAACAATATGCCCATGAATTTTTTCAAGTGGTTTGCAAGATGTTTGGTGTAAATGCTATTGTAATGCTCATAGATGATGTAGATATGGCATTTGATAAAGGTTTTGATGTACTTGAAGTTGTGAGAAAATATTTAGCTTCACCTTATCTTATACCAATTGTTGCTGGAGATATGAAACTTTATAGAGAAATAGTTGAAACAAAATTTATAGAAAAAATAAAGTTCTATGAAGATGTAAAATATATGAAAGATTTAGATTCAAAATTTATAGAAAGTAAAGAATATAAAGATAAGTTACAACTTTTAAATAATCTTGTAAAACAATACTTGCATAAAATTTTTCCAAATGAATATAGAATAGAATTAAAAAATATTTTTAGAATTATTAGAGAAAATTTAGTAACAGTAAAATTAGGAAATTTGGATATTCCATTTACAGAAATAAAAGATTTTGAGATTCGACACTTAAATTTTGGCATCAATCAAAAACAGTTTACATTTAAAGTATTTGAAGATAATACAAGAAAAGTAATTCAATATTTAACTTCTAAAAAAGAAATATATAGTAATTTTTTTAGAAATATAGATTATTCAAAAAATGCCAAATATGAATCATATCTACCACAAAAAGTAATGGTTAAATACGATGAATTTATAGTATCTTTCATACAAACAATTTATTATAAAAAATCACTTGAAATAACATATAATATTTTACAAGATGAAAAAGATAATAAATTATCAGAATTTTTAGCAAATGATTTAAATTCTAAATATTTAATGTCTGATGAATTAAGAAATATATTACAATATAAAGAAAAAGAAAGTAGAGATTTTGTAATTCAATATACTAATTTAAAAGATATTTTAAAAGTGGCATCTACTCATCAAGATTTAGAAAACTATATATTAAATCTTTTTATTTATAACGATTATATAAAAGGTAACCATCATCAAACTAAAAATTATATTTATTCTGGAAAATTTATACAATGTATGATTTTCAGTTTATTTATAAAAGAAAAAATAGAGCTAAATACAGAAGAAATTCAATTAATACTAAATAAAATACAAAGTATAGATTTAGACTTTCTAATAAATAATGGAGATTATGAAATTTATTCAATGATTTTTAATGATGATTCTGAATATTTCAAAACGCAAAATATAGATATAGATTTTTTAGAATTGTCCTTTATTATAAATAGTGTTCCATTTAATTCTAGTAAAATTGATGATAAATCTGATAACAATAATGGAATTGAAGAAGAAGTAGTTGTTGATTATAAAACATTTGATTTATCAAAAGATTTAATTTTATGGAAAAATATTTTTGCAAAGAATTTGATATTAAATAGTACAACTTTATATAGAATATTGGATAAGTTTTATGAAAATTTGAGTTATATGAAAAATCAGAAATTAAATGATTCTCCTCTTGAATTTTTACAAAGAATAGTATTGATTTTTATAAATTCAGTTGCTTTTTTTGAAAGTACAAATCTTAAAATTGCAAATACAAATATTGCGATAGGAGATAAATTTGATTTGACAATAGCTTTAACAAAAACAAATGCAGCAACTTTAAATATTAAACCTTTGATGAATAAAGAATTAACATTAACAAAAGCATTGTTTTTTCATCCAATTATTTCTCACATTTTATTTCCTAATAACGATTCAAAACTTAAATCTTTAAGTTTTACTAATTTAATGAGTGATTTAAAAGATAAAAAAGATAATGAAGATAAAAAAGAATTATTTAATAATATATTTTATAAATATTGGCAAAAAATAGGTCATTACAAAAGAGGCTTACCTCAAATGATGAATCCAATTGATATTTGTAAAAATTATTTCAGAGAAATTAATAAAAATATTGATAATAATTCAAAAAAATTTTTAACAGTCCCTTCTAGTAAATATGTATTGACTTATAAATTTATAAAAGAAAATGTTTCAGATAAAGATAATGAATTAGAAACTTTAATGAAAAAATATCAAGATTTAGTTACTAAATAATGCTTAAAAATAACCTAAAAGACATTTCAAATATCGTACTTCTTAGAAGTGATAAGATATTGTATGAGTTATTGTCAAATGAGACCTTTATAGATAATAAAAGCAAGGCTTATGAGTATGGAGTGAGGGATTATTATCCAAATAGTTTTCGCAAAGGAACTATGGACGATAGTATTAAATATACTTTGGATAAAAATCAAACTTCAAAATTTACATTGGATTATGAGTTTGATTTTTTGGATAGTTTATTTGATGAGTATTTGAAATTTGATGGCAATCATATCTATGCAAAAAGTGAAATATTAGATAAATATAGCTCTGTGATAAACAAAATTCACCCCTTTAATATTATTGGGTATAAATTAGCCTCAAAACTTAGACAAAATAGTGTAAATATACAGAATATCAAAGATTATGGCAAATATATCACTCCATTGGCTTTTAGTGTAAATAGAGAATTTAAAGAATATGCTGAAAATCATATCCATTTAGGTGGGAGCAATACAGAATCACTTAGTTTCATAGCCTTACTTTCAAATTCAACTAATAAAGAGTTTTATAGCTATGAAATATTAGATAAGCTTCCAAGAATCAATGAATTTTCATATATCAATAATGGTCATTATTCTTTTGGAGTTTTGATTGATATTGCTAAATATTGTATAAGTGTAATAAATAGTGAGTTTTTAGGATGGGAAAGAGATAAAAATATTTTAGATAATTTACAAAAATTGGCTTCTTTTGGAAGATTATCGATGATTGATACGGATTTTGCTTCTATTTATATAATAGATAAAATGCAGATGAATATACAAAATGAACTTTTAAAAGAGGCATTTGTTTACAAAAAAGGTGGTTATGATAATAAGTTTTGGTTTATATATAACATTTTAATATTTGATTTATACTTAACTACAAATGATAAAGCCATAAGAGTAGCTATCAAAGTTTTTTTACATATTATAAATATTTTGCGTTCATATATGTTGATGTCTCAAAATCTTGGGCTTAGTCATTTTTCTGAGTTTTCAAGTTCAAGTTTACGAAGACAAGAACAAAAAAGATTTCAAAATGTAGCTTCAAATATCATCTCAAATGGTACAACAAAAGTTGAAGCGAAGATAGCACCAAATGCAGTTTTTGATGGTGAAATTTTAGCTTATAAAGTAGCTTTTGATAAAGAGATAATCAAAAGAGAATCTGTAAATATAGAAAAATCTCATCATAAATATTTTTTAAATACCAATCACTCGAAACGAAATTATCATTTTTGTGTGCATTTTATAAGAAAAGATGAAAGAACAAAAAAAACTTGTTTAGGAATGAGTCTTTATCGATTTTATTATCTCAGAGAAGAGTTAAAAAAAGAAGCTATCAAAGTCAATAATTTTTTATATCAAGAATCTCATATCGTAAATAAATTTGATTTTTATAGGAAGTTTTATTATAACAAAACACGAGTATTAGAACATCAAAAAGATTTAGAAAATGATTATATTGATTTAACAAAACTAATAACTACAATAGATATTGCAGGGGATGAAAATAGAACTCCTCCTGAAGTTTTTGCCCCTATTATTAAGTATTTACAAAGAGATATAAAAAAACTTGATGAGTTTAAAGCTGATTATATAAAATACCAAAGAGATGGACATGATTTTGTGGAAAACTATAAATTAAGACTTTCAGTTCATGCAGGTGAAGATTTTAATCATATTGTTACAGGTATGAGAAAAGTTCATGAAACAGTTAAGTTTTATGGTATGGGTGATAAAGATAGATTAGGTCATGCACTGGCAATTGGTCTAAATCCTAAAAAATGGTGTGAACTAAATGGAGATATTTTTGTAACTAAACAAGAACATTTCGATAATTTAGTGTGGCTTTATCATCAAAGTATAGAAGTTTTACCATATTATAAAAATGCGGATAAATTAAGAGAAAAATATGCACGAGTTATAAAAGAGCTTTACAAAGAGATATATTTATTAAAAAATGAAGAATTAAGTTGTGAAATAGAAGATATGTATAAGGCTTGGAAACTTAGAGAATTTTGTCCTATTGTAATGTTTTCACAAGATGAAATGTTAAATAAAGCAGATGAATATCTAAAAATTGCAAATTTTGACAATCAAAAATTATGTGAAGAAGAATATAAAAAAGCTAAAAAAATTTATCATAAATATCATACTTGTGAAACTGTTAGAAAAAAAGGCGATGAGGTTATAAAAATAGAGTATGAGGATACATATAGAAATTTATATAAATATTTTATTACAGATGAAGATTTAGAACTTATAGAAGCCGTACAAGATAGACTTATCCAAAAGTTTTGTGATAACGGAATTATCATTGAAACAAATCCCTCTTCAAATGTTTATATTGCTCATATTCACTCTTATGATAAGCATCCAATATTTAGATGGAATCCTATTGAAGATGAAGATTTATTTATTGACTTAAAAAAAGAAAATGAAAAAGAAAAGCCAAAATTTAATAAATTTGGTATTAGAACATCAAGAATGAAAGTGTGTGTAAATACAGATGACCCTGCGATTATGCCAACAACTCTACGAAATGAGTTTGATTTATTAACTAGAGTTGCTTCTGAAAAACATAGTAAAAATAGAGAAAATATTGAAAATTGGTGCGAAAATATTAGAAAATTAGGAATTGAAATATTTGATTATGACCATCAAAAAAGTGAGTTTAGAAGAGTTTAAATTCACTTAACCGGCACATTATAATCCCCAATTTTAAAACCTTCATCTTTGGGATATTTAAATAAATTGTAGTCTTTCCATACTTTTACACAAAGTTTATTACCTTTTTCATATTCATCTTTCGCAAAGGCATTAGCTCTTCCAAAATTTGGGAAAACTCCTGTTCCACTTGCATACATATAAGCAATATAACAGTTTGCATCATACTCTTTTTGTTTTGAAGCTAGTTTGAAATAGTATAAGGCTTTTTCATAATCTTTTGGAACTACTCCACCTAATAAAAAGAATTTAGCAAGCATAAGTTGTGCTTTTGCATTATTTTGATTTGCAGCATCTACAAAAGTGTTGTAAGCTTTTTTTTCATCGTAAAATATTGTTTTATTTGAAAGATATAATTTACCCAAAAGATAAGTAGATTCACTATTTCCTAAATCTGAGGCCTTTTGAAAAAGTTCTTGTGCTTTATTTACATTCCTAGCAATTCCATCACCATTTAGATAGATAAGTGCCAGTTCATGTATTGCTTTTGGGTTATTTTCATTTGCCAATTCTTTATAACCACTAAGGGCTTTCATACTTCCTTCAACCTTTTGAATAGTATTAACTTCCTCAAAAGTTAAGGCATTTAGAAAAGTTCCTAAGATGATTAAAAAGAACAGGCTTTTTTTCATATTATCTCTTTTTTTATATTTGGACTTAGTGTTGTTGTAATTTCATAAGTTATTGTATCATGAATTTTTGCTAGTTCATTAACATCATCAAATATACAAACTTCTTCATCTTGAGTATTTAATGAAAGGTTATCCATAGAAACTCGACCAAGAACTTTATAACCTTTTGGTGTTGTATAAGGTTTTCTTTCATTTAATCTTAAAAAACCATCTCCATATCCAACATCATAAGTTGAAACATTCATATCTTCACTTGCTCTGTATGTTCCACCATAACCAACAGTTTGTCCTTTTTTTAAAACCCTTGATGCTAATCTTGAAGCCCAAAGTGACATAACAGGTTTTAATTTTGGAAATTTAAAAATTCCAGCATTATCTAAATATCCATAAGTTGCAATTCCAACTCTAGCAAAATCTTCATCGAAATTTGATGTTCTAAAAAGTGCAGCTGAGTTACAAGAATGGAAGGCTGGAATTGGTAGTGAAAGTTTTTCACATATTTTTTTCACATCCTCTTTTACCCTAGAAAAAACGGCCTTTTGCCAGAAAAAATCAGTTGTTAATTCATCTGCACATTTGTGATGTGTAAAGATTCCAGTCACTTGTATATTTCTTTTACAAAGCCCTAAAATAGCCTCTTCTAGCTCTTGGGGAGATACACCATTTCTATGCATACCCGTATCTACCTTAATATGAACTTTTATATTTTCAGGTAAGTTTTTTATTGCATCTAAACTATTAACTGCTATGTGAAAAGTATGTGAATAAGTGTGAACATCTTTTTGTGCAAGTATCAAAATATCGTCAAATAATTTTTCTATGATTAGTGCTTCTTCAATACTTTTTACTACTGCTTTTTTGATTCCAAACTCACGTGCAAGTGAGCCAATTTCATAAAGTCCATGACCATAAGCGTTATCTTTTAATACAACAGCGACTTTTTCAACTGAACCTGTTTGTTTTGAAATAACACCAAAATTGTAAAATAGATTTTCTTTATTTAATAAGATTTTTGCCAAAATTAATCCTTTGGTTGAATAAAATAATTTGATATGATAATTGCATCTTTTTCATTTAAAACATTTTTTAATTCTTCAACAGATGCATTTTTGATTTTCTCAAACTCACCAAAATATAAAAGAAGTTTTTTAATTTTTGCTTCTCCTATTCCTTTGATTTGTAATAGTGAAATCTGTTTATCTTCCGCTCGTTTTTGTTTTTTGTGAAAATTGATTACAAATCGGTGAGCTTCATCTCTTTGTCTTTGTACGAATTGTAATCTTTTATCACTTGTCGATAACTTTAAATTTTTAAATTCACCATTTTTATCTTTATAGTGAATTATATCTTTTGCTGCACCTTTGGCTCTGTGAGCCTTTGCATCAACTTTCTCTTTTGCGACTGCAATTATATCAAGATTTACTCCAACTGATGAAACAATATCGTAGGCTAGTTTTAAAAGAGTTTCTCCTCCATCAATAATCCATAAATCAGGTGCAGGATTTTTTTCAAAACTTTCAACTCTTCTTATTAACATCTCTCTCATTTGTGAATATTCATCTTTTGATTCAAGATTGTAGTGCCTAAATGCTTTTTTATCAAATGTGTTTAACTCTTCACTCCAAACTACCATAGCTCCTACAGTTGCTTGTCCCATCATGTGTGAGTTATCATAACTTTCAACTCTAAATGGAAGTGTTTGAAGTGTAAACAGATCTTTTAACTCTTCATAAATAGTTGTTTGATTTTTACTTGAATCAATTCGTAAAAGTTCTTCACAATTGCTAAGGGCAATTTGAACAATATCTTTTTTCTTATCTTTTTTAGGGTTTATGATTTTGATTTTTTTACCAAATTTGATTTGCAAAAACTCTTCAAGTTCAACTGTATCGCCTAGTTCAATTCCTACTAAAATCTCTTTTGGTAAAAGTGGAATTTCATTATCATAGTAGTTGATAATTGCTCTTTTATAAGCTTCTTCATAATCAAAATCAAAACTTTCATCAAAGGCATCAACCTTTAAGAAATCATGGCTTGAAGATGCAATTTTTCCATCTCTTATAAACATTCTCACAATTACTGCTTTCTTGTTTGAGGCTGTGATTGCAAAAATATCTATATCTTCATGTGTTGTTAAATCAATTCCTGATTTTATTTGAGATTTTTCTATTGTTTTTATTCTATCTCTTATCATCATTGCATCTTCAAATCTAAAATCATTTGAGTATTGCAACATCTTTTCATTTAGTTTTGAGATTAATTTTGTTTTATTGTAGATAAATTCTAAGGCATTTTCTACAATTTTTGAATACTCTTCTTTTGAGATTTTATTTTCACATGGAGCAAAACATTTTTTTATTTGATGGAATAAACAAGCAGTTTTACCTTTAACACAAGATTTCTTTTGTACAAGAGGAACTATTTCATAGATACTATCAAGCATATCTTTTGCACCAGTTGAGTAAGGTCCAAAATATTTGATATTTTTGCCTTTGTGTATTTTTCTTGTGATTTCAAGTCGTGGAAAATCTTCACTATAATCTATCATAATATAAGGATAAGTTTTGTCATCACGAAGCAGAATATTGTATTTTGGTTTTAGTTGTTTGATTAAAGAATTTTCCAAAATCAAAGCATCATGTTCATTTGGAACAACAATCCACTCAAGAGTTTCAACTTCACTAATCATTTTATAGATTCTTGGTCCCAATTTATCAGCAGGTAATAGTTTTGGAGTAAATTTGAAATATGATTTAACTCTGTTTTTTAGGATTTTTGCTTTTCCTATATAGAGTAAATGACCCTGTTTATCAAAGTATTGATAAACTCCAGCATCAGAGGGAAGTTGTTTGAGTTTGTCTTCTAGATTCATGGTGAAATAATACCCGAAACTGTTTAAAATATTTTAAAATTTCTAATGGTTAGAATATAAACAGTAAAAATCAATTATTATTGAATAATAAGACTACAATGAATCCAACGGCGAAGGATTAAAAATGAAAGTGATTGAACTTAATAGAGATGAATATTTGATCTCAGTGAAAAAAATAGCAGATTTTAAAAGTTTATCATTTTCTAAAAATGCCTTAGAATGGTGGGATAATTACTACAGTTGGGAAAAATTTCCTCCTTTATGTTTAGTAAATGATAAAGGGAAACATGTTTGTTATCTATTTTATACTATCTCAAAAGATAATGAATATCTAACAATTCATAATCTTTTAACACCAAATAAACATAGAAGTTTTGGTTATGCCTACAAACTTTTAAAACACCTTTTTTCACATTTATCAGGCAATAAAATAAAAAGATTTAAAATGAATTGTGTTAGTTCTTCTTTAGATTTTTATAATAAGTTAGGTTTAGAGTATTGGGGAATAAATGATTTATCTCAATATTATTGTGATTTTAAAATGCCTCTTTTAGATATTAGTGAAATTCCTCAAATTGTAAAAGATTCAAATTTGAGTGAAATAAGTGATGAACGAATTATGCAAATTTATGAAAAACTTAAAAATAATGGCACACAATTAGAAGAAAAAATGATTAGTAAATTTGAAGATTCAAAGGAAAAACTTGAAGGAAAATATCATTTTAATTTACTTCAAGAAAGAGTTGATGGGATTGAAAAATAGTTTATATTTATACAAGTGTATAAAAATTATTTTTTAAAGAAATTATTTTTAGTAGATTCTTATCTGAAATTATTAATTAAACAAAAATCTAAGTAAATAATATTGTAATAAATATAATATTCACATCTTAATTATAAAAAATACCTATTATTTGGTATTTTAATAGATAAATATACAAAAAATAATATTTAATAATAAAATAGTAATTTATTGTATCTTGTATAAAATTAGTAATTAAATTATAAATATAGAATTTTCTAAGTTGTAATTAAATTATTTTTATATAGAATTTTATCAATGCAGGAGGTGTTAAATGTCTCAATTATTAAAATGTAGCTTTGATAAGTCCTTTCTTGAAAGAGCAAAAATTCTATATATTGAAAGTGAAGATTTAACAAGAAATGAGGCTACTGAAATTTTTGCAGTCTTTTTCAAAAAAGTTTTGATTGCAAGAGATGCAAATGAAGGCCTTGATGTTTTTATTGAAAATAGGTCAGAAATTGATATTATTTTATTAGATATAAACATGCCAAACCAAAAAGGTATAGAGTTATTAGAAGAGATTAGAAAAATTGATTGGAATATTCCAATTTTAATAGTCGCCTCATTTACAGAAGTTGAAATTTTACTAAAATCTATAAAATACAATATTACAAACTATATTGTAAAACCTATGCAATTAAACACCACACTTAAAATTATTTCACAATTAATGGAAGTTAAAGAGCAAAAAAAAGAGATAGCTAGAAAAGATAATGAATTAAAACAATTTATATCAATTTTAGACTCTTCGAATATTATATGTGAAATGGATTTAGAATTTAATATTTTGTCTGCAAATGATTCTTTTTTAGTAAATTCTGGTTATGAATTGAGTGAAATAATTGGTAAAAAGATTAATGATAAGGCAATTTTATGTAACTATGAAACTAATGAGGAAAAAATCCAAGATAGTTTATTAAGGGGAAAAACTTGGATAGGACTTAGTAAAAGAGTTGCAAAAGATGGAACATTTTATTACACTCACTCAACTATATTACCAATCTTTCAAAATGATGGAAAAATTAAAAAATTTATTGAATTTGCAACTTTAATCTCAAAATATGAGAATGAGATTTTAGCCTTGAAAAAACATATATTATTACTAAAAACTGAAAATTTTAAAGTTAATAAAGATTTAAAGAAAGAGAATGAATTTTACATAGATTTATCTAAAACTTTACAAAAAAATATTGATGAAAGTGTTGCTACTACTCAAAAATATCTTTTAGAGTTATATCAGTTAAAAAAACAAAATACTTTGTTATATGAAAAATTACGTACCCAAGAAAAAAGATTTGAAGAGTTCCAATCAGCAGTATTTAGTGGTCAATAACATCTAAACCATAAAGTACAAAGATTTTTATATACGATTTTAAAATGATTTAATTTTTGTAAATGATCTTTTTTATAGTGATTAAAATAGTTTCGTAATATTAATTTTTCATCTTTTTTATTTAATGAAAACTCCACACAAATTGAAGCTAAATCAAAAAATCTATCATTTAATCCAGCATATTCCCAATCAATTATTTTAATAGAGTTATTTCTAAATATTATATTTTTAGGATTTAAATCATGGTGAGTTAGTACTAAATCTTGTTTATATCTTTTTAGTAAAAATAGGTTTCTAAAGGACTCTTTTATTAGTTTTTTACTTCTAAAATCATCTAAACTTTTATCATAATTTAGTAAATCTTTTTTTAAATTATAAGGTTTTTGATCTATTTTAAATTTATGAAACTTTTTTATTTTTAAAACTAAGTTTTTCAGTTCTAAAGTTGATAATTCAGTTTTATGAAGTCCTTTTTCATACTCATAAATCATAAAGTTTTCATTTAAAAATATAGGTTTTGAAGCTATATTTTTTTTATAAGCTTTTTTTTGAATTTCATATTCAAACTTACGACTTATATTTACACTTTCATTTGATTTGAAAACTCTTATTACATAGGATTTTGATGATGTTTTTAGAAGATAACTTATGTTATTAAAACCTTGATTTTTTAATAACTCAAGGTTTAATAACTCATCTTTAAATATATTGTAACTTCTAAGCAGTTCTAAGTTCAAGATTTTCGTACTCTTTTTTCCAGTTATTGTATGCAACAAAAGCTAAAATAGTATATAAAGCAAATAAAACAGCTGTTAAATAAAACCCTTTATTTATATAAATATAGATTGAAACGCTATCTATTACAATCCAATAAAGCCAGTTTTCTAACACTTTTTTTGTAAGTGTATAAGTTGTAAATATTGCAAATACCGTTGTAAATGTATCCAAATAAGCATAATCAGCACTTGTATAATTTGCCATTATGTAGCCTAAAACAAGTGATAAAACAATAAGTGCTAAAATAATTTGTATGTTTTTAGTCAAACCATAGGTTGATATTTCTAATTCAATATTTTGATTTTTAATATTTCCATATTTCCATGAATACCAACCATAAACAGCCATTATTAAATAAAAAATATTTAAAGCACTATCCATTAAAAGTGAAGCATCAAAAAATAAAATACTATAAATCAAAGTACTTATAAATGCAGCAGGCCAACACCATAAGCTTTGTTTTATTGCTAATATAAGATATGAAACCGATAAAAATACAGCTAACATTTCCCAAGAAGTCATGTATCCTATTGCTTCTTGGATGTTATTTATAAAATTTTCTATTGTTTATCCTTATTTTAAAAGTTTTTTGATGTCATCTTCAATTGATTCAGGACTTGATGCACTTCCATATCTATCTACAACAGTTCCATTTTTATCTACTAAAAACTTTGTAAAATTCCATTTTATATTTTCAGTTCCTAAAATCCCTTTTTGATTTGATTTTAAAAAAGTATATAAAGGTGATTCATTTTCACCATTTACATCTATTTTTGCAAACATATCAAAGTTTACACCAAAGTTTATTGTACAAAAATCTTTGATTCTTTCATTTGATTCAGGTTCTTGATTTGCAAATTGATTTGAGGGAAATCCTAAAACCATAAAATCATTATTTTTATATTTTTCAAAAAGATTTTCCAATCCTTCGTATTGACCTGTAAATCCACAACGACTCGCTACGTTTACTATTAAAAGAACTTTTCCTTTGTACTTTGACATTGAAATCTCTTGTCCATCTATTGTTTTTACGTTTATATCGTAAATACTCATTTTATTTTCCTTTGCATTTATCCAATTAAAAGCCAGTACAAAAGCTAATATTATTTTTAAAAACATATTATTCCTTTATTTTGATTAATTTTAATTAAGACAAATTCTATCCAGTTTTATTTCTAGTTTAAATTAAATACTTTGTTTATATATATACAATTGTATAAAAAGTACTATATCTAGAAGCTATATTTTTTAATTTAATTGATATTATTTTATTACAAGAAAGAATTATTTTTTATATAATTCAATATTTAAATATTCAAGGAACAGTAATGAACAAATTAAATTTTGGAACAAAGTTATTATTGATTTTAGTTTCAATAAGTATAGTTTCTCTTAGTTTGATGATATATATCGTAACTTCATATTCTTATGAAAACTCAAGAGATGATGCTCAACATTATATAAATGAATTAGCTAAAAAAAATGCTTTAGATATTAGAAATACTTTAGATAAAGCTATTGTTATTTCAAATACAATTGCAAATAAATATGAAAGTACTATTTCTCACCATGAAAAACTATCTAAAGAAGGGACAATAAAATATTTTAAATCTCTTTTAGAACAAAATAAATTTATTTTAGGTGTTTGGTTTACTTTTGAAGATGGAACACTATTTTATGAAAAAAATGATGGAACAGATAAAGAAAATTATTATACTAAAAAAGGTCAATTTCAACCTTATGTTGTAAGAAATTCAGATGGTTCTTTCACAATAGAGCCATCTGCGGATTTTGATTTAAACTCTGAGTGGATAAATCGTCCATTTACAAACAAACAAGTTTCTATTACTGAACCATATAATTATGAGATAAATGGAAAAAAAGTTCTTTTAACTACAGTATCTTCTCCTGTATATTATCAAGGTAAATTTATAGGTGCTGTAGGAGTAGATTTCTCTTTAGAATCATTTAATAAAAAAGTTAATGAAATTAAATTATTTGAAACAGGATACGGAACAATTATTGATTCTTATGGAAAAGTGATTAGTCATGCTAATTCTGAGAATTTAGGAAAAAGTTTAAAAGATTTAACTACAAATGAGAATATTTTAAAATCACTAGAAATGACTAAAAAAGGTGAAGATTATTCATATCTTGCAGAAAATTTAAAAAGTGGAGTATCTTCATACTCTTATGCTTATCCTTTTGAATTTGGTGAAACAAAGAATTATTGGACATTTATAGCAACTGTACCTGAAATAGAGTATTTAGAAAAATCAAATTTTATTAGAAATTTTTCTATTATTTCAGGTTTGATAGTATTGTTAATTATTATTCTTGTATTAATTTATAGTATGAAAGTTTTAAATAAAAATTTAACAACTATAAAAGATGGATTATTAGATTTTTTCTCATATTTAAACAAAGAGACAAAAACTGCAAATTTGATAAAAGTAAATTCTGAAGATGAATTTGGTCAAATGGCAAATATGATAAATGAAAATATTAAAAAAACTGAGAGTTTAATTATTCAAGATAATAATTTAATTGAAGATGTAAAAAGAGTTGTAAATGAAGTAAAAGATGGGAAATTTAGTAAAAGAATAGAAAAATCTACTGAAAATGAGAATCTTGAAGAGTTAAAAGATACATTTAATGAGATGTTAGAAACAACTAAAAATTCTGTTTGTGAAGATATAAATAAAGTAATAAAAGTTTTAAATAATTTTGCAAAACTTGACTTTAGCGGAAGAATTGAAGATAAAGGGAATATTGCAGTTGGTATAAATAATTTAGCTGAAATAATCAATAAAATGCTAATAGAAAATAAATCAAATGGACTAACATTAGATGAAAGTTCTGATATTCTTTTAAAAAATGTAGATAAATTAAATCTAAGCTCAAATGAAGCAGCTGCATCTTTAGAAGAAACGGCAGCAGCCTTAGAAGAGATTACATCAAATATAAGAAATAATACTCAAAATATAGCAAAAATGGCGAGTTATTCAAATAATGTAACAAAATCTGCAAATGATGGTGAAAAACTAGCAAATAAAACAACTCAGTCAATGGATGAGATAAATACTCAAGTAAATCTAATTAATGAAGCAATAACTGTTATTGATCAAATAGCATTTCAAACAAATATTCTTTCACTAAACGCAGCTGTTGAAGCAGCAACCGCAGGAGAAGCTGGTAAAGGATTTGCAGTTGTTGCAGCTGAAGTGAGAAACCTAGCTTCAAGAAGTGCAGAAGCAGCTAAAGAGATAAAAACTATAGTAGAAAATGCAACAAAAAAAGCGAATGAAGGAAAAGAGATAGCAAATCATATGATAGAGGGATATAAAGAGTTAAATCAAAATATTTCTCAAACAATAAATCTTATTTCAGATATAGAAATGTCAAGTAAAGAACAGTTAATGGGGATAGAGCAAATAAATGATGCAGTAACACAACTTGACCAACAAACACAACAAAATGCAGCAGTTGCAAGTCAAACACACGATGTAGCTGTAATAACAGATGAAATTGCAAAATTAATAGTAAGTGATGCAAATGCAAAAGAGTTTGTAGGTAAAAATGAAGTTAAAGCAAAAGATATAAAAGTTAATAAAAAATATTAATTATCTTTATTTATACACTTTTTTGTAAAAGATTTTTTAATTATTAGCTAGAATAAAATAAAAATAAAAAGGAATACTGTGTACAAAAAGTTAGAAGTATTAAATAAAATTGAACATAAAAATAAAGGTGTATTGGAAGTTACTGATTTTTTATATTCAAAAAATCTAATAAATGCACCTATTGCAATATCTGAATTTTTTGAGGCTTGTAAAAATTATCCAATATTTTTTAGTAAAGATAAAGATGGAAAATGGTTTTCAACAGTTCTTTTAGGTTATAAAGAGAATGAAAATTTATTTGTAGATGAAAAAGGTGTTTGGAAAGAGTTACACTATATTCCAGCTTTTGTAAGAAGTTATCCATTTATTTTATCAAATAACACTGAAAGAAAAGAGTTGTTATTAGCTGTTGAAAAAGAGTCTTTAACTGAGAGTGAAACTTCGAAAAAACTGTTCGATGAAAATGGGAATAATAGTGAGTTTTTAAATGGTGTTTTAGGTTTTTTAAATCAATTTTATAGCGATACTTTATCAACTTCTGAGTTTATAAAACAGTTAGAAGAGTGGGAATTATTAGAAGAAAAAGTTGCAAATGTTGTTAATAGTAAAAATGAAAAATTTAGTTTAAATGGCTTTTTTGTTGTAAATGAAGAGAAATTAAAACATTTAAGTAAAAAGAAAAAAGATGATATTTGTGCAAAAAATGCTTATGCTTTAATCACAGCTCATTTAATTTCACTTTCAAATATTCATAAACTTGGAAGTATCAAGTAATTACTTTTGTTGGCTATTTAATTAATTTATAGCCAACGCCCCTTAAATTTAAAATCATTCCATTTTTTAGTTTTTTCTTTAATTTATGAACTATTGTTCTCATACTTACAGCTTCCATCTCTTTGCTATCCCAAACATATTCGTGAATCATCTCATTTGTAACTGTGTTATTTATATTTTTTACAAGAAGGCTTAAAAGTAGTTTTTCTTTACTTGTTAGTTCTATTTCATGGTTTGATTTATATAAAGTTTGCTCTAGCAGATTAAAAGAGAAGTCATAACCCAAATCTATTAAAAAGTCACTATTTTCATCTTTTTTTATGTGACTTAAATGGTATTGGATTCGTAAAAACAACTCTTCAAAATCAAAGGGTTTTTTAATATAATCGTTACATCCTAAAGTGTATGATTTTTTAATATTTTCTATGTCAATTTCTGCACTTATCATAATAATTGGGACATTTAAATCATCTTTTCTAATGAACTCTAAAACTTTATGTCCATCAAATCCTAAAACATTTAAATCTAAAATATATAAATCATGTTTGCTATTTAATATAGCATCAACAGCTTTATAACCATCGGTGAAACTATCCACAAAAAAACCTCTATTTTGTAAAGAGAGTTTTATGATTTTATTTAATGCAAAATCATCTTCAAGTAAAAATATTTTCATCTATTCTCCTTGTAAATTAGATTTTTTGGAAAAATATAGGTAAATGATGTTTGGTTGTTTTGTGAAGTTACAAGGATTTCTATTTCATATTTATCGCAAATCTCTTTTACGATATTTAATCCTAATCCAAAACCTACATTTTTATCTTTTTGTTGATAATAGGCATTAAAAATCGCTTTTGTATCAGCGATTTGTATTCCTTCATTTTTTATTTCAAGTTTATAAATATCTTCTTTTTTTTCTAAAATAATATCTATATTTGAGTCTTCAAAAGAGTATTTTATAGCATTTGAAAGGGTGTTATCAATAACTCTTTCTAATTCATAAGAATCCATAAAAATATCAAACTCTTCATGAATATCTAAACTCATATCAATATTTTTTACATTTGCCATTTCATCAAAAAAAGCCAATCTTGAAGATAAAAATCGCATCAAATTAATATGTGACATTTGAGAAACTCTTTTCTCTTTTTTACTTAGATAATATAAATCATTGTAGATTGAAGATAGTGATTTTGCAGAAGCTTTTATTGTTTCAAACTCCTCTTTATGTCCTAAGTTTGATTCTAAATTATCAATATTTAAACTTATGATACTAAGTGGTGTATTCATTTCATGGATGATTTTTTTTAGGAAAAAATCTTGTTGTTCCAAAAGTTTTGAAATAGTTCTTTTACTCTCAAAGATATTTAATTGGGTTTTTATTCGTGCTTTTACTTCCTCTTTTTCAAAGGGTTTAGTAATATAATCAACGCCACCTTCTTCAAAGGCTTTTACTTTACTTTGAATATCATCCAAGGCACTAATAAAAATAATAGGAATATCTTTTAAATTTTCTTCTTTCTTCAATAGTTTACATACTTCAAATCCATCAAGATTTGGCATTTTTATATCCAAAAGTATTAGATGTGGCGGATTTAGTTTTGAAGAACTTAGAGCAAAACTTGAATCCGTAGTTGCTCGAACTAAATAATCTTCCTCTTTTAAAAGGGTGTTTAAGTAGTGCAGATTCTCAGTTTTATCATCTATTATTAGTATTGTGTACTTTTTATCCATATAGTTATTCTTTTTACATAATGTAGTTTGTTAAGATTATAGATAAAAATTAATTAGGATTTAGTTTGAAATTAAAGAAACTTTTTATGTTACTGTTTATTTTAAATACAGTTTCCTTTATTAGCGTTGCCGTTGTCATAAACAAATACCAAAAAGCCACAATAAAACTTGACGATGCATACAATATGCAGTATAAATCACTCATACTTGCCGATGAACTGAGACAAAGTAGTGATGATTTAACAAGAATGGCACGAACTTATGTAATAACTGGGAATCCTTTATTTGAAGAACAGTATAAAACTGTTTTAGCTATACGAAATGGAGAGCTTCCAAGACCTAAAAGATACAATGGGATTTTTTGGGATTTTCTAACCCTAAAAGACAATAATCAACCTTTACTTGATGGAGAGAAAATACCTCTTAGAGAATTGATGATTCAAGCAAATTTCCCAGAATCAGAGTTGAATCTACTTTTTACTTCACAAAATGAGTCTGATGATTTAACAAATCTTGAACACAAAGCTATGAATGCAATAAAAGGAATTTTCCAAGACAGAGATGGAAACTATACAATAAAAGGTGAGCCAGATTTTGCAATGGCAAGAGAACTTATGCATTCAAGTGCTTATCATTTGGCAAAAATCAGAATCATGGAACCCCTTGATAGATTTTATAAAGCCTTTGAAAATAGAACAAAACAAAAAGTTATTGAAGCAAAACAGAGTCTAAAAGAACAAGAATTTACTGTAAATGTGATTGTATTACTCTCTATAATTTTATTTTTGATGTCATTTTTTATTATTCTTTTTAGAATTATTTATCCAATTGATTTTTTGCGAAAAGTAATGCTAAAACTTTCTCAAAATAATATGGATATTGAACTTGAAAAGAATAAATTTGATGATGAAATGGGCGATATGATTGGAGCTGTTGAGATTTTTAAAGAAAATACAGAAAAGCTAATAAGTGGTGAACAGCAACTAAAACTTGCAATTGAAGATGCAAAAAATGCGAATAAAGCAAAATCAATTTTCCTTGCTCGAATGAGCCATGAGTTACGAACTCCATTAAATGCAATTTTAGGTTTTGCAAATATTCTAAAAAAATCAATGAACGCAACAATTCAAGAAAAAGATAATCTAAATATCATCAAAAAAAGTGGTGAACATCTTTTAAATATCATAAATGAGATTTTAGAACTTTCTAAAATAGAAGCAGGAAAAATTGAGATTTACTCAAAAAACTTTGATTTTTTTGGCTTAATAAAAGAGATAGAAGATACTTTTGCTTTTAGATGTGAAGGAAAAAATTTAAAGTTTAATATAAATTTAGCAAATAATTTACCAAATTTCATAAAAGCAGATGAACAAAGGCTTCGACAAATTCTTATAAATTTATTAGGAAACTCTTTGAAGTTCACAAATGAAGGAGAACTTTCTTTATATATTTATGCTTTAAATAACAAGCTATTTTTTGAAGTAAAAGATACGGGAATTGGTATTGATATAAAAAATCAAGAGAAAGTTTTTAAACCATTTGAGCAAGTAAAACTTGACAATTACAGCCAACAAGGAACAGGTTTAGGTCTTGCAATTACAAAAGAGTTAATCACTTTAATGGGCGGAACTATTTATTTAAAAAGTAAAATAAACGAAGGAAGTGAGTTTTATTTTAGTATAAATTATGAAAAAGCAAATCTAGAAGAGTTAGAGATAAAATCCCAAGAAAAAGAGATTATTGGAATAAAAAAATCCCAAGATGAAAAAACAATTTTAGTGGTTGATGATATAAAAGAGAATAGGGACTTAATAGTTCAGATTTTAAGTTTTTATGGATTTAAGACTCGTGAAGCAAATAGTGGATTAGTTGCCCTTGAAATTTTTGATAATCAAGATGAAAAAATAGATTTGATTTTTATGGATATTTTGATGGAAGAGCTTGATGGTTTAGAAACTATGAAAATCATTAGAAAAAAAGAGAATAATTCTCATATTCCAATCATTGCACTTTCTGCAAATGTTTTTGAAGAGGACAAAAATGAAGCAATAAATGCTGGTGCAAATGATTTTTTACCAAAACCAGTTGAAGAGAAAGATATTTTATTAATACTAAAAAAATATCTAAATATTGAGTTTGAATATGAAGAAAAAGAAGAGAAAAAAATTGATTTATCAAAGGAGTTAAAAAATCTTCCAAAAGAGTTTTTTGAAAAACTAAATGAAAAAGCTCTTCTCATGGATAATGAAGCTATTTTTGAACTTTTAAAAGATTATCAGGTATCTTTTGATTTAGAGATGTATATTAAAAGTTTGATAAATGAGTTTAAATATGAGAAATTGTTGAATTTAGTTTAATTCAACATTCTCTTATTGTTTTTGTAGTTTAAATATTTTTTATCTTTTTAGCTTTAACATCATCTTTCCCATGGAATTCTTTGTTATTAGCATTTGTAACAACTAATTTTGCAATTCTATCAGTTATTATTGAAACATCATGGGTTTGAGAAGCAACACTTGCATATTGTTGAGTTTGTTGGTCTAATTCTGTAACTGCATCATTTATTTGTTCTATTCCACTAAGTTGCTCTTTGCTTGAAATCTCAATATTTGAAATTAGATTTATTGTTTGTTGGATATTTTCATTTAATTCTTTATATCCTTTTATCATATTATTGGCAATTTGTTTTCCATCATCGGCTTTTTTTCTTGCATTTTCAACTATTGTTTTTATCTCTCGAGCTGCATCAGCACTTCTATTTGCAAGATTTCGAACTTCTGCTGCAACTACTGCAAAACCTTTGCCTGCTTCGCCAGCAGTTGCTGCTTCAACAGCTGCATTTAGACTTAGAATATTTGTTTGAAATGAAATTTGGTCAATTACAGTTATAGCTTCATTTATAGAATTAACTTGTTCATTTATCTCTTCCATAGCAAGAGTTGTTTGATTTGCTAGTTTCTCACCTTCATTTGCAGATATTGTTACACTGTTTGAATAACTTGCCATTTTTTCAATATTTTGCGTGTTGTTTCTTATATTTGAGGTAATTTGTTCTAAAGAAGCAGAAGTCTCTTCTAAAGATACAGCTGCTTTATTTGAGTTTATATTTAATTTATTTACATTTTCAATTAACATATTAGAACTTCTATCTAAAGTTAATCCATTTGATTTATTTTCAATTAACATCTCTGTAATTGAATCACCTAAATTATTTACACCAAAGGCTAATTTTAATAAATGTTCTTCCAAATTGTTTGAGTCTACTTTGTCTAAATAATCTAGTTTTGTATATTTTTCTAATACATGTAAAATATTATTGATATTTTCTTCTAGGGCATGACCCATATTATTAAATACACTTTTTAATTCATTAAGTGCTGGATTATTTGAATCTTTATTAATTCGTTGAGATAAATCACCATTTTTAAATTTATCTAAAATTTTTACAGTTTCAATAATTAAAGCTTCATCTTTTTGTAGATTTTCTTGAATTAATTTAATACTTCCATTAACTACTTTTGACATTTCACCAAATTCATCTTTACTTTTATCATTGAGAAACTCAACTTCATCTTTTTCTTTATTTAAGTATGAGAAGAATGACAATAGACCATTTCTGAAATTGTTAAAAGATTTTATGATTACTCTTGAAATAATAAATGAAATTAAACTAAATAATACTATAAAAATTATAGATAGAGTTATTAGTACTTTATCTTGATTATCTAAAGCCTCTTCTTTATATTTTAATGATTGATTATGAATTTTATTTAAGCTTCTTTCTATAGCTTGTGTTGAATCCATCATTTGACCTAACATTGTTTCAATTTCATTTGTATCTTTATAAATTTTATTACGAGAATTAGATATTTTTTGTTTTGAATATTTATCAAATAAATCTTGATACTCTTTTATATCTTTTAGTATTTCATTTATTGATTCGAAATTTTCTTGAATAAACTCTAATTTTATATCTTTTAGTTTACTCACATCTGTATATAATCTTTTAAAGTCATCTTTTACTTTATCTGCTGTATCTTCGTCAATATTATTTGAAAACTCTTTTGCAGTAATTCTTGCATGTAAAGCTTTTATTATGTACTTATCAATTGTAATTGCTGTTTCAACTCCTAGTTTTGCCTTTGAAGTAAAGTAACTATTTGTAAATCCAAAAATTAAAATAATAATTAAAAAAATTAATGGAAAGATTAAAAGTTTCATATTAATAGAAGACCTTTTTATCAAGAGTCTTTCAAATGAGAATCTTTTTATTGAGAGTTTTAGCATATCTTTTTCATCCCTTATGATTGAATAATAATTATAATGTGACATATGCTAGTTACAATATGATTACGATTATTATAGTAATAAGTAATACAAATTAAGCAAATAAGGCATTTTATTAATAAATAATAGTGCAACCAATTTGTAATCAAGTGGGTTTACAATTAGCTTGAACAAATTAACAAAGGTTATTCAAAATGAAAAAAATTGCTTTATTAGCTCCGTTAGCTGCGCTTATGTTAAGTACATCAGTGTCTGCTGCAGATTTCAAAGGTAGTGGGGCATCATTCCCATTTAGTGTTTATCAATCATGGATTGGTGCTTACCATAAAGCAACAGGAATTGAGATTGATTATATTTCAAAAGGAAGTTCAGCAGGTATTAAAGATGCAGTTGAAAAAACTGTTGATTTTGCAGGTACTGATGCACCTTTAGATCCTTCTAAATTAGCAGAAGACAAATTATTACAATTTCCAGGTGTAGTTGGTGCAATTACTATGAGTTATAACATACCAAATACTCCTAAATTAAATTTAAGTAGAGCAGCTATTTCTGGTATTGCACTTGGTAATATTGAATATTGGGATAATGATGTTATTGCATCTGCAAATAAAGGTGTAAAACTTCCACATGAAAAAATTACTTTTGTTCATAGAGCTGATGGTTCAGGAACTACATTTAACTTTACTTACTTCTTAAGTAAAATTTCAAATGACTGGAAAGAACAATTTGGTGTAAAAAAAGATCTTAACTGGCCAGGTGATCACCATGTTGGTGGAAAAGGAAATACAGGAGTTGCAACTCTTATTAAACAAACTCCTTATTCTATTGGTTATGTTGATTATGCTGATGCTACAAGCAATCAACTTCAAATGGCAATTATTGAAAATAAAGAAGGTTCATTTATTGCTCCTGAGTTAAAATCTTTCCAAGCTGCAGCTGCTAATGCTGATCTTGATCCTAAAAAAGATTTCTTTGCTGTAATTGCTGACCCAGCTGGAAAAGATGCATATCCAATCGTTGCTGCAACATTCATTTTAGTACCAAAAGAAAATATTGAAATGGACAAAAAAGTTACAGCATTTTATGACTGGTCATTTAAAAATGGTCAAGCATTGGCAACTGAGTTAGGATTCGTTCCACTTCCTGAAGCGTTAACTGCTAAAATTAGCCAATACTGGACTACAAACGGTATTAAATAATATCTTTTTGATAAAGAAAGTAGTTAGGAATTTTCCTAGCTACTTTTATTTTTTAAGAAAGAAGATAAGTTTTTAAAAGTGTATTTTATACATTTTTTAAAATTTATAAAGAATTGGTATCTGAATGGAAAAAATCTTTAAAAATCTCTCTTTAATTAGTGCAAGTTTTGTTTTAATTGTATTGGTGGCTATTTTTATTAGTTTATTTAATTCTGCAAAACCTGCTATTAAAGAGTTTGGGCTAGGATTTGTAACTGAATCTGCTTGGGGAAAAGATGTTCCTGTTGAAAAGGGAGCTGCTGATGCTACAAAAGTAGCTAAGGAAAAACCTATAGTTTATGATGAGTTACTTATGGATAACGATGACACAATAACTAAAACAATCTACGGTGGTTTAGTACCAATTATTGGTACTTTACTTTCAACATTGATTGCTATGGCTTTTGCTTTACCAATTGCTATGGGAATAGCTGTATTCTTAGCAGAAATTGCTCCTAAAAATATCTCAAATGTGGTTGGAATTGCAATTGAATTACTAGCTGCGATTCCAAGTATTATTTTTGGTATGTGGGGACTATTTTATTTTGCTCCTATAGTTCAAGATATTGTTGGAGGTTATCAAGTATCACTTCTAACTGCTGGACTTGTTCTTGGAGTTATGATTCTTCCATTTATGGCAGCAATTACAAGAGATAGTATGCGAACAACTCCTGATGTATTAAAAGAGTCAGCTTATGCATTGGGAGCTACAAAATTTGAAGTTATCAAAGATATTATCTTTCCTTATTCAAAAAAAGGAATTATAGGTTCAATTATCCTTGCCCTTGGTCGAGCTTTAGGTGAAACAATGGCAGTTGCTTTTTTAATTGGTTCAATATTTGTTTTACCTCAAAAATTAAATGACCCAACTGTATCAATTCCAGTTGCAATGGCAAATAATTTTGGTGAAGCTTCAGGTCTTGCTTTATCATCACTATTTTATTTGGCATTTTTATTATTCATAATTAGCTTTTTAGTTATATCAATTGCTAAGTTCTATTTTTTAAGAAAGGCTAATTAATGAGATTACTTACAAATAAAATTATTTTAATATTATCAACTCTTTCAGCAATAGTAGGGTTATCCTTTCTAGCTTGGATATTAATAACTTTAATGGCAAAAGGACTTTCGTCTTTTCATCTTTCACTATTTTTTACAGATTTAATTGATGGTGGGCTTAGAAATCTAATTATTGGTCAATTCATAATTGCTGGAATTGCTTCTTGTATTGGTATTCCAATTGGTATGTTAGCTGGAATTTATCTTCAAGAGTATGGAAATGGTAAGTTTGTTAGATTAATTAGAGACCTAAGTGATATTATGATGAGTGCTCCATCAATTGTTATTGGAGCATTCGTTTATGCAGTTGTTGTTGTTCCAACGGGAGGAACAAGTGGATTTGCTGGAAGTATTGCCCTTGCAGTTATGATGATTCCAATTGTTATTAACACAACTGATAATATGTTATCACTTGTTCCAAAAGAGTTAAGAGAAGCAGGAATGGCATTGGGTGCAAGTAAATATAGAGTTATCCTTGATATTATTATCAAAGCTGCAAAAGTTGGGATAATGACAGGTTTACTTTTATCATTTGCAAGAATCATTGGTGAAACTGCACCTTTACTTTTTACAAGTGAAACAAGTAACTTTTTTAGTTTAGATTTGAGTGAGGCTTACCCATCTTTGACGGTAAGTATTTATAACCTTGCAAATGACCCTACGGAAGCAAGTAGAGATTTAGCTTGGGCAGCATCATTTATACTTACAATTTTGGTTTTAGTTATAAACCTAATTGGAAGATTTATTACAAGACACAAAGGATAGAATAATGCCAATTATGCGTATAGAAGATTTTAGTTTTACTTATGCTTCATCACAAACTAGATCGTTAAATAATATTAATTTAGAAATTAAAAAAAATACAATCACTGCTTTAATCGGACCTAGTGGATGCGGAAAGTCAACACTTCTTAGAGCTTTAAATAGAATTCATGATTTATATCCTGGTAATAAATACGAGGGTAAAGTAATGCTTTTAAATGAAGAAAAGCAAGAGATGGAAAATATCCTTGAAATAAAAAAAGAGAATGAATTTATTCAATTAAGACAACGAGTTGGTATGATATTTCAAAAACCAACACCATTTCCGATGAGTATTTTTGATAATGTTGCTTATGGTTTAAGAATATCAGGAATTAAAAATAAAAGTGAATTAGAAGGTCGAGTAGAAATGGCTTTAAAAGGAAGTGCTTTATTCGGTGAAGTAAAAGACCGTATGAATAAAAGTGCTATGGGTTTAAGTGGAGGACAACAACAACGTTTATGTATTGCAAGAGCAGTTGCACTAAAACCTGAACTTTTACTTTTTGATGAACCAACATCTGCCCTTGACCCAATCTCAACTGCTGCTATTGAAGAGTTAATTGTTGAGTTAAAAAAAGATGTAAGTATTGCTATTGTTACACACAATATGCAACAAGCAAGTCGTATAAGTAATTATACAGCCTTTATGTATCTTGGTGATTTAGTAGAATTTAATGACACAGATAAAATTTTTATTAATCCAGAAAAGAAAAAAACAGAAGATTATATTACGGGGAGATTTGGGTGATGTTAAAAGATTATAGTGATAAATTAGACGAAATAAATGTTAAGATGTTGGCCATTACACAGGATATTCTAGAAGCAAATGAACATATACTTTCAGGCTTACAAGAGTGTAATAAAGAGTTATTAGATAATGCAAAAAATAAGCTAAAAAATATGAGTGCAAGAACTACAGATATTGATAACTCAATAGTTAAAATATTAGCTCTTTATTCACCAGAAGCAAAAGATTTACGATTTGCAGTATCTTTTTTTAAAATGTCAAATGAACTTCTAAGAGCCTCTTCAAATACAAGAACTTTTATTTCAGGTTTAAGTAATTATTGTACAGAATTAGATGAAACAACAGTAAAAGATTTTGCAGTACCTATGCAAAAATCAACAATTGAGTGTTTATCTAATGTTGTAAAAATGATAAAAAGCACTTCTAATGATGAGATACAAGAATTTTTTAATCAAATTGTTATTTCAGAAAATAAAACTGATGAATATTATGAACTTTTACAAGATAGTATTTATAAAAAAGCTCCAAATATTGATGATTTTGGTAAATTTACTAAAATATTAAGAGCACTAAGAAAAAGTGAAAAAATAGCTGATAGAGCTTTAGATGTAGGAACACTGATACATTTTGCAAAAATTGGTGGTAAATTAGGTCCTTTAGAATAATTTGATAAATAATGAGTCCAAATATCACAAACTTTAAAATTAATCAAAAAATAAAAGACTAAAACAAACACTTTTTTCTAGAGGGAATTTTTCTTGCAAGTTTAATTCACCGTTAAATAGAAAAAGGAAACAGATGGTTTTAGATATGAATATTGAGTTAGCAGGAATAGATGAAGAGTTTTTAGATAACTTTGCAGAATTAATTGAAGATACAAGAGTAGAGTATTTTATAATAAATCCAAGAAGCAAAGAGGATTTAGAAAAAACTCAAGAGTTATGTGAAGAGTTTGAAAGATTTAAATACACACTTCCACTTGAATTTAAAAATCAAAAAGATAAAAACTGTGTAGCTATGAGAATCACAAAACCAGATGAGTTAAACTTGGTAGAAGATTTACCTTTAGTTATAGATTCAGATAACTTAGATGATGAATTTATAACTACTTTAAATAATTATGCAATAAAAGGTGTAGTTTTAAATGCAAAAGAGAGTGATAATAGACTTTTTAATTTTGCATATTCTGTTTCCCATGATTCACTAAAAGATTGGACTAAAAAAGGAATAACTGATACAGATTACAATAAAATTGCACTTCAAAGTGATTATCCAAAATATAGCTATGATGAACTTTTTGATGTATTATTAAAAGACATTTCTGATTTAACTTTTAGAGCAGAACAAACAATTGCTGCTGGTGGAACAAGAACTGTATTAAAAACTTTTGGATTTTTTAAATAATAAAGGAAAAAAATAGAAGTTCTTTCTTCCCTTTTCCTCTTTTTTTGTTACAATGCCTAAAATTATTAAAGGCCTTATATGGAAATAGAAATTTCAACACCTGCACTATTATTCCCAGCTATTTCACTACTTCTTTTAGCATATACAAATCGTTTTTTAACAACTGGACAACTTATTCGCTCAATCAGTCATCAAGCACGAGAACATGGTGGACAAGAACTTGCAGGACAAATCGATAACTTAAAAAAAAGATTGGAACTTACAAAATGGATGCAATTTTTTGGAGTAGTTTCAATGCTAATGTGTACAATCTCAATGTTTTCTCTTTTTCTAGGATTTCATGACATAGGTAAAAAGATATTTGGATTAAGTTTACTTACAATGTGTTTGTCTTTATGTATTTCATTATGGGAAGTTTATATCTCTTCAAATGCTTTGAATTTGGAGTTAAAAGATTTGCATGAGAAGTGTAAATAAAATATATTTTATTTCAACACAGATTTTAAAAAATCATCTATAATTTTGCTATATGTAGGCTCTTTTCCCAATAATAAATTAATATCTTTGTGACTCATTGCTTCTGGAACTAGAAGTGTTTGAGTTCCAAAACTTTTTGCTTTATCTAAAAAACTTTTAGATTGAGGGCAAGCTTCATCTCTTTTTGTTGAGCAAACAGCAAGTAAAGGCATTCGTTTGTTTGTTAGTTGGTGAAGAGGTGAGAGACTTTGCCAATACTCTTTATTATCTCCAAATGCACGATCATATAAACGAAGATGTTTTTCATTCATCAATGTAGGAGTATCCATCACTGCACTATCTAGAAAAATAGCAGCAATTGGTTGAATAATTCCATATTGTGAATATAATGATGAAGATGAAGCAATCATCGCAATTAAATGTGCTCCTGCTGAATGTCCCATTAAAATTACTCTATTTTTATCTCCACCCCATGATGCGCATTTTGATTGAATCACACCTAAGGCTTTGGCAACTTCTGTTAATTGATTACTTACAGGTGTTGATGATAACATTGGGTAATTAATAGAAACTAAAATATATCCACGTTCTTTTACCCAATAATTGACTTTATTTTCAACTACACTTTGATTTTTTTTATCTCCAAACATCCAAGCTCCACCATGCACCATAAAAATAATAGGTGCATTTGTTGTTGTATGAATTGGTAGATAAACGTCAAATTTCTCTTTATTTTGGTTTCCATAGGAAATATTAGAAAGTAAACGAACATCTTGATTGATTATTGCATCTTTTTCTTCGCTTTCATTTTCTGTTATAAAATCTCTTAATATACCAGCATTTAGTATTTGTACTACAAATCCAATACATAGGATTACTTTTATAAAATTTTTAATATTAGCCATCTAAAAATCCTTAAATAAAAATAGATTATATTATTCGTTTTCTAAAAAATCCAAAATAATTTTCTTATGGTCAAAAACCAATTTCTCAAGTGGAATTTCATCTTTTTTATATACATAAACCTCTTTTGCATCATCTTGAGCAAGAGGTTCTCCATAAGCTTTACAAACATAAACAATAGATGCTGTATGAAATCTTTCATCTCTTGCGGGGTCTGAATAAACTCCAAGAAGTGACTCAATTGTAACATCAAGTGAAGTTTCCTCTTTCATTTCTCGAACAACTGCATTTTCAACAGTTTCACCAATGTCAACAAATCCACCAGGAATTGCCATACCAAGAGGTCTGTTTAGTCTTTCAATTAAAACAATACCTCTAAAATTTTCATTTTCATCATATAGTTTTATTATTCCATCAACTGCTAAAAATGGTGTTTTTATCATTTGTTTTTTCCTTTTTGTTTTTAAAATCCATAAATCAAAAAATCAATAGAGTTTTTAATCTCTTCTTTTTGATTATCTAAAGATGTAACTTTATTCTTCAACTCATTTTTATGAACTGCACCCATTTGAGAAGTTGTCAAATAAACCTTTTGATTTTCTATAACAAACTCTTTTGTCAAACCTTTGAAATCATTTTTATCTTTTACAAGTGGAATTACAACTCTTGTGTTTATAGAATCTAAAATATCATTTTGAATATCCAAAAGATAAGGAACTTTTTCATTTGTAAGTTCATTTTCATTTTTATATACATCAAATTGAGCCATTAAAATATCCTACTATGTTTTAAAATAAGCCCATCTTCATCTATTTTTTTATTATAAGATTCTATTGCTTCCTTATTCTCTTTTTCCCATTGCTTTTTTTTATCATTTTTTGAAGAGATATTTAGGTAATTTGTTAAGGCTTCTCTTATAATTTGAGTTTTCTTTTTTCCACTTTTTTGGGCAACTTCATCAAGATTTGTAAGTAGTTCGTCTTCTAAAGTAATAGTCATTTTTCTTGTCATAATAACTCCTTTACCATATTTTACCATACTTTTTAAAACATTATTTCTATTGTTATTTTAGTTTTTCTAATAACTCTGATATTTCCAAATTTATCTTAGAAAAAGCAAACCATTTTTTACCCAAATCCTTCAAACTAGCTCCAATATGATAAATCTCTTTTTTATCTAAAATTAAAAATCTATCATGAGAATCTTTGAATGTTTTTAGCGTGATATTATTGTATTGTTTTGAGTATTTTTCAAAATCAAGTTTGAGTTGTTTAGAAATAATATTTGTATAAATAGTTACTTTTATATTAGGTATTTTTGAAAATAGAGTTAAAACTGTATCATCTATATAGTTATCTATTAGAATAATTTCATTTTTTGCACTTCTTAATAAATCAGAAATAAAACTATAAGAGTCATAAATTTGACCATCAAAGAAAATGCCTTGAGTTGTTTCTAAAGTATTGTTTCTTATAAGTGATTTGACATCATTCATTTGAGATTTTAAAATATTTACATCATTTTCTAAATTTACAAATCTTTCATTAGTGATTTTATCTGCATTTATTACATAGCCATTTTTAATGTAATTTTTTAAAATAGATGTTGCCCATTGACGGAATTTTGTAGCTGTAATTGAGTTTACTCTATATCCTATTGATATAATCATATCAAGATTATAGTGTTCAATATTTCTTTGAATCTCTCTATTTCCTTCTTTTTGAACTATCAAGAAAAACTTGACAGTTGAATTTGTATTAAGTTCTTTATCTTTAAAAATATTGTTTATATGCAAACTTATATTTTGTTTGGTTACACCAAAAAGCTCCGACAGTTGCTTTTGAGTAAGCCAAATTGTTTCTTCATTTACAGAAACTTTTAGTTCTAATTCTCCATCATTGTAAAGTACAATATTTGAAATATTATCCATAAAATCACCTTTGAAAAGTTATTTTATAACTTTATCAAAAAAATTAGTTTTGCTTTAAAAATATTGCAGATTGTTATTTATTCTTGATTTCAAAAATAATAAATTTAGAGCTTAGAATAGAGGAATTTTATTTATTGGTATTAAAGTATTCATTCCCAATTCAGATAGAAATTGGGAACGAAGAAAAGTTGATACTAGTTATAAATACTATGTATAATATTGTTTAATATCAATTGTATTTCTTCTTTAAAATTAGAATCTTTTATAAGTTTATTTGCTTTTTTTTCATATTCTTTATATATATTTGAATTGTATTTTTTATTATTTGCTAATGCAGATAAAAACATTAATACTTGTATAAGAGTTCTTTCTTCTAATAATGTAAAGTAAAGTATATTATCAAGAATATTTCGTTCTCCGTATAAAAAATTATCTGTATTTTCAATATTTGAAGCCATCAACAATGCTAAATTACTTTCACTAGCATAAATATAATCACTAAATATATTACTTACTATTTCTGTGTTAAATAAAGGTTCAATTATATTTACAGAATATTCATTTTTTATAAAGTTAAATAATTCAGTATTTAATTCTTTCAGTTTAGCTGATTGATTATTCTCATTAAACTCTTTTGAAATCACTTTTGAATCTTCATCAGAGTTATAGTTGTAGATAAATAATTCTATAATCCATAAATCATTTTTTATAGATAGATGAGGAAATATAGCAATATCAGATGGGTGTATTTTTAAAAATCCATTGATTGTTTCTTTACTATATTTTTCTGAAAAAAGAGCAAATCCATTATTTAGCATTGGAATAATTGTTATAGCTTTTATATCTGTTGAAAGATTTATTTTATCACAAATAGTTAAAGCTATCCCTCTACTTAATCTTCCAATTTTTATCATGATATTTTCATCATGATGACCTTCCTCGTTATTTATAGAAACATTTGCACTAAATACAAAAAGCTTTAAATCATTTTCTTTTTTCATGTGTATAATTTCATTTTCTATTGGTATGTTGTATGACCATATTGGTTTATCTAAGCTAAAATGACTAATTGGTGATTCTGAATTATATATTGTTTTTTTTTTAGTTAATGATTCTAGTTCATTTTTCCAATAAGATAAGCTTTTTCTTATTGTTGGATTATTTAGTGCAAAATATTTTTCTATTATAATATTTGCTTTTTCATACTCTTTTGAATCTATGTATGCTTTTATTAGGTTGTTTCCTAGTCCAAATTCACGAATATTCTCATTAAATATAGGTTCAATAAATGTTATTAATTCCTCAATGTAATTATTGAGTCCAAGTGAACTACTTATATGTATTAAACAATCAGATGGAGGATTAGGATTAATTGATAGTATTTTTTTATAATATGACATTGCCGTATTAATATCTTTATTCTTAAGTGATATATCTGCAAGATAAAGTAATGGTCTCCATGCATCTTTAATTTTACTTAATTTTATTAAAGCCTTATGATAACCTTCTTCTCCATCTTTTCCTTTGTGCAAAGAAAGATACCAATCCATTCCATTATTTTGATTTGGATCTAATTCTAATCCCTCAAATAATATTTTTTCTACCATCTCAAAATCATTCCAATCGGCATATACTTTTGCTAGATTTGTAAGTAATACTCCAGTTTTTCCAATTTCTTGTATAGTTTTTTCTAATACTAATTTAGCCTCATCTAATCTTTTATTTTTCATTAGTACAATTGCATAAATACATCCAGCTCTTTCTCTTTCTTTATCAATTTCATATAATTTGTAACTGGCATCAACAACGAATTCATGAAGTCCATCATTTAATGCTGTAATAATTAATGTATATAGTTCATCAGGATTATCATAATTTTTTTCTAAATTAGGGATTAAAATATCTTTAATCCATACCCTTTTAGTTACATAATATTCTTTTCCCATTTCATCAAAAAAGCTAATCTTTTCATCATTATCATTCTCTTTTTCATCTTGAACAATAATTGGTTCCTTTTTATTTTTTATTCCAAATAGTTTTTTTAAAAATTGCACACTGTTCCTTTGAGAGTTAATAGACGTAAATAATAATATAATAACGCTGAAAATAAATATTTTTTGTTAAAATTATAAAAAACTCCCTCTGTCTAAAATCTATACACCAACCATTCCCAACTAACACTAAAAGCAACACTTAAACAACACTTCTATTTTATACTTCTCTTAGAAGTCAAAAGGACTTAAACTAAAAGGAGATTTTATGAAAAGATTATTTGCAAAAGCAATTGTTACTTCTGCGTTACTTGGTGGAATGTTAGTTCATGCTGCTGATACAATTAAAGTTGGGGTTTTACACTCTTTATCTGGAACTATGGCTATTTCTGAAACAACATTAAAAGATACAGTTTTAATGTTAATTGATGAGCAAAATAAAAAAGGTGGAATCTTAGGTAAAAAAATTGAACCTGTGGTTGTTGACCCAGCTTCAAACTGGCCACTTTTTGCTGAAAAAATGAGAGGACTTCTTACAAAAGATAAAGTTGATGTTACATTTGGTTGTTGGACATCGGTTTCAAGAAAATCTGTTCTTCCAGTTGTTGAAGAGTTAAATGGACTTTTATTTTACCCTGTTCAATATGAGGGTGAAGAGTCAAGCAAAAATGTATTTTATACAGGTGCTGCGCCAAACCAACAAGCAATTCCAGCTGTTGATTATCTGATGAAAGAGATGGGTGTAAAAAGATTTGTTTTAGCAGGAACTGACTATGTATATCCAAGAACTACAAACAAAATCTTGGAAGCTTATTTAATCTCTAAAGGTGTTAAAAAAGAAGATATTATGATTAATTATACGCCATTTGGTCACTCTGATTGGCAATCAATTGTATCTGATATTAAAAAATTTGGTTCAACTGGAGTTAAAACAGCAGTTGTTTCAACAATCAATGGAGATGCAAATATTCCATTTTATAAAGAGTTAGGAAACCAAGGTGTAAAAGCTGAAGATATTCCAGTTATTGCATTCTCAGTTGGTGAAGAAGAACTTTCAGGAATTGATACAAAACCTTTAGTTGGACATTTAGCTGCATGGAATTATTTCGAAAGTGCTGATACACCAATCAATAAAGATTTTATCAAAACTTGGAAAACATTTATCAAAGATGACAAAAGAGTTACAAATGACCCAATGGAAGCTACATATATCGGATTTAATCTATGGGTAAAAGCTGTTGAAAAAGCTGGAACTACAGATGTAAACAAAGTTAGTGATGCAATTATTGGTTTAAGTGTTCCAAACTTAACAGGTGGAACTGCAACTATGCTTAAAAATCACCACATTACAAAACCAGTTCTAATTGGTGAGATTCAAGAAGATGGACAATTTGAAACAGTTTCTTCTACAAAAGAAATCGAAGGTGATGCTTGGTCTGATTTCTTACCAGGAAGCAAAGATTTAATCGCTGATTGGACAAAACCAGTTAATTGTGGTTCATACAACACAGTTACTAAAAAATGTGTAGGTACTAAATAAAAACTAAAATATGGAAGAACTCTTCTTCCATATTTCTTTTAAGGAAATAACAGATGAATATTTTAAAAATAATACTCCTTAATTTATTGATTTTCTCATTTTCATACTCTTCAACTTTTGAGGAGTTATCTAGCAAATTATCAGACAATAGTTTCAAAGTAAAAGAAGAAGTTTTAAATGAGTTAATAATAAATTATAAAGATGAAGAAAAATTAGAGATTTTATTACAAAGTATGCTTTTAGGAAATTTATATTTTCAAAATCAAACTAATGAAATTTTACTTTTAGAAAAAGATAATAGTTTAAAATCTTTATTTACAAATAATTCTATTCAAAATGTAAATGAAAATGATTATTCAAAAATAAAGATAAATAATAAATTAAGAAGTGTTATAAAATCAAGCTTAGCAAAAATAAATCTTTTCGCAAAAGATGAAAACAAAAGATTAAATGCTGCAAAAAATATTTTGGAAAATCTAGAAGTTCAAGATAAAGAGATTATTTTAGAGGCTTTAAAAAGTGAAAAAAAATCTTCAATAAAAGAACTTTTACTTGAGGCAAATGCAAACTTAAAAGCAAAGTTTTTAACAGGTCAAGAGCAACTCGATGCAATAAGTGAACTTGGTGGTTTTTTGTCTTCTAAATCTTTAGAAACTCTAAATAGTCTAAGTGATTCAAGTGATGAAAAAGTAAAACTTGCTGTTAAAAATGCACTAGGTGAAATCGAATTTAGTAAAACTCTTTATTCATTTATTGAAACTGCATTTTTTGGACTTTCACAAGGTTCGGTTTTACTTTTAGCTGCTATTGGTTTAGCCATTACTTTTGGGGTTATGAAAGTAATAAATATGGCTCATGGTGAATTAATAATGATTGGAGCATATACAACTTATACTATTCAACAATTAATGCCAAATTTGATTGAATATTCGGTAATTATTGCAATTCCTGCTGCATTTATAGTAAGTGGCTTAGTAGGAATTGCTATAGAAAGATTAGTAATTCGTCACCTTTATGGAAGACCACTAGAAACACTATTAGCAACTTTTGGAATAAGTTTGATTTTACAACAAGTGGTGAGAACAATATTCTCTCCACTAAATCAAGAGGTAAAAACACCATCTTGGATGAGTGGAGCTTTGGAAATAAATGGAGCTTTATCATTAACTTACAATAGATTATATGTTGTGATTTTTGCTTTTATTGTCTTTTTTGCTATTTTATATGTGATGAAAAAAACAAGCTTAGGACTAAAAGTTCGAGCTGTTTCACAAAATAGACCAATAGCAAGAGCTATGGGAATTCAATCAAGCAAAATTGATGCAATCACTTTTGGAATTGGTTCAGGAATCGCTGGAGTTGCAGGAGTTGCTTTATCTCAGCTTACAAATGTGGGACCAAATCTTGGACAAGCTTATATAGTTGATTCATTTATGGTTGTTGTTTTTGGTGGAGTTGGAAATCTATGGGGAACTTTAATCGCTTCATTTACACTTGGGGAAATAAACAAATTTATCGAGCCACTTGCAGGTGCGATTTTGGCAAAAGTTATCATATTGGTATTTATTATCTTATTTATACAAAAAAGACCTAGAGGATTATTCCCTCAAAAAGGTCGAGATGCACAGGATTAAAAAATGGAAAATAAATCAATAATTTTAAGAATCTTAGAAAATGACAAAGGTGGAAAAATAGTTTTATCATCTTTATCAGTTGTGGTGTTTGTGGTTGCTTTTTGTAATTTGTTTATTCCTGAAAGCTCGATTTTTCATATCTCGACTTTTACAGTTACGATTTTGGGAAAATATTTAGCTTTTGCACTTTTGGCATTGGCACTTGATTTAGTTTGGGGATATTTAGGGATTTTAAGTTTAGGTCATGGGGCATTTTTTGCCCTTGGTGGATATGCCTTTGCCATGTATTTGATGCGTCAAATTGGCGATAGAGGAGTTTATGGAAATGCCGAACTTCCTGATTTTATGGTATTTATGAATCTAAAAGAGCTTCCTTGGTTTTGGCTTGGATTTGATAATCCAGTATTTGCAATTTTGATGGTAATGATAGTTCCAGCTATTTTGGCTTTTGTATTTGGTTGGTTTGCTTTTAGAAGTAGGGTGACGGGAGTTTATTTATCTATTATAACTCAAGCTTTGACTTATGCACTTATGTTGGCATTTTTTAGAAATGATATGGGTTTTGGTGGAAACA
This sequence comes from Aliarcobacter sp., assembly GCA_028688995.1. GTDB lineage: Bacteria > Campylobacterota > Campylobacteria > Campylobacterales > Arcobacteraceae > Aliarcobacter. The sequence goes on from JAQTXB010000011.1 coordinate 53,633, forward strand.
ATGGTTTGACAGATTTCAAAGATATTTTAGGCTTTGATTTATCAGCAGATACAACAAGGGTTGCTTTATTGATAATCACTTTTTTTGCTTTGGTTTTAGGATATTTGGTTTGCAGATTTATCATAAATTCAAGACTTGGACGAGTTGTAATCTCTATAAGAGATGCTGAAAGTAGGGTTAGATTTTTGGGTTACAAAGTTGAGCAATATAAGCTTTTTATTTTTGTGGTTTCAGCTGTTTTAGCAGGAATTGCAGGAGCTTTATATGTGCCACAAGTTGCAATCATTAATCCAAATGTATTTAGTCCTTTATTTTCTATTGAGTTAGTAATTTGGGTAGCTATTGGAGGACGAGGAACTCTGTATGGAGCGATTATTGGAGCTATGATTGTTAGTTTTGCAAGTACATATTTTACTTCTGCACTTCCTGAAGTTTGGTTGTATGCTTTGGGTGGATTGTTTGTAGTAGTGACTTTATATCTTCCAACAGGTGTTGTTGGGCTTATTAGTAAAATCAAGATGAAAAAGGCTTAAAAATGGAAAGATTAAGAAGAGATAATGAAACTGATATTGGTGAGCTTAAAATTGGAAGCAGAATACTTCTTGTTGATGGTGTAAGTGTTAGTTTTGATGGATTTAAGGCTTTAAATAATCTTAGTTTTTCTATTGATTATGGTGAATTAAGATGTGTTATTGGAGCAAATGGAGCTGGAAAATCTACAATGATGGATGTGGTAACTGGAAAAACAAGACCAGATTCAGGAACTGTGATTTTTGGACATTCAGTTGATTTATTAAGCATGGATGAACCAGCAATTGCCCAAATTGGAATAGGAAGAAAGTTTCAAAAACCAACAGTTTTTCAAAATCACACAGTTTTTGAAAACCTAGAACTTGCCATGAAAGATGATAAAAGATTTTTCAAAACACTTTTTTCAAAGTTAAGTAGCGAGCAAAAAGACAAAATCGAAGAAACCATGAAACTAATTGGTCTAAAAGAGCTTTATAAACAAGAAGCAGGGATTTTATCACATGGTCAAAAACAATGGCTAGAAATTGGAATGTTAATCATGCAAGAGCCAAAACTTCTTCTTGTAGATGAACCAGTTGCAGGTATGACTCCTCAAGAAGTGGAAAAAACAGCAGAGATTTTGACAAGTTTAGCAAAAGATAATGCAGTTGTAGTGGTAGAACATGATATGGAATTTATAAGAAGTATCGCAAAAAAAGTGACAGTTTTACATGAGGGTTCAGTTTTGGCTGAGGGTTCAATGGACGCAATACAAAACAATGAAAAAGTGCGAAAAGTATATCTAGGAGAATAAAATGTTAAAACTAGAAAAAATAAACCAATATTACGGACAAAGTCACACTTTGTGGGATTTAGATTTAGAGATAAAAAAAGGAAGATGCACTTGTTTAATGGGAAGAAATGGAGTTGGCAAAACAACTATTAGTAAAGTAATCATGGGATTACTTCCTATCAAAGATGGAAAACTAATCTATGAGGGAAATGATATTTCAAAACTTTCAGACTATCAAAGAGCAGGAATTGCAATAGGTTATGTTCCCCAAGGAAGAGAGATTTTTTCACAACTAACAGTTAAAGAAAATCTTGAAATTGGAGTGATGTCAAATAGAAATAAAATCACAAAAATTCCAGATAAAATCTACGAGCTTTTCCCAGTTTTAAAAGATATGGCAAATAGAAAAGGTGGAGATTTAAGTGGAGGACAACAACAACAATTGGCAATAGGCAGAGCTTTATGTATCGACCCAAATTTTTTAATCCTAGATGAACCAAGTGAAGGAATCCAACCAAATATCGTAGCTCAAATTGGAGAAGTAATAGATTATCTTACACGTGAAGAACAAATCACAGTATTGCTAGTAGAGCAAAAACTACCATTTGCTAGAAGACACGGCGATGATTTTTATGTAATTGATAGGGGAAGTGTAGTTGCAAATGGGGAAATAGGGCAACTTAGTGATGAGATTATTAGGAAGTATATGTCGGTTTAGTTATTAATTATCAGGCTAATTTGTATATAATTCATGTTGAATTAATAGTTATACAAAAAGGAATATTATGATGCAAAAAGGAACGCTTACTTTTTTTTGTGGGAAGATGGGATCTGGAAAAAGCACAAAATCAAAAATTATATCAATTGAAAAGAATGCAGTACTTTTGTCAGAAGATGATTGGCTTGCAGCCCATTATCCTAATCAAATAAGCTCTTTTGATGACTTCATAAAGTTTTCTGCACTTATAAAGCCTTTTATAAAATTGCATGTGCAATTAATTTTAAATACGGGTACAAATGTAGTTATGGATTTTCCTGCAAATACAAAAAAGCAAAGAGAATGGTTTAATCAACTGTTTAATGAGATTAAATGTGATCATGAGCTTATTTTTATTGATTTAAGCGATGAACAATGTTTAGCTAATATTGCTAAACGAAGAAAGGAACAACCACATAGAGCACAGTTTGACAATGAAGATGTATTTAATCATGTCACACAATATTTTGAATCTCCATTGTTGAGTGAAGGTTTTAACATATTAAAGGGGTAAATTTTGAAACAGCATGCAGTAATTAAACAGATTGAAAAAGCAGATAGAGCAATTGTTGAAGAAGATTTTGATACTCTTCTTGACATATATACTGATGATGCAGTGCTAGTTGTTGAACCAGGAAAAAATGCTGTAGGTAAAGATGCTATTAGAAAAGCATTTGAAGCCATCGCAGTTTATTTTAGAAATGGTTTACATGTTAGTCAAAAAGGGATTGAGGTACTTGAAAGTGGGAATACAGCTTTAGTGCTAGCAAATACAGTAATATCTTCTCCAAACATGTCAGAAGTAACTCGTAAAGCTACTTACATTTTTAATAAGGATGAAGATGGTGTATGGTTATGCTCTATTGATAATTCATACGGTCATGAAATTATTGAAGTGGATGAATAATAAAACAAATTTTTCCTTGTTCCAAACCTCTCAGTTGGGGAGTATATAAAAAACCTAATAAAGATTTACTCAATTGTTGCCTAAGTGTTGTTTTTTCCATCTAAATTAAAAATCAAAAACTAAATTCTATATATAATTTATACAGGTGAAAAAAAAGTAATCTATGTTTTTTTGGATAAAATATTTATAGATTAAAGCATGATTTATAGGAAAAAGATGAGTATAAAGTTTAGTTTTAAAGATGAGGTTTTTTCATTAGATAGTTTGAAACTTCCTTCAAGACATTATCATTTTAATGAGCAAGAAAATTACATAAAGTTACTAAATATTGGTGAGGGAATTTTTCCAAAAGATAGACTTAGAACATCTGTAAAACTTGATAATTCAAACTTGATACTCACAACCGAATCAGCTACAAAAATCTATCCATCAAAAAAAGAGTATGGAATAAATAAAATAGATGTTCAACTTTTTAACAATTCAAATTTAGAGTTTATAAATGATGAGTTGATTTTGTATAAAGACTCAAAATATATTCAATTTTTTAATCTAAAAAGCGATGAAAGTTCAACTTTTTTTTATACAGATATTTTGAGTCGTGGAAGAAGTTTTGAGAATTTTGATTTTTCAAAAATGATGATTAAAAATAGATTTTATTGTGAAAATAGTTTAGAATATATAGAAAAGTTTGATATTTTAGGCGATGAACTAAAAGATTATATTATTAGAAAAAATAGTGAGAATTTTATTTTTGCTAAGTTTTATATAAAAACCAATAATAATGAAAAGTTTTTAAACAGCCTTTATCTGGAAAATTTTGAGAGTTTTTCATATAGTAGAAATAAAAAAATCATTTTGGGTTCTATTAGTTCAAATAATATGTTTGAACTAAAAACAAAAATCTTTAAAGTTTGGGAACTTTATAGAAAAGAATTAAATAAAAAAAGTTTTAATTTAGGTAAACAATAAAAGGAGATAATAGAATGTTTCTAACAAATCGTGAACAAGAAAAACTAATGCTTTATACAGCTTCAAAACTTGCCTTTGAGCGAAAAAATAGAGGTTTAAAACTAAACTTTCCAGAAGCAACTGCAATATTAAGTTCATACATAATTGAGGGTGCTAGAGATGGAAAAAGTGTTGCTCAACTTATGGTTGATGCTACAAAAGTTTTAAAAGAAGATGAGGTTATGGAGGGCGTTGCTTCTATGATGCATATGGTTCAAGTTGAAGCTACTTTTGATGATGGAACAAAACTTGTTACAGTTCATAATCCAATTCCTTATAAAAATAGTTCAGATTTACCAGGTGCTTATTTAATAGATGAGGGTGAAATAGAACTAAATGCAAATAAACAAATTATTACTATTGAAGTTGAAAACAAAGGTGATAGACCAGTTCAAATAGGTTCACATTATCACTTCTTTGAAGTAAATAGTGCTTTAGCTTTTGATAGAAGCCAAGCTTATGGAAAAAGACTTGATGTTGCAGCTGGAACTTCTGTGAGATTTGAGCCAGGTTCTATAAAAAGTATTAACTTAATAGATTTTAGTGGACGAAGATATATGAGTGGATTTAATGGTTTGGTTGAGGGCTTTTTAGACGATGAGAATGTAAAAGCCAAAGCAATTGAAAATCTAAATAAGTTTTTAGGAGTATAAGATGAAGATGTCAAAAGAAAAATATGCTTCAATGTATGGACCAACTGTTGGTGATAGATTTAGACTTGCCGATACTTCATTAATCGCTAAAATTGAAAAAGATTACACAACTTACGGTGAAGAGAGTAAATTTGGTGGTGGAAAAACTATCAGAGATGGAATGGCTCAAAGTCCAACGGCTGTTGAAGTAGCTGATTTGATTATTACAAATGCAATAATTATTGACTACACAGGTATTTATAAAGCTGATATTGGAATCAAAGATGGAATTATAATTGCCATTGGAAAATCAGGAAATCCAAACTTATGTGATGGAATCACTCATGGTTTAGAAATTGGAGCAAATACTGAAATACTTTCAGCTGAGGGAAAAATCATCACAGCTGGAGCAATTGACACACATATCCACTTTATAAGTCCAGGTCAAATTGATGAAGCACTCGCAAGTGGAGTTACTACCATGATTGGTGGAGGAACTGGTCCAAACACTGGAACAAATGCTACAACTTGTACACCAGGGGCTTGGAATATAGCAAAAATGATTCAAAGTGTGGATGATTTACCTTTAAACTTTGGATTTATGGGAAAAGGAAATAGCTCATCAAAAGAGGCTTTGGAAGTTCAGATAAAAGCAGGAGCTATGGGGCTAAAACTTCACGAGGATTGGGGAAGTACTCCAAATGCCATAGATACTTGTTTAAGTGTAGCAGATAAGTATGATGTACAAGTTGCAATTCATACTGATACTCTTAATGAATCAGGATTTGTGGAAACTACGGTTGGCTCTTTTAAAGATAGAACAATTCATACTTTCCATAGTGAAGGAGCTGGTGGTGGGCATGCCCCTGATATTATAAAAGTAGCAGGTATGGCAAATGTACTTCCATCAAGTACGAATCCCACATTACCATACACAAAAAATACAATAGAAGAACACCTTGATATGCTTATGGTTTGTCACCATTTAAGTCCAAAAATTCCAGAAGATGTAAGTTTCGCAGAATCAAGAATCAGAGGAAAAACAATAGCAGCTGAAGATGTACTGCATGATATGGGTGCAATTTCAATCACAAGTAGTGATTCACAAGCCATGGGAAGAGTTGGAGAAGTATTAATACGAACATGGCAAGTTGCAGATTCTATGAAACAACAACGAGGAATCTTAGCTGGTGATGATGAAAAAAGTGATAACAATAGAATCAAAAGATATATCGCTAAATATACAATAAACCCAGCCATTGCTTCAGGAATTGATGAATATGTGGGAAGTGTAGAAGTTGGAAAAATGGCCGATTTAGTTTTATGGAATAGGGCATTTTTTGGAGTGAAACCAGAAATCATCATCAAAGGTGGATTTATCGCTCTTGCTTTAATGGGTGATTCAAATGCTTCTATTCCAACACCAGAACCAAGTATGTATAGAAAAATGTTTGGAAGTTTAGGAAAAGCAAGTGCAAAAACAAGTGTAATATTCACTTCAAAAGTAGCCCTTGAAGATGATTTGGATGTAAAACTAGGAATCAGCAAATCAATGTTAGCAGTTAAAAACACAAGAAATATAGGTAAAAAAGATATGAAGTTAAATGACTTTATAGGAGATATAAAAGTAGATCCAGAAACTTATGATGTAACAGTAAATGGTGAAGCAATAGAGTCAAACTATGTATCAGTAGTTCCAATGGCTAAAAAATATTTTATGTTTTAAGATTATTGTTGTTATAATTGACATAAGTTTGACAATAAGGAAATATTCATGACAAATGTATATGGTTCAAGGGATATTATAAGAAATCCCTCACTTCTTAGAATAGATGAAAATGACAGTTTTATAGTAGAAGATAAAAAAGCCCATAAAACCTTGGGCGTTTATCTTGGAACTAAACTTGCTGAAGATTTTTTTAATTATACAAAAAAACAAGAACTTCTCAATTCCGCTCAAAAAATAAAAAATAGTGCAAATGAAGAGTTTAAAAATTTATCAGAAACGATAGATGATGGAATATAAAAGAGGAGATATAGTTTTAGTAAACTTCAATCCTCAAAAAAAACCTGAAGAAATATCTAAAATACGACCAGCAATCATAGTCTCAGATACACAACTTAATGAAATATTAGATTTAGTCAGTGTCATTGCATTAACAACAAACTTAATAGATGATGCTTTGCCTTTAAGAGTGCGAATTGCAAAAAAAGATAATCTAAAAGAGAATAGCGATGCAATGATAGAGCAATTAAGAAGTGTATCAAAAAGCAGAATAGGTGAGAAATTAACTTCATTAAATGAAGAACAATTAAGTCAAATAGAGTATGGAATTAAAGCTATGTTGGCTTTGGTATGAAAATAAATAAATTATAAGGTAAAAAATGAGCGATTTATTAAAACTTGGCAAAGAAAAGAAAATATTTGATTTTATAGAAAATGATACATATATTCTTTATAACACAAATCAAAAAAAGGGAAATAAACAACCTTGGAATGAGACAGAGGAAAAAGTAAGAGCAGAAGTTTTAACAAAATATGTTCTGGAGTATGAATATCCACTTAAAAATATAAAAATAGAAGTACCAGTAAAAAGAGGTAGTGGAGATAAAGATAAAAATAGAGCTGATATTATTATTTACACAAATGAAAAACATACAAAAGATTATATTGTCATAGAAACAAAAACAAAAGAATTTAAAGATATAAAAGAGGCAAAAGACCAAGCTATAAGTTATGCAAGATATAGAAGTGCCGAATATGCAGTTGGTACTAATGGAAAAGATTTTATTACTGTACATTTAACACCAGAAGAAGATAGGACAATAGAGACTTTACCAAAATATGGTGGAGATGCTCCAAAATGGAAATATATTAGAGATGGTGAATTTAATGATATTAAACCAATGGATACAGATAAACTAAAGGCTCTTTTAAAAGAGATTCACGATTATCTTTGGAATGGTGGAAAGAGAAATCCAGCAGAAGCTTTTAATGAATTTAGCAAAATAGTATTTACTAAAATCATGGATGAAAAAGTTGATGAACTAAGTCCAAATTATACAGAATATTATCAATTTCAAAAAGATAGAGATGAATCAATAGATGAATTAGAAATTAGAATAAAAGAGCTTTATAATCTTCATAAAGAAAAAGACAAAAATGTTTTTGATGACCAGTTAATCCTTGATGCAAATGAAATAAACTTTTTAGTTGGGAAACTTGAACAATACAATTTAAACGGTACAGATTTAGATATAAAAGGGAAAATTTTCCAAGACTTTTTTGCCAATTTTTTTAAAGGAGATGCAGGACAATATTTTACTCCTATGAATATTGTTAGATTTATAGTAAATCTTTTTGATTTACAAAGTACAGATTTAGTAATAGACCCCAGTTGTGGAAGCGGAGGATTTTTACTTCAATCATTAGCCCAAATGCAAGAAAAATCAAAAGTTCTAAAAGACTCAGTTAAAAGGCATAAATTTTGGCATAGTTTTGCAGAACACAATCTGTATGGTATAGAAATAAGTGGAGGCATCAGCCGAACAGCTAAAATGAATATGATTATTCATGATGATGGACATACAAATGTTATCACTCATGATGGACTTGATAGATTTGAAAATTTTCAAAGAAAAAATACAGAATTTAAAGAAAATAGTTTTAATTATGTTTTTACAAATCCACCATTTGGTTCAAATATTAAAGATGAAAAACCATATTTTAGCACCTACGAAAGATTTGCAAACTCAAATGTAGATTTTATAGATGCTCTTATTGATAGAAAAACAAGTAGTGATTTAAAAAATCAAAAAAGTGAAATACTTTTTATAGAGAGATATTATCAGTTTCTAAAACCTGAAAAAGGTATTGTAGCTATGGTTTTACCTGATGGGATACTTACAAACTCATCTATGCAATATGTAAGAGATTATATCATAGAGAAATTCAAAGTATTAGCTTCTTTTTCTCTTCCTCAACATACTTTTTCAAACTATGGTGCAGGGGTAAAATCATCTATTTTAGTTCTACAAAAAAAATCAGCAGATGAAGAAAAGAAGTTTGTAGATACACAAGATAAAATCAGAAAAAAATATGTAGATTTACACAAACATGAAATTTTAGCTATTAGAGAAGAGTTAAAAATCAAATTAGTTCCATTAAATCAAAACATAAAATTTGAAAAGAAAAAAGACCCAATAGATGAAGCTTTAATTTTACAAATCCAAGATGAAATAACAGAGCTAAAAGAAGAGTATAAACTTAAAGAAGAGATAGTAAAAGACAAAATTTACGAAGCTGTAAACACCGATATGAAAAAAATAGAAAAATATCCTATATTTATGGCAATTATTGATGAAATTGGAGAAGATGCAAAGGGTAAAAAGACTTGTGATTATGAAAAAACTGAATTAGCAAGAGTAAGTGAAGAGTTTAAAATATTTTATAAAGAAGTTTATGGAGATAATAAAAATATAAATTTTCACTAAGCCTCGATTTAGATAAAAATAAAATATTTTTAATAAATCGGGGCGAACTTAGCACACAATGGTCTCCAATATTTTACCATCCTGAACGATTAAAATATATAGATATTTTTTTAGATGAAAAATATGCTTACAATGTAAATAAACTAAAATATTTATTTAATCTAAGTAGTAAAAAGTCAGTAGCATCAGAAGTTAATACATACATAGGTATGGCAAATATAGAATCAAATACAGGAATTTATTTATCAAGTGAAAATGAAAAAGGGCAAGGTGATTGTTCAGTTTTTTCACAAGAGAATGTACTTTTTGGAAAATTAAGACCTTATCTAAATAAAGTATATTTTGCAGAATTTAATGGTGGTTGTACAACTGAATTTATTGTGATGGATAGTTTAGATGAAACGATAATATCAAATAAGTTTTTATCAATTTTTCTATTATTGGATTGTGTAGTTAATCAAACAAAATATATGATGACTGGTAACACATTACCAAGATTACAAACTTTTGATATAGAAAATTTTATTATTCCTATTCCATCAAAAGATATTCAACAAAATATTATTGATATGATGGATAAGGCGTATAAAGTAAAAAAACAAAAAGAAAAAGAAGCTCAGAATTTATTAGATAGTATTGATGATTATCTGTTTGATAAATTAGAAATAAAACTTCCTATTGAGCCCGAGAATAGTATAGAAAATAGAATTTTTAAAGTTGGATTTGATGATATTTTAGGAGATAGACTTGATGCTGATAGTTACACAAGTTATTATCAAAATATTTTTGAAATATTTGAAAAATCAGTTTGTAAATTTACAACTTTAAAAACAATTACTAAAAAAATAAAAACAGGAACGACACCAGAGCAAAAACTTGATGCTTTCACAACTGAAAAAGAGATACCATTTTTGAGAAATTCAGATATTCAAGATGGAGAGATAATTGATAGTAAGTTTAAATATATTAAAAATGAGGTAGAAAAAAATCTTACTTTTAGTTATAAAAATGAGATTATTATTTGTATAGCTGGAACTATTGGCGTAAGTGCATTAAATAGATTTGATAGATTAGCGATAAATCAAAATGTTTCATCTCTGATGATAGATGAAACACAAATTAATATAAACTTCTTAATTTATTGGTTAAATACAAAGGTGGCTATTAGTTTGCTTAAAAGATTAGCTTCAATAGCAACTATCGCTTATGTAAATAACCCAACACTTCTAAGATTACAAATCCCGTTACCTGATATAAATATCCAAAATGAAATAGCAGATGAAATAAAACAAAGAAGACAAAAAGCAAAACATCTTCAAAATAAAGCAAAACTAGAGCTTGAAAACGCAAAAAAAGATGTTGAGAAAATAATATTAGGAGATGCTTATGAATCTTAATTATCCGATTGATGTTTATGGACTAAAACGAAAAGTTTTTAATCATACAGTTGCAAAAACATATCTAAAACTTAAAGAGATAGCTCAACTTAAAACCTATGATGAAGGTTATCAAAGAAAAAGAGATATTGAGCATGAAGATAAAATTATAAAATATTTAAAAGATAGTTCAAATAGATATTTACCTGATATTATTATTACTATTCGTCATAATGGAATTGATTTTGGAAATAAAACATTTTTAAGTAATAGTGATTTTTATATTGCACAAATAAAAGCTTATGATATTTTAAGAGTTTATTTTTGGACAAAAGAAGCAACTAATAGTATAAAAATTATAGATGGTAATCATAGAGTCTCTGCAATAAAAAGATTATTAGAAGAAAATCCTGCAAGTGAATTAGAAAATTTTGAAATAGGAGTAACTTTTATCTTTACACACGATACTCAAAGTGATATAGAAGATGAATTAGCACTTTTTTATTATTTAAATTCAAAGGCAAAACCACTTTTACCAAATGATTATTTAAATGAAGTAACAAAAAATTTAACAGATTCAAAAGCAAAAGAGATAGATTGGTGGATGTATATATTTAAAAAATCACAAGAAAAACTCATAGAAATATTTGAAAATAAATTTAGTGATAAACCAAATATTCAAGATATGATTATCTCATCTAGTGATTATTTAGCAAAAAAAATACCAGTTAATGATTTGGAAGCTATGCCTATATTTTTTGACATACTAAGAGATTTAAATACTGCTCCAATTCTTAAAGATATTATAAATGAAGCAATAAAAACTGATAAACTTTATACTTTTATTAATATTGCATTTTTTATATCTCCAAAAATGAAAAATATATTTGAATTAGGTTGTGAAATCAATGACTTTTATAAATGGCTAAAGAATAAAGCAAAATTAGAAGAGTTTGATAACTTTGAAAATCTTTACCAAACATATAAAGAGACATATATTCCAGAAGACTATAAAATATTTGTAGCTATGGAATTTGCAGGTAATGATAGTGTTTTTAAAGCAATAGATGGAACAATAAACCAAGTTGCAAAAGAGATAAACAAACCTTTAGAGTGTATGAGAATAGATAAACTTTATAAAGGTACAACTTATCAAATAATGGATGAAATTTTAGAACAAATTCAACATAACAGGCTTTTGATAGCTGATATTACAAATATGAATGCAAATGTATATTTGGAAGTTGGTTATGCTATAGGATTAGCAAAAGCAAAGAATTTATCAAATCAAATAATGCTATTTGTTAAAGATGAAGGTAAAGATACAAAAGTGGGTTTTGATTTGCAAAGTTATCAACAAAATAGATATAAAGATACTGAAGATTTGAGAGAAAAACTAGAAATGCAATTAAAAGCTTATTTTTCAGATAAATAATAAATTTAAAAAAGGAAACAACTTTGCAATTCAGCGTAATAAAAAAAGTAATAGAGATAAAAAAAGATATAGATTCAAACGATGAGGTTGAACTCTCTTGGTTTGATATGCAAAAACCAAACTTAACAGCAGTTAGTAAGAAAAATGTAAATTTAGTGGTTAAAGCTAAGTTTACACATCTGCATGAAAATGATGTTTTAGTTTGTGAAGATGGTTATGCTATAAAAGTAAAAAGAAGTGAAGATGAGATTTTTATTTTAGAGTTTAGTGATGCTTTATCATTTGCCAAAACTGCTTATGAAATAGGAAATAGACATCAACCAGTAATGATTGAAGAGTTTAAAATTATTGTTTTAGATGATATTTCAGTAAGTGATATTATCAAAGATTGTTATATAAACACAGCTATAAAAGTAGAAAAAACAAAAGGGTATTTTAAACCAAATGGTAAAGCACACCACTCACACTAATCTAAAAGCACTAAGCAGATTTTTACAAATACTAGATGGAACATTTCCTTCTGGTATATTTGTACACTCTTTTGGATTAGAGCCTCATATTATTAGACAAAATGTTAAAGATATAATAACTTTAAAAACATACTTAAAAAATGTAATTATCGACCAATACGCTAATATGGAGTTTATTTATATAAAAAAAGTTTATGATGCTTTAGAATCAAATAAACTACATTTAATTAAAAAAATGGATAATAATTATGGGTGCTATTTAACATATGAGTATACAAAATTATCTATTAATATAGGTATTAATTACTATACACAAATAAAAGCACATCCAACAAAGAAGATTGTACAAGAGTATTTTTCTTTGATTGAAAATAAAAAAGCAGTTGGAAATGAGATTATAGTTTTAAGTGCTTATGCCTTTGATTTAGGTATAAGGTTAGAAGATTTTATTGTAATGTGGACTAAAAAAAATCTTATAAATATATCAGCAACAAGCCTTAAAATATCAAGAATAAAACCCTCTGAAATTCAACAAATGCTTTTTGAATTTGATGAGATTTTAGGAAATTTTGATTTTAAAAATATAGGGAATAAAATCACAAATTTTAATCCACTTTTTGAAGAGATTATATTCTCTCACAAAAATCTAGAACCAAAGATGTTCACAACATAATTTGATTATCTTTTTATCCTATTTCGGCGTTAAAAATTAACTCATTTACTAATAGTAAACTTCGTTAATTTCTGCCTTGAACTAGAATAAAAATCTTAATCGAGAATATTAAAAAAGGAGTAATGAATGGCATTAAAAATAGGAATAGCAGGACCAGTTGGAAGTGGAAAAACTTCTTTAATTGAAAGCTTAACAAATATTCTAAAAGATAAATACTCTTTAGGAATCGTAACAAATGATATTTACACAACAGAAGATGCAAACTATCTAAAACAACACCTTGATTTGGATGAAAATAGAATCATAGGAGTTGAAACAGGTGGTTGTCCCCATACTGCAATTAGAGATGATATTTCAATGAATCAGCGAGCTGTAATTGAGCTAGAAGAAAAGTTTAATCCTGATATAGTTTTTGTAGAAAGTGGTGGAGATAATCTTAGTGCTACATTTTCTTATGAGTTGATTGATTATTATATGTATATTATAGATGTAGCTCAAGGTGCTGATATTCCTCGAAAAAAGGGAGCAGGATTGCTATTTTCAGATTTGCTTGTGGTAAATAAAATTGACTTAGCACCTTATGTGGATGTGGATTTAGAACTTATGCGAAGTGATGTATCAAACAATAGAAAAAATAAACCCTCAGTATTTATTTCAAGAAAAGATAAAGAGAGTTTAAATCAAGTGGTTTCATGGATAGAGGCTTTAATATAATTTTTAAACATTAACTCTTTTCAACTAGCTGTTGTTTAAAGTTTTTAATATCATTACTTGGATTTAAGCCAAAATAATCAGAGTATTCTCTACTAAATTGAGAAACACTTTGATAACCTACATAATAAGAAGCTCCAGTTATATCCATATTTTCAATAAGCATTAAGTTTTTTGCTTTTTGAAGACGCTGTTTTTTTATAAATTGTAAGGGACTTATTGCTGTAATTATTTTAAAATGTTTATGAAAAGATGAAACACTCATATTTATATTAGTTGCTATCTCTTCTATAGAAATATTTTCAAATAAATTTTCATTTATAAATGAGATTGCTTGTGAAATTTTATATGCATTTCCCTCTATATAAGCTAATTGTTTTAATTCAATATTATTATGTGAAATAAGTAATCTGTATAGAATTTCTTTAAGATATAAAGGTGCTAGTGCTGTAATATCATTAGGTGTTTTTAAAAGTGAAACAAATCGTGATACTGGTTCAAATAAATTATCACTAATCGTATATGATGAAATTGCAAGTCTTGTATCATTTGTTTTTTGTGGTTTTATAATAAAGTATTCAACTGCTTCTAATATCTGCTTCATTGTAAAAGTAATTTGTAAAGACAAAAAAGGTTTGTCTTTACAAGCTTCTGTTATTTGCCCAGAAATAGGCATAAAAGTTGAAGAGATAAGATATGATGAGGAATCATACTTTATTGCCTTATTATCAATAAATACTATCTTTTCACCTTGTAGTATTACAAACAAGGCAGGTTCATAAATAACAGGCAATTTTTGAGTTGTTCTTGAAGAATAAAAAACTTTCAAAGAAGGAATGATTGTATCATTTAACCCATCTTTAAAATGTTGATTTTTTATAATAGATATTAACTCTTGATTATTCATCTTATAAATTCATTCCTCCAGAAATCTCTATTCTTTGTCCATTTATCCAATTACAATTTTGTGATGCTAAAGCTGCAACTGCTGTACCAATATCATTGGGCATTCCAGCTCGACCTAATGCAGTTTTTGAGGCAATAAATTGATTCATATTTTCATTATCTCTAACAGCTCCACCACCAAAATCTGTCTCTATTGCACCAGGAGCAATTGTATTTACAGTAATATTTCTATTTCCTAATTCTAGGGCAAAATATTTACTCATAACTTCAACAGCTCCTTTCATCATTGAATAAGCACTAAAACCTTCTATTGAAAATCTTGTTAATCCAGTAGAAATATTTATAATTTTACCACCATCATTGATATTTGATAATAATTTTTGGCTTAAAAAATATGGTGATTTTATATGAATATTTACTAATTCATCAAATTGAGCCATTGTTGTATCAAATATACTTTGATGTATTCCTATTCCTGCATTATTTATAAGTAAATCTATTTTAGTTGTTTGCCATGTTGATTCTAATTGTTTTTTTAATTCATCGACAAAGTTGTCTAAAGTATCACTTTTAGAAGTATCTAACTGTAATGTTATTGCATCTTGACCTAAAGTTTTGATTTCATGTGCAACTTTATTTGCTTCTTCTTGTGAATTTTTGTAAGTTAAAATGATGTTGTAACCAGTTTTAGCTAGTTCTATGGACATACTTTTACCTAAACCTCTACTACTTCCTGTTACTAATGCTATTTTCATAATTAAACTCCTATAATATTTCTCTAATTATAAGGAGTTGTTTGTATAAAGTAGTAGATAAATTCTCTTAAATATTTGCCTATTTCTCTTTATTCGGTTAAATCTTTGATTTTTGATTCAAGTGATTTTATAACATCTGTTAAGTCGTTAATTTTTTTCATTTTTTCGTCATTTGTTTTCATTAAAAGACCTAACTCTTTTTTTGTAGCAATTACTTCATCATTTGCTTCTCTATATTTTTCTGCAATTTGATTTTTTTCTTGTTTAATCATTGCAAGGGTTCTTGCATACTCTTCAGCTTCTTTAGCCTTTACAGTCATTGTTCCATAATATTTTTCATCAACATTATGCATTTGCATCTCATAGTGGTCAAGTTGTCTTTGTCTATTTTGAGTTTTTTCTTTTTGATCTTCTAACTCTTCTTGAAGTCTTGGTAAATATGATTCTAGCTGTTTAACTCTTTCTGTTAGTTCTGTAATTACTTTTTTGTATGTATACTCTCTTTTGTTGAACTCTTGAATGCTTTTTATAACTTTTTTTTGAAATTCTCTTTTTTCATTATTCTCTTGAGTTGTTGAAAAACCAATTGTTATATATTCATCTTCATTATGGGTAGATTCTAGTTTAAAAACAGTATTTTTTAGATAAAAACTCTCTTTATCTTTTGTAATGAATTTAGTATTTCCCGTCCAAATTTTCCCATCTTTTAATATTTTCCATGTATCTTCAATCGACTGTTTAGGAACATTTGGATGAATTAATTCATTAAAATTTAAATTTTTAATCTCTTCAAGAGTATATTTTGAAGTTTCCAATAAACTTTTATTAGCAAAAGAGATATTCCCATTTTCATCCATTTTATAAATTAAAGCTACACTATCAACTGCATCTAAATATTTTTGAAGCTCATTTTGTTTATCTTGAAGTTGAGTTTCAAAAAAGGTTTTTTCACAAACTTCTGTTATTTTTTTTACCAAAACAACAGTATCAATTGGTTTCATAATATAATTGCTTACATTTAAGTCAATTGCTTTTAATAAATTTTCAGATTCACCCCTAGCTGTTGTAAAAATCAAAGGAATAATGGGGTCAAACTCTCTAATTTTTTCTAACATTTCAAGGCCATTCATAATTGGCATATTAATATCAGAGATAATTAAATCAATTTTTTCACCTGTGATTCTTGATTTCTCATATTTTTCTAATCCATCAAGACCATTTGAAGCTAAAACTACTTCTTTAAACAGCTTACTTAGAAGTTTTGCTAGTTTTTCTCTTGCTAGTTCTTCATCTTCAACAAAAAGTACTCTTAGGTTTTTTAAAAAATCAGGTGTTAACATTTTTTACCTTTTATTCGTAAGGAGTTATAGATGGTGGAAACTCTTCAAAAGCTTTTTTTATAGAACTGATAATTGAATTTTTGTATTTATAATTTTGCATTGGATTTGAAAATTGTAAATAATCAACAGCTCCTTGTTGAGTCTTCTCTTTTTTATAAACAAAAACTACTTTTTTACCAAGTTTTACACTATTTTCATAAAGAGTTCTTGCATAATCATTTATATATGGGAACTCTTTTTCTTTGATTTTATCTCCCCAACAGAAAAATACAAATTTACCACTTGGGATTAAATTTGCTGCATCTAAATACATAATATCTCTGTCAAATTGTGTTGTTTGAAATGAGTTATAACTCTCTAAATCACTATTAAATTTTTCTAATAAAACAGGAATATCAATACTTTTTTCTATTAGATTAAATAGATTTCTAATCTCTACAATTTTTCCTGCACAATGTTCTCTCATAGCTTGTTTGAAAACTGTAATATATCCTTCACCTTTTAATTCAATCATTTTTCCATAATCTTCAAAATCTTGCTCTAATAAATATTTGTTTGAATCAAATCCCACTGGAGTTACCATTGGACTATATAAAAATACTGTTCCGATTATATTTTTTTTTCTATCTTTTGCTGTTTTTATTTTTTCTTTTAACTCTTTTACTGTTATCTCTTCATCTTCTGCATTAAAATACATATAACTTTCAGTTAAAAAAATCTCTTCATATTTAGTTTCAATTGTTCCAAAATATTGCATTAAATTCCCTTGTTTATTTATAGTAATATATTATCAAATATTCCTGAATACCTTGCTTATAATTATTTATTTTGATTTTTGATAAATTCTAAGATTGGCACATTCTTTTATAATCTCTTTATAGTATTTAGTGTTGCTATAATCTTTTTTTAACATATCAAAATATTTCCCATAATTATTTTTGATATAAGAGTCATAAACTTTTTCATTGTTATAAAACCAATATCTCTCTAGTTCATATCTGCTTAAATCTTTGTTGTAATAATCCTGAGTTTTTGTTGAATAATTTATATCATATAAAGCTAATTCAGCTTTTGCTAGCATATAAGTTATTTTGGCTTTAAACTCTTTTTCTTTTGCTTCTTCTTGGGCTTTTGTATAATATTTTATTGCTAAATCAATTTTTTCTTTTTGTAAATCTTTGTCATTAAAAGAGTAAACACTCCTATAAACTGTAGTCAAAATATTTGAGTTTCCAAAATAACTAAGATTATATAAAGCGTTAGCAAAAAGATAGTTATCCATTTCGCTATTTGGATTTTTTTCAAGTTCTTTTTTTATTAAAATAATTTTTTCCAAAAACTCTTTAACACTCATAACATCTTGTTTTCCACTTCTGTTATTTCCTCTAATTAAGCCATTAAAAGGATTAAACTGAACAAGAGTGCTTAAATAATTTGAGTTTAACTCTAAAGCTTCTTCAAATTTTAGATTATTTATTAAAAGTTTTGTTTTTGCTTCTTGTAAATTATCATTTAAAACTAATTGATTGTTTTGTTTTTTTAACAAATTTTGTTCTAAATATTTTTTTGCAAAATGTTCTTGAATTTTTGATTGTTTTGGTTCTTGCATAAAAATTCTAAATTTTTCTAATAAGGCTAAATCAAAAGAAGCATCATCTAAATAGTTAATATTAGAAGCTAAAAAAGCATAAAATTTATCATTTTGTTTTAGATATAGTTTTTTTAATACAACAAAAGTATAATCATGAATTGCACTTGAAGTTGTTTCTTCTTTGATTAGTTTTTCCATTTTGTCATAAATTATATTTTCCGTTTCTCTGTCAATTTTTTCTAATTTTTGCAGATATAAAATATAAGAAAAAGTTTGAACTTCATGTGAATTTGGATATTTATTTAATAAATCTTTTTCAATAGTTGAAGCTTCATCAAAATTATTTTCATATAAATTAAAATATCCTAAAGATAGATTAACTAAATACATATCATCTTTATTTATAGTTTTTAAGTAATCTATATATTTTTTGAATGGAAAATTTCTTTCAATTTCATTATTTTGATCAAAAAAGTGTTGAGTATTTAAAAGCTCTCTATAAAGTGTGAACTCAAACCATTTTGAGTTTTTATCAATAGTATAAATATTTTGTAACTCTTCAAGGACATTACTATTTTCATTTAAAGCTCTAATTGCATAAAATTTTGTTTTTTCTTCATTATTTTGGGCTAATTTTAGTAATTCATTCCATTGTTCATTTGTTTTTATATGGTGAAAATTGTAGTAACTTAAGTGCCAGTTTATTCTATTTTCATCAAATAATTTAGTGAATTCATAAACTCCTTTTACAGTTTGTCCATTTTTTATTAATGCACCAGAGTATAAACCTTGAATCCAATCTTTTACAATAGTATTATCTTTTGTATCTAATAGATATTTATAGTTCTCATATAAAGCCAAAGGCTCTTGATTTTTAAAGTGTGCAAGTCTTAGCGCTAAATAAAAGTATCTTAGTTTTAAATAGGGTGAATTTACTTTATTTATTTGTGCAACTGCTTCTTTTATTAAAAGATTAAAATCTTTTAGATTTTCTAGTTCATCCTTTGAATAATATCCATCACTAACGTGCTTTTCTTGTTCACTTACAAAAATTAAATAATCTTTAATCTCTTTGTCTTTTATCAAGTTTAAGTCTTTTCTTTTGTAAACAAAATCTTCAATCTGTTTTGCTGAAAAACTATCATTTAGTTGTTTCATCCACTCTTGAATATTTTTTTCTTTATTGTTTTTTTCATAACTCCAATAAATTGTATTATAAACATTTGCAGATTTTATCTCTTCTGCAATATTTGAAAATGGTTGATTTCTATGTTGCAAAAATACAAATTCTTTCTCATTATAATCCCAACCATCAGCGCAGGCAAGTAGGGAAATATTTAAAATTAGGCTTAAAATAAATGCTTTTAAAATCATTGTTTTCCTTTTAGTAGTTTTTCTAAATCATATTTGTTTTCATATTTTAAAGTGTAAAAAATTACTTCATTAAATCTATTATTTGATATTTTAAAAAAGTCATCAAAAGCTGCTTTTATATCTTCTTTTTCCGAGTCTTCAAATCTAAAAATATCACCTTTATAAACATATCTTCCTTTAAAATAAGTACTATTTATAACTTCATATTTATTGTTATCTAAAGCTTTAAAATTTTCATCAAAATCTTTTTTTTCTGCTCCTTCAAAAATATCTAAAGCTTTGTTTTCTCTAAATTGGATAGCTTGAGAATAAAGTGGAAGAGCAAGTTTTAATTTTAATTTATAACTATCAAAATTATAATGATATTTTTTTGCAATGTCATTATCTAATATAGAATTTTTTGTGTTTATATCTGATATATCAGACATATTGTAATACATCAAAACCCCATAATCAACGGGAGGAATACCTGTTTTTACGTAATACTTTATTTGATGTAGTCGAATAGTTGCACTTAAAGTTTTGTTTAATTTTACTTTTAAATCTTCAAGTAGTTTAAAATAGTTTGATTGAGTACTACTTGACCAATCACAATCTATTTGTAACTCTTCAAAACTTAAATTAGTGGCTTTTAGATTTTTGATAATTTGATTACTAATAATTGAATAATCTACATTTTTCATAGTATCGTTTGTGATATAAACAACAGGAACAAAACTATTATTTGGTTTTGTTTGAAAAATCGTGTTTATAACTTCAACTTTTGAAGAAAAAGAAATATCTAAAACTTTTATATAAACTTTTTGTTTTATCTCTTTTTGATTATAGGTATTTTCCCAATGATAAAAAGATATGTTTATGGGTTCTTGTTTTCTATTTTGAATAAAAATTAAACTAACAATCAAAAATACAGCACTTAATAATAGTAAAGCTATTCTCATAAAAATCCTTTAAAAAGCATTGATTTTATTTGCTCTATTTTTTTTCAGCCACTCTTCTTGTAGTTCTTTGCTTTTTTTATTATCTGCTCGTCTGCTTATAAATCTTGATTTTACATGGCTTGTTGAGTCATCATTTTCATTATAAGTGTAACTTAGATTTAAATCAGCTAGTTGTATTGCATTTTTAGCTCTTGTGGCTGCCACATAATAGATATTTAGCTCTTCATTTATTCTTAGATATGAGAGTTTGTTTTTTGTATTTACTATCTCTTTTTTTGAGATGAAATCATCAGCCATTATTACTTGTTCATACTCCAAACCCTTTGATTTATGAGTTGTTGTAAAGATAATATCAGCTTGATTTTTATCAGTTACTAAAAATTCTTTTATCTTTTTGTTTATCTCAAAAATATTATCTCCGTAAGTATTGATAAACTTAATAATATTTAGATAATCTTGATTTTTTGTATCTTTTGCAAACTGTTCAAGCTCACTTATTGTTTCAAAATCTTTGATTTCATCTATTGTGATTTTGTCATTTTTTTTCTGTTTTAAATAAAAAATCGAGTAAACAGTTTGGTTCATAAATGAGTACGAATTGTATCCACCCTCAAAATAGACCTTTTTTTTATCGTGGATAAAATAGACTAATTGTTGAATCAAACCAAAAGTACTTCTAGCAATCACACAAAATTGTTTAGAAAAATCAATATGGTTTTTTCCAATTAAAGTGTTTCTTTCTAAACCTGAAATCTTAAGAGGTTTTGAGGAATTTATCTCATATAAACTATTTAGATTATTTTGTAAAATTTTGGCAAAGTTATCTCCAAATCTAAAACTTTGTGTTAAATCATAAGAGGGTAAATCTATTTTATTTAAGGCATTTGTAGCAAATCTAAAAGTATAAATTTGCTGAAATGAGTCACCAACATAAATTCGTCTACAACTTTGATTTTCAACAATTCCTATCATTACATCAGAAATATCTTGAGCTTCATCCACCAAAATCAAATCATAAGGCAAATTTGCTGATACTTTTTTATTTAAATAAAACATCTTTAAATAAAAATCGTGGGTTGCATCTATGATTTTATTTTTCATTGCACTTAAAATTGTTTTTAGATGCTCAATTACTCTTGTTTCATTTTTGTTTATTAGTTCAAGTATTTTTGCACCAAGTTCTGATTGTTTTTTATAAGACTCAATAAGTTTTGAATCAAGGGCAATTAGTGATGAGTTGCAATAAAAATTTACTAAATCTTTTATCAAAGCTACATATTCAGGAATAGGGTAATAGGCTTTTTGATTAACTGTTAGTTCGTGTTTAATTAGTAGATTCTCAATAACTTGATTTTTTAAATCATGGGCAAGAGAGTAGTTGTAAGCCTCAATTTTATTATATGCAAGAGAGTGAATTGTACTTATATGCATCGAAGGTAAGTTGTACTCTTTTAGTTTCTCTTGCAGTGAAGTTTGTAAAGATTTGTTATACGCTAAATATAAAATCTTTAAGTGGGAGTTTTTTTTTGCATACTCTAAAAGTGTTGTTGTTTTTCCACTTCCAGCAACAGCATTGATTTTAAATGAGAGTTTATCACTATTGATTATCTCTTCTTGTTCTTTTGTTAATATCATTTTAGAATTGTAGCATTACAGACTAAATTGTCGATAAAATAATTGACTAAACAATACTAAAACAAAAGATAATGATGAATAGGAGAGTTTTAAACTCTTCTTTCATTTTTAATGAATCTTTATTTATCAAAATTCAAATTATTATATAAAAAAGATGTATAATTCCACAATTAAAAATTTAGGAAATCAAATGAAAAAGATAGTTTTAGGTTTGATAGTTTTAGTAGTTCTAATAGTAGCTGTATTTTTTATCCAATCATCTAGTACAGAAACATTTGTAACTGGAGAAAAATTAATAAATCCTACAAATTCAGCAACTTCTGAATCATCAACAACTTCTTCAAGTTCGACAACAGAAGAAACATCATCTTCAAGTTCAAAATCGAAATTTGAAATTTTACAAGAATCAGCTTCAAAAGGTAATGCAAAAGCTCAAAATGAATTAGGTAATATGTATGCAAATGGTTCTGCTCCTCTTCAATCTGATATTGAAGCTTTAAAATGGTTTGAGAAGTCAGCAAATCAAGGATATTCAGAAGCTCAATATAATTTAGGAACTATGTATCAAAATGCAATAGGTGTTGACCAAGATTTCAAAAAAGCAGTTAAATATTATAAATTAGCAGCAGCACAAGGACATGCAGAGGCAAAAAATAATCTTGAAGCATTATGTGAAGAAGATTCAACTCTTTGTAAATAATTCTAGAGAGAAAGCCATGCTTTCCTCTATCTTGTAAAATATAATACTCCTCAAATCAAAATTCAATTTTTAAAATTTTCTTGACATTACATACAAAAAGTTATAGTATTCTATAAATGACTGACGGTCATTCATTTTAAAAAGGTATTTTTATGGCAAGAATAATAGATAAAGATGAAAAAAGATGTGATATAGCATTCTCTGCAATTAAACTTTTTTGTGAGAAAGGAATTCAGCAAACAAGTATTGATGAAATAGCTAAAAGTGCTGGAGTTGCAAAAGGAACAATATATCTCTATTTTAAAAATAAAGAAGAGATTGTTTTTACAATTTGGGACATGATAATTCAAGAGCACGAAACAACTTTTCAACAACTTATTAAACCAAATATGAGTGCTAAAGAAAAAATATTAATGTACTATGATTTTACACAAGGTTTAGGTGATTATGATAAAGAACAAATATTAATTCTTTTCCAACATTTTATTAGTTCAATGCTTATTGATAAAACAAATCTTTATTCAGATTATTTTGATAAATCTTTTCAGGTAGATTATGATTTTATCTCTGCATGTTTAAATGAAGGTGTAGAAAAAGGCGAATTTTTTATTGAAGATATTGATATATTAACTAATACAATAATTATGCTTTTAAAAGGTCTAGTTGTAAAATCAAAAGCTTCAAATATGAGTTTTTATGATGCTCAACTTACTTTGAGTAAACATATAAATTATTTACTAGAAAATTGTGCAAAGGTGAAATTATGAAAAAGTCATTGATTTTATGGCTTTTCCCAATTTTTGCATTTTCAGGAAATTTAGAACAGTTATTAAATTTTGCAGAACAAAATAAACAAGTAGAAGCTTCACGATATAGTTTAGAAGCTTCAAAAGAAAAAGAGTATGCAACAAAAAGTTCATATATGCCAAGCCTAACGTTAGGAGCAAATCAAACTTTTAATCAAGAGAGTAATGCTTTTACACCTGAAAAAAGTACAACCGGCTCAGCAACACTTGCATTTACTATTTATGATGGTGGAAAAAGAGAAGCATCTTTTGAACAACAACAAGCTCTTGTAAAATCAGCAACTTTCTCTTTAGCTTCGATTCAAAATAATATTTCATTGGATGTAATTTATTACTATTACAACTATTTAAGCACGCTTGCTAGTAAAGAATCAACTCTAAAAAAAATGGAACAACTTGAAGCTGAACGATATCGTTTAGAAAAGTTTTTATCAGTTGGTGCAATAACCGCAGATGAATTACAAAAAATTCTCTCTTCAATTGAGCAAACAAAAGTTGATTTATTAACATTGGATAATTCATTAAATAATATTTCTAATACTTTAGAGTATTTAACTGGACAAGAAGTTATTGTGGAAAAAGGTTCAACTATTGTTTATAAAGATATAAATGTAGATGAGAGTAAACGTTTAGACATATTAGCACTTGAAGAGAGTTTAAAAAGTAATAAATCAGAAATAGAAATTGCAAAAGCACCAAATAAACCAACCTTAGTTTTACAAGATACTTACTCAAAATATGACTTTGATTATCCAACTCAAGTAGATAGTTTAGAACAACAAAATAGTGTTCAACTTGCAATGGAATGGAAAATATTTGATTTTGGTTCTACTTCTTCTAATGCACAAGCTGCCTATTTAAACTATTTAGCCAAAAATAGTGAATTAGCCTATACAAAATATAAAGCAAAAGCTAGTTTCAAAAATGCTCAAAATAGTTACAAAACTTCATTAGCCAAAATTGAAGCAGCAAAATCAAAACTTCAAGCTTCTGAGATGACTTATGAATTAGTTAAAAAGAAATTCCAACAAGGTATTGTAAATAATGTTACTTATCTTGATGCACTAAGTGATAAATTTAATTCAAATACACAATTACAAACAGCTCTAAATGAAGTTGAGTACCAAAAAGCTGTACTCCTTTATGAAATGGGTGAAAATATTAAAGGAGCTATTCAATGAAAAAGATTTTTATAATTATACTATTTATGTTCAATGCTTTGTTTGCAGAAGAGATTTATGCAACATTTGATGTTGTTAGTGAAAAAGAGTCTCAACTTGGACTTTCTGTTTCTGGAATTGTTTCAACATTAAATGTTAATGTTGGAGATAAGGTAAAAAAAGGAGATTTACTTCTTTCTTTAAATAATGCTCAAGAAAAAAATGAATATGAAACTGCAAGAAAAAATGCAGAACACTCATCTAAAATCTTTGAGAGATACGCAAAAATATCTGATGTTATAGATAAAGAAAAAATGGAAAACTATCTTTATGATAGAGATATTAGCCAACTAAATGCTCAAAATAAAGAGATTATTTTAAGAAAAACTGAACTAAGAGCCCCTTATGACTTAGTTGTTACTAAAAAAAATATAGATTTAGGTGCAATAGTATTGGCTTCTCAAACAAATCTTTTAGATGTTATTGCTTTAGATGATGTAAAACTTGTATTAAAATTTGATGAAAGATATTGGCAAAAAGTAAAAGTTGGACAAACATTTATCTATAAAGTTGATGGAAGTGATAAAAATTATGAGGGCATTATTACAAAAATTTATCCAATAGTTTTAAAAGAAACACGTCAAATGGAAGCTGAAGTTAAAACAAAAGATTTAATGCCAGGTCTTTTTGGTAATGGCTCAATTAAAGCAGAATAACCCATGTATAAATTAGCTATTAATCGTCCCATTACAACATTAATGGGTGTTTTGACATTTATTGTTTTTGGATTAATGTCTTATAACACAATGCCAATTAATCTTTATCCAAATGTTGATTTTCCAATTGTAACAGTACAAACTACATACAATGGAGCAGATCCATCTACAGTTGAAACAAAAGTAACAGATAAAATTGAAGAAGCAATTTCAGGTGTTGATGGTATTGATAAACTAATGTCAACAAGTTATGAGGGTTTTAGTGCTGTAACTATTCAATTTAAACTTACAAAAAATTTAGATGAAGCAACAAATGATGTTAGAGATAAAATTGGTGGATTAAATTTACCCTCAGAAGTTGATAAACCAGTTGTAAAAAAATTAGGAGCTTCAGGAGCTGTTATAAGTCTTTTTATAGCTTCCGATGGAAATGATACAACATCTTTAATGAGACTAGCAGATGAAAAACTCAAACCTCAATTACAAAGAATAAAAGGTGTTGGTGAAGTTAATATTTTGGGATACCAAGATAGAGAAATCCGTATCTTTTTAGATCCTTTTTTACTAAATAAATATAATCTAACTTCTGCTGATGTAAGTAGTATTATTCAAAAACAAAATGTAAAACAAGGTGTTGGAAAACTTATTAGTCAAACTCAAGAGATTATAATTAAAGCTCAAGGAGATGCACAAAATATTGAAGAAGTTGGTAATTTATTAGTAAAATCTGGTGTTAGATTAAAAGATATTGCAATAATTAAAGATGGTTTGAGTGATGCAAAAAGTTTCTCTTCTTTAAATGGTCAACAAGGTGTTACTTTAGAAGTAAAAAAAATAGCTGGTGAAAATGTATTGAATATAATTACTGAAGTAAAAAAAATACTTCCAAAACTTCAAATACTTGCAGGTGAAAAGACTGAAATAAAAATCTTACAAGACCAATCTGAAAAAATTATGGTAAATATTGACAATGTACAATTTGACCTTATTTTTGGAGCATTTCTGGCTATTTTTATTGTATTTCTTTTTTTACGAAATGTTACAGCAACTATTGTTTCAGCTTTAGCAATTCCAACTTCAGTAATTGGAACTTTTGCTATTATTAACTATTTAGGATATGACTTAAACCGTTTAACTTTAATTGGACTTACCCTTGCAATTGGTATATTTATAGATGATGCTATTGTTGTTATTGAAAATATAATGAAAAAAATGGAAGGGGGAATGACACCATTTCAAGCCTCTTTTGAGGGTGCAAAAGAGGTTGCCTTTTCAATTCTTGCTATTTCATCAGTATTATTGGCTGTTTTTGTGCCAGTAGCTTTTATGGATGGAATTGTTGGAATGTTTTTTAACTCATTTGCCATGACTGTAGCTTCTGGTATTGTAATCTCTTATTTAGTTGCAATTATGTTTATTCCAAGTATATCTGCTCGTGTTTTAAGTTCAAAAGAGAGCCGTTTTTATTATGCAACAGAACCTATTTTAAAAGCAATTGACAAAGGATATATTTGGATATTAAAACCTTTGATTCGTTATAAAACTTTAACAATTATTGTGACAGTTGCTCTTTTAGTTGCTTCTACTACTTTAAAAGTTGGTATGTCATTTTTACCAATGCAAGATAATGCAGAGTTTCAAATTACAATTAAAGCACCAGTTGGAATTAACTTAGAATCTATGAAAAAAGTTATAACTCCTTTAGATGATATGTTAAAAGAGGATAAAGATATTTTATATTCTGTTTCTTCTATTGGATATAACTCAGCACAAGAGTTACATAAAGGAAGAATTTATGTAAAACTTAAAACATTGGGTGAAAGAAAAAAAACTCAAGAAGCAATTATTCAATATTACAGAGATAAACTCTCTTCAATTCAAGGTATGGTTATATCTGTTGAAAAAGTTGATGATTTTGACACAGGAGAAACAACTGCACCAGTTCAAGTGGTAATAACAGGAGATAAACTTGAAGAGTTAGATATTGCATCTACAAAATTAATGGCTTTATTAAAAGAGACTTCTGGAATTGTAGATATAGATAGAGATTTTGAAAATGGAAAACCTGAAATAAAAATTGGTATCTTAAGAGAAAATGCTCAAAGAGTAGGAGTAAGTGTTGAAGAAATTGCTTCAATTTTAGGTTCAGCATATTCAAGTGATAGTGCGGTTTCTTATTATGAAGATAATGGAAGACAATTTGATATAACTGTACGATTAAAAGATGATTTTAGATATTCATTGGAAGATTTAAAAAAATTACAAGTTAGAAATTCAGCTGGTCAATTTGTTGCTCTTGAAGGTTTAATTGAAATCAAAGAGAGCTTAGGAAATGCTTCAATTAATAGATTTGATAGGGAAAGAAAAGTTTTAGTAACGGCAAATATTTTTAATACTTCCCTTGATAAAGTTGTTGAAGTTATAAAAGCTAAAATGCCTGAGATTCTTCCAAAGGGTTATAATTATCGATTCACAGGTGATGTTGAAAATATGGAAGATACAAATAAAGCTTTTGGAGCAGCAGTTCTTTTAGCTGTTATTTTGATTTATCTAATATTAGCAGCTTTATATGAATCAGTAATACAACCATTTATTATTATGATTTCTATGCCATTATCTTTTACTGGTGTTATGGTGGCTTTATATTTAACTAATAACTCTTTTAGTTTATTTGTAATGATTGGGATAATTCTGCTTTTAGGAATGGTTGGCAAAAATGCAATTTTAGTTGTTGACTTTGCAAATAGAGCTATTAAAGATGGAAAAAGTATTGATGATGCTCTTTTAGAAGCTGGAGAAAAACGTTTAAGACCTATCTTAATGACAACTTTTGCCATGATAGGAGCAATGATTCCCCTTGCTTTTGGAAGTGGAGCTGGACATGAAAGTAATGCACCAATGGCTTTAGCAATTATTGGAGGACTTATTAGTTCAACTGTATTAACTTTACTTGTTGTTCCTGCTATTTATAAATTTATGTATCCCTTTGATGCTTGGCTAAGAAGTTGGTACGAAAAAGGTTTAGTTAATTAGTGTATTATAAATAAAGAAGATGTTTTAAATATCTTCTTTATTTTTATAAATTTAAATAATATCTAGTGCTTGTTCGTTAAATCTATAAGTTTTATGTTGAATTTTTACCAAAATATTCTTTTCTGCTAACTCTTTAAAAAGTTTTATCAAAGTTGGTTTTGAAATTGCAAAAATATCCATAATATCACCATATGAAGCCGAAAAAAGGTTTTCATTATTTAAATTATTTATTATATATTTAATTATTGCAACTTGTTTTCCATCTGTTATTGCAGAAATTGTTTTTATTACATTATTGTTTTTTTGTAGTTCTTTTTGTTGAACTATAGGAAGTAAAATATCATGTAAAGACTCAAGTAATTCTTTTATATTTACAGGTTTTATTATATAGTTTTCTACTTTTAATTTTATTGCATCAAGTAGATATTGAGTGTCAGCATGGGCTGTAGTTAATATTATTGGAATATTTATATTTTTGTTTTTTATGTGTTTTAAAAAATCAATTCCATTTTCATCTTTTAGTAAAATATCACAAATAATAACATCAACTTTTTTATTTAATAAAATATTCATAGCTTCTAGTGAAGTTTTCACAGCATAAATATCATTTACAAAATCCACTAAAATATCTTTTGTGTGTTTTAATAAATCGACATCATCTTCAATATATAAAACATTGAAATTTTGAAGTATTGTTAAATCTTTACTGCTCATTTGTATTCTTTCTCTTTTTATTATCTAAAGGTATTTTTATTGTAAATAAGGAACAATTAAAAACCTTATTTTTCATTTTATGGACTAAATTTTTACTAGATATCTCACCATTCATGTGTTTTTCAATTATCTGTTTTGACATATAAAGTCCAATTCCAGTTCCTGCACTTTTATATTTTGTTGTGTAATAAGGTTCAAAAATTTTTGGTAAAACATTTTGTGGAATTCCTCCTCCATTATCAATTATGTTAACCACAAGATGATTTTGGAATGTATGTACAATTATTTTAATAATTCTATCATTTTTGTCAACATTAGAACATAAAGCATCTTTTGAATTTGAAATTATATTCAAAAATACATGTGAAAGTTCATTATAATAACTGTTGATTTTTACATCTTTTCTAATAATTAATTTAACTTCTATACTCTTTTGAAGCAATAAATATTTTGACAGCTCTATAGAGTGTTCAATACATTTTTTTATACTAAATTCACTTTTTACTTTATCTGGTGAAAAAAAATTTCTAAAATCATGAAGTGTAGTTGACATATTATAAGCCAAAAGTAGAGCATCATTTACTTTTTCTTCGACAAATTCAGGAGTTAATTTATTTAAAGTCATTTTTGTTTGAAAGCTTTGGATAATCATTGTAATTGCACCAAGAGGTTGTCTCCATTGATGGGCAATATTATTTAACATCTCCCCTAAACTTGCAAGTTTCGCTTGTTGGAACATGAGAATATCTTTTTTCCTATTTTGTGAAACTTCTTTTGAAATTCTTATTTCAAGATAGTTATTTAACTCTTGAAGTTCTTTAGTCTTTTCTTGCACTTTTTGCTCTAGTGAGTTGTGTAATTTTCTAAAATTATTGATAACTAACAAAGATAAAATAATAGAGAATAAAAATACAATTAAAATAAAGATTATAGAAAAAATCATAATAGTATTAAAAATTTTATCTGTATTTCTTTTTTCATTAATAGCTATTGATAAATCATAGTTTACTAAACTTGTAAGATATATTGAAACAGCATTTATATCAAGATTTATATTTGTTAAATAGGAATCTTCATTTATTTCTTTTATATTACCAATTTCTTCTTTTATTGAAACTCTTTTTTTATCTATATTTTGCATTATTGAGTTTCTCAAATTCTCATTTTCATTATAATCTTCTTCATTTATAATAAAATCCTCAATAAAGGTTGTCAAAAAGTTTTCATCTTCAACGGCGATTTGTTTTTTATATAAAGACCAGTTTTTATCTATCATCTCTTTGGTTAATTGTAAAACTTCAAGAGTTTGTGAATAATTAAGCTCTTTATTTTCAAAAGCATGGAGAGTATCATGGATATTTACTTTGTAAGAGTCTTTCATTTGTTCTAGTTGCATTAAACTTTTTGTTTTTTTATCAAATAAAATATCAAAATTATCTTTCATTGTAAAAATTGATATTTGAGATAAAATAATAATACTAATCATTCCAGCTGCAATTATAAAAACCAAAAAAGATGTTTTATAATTTAAGTTTAAACTATCAAAATATGATAATAAAGAGTTAAATTTATTTTTCATGTTTTATCTCTATAAATTGATTGTTTTTATATTCAAAAAGAAAAACTTTATTTAATAGTTGGGAATTTTTATACTCTAAAGGAATACCACCTAATAAATCATTTGGAGTTTCTTTTAACATATCAATTAGTTTTTCCCTTGTTATTTCACCTTTAATTCTAGAAATTGCATTTACTAAAACTTTTGAAGATAAAAAAGCTTCAAGGGATAAAAATCCAAAAGCTTCATTTGGAAAATAGTTATGCATTAGTTCTTGATACTCTTTTACAGCTGGAATAGATACATCTGTATAACTTGGAACTATTTGTGAAAAAATTAGATTTTCACTATTAGAGCCTAAATCTTCAAGCTCTTTTACCATTGAATTCGCATCTCCAAAAGAGATAGTACAAAATATTACATCTTTTAAATTTTCTTTTACTTTTTTTATAAATAATGAGTTTGTTTTATATGTTCCAATAATAAAAATAACTTCAGGTTTTGCATCTTTTATTTCAGTAAAAGCATGATTTATAGATAAGGTATTTCTTCTATAAGAACCTTCAGCTACAAGTGCTAAATTTTTAGTTTTAAGAAGATTTATTAAAGAGATATAACCTTCTTCTCCATATTCATCATTTTGATAAAAAACTGCAACTTTATTTAGTTTTTTTCCAATATCTAGATAATTAATCATATCTTCAATCTCTTGTGTATAAGAACTTCTAAAATTTATAAAGTCTTGATTTTTATTGTTTCTTAAAAAAGAGGCTCCTGAAAATACTGAAAAGAGTGGAATGTTTTCATCATATAAAATAGGCAAAATTCTTTTTACAGTTGGAGTTCCAACATAACCAAAAAGAGTAAAAACATCATCTTCAAAAATTAATTTTTTAGTATTTTCAAGGGTGAGTTCTGGTTCATATTTATCATCATAAACTAAAAACTTTAATCTTTTGTTTTTTATTAAATTATTATCATTTGCATACTCAAAGTAAGCATTTACACCATTTGATACAGATGTTCCCCAAGAACTTATACTTCCTGTAAGTGGAAGTGATGAACCTATTAATAAAGTATTTTCATTAAAAACTTTATTTTTAGTATAGATGTAACAAACAATAAATATAATCATTAAAAGCAATAATTTTTTTGACATATCAAAGTGTACAAAAATATGACAAAAAAAGATTTGAAATTGCTTTAATTTGTACAAGTTTATTGACATGCAGTTCTAAAATTTGGTATGTTCAGCATTTCGTTGCTCTAATATTTTAAAATTTAAAAGGAAAAATAGCATGACAAGACCTTTTGGAAGTGAAAACTTCTCCCTTTCTTATAATGATTTAAATGATTATATAAAAGAAGTAATCATTGAAAAAGTTGATGTGAATGGGATAAATAGTGTTGAAGATTATGTTATAAAAGAGGATAAAGTTGAATTTCATTTAAATGGGAAGAAATTTTTATCGGTTATGAGTATAGCCCAACATCAAGATGCTCATATTGTTGGATTTTTATTAAGTGAAGCTGTAATAAATGATTTTGCTGATATTAAATCTATAAATGTAAGTGAAGATGGTTTAAAAGTAGAAGTTATAGCAAATGTAAGTGAAGAGGGTTATGAAAACCTTTTTAAAGAAAAAACGCTAACATCAGGTTGTTGTGTTGGAGTTACAGGAAATGCAGAAAAAGTTTTTGATTGTGCCTTTGTAAATACAGATTATAGTGTTAAAGCTATTGAAATATTAGCAAATATGAGAGAGTTTAATAGACCATCAGAACTTTTTGATAATACAGGTTGTGTTCATAAAGCAGAACTTATTTTAGAAGATGGTACTATTTTCATCGCTGAAGATATAGGAAGACATAACGCAATTGATAAAGTTATTGGACTTGCAAGTATGAATAATAAAGATGTTAAAAAATCTGTATTATACGCAAGTGGAAGATTATCAATGGAAATGGTAGTAAAGTGTGTAATGCATAAAATTCCAATTGTTGTTTCAAAAGCAGCAGTTACTTTCCAAGGTATAAAATCAGCAAATGAACATGGAATTACTCTTGTAGGATTTGCAAGAAATAATAAAATGAATATATATACTCACTCAGGAAGAATAAATGTCTAGTATTGAATTGGATAATATACAAAAAGAATTTTTGATGACAAATTTAGATGAAGAGGGAAAACTATCTTGTCTAAAAGCCTTTAAAGTTGCAAGATTAATTGGTAGACATCCAAAAGAGATGAATGAGATTACAAAAAACTTAGGTATAGAAATTACAAATTGTGAACTTGGAGTTTTTGGAAAATTAAGATTTCAAGACCCAAATATTCAAGTTTATAATAAACTAAAACAAAACTATATGGGACATACTACTTTAGAGTGTAGAGTATTATGGGATGAAGCTAAAACTTCTTCATTAAAAACAGTGGGTTCTACTGTTAAAAATTCTGATATTGAAGTAAGCCATTGCCAACTTGGATGTTTTAGAGAAAAAAATAGAAAGAAATGATTAAATTAAACTCTCTTCAATATTCAAAATTACAAAATATAGAAATATCAAATGACCTTTCATTAAGTGCATTAAGACCAAATGATGCCTTTGAAGTTTTAACTTTAGAGTACAAAAAAATATTTGGATTTAATAAATTAAAAACATTTAGCTTTTCAAAAGAGGGCTTTTTAGGACTTTTTTTAGAGTTAAAAGGAAAGATTGCCATAAGTTGTGGTGAATGTGAAGTTTTAATAGAAGCAGGAAAACTATATGAATCTTTGGGATTTCAAATAACTTGGATAAATTTAGACAAAGATGGAAAAGTAAATTTAAAGAAAATAGAAAATGAAAATATAGATTTTCTTTTTTTATCTTCTTATGTTATGGATACTTTTGTAAAAACTTCAATAGAAGATGTAAAAAAATTAACTTCTGCAAAAATCATCTCAAATGCTAGTGCAAATTTTGATAAAAATAGTGATGTAATATTTTTTGATAATTATAAACTAATAGGTTTTAATACTTCAGGAGTTGTGTTATTTAATGATGAGGTTTTTTCTCTTTTAGAAGTTGGTAAAATCGATAGCATTGCTGTAAAACTATGTTTAGATGCTCTGAAAAATCAAAAATTCAACTATAAATTAAAAGTTATTTTTTTAGAAAAACTAAAAGAAAAATTCCAAGAAAACATCTACTTTTTTGTAAATCCAAATGATACTTTAGAATATTCTTTACATTTTGGATTAAAAGGTATAAAAGCCAGAGAACTAATCCGAACTCTAGCTCTAAATAAAATCTTCATCACAAATGGTGAAGGTTGCTCTCTAGGACTATCAAAACCCTCAAGAATCATTCAAAACATGGGATATGATGAGCAAATAAGCCGTAATGCAATAAGCTTCTCTTTTGTGGATGATATGAATGAAGAAGAGATAACTAAGCTTGTGAATACTGTTTATTTGAAGTATAAGCAGATAAAGTCGTTTGTTTAACTATATTTTTTTATAATCTCTTTAAAATCTTCATCTTCTTTGAAATTGTCCCAATCTTCATCTTCTATTATATAGTTAATCTCTATGTCTTTATTTTGTAAAGATTTTTCAAGTAGTTTAAGGGCATTTCCCTTGTCTTCTTTTATTGAATATAAACAAGCAAGATTATATGAATCACTACCCAATTCCATAGCTTTATTTAATTTTTCAAAAGCTTGGTTATATAAATTCTTATCATTATTAACTTTTGCCAAATTAAAAAGAGAAGTTCCCCAATTATAAAGAGCATCCATATCTTTAGGATTTATTTCAAAAGCAGTTTCATATTTCTTAAAAGCTTGGTTATATAAATTTTCATCATGATTTTCATTTTTAGCTAAGTTAGAAAGAGCTGTTCCCCAGTTATAAAAGATATTTTCATTTTTAAGATTCAGTTTAGAAGCAATTTCATATTTTCTAAAAGCCTGTTTATATAAACTTATATCATTCTTTTCTTTTACTAAGTCAGAGAAAAAATTTCCCCAGTCATTAAATAAATCACTTAATGAGTTATTGATTTTTTGTTTATTTAATTTTTTAGCTTTTTCATAGAGTTTATTAATTTTTCGTTCATCAAAATTTTCTTTTAATCTTAAATCAATTATTTCTTTTATTAGATTATCTTCATTATCACTCTTCTCATAAATCTCAATACTTTCATTTACTTGTGTTTTTATAATTTCAAGTCTTTCTTTGATGCCTTTGAAATGTTCTTCATCTTGAATATCAACAATATTATCCAAGGAATTTTGCAAATATGAAAATGGTTTTTCCAATATTTCTGGTTGTTCAAGTTGTAGTTTACTATTAAGTTCTAGCATAAAAGAGTCAGAATCAAATCCTTCAATTAAAAAGCTATTTGTATTTTCTTTATCTAATAAATTTTTTCTAACTTTATCAGATATGCTTGTCTCTTTTCTAGCAACCCAATATAAACCTTTATCAAATCTTCCAAGTTCTGCAATATGGTCAAATATTGGGTCATTTGCACTATATCCTATAAATATCCAAGGTCTATCTTTGATACTATTTAATATAGGAGGAATTACTTCTTTTACTTTTTTTAATTCTTCTTCTGTATTTAGTAACCATAATCCATGATGTTGACCATGAAGATAGACTATAGATTTTGTTGGAAAAGTTGAAGTTGTAATATCTTTTAAAATAGCCATATCATAAGTTGGTGGATAGATATTGTATAAGGCTAATGCTCTTAACATTAAGTTATCAAAATTTACAGTTAATACATAGTCTATCAATTCATTTTTTATAAATTGAGCAAGATAAATATGAGTTACATTTATTTTTGCATTATCTATATACTCTTTTAGAAGAATATTTCTTTCATTGGGTAATAAACAATTCATTAAAGATTTATATGTTTTTTCAGAATCTTTTTTTACGTTAGGATTATCTTTATATTTTTCTAATATATAATCAACAATTTTATTTGCAACAGGTATATTTCCAGTTATAGAAGCACCTGCTCCTAAAAAAACTATAGGTTTTTCTTTTGAATTTTTTATTAAGTAAGCTAAATATTCTATGTCTGCTTTTTTCATTAAATACCTTTAATTAAATAGGAAATCATTTTATAATAATTTTTCTTCATAATTCCACTTTTTTTAGCTATCTTGTTTACAGAAAATAAAAAAGGAATAAGATGAAAAAAATTACATTATATTTGTTACTTGCTACTTCAACACTTTTTGCTTCAAATGGTTTTGAGGGTTGTAAAGAGTTAAAATTAAGTGAATCAAAAAGTATGATTTCTTGTCCTAGTGGAGATTATGAAGTTACTTATGAAACAAAAAGGGAACAAAGGGATTTAGTTGCTGCTCCAACTGTAGTAAAAGTTGGTGAAGCTCCTAAACAAATTATTCAATATATTACAAATAAATAAGCCCAAAAGGCTTGTTTATTTCCTTCTTCTAAATAAAATATTACAAATTGACATATTATAAATAGAAACTTTTTTAATAAAGTATACTTCCATTTTCAATTATAAAATCCTATAAAATAAAGTTTTAAAATGTTTTTGCATCTAGATTTAGACTGTTTTTTTGTTTCTGCTCACAGAACTATCGATGATAGTTTGTTTCATATTCCAGTTGCGGTTGGAGGAAGAAGTAATCTTAATATTTTTTCCTCTAAAAAAGAGGTTAGAAAAATCTCAGAAAATAGTGGAGCTTTTGTAAGTACAATTCTTACAAATGAGGGAATGAAGAGTTTCAAAGAGTATTTCGTAGATGAAAATGGAAAAATAAGAGGAATAATAACAACTTCATCATACGAAGCTAGAGCCTTTGGAGTTAAAACTGCCATGAGTGTAAACGAAGCTTTGACTTTGTGTCCACACTTAAAAATGCTACCACCAAATTATCCTTTATATCATGAGTTATCAATGAAATTAAAAGAACTTTTAGCAAAAGAGATTCCCTTAGTTGAACAATACTCTATTGATGAATTTTTTGGAGATGTTTCAGGATATATTGATGAGCATGAGATAGTGCAGTTTGCTTATTATTTGAAAAAAAAGATATTTGATGAGTTGAAATTGCCTATTTCAATAGGAATAGCAAATACAAAATATCTTTCAAAACTAATAACAGAATATGCAAAACCAGATGGAGTAAAGTATGTAAGTGTCGATAATATTGGAAATTTCATAAAAGATATTCCAATCAAAGAGTTCCCAGGAATTGGAAAAGCATTTCAAGAAAAACTCAAAGGTTATGGAATAAAAACCCTAGGAGATATTAAAAAAAATCAAAAACTTTTTTATTCATGGCAAAAACCAGGAATTGATTTATATAATCGTGTTTGTGGAATACGAGATAATAAATTAACTTTCGAGAGAGAAAAAAAATCAATAGGAATAGGGCGAACCTTTGATGCTATTTTTGATAGAGAAGAACTAAAAAGAAGAGTAATGATACTTTGTAGATATTTGTGTTTTCTAGTAAAAAAAGCAAATGTAAATCCACTAACTTACGCTATAAAAATAAGATATGAATATAGAATAAAATCAAAAGATTATGTAAATGTAAATAGAATTTTTAATGAAATGGATTTCAAAGCCCAAATGGTAAAACTTTTTGAAGAAACCGACAACCACAAAACACATGGAGTAATACAGCTAAATATCACCGTTTTAAACTTCGCAAAAGTAAATGAATACACCTATAATCTTTTTGAGTATGAAACAGATTTAAAGAAAAGAGCCTTAACAAATCAGATGCAAAAATTAAGAAGTAAATATGGTGTTGATATTGTTAAAAGTGCTTTTGAGATAAAAGATATTCAAAAATAAAGATAAATAAAATTGATTTTAGAGTATATTTTTAAAAACTATTTTGGAGTATAAAATGAATTACCTTTTACAAGTAGATTTCCCTCATGATGGAATTTTTGGTGAAGAGTTTTCAAAAGCTTTTGTTGAATTAGCAAATGATATAGCTGCTGAGGATGGATTATTATGGAAAATATGGACTGAAAATAAAGAGGCAAAAGAAGCAGGTGGGATTTATCTATTTTCAAATGAATCTGATGCAAAAAGATATTTAGAAAAACACACAAAAAGACTTGAATCATTTGGATATAAAAACATAAGAGCAAAAATTTTTAGTGTAAATGAACCACTAAGTAAGATTACAAAGGCAAGTTTTTTAAATTAAAAAAAAAGGGCAGTTAAGCCCTTTTTTTAGTCTACTAATAGAGTTCTATAAAATTCTCTATATTTAGTATCTTTTTCATCTCTAGCTTTCATAGCAGCTCTTGGGTGTTCATTTAGTTGACCAGTTAGCATATATGGAATACTATATCCCCAGTCAAGTTCTTTTTCAAGTGGAACAATGAACTCTTCAATAAATTTTAATACAGGCATTAATTTATATTTTGGATTTTTTAAGAAACCAATTAATAATTCAAGTGGGCAATTTCCTGCACCTCTTCCTAAACCAGAAATTGTAACATCTAAAAAGCTTGTTCCATAAATCATAGCTTCTAAAGTATTTGCATAAGCCAATTGAAGATTATTGTGTGCGTGAATTCCGATTTTTTTACCAGATTCTTGTGCCACTTTTAAATATTTGTCTGTTAATTTTTTGATTTGTTCAGGATAAAAAGAACCAAAACTATCAGCTATATAAATAACATCTACGCTAGTTTTTGCTAATTGTGCTAAAACTTCATCTAATTCATCATCAAATGATTTTGAAATAGCCATAATATTTACAGTTGTTTCATAACCTTTTGCATGAGCATCTTCGATTAGTTCAATTGCTGCTGGAATTTGGTGAATGTATGTTGCAATTCTAATCATATCAACAACACTTTCAGATTTTGGTCTTAATTCTTCTTTTAAAGATCTTCCAATATCAGCCATTACAGCAATTTTCATATTAGTATCATTATTTCCAACAATTCTTCTAATATCTTCTTCTTTACAGAAATTCCAAGGACCATATTCATCAACACTCATAATAGTTGGAGATACATTTTTCCCGATTTCCATATAATCAACACCAGCAGCTACGCAAGTTTCATAATGTGCTTTTACAAAAGCATCGCTGAAATGGTAGTTATTTACTAATCCACCATCTCTGATTGTACAATCGAAAACTTTTATATCTTCTCTAACTGTTAGTATTGAACCTTTTTTTTCAATCATTATTGTTCCTTGTTCTTTCTTCTAAATAATTGTTAATATAATACCTAAAAGGCACTCAAATTCATCTTTAATAAGATTTCATGCCTAAAACTTCTTCTACTTTATTGTAAGAATAAAAAGCAAAATTCTTATTTTTAGCTTTTATTGTATAAACTGCCATTCTATCTGCTAGTTCATTTCCTTCAACGCCAGCATGGCCTTTTACATGATTTATTTCAATTTTATCTTTTAATTGTAAAAATAAATTATGAGACTCTTTTATTAGTTCAAGATTTTTAATCTCTCCACCTTTTTTGCTCCAACCATTTGCTTTCCAACCAAATGCCCAAGTTGTAATACAATCAATTGCATATTTTGAATCTGAAAAAATAGAGATTATATTATCACTATGAGTTTGAGAAGCAATAGTTAAAGCTTGATGCAGAGCATTTAATTCAGCAATATTATTTGTTCCCTCCTCTTCATAAGCCCCATAAAGTAAAACGGGATTTTTTTTGTTTGAGTAAATGGCTAATCCACTTCCCGCATTTCCTGGATTTCCAGAACATGCTCCATCACAATAGATTCTAATATATTCATCATCTTCATTTATTTCAACTTTTTTTTCACTTATTTGCTCTTTGGGAAGCTCATAAACTGATTTTGGTTTTATATTATTAAATTCTAAAACCATGTGATAGTTTTTAATAATTTGCTCTTGAGCTTTTTGAGATAAATCACCTTTTAAAAGCATAAGTAAATTCATATCATTTTTTGAAACTTCTTTATCTAAAGCCTGATTTTTCCACTTTTCTTCACATGGATAAGATAGTCCTAAAATTTTAAATTGCTCTTTATTTAGTGTATCTTTATGGGAAATTAATTGGATAAAACTATTGTCTATTTTCATATTTTATTTTCTTTATATTTTTTAATTTGGAAAGAATTGTACTTAAATATACTATAACCCTTGCTTTTATTTTTTTATTCTGTTAGACTGTAGGCACTAAAGATGAATCGAGTTTCATCTGTTATTTGCCTTTTATTGATTACCCACAGCGTTAATATTACTCATCTAGACAACAAGCTCATTTTTATCTTTTTATTAACTTCATCAAAATGAAGAAAAAAAAAGGAAATCATATGTCAATTACACATATAAAAACAAACAAAAAAATCGAAGTTTTATTAAGACTTTTAAAAAATAATGAAAGTTTAGAGGACGCAAGTTCAAAAGCTGGATTAAATATTGAAAAAACAAGATTAATTCTTTCTGATAAAAAATAATATATTTACTTCTTTAAAGTCCCTAAATATAAGCTCTTGATACATATCAATTTAAATAATAACTAATTCTGCTATTATAAGTAAAAATATTTAGGGGAAAATAATGCTTAATAGATTATCAATAAAGCAAAAATTGATTCTAATAATGATGATACCATTAACAGTGGTTATATTATTAGCAGCAAAACTTGCTTTTGATTCATTCTACACATCTAAAAACTTAAGAAGTTTAGATACTGTTGTTAAACTTTCAACAAAAATTGGTGCTTTAGTTCATGAAACTCAAAAAGAAAGAGGTATGACAGCAGGATTTTTAGGAAGTAAAGGTGAAAAATTTAAATCAGAATTACCTACACAAAGAATAAGTGTAGATGAAAGAATTAAAGATTTAAATCTTTTTTTAAACGAATTTAGTAAAGATGCTTATGGTGCAGAGTTTAGTGAAAATTTAAACAATGGATTAAAGCAACTTTCAAATCTATCAAATATTAGAGCAAATGTTTCTTCTCTTTCAATAGAAACAACTCCTGCAATTACTTATTATACAGAAGCTAATAGATTATTGTTAAATGTTATTGGAACAATTACAAAATTATCAACTAATTCAAAAGTATCTCAAGAGTTAGTATCTTACATGAACTTTTTATTATCAAAAGAGAGAGCTGGACTTGAGCGTGCAATTGGTACAAATACATTTGCAAGAAATAACTTTGCTACTGGTATGAAATCAAGATTCTATACGTTAATTGCAGAACAAAATGCATATTTAGACTCATTTTTAAAAGTTAGTGATTCTTCTGTAACAAAATTTTATGCGGATAACATGAAAGGTGAATCAATTGATGAAGTAGAAAGAATGAGAAAAATTGCACTTTATAGTGATATTGATTCGAATTTTGGAGTGGAACC
Organism: Aliarcobacter sp.; assembly: GCA_028688995.1. GTDB lineage: Bacteria > Campylobacterota > Campylobacteria > Campylobacterales > Arcobacteraceae > Aliarcobacter. Next base: position 95,005 of record JAQTXB010000011.1, read on the forward strand.
TCAATATTGGTTTACAAAAATTACTGAAAAAATTAACTTATTAAAAAAAGTTGAAGATTTTATTGCAAATAATTTAATAGTTACAATTGATGATGAGATGAATGATTCACAAAGTAATATGATTATTTTTGGATTTTTAAGTGCTTTAGGTATTGCCTTAACTATGATTTTAGCAAGAACTATTGCTTTTACTATTTTAATTGATGTTGATTCTGTAAAAAGAGGAGTTGAAAATTTCTTTGCATTTATTAATTTTGAAAAAGATGATATTGAGTTAATTAAAGTACATTCAAACGATGAATTAGGAATGATGTCTGAAATTATAAATAAGAATATTGAAAATACTAAAATAAATATTCAAAAAGATAGAGCTTTAATTGCAGATACAATTAGGGTTGCAAATCAAATAAACAAAGGTTATTTAGATTCAAAAATTGAACAAGGTTCAAATAATCCATCATTAAATGAATTGAAAAATATTATCAATGAAATGTTAGGAATGCTAAATAGTAATGTTTCAAATATATTAAAAGTATTAACTTCTTATTCAAAACTTGATTTTAGACCAATATTAGCAGAAAATAATCTTGAGGGAATAATAAAAGAACTTGAAAAAGATGTAAATATTTTAGGTGAAGTAATTACTCAAACTTTATTAGAAAATAAAAAAACAGGAATTATTTTAAGTGAAAATGCAAATCACCTAAGTAAAAATATGCAAGGAATTGCAAAAGCTGCAAACTCACAAGCTGCATCTTTAGAAGAGACAGCAGCCTCTTTAGAAGAGATAACTTCAAATATTAAAAACAATACTCAAACAGCTATAAATATGGCTAATTATGGAAATAAAGTAAAAGAATCAATCTCTTTAGGACAAGCTTTAGCTAATAAAACAGTTCTTTCAATGGAAGATATTAATACACAAACAACTGCAATTACAGAAGCAATAACCGTTATTGATCAAATTGCATTTCAAACAAATATCTTATCTTTAAATGCAGCCGTTGAAGCAGCAACTGCTGGAGAAGCAGGAAAAGGTTTTGCCGTTGTTGCAGGAGAAGTAAGAACTCTTGCAAGTAGAAGTGCAGAAGCTGCTAAACAAATAAAAGAGTTAGTTTCAAATGCACAGAAAAAAACTCAAGAGGGTAAAAATATTGCTGCAGATATGATTGAGGGATATTCAGAATTAAATAAAAATATATCTACTACTTTAGAGTTAATTGAAAATGTAACGACAGCTAGTAAAGAGCAATCAATTGGAATGGTTCAAATAAATGATGCTGTTAATAATTTAGACCAAATTACTCAACAAAATGCACAAAATGCTTCGGAAGCTAATGAAATTGCAAAAGAAACATTAGATATTTCAAACACAATAATTGTTCAAGCTGATGCAAAAGAGTTTAACGGTAAAAATTCATTTTAATATAAAAGTAAAGGAGCTTTTGCTCTTTTACTCTTCTTTATGTCGTCTTCCGTTAAAAGTTAAAACCGTATCTAGTCTTATTTGCTCTTTTTTATTCATAATTAAATATTCGATTCCATCGATTACACTCATAGTTTCAATCAGACCTTTTAGAGTCTTTTTTTCATCATTTTCTAAATAAACAACAGTTGAGGGAATTTTTCTTTGCATTGCTACATTTAATTGGTCAAAAAATTCGCATGAAATTGGAGTGTACATAGGTATTATTTTCCTTTTATGGGATATAAGTTTTTTTACTTTTTATAAAAGAAGTAGTGTAAAAAATCTCTCTTAAAAATAAAAATAAAGATGTAATCAAACAAAGCATTGCTGCAATAAATAGAATAACTATCAATAAAGAGTCTTTAAATTGAAATATTGCACTTAAAAACATAGTAACAATCACCATTGCGATTAATAGTCCTGTACTTGTACAAAATAGTATGGCAAGATTTGTATTTTTCATTCTCATTGTAAGAAATTTTCTACGTTCTTTTACTTTTAATTTACTCTCTTCATTGTTTAAAAGTTTTTGATTTTCATCTTCGTATTTATCTAATTTATCAACTTTATCAATAATTCTTGAAAGTCTTCCTGTAAATACATTTAACAATCCAGCCACACCTGCAAGTAAAAATACAGGTGCAACTGAGAGTTGAATTAGTTGAGAAACGCTATTTACGCTACTTGCTTCTATCATTGTAAGCATTTTATTTTACTTCGTCAATTATCTCTAATAATTGTTCTTGAACTTCTTGAGCTAGTTCAATTAAATCAGGATTTATGTCATCAACTAATTGAACTAAAGAGTTCATAGCAATCATAGTTTCACCATCTTGAGTGTAAACAGCAATTTTGCAAGGCATGATAATTGAAAGTGACATATCTTCGCTTAAAAATTTTTCAGCAACGATAGGATTACAAATATCAACTATTTGACACTCATTTCCTAAATCTATTCCCTTTGAATTTAAAGTCTCTTTTACGTTGTGAATATGTTGAATTCCATATTTATATTTTGCTGTAATTTCTTTTAGAGAATCGATAACTTCTTGTACACTTTTATTAGTCACTTCCATATATTGCATATAATTTCCTTTGTTAATGTATTAAATTTTTATTGATTATAACTAATTAATTTTTATAAAAAGCCAATTTTTTAACTTCTAATTTATCAAACATTGACAACATATTGTTATAATCTTTGTGTAAAGTTCTATTGATTAAATAATCATTACCCTCTAAAATATTTACAGCTTTTTGGATTTTTTCTTCTCCATAAATATTATTTAAAGCTGTTTCATAATCATCCCATTCTAATCCATCATTTTGCATTCTGATTAATTGACATACTAAATGACCTAATTTATTGTTTCCAAACTCTAAAATTTCTAAAGCATCATCATACTCTTCTAAAAGAAGTAACATCTGAGCTTTGAAATCTCCCATTGTGAAGTTTTCTTCAAAAATAACACCAATATAAAGTTGCATATTAAGTGAATCATCTAAACTATCAAGAGTGTCTAAAATTTCGTTTGTATCATATTTTTCAAAGTTTAAAACCATATCTCGGATTAGTTTTCCATTGTTTTTATTGTTATAAACCATGTCATCTAGTGGATAAACTTCTGAGAAGTTTGGAACAATCATTTGACAAGAGTAGAAGTCTAAATATGTATATTCTCTCACATACATTTCTCTGTTTTGAGATTTTAAAATATCAAGTAAAAATGCGTATTCATCATCACTTCCATTTCCCTCATATTTCCAAGGTGCGTATTCAAAACTTTTTTTAGCACTTAAAAATGGGAAACCTAATTTTCCATTTGAATCAATAAAGTGAGCTTCTAAGTTAAAACTATCAGCTACTAAACTCATATCAAAAGTAGGAATTTCAAATGCATCAAGGTTTGATAAATCTCTTCCTTGCATAAGTTCTGTCATTGTTCGCTCAAGACTTACTTCTAAAATAGGGTGCGCTCCAAAAGATACAAAAAGTGTATTGTTTTTAGTGTTTATTAGTGAAATTGCAGTTACAGGGAAAACTCCACCAAGCGATGCATCTAAAATTTCGATGATATAACCTAAATCCCTTAAAGTTTGAGCATCTTTATATACTTTTGGAAATGATTTTACAACTTCATCAGGAAATTGTGGAAGTGCATAACCCTCTTTGATAATTGCAATTTTTGCATATCTTTCAAAGATTTCACTAAGTGCTTGAACTTTTGCTTCATTTGCTGTATTTCCAGTAGCAAGTCCGTTACTTACAAAAAGATTACTTAAAATATTTATTGGAATATATGTTTTTTCTTTTGTTGATTCTTTGATGAATGGTAAAGCTACGATTTTGTCCATATAATCGCTATTGAAATCTACTAAATCTTTATCTTCAAGTTCACCATCTGCACTATAAATCTTTTTTAATTCAGGATTTAAATAATCTCCATCAAAATCAAAAGCAACTTCATCTGGATAATATTTTCTATTTGGTAAATGGAAATCTATAAAAAAGTTGTTAGTTTGTAATCTTTCGATGTATTCTCCATAAGCACTAGCTATTGAAGCGTCTGAGATTGTACCTTTTCCATTTGAATAGATATGATTTGGAGCTTCATTTGAAGCTAAATTTACTGAAAAGCAGTTTTCTAAAGGGTGTTTTTCTTGTGAAAATGAGGCTTCACAACCTACGTCTTTTAATACTGCTTTCATTTTTAAAATAGATTGTTCTACTGGGCTATTTTTTGATAATAAATTCATTTGATTTTTGTTCTTTCTTTGTATTATTTTTATTTGTGAGATTCACAGTATAGCTAAAAAAAATATATTCCAAGAATAGAGCATAAATATTAGCTACAATACGCAATCAATACAAAAATATATAAAGGTTTATAAATGGCAAAAGGTAAAAAAACAATAATCAAAGAGATTAAAAAATTAGATGATGAAATATTATTAATAAATGGAAAAGAGTATGTAATTGTTGAAGACACAGAAAATATCGAAACAGCAACTACAATGAAAATCTCATCAAACGGAAATAGAATTTTAAGATTTGAAGATGAAAAGAAAAAAGCAACAATAGATGTAAAAAGAGATATTGAAATAGTTAAATATTCATTTAAAGATGCAAGTGTTGCTAAAAAATTTGCAAAAGGTTACGACAAAACTGTAATCACACCAGATGATAAAAGAGAAGAAATAGGAAATGCAAGTTCATTTAAAGAAGCTAGAAAAATCATAAATACATATATTTCAAAAGATGGTGTAAATTATGACCCAAAAAATGGAAAAACTACATTTTATGTAACGGAAGAAGCGTAAAAATCTACCCAAATAAAAGTATTAATAGATAATATTTTAGCTATAATAAGTAAAATATCTACTTTAGGATTAATATGTTAGCTATTAATATCTCAACACCAAAATCTATAATGCAAGATTTAAAAGATAAATTCAAACAAAAAAGATTATCTTTAAACCTAACTCAAGAAGGACTTTCCAACAAAAGTGGAGTAAGTCTTGGAAGTATAAAAAGGTTTGAATCAAGTGGAGAAATCTCTTTTGAATCTTTGCTAAAAGTTGCATTGGTATTAAATTGTTTAAATGATTTTAAAAATATTGCAAACGAAAAAGATGAACAATATGAATCTATGGATGATTTATTAAAAATAAAACCAATCAAAAAAAGAGGTGCTATAAAATGATAAAAACTGTAAATGTATTTTTAAATCATTTTGATAACAAAATCTTTGTTGGAAAATTAGCACTAAAAAATAGAAAAATATATTTTGAATATGATGAAAATTTTATAAAAAAAGATATTCAACTTTCTCCTTATATTTTGCCATTAACATTTGAATAAAATACTTTTTTTATTAATATATATACATTAATTATATTTGAAATAATAATTCTTACTCATTTTATAATATAAATTATTTAAAACTAACTAGTTAAATGTTAACTCATTTTTATCTAATAAATTTATAGAATTAATAAAATCCATATATTTATAACTTCTTGGAAAATAATTAAATTTTTTCAAATCATAATAATCTTCTTGAGTCATAAACAATTTAGAAATCATTTTTGCTATCTCTAAAGATTTGTCATACGAAATTTCATCACTTAAATTTAAATAAGTTATTCCTGTATCACTTAAAATTCCATCTTTTAATGTTGCTCCAATATCTTTTAAAGAATTAAAAAAAGATAGTGTTTGCAATGAAGTACCATATAATATCAGTGGATATGCTGATATTCCTTTTATATATTTTTTATGATAATTTAGCCAATCAATAGTTTCATTTATAGTAGTATTACTCTCACCAGGATACAATAAAATATTTATTTTTACCCAAATGTTTTCTTCATAACAAGTTTTTAATAATTCACTAGCTTTTAATAAATATTTTGAAGGAGCAGAAGTCTTTTTCATTCTTTTTAATTGTGTCTCAGAAGCAGATTCTAAACCTAAATCTAGAACTTTTAATCCTGATTTAGATAATTGTTTAATTTTTTTACTAGAAAAAGTATCCACACGAGTTTCACATCTCCACAAAATTTCCAAATTATTCTTTTGATATAAAAAATTAAATTCATCAATCCATAAATTTGATGGTTGAAAAATTGAAGATTCAAAATAAAAATTCAATTTTTTGTCATCGTATAATTTTATTAAATCTAAAATCTCTGAAATAACTTTATCAGCAGGTTTAATACTACTTAATTTAACATCTTTATCTGCACAAAAAGAACATCCTTTACCACAACCTCTTGATAATTCAATACTTGGAGAATATTCAATAAAATTATCCAATATATTGTAATTTAACTTTGGTATATCTATATTAATTCCACCATCTTCATTAATCACAATCTGACCTTCAAAATTACATGTAACTAATTTTTCAATTATATTTTCAGCTTGACCTTTAACAATTACATCAACTAAAGGAAATTTTTCTTTTACCCATATATCATTATCAAGAACCCATCTACCACCTATGATAATTTTTTTATTAGGAAATTTATTTTTTAAAATAGTAATGAATTCTTGTGTCCAAGTAATTGCAAAAAAGCTTGGTATAGAAATGAAAATAGGATATTTTGTATTTTTAACTAAAGATTTTTCTTCTAATTTGTTAAAAAAATCTTCAGGAGAAAATAAATTAGCCTGAAAAAATTTAACTTTTTTTAACTTTTGATTGACTAAACTTGCTAATCCTAAAAAACCATAATTTAGATACAAACTATCAATCTGTATTTTTTTTTTATTTTTTAGCATTCCTGCAGATATAAATAAAATAGAACTAGACATTCTTACTGACAACTTGTTTAATAAAATTTACTCTTTCATCTAATTTTATCATTTCAAGACTATAATATTTTATATTAATTTTATCAAGCAAATATTTTATATTTAAATCTACTTTCTGATTGAAATTTTGATTATTTGAGCGATATAAATTACTTTCATAGGGAATTACGTCGATTGGAAGATAAAATATATAATCATACTTTTTTATATAAGGCAAATATTTTTCAAGATATTTTTCATAAGGAATTTCTTTTGCCATTAAATATGCTATCCCATCTATAAAGCTTCTATCTGATATAAAATCTGTTTCTGTCATTTCAAGATTTTTTCGACATTCAAAAATTTTTTCTTGAAAATTAATGAATTCCTGTTTTGTTAAATTATCGATACTAGTAAAATTATCTTGTTGTAAAATACTAATTATATTTACATTTATAATCTTTTTAACTAATTTTATTTCAAATAATTTCTTACATAATGTAGTTTTTCCTGTTGAACTACTGCCAATTACTACAATTTTCATAATTTTTTAGATTCTCACTTATTGTATTTAATTTATAATTTCTATAATATGGTTTTGATTTAAATAAATATTCATAATGTTCTAATATAGACTTACCAATTATTCCTTTTGCATCACACGAAATCATTGGTGTTAAGTTACTTTCTCCTGTACTTAGGAATGGATAAAAGAATATATTATCATCTATAATTAAACAACTAAAATTTGAAGGAGAAGTAATAAATCCTAGTTCAATATTTTTTTTATATTCTTCTTTTATTTCATTATTTATTTCTTTTAATGTACTTATAATATCTGTGTATAAATTTTGTTCTCGTATATCATTAAAGCATGAAATTGATAATTGATTCTCCAATGCTAACTGAACATCAATTATAGATTTATTAACTTCATTATTTTTTAGAATTTTAGAACAATCATCCCAAAATACAATTTTAATATCTATACTACCATTATTCTCTACTAAACTATTAAAACTATTTTTTTGTTGTTTAATAAATGCTTTATTTGTAATTCCTATAGCCCAAATTCTTTGTTTGCATTTTTTTAATGCTTTATTAAAATCATCAACTGCATCTGTCTTTTTTTCATAAAGATTAGTTAATCCAAATTTATTGTAAATATCAATTATAGTTTCTTTCTTTTTATCAATTAAATTATATATAACTAAAATAACTATTGATGCAATTATAGAACAAACAATTGCTGTAAAAATAGTAAATGCATTTGCTCCAATTTTATCAGCAAGAAAAAATAAACAACCTAATATTATTAACAATAATAAGGTTATTACAGCTAATATAATATTTTCACTTTTTTTAAAAAAGCCAACTATTATACTGCATATGAATTTATTCATAATCTCTCCTATATGTTATTTGAAAGTGTATTGTATCGAATAAGTAATAAATTTCTTAATTTACTTTTTTTTAGATGTTTTTCATCAGTAATAAAATAAATAGGGTTTTAGAGGAATTCCTCCCCTAAAAATCACTCAAAATTAGCGTATGCAATTTTTTGTATGATGATTGTTCGATGTGCCTATGATTTTTATAAACTATTCTTCATACTCCAGTTTCTTCTTTAATAGTAGCAATATTAATATTATTAGGGAAAATACTTATATAATCTTTATTTTCAGTAATAGTTAAAACATTATCTTCAAACTCACACTCAAACCTAGGCGAAAAATTAAACCCCTGATTCTTAATATTTTTATACTTTTCAACCCATAAATAAACTAATTCCATAAAAAACCTTGATTATTATTTGGATAAATTATATCATCAAAAGATAAGAAAATAATTATTCTTTAGTTCAAACTTTTCTTCAAATTTCTTTTAACACTTTTAATTGGATTATTTATGATATAATGTCCCAATTTCAGCATACATCGGTCTATGCCTGACTTCGTTTTTGTAGTCAATTTACAACTCAACTAAACTCAAATTATATAACCTAGATCGTAACTCAAGTTTACAACTTTTGATAGGTTCATAACAAAA
>JAQTXB010000012.1:0-13292 GCA_028688995.1 Aliarcobacter sp.
TTTAATTCCATATTATAGGCATAAATTGTGTTTACTAATCTTTTCTCATCAACAAGTTTTTTTTGTAAAATTGAACTTTTACCACTACTTAATAGTTCACTAAGAGCTGAAAGTGCAACTTGATCTTCATGTTCAAAATTTGGAATATGATAAGTAATTGCAATCATTTGAACAGCTGATTCTTTATTTATTACAACTCTTTTTTCTCCATCTTGAACTGGTTCAACTGTATGAAGTTGAGAAGGAATCTCTTTTGTATTTTTGATATTTTTAAAATGCTTTTCAACAGATGCAAAAACATCTTTTTCATCAATATCACCAGCAACTACAACTATTGCATTTTTTGGTTGATAATAAGTACTATGGAAATCTCTAATATCAGTAATTGTCCAGTTTTGAATATCACTCATAAATCCAATTGGTGTCCAGTGATATGGATGGTAAATATAAGCATTATTAAAAAGTCTGAATTGTAAATATCCCATTGGGTTATTATCTGTTCTCCATCTTCTTTCTTCTGCTACAACATCTCGTTCAGGTTGGAATTCTTCATCTTTTAATGTTAAATTTTCCATTAAATCTGCAAATAATTCTAAAGATTTATCCATATTTTTTGAAGCTGATTTTATATAATAGTGTGTGTAGTCAAATGAAGTTGAAGCATTATTCATACCACCAAAACCTTTTACTATTTCATCAAATTCACCAGCTTTTAGATTTTTTGTAGATTTAAAATTTAAATGTTCCAACATATGAGCAATTCCACTTTTACCCATTTTTTCATTTCTACTTCCAACTTTATAAAAAACATCAGTTGATATTACACCTGAATTGTTTTTCATTGGAATTGCAACTATTTCTAAACCATTTTCTAAAGTCTTTGTGTGATATTTTGGTAAGCTATTGCTCATTAATTCTCCCGAAATTGTAATTAATAAAAAAAATTGAATAATGAATATTTTAATTAAATTATTGTTTCTTTTGCTATTCATTATTTGTTCCTTTTATTTTAAATTAGCTCCAATAGCTTGTGAAATATTTTCATATCCATCTTTTGCCATTAGTTCTAGTATCTCTTCATTTATTTTTCTCACCATTGAAGGTCCTTCAAAAATCATTCCTGAATATGCTTGTACAAGGGTTGCACCATTTTTAATTCTTTCATAAGCTTGTGCACCATTTGAAATTCCACCAACTGAAATTAAAATAGTTTTTCCAAATAATTCACGTCCAAGTTCTTTGAATAAATTAGCAGATTTTTGTGTTAAACAAGCACCCGAAAGACCTCCAAAATTTTGGCAATTTGGAACTAAAGTATAATCAATAGTTGTGTTAGTTGCAATTATTCCAGCTGCTCCTGCATTTATTGCACTATTACATAAATTAATAGCCATATCAACTTCCATATCAGGTGCAATTTTTAATAAAATTGGTTTTGATGTAAGTTCTTTTGCCATTGTAAAAAGTTCTGTTATAAACTTTTCATTTTGTAAATCTCTTAAATTTGGAGTATTTGGACTTGAAATATTTATTACTAAATAATCACTATTTGCTTCAAATTTTTTGATTAAACTTTTGTAATCACTTAATGCAAACTCTTCAGGAGTAGTTTTGTTTTTTCCAATATTTGCACCAACTGGGATTGAAAAAGGGTAAACTTTTTTTAAGTTTTTTAAAACTTCATGGGCACCTTTGTTATTAAATCCCATTGCATTTTGAACTGATTTTTGTTCTGGATATCTAAACATTCTAGGTTTTGGATTTCCATCTTGAGGTTTTGGAGTCATTGTTCCAATCTCTGTAAATCCAAATCCCATAGATTTCATAGCTTTAATCATAGTTGCATTTTTATCAAAACCAGCAGCAAGTCCAACTGGATTTTCAAATTTTACACCAAAAACTTCTTGAGTTAATTTAGGATTTGCTATATAATTTTTTTTCTCCATATAAGCTTTTGCAATTCTACATTTACCTAAAACTCTTAAACCAATTTCTGCTAGATTGTGGGCAGTTTCTGGTTCAAATTTAAATAAGATTTTTTTCAGTGTTTCATAGCTAATCAAAGTTTATCCCTTTTTTAAAATTGATGCATTTTATCTAAAAATCATTAAATATAGGTTTTAATGGTTTTTAGAAGATTTAATTATTACATATTTGCAAGATTATATAATCTTTGGTACTCTTTACAATTGTCTAAAAGTTCTTTTTCAGTTCCCATTCCAATTATTTCACCATCTTTAAAAACAGCAATTTTATTTGCATTTTTTATAGTACTTAATCTATGAGCAATAATAAAAGTTATTTTATTAGCACTTACTTCTTGAATTACTTCACTAATAATTGATTCACTTTCATTATCTAAAGCAGATGTTGCTTCATCTAAAATTAGAATTTGAGGATTTTTATATAAAGCTCTTGCTATTGCAATTCTTTGTCTTTGTCCTCCACTTAAGTTTGTTCCAAACTCATCTAAAATTGTATTTACACCTTTTTTCATTTTCATAACAAAATCATAAGCATGGGCTTGTTTTAAAACTTCGATAACTCTTATTTCATCTATTTCATAACCATAAGCTACATTTGCAGCTATTGTGTCATTAAAAATATAAACCCTTTGAGTTACTATTGAAATATTTTCCCTAAGTGATTTTATATCAAAATCTTTAATTGAATTATTATTTAGTAAGATATTTCCACTTGTTGTGTCATAAAATCTGATTATTAGGTTTATTAAAGAAGATTTTCCACCACCACTATCTCCAACAAGCGCTATTGTTTCACCTTTTTTGGCTTCTAAATTTATACCTTTTAAAGCTACAAAATCATCATATTTTAAGAAAACATCTTTAAAATTAACAGTTTGGATATTTGAAGGAAAAATTAATTCACCTGATGTAATTATTGCTTTTTGAGCAAACATATCATTTATTCTTTCATTTGCAGCTAATGCATCTTGCATATTATTATAAAGTGAAGATAGTTTTTTAATTGGCGTATATAACATAAATAGTGCTGCAATAAATGAACTAAAAGTTCCTGTTGAAAGCTCTCCTGAAATTACTTTTGAACCACCAACAACAATAACAGCAGCAAATGCTAATGAACCTATAACTTCCATTAATGGTGAAGTTAATCCATTTGTTTTTAAAGCTTTCATGTTGTATTTGAAAAAAATCATATTGTGAACTGAAAATTTAGTTGCTTCTATTTTTTCACTTGAATTTGCTTTTATTATTTCAATATTATTAAATGATTCACTAAGACTTGTAGTAATATTTGAGTTACTCTCTTGTGATTTAAAAGATAATTTTTTCATTCTTTTTGCTAGTTTTGATAATGGTAAAATTGCAAGTGGTAATACAATTAATCCATAAAATGCAAGTTCAGGAGAGTGATAAATTACTAAACCAACTAATCCAATAATTGTTAAAGATTCTCTAATAAATTCAGCAACACTATTTGAAATAGCTCTTTGAATTCTATTAATATCATTTGTAATTCTACTTACAAGTTCTCCACCATGTTTTTTTTGAAAGAAATCCATATCAAGTGTTAAAATATGAGAAAAAAGTTTATCCCTTACAATTCTTGTAATATCTTGACCTATATAAGAGATATAATAAGCTTGGATATATCCACCAAAACCTTTTGCTGCATAAAGTGCAATTATTATAAATGGCATTATATGAAGCATTTTTTCATCTTTGTTAATAAAAATATCATCAAGTAAAGGCTGAATTGCATATGCAGTTCCTGATGTTGCTCCAGAAACTAAAATAATTCCTATAAATGAGTAAAAAAAGTATAAATAATAGTTTTTGTAATAGGGTACATATTGTTTAAAAAAATCTCTCATTAATAATCCTGAATATTTAAATAAAGCCTAGATTATATCTAAATCTTACTAAATACAAACTAGAACTATTAAATGGGGAGAAATACTTATGATTTTTTGAACATATTTATAAATTTTTTAAATCCAAAAGCCTTAATTGTTAGAAAAAATAGTACAAATCCACCAATTGTTCCAGCAAATGCAAGTCCCGCTGCTCCAAATGGTTTTATAAGTATTAGCGAAAATACAATATTACAACTAAGACTGTACATAGATATTTTTGCAGTTAGAAATTGTTGTTCTTTTGCATAAAGCCAAAGTGAAAAAATCTTTGAAAGTCCAAATGGTAATAATCCAATTAAATACATTGCCAAAATAAAAGCTGTATTTTGAGTGTCATTACTTGTAAATTGTCCCCTTTCAAAAAGAAGTTTTATTATGAAATCATTAAAAACTATTCCTATAAATGTAGAAACTGATAAAAGTCCAAATAAAATTAAAGCAGATTTTTTCATTAATCTTAACGCTTTATCTTCATCTTTATTTTTAATAGCTCGAGCAACCATTGGGAATAGGGCTATTGAAGTGGCAATTGCAAAAATTGCCAGAGGAAGTTGAAAAATTCTGTTTGCATAATACAAATAAGAGATTGAACCACTTATTAAAAAAGATGCTAACCAAGTATCTATAAATGCTGAAATATGAAGTGTCGAAGAACCAAAAGTTGCGGAAAAGAAGTTTTTATAAAATTTATCTTCTTCTTTTTTTTCATGTTTTTTGAAATGAAAAACTTTACATAAATTATTCTTTTTTACAGCATATAAATGAGATATTATTTGCAATATTCCACCAGCAATTACTCCATAAGATAAGTAAAAAGTCACTTCATATTTATCTAAATTTTTAGAGATTAAAAGTGATATTATCATTGCAATATTTAATAAAGCAGTAGAATAAGCGGTAGTTGCAAAATGATGTTTATATTGTAAAATTGCAGCCATAAATGTAACAGCAAAAATTATAGGCAAATAGAAAAAATTAATTGCAAATAATGGAGCTGCTAAATCTATGGTTTTTTCATCAAATCCAATTGCAATTGCTTTTGCAACAAGATGAGAAAAAAACATCACTAAAAGTGATAAAATAATTAAAAATCCAAATAGTTGCAAAAATATCATAGATGAAAATCTGATTTTATGTTTTGATTTTGCATAAGATGGAATGAAGGCTTGTGTAAATGCTCCATCTGCAAAGATACTTCTAAATAAATTTGGTAGTTTAAAGGCTACAAAAAATATATCTGAATAGATATTTGCACCTAAAACTGATGCTGTTAAAAGGTCTCTTATAAAGCCTAAAACTCTAGAAACTAAAATTCCAGAACTATTTGTAAAGATTGATTTGAGTAACATTAAAATCCTATTTTAAAATCTGATGGAGAATAAATAACTATTTGTTTATTACCTTTAAATGAAGCTAAATGTCCAGTTGTAATAGTAATTGTTTCTCCATTTTTTGGTAATAAATTTCTTTTATTTGAGTAAATTTTTATATATTTATTTTCATCTAAATATAATTTAGAATATTTCATCACACCTCTTAGGTTTGTGATAATTTCATTTTCATATTTAAAATCAAAAATATCAATATTTTTAGCATCTAAATATAATGATTTAAAATCTTCTACTTTTTCTAATTCATCTAATATAATAAACTCTTTTATCTCTTTTAATCCATTAAAATTGAAAACTTGATTTATTTGAAGATTGTAAGAGTAGCCTAATTTTAACTCTTTAGCATTTGAATAAATAAATATAGCTCTATCATTTGCTTTTTTAATAATTGCTTTTTCATCATCTTTGTAAATTACAATTACTTTTTCTAAAACTACAGGGGTAGTTAATTTTTCTTTTGAATACAAATCAGAAATAGTTGATAGTTTATTATTTTGATTTTCTTCTAGTGATTTAAGTGGACTTGTATCATTTTTATCAACAGAAAATTTTGCATATATTGGAAGATGGTCGGAAAAGCCTTCACCTTTGTGTATTTTAAAAAATTTATCATTACTCATTTGCCATCTTTTAACTTCATTATTCTCATATAGATAATTAGGTTTAAAAACTGTAAAGGAGTTTGGGATATAAGATACTTTTTTTGAATCAAATAGAGCAGGTGGAATTAAAATATTATCAGGTGTATTACTTTGCCCCAGATATTTACTTGAAAATCTTTCATTATTTGATAATTCAAGCCATAAATTATAATGAACTCTTTTTTCATTTTTCAAAATATCATCACATGTTACAAACACATTATTATTAATCACAGTATTTAAAATTTGATTTATTCCTGTGATTCCTCTTGTATTATTTAGTTTTTGATTTGATTTAAAAGTTTGCATTTCATTATAATCTGAGTTAAAATCGCCTATTAAAATATAGTCATAATCTTTTGGAAGTAGGCTTATTCTATCTTGTAAATTTTTTGCATATTTTATTCTATAGCTTTCTCCCACGGCTTTTGATGGCCAATGGTTATTAAAAACTTTAAATTCTGTATTTTCATATACAAAAGTTGTTTCAAGTATTGGTCTGAATTGTTTAGTTCTAAATTTTACATCTAAATTTGTATTCTCTTTTATTTTTATTTTTGACAAAATTCCTAAACCTATTGCAGAATCAGGGTATTTAATGAAAGAATAATATTTGTATTCAGGGAGTTTTTTTAAAAGTAGTTGCATTAACTCTCTATTTTCAATCTCTTGAAGAGCTAAAATATCAACATTCATATCTTTTATAACTTTTACTAAGTTATTTATTTTGATATTAAAATTTGCTTCATTCCAATTTGAGGGAGTATTTGGTATGAATTCACTATATTCATTATCATCTTTATTTAAATCAAAAAGATTTTCTACATTATATGTGGCAATAGAAAAAGTTTTAGCATTTAGGATTATTGCAAATAAAAATAAGAATAAAATTTTTAACAAAAAATATCTCCGACAATTTTTTTGTAATATTATCGAAGATATTATTCTTTAGAGGTAAAAGTGAAAAGTAATTTTAATATTATCCAGCAGTTACATCTTTAGATTTTTTTTTGAAATACTCTTTTTCAACTCTACATAATGGGCACTCTTTTGGTGGTTTTTTACCTCTGTGAACATGTCCACATACTTCACAAACCCACTCTTCTTCTTCCTGAGATTCTAAAAATCCTTCTGCAATTAAGGCTTCTTTTAACTCTAAATACTCTTTTTCGTGTTCAACTTCAACTTTCCCAATTGCTTTAAACATTCTTGCGATTTCTTTTAATCCCTCTTGTTTTGCAATCTCTTCAAAGTTTGGATACATCTCTTCATGTTCATATTTTTCACCATCAGCTGCATATTGTAAATTCTTTTTAGTTGTATTTAATTCTACATCATGAACTAATTTATTATAAGCTTTAAACTCTGCAATTGCATGATATTTTTCATTATCAGCAGCTTCTTGGAAAAATCTTGCAATTTTGTGGTAACCTTCATCAAAAGCAATTTTTGCAAAAAATTCATATTTATTTCTAGCTTGAGATTCACCAGCAAAAGCTTTCATTAAATTAACAGCTGTTAAATTTTCTGTAATCATTTCCATCTCTTGACCACAGCAGTGTAATTTTCCTCCACCAACATTTTGTACTTCTACTTCGTTTCCGCATTTGTTGCATTTATAAGTTTCATATTGTCTCATTTTAACTCCTACATTAAATTGTTTTTATTATATCATTTTATAAAAATCATTCCAGTCAAAATATAAAATATATTTTATTAAAGGATAATAATTATTATTTGAAAGTATAAAATATTTAAACTTAAAAGAAAATTATTATCCTTTGAGAAATTTTTATGTTATAATTCTTTATGTCAATTTAAAATTGAAATATATTTTAAACTACTGATAATTTATGTGGAAATAAATATTAAAATAGTATTATTCCGCAAAAGGGAGAGTTATATGACAAATTATACAAATTTATTAAAAGAATATGATTTAAAAGTTACTCCTCAAAGAGTAGCAATTGTTGAAGAACTTTACAAAAATGGCCATATGAATATTGATGATTTATATAAAAAACTATTATCTAAATTTCCATCGGTATCATTAGCTACAATTTATAAAAATATAAATGCAATGGTTGAAAAAGTTTTTCTTTCAGAGGTAAAAATCCCAAACACTAAATCTGTTTATGAGTTAGTTAAAACTGAACATGCTCACTTAGTTTGTTCTTCTTGTGGTTATATTGAAGATGTTATGTTAGATACTTCATCTATTTTAACTGAAGCTTCAAAATTAAGTTCATTCAAAATTGATTCTACAAATGTGGTTTTAAACGGTCTTTGTCCTCATTGTTCAAAATAGTCTAGTTTTAAAACTAGACTATTTGATTTAAGAATTTCTAACTATCAAACTATTTGGTAGATTAAACTCTTTTATTAATGCCTCTTCTTTAGCTCTATGCTCACCATTATCAACTTCATGGTCATATCCTAAAAGATGCAAAATTCCATGAATAAATAGAAGTGAAAACTCTTCATTAAAGCTATGTCCATACTCTTTTGATTTTTCTTGCACAAAATCAGTTGAAATTACAATAGAACCTAAAGGCATATTTTCAAAATCAAAATCCATAGGAAAACTTAAAACATCAGTTGCTTTATCTATATTTCTATGTTCTTTATTTAAAACCTGTATTTCATCATTTTTTACTACAAGAAGTTCAATATCTTTTTTTGTAAGAGAGTTTGCTATTTTTTCTAAAATTGAAATATCAATTTCAAAATCTGTATTATTTTCTAAATCTATCATTATCTTCCTTTTAAAAACGCGATTGTACCTAACACTTAATTAAAATAATTCTATTATTTTGGAGACGCATAAATTCTAAAATAATTCTATCATTTTAGAGACTTCATCAACGGCATATGTTTTAATGTCAAGTTTTAAATTTGTTTTTTGTGCAATTACAGCTTTTTTCATGCCTTGAGCTTGAGCTTCTTTTAGTCTTAAATCAATTGAATAAACATCTTTTATTTCACCAGTTAATGAAACTTCTCCAATAAAAGCAGACTCCTTGGAAATTGGTCTATCTCTGTAAGAAGATATAATTGCTGCAATTACAGCTAAATCAGCAGAACTCTCTTTAATTTTTATTCCACCACTTATGTTTATAAATACATCATAAGTATTTAGTGGTAAATCAATTTTTTTCTCAAGAAGTGCTAAAAGCATAGTAAGTCTATTTGCATCAAATCCTGTTGCACTTCTTTTTGGATTTGGATAAGTGCTTTCAGTTACAAGTGCTTGAACTTCTAAAATTATGGCTCTACTTCCTTCCATAACAACTGTAAGAGCAGAACCACTTTGAGCTTTTGATTTATCAAAAAATTTTGAAGCTATATCTTTTGCACTAATTAATCCTTCTGCTGTCATCTCAAAAATTCCAATTTCAGAAGTTGAACCAAATCTATTTTTAAAACCTCTTAACATTCGCAGTTCCCTGCTAGCTTCACCTTCAAAATATAAAACTGTATCAACCATATGTTCTAAAACTCTAGGACCTGCAATACTTCCATCTTTTGTGATATGTCCAATAATAAACATAGCAATATTTGACTCTTTTGCTTTACGCATTAACTCAAAGGTAATTTCTCGAACTTGTGAAACACTTCCTGGTGCTGATGTAAGATTTGATGAATAAATAGTTTGAATTGAGTCAATAATAACTACTTCATAATTTTGTCTTAAAAGTTCATCTTGAATCTCTTCAAGTTTTATTTCACTTAATAAAAATAGATCATCATGGTTAGCATCAAGTCTATTTGCTCTTAGTTTTATTTGACCAGCACTCTCTTCCCCTGAAACATATAAAACTTTTTTCCCAGATTTTGAGATACTTCCTGCAACTTTTAATAAAAGTGTTGATTTACCAACTCCAGGACTTCCTCCAATTAAAGTTAAACTTCCTGGAACTATTCCACCACCTAAAACTAAGTCAAATTCATCATTAAAAGATGAAAATCGTGTTACATCATCTTGTTCTATTTCAGTGATTGGTCTAGCTTTTGAAGAACTATTTATTATTTTTGAGCTATTTTTTAAAACTTCTTGTTGTTCTTGATTTAATTCAATAAATGAATCCCACGAACCACAGTTTGGACACTTTCCTAGCCATTTTGTAGATTGTTCTCCACAATGTTGACATTCAAAAAGTGATATTTTCTTTTTTGCCATAATAAAGCCTTATGAATTTTATAGCTCAATTATAATCAAATTTTTTATAGCCTTTCTAAAATATGACAGATTGTAATATAAAATACAATACAATCATTTATGAATAAAATAAAACTATTTACAGACTCAAGTGTAAATCCTCAAGAAAAAATTGGATTTGGTGCATATTTACAAATTTCTGATGAAAATATATCTTTAGAAAATATGAAAGAAAAAATAAAATTAAAAAGATTTGAAAATACTTCTTCTACAAAACTAGAACTCCAAACACTTCTTTGGGCATTAAGTGAAATAGTTGATAAAAATGTGATTATTGAAGTTTATACTGACTGTCAAAATATTATAGGATTGCAAGATAGAAGGGAAAAATTACAGAAAAATAATTTTCATTCATCTTCTGGAAAAATAATGAATAATCATGAATTTTATAAAGATTTTTTTGAAAAAACAGATAAATTAAATATAATTCTGATTAAAGTTAAAGGGCATAAAAAAAATAGTTTAAAAAATGAGATAGATACTATTTTTAATCTTGTTGATAAAGCTTCACGAAATGCCTTAAGAAATGAAATCGAAAAATAGGAAAAAATAAAATGATAATATATATTCACGGATTTGCAAGTTCAGGTTTTGGTTCAAAACCACAAAAATTTAAAGAGTATTTTGAAGATGAAATTATTACTATTTCTCTTCCAACAATTCCAAATTTAGCTATTGATACATTAGAACAAATAATTGAATTTTCTTTAAATAAAGAAGAACCAGTATATCTTGTAGGTTCATCTTTAGGTGGATTTTATGCACTTTTTTTAGCAAATAAATATGATTTAAAAGCAGTTTTAATTAATCCAGCAGTTAATCCTTGGGGAACTTTAGATAGATATGAAGGTGTTGATTTTGTAACAAATTATTATGATAATTCAAGATTTGAATTTAATCAGAATCATATAAAATCGCTAAAAAATTATGAAGTTGATTATATAAAAAATCCTTCAAATTTTATTACACTTTTACAAGAAGAAGATGAAGTTTTAGATTTTAGTGAAGCTGCTTTAAAACTTGAAGAAACAGAGCTAATTATTGAAGAGGGTGGAACTCACTCATTTGATGGAATAGAGAGATATTTTAGAAAAATAAATAGTTTTTTTTACAACTAAAAAAAATTCTAATACCTGATATTTTCAGTATTAATTAGATATAATAAAGACAATTATGATGTTTTGAAAAACTAAGGAGAACTCTAGGAATGAATTCATTCAGAGTTGTAGATACGAAATTTCGTATCTTAAAGGGTGGGAAAATAGGTTTATCACTGTCTATTGCTTTGATAGCTGGAATGTTAACACTTGGTAGTATCAATGCTTATTCACAAACTTTTTTTGATGGAGTAACTGATGGTACTACTTATACTTCTGGAGATATTTCTGCTACTGCAAAATCTGATACAGGAGTTGTTTCTGATAATTACTCAATGATTTCTTCAAGTGAAAATATAATTTTTAAACCAGAAAGAGTAGTTTCTTCATATATTGGTGTTGAAGATTATGAGCCTTCAGGTATCTCACCTAATCAATCAACTGCATTACTAGGTAGTGCAGGTACAACAACAGGCACTTCTAATAATATTGCTGATGGAAGTTATGTGTATACTGGGGATGATGGTTATGGGAATATTGGACCAATAACAGCTACTAATTATGATAAATTATATTACCAAACTTTCACTCCTAGTACTGCTTTTACTGTTACATTAGTTTCAACTGCAGAAGTAAATAATATAATTAAACAAACTTCACAATATTATTCAGTAAATAATACAGCAACTTACAATATTGCAAATACCAGTTACACTGCAAATCTAGTTTTTAGTGGTTCAAATACTGTTTTGGGAACTACAAGTATTGATGATGGAAATATTAAACTAGATGGAAGTGCATCTTTTGGAGGAACTGTAGATGCTGGTTCTATAGATGTTAATACCACAAGTACTATAACATTTAATTCAGCAGTAGATTTATCAGCAGGAACTACTGATGCAATGAATTTTACCCAAGCAGGAACAGTATTATTAAATGATGATTTTACAGGAAATGTTACTACAAGTGCTAATGATTCTGGAACACTAACAATTGTAGGTAATAGTAGTGGAAAAGAACAGATTATTACAGGGAATATTGGGGTATCTACTTCTTCAGACATAAATGTTTTAAATATTGGAAGTGATACAGTTTCATCAAATTATTCTAAAACAGTTGTAAATGGAAATATATTTGCAAATAGTACAATATTAAATAATAATGGAACAACAAATAGTTCAACTTTGCTTTTGTCAGATGGTTCTAATATAACTTCTACAATAACAACAGCTGATGCAAATATGGGTATTTTAACTTTAGCTGGAAGCTCAACAGTAACAGGAACTGTAGGTTCAACAGGAAAATTAGCTGAGGTAAATTCAGGAGCAACCGCTTCTAGTTCAACATTTACATCAACAGTAAATGCTACAACTGTTACAAATACTGGTACTGGAACTACAACATTTAAAGATGATGTAACAGCAACAACAGTAAATGTAAATGCAGGAACAACAAATTTTGAAAAGAATTTGACAGCTACATCAACAAATATAACTACAGGAACTGGTAATTTTAATACAGTATCAGGGACAACAAACTCGAATATAGTTTTTAGTGGAGCAGGAACAGCAAATTTATATGGTGATTTAACTGGAAATATAGTAACAACTTCAGATAACTTAGGCACTGTAACGTTTATAGGTGACGTATCAGGAAAAGCACAAACAATAAATGGAAATATTGGAAGCTCAATTACAACAGATGTAAATATATTAAATATTGGTCAGAGTGGAGTTTCTTCAAATTATTCTACAGTGACTGTAAATGGAGATATATTTGCAAATAGTACCATATTAAATAATGGAGCTAGTAGTTCAACTTTACTTTTAGCTGATGGAAAAAATATAACTTCAACAATAACAACAGCTGATGCTAATATGGGTATTTTAACTTTAACAGGGACATCAATAGTAAGTGGACAAGTAGGGACAAATGCTAATAAATTAGCAGAGATAAACGCAGGAGCAACTGGAGAAATAGCAACGTTTAGCTCAGATGTGTATGCCACAAACCTAAATGTAACAGGAACAGGTGAAGTAGATTTAA
>JAQTXB010000012.1:13392-98722 GCA_028688995.1 Aliarcobacter sp.
ATGGGAATTATACTGGTACAGCAATAACTTATAACGCAGATGGAACAGTAAAATTAGCAGATAATAAAAATATAACATCATCAGTAATAACAAATGGAAATGATACAGGGACATTGACATTGTTGGGAACTTCAACAGTAAGTGGAGCAGTTGGAGGAATAGGAGCATTATTAAAAGTTGTAAACGCAGGAGCAACTGGAGAAATAGCAACGTTTAGCTCAGATGTGTATGCCACAAACCTAAATGTAACAGGAACAGGTGAAGTAGATTTAAATGGGAATTATACTGGTACAGCAATAACTTATAACGCAGATGGAACAGTAAAATTAGCAGATAATAAAAATATAACATCATCAGTAATAACAAATGGAAATGATACAGGGACATTGACATTGTTGGGGACTTCAACAGTAAGTGGAGCAGTTGGAGGAATAGGAGCATTATTAAAAGTTGTAAACGCAGGAGCAACTGGAGAAATAGCAACGTTTAGCTCAGATGTTTATGCAACAAACCTAAATGTAACAGGAACAGGTGAAGTAGATTTAAATGGTAATTATACAGGGACAGCAATAACTTATAACGCAGATGGAACAGTAAAATTAGCAGATAATAAAAATATAACGTCAGCAGTAATAACAAATGGAAATAATACAGGGACATTGACATTGTTGGGAACTTCAACAGTAAGTGGAGCAGTTGGAGGAACAGGGGCATTATTAAAAGTTGTAAACGCAGGAGCAACCGGTGCAACTTCAACGTTTAGCTCAGATGTGTATGCCACAAATCTAAATGTAATAGGAACAGGTGAAGTAGATTTAAATGGTAATTATACAGGGACAGCAATAACTTATAACGCAGATGGAACAGTAAAATTAGCAGATAATAAAAATATAACGTCAGCAGTAATAACAAATGGAAATAATACAGGGACATTGACATTGTTGGGGACTTCAACAGTAAGTGGAGCAGTTGGAGGAATAGGAGCATTATTAAAAGTTGTAAACGCAGGAGCAACTGGAGAAATAGCAACGTTTAGCTCAGATGTGTATGCCACAACTACTAATATTGCTTCTGGAGAAATAAAATTTGAAGGAGATTTGACAAGTAATATCGTAGCTTCATCTTCTACTAATGGTATTGTAACTTTTGTTGGAGCTCTTATAGGTAATACTCAAAACGTTTCTGGAAATATTGGAAGTTCAGGTAATTTAATTAATACTTTAAATATTGGGGAAAGTGGAGGAACAGGTAAATACTCTACTACAATAATAGCTGGAAATGTATATGCAACAAATACTATTTTAAATAATGGAACGTCAAATAATTCTGTTCTAGAATTAACGAATGGTTCAAATATAACTTCAAATATAACTACATCTAATAATGGTCAAGGTATTTTAACTTTCTTAGGTGATTCAATTGCAACTGGAACAATAGGAACAAGTACAGAAAAATTAGCACAAATAAATGCAGGAGCTACTGGAAAAACAGTTACTTTTAATTCATCTGTAAATTCTGATAATTTAAATATTTCAGGTGATGGAACAGTAGTTTTAGCTGATAATGCAAATATAAATGCTCCAATAACAACTACTACTGGTAATCAAGGAATATTAACTTTTAATGGTACTTCAACTGTAAGTGGAGATGTAGGAACAAGTGGTGCAAAATTAAAAGAGATAAATGCGGGAGTTACAGGAGAAAATGTAACCTTTGAAGATAGTGTAAATGCTGGAAATCTAAATGTAACAGGTACTGGGACAGTGAATTTAAATACACTATCAGGAAGTACAATCTCAGATATTACATTTAATAGTACAGGAACAGCAAATTTAAATGGTGATTTAACGGGAGATATTAATTTCTCAGGAAATAATGCAATAGTAAATGTATCAGATGGAAAAGGTATTTTAGGTTCAGTTCAAACTCTTGCTAATAATACGGGAATTCTAAATTATAACGGAGATGGAACAATCTCTGGTAATATTGGAAGTAGTGGTCTTGGAGTTAAAGAACTTAATATTAATACAGGCAATAATCAAAATAGTACAGATGGGGTATTAGTAACTTTTGATGCTTTAGGTAGAGAAATTTATGCAGATATTGTTGCTCTAAAAAATAATGCAACATTAACATTATCAGATGATGTTAATATAATAAATACAGGTTCTGATAATCTAATAATTACAGTTGATTCAACAAATACAGGAACATTAACTTTCCAAGGTAGTTCTAATATTGAGGGAGAAGTTGGAGAAAGTAATAAAGTTTTAAATACTATTAATGCAGGAGCAACTGGAAAAACAGTTACTTTTGATGATATGGTATATGCTACAACTTTAAAATATTCTGATAATGGTACAGTTGTATTAAATGGAGATACAACTAGCAACTCTTCAGAGGCTATAGTTGGAACTGTAGATTTTGATAACAAAGCTGGTACTTTAGGAATAGGTGATAATGTAAATTTAACTACTGGTACATCCGGAATTCAATTTGCAAATGCAAATAGTGCAACTTTAAGATTTAATGGAAGTTCAATTGTAACTGGAGTATTAGGTGGAAATACTGCAGGCAATTCTACTTTAGAAAGAATTTATGCAGGTGCAGATGGTGAAACTGTTACATTTAAAAATGATGTTTATGTTGAAGAGAGTAATGATACAACTTTCCATGTAAGTGGAACAGGAACAGTTAATTTTGAAGGAAACTTAACAGGAGATTTAATTTATGATGCTGATGGTGTTGTAAATGTTAGTAATGGTAAATCAATTATTGTTTCAACTGTTCCTACAGCTGTAAGAACTGGAACTGATAATACTGGTACTTTAAACTTCTTAGGAACAACTACACTTTATTCTGATATTGGAACATCTACTAAAAAACTTAAAAATGTAACTTTTGCTTCAGATGGTACAAGTGCTGATAGTTATGATATGAATTTAAGTAAAAATATTTATGCTCAAAATAGTTATATAGGAAATGGTTCAAATAATACAACTATAAATGTTACAGATAACATCACTTTTGGTGGAAATTTAGATTTAAGAAAAAATTCTATTTTAAATGTTAGTGATTATGATTTAACAGTTGCAAATAATTTAGATATAGCTACAAATTCAACTTTAAAGTTTAAAGTGTATACAACAGATATAAGTGCTGGGGAAGCTGTTGAAAATCCAAAATCAGGAAGTATAACTGCAAATAGTATTACATTAGCAAGTGATACAAAAATTAATATAAATTATGATGGAAGCTGGTATGGAGCAGGAAAATATAATTTAATAACTGCAAATAGTTTAACTGGTACTTATTATGGTACAGAATCAAATGGTTTAGTAAGTGATAATAGTATTATTGATTCAATTGTAAAAAATGATGGTACAAATTTAACATTATATGCTGATAGAACAGGTGGTGGTTCTTATGAAGCTGATAATTTATATATTATAAAATCTGAAATTGGAGATCACTATTCAAATGGAGCTTCTCAAGCGCTTGCAGGATATGCAAATGAAGCACAAAGAGAAGGGGCTTTAGCAGATATAATTAGAAGATTAGAAGAGTTGGAAGGTGGAACAGTTTTAACAGCTGATAAAAAAGCAGAGATGGTTAGAACACAAAAACTACTAGCTCCTGTTGCAAATAATTCAACTATTAAATCTTCATTAGTAGCAACTAATACAGTTTTATCAACTATTAGCGATAGAATATCTGATATAAGAGGCACTTCTAGTATGGATTTTATTCCTTGGGGTGGTGAATATTCAGGATTATCATCTGGTGATTATATGCAAGATTATGCTTTATGGATAAAAGTAATGGGTTCAAAAGCAACTCAAAGTAAAGTAAAAGATTATGATGGGTATGAAACTTCTACTTATGGTTTAGTTGCTGGTGTTGATAAAACTTTAAGAGATGGTACAACAATTGGTGTTGCTTTATCTAATGCTGATACAAAAATTGACCAAACTGATTTTAGAGCAGGTGATAGTTCTAGTACTAAAAGTATCCAATTATCAGCGTATGCATCAAGTGAGTTAGGTGATGGATATGTTGATGGTGTAATTTCTTATGCAAAACACTCTACAGATGGAACAAGAACTGCTAATTCAGGTAAATTAACATCTTCTGTAGATGCTGATCAATTAGCTGCAAAAGTAGAAACTGGATATAGAATATATTTAGAGGATGCAGCTGTTTTCACTCCATTCGCTTCATTTGAATTTGGAACTTTAAATCAAAAAGCTTATACTGAAAAAGGAACAGCATATCAAAACGATGCTTTAAAAGTTGGTAATACAAAAATTACTAAAGGAAATGTTGGTCTTGGAACAAAAATTTCTACAAATTTAAATCTTGGCAATGTTGTAATTGTTCCTGAAGTTAAATTTGGAGTTTATAATGCAATTGGTGATAAAAATGCTGATATTAAAGCTCAATACACTGGTGGTGGAAATGAATTTGTTACTCCAACACAAGATTTAACTGATACAATGTATAAAGCTGGAATTGGTGTTAAAACAAATTTATCTCATTCAACAAGTTTAATGTTAGGTGTTGATTATGATAGAAGTAAAGATGGTAGTTTCCAAGGATATTCAGGAAATGCATCTTTTAGAATTAGTTTCTAGTATTTATATAAAGAAGGAAGAAAATGAAGAAAATTTTAGCTTTGTCACTGTGTACTTTTATATTTAATGTTAATTTATTTTCAGATCAAAATGAAGTTGCTTCATATACTGCTCAAAAACATAAAGTAGATTTTTATAAACAAGAAGCAAATGTAAAAGAAGTTTTATCAAAAGAGTATGGAAAAGTTGAAAAATTGGCTCAAATTCTAGAAAAAGATAAAATGAAAAATGATATAAATTTAAAAACTGCGAAAAATATAATGACAGTTGATATTTGGAGTGAAAAGTTTTTAAGAAGTTATGTTCCTACAGATTCAGAGTTAAAAGAGTTGTATAAAGTAGAAAAACCAAGAGTTGTTGCCAAATATGAATTAAGAAATATTTTAGTTACATATGAAGAAAATGCTGACAAAATTATTAGTGCTTTAAATAAATCTAAAACTAAAAAAGAGAGACAAGACTCTTTTATTAAATATGTAAAATCAGTTTCAAATGATTTAGCATCAAAACAAAAAGATGGTTTAAGTGATTTAGTTGATGTAAATAAATTGAATTCAGAAATAAGTACAGCTTTAAAAAATAAAAATGAAGGTGATATTGTAAAGGTAAGTTTAAAAGATATTGGTACTCAAATTATTCTAATAGAGAAGTTTATTCCTGAAAAAGAAGCTAGTTTTGAGGAATCAAAAGAGGCTTTGGTTAATCTTGCAAAAAGAAAAGCCTTAGCTAAAGAAATAGATTTATTGTTAAAATAATGAATATTAGCTCATATCTTTTTCCATTATCTATTGCATTTTTTGTTTCAGGATGTTTAAGTTCAATTCCAACTCCTCAAGAGAGAAAAGATTCTTTATTACTTTTAAAAGGTCAAGAATTTTCAGAAGTTGATATTCAAACCTCCTCTTTTAATCTTTTATCTTTACAAAAAAATCAGAAAAATTGTAAAGATAAGGATTTAAGAGTTTATATTGAAGGAGATGGTTTAGCTTGGATTACAAGAAATACAATATCAAGTGATCCAACACCTATAAATCCAACAGCTTTAAAGCTTATGAATCAAGATAAATATGAGTGTAAAATTTACCTTGCAAGACCATGCCAATATATAAGTTCATCAGAATGTAATAGTAGTTATTGGACAAGTAATAGATTTGATAACAAAGTTATAAAAAGTTATGATGAATCTTTAAATAAACTCAAAAATAGCTATAAAAATAGAAGTTTTACGCTAATTGGATATTCAGGTGGTGGAGCAGTTGCTAGTTTAGTTTCTGCACAAAGAAAAGATATAAATAAGTTAATTACAGTTGCTGGAAATTTAGATACTAATAAATGGACAACAATGCACAATATATCAAAGTTAGATAAATCTTTAAATCCAGCAGATTTCACTAAAAACCTCGAAAATATTGAACAATATCACATAATAGGAAATCAAGATGATATTATTCCTAAAGATATATTTTTATCTTATTACTCTAAATTTAAGAAAAAAGATAAGATAAATTATTTATATTTTGATGCGTCACACAACTGTTGTTGGGAAGAACCGTATAAAAAGTTTTTGTTGGATAAATTTAAATAGAATATGTAGTTTGTGAAAATAGAATTATTAAAATTCTATTTTCATTCTAAAATATCTTGGAAAGTTACTTTTTAAAGAGTCATCAATTTTTACAGGATAAGCCTCTTTAATTGAAGATCTAAAAAGCTCAAAATAGTCTTTATTTCCTTCTATGTAAGTTAATTGTTCATAATTTCCATCTTTTAAAACAGTAAGTCTAATATTTACAAACTCGCCATCTTTTATTAAAGATTTATCTACATTTTTATTTATATTTGCATAGATTTTTTCTCTAATAGTTGAATAAAAAGCTTCTATTTTAGCTTTATCATCAAGTTCTTGAGTTGTTTGTACATTTACTGTTTCAGTTGTATTTTTTTCAATTTTTAGAGGTTCAACTTTCATAGGTTCAATCTTCTCTTCAATTTTTCTTTCAACTGGTAAAGTTTCATTGTTTTTACTTAGCTCTTCAATTTGTTCTTTTTGAATAGGTTCAGTTTTTGGTAATTCAGACACTTTCTCTTCAATCTTTTCAGGAATATTATTATCTTCTTTTATTCCATTAAGAACTTTTATTTCATTTGTAACAGGCTCTTTAGAGTTATTAATTTCAACTCTTTTTTCTATTGTAGCTTTTTGTTCTTCAACTTTTACTTCTTCAGTAGAAGAGAAGAAAAAACTGTAAATTAAGTAAATAAAAACTGCAACAATTAGAAGTATAAATGTATCTTCAAAAAAAGATTTAGTTTTTCCTCTCAATTTTATCTCCTTTAGTTATTTTCAGGTGTATAGATTTCATCAAGTAAACTATCAACAAACTCATCAGGTGAGAATTTGATTAAATCATCTTGTTTTTCCCCAATTCCAACGTAGAAAATTGGAAGTTCAAGTTGATTTGAAATTGAAAATAGTGCTCCACCTTTTGCAGTTCCATCAAGTTTTGTCACAATAATTCCATCAATTCCAACCATTTCATTAAATGCCTTTGCTTGTGCAATTGCTGTATTTCCTTGCGTTCCATCTAAAATCATAAGTTTTTGGTGGGGAGCATCAGGCATTGCTTTAGAGCAAACTTTTACTATTTTTTTAAGTTCATTGTTTAAATTTGTTTGAGTTTGTAATCTTCCTGCTGTATCGATAATTACATTGTCCATATTTCTTGCAATTGCTGCACTTATTGTGTCATATGCAACTGCTGATGCATCATGACCTTGTTTTGTTTTAATAATTGGAACATCAAGTTTTGCTGCCCAAGTTGAAAGTTGTTCAATTGCTGCTGCTCTAAAAGTATCTCCAGCTCCTAAAATAACAGATTTTCCCTCTTTTTTAGAAATATTTGCTAATTTCGCAATAGTTGTAGTTTTCCCTGCACCATTAACACCAATTATAAGTCTTACAAATGGTTTTGGCAAATTTGATAAATCAACTTCAGGGGCATGTTCAAAAAGCATTACAAGTCTATGTCTTAACTGTTTTCTTGTAATTTCAGCTGGAAGTCCATCCATCGCTTTTTCAATGATTTCATATTCCATATCAGCTTCAATTAGAAGTTCTTGAATATCATCAAAAGATATTTTTTCTTGTTTTTGTGGAACTACTGTTTTAATTGTTGCAAAAGTTTTTTCTAAAGCTCTTGAAAAAAATCCTTTTTGATCTTCCTCTTTTTTCTTTTCAATCTCTACTTTTTCACTAATTTCTTCAACTTTTATATCTACAGGATTTGCATGAGTTTGATCTTCATCAAATTGCTCTTGTGAAAGTTCTTTCTTTTCTAAATTTTCTTCTTCTTTTTTCTTTTTAAAAAAACTGAACATTATTTACCTTTATTTTTCTAATACTTTTTTTATATCAATTTCCATCATTTCTGTTGGAACTAATCCCACATATTTTTGGAATACATTATTGTTTCTATCAATTAAAAACATAGTTGGAATAGATTTAATTCCTCCTAGACTTTTTGCAAGTTCAATACATTCAGGTGCATTTGCTACTTCATAATTTATATTAGATTCTTTTATAAAATTTTTTATTTGTTCATTTGTTTTCATCTCTTCAAGTAGAACAGAGATAATTACAAAGTCATTTTTATAACTATTTTGTAATTGAATTAAATTTGGAATTTCTGCTTTACAAGCTGGACACCATGTTGTAAAAAAATTTAATAAAACAATTTTATTTGGATAATCTTTTAGTATTATTTTTTCATTCTCTAGTCTTATATTTATTATACCATCATTTGTAGTTTTTAGTTGGAATTCTGTTGTTCTTTCAACTTTTTGAACAGGTGCAGGTTGTTGGGATTCTTTGTTTTCTTCTTTAGAATCGCACCCTGTAAACAATAAAATAGATAAAATAGTTAAAAATGTTAAAGTTTTAAACTGCATTTTAATTCCTTTGGGTAAAATTATTTGTTGGGTAGAAATTTTACCCAAGTGAGGCTTAAATATGAAAAACGATCACAAAAGTGATTTTAGAAAATCGAGTATCAAAAGATTAGAGTTTACAAGCCTTTTTTTAAAGTATTACAAAAATAAAATAATTGTTAAAAAATTAGAAGACTTTATAAAACGAAGTGATTCAAAAAATATTTTGTTGTATATACCTTTGGGTATAGAAGTTGATGTAAAGCCGTTAATAAAAAGTTTAAGAAAAACAAAAAATAGAAATGTATATGTGCCATTTATGCAAGGGGAGAGTTTTAAAATTGTTAAATATAGATTACCCTTACATAAAAAGAGATTTGGAATAAAAGAACCAAATAACTCTTTTTTTCAAGCTAGAAAAATAGACTTAGCAATTGTTCCAGTTGTGGGAATTGATAAACTAGGAAAAAGAATAGGTTTTGGAAAAGGTATGTATGATAGATTTTTCGGTAATTTAAACTACAAACCGACGATGGTTTTTACTCAGTTAATACTTTGCAAAAGTGAAAAAATTCTATCTGATAATTATGATATTCGAGCTGATTATATAATAACAAATTAAGGTTTTGAATATGGAATACATAATAGTAAGTGCGGTTGTAGGAGTTCTAAGTTCTGCAATGAGCATATTTATTGTAAAAAAGCTAGATAAAGCAAAATTTCAAGTTTTTATTGAGCAAGCAAAAGCAAAAGCAAAAGTGATTGAGCACGAAGCTGAAGTAGCTTTAAAAGATGCTCAACTAAAAGCGAAGTTTGAATGTGATAGAGAGTTTAAATCTGCTAGAAGAGAGTATGACATTATGCTTTCTAAAATAGAGAAAAAAGAGAGAGAGTTAAACGACCATCTAGAATCAGAATTAAGAATCATCAAACAGGAAAAAGATGAGATAGTTGAAAAAAATAGAAAAATAACAACTCTTAAAGAGGGAATAGAACAACAAAAGAAAACTTATGAAGAGAAGACATTAGAAGCTATTAAAATTCTTGAAAATGCTTCAGGTTTAACATTAAGTGAAGCAAAAGAGTTAATGCTTAAAAAGGTTAAAGAGGATTCAAGGGCTGAAATTTCTTCAATTTTTAGAAAAAAATATAAAATTGCAGAACAAAACTCTAAAAATGAAATTAATAATATGCTTTCACATGCAGTTACAAGATACGCAGGTGAATTCGCAGCAGAAAGACTAATTAATAATGTTCCTATTAATGATGAAGAGACAAAAGGTAAGATTATTGGAAAAGAGGGGCGAAATATCAAAGCTCTTGAAATGTTATTAGGTGTTGATATTATTATTGATGATACACCAAATACTATTACTATCTCGTCTTTTAATCTTTATAGACGTGCAGTTGCAACTAAAACTATTCAAGAACTTCTTGAAGATGGAAGAATTCAACCAGCTAGAATTGAAGAGATTTACAAAAAAGTTAAATCTGAATTTGATAAAAACATCCAAAAAGAGGGTGAAGATGTTGTTTTAGAATTGGGAATTAAAACAATGCATCCAGAGCTTATTAAACTTGTTGGGAGATTAAGATATAGAGCTTCTTATGGACAAAATGCTTTAGCACATACTTTAGAAGTTGCTCATCTAGCTGGTTTATTAGCAGCTCAAATGGGTGGAGATGCAATCTTAGCAAGACGTGCTGGACTTTTACATGATATTGGAAAAGCTTTAACTCATGAAATGCCAGGTTCTCATGTACATTTAGGTGCAGATATTTGCAAAAGATATGATGAATGTGATACAGTTATAAATGCAATTTATGCCCACCATGGACATGAAGAACCAATAAATGTAGAATCAGCTTCTGTTTGTGCTGCAGATGCTTTAAGTGCAGCAAGACCAGGTGCAAGAAGAGAAGTATTAGAGAGTTTCCTAAAAAGAGTTGAAGAGGTAGAAAATATTTCTACGAGTAAGTTAGGTGTTATTAATGCATATGCAATTAATGCTGGTAGAGAAGTGAGAGTAATAGTAAAAGCTGAACTTGTGAATGATGATGAGGCTGTATTATTAGCAACTGAAATTGCAAAAGAGATAGAGCAAAAAGTTCAATATCCTGGTGAAATTAAAGTTAATGTTATTAGAGAAGTAAGAGCTGAAAGTTACGCTAGATAAATAAATCTTAATAAAGGTGCAAATTGTGAAAACTGACAAACCAACAACAAAGATAATTGCAGGTAAATACAAAGGAAAAATTTTAGAACTTCCATCATTAGATGTGACAAGAAGTTCAAAAGCTAGACTAAAAGAGTCTTTGTTTAATGTTTTACAGTTTGATATAATTGATAAAATTTTTATAGAATCCTTTGCAGGAAGTGGTTCTATTGGATTAGAAGCAATTAGTCGAGGTGCAAAAAGAGCATATTTTGTTGAGCTTGATAGAAATTCATATCAGATTTTACTAAAAAATTGTAAAGCTGTTGATATGGAAAAATGTCAAACTGTTCAAGGAAATACTTTTGTACAAACTCCTTTATTTATTGATTTTCTAAGAAATTCAAAAGATGAGATTGTTTTATATGTGGATCCTCCTTTTGATTATAGAGAGGGAATGGATGATATTTATGAAAAATCATTTTCAATGATTAAAAATATAGATGTTGATAATATTTATGTGATTATAGTTGAACATGTTTCAACTTTAGAAATGCCAGAAATTTTAGGTAGATTTTCTCTAAATAAAACTAAACAATTTGGTAAAAGTTCTCTTTCTTACTATTTTTATACACAAGAGTAGAAGTAAAAAATATGTTTAAAGTAGCTTTATATTTATTAATAACAGTTATTTTAGCAATTTTTTTATTGCCTTTTTTATATACGGTTTCTCCATATCAACTTGACCCAACAAAAATCCTACAAGCTCCGTCTTTACAACATCTATTTGGAACAGATAGACTTGGTCGTGATGTGTTAGCAAGGGTTTTAAATGGTGGTCAAACTTCTTTGATTATTGGATTTTTAGCTGCTTCAATCTCTTCAATTGTTGGACTTTTTATTGGAATAAATGCAGGATATTTTAAAGGTAATATTGATAAAACAATTACGATTACTATTGATTTGTTTTTAACATTTCCTACTTTTTTCCTACTTTTAGCTTTGGTTTCATATATTCAAGCTTCAGCTGTAATTTTAATTATTGTAATTTCAATTACTGGTTGGATGGGAATGGCTAGAATGATTAGAAGTGAGAGTTTTGCCATTGGAAATAAACCTTTTATCAAGATTTTAAAAGTTGCAAATGTTTCAACTTTTAAAATCATATTTAAATATTTTGCTCCACTTTTAGCACCAATATTTTTAATCTCATTTACTTTTGGAGTAGGTGGTTCAATTTTAGCAGAATCTGGACTTTCATTTTTAGGGCTTGGAATAAATCCACCTCAAATGTCTTGGGGGAGTCTTTTAAGTGATGGAAAAGCCGTTATTGATATTGCTTGGTGGGTTAGTTTTTTCCCAGGTTTTTTAATATTCTTAATCACTTTTTCTTTAATACAAATTAGTGATTATCTGCAAAGTCTTGCAAATTCAAAAGAGATTTTGGCATAAAAATGTCAAAATCTTAAATCTTATTTAGCAATTTATCCATTAAAGAGGTACTTAAAATTCTTTTTAAAAATCCTAAAATATAAGTTGCCTTTGTTACATAATATCTAGGTTTTGGTTTTTGAGTTTGCATTATTTTTAAAACAGTATTTGCAACACTTGAAGCAGGAAGATTAAAAGGTGCTTTGTCTTCAGTTGTTTCAAGTCTTGCTTTTAACTCTTTTTTGTATGTCTCTTCAAAAAAACTTCCTTTGATTGTGATATTTTTGTTGAATTTTTTTAGGGCATTTTCTCTAAATTTTGATGTAACTGGACCTGTGTTAATTGTGCTAATATAAATATTACTTCCCATAACTTCTTGTCTTAAGGTATCAGCGATTCCCTCGATTGCATATTTACTTGCATTATATGCACCTCGATATTTTAAAGAGATGATTCCTAAAACTGAGCTATGTTGAATGATTTTTCCAAAACCTTGAGTTCTAAATATTTTCATGGCTTGAATGGTTACCTCATGAAGTCCAAAAAAGTTTGTGTTAAACTGTTTTTTTAAAACTTCAACACTCAAATCTTCAACAGCCCCTGGTTGTCCATATCCAGCGTTGTTAAAAACAGCATCAAGTTTTAAATCATTTTCTAAGATTTTATTTAGGGCAAAATTTATTTCATCTTTATTTCTTACATCAATTTTAAAAGTTTCAAAACCTAAATCTTTTAACATATCAACATCTTTTTGTTTTCTAGCACTTGCGTAAACTTTATAATTATTCTCTTTTAATGTAAGAGCAGTTTGTAAACCAATTCCTGAAGAGCAACCAGTTATTAATATATTTTTCATTATTTTAATCCATATAAATTTTTGAAATGGTATTATAATCAAAAAAAATATAGATAAGATTTAGGTAATAAAGCAATGGATGAAAAAATTGTAATATTAAGTGGAGCAGGGCTTAGTGCTAGTAGTGGAATTTCTACTTTTAGGGATGAAAATGGTCTTTGGGAAAGACACAATGTAAAAGAGATTTGTAGCGTTGGCTGTTTAGATTGGAATTATGAAGCAACAATAAACTTTTATAATCTAAGACGAGAAGATATAAAAGATAAACTTCCAAATAATGCCCATAAAATGATAGCAAAACTAAAAGATAAGTATCCTCAAAAGGTGGAGGTTATCACCCAAAATATAGATGATTTACTTGAAAAAGCAAATTGTAAAGATGTTTTGCATTTACATGGATTTTTAAAAGAGCTTCGATGTATGAAGTGTGAGGAAATTATTGATATTTCGTATTCACTTCAAAATGAAACAAACTCAACTTGTAAAAGTTGTGGTGGTAAAATGAGGCCAAATATAGTCTTTTTTGGTGAGCTTGCTCCAAAATATGAGACCATGCATAAGATTTTAAAAGATTGTGGTTTATTTGTGGTTATTGGAACAAGTGGGCGAGTGATTGATGTGAGTTTTTTAACCCAATATGCTGATTATGCGATTTTAAATAATCTAGAGCCAAGTGATGCAATTTATGATGAGTGTTTTACGAAAGTTTATTATGAAGATGCCAACATTGCCTATGAAAAAATAGAGCAAGATATAGAAAATTTTATTAAAAATAGGAAATTATGACAACAAAAGATAAAAAGATAAAAGAGCTTTTAGACAAGGAAGTATCTCAAAGAAATAATAACACAGAACTAAACTACGATAAACCAGATCCACTAATGGTTGCAAGTAGATATGATGATGAGTTTATCATTCTTTTATGTGCTTTGTTTGCCTATGGAAATGCAAAATTAATAGTGAAGTTTTTGGATAGTTTGGATTTCTCACTACTTGAAAAAAGTGATGAGATAATAGATAAAGAGCTAAATAATCACTATTATAGATTTCAAAATGCCCAAGATATAAAAACAGTATTTAAAACCTTTAAACGACTAAAAAATGAAGATAGTTTAAACTCAATATTTGTAGATGCTTACAAAAAAGAGAACTCAATTTTAGAGGGAATTGATGCTTTAATTCAAAAAATTCACAACACTGCAAATCATAAATCACAAGGTTTCACATTTTTAATTTCAAGCCCATTCAAAAGGGATAAACAAGGAATCATAAAAGAGTTAGGAAATGCTCCATATAAAAGATGGAATATGTTTTTACGTTGGATGGTTCGTGATGATAATTTAGATTTAGGACTTTGGAGTGGCATAAATAAAAAAGATTTGATTTTACCACTTGATACTCACACCTTTAAAGTATCACAAAAACTAGGACTTTTAGATAGACAAAGTTATGATTTAAAATCAGCCTTGTTAATAACTGAGAAACTTAAAGAGTTTGATAGTCTTGACCCAATAAAGTATGATTTTTCGCTTTATAGAATTGGTCAAGAGAAAATGGAATTTTGATGAATATTTTATTTAATTTATGATTAGAAAAATTAAATAATTTAAATATGTAATTATTTATTCATTACGATATATTTTAAATTTACAATTATTAGATATAAAACCCTATAAATAGCTACTAAAGTTAAAAATTAAATATTAAAAATCACTTATAAAAAATTATTTAAATTAAATGTAATTAAAATGTAACCTTTCCTTTTGTATTATTTTATAAATATTATCAGGAGAGATAAATATGTATTTAACAAATATGATTGAACAAGAACAAATAATTTTAGCAAAAATGACAAAAGACGAAAATATTTTAAAACAATTAGCTGAATCAATATATATTTCTGTAAGAAGAAGTGTTGCAAAGAATTCATTAGTGCCAAAAAGAGTTTTAGAAAGGTTATGTACAGACCCGTCATTAAATGTAACATATGTTGCCCATAAATTTTGTGATGATAGTAAAATTAAAAGAGATATTTTTAGTGAAAATCCCTGTGTTATATGTACTATTGATGAAAGAGAGTATATAAACGTTTGTAATAATTGTGAAGTAGTAATCAAAAGATAAAATAAATAACTATTTGTTACTTTCAAGTTATATAAAAGTGTTATAATTTTTCAATTAAATAGTAGGGGGAAATTATTTATGAAAAAGATTATCGCTGCAGTTACATTATCTGCTTTATGTGTTAGCTCTTCATTTGCATTTGATGCAAAAGTTTTAAAAGAGCATTCTGACAATGGATATAAATCCGATGCAAAATTAGAGTATAAAATTCCAGATGAAAATAATATTCCAAATAATGAATTTGGAGATTTAGTAAAATATGGAAAAGAACTTGTTGTTCATACTTCAAAATACATAGGTCCTGAAGTTAAGGACACAAAAATGAGATATGCTGGAAACAATTTAAATTGTCAAAGTTGTCACTTAGATGCAGGAACAAAAGCTTATGCTTCACCATATATTGGAATTTTTGCTGCATTTCCACAATATGGAGCAAGAGGTAATAGTATTGGTACTCTTGCAGATAGAATCAATGGTTGTATGGAAAGAAGTATGAATGGTAAAAAATTACCACTTGATAGTAAAGAAATGAAAGCTATTGAAACTTATATGTATTGGTTAAGTCAAGGTTATCCAGTTGCTGGAGTTGATAAACTTGAAGGTAGAGGTTTAAGTCCAATTGATAGAAAAATGATTAAAACTCAAGCTGCTGATCCTGTAAAAGGTAAAGTTGTTTATGAACAACAATGTGCTTCATGTCATGGTGCAAACGGTGAGGGTGTAAAAAATGAAGGTAAAGCAAATGGATATTTATATCCACCATTATGGGGTAAAGACACTTATAATAAAGGTGCTGGAATGTACAGAGTTCTAAAAGCTGCTGATTTTATAAAAAGTAATATGCCTTTAGGTGCAACAAAAGAAGCTCCAATTTTAACAGATGAAGAAGCTTATAATGTAGCTGCATTTATTAACATGGATTCAAATTTCAGACCTGATAAAGTTGATAGAGTAAAAGATTTCCCATTCGAGGAAGTTAAAGCTCCTGATGTTTATAGACCAAATATGGAAACAAAAGAGAACCAAGTAGGTCCTTTTGGAAAATTCATAAAATAAAGTAAAAAAAGAGAATACCTTATGCGTATTCTCTTTTTATTAGTTAAAATTACCCATGAATAAAACTTACAAAAAATTTATCTTTGCTTTTATTATCATTTTTATAACACTATTATATTTTTTATATAAATACAACAATAAAATAGAACAAAATCAAATTGATATTTTAGTTTCAAATAGAGTTGAAATTGTACAAAATGAATTAACAAATCAAAAAAATCACGCTTTATCTTTGGCAATATTATTTTCTAAGAATCAAAATGTTATTAGTTTTTTAGAAAAAAATAAACCAACTGAGTTAAAAAAAGAGCTTTTAAAATCCCTTGAAAATATAAAAAATTATACAAATATAAATAATATTCAAATTCAAGTTCACACAAAAGATTTAAAAGTTTTTGTAAGAAGTTGGGAAGATAAAGATACTGGATTGAGTTTAGAGAGTTTTAGAAAAGGAATAGTAAAAGTAAAACAAACCCAAGAACCTTTTGTATCAAATGAACTTGGGAAAAGATTTAATATAAAAGCAATTTCGCCAATTTTTAACCAAAAAGAGGAATATATTGGAAGTATTGAAATTATAGTTGATTATAGTGACTTGAAAAATAGGCTAAAATATATTGGAATAGATGTTATTGCTCTTTTGAAAAAAGAGTATTTACCAATTGCTACTTATTATCAAGAGTACAATATGTTGGATGATTTTGTAGTTATTCAAAATGATTATGACAAAAAGTTTTATGATTATCTTGCTTTAAATAAAGAGTATTTGTCAAATGAACAGTTTTATTATAAAAATAAGAATAAAATAGTTACTCAAATTCCTTTAGGTGATATTGATTCAAAAAGTGTGGGTGTTTTGATGATTTCTTTTGATAAAAATGAACAGAATTTTAATTATTTGCCAAAATATGAATATATGGGTGAAATAAATACAAAAGATACAAATTTTAAAAACCATTTTTTAAAAGAGAAAAAAGAGATTATTATAAAGTGAAAATATGAAAATTCTACTACTTGAAGATGATTATTTATATAAAGTATCCATAAAAGAGTTTTTACAGGAACTTGATTTTATCGTAGATGATTTTGAAAATGGAAATGATGCTTTAGATGCTATTTTTACAAATAGTTATGATTTACTTCTTTTAGATATTAGAGTTCCTGGAATGGATGGTTTTACTTTGGTTGAAACTGTTAGAAAAGAGGGCTTAAATACACCAATTATAATTCTTACTTCTTTGACAGATATAACAAATCTTAGTCGTGGATATGATTTGGGTTGTAATGATTATATTAGAAAGCCATTTGACTTAATTGAATTAAAATTTAGGATTGAACAGCTAATTAAAAATAGTTGTTTTAAAACTTTGGATGATAATATAGAAATTCCACCAAACTACAAATTTGATGTTAAAAAAAATATTTTGTATAAAGAAAAAGAGCAAATAGATTTGAGTTTCAAAGAGAGTGAACTTGTCTCTTATTTAGTTCAAAATAGAGGTTTTTTTGTCTCAATTGAAACTTTACATGAAAGAATCTGGGAAAATAAAGATATTTCATACTCTGATATTAGAATGTGCATAAAAAGAATTAGAGAAAAAACCTGTAAAGATTTTATAAAAACTAAACGATTTGTGGGATACAAAATTGATAAGTAATAAATATGAGATTAAATTTATTGTTATACAAGTTATATTAACTCTATTAATTGCCTTTATTCCAATATATTTTTATCTTGATGCTTCCTTTGAAAATCAAAATATAAAAGATAAAATGGATTTAAAAAATCATGCTTTTTCAGTTATTTCAAAAATAAACTCTTTTGAAAAGGAGAATAGTTCTACTTTTTATTATCCTCGTTCTAATATCTATTTTTCTGGAATTTTTGATAAAAATAATCAAGTTATTTTCTCTTTGTTAAAAAGAAATGATTTGAATTTTTTAGATGAATTTTTGATAAATAAAAATGAGATTTGTTACAAAAATTATCTAGAACAAAATATCTTAGAGGCTAAGTTTTTAGTAGTTTGTAAAGATGTTGATAATTCGCAAGTAATTTATAATGCAATTATTTTGATTTTATTGATTAGCTCTTTTATGTTTTTGTCCTCTTTTTTTATCATCAAACAAAGTATCGAACCATATAAAAGATTAAATCAATACTTAGATGATTTCCTAAAAGATGCAATGCATGAATTAAAAACTCCCATTGGAGTTGCCAGAATTAATGTTGATATGTTACAAATGCGACTAAAAAATGATAAATATATCTTGCGAATAAAATCAGCTTTAAAAAATATGACAGTTATTTATGAAGATTTAGAGTATTACATGCAACAAAATATTGTAAAAGATGAAAAAAAGGATATAGATTTCTCACTCTTTTTAGAAAGAAGAATTGAGTTTTTTAATGACTTAGTAATCTCAAAAAATATCAACTTTTTAATAAATATACAAAAAGATATTCATATAAATTTTAATGAATTAGAGCTTTATAGAATTATTGATAATAACATCTCAAATGCTATTAAATACTCAAAAGATAGCTCAAATATTGAAATATCTTTGCAAAAAGAAGAGAATAAAATAAAACTCATATTTAAAGATGAGGGAATTGGAATAAAAGATAAATCAAAAATTTTTGAGAGGTATTATAGGGGTGATAAAATCACAGGTGGTTTTGGAATAGGACTAAGTATTGTTAAAAATATCTGTGTAAAAAATAGAGTTGATATTGAAGTAGAATCACAAGTAAATAAAGGGAGTTGCTTTATTTACTTATTTACAATTTAAACTATATTTCCATTCCATTTTCAAGAATAATTTTATTTCGTCCATTCTCTTTTGCTTGGTATAGAAGCATATCAGCTTTTTGTAATGTATTTTCATAGGTAGGATAGCTACTTCTAATTGCAACTCCTGCTGAAAAAGTAACTTTAATTTTTTTATCTTTGAATAAAAAGCTATTTTCAGTAACTATTGTTTTTATTCTTTTTAAAAATTGTAATAATTCTCTATTAAGATTGAAGTGAATAATTGCTACAAACTCTTCTCCACCATATCTTCCAACAAGATCATGATCCCTTACACTTTTATTTAGAATTTTTCCAAAAGTTGAAAGTACAACATCTCCACACTCATGACCATAAGTATCATTTAGTTTTTTAAAGTGGTCTAAATCAAAGAAAATAACTGCATATTGAGTTTTTATTCTTTCATAAGCACTTTCAATTTTTTTTATTTCATCACTGAAAGCTCTTCTTGTTAATAATCCAGTTAAATGGTCTTTCATATTTTCAGTTTTAGTTCTTGTAAGTTCATCTTCAAGAGTTTTAACTTTTTCTTCAAGTTCTTGAACTTTTGATTTACCAGTTTCAAGTTTGTTAGTTACTGTAATCATCTCTTTTTCAATAGAAGATGCTGCGTTAATAAGTTCATTTTGTAGTTTTGTTAAAGCTTCTAAACCATCTTCACTTACATTGATTGATTCAATTTTTTCTTTTATATTAAGAACATTTTTTGAGCTTGAACCATTACTTGTAATAGCTTCATTTAAATATTCTTCCATTAATAAAACAAGTTTAGAAATATCAGAGGTTCTCTCAATTACAACTTTTTTATCTCTTTCAAATCTTTTATTTATAAAATCTTCAATTTTATCTTGAATCTCTTGGATAAATAAAAGATTAGGTTCTTTATCAATTTTTGAAAATAGTTTATCTATTTCTTCATCAGTTTTTGGACAAATAGATGGTAGAACAGATTGTTTAATTAAAGCTGCTAATTGAAGAACATTATGGGGATGAACTCTTTTTAGTAAAAGAGGTATTAATTTTTCTAGTGAGTCAAAATGATTTGACTTTACTTCATTTCTTTCTTCTTCACTTAATTGATTTAAAATATTTTCAAACTCTTTATCCATGCACTATTTCCTAAATATGATTTTTTAAAATTATCCTAAAAGTTTTTTAACCATTTCATTAATTCTTTTTCCATCAGCAACACCAGCAAATTTTTTAGTTGCAGCACCCATTACTTTTCCAATATCTTTCATAGAAGTTGCTCCTACTTGAGAGATTATTTCTTTCATTCCTGCTTCTAATTCTTCATCACTTGCTTGTGTTGGAAGATATAACATAAATACATTAACTTGAGCTTGTTCTTGTTCAACTAAATCATCCCTTGAAGCAGCTTTGTATTGAGAAATTGACTCTTCTCTTTGTTTGATACCTTTTTGAATTAATTTAATAACATCTTCGTCATTTAAATCTTTTCTTTCATCAACTTCAATTTGTTTAATCATAGTATTAATTGCTCTAATAGAGTCCCTTTTTACTACATCTTTATCTCTCATTGCAGTTTTTAAATCTTCTTTTAATTGTTCTTTTAAACTCATACAAATCCTTATAGTTGTTATTAATTTATTTAATTATATCTTTTTACGAATTAAAGCTTTCTATTAACTCTTCTAGTTCTAAAAATCTTTCCACTTTTTGCTCATAAATCTCTTTTGTCTCTTCAAGTTCTTTTGACATTGCAACAATTCCCTTTTGTTCATAACATTTTGGATTCATTAAACAAGCATTTATCTCTTCAAGTTTTAGTTCTAAATCTTCAAGCTCTTTTGGTAACATATCATATTCTCTTTGGTCTTTATATGATAGTTTTGTCTGTTTTTTAACAGTTGGTGCAATTTTTTCAGCTGTTGCTTCTTTTGCTATTTCGCTTTCAAGAGTTTCTAATTCTCTTAACTCTTTTTCAATTTCTAAATATTCACTATATGGTTGGAAACTCTCCATAATATGACCATTTCCTTGGAATACGAAAAGTTTTTTAGCAATCTTATCAACAAAATATCTATCGTGTGATACAAAAATTAAAGCACCTTGGAAGTTTTGTAAATACTCTTCTAAAATATTAATTGTTGGAATATCTAAGTCATTTGTTGGCTCATCTAGGATTAAACAATCAACTTTTTTTGTAAAAAGTAGGGCAAGGGCAACTCTGTTTTTCTCACCACCACTTAAAACACCAACTTTTTTATCAAGATATTCTCTTGGAAATAAAAAGTTTTTTAAATATCCAAAAACATGCATGTTTCTTCCATCTTGAAGAACAACTCTATCTCCACCATTTGGACAAAAAGTCTCTAAAAGATTTTTTTCATCATCTAAAGATTCCCTTTGTTGGTCAAAATATCCTATTGCAAAATCACCTTTTTTAAATGTTCCACTATCAATTTTCATTTTTTCCATGAAAATTTTTAGAAGCGTAGATTTTCCACTTCCGTTAGGTCCTACAATTGCAATAGTATCTTTTTGTAAAATTCTAGTTGTAAAATCAGTAATTAATCTTTTATCACCTAAACTTTTACATACATCATCTAGTTCATAAAGCATTTTTCTTTTATTTTGTTGTTTCTCTTCTGTATTAAAAGATTTTTGCTCTCTTTGAAGTTCTAGTGACATTTTTCTAATGGCTGCTGGATTAGACCTTGCTTTTTGTTTTAAGTCAAAATATTCTGATTTTCTTCTTTCATTTCTTTTTCTTCTAGCAGTTACTCCATGTTGCATCCAATGTGCTTCTCTTTTTACAAGT
Source organism: Aliarcobacter sp. (assembly GCA_028688995.1). GTDB lineage: Bacteria > Campylobacterota > Campylobacteria > Campylobacterales > Arcobacteraceae > Aliarcobacter. The sequence goes on from JAQTXB010000012.1 coordinate 35,175, forward strand.
CTTATTAGATTTTCATGCTCTTTTTGCATATTTTCTAAAAGTTGTTCTTTTTGTTCTAGATATGAAGAGTAACCACCATTAAATTTTCGTAAAACTCCACCATCAACTTCTACAACGGTTGTTGCAATATTATCAATAAAATATCTATCATGTGAAATGAAAAGTAGGGTAAAGTTATTTTTTAAAAGAAGTTGTTCTAAAAATTCAACCATATAAACATCAAGGTGATTTGTAGGCTCATCAAGTAGTAAAACATCTGGTTTTTTTAGTAATAACCCAGCAAGACTAACTCGACGTTGTTCTCCTCCACTTAAAAGATTTACATCTTTAAATTCATACTGTTTTAGTTGAAATTCAATTAAAACTCTCTCTATCATATTGTCTAAATCCCAAGCATTATGAAAGTCAATAAAGGTTGCTAACTCACTTTGTCTTCTGATTAAATCTTCATTTTCATAATCAGTTGTTAGTCGATTTGTTAGCTCTTCATACTCATTTCTTGCTTGTTTTAACTCCGCTAGTTGGTCTTCAATCGCATCTCTTACATTTAAGTTTGCTTTGAATTTTGGTTGTTGGTCTAGCATTTCTATTTTTAGAGATTTATCAATAGCCATTTCACCACTATCAGGTTCTGTTTGTTTCATAATTATTTTAAAAAGTGTAGATTTTCCTTGTCCATTTTGACCAATAACTGCAATTCTTTGACCATGGTTTAGAGTAAAATTCACATCTTTTAAAATAATTTTTGTGTCATATTGTTTTGAAATGTTTTGTAGGTCTATTAAAGCCATTTATGTTTCTTCTTCTTTATAAATTAATATTTATTTTTGTTAGTTTAGATATTAATATACCTAAAAATCGGTTAAGATTTACTTTTAGTATAAATTTGAAGAGTTTGACAAGTATAAAATATTAAATAAGTTTAAATTAATTTTAAGAAATGTATAATTTAAAAAAACAAGGAGTCTCTTATGCAAATTCAGAATAATACAAATGCAGCAATAAGTGCTTTTAAACAAAACTCAAATGTGATGGTTGATAAATCAAATAAACAAGATAGGGTAGAAGAGAAATCTTTAGAGCAAACTATAAATGAATCAGCAGTAAGTGTTGCTATTTCAATGAATGCTCAATATATACTTATGGCAATGAATGCTTCATCTATGACTCAAGGAAATACTTTAACTCAGGCTGGTTTAACAACTGACCAACAAGATGTTTTAGACTTTTTAAGTGGTAAGGAGAGTTCAAGTGGAATGAACCTTAAAAACATAGGTTATGAGGGAAAACCAATTACTGAATTAACACAGGATGAAGCGAAAGATTTAGTAAGTGAAAATGGTTTTTTTGGAGTAACTCAAACTTCAGATAGAGTTGCGAATTTTGTATTTAGTTTTGCAGGTGATGATTTAGAACTTTTACAAAAAGGAAGAGAAGGAATTATTCAAGGATTTGAAGAAGCAAAAAAACTTTTTGGAGGAGAACTTCCTGAAATTTCATATAAAACTCAGGAGAGAACCTTATCTTTGATTGATGAAAAGATTAATAGTTTAAAAGGGGAGTGAAAAAACTCCACTTTTATTGCTTTTTTGCACTAAATTCTGATTTTATTTCAGTATTGTTTGATGATTTAAAATCAACATCACCTTTCATATATGTAGCAGTATCTCCATATAATCGTGCTGAACCAGTGCTTCCACTTGTATCACCTCTTGGGTATAAAGATAGATTTCCAGAACTACCATTTAAATCTCCTTCAAATGTAAAAACCTTATTTGAACCATTTCCAATATCATTTACTGTAATTTTCCCATTTGAAATTTGATTATTGGCTTTACCAAAATCAATATTCATTGATATTCTTGTATCACTTGGAATTGCTACTCTTTCTCCAGATAGATTTACTAAATAGTTAGATGACGATTGTTCTGTTGGAAAACTTCCAATATATTTAGCTGTTGATGTATTATCATGGAAAAAACTAGCTGGTGTTCTACTTTGAAAGTTTGATTCATTATTTAAACCAGATATATCTTCAGTTGAAGAATTTGATGAGCTGTTTGATGAAGAACTACTCGATGACGAGTTATTTGATGTTTGTTCTTTTACTGGAATATTAATTACAGCTTTTTCTACTTTTGCAACAGTTATTGTTTCATTAGAAGTTGTTTTATTTAAAATAGAACTAGGGCTTTGATTTGAACTTATTTTTTCATCTTCAGTGTTAATCGAAACATTATCTATTGGTAAATTTTCTTTAATTGCTATACTTTTATTTATTTCTTGTAAATCACCTTGTTTGATTTTTTGTACATTTAATTTATCTTTATTACCCTCTTTAAAAGAGACAAATTCTCCTTTGTTTACAATAACACTATCTTTTGTTTCATTGTTTTTTATCTCAATTTGACCTTCTGTACAAAATATTTTTTCATTATTATCTTCAATAGCTGTAATGATTTGAGTTCCTCTTATTCCAATTGAAGCACTTTTTGTCTCTAATTTAAAATTTTCAGGGGCAACTTTTCCAATTTTTCCAGTGATTGTTCTAAAAACACCCTTTGCCATTGTAAATTCAGCTTTTGAATCTTTTTCTTCAAATAAATAATCATTTATTTTTAAAGTAGAATTTTGTCCTACAGAAATAATTGTATCATCTAAAAAAAGAATTTGTAATTTAGTATTCTCTTTTGTATTTAAAGTATCATTCTTTTGAAAAACAGAATTTTTATCAACTAAAATAGTCTGATTTTCTCTTAAAATAGAAGCTTCCCCATTAAAAGAAACAATTTTCCCAACATTATTTGCAAATAAAAAATTACTAATAAATAGTAATACGAATATAATTTTTTTCATTTTAAAATCCTTTACCAATTAAATGATTTAATATAATTAATTTTACCATCAACTTCTTTATATGTATATGCATCTTGATTTGAAAGATTTTTTGTGTAAGATGAAGATATTATTATTTGATTTTCTTTATCAATTTTTGTAACATAAGCTAATTCTGCATAATGATTATCATCTTCTCTTTTTGATTTAAAATAACTATTTTCATATTTAAAATTATCTTTTATATATTCATAAGCGAATTTGATTAGATTCTTACTATTTATTTCATAGATATACTCTAATCCACCAGTTATACTATTTTTATCTAAGTCGATTCTTTCATTGCTTACCCTTACACTTTTACCAAATTTTGAGTAAATATTAAGATTTGTTAATAGATTGTATTTTAATAAAAATTCATATTTATTAAAATCTTTTTCTTCATCTGCTTGATGAATATATGAAATTCTTTGATAATTTAAAGAGCTTGTAATTAAAGCATTTGAAAAAGTAGGTGTTATATTAAAAACATTAAAACTTTCATTATCTCTTTTTTCTATTTTTGTAAAACCAAAATTTAAAGCATAAAGATTTTTATTTGTTTGATCCAAATAAAAAAAGCTTGGTTTATATGAATAAGCAGTTAAATTCTCATTCTCTTCATTGAAGTAATTTTTATTATAAACAAGTAATGCATTTTTTATAACATAAGGAGAGTTTTTAAAGCTATTTAAAAAATTTATTCCAACCATCTCATTATGATAATTATCAGCAATTGGTTTTTCGCCATTTACAAGTGCATCATTTAATCCAGGTAATCTATACTCAGGTGAAATTAAACCTGTATTAACATTTGTACTTCTGCCAACACCAAGTAAGATATTTGCATTTGTTGAAAAATATTTTGTCTCTTTATTTAATATATCTAAATAAGTAGATACTGATTTTTTTGTTTCATCATTAATTTGTGAATTGCTTAAAATCGTAAACTCTTTTTTTGCTTCTTCTTTTAAATTTAATTTAAATAGAAGTTTCGCATATTCATATCTTGCTTGGTTAAAATCTGGTTTTTGCGTTAATATTCTTTCAAAAGCAGAACTAGCTTCATCATATTTTTCTATTTCAATAGCACTTAATGCCAAAAAATAGTTAACATTTATATTGTATGAATCTTTTAAAAATAGTTTGAAAAATAGTTCATACGATTTTTGATAATCTTTAATATTGTACATAGTTGAAGCAAGAATATAATCGTTTGAATCTTCAATTGCTTGTGAAAATTCTTTCTCATTTTGAATTAAATTTTTATTATCTGTAATAGTTTTATCGTCATTTGCCTCTAATAAAAGAGTTAATGAAAGAAATAGAAGATATTTTAAATACATAAGTAGACACCCAAATTATTTTTTTATTCGCATTGTATCTAATCTTTATATTATTTAAAATCATGTTTGAAAATAGTACTAAATTTTTTATTTTTAATGTAATTTTCACATCGTTGAATATAAATATCATAAATCTTCATATTTTGATATTTAAATTTTAGATTTTGAAATAGTATTAATGCTTCATTTAATTTCTCTTTTTCATATAACTTAATTGCATTTTCATATATTTCTAATTCTTCTATATTCTCTTTAAAATCTTTTTCTAAGCAGATAACTTCCCATAGTTTTATAGGTTCTTCTTTTCCTTTTACTTGAACAAAATCTAAATATCTAAAAATATATTTTTCTTTTAATTTATCTTTATTATTTTGAGAAATAATTAATTTAGTTCCATAAAATTTACATAAAGATTCAATTCTTGAACATAAATTTATAGTATCTCCAATAACTGTATAGTCACTTCTTCCAATACTTCCAATTTCACCAACTGTTGCAATTCCTGTAGTTATTCCTATTCCAATTTCAATAATTGGTTGATCGTTTTTAATTAATTCTTTATTCAAAATTTCTAAATAACTCAATTGTTCCAATCCACTTAGAACTGCTTTATCTGCATGATTTTCTATTTCAAATGGTGCATTCCAATATGCCATTATTGAATCGCCAATATATTTATCTATAGTTCCACTATTTTTTATGATTATTTCACTCATTGGTGTCATGTATTGATTTAAATATTTAATTAAAAGTTCTGGTTTATTGATTTTTTCAGAAATATTTGTAAATTTTCTTATGTCACTAAAAAATATGGTTATCTCTTTATTTTGTGCTTCTAATTGGTTTGAGTCTAAATTTTTAATTAATTCTTCCATAACATTTTTAGAAACTTTTGAAGCAAATTTCTTTTTAATATCTTCTCTTTTTCTTATTTCATAGAAATATCCAATAACTAAACTAATTGTTCCTGAAAGAATAAAAGTAATAATTGGAAAAAAAGTATTTATTACGATTCCCACATGAAATAAAACATAGTAATTTATATAAAATAGTGCAATTAACAAAGTTCCCATAAAAAATGGCGTCAACCAAATAGGAATCTTTCTTATTATAAAAAATGTAAAAAGTGTTAATAGTAAAATTAATACAATGTTTAAACCATCAACCCATGAAGCTTTATATAAAAAATCTTGGGCAATAATATTATCAATGGCATTTGCATGAACTTCAACTCCTGGAAATATTGCCTCAAAAGGTGTAGCTCGTAAATCCATAAGTGCTGCTGCTGAGGTTCCAATTAGAGCAATTTTGTTTTCTACATCTTCTTGTTTGAAATTATTGTTATAAATATCAACAGCCGATAAATATTTGAATGTTTTTTCTTTTCCTCTAAAGTTTATTAATAATCTTCCATATCTATCTGTGGGAATTGTTAGTTCATCTAACTTAATATTATCAACTCCATTTTCATTATAATTAATAAAAATTTTTTTAACTCCTAGGGCAATTCTAAGGGTCTCTAGGGCAAGTGATGGATAAATCTGCTCATTATAAGAGATAATCAAAGGAACGCTTCTAATAATTCCTGAATCATCAGGGATATTATTGAAAAATCCACTTGAATAAGATGTATCTTGTAAGATTGGAATATTTAGAATTGAACCTTTTGCTTCTAATAGGTAACTTTTTCCCATTTGTTTATTTTTTTCTATAAAAATAGTTTGAATTGATGGAGCTTTTTTATTAATATAATCACTATTTGAAAATTCAAATTGATAACCAAGAATAGTAGGTGTATTTGCTATTGTTTGAGCAAATTCTAAATCATAATTTGGAACAATATCTTTTTTTATATTAAATTTTTTAAATATATTATGTGGTGAACTTCTATCTTCTTCAGCAAATACAATATCCAGTCCAACTATTGCAATACCTTTATCATTTAGATTTTGAAGAATTTTTGAAAGAATATCTCTTGGCCATGGCCATTGACCCAATTGTTGTAAAGATTTTTCATCAATATCTATAATAATTACACTATCGCTTTTAGGTGCTATTTCTCCTCTTATTGTAAACATTGAATCCCTTAATCTATCATCTAAAGATTGAAGAACTGAGGGATGAAAAATATATATAAAAACTATAAAAGTTGCAATTAAAAAAGCTATGAGAAAATTGATATTTTTAATCATTTTCCAAATCTAATTGTTCAGGATTTAATGACTCTATTGAGTATTGTTTAAATATATCATGATTAAAGAAGAATTGAGTTAAATCTTTATCTAATTCACCTTTATCAGACATGTTTTGTAAAATATTTTTAACAGTAGATAATTTCATAGCAGCTTTATATGGTCTACTTGATGCGGTTAATGCTTCAAAAATATCAGATAAAATCATAATTCTATCTTCTAATGTAATATCTTTATCAGTTAATCCTCTTGGATGTCCTGTACCATTTAATTTTTCATGGTGGTTACAAGCAATATTTAATACATCTTTATATTTTTTTGGAAAAGGTAATTCTGAAATCATATCTAGTGAAAGTTGAGCATGATTTTTTATAATATCAATCTCTTCTTTTGTTAGAGTTCCTTTTCTAATTGAAAGATTATAATATTCATCTGGGCTAATTAATGGAGTATCAATATTATCTTTTTTATAAGTTAATTTAGATATTTTTTCTAATTTTAAAAGATCTTCATCTCTCATAAACTCTCCACCTAAATTTACTCTTTTAATAAATGATGTATAGTCAGTCAACTCTTTTATATTTTTGTCAAATTCTTCTTTTGAAATTTGTTTTTTTAGATATTCAATCTCTTTATCTTTTTTTATTAGTTCAAATCTTTGTTCAACTAGGTGGATTCTATCATAGATTTTTTCAAGTTTTGTTGCTTTATCAAGTACATGTTCTGGCATAGAAATTTTCCCAATATCATGCATCCAAGCTGCTAGTGCAATTTGTTTATAATCATTTTCACTATATTTTACATCTTTATAAATTGTCTCATCATTATCAATTGCATTTGCTATTAGTAATGCAATTTTTTCAACCTTTAATATATGATCTTTTGTATATGGCGATTTAGCATCAATAGCTTTTGCAATAGTAGCAACAAATGCATTTACAAACTCTTCTAAACTATTAATAAGTTGCATATTTGTAAGTGCCATTGCTGCTTGTGAAGCTAAAGATATGATAACTTTTTCATCAAATTTATCAAAAGTTATAATGTCACCATTTTTCATTTTATTAATTAATTGTAAAACACCTATAACATCATTTTCATGGTTTATTAAAGGGATAACTAACATAGATTTTGAACGATATTTAGTTGTATTATCAAATTTTTTTGTACCATCAAATTTATATTTTCTTGTTTTATAAACATCCAAAATATTGATAATTCTTTTTTCATTTGCACAAACTACAGCAACCATTTTATTATTTAATGTTCCATCTTCTAAATATATTGGTAAACTTGGCCAAATTGAGCTATCTTTTGTGTCATTTAGTTTTATATTTAAAGTTGTATTTTGTACCACTTTAAAATCAAGACTTTTTTCATCTTTTGATTTAATATATAAAGTTCCAGCATCTGCATTTGTTAGTTTTCTAATTAATGTTAAAATATCTTCAAATAATTTTTCTTTATTATGTTCAGAAGTAAGTGCTAAATTTATTTTCATAATCTCTTCAAATTTATGTTCACTTAATATTTCATTTTCAATATTTCCAGTGTCAATGTGAATTACATCACCTTCTTTTAATATTTTTCCATGGTGATTTAATAGTTTATGTTTTTTAATATCATTTAATAACTCTTCTTTATAGCTAGGTTTTAAATGATAAAAGAAGATAGAAATATCTTTTCTTTTTAGATTTTGTAGTTCTTTTGCTATTAAAGATGGTGTTAAATGTTTTGTTAATTTTGCTAAATCTTCTAATTTATTTGGAAATGAACACTCAATTATTAAAGATTTGATATTTTTGTTATTATTTATTTCTTCCCAAAGTGTAGGATTAATATACGTATCACCACTAATTATAAAACTTTGATTCTTTTTTGTAATCATATATCCACATGAACCAGCAATATGTTCAGCATGAATAGCTTTTATTGAATAATTGTGTATATTTATTGTTTCGTCTATTTTAATTGGTTTTAAAATTAGTGAAAAATTATCACTTTTAGCTAATTTTATTTTTGTAAAATCAGGCCAAATTTCATCATTAAAAGAGTGTTTTTTGAGTATATTAATAGTTTCTTCTAAGGCATAAATAGTAAGAGGTGTAGTTCTTTCTTCAAAAAATGTTTCAATTATAAAAGGTAAATCAGCAATATGGTCTGCATGGGAATGGGTTAAAAATATATGATTTATCTCTTTTGCTTCATTTCCTAAGGCATTCAAGATATTTCCAGCATCTATAACAATATCTTTAAATATTTGGAAAGAGGTTGTGTTTTGGTTTTTTGCTTTACTTCCACTTGCCCCTAAAACTTTTATATAATTCATGAAAAACCTTTGTTTTAATCAGGAATTATATCAAAAAGAGCTTATTCTTTAGTGCTTAATATCGTTGGCTTTAAAATCATCATATGGATCCATGTGAATATTTATAATCCAATCTCTATTTGTATCCAATTTTTCTATTTTATGTTCGATAGAATCACTAGCTTTATGCGCTTCCATTAGTGTAATAAGACAATTAAATACTAAATGAACTTCAACAAAAGTTTGATTTGCTGCTTCTCTTGTTTTTAATAAATGGTAAGTATTTACTTTATCATTTTGTTCAATAATTGTTTTTATTTTAGAAACAATCTCTTCATCAACTGATCTATCTAATAAAACTAAAATACCATCATGTATTAGTTCATAAGCAGAATAGATAATATATAAAGCAATTCCACCCCCAACAAATACGTCAATGATTTCATAACCTGTAAGACTTACAAGTATTAAAGAGACTAAAACAGCACCATTACTAAATACGTCTGTTTTATAATGAAGTGCATCTGCTTTAATAACCATTGAATTAGTTTTTTTTGCAATGTAACTTAGATAAAGAACTAATGAAATTGTAATAATTAAAGATATAAGCATAACGATTATTGAAGTTTCTAGTAATTGAGAAACTTCATTACTTAGAGCTTTTTTAACAGCTTGATAAAGTAAAAAAAGACCAGAAATAGTAATGATTGTACCTTCAATTACTGAGGCTAAGGCTTCAATTTTTCCTCTTCCATAATTAAAAGTTTTGTCAGCTGGTTTTTCTGAGTTTGAAATTGCAAAGTAGTTGAATATAGATACGAACATATCTAGAACTGAGTCAATGGCAGATGCAAGAACTGCAACTGAACCACTGGCAAAGCCAATAACGAGTTTTATTAGTGTAAGTACCGCTGCAACACTAGATGAAACAACGGTAGCTTTTTTTTGAGGAGTCATTATTTGTTTTCTACAAACTCTTTAATTCTTTTGATTCCCTCTTGAATTGTTGCTAAATCTGTAGCAAAAGAGAATCTTACATAACCTTCAGTTCCAAAAGCAAGTCCAGGAACTAAAGCAACACCTTTTTGCTCTAATAAATCAGCACAAAATTTCATAGAATCATTTGTTACTTCTTGAATATTTACAAAAAGATAAAATGCACCATCTGGGTCAATAGTTGATAACCCTTTTATTGCATTAAAAGATGCAACAGCAATATTTTTTCTTTTTTCAAATTCAACTCTCATCATCTCAATAGTTTCATCAGCATCACCTTCAAGTGCAGGAATAGCTGCATATTGAGTCATAGTGTTAATATTTGAAGTAACTTGACCTTGAAGTTTTGTTAAAGCTTTTGCAAGTGCTGCATTTGGAGTTGCAATATATCCAAATCTCCATCCAGTCATTGCTACAGCTTTACTTAAACCGTTGATAGTTACAGTTCTATTGAACATATCTTCACTAACTTGTGCAGCTGCTGTAAATTTTTTACCGTTGTACATGATTTTTTCATACATTTCATCAGAAAATACAATAATATCAGTACCTTTTAAAACTTCACCAAGTGCAAGTAACTCTTCTTTAGAATAAACAGAACCAGTTGGGTTTGATGGAGTATTTAAAAGTAATACTTTTGTTTTTGGTGTAATAGCAGCTTTTAATTGTGCTGGTGTAATTTTGAAATCTGTTGAATCATCAGTTTCAATAAATACAGGAACACCATCTGAAAATTTTACTTGTTCAGGATATGTAACCCAATAAGGTGCTGGAATAATTACTTCATCACCATTTTCAATTAAAACTTGAAATAGGTTAAATAATGAATGTTTTGCACCATTACTTATAACAATACCATCTAATTTATATTCTAAACCGTGGTCTTTTTTTAGTTTGTTAATAATTGCTTGCTTGGTAGCGATAATACCCTCAACTGCTGTATATTTAGTATGTCCTTCATTAATAGCTTTAATAGCAGCTTGTTTAATAATTTCTGGAGTATCAAAGTCAGGTTCACCTGCACTAAAACTTAGTATATCTTTACCTTGAGCTTTAAGCTCTCTACCTAAGGCAGTAATTGCCATAGTAACCGATGGAGACAGAGTTTCCATTCTGTTTGCAATTTTCATTAGCATTTCCCTCAATAAAATTAACATTATATTTTTGATATAATAGTGCGGGATTTTACCAAATAATTACTTAAGGAAAAGTTTGAGTTTTCAAATTGAAATAAATCAAAGATTAGTAACCGTTCAGTTAGAGAAAAAAAGAAACATTAAACATGTATATCTTAGGGTTTTAAGTCCAAACTTAATTCAAATAAAAACAAATATTTATTATACATTATATGATGCAAAAAATTTAATTGAAAAAAAAATGGATTGGATAGAGAGCTCAATTATTAGGCTTGAAACAAAATATGTAAATGAAGATGAATTTTTATATTTGGGTGTTAGAAAAAAATTAGAAGATTTTAAAATTAAAAATATAGATAATTTTTACAAAAAAGAGATTTTAAAATATTTACCAAATTTAGTAGAGACATATGCAAAAAAAATGAATCTAATGCCTACTTCAATAAAATATAGAAAAAATAAAAGAACATGGGGTTCTTGTAACTATAAAAATGGTTTAAATTTTAATATTTTATTAATGAAATTTCCTATAGAACTTATGGAATATGTAGTTATTCATGAATTAGCTCATATTCAACATAAAAATCATTCAAAAAGATTTTGGAATTTGGTAGAAAAGTTTTGTCCAGATTATAAACAAAGGGAAAAAATATTTAAGAATTTCTTATAATTTCTCTTATTTTTTCAAATTTTTTGAATATATATTCATCTTTCGCTTTATTCTCAAAAATGCCATAAGCTCTTTCCGTATATAGGGGAATTGGCTCTTTTGGGGATTCTTTTTTTTCAATTACATTTGTAATAAAAAATCCAATATCTTCAACATTCGCAATCTTGAAATTTTTTAATAATGATTTTATATCTGCTTTGTTATACTCAAATTCCATTTTATAAACAGGATGGGTTAATACAAAATATAAAGTTTGATTTTTTACATAAGCAAACTTCACTCCTTTTTTTAATTTTAAAGGAAGAACTTCTATAAACTTTTTTATTAAAAAAGATGTATTAATCTTACTGAATTCAGGATTATTTTTAAGATGACTAAGTATTTCATTAATTTTTTTCATGGGCTAATTATAGCAGGTTTTATATTATCATTCAGTGGTTGTGGTTACAAAGATGATCCAAAATATATTAAACATGATTCTTCAACAGAACAAAATAGTAATAATATTTCAAAACAATGATTTACGATTACATAATAATAGGTACAGGAGTTGCTGGGCTTAATGCCGCTAGATTAATTCCGAAAGATAAAAGAGTATTAATTTTATGCAAAATGTCAACATGGAATTGTAATACTTTTTGGGCTCAAGGTGGAATTGCGAGTGCAGTTGATGAATCAGACATTCCAACACATATAAAAGATACTCTAACTGCAGGTGTAAATTATAATGACAAAGTTGCCGTTGAGCTTTTAAGTAAAAAATCAGTTTCTGTTATTAAAAATTTAATAGCAGATGGGATGAAATTTGACTTAAATGATAATGGTGAATTAGCATATACAAAAGAAGCAGCTCATAGCAGAAACAGAATTCTTCATGCTGATGGTGACGCTACTGGTAGAATGATGCACATTTTTTTACTTGAACATTGTCCCCATGCAATAGTAACTCAAGCAGTTGTTTGTGATTTATTAATAAAAGATGATATTTGTTATGGTGTTCAATATTTTACAAATGAAACAACTCAAAAAGTAGCTTATGCTCATACTACAATTATTGCTAGTGGTGGAGTAGGTTCAATTTATAGATACCATACAAATTCAACTGCAAATGCAGGTGAAATTCAAGGAATTATTGCTGAAAAAGGACTTCCACTTAAAGATATGGAAATGATGCAATTTCATCCAACAGTTATAAGAGGAACCACATTTGCACGAAAACCTTTATTATCTGAAGCCCTAAGAGGTGAGGGTGCTTATATTGTTGATGATAATGGATATAGATTTTTATTTGATTATCACAAAGATGGTGAGTTAGCACCAAGGGATGTTGTTAGTCGTTCTATTTTTGATTACAATAAAAAAACAGGATTAAATGTATATCTATCTTTTGAAACATTTGAAAAAAAAGCATTTAAAAAGAGATTCCCAAATATTTACTCAAATTTAAAAGAGTTAGGTTACGATTTACCATTTGAAAGAGTTCCTATTAGTCCAGCATTTCACTATTCAATGGGTGGAATTGAGACAACTTTAGATGCAAAAGTAAAAGGAATGAAAAACCTTTATGCAATTGGAGAAGCTGCATGTACTGGTGTTCATGGAGCAAATAGATTAGCTTCAAACTCTTTACTTGAAGGTTTAGTTTTCTCAGAAATTGCAGTTGAAGACTCTTTAAAAAATGATTTTAAAATAAAAAAAGAAAATTATGATAAACCAATTATCAATTATGTAAGAAATCAAGCAATAGATAAAGATTTAAAAGACAATTTAAGGGAAATGATGTGGACTCACGCTTCAATAGTAAGAGACCCAAAAACTCTTCAAACTACATTAGATACGATAGAGAGTTACCTTAAATTGAATGTAGGTAGATTACTTTATTTAAGGCTACTTACGGCAAAATCCATTTTGAAATCTGCGCTAGAGCGAAAAAAATCTCTTGGCGCACACTATATTAAGGAGAATTAATGTTTAAAGTTTTAATGACTTTACTGTTAGGTTCATTATCATTATTCGCATCAACAAGTCCAGAAGCGATTCCAGATATAACTATGACTTGGGTAGGATTTGCCTCACTATTAATATTTTTAGTTGGATATTATTTAGTTGCTGCAGAAGAAAAATATGGAATTGATAAAGCAAAACCTGCTTTATTTATTGGTACATTTATGTTTATTTTGATTGCTATATATTATAGTTTAAATGACTTAGATATGAATCTTGTTCATGTTCAAGCTCAACATTTAATTTTAGAAATTGCTGAAATTTTCTTCTTCTTATTTGTGGCAATGACATATATTGAATCACTATTACATATGGGAGTTTTTGATAGATTAAAATATAATCTAATCTCAAAAGGTTATACATATAGAAAACTGTTTTGGGTAACTGGATTTTTAGCATTCTTTATCTCACCAGTTGCTGATAACTTAACTACAGCTCTTATTTTATCAACTGTTTTAATTACAATTGAAAAATCAAGAAAAGACTTTTTAGTTCCAGGTGCAATTAATATTGTTGTTGCTGCAAATGCTGGTGGTGCTTGGTCTCCATTTGGTGATATTACAACACTTATGGCTTGGGCAGCTGGAAAAGGTCAATTTTCAGATTTCTTATATTTATTCCCAGCTGCAGTTCTTGGATATTTTGTAACAGCATTTTTATTATCTAGATTTGTACCAAAAGTTGTTCCAGCTTTTGATGCTTCAAAAGAGAAACAACCAAAAATGGCTGAGGGTGCAAAAGTAGTTATGTTACTTGGAGTATTAACAATTGTTTGTGCTGTATTATCTCATCAAGTTTTACATCTACCTGCAATGTGGGGAATGATGTTTGGTTTATCATTACTTAAAGTTTATGCTTATGGACTTAAAAGAAAATATGGTGATGAACATTTCAATATTTTCCACTCAATGGCAAAAATTGAAAATAATACGTTAATGTTCTTCTTTGGTATTTTAGCAGCAGTTGGTGCATTATATTTCATTGGATGGTTAGCTTTAGCATCAGTTGTTTATGATCCTTCAGTTTTAGGACCAACTTGGTCAAATATTGGAGTTGGATTTTTATCAGCAATTGTAGATAATGTTCCAGTTATGAGTGCGATTCTAAAAGCAAATCCTGAAATGGGTGTTGACCAATGGATGCTAGTAACTATGACAGCTGGAATTGGAGGTTCTTTAATCTCTTTTGGTAGTGCAGCTGGTGTTGGTGTTATGGGGAAAATGCATGGTATTTATACATTTGGTTCTCACATGAAATACTCTTGGACTATTTTACTTGGATATATTGTATCTGTAAGTATTTGGTATTTCCAATATCATATATTAGGTATTACTCATTAATAGCTAATAAATTTAGAATAAAAAGGGCTGTTAGGATTTTTCCTAATGGCCCTTTTTTAATTTAACCATTTTTTTACAACTTTTTAGATAAAATATTAGATTAAAATTTGTAATATTCAAGCACAATAGTGTGAAATATGAAGGAAAACAATATATGAAACATGTCCCAATCGTAGTATTAGATTTTGGTAGTCAATATACTCAAATCATTGCTAGAAAACTAAGAGAAGCTGGTGTTTATTCTGAAATAGTACCTTATAGTGAGAGTATTGAAGATATCATGGCTAGAACTCCAAAAGGTATTATTCTTTCTGGTGGTCCTGCTTCTGTTTATGCTAAAGATGCTTATCATCCTGATACTACAATCTTTGATTTAGGTCTTCCAATTTTAGGTATTTGTTATGGAATGCAGTTAATTTCTCAACATTTTGGTGGAAGTGTAATTCCTGCTGATCATCATGAATATGGAAAAGCTAGATTAAAATTTGAAGTTGAAAATCCAATTTTCAAAGACACAACAGATGGTCAAATTGTTTGGATGTCTCACGGTGATAGAGTAGAAAATATTCCAGCTGGATTTGAAAGAATTGCAACAAGTGAGAACTCACCATTTGCTGCTATTGCAGATACAGAAAGAAATATTTATGCATTCCAATTTCATCCAGAAGTTTACCACTCAGATGAGGGAAGTAAACTATTAAAAAACTTTGCAAAACATATTTGTGAATGTGAATCAACTTGGAATATGGGTTCTTTTGCAAAAGAGCAAATTAAAAATATTAAAGATAAAGTTGGAAATAAAAAAGTTCTTTGTGGAGTTTCAGGAGGAGTAGATAGCTCAGTAGTTGCTACACTTTTAGCTGAAGCAATTGGTTCACAAGTTATTCCTGTATTTGTTGATAATGGATTATTAAGAGCAAATGAGAGAGAACAAGTTGAAGCAATGTTCAAGGCTCGTGGTGTAAAACTAATCACTGTAGATGCAAGTGAAGAGTTTTTAACAAAATTAGCAGGGGTAACTGACCCTGAAACAAAAAGAAAAATCATCGGTGAAACATTTATCGAAGTATTTGATAAAGAAGCGAAAAAACATGATGGTATTGAGTTCTTAGCACAAGGTACACTTTATACAGATGTTATTGAATCAGTATCTGTAAAAGGTCCTTCAAAAACTATCAAATCTCATCACAATGTTGGTGGACTTCCTGATTGGATGAAATTTGAATTAATTGAACCTCTAAGAGAAATCTTCAAAGATGAAGTTAGAGCTTTAGGATTAGAATTAGGATTACCAGCATCTATGATAGGAAGACATCCTTTCCCTGGACCTGGACTTGCTATTAGAATTATGGGAGATGTAAATAAACCTGATTTAACAATTCTTAGAAAAGCTGATACTATTATGTTAGATGTATTACATGCAACTGGTTACTATGACAAAACATGGCAAGCATTTACAGTATTATTAAACGTAAAATCTGTTGGAGTTATGGGTGATAATAGAACTTATGACAACACAGTATGTGTAAGAATAGTAGAAGCAACAGATGGAATGACAGCAACATTTGCACATATTCCACATGAAATATTAGAAACAATCTCTAGAAGAATCATCAACGAAGTTGATGGAATCAACAGAGTAGTTTATGATATATCATCAAAACCACCAGCAACTATCGAGTGGGAATAATTTCTAACAATTTTCACGCATCTTTCACCAAAGTTTGGCTCGATGTACTTGTAGTACACCTTCGCCAAACTTTGGCAAAATCTACATAAAACTTGTTAGAAATGTTAAAAATCCATATTTTATTTTTTAAACCATTCTTTAGAATAAAATGAATAAACATTATTTATTATTTCTTCAATATCTCTATTATCAATTAGAATTTTTACTATAGGTCCTTTGTCAATATTTAATATATTATCAATATTTTTCCAAGTGTCAAAATTTTCATTATGCACAATATTAGTGGTAATTGGTCTTAAATGTTTTATTCCATTACAAATTTTTCTTACTATTCCAAAATCATCATACTCATATATTTTTTTTGAGAATGCTTCTTCTTCATTTTTTGGTTCAATATTTATCATTTGTTGTGTTTTTTTATCCCATTTTTCTGTTTTATATTCTGGTGCAATCCACTCTCTTAAATGATTTAGACTCATTATAATGAAAAATAATTGTTCTATACTTTTTTCTTCTGATTGTTTGTATTTTGTTATTGATATGCCAATTTGTGCATATAGTTCGTGATAAGAAAGATTAAAACTCATTTTAAAAGTATCCTTAATAAATGTATAAAAATTATTATACTTAATTTTTCTTCGTTCCCAAGCTCTAGCTTGGGAATGCATAAATTAAATCCCTTCTACGACGAACAACTAACATGTGATATACCAGCAATTCCAAAAAAATCTGAAGGTTTTTTAATATAGTATTTCTCTTCTATCTCTTTTGTTTGTTCCTCATATGGATTTGTCATGATTTTTTGTAACTTATGTACAGGTTCATAGTTTCCATTTTCTGCTTCTTGATATGCCCAAACTAGATGCCATTCTCTTAAAGTGTATTTTGGATTAGTAAGTTTCATTTGCTTTGAAAGTTTTTGTTTTGATTCTTCATCATTTACATTTATTTGCAATTTCCATTTTTCTAGCCAATTATTCCATCTTAATTTGATATTTTCATTTTGTATTTTTCCATAAAAACTTTTTTCAAGGCTACTAATATCATCGGGGATATTTGATAATTCTCTAAAAAATATAGTATAGTCAACTTTTGTATCTATCATAAGATTTATTAGTTCTTCAAACAGTTCAACATTAAACTTTTCAAGTCCAAGTTTTTTTGCCCACATACTTTCCATCTTTTCTTGCATAACTTTACTAAAGTTATTTTCAATTTTTTCTAGTTCTTCTAAAGCTTCAGGATTTGAAGTAAGCAATGGTTTTAATGCACTACAAAATGATTTGAAATTTTTAAAAGCTGCAACTGGTTGATTGAAAAATGAAAAGTGATTTCCTCCTCCAGTCCAAGATTGATATTTTGGGTCAAACATTTCGATAAATCCAAATGGTCCATAATCAAGTGTAAAACCACCGGCTGCGCAGTTGTCACTGTTGAAGTTACCTTGACAATATCCAACTCTTATCCAGTTAGCAACCATTGATGTAAGACGATTTTGAAACTCATTTGCTAATAAAATGATTTTTTCTTCTAAAGTTAAATTTTGATTGATTACTTCACTATATTCTCTATCAATCAAATGCAAAACAATCATTTCTAACTCTTTTAAAGCATTTTCATGTTCATTTTTTCTAGCTCGTCTTCCAAAAAGTTCAAGTTGTCCAACTCTTATGAATGATGATGCAACCCTTGTAGTGATTGCAACATCTTCTTCTATCATAACTTCTGGGTCTTTTGAATAAGAATTATCTCTAAACCAAGGTCTTGTTACTTGCTCTTTTTTAGAAGTAAATAGAGTCAAAGACCTTGAAGTTGGAATTCCTAACGAGTGCATATGTTCTTGAGCTAAAAACTCCCTAACACTTGACCTTAAAACTGCTCTTCCATCTGCACCTCTACAATATGGTGTTTTTCCTGCACCTTTTAGTTGAAACTCCCATCTTTTACCATTTATCACAGCTTCTAAAACAGAAATTGCTCTACCATCTCCATAGCCATTTCCAGTTTGAAAAGGACATTGTGCATAATATTCTGTTCCATAAATAGATAAGGCATATCCAGTTGCCCAACCAATATTTTGCTCAAGCTTAGAAATACTAGACATATCACCTGAAAATAGTTTGATAAAATCATCTGATTTTAGTAAGTTCTCACTAAAGCCTAACTCTTTAAAAAAGTTAATGCTATGAGAAATATATATTGGGTCTTTAATAGCAGTTGGATTTACAGGTACATAGTGTCCACTAAAAACTTCTCTTGGAAATTTATTATCTCCACTATATTTTGCATCTGGGTCACTGTTGAGTTTTTTTATAAAAGAGTAATCACTTAATTTTTCAAGTTCTTCAAAAGTTTCTATATTTTTGTTAGTATTTTTTTTCATTATTATATTTATCCATTAATTTTTATTTAGATTTTAATATAACTTTATAAAAATAAAAATTTAATATTAAAAAGATTACAATATTTACTATAGATGTTTGTATATTCTTGGATTGCACTTGATATTAATTATTTTATTATTTACTATATTGAAATAATCACAAAGGTTTAACATGAAAATATTTGAATTAGAAGAAGATGTAATATGTGAATGTTCAGAAGCAATTTTACTGGCTTTAGGTCAAAAAGATGAATATACCCAATTGCACTCCCATAGAGTTGTATCAATTTCTGAAGAAATAGGTCTTCAATTAGGCTTTAACAAAACTCAAATAAAGATTTTACGTATTGCAGCTGCATTTCATGATATAGGTAAAATTGGAATACCTGATAGTGTTTTATTAAAACCTATTGATTTTAATGATGAAGAGTGGGAGATTATGAGAAGCCACTCTTTAAAAAGTGAAGAATTAGTAAATAGTATGCATTTTGAAGATAGTGATATAATAGCACGTGCAGTTAAACATCATCATGAACACTACAATGGAGAAGGTTACCCAGATAAGCTCAAAGCTGAAGAGATTCCAATATTTTCTCGTATAATTTCACTTGCAGATAGTTATGATGCTATGGCATCTCCAAGACCTTATCATAATAGTCGAAATCACAATGAAGTCATGTCGATTTTAGAATCAGAAAATGGTATAAAACATGATCCAAAACTATTTGAGATATTTAAAGAAATTATTGAAAAAAGCAAATATAAAGTAGATTAAAAAAACAATAAAAGTGACAATTATGGCAATAACAAGACAAATAATATTTTTAGCAAAAAGAGATTGTATCGAAGAACTAAAAGCATTACTAAAATCAACAATAGAAGAGACTAAAAAAGAAAAGGGTTGTTTGATGTATGAAATTTTCCAAACAAAAAGTAATCCAGTAGAATTTATAGTAATTGATTCATGGGAAAGTGAAGAAGCTTTAAACAAACACTATGAAACTGCACATTACTCACACTTTATAAATAACTTCAAACAATACAATGCTCATATTGAGCCTTTTGAATTAGAAGTTTTATAGGAAAATAAATGCAAGAAAATGAACTAAAAGTTTTTATAAAAGAAAATTCACCTTTTATATTTGAGTATATCAATAAAGAAATATTAAATGATATTGGAGTGATGTCGTCTAATTTTTTTCTTAGACTACTTGATGACTTTTTCAAAAAAGAAAAAAGAATTTATGATGATAATCTAATAGCTGATACCTTAGGATATTATCTTATAACTGAAGTTTTAGGAGATGCTAAACAAGCTTTTCCATTTTTTAGAAAAGATACTTTGAGCTTAGATGAGATTTTTAAAGGAGCAAAGGTTTATTTTAATCATGTGAAATTTACTATAAAAGATGATATTTTTACTATTTCTTTAGTTCAAACAAAAGCAGGTGTTAGTACACTTGATGAGGAGATTATTAAATTCTCAAAACAATTCCCAATGAAAACTTCAGGCTTAAAAGAGTTTATATCAAAAAACTCTAATATTACTTTAAATGAAAACTTGCAAAAACTAAAAGAAGATATAAAAAACCTTCTTTGATTATACACATTAATCTTATTTAAAACCAATTTTATCTTTTTTAACTACAATTGCACCACTCATATACTAGGACTAATAATGAAAATTCATAGAATTAATCCAAACAAAAGATGGTCAGATGTGACTGTTTTTAATGGAATTGCAACTTTTACAGAAGTGGCAGACACAGATACAAGTGCAGATATAAAAGGTCAAGTTCAACAAATATTTGACCAAGCCGAAGCTAGTTTATCTTTGATTGATAGTGATAAATCAAGAATTTTAGCAGTTACTATTTACATCACAGATTTTGCAAATTTCGATGGCTTAAATGAAATTTGGGACTCTTGGTTTCCCGATGGCTGTGCTCCTAGTCGTGCTTGTGTAAAAGCTGAATTAGTAGACCCAAATTTATTAGTAGAAATGACTTTTACAGCAGCTGCTGGTGAGAAATTTCAATCATAATTATTAATTCAAGAGAAGCTTTTCTTGAATTCCTCAATTTTTATCATATAATGTAAACTGTTTATATAAACTATAAACAAAATTATCATCTTTCTTTTAACTACAACTTAAGAAATCGCGGGGATACTTTACAAGTATCCTGTCCCTGAAACTATGGGTTTATCAAACATACTTAAGGAATGTAGCCCATGAATATAACAACAAACGATTCTCAAATACTTTTAGCACTTAACAAACCTAAAGGTTATTTAGTCACAAGAGCTGATGATCTTGGGCGAAAAACTGTTTACAATCTTTTACCAGATTGGCTTTTTCAAGATGGTTGGATGCCTATTGGCCGACTTGATTTAGAATCAAAAGGGCTTTTATTATTCACAAGAGATGGAAAAATAAATGATGCTTTAACAAAACCTGGAAATTGCATTAAAATATATGAAGTTTGGGTTAGAGGTTATGTTACAGATGAACATATTTTGAAAGCTAAAAAAGGTGTGGATAGTATTCATGGAATACTGAAAGCAAAAGTAGAAAAAATAGGAAATGGTGGCGCAAAAACAAAACTAAAAGTTGAACTAGAAGAGGGCAAAAATCGCCATATTCGCAGACTCTTTGGAGCATTAAAAGACCCCAAATTTGGAACACCATTAAAAGTTTTGGATTTAAATAGAGTTAGTATTGGAAGTTTTAAGCCCAGTATTGAAATTGGTAAATGGCGTTATCTCTCAATAGAAGAAGAAAAAATGCTAATTAAAAATTAGAAGCAATACGAGTCGTCTAAGCTCTTTATGTTACAATACTTTTTTTAAAAATGGTTGTATTAAATAGGAGTTGAAAATTAAAATAATAAATGTGATTTCTAATCAAGATAGATTAAATCTAATTCGAACTTTTTGTGATGATGATTTAGAAAATGAAGTTGAAAATGTTTTGAAAAATATTTTAGAAAATGGCTCTTATGAATTAAAATCAATGATAAAACTTTTTGATTTAATGGATAATTCACTTGATAGTGATTTACAAACTCCTTATACAATTGGTAATCGAAAAATTGAAATTATTAATACTTGTGAACAACTGCAAGAGGCAATGAACACAATCCAGTTAGTTCCTTTTATAGGCTTTGATAGTGAACAAAAACCAACCTTTAAAAAAGGTCAAGCAGATAATGGTGTTTGCCTTATTCAATTAGCTACAAATGATAAGTGTTATCTTATTCAAACTAAACAAATCAAAAATCTAAAACCTCTTATAAACTTTTTAGAAGATGACAAAATAATAAAAATAGGCACAGGTCTAAAAGGCGATAATGTAGCACTTTTTAAACAATTTAATCTAAGACTAAAATCAACAATCGACCTTGAAGATATATTCAAAAAACTCTCATCAAAAAATCAAATAGGAGCTAAAAAAGCAGCTTCGATAATTTTAAATGAAAAATTACAAAAATCAAAAAATATGTCAAGATCAAATTGGGAAAATGAAGAGTTAACTTCTGGACAAATCAAATATGCTTCAGAAGATGCAACTGTTGTATATGATGTAATGAGTGAGATTTTAAAACAATACCCTTTTGTAATGAATTTGATGCCAGTGTTTTTTCAAGAGAGCTATTCTCAAAAAATAAAGGATTTAAATGAAAAAAGAATTTGAAAAGTTTAAACAATGGCTTAGTCTTAACTATAGTGATGGTTTATTAGATTTAAATCCACCTGCAACTGATGATGAAATAGAAGAACTTACAAAGGCTCTTGGGGTTGATTTGCCAGATGATTTTATAAGTGTATTAAAAATACATAATGGTCAAAAAGGTGAATCTGCTTGGCTTTTTGATTCTCAGGAGTTTTTATCAACTCACCGTATTATTGAAGAGTTTAATACTTGGAAAAGTTTACTAAAAACTGAACTTCATAACAAAGTTTCAACTCCTGATAAAGGAGTTAAAAGTGATTGGTGGAATATAAAATGGATACCATTTACAAGTGATGGTTGTGGAGATCATTATTGTATTGATTTAAGCCCCACATCAAGTGGCACAAAAGGGCAAGTTATTACTTTGTGGTTTGAATTACCTGAGCGAGAAATCGTATCACAAAGTTTCTCTTTATGGTTTGAAGAGTATGTAAAACAGTTATATTCAGGTGAACTTGTTTACTCAAAAGAGTATAACTCTATTGTTCATAAAGATGAATTAGAATAAGGAAAAGTTTTTGAATGACAATTTAATTTATCTATTTATTGCACTAGTAATTTTTATAGCCTATAGAAAATATACTCAATACAAAGTATTAAAACTTGTTCCAAATTTGTTGAAGCAAGGTGGGCAAATTGTTGATGTTAGAAGTGAAGAAGAGTTTGCATATGAGCATAAAGATGGAAGTATAAATATCCCATTAGATTTACTAAAAAATAGAATGAATGAGTTGGATAATACAAAGCCTATAATTCTTTGTTGTGCAACTGGTAGTAGAAGTGCAATAGCAAAAAATACATTAATGGCAAATGGCTTTAAAAATGTTCACAATGCAGGGAATTGGAGTTCCCTTTCAAAATAAAAAAGAAGAAAAATGTTTAAAACAAATGATTATTGGGAAGAAGAATTTATCGAATACAATGATAAAAACTTAAATTCTATCTATTTTGATGATTGTACTTTTATAAAATGTGATTTTTCAAAAAGTATCATACAAGACTGCAAGTTTACAGAGTGTAAATTTGTAAATTGTGATTTATCTTTATCAGTGTTAAAAAATAGTGTTTTTAATGATGTTGTATTTGAAAATTGCAAACTTATTGGTATCTCTTGGAGTTCTTGTCCTGAGCCTTTTGAAGTTAAGTTTGAATCTTGTAATATTTCTCAAAACTCTTTTCATCTTATGGATTTGCGACAAATGAAGTTTGTAGATACTTTAATTCAAGATTGTGGTTTTGAAGAGTGTAATTTAGAAAAGGCACTTTTTGATAACTGCAATTTAGAACAAACAGTTTTTATAAAAAATAATTTAAAAAAAGCAAATTTTGAAACCTCAAAAAATTATCTAATCGATCCAAAACAAAATGATATACAAAATGCTTTTTTTTCACTTCCTGAAGCTTTGAGTTTTTTGAGTTTACTTCCTATTAAAATAAAATAACCACAAATAGGGCATTTACGATTTTAACGCGATTGTAAATAGCTATGTGTTATCATTGCACAACCATTTTATATAATAAAATATTTTAGAATTAGGATAGATATGCGTTTTTTTATACTTTTTTTTCCACTGATTTTTCTTTTTGCCTCAAATACACCTTTTGATATATATAAAAAAGAGACAAATCCCCAACAACACACACTTTTAATTATTGGTGGAATTCATGGCGATGAACCAGGTGGATATTTTGCGCCAGCTGTTTTAGAAAAATATTACAAAATTAAATCAGGGAATTTATGGATTATTCCAAATCTAAATGTTGATAGTATTTTGGCTAATACCCGTGGTATTTATGGGGATATGAATAGAAAATTTAATGTAATTGAAAAAAATGATAATGACCTTTTAACAATAAATAGAATTAAAGAGATTATTCTAGAAAAAAGAGTTGATTTAATTTTAAATTTACATGATGGTTTTGGATTTTATAGGGATATTTATGAAGATTCAGTTTTTAATCCAAACTCTTGGGGACAAGCAACTATTATTGACCAAGAAAAAATAGATGAAAAATTTGGAAATTTAGGCGAAATTGCAAATCAAGTAAATAAAAATGTAAATAATGAAGGTTTATATAAAGACTTCCATACTTTTGGCGTAAAAAATACTCAAACAAAAGAGAAAGATGAGCAAATGCAACAATCTTTGACTTATTTTGCAGTTACCCATAATAAACCAGCTTTTGCCATAGAAACAAGTAAAAATATTACAGAATTAACACATAAAGTGATTTATCAATTAAAAGCTATTGAAGAGTTTATGAAGATTATGAATATTGAATTTGAAAGAGATTTTGATATAAATAATTATGATGAGGTGCAAAAAAGAGTTAATGACTTTGGGGAAATTACTATTAATGACAATATCTCTTTTGATTTAACAGACATTAAAAATAATCTTAGATTTGTTCCTTTGAAAAAAGAAAATAATAAGTTTGATTTAACACACACACTTGCAAAAGTTAAATTTGATGATAATAAATATGAAATTCATATAGGAAATATGAAAGTTTGTGATTTATATCCTCAAATTTTTGATGTAGTTAATACTCAAGATAAAATCAAAATCTTAGTTGATGGAAAAGAGATAGAAACAACTTTTGGAAATCAAATAGATATAAATAATGATTTTAAAATAGAAAAATCTGATTTTAGAGTAAATATTATTGGATTTAGTAAAGATAAAATAGATAGCGAAGATGATATTCTAATCAAAAAAAGTGATATTCAAGATAATTATTCAATAGATAATAATAAATCAAAATATAGAGCGGAGTTCTATAAAGATGGTAAGTTTTATGGAATGATTATATTAAACTTTTTAAATAACTAAAAGAGGAAATTTATTCCTCTTTTACTTTTTAGTTTTTGGTGTACACTTTTTACTAACAATACACACAGGACAGAAATCCACAATTCCCACAATAAGTGGAATTACTCCCAAATAGAACCAATAATTATCTGTAAAGAATCCAATTGCAATTAAAATCAATCCTATAACTATTCTAAATGGTCTACAAAAAGCTCTAATTTTATCAAACATATTCATTTATAATTCCTTAGATATTTTATTAAAAGTGAATTATTATATAAGTAAACTTAATGCTTTATAAATAAGTAAAACTTATCTATCTAAAAAAATAGACATAAGAAATTATAGATGAAATTTAATTTATTAAAAAAGTTTTAGTGCTAGATTAGGGGAGTGTAGAAAAACAGTTTAAATATTAAACTGTTTTTTATATAGTTCTTCAAGTGGAGATTTATCTTTATAATCGATAATATCACCAATTTCAATTTGGATTTTTAGGTTTTTTGTTCTTTGTTCAATTGCTTCTTTTAGAACTTGATTTGCATTTGTTTTTATAAAAACTGGCAAAATATTAATTCTATTTTTAAGTGCCATTAATTTTGCACCTTCTTTAAAAGTACTAATTGGCTCATCAGTTTTATTTCTTGTTCCTTCTGGAAAAACAAAAATTGAATAACCTTTTTTTACTACATTTTTTGTATCAATAAAAAAAGAGGTCATATTTGCAGATTCTCTATCTAATAAAATCGTATCTGCATTTTTTGTAAAAGTACCAAAGAAAAAAGAGTTAAAAAGTTCTTTTTTTGATACCCAAAAACCATGAATAAAAGAGTCTTGTAATGCAAGTTCAATAATAAGTGGATCAATTATACTTCTATGATTTGACACAAGTAAATAATTCCCATCTTTTGGAAGTTTTTCTTTATTTAAAACTTCAACACTGATATTTAACTTTGTTAATAGAGTTTTTGAATACTCAATCCTTAATGCTTTTTTCTCTTCAGAAGTTTTTACTTTTTTTAATTTAAAGCCATATTTATTCGTTAAGTAAGTCGCATATATTGCAATGCTTATTTGTTTTAAGTTCAATATTGTCCTAGATAAATTTTTTTTGCAATTGTATCAAAATGAATCCATTATTGATACTTTTTTTAAGTAAATCTCTTCTAAATTTATATGTGATTGATAAACTAAGACTTCAACACCATTTTTTGTAACTTCTTTAAAAGCTTCACAATACTTTTTATCTATTTGGCAAGCTAGTTTAAAGGGTAAATTATCTGTTCTTTGAATAACATATAACATTACTGCTCGATGACCATCTTTTACCATTTGAGCTAATTCATTTAGATGTTTTGTTCCCCGTGAAGTTACAGCATCAGGGAAAGCTAAATAATCATCTATTCTTAGACTTACGCTTTTTACTTCCACATAACATTTTTCATTTCCATTTTCAAGTAAAATATCAATTCTGCTATTTTCTCCATATTTTTGTTCTGGTTTTAAATTTTCATAACCTTGAAGCTCTTTTATTACACCATTTTGAATGGCTTCTATTGCTATTTTATTTGCTACTCCTGTATTTGTGCAAATCAAGTTTTCGCCCATTTTAGTAAGCTCCAAAGTATATTTTAGTTTTCTTTTTTCATTATCATGAAAAGTAACCCAAACATCACAGTTTTCTTCTATACATGAAGTCATTGCCCCGCTATTTGGTACATGAGCTGTAATTTCTTCACCATTTTCTAAAATAATATCAGCTAAAAATCTTTTATATCTTTTTACTAATTTTCCCTTAATTAGTTTTTCAAATTGCATTTATAAATCCTTTTTGGAATATATTAAGTAATATCTATTATACTATATCCATTTAGAGTTTTTAAAAGATATTAGCTAGCATTGTAATTTTGTTTATACTTTGATTAATATTTGAAGTGTAAAAGAATGGTGAAAATTGAACAAATGTTATTTATTATATTCTTGTATATTTTATTAGCCATTTTTTCATGGATATATTCAAAGAAAAGAGTTATTAATAATTTTTCTTAATGGAATACTAATTGCAATGATAATTACTAAATCATTGGAGTTAATAATGAAAAAAGTAAAATTATTTGAGCAAGATAAACATTCGCTAAATTACGAAAAAATGGATGTATTACACAGAGAGTTTTTGGATATCTATAATAGTGTGGATTTAAATTCTAAAGATAGTATTAATTCAAAAGCAATGGAATTGCTTGAACATACAAAAAAGCATTTTAATGAAGAAGAAAAACTAATGGATAGATATGATTATCCAAGAAGTAGAGAACACAAAGAGGAACATAATAAGGTTTTATCAGAACTAAAATTCTTCATTGATAAATCTTATAGTATTTTTGGGATGAACATCTTAAAATCATATTTTGCAGAAAAATTACCATATTGGTTTGATTATCATTTAGCAAGTATGGATAGTGACTTGGCAGCATATTTAAAAAATGTTAATCTAAAAAGAACTAAAAAACAACAAGAAGTGAACTAGGGTTATTTTTTTAGATTGATATTGAAGATTATTTATAAAAAAAGAGCCTAAGCTCCCTTTTTTATGAGTGGAAGTTTATCCAATAAATCTTCACAATATTTCCATTGGGTTAGGGTTTCTTTCCACTCTTGTGGAATTGCATCAACTCCAAAATATGCTCCTAAAACCATACCAATGGCAATTGCTCTTGAAGCATTATCACCTCCTACCATTGCATTTGCTTGCAGAGCTTTTTTTAGTCCGTCTTCTTTGTTGGCATATTTTAGTATGAAATAAATACTTCCAGGAAGTGTACCCTCAGTTGGACTTGCTTTTCCTACTTTTATTGGTTCACTTCTTCCAATATCCCAAAGTCTGGCCATTGATGTTAGTGCTAAATCATCGCTGAATTGCTCTTTTGAAAGTTGTGAATCTGGATTTGCTTCTTCTTCATATTTTGCTATTGCTTGTTTTGTTTTATCTTCAAAAAATCCACCCATTAAAACTGCAACTTCTTCTATTGCATCTCTTGGACTTATCCCTCTTAAAACTCTGTGTGTAACCCTTGCAAAAAATTCTCCACCTCCAAGTGCAGAAAAGTCTTTGTGTGTAAACATAGCTTTTCTTGCAACATCAACTAATTCTTCTTCATTTTCATAATATGCATGGGCTGCAACATGACGTATTGCCATGGCATTTGATATTCCACCTAAATTTTCGATTTTTGTTCCATGTTTTACTTGAGAGTAAGTTTCTCTTGTCATGGTACAAATCCAAGAACCCCAACCATTTTCAAGTCTATTCATCCAATGGGGAATCAAATCTTGCACACTAAAAGTTCTAGGTGGATTTGAAGTTGCAGCTAAATGTTCAAGTATTACTATATTATAATCACCATAATCAGTAGTTCCACCAGCACTTTTCCCTGGATGATAGTTTCTCTCTCCCCAACCAATACCGTGAGTTTGTCCACCCATTTTTTCACCTGGACTCATGAACTTTTCTATTGGTTTTTGTCCATAAGCTTCATAGATTTTTTTTGCATCATATTCGTAGTGTGTACCTAAACATAAAGCATCACCTACAATTGCTCCAAAAAAAGCACCTTTTATATTTTTCTCTTTTAAATTTTCATTTGATAGTTTGTTCATAATTTATAACCTAATATTTATTTAATACTTGATTATAACTAAGGAATTTTTATTTTAGGTAAGTATAAGAGTATAGTTTTTCTCTATTTTAGATGAATGACCTAATTTTAGATATTAAAACTCTTTTAGCTATAATAAGTATACATATTTAAAATAGGCTCACATGAAAAAAAATCTAATACAACTTAATATTTTTAAAATATTTCTTACAATATTAATTTTTACTATTACTTTAAATGCTACAACACAACATCCAAAAGAGAAAATTAATTTACAACTAAAATGGTTTAGCTCTTTTCAATTTGCAGGTTATTATATGGCTTTGGAGAAAGGGTATTACGCAGAAGCAGGGCTTGATGTAAATATTCTTGAAAGAGACCCTAAAAAGAACAATATTTTACAAGTTATAAATGGAGAATCACAATATGGAGTTGCTGATTCATCATTGTTACTTTATAGAGCTCAGGGAAATCCTGTTCAAATTATGGGTTCGTTTTTTCAACATAGTCCATTAGTTTTTATCTCAAAAAAAAGTTCAGGAATAGTAAGTCCTTTTGAAATGAAGGGGAAAATCATCTCTTTTCAACAAAGTATTGATGATGCACCACTACTTGCCATGCTTTTAGAAGCAAAAATTACTCCAAATGATTATACATATAAATCTTTGGATTTTACAAATAATGCATTTATTCGTGGTGAAGTAGATGTTATGAGTGCATATATAAGTGACCAACCAGATACTATGAAATCTAAAGGAATAGAAGTTAATATTATTAATCCTTTAAATTATGGAATTGACCTTTATGGTGATAATCTATTTTCAACAGAAGCTAATCTTGGAAAAAATCCAGAACAAGCAAAAAAATTTCTTGATGCTTCAATTCGAGGTTGGAAATATGCTTTAGAAAATAAAGAAGAGAGTGCTAGAATATTGATAGAAAAATATGGTGCAAGATTTAGTTATGAACATCTTTTATTTGAAGCCAATTCAATAGAAAAAATGATGATACCTTCAATGATACAAATTGGTTATACGAGTATTGAGCGTTTTTATCGAATTTCAGAGATTTATGAAAATATAAATAAAGCTAGTAAAAATTCACTTCATGAAGCTCTAGAAAATCTTATTTGGAATTCAAATATTCAAAAAGATAGATATGATTACTATTATAATATTTTATTAGTTGTAGTATTTGTATTTTTGATTGTAATTGCTATTTTATTTTTAATTGCCCAAAGACTTAAAAAGATTGTTCAATATAAAACCTCAAAACTTCAAGAAGAACACTCAATGATTGATAAGTATGTAATCATTGCAACAACAGATTTTGTAGGAAATATTACAAGTGCCAGTGATGCATTTTGTAAAATTTCTGGATATAAACAAAAAGAGATTATTGGAAAAAGATTTAAAAATATCAGTCATAGTAATATGCCAACATCTTTATTTAATGAGTTATGGGAAACAATAACCCAAGGAAAAATTTGGACAGGTGAAATTAGAAATAGTAAAAAAAATGGTGAATATTATTGGGTTGATGTTATTATTGAACCAATATTGGATAGCTCTAAAAAACATCTAGGTTATCGTGCTATTTATCAAGATATAACAGATAAAAAATTAGCTCAAGAATTAGCTATAACAGATAATCTTACTAAACTTTATAATAGAGGTTATATTGAAAGTGTATTGAGTTCTCATATAGCAATTGCAAATAGATATAATAGATATTTATGTGTAGTTTTATTGGATATAGATTATTTTAAAAAAATAAATGATACATATGGACACCAAGTTGGGGATACAGTACTTAAGGAAGTTTCAAAAATACTTCAAAATAATATTCGAAAAACTGATATTCTTGGACGATGGGGTGGTGAAGAGTTTTTAATTGTAACTCCTGATATAAATACAAGACAATGTTTTTTATTGTGTGAGAAATTAAGAAAAGCTGTAGAAAAACAGATTTTTGAAGAGATGAATAGTTCTGTTACTATTAGTATAGGAATTGCAGAATTTGTTTTAAATGAGAATATGGATAAATTTATTGAACGTGCAGATAAAGCAATGTATTTTTCAAAAGAGCAAGGCCGAAACTCTACAAATATTGCTTAGTAGAATTTCTTATTGAAGTGGAATTTTAATTATAAATTCTGCTCCAATATATGATGAATTTTCATAAGTAAATTCATCATTTTTAACTGTAATTTCACCTTTTAAATGTCTTACAATAATCTCTTCAGTCATATATAATCCAATTCCTGTACCTTGAGATTTATGTTTTGTTGTAAAGTATGGCTCAAATATTTTATTTATATTCTCTTTTGAAATACCACCTGCATTATCTTTTATTTTTATGATTACTTCATTTTCATTTTTTGAAGTAGAAATAAAAATTAATTTATTATCTAACTCTTTATCTTTTAATTCATCCCTTGCATTATTTAAAATATTTATTAAACCTTGAATTAATTCATTTTCATAACTATTTATTTCAATATCTTCAATATTTTTTATG
Organism: Aliarcobacter sp.; assembly: GCA_028688995.1. GTDB lineage: Bacteria > Campylobacterota > Campylobacteria > Campylobacterales > Arcobacteraceae > Aliarcobacter. The sequence continues at coordinate 66,836 of JAQTXB010000012.1, forward strand.
ATTTTTATATTTTGAGAGTTAAATTGTGCTGATAATAATTCTAAAGCTGTATCAAAAGCATTTGATAAAAAGAAATAGTTTTTAACTTTTTCTGGATTAAAAAAGTTTCTAAAATCATCAATTGTTTTTGATAAATATTGAGCTGATTTATTTATTTTGTGTAGATATTCTTTTAGTGTTTGGTCTTGAAGTATTCCAATGTCTTTTTCTAACAAAATACCTGTTGATGCTGTTGTAATAGTTGATAATGGTTGTCTCCATTGGTGGGCAATATTTCCTATCATCTCTCCCATTGAAGCCATTTTCGATTGTTGATATAAAATATTTTGTTTTTTCTCTAACTCTTTTTTATATTCATTAAATTTATTTGTAAAGAAATTTGATATGTATTTTGAGATAAATAATAAAATAAAAGTTAAAAATGACGATAAAATTAAGATATTTTTCATATAAGTATCAAATTTTTCATTAAGTTCTATTTCTCTTTTTTTAATAGTTTCACTTATTTCATCTTCATAAAAACCAGTTCCAATCATCCAACCCCAATCATTTAAACCTTTTACAAAACTGATTTTATGAGTAGGCAAATCTGTATTAGGTTTTTTATTTTGAGTATAAGATAAGTAACCCTCTCCATTTTTAGAAATATCTATTAATGTTTCAATAACTTTTTTAATATCTACAGTATCATTATTTATTGATGCATCTTTTCCAATATATTCAGGTCTAATATGGTTTAAATATACTCCATCATAATTTATTATAAAGATATAACCACTTTTCCCATAATGAATTAAATTTATAAAATCAAGTGCTTTTTTTTGAATTTGTTTTTCAAACTCTTCAACATATTCTCCACTTCCAATTGCCACATTAAAAGGTTCAAAATATTTGTAGAATGAGATTTTTTTAGAATCATTAACTTTACTATTTGGATTTTCCCAATAATATTGGTCGTACCTTTCTGTTTTATCAGCTATCGTTTTTACAATACTTTGCATAAATTGATAACCATGTGCATCTTTATAATCTAATAAACTTTTACCTTCAAGGGCTTTATTAGGTGGTTGTAATACTTTTTCACCCTTAATATTATCAATAAAAAAATAACCTCTACCTTGGTTATATCTAAAATCATTTAAAGTTGTTTTTATAATATCTAATATCTCTTCTTTTGATTTTTCATCTTTGTATTTATTGTAGATTGAAGTGGCAATTGTGTGAGCTTCATAAACTCTGTTTTTTATTGATTCTTTTAGTTCTGTTTCGGTTGTTTTTTGTAAGTGTTGTATGAAATCATAAACTCTATTAACTTCATCTTTTGCAATTGCTTTATTTTCTAATATGTAATTTTTTTCAATATTCTCTTTTTCTATTAAAAAAGTTTTTTTATTTTCTATATAGAAAAAAAGTGTAACGATAATAGATGAGATTATTATGAATATAGATGGAATATATTTGATTATTTTTAATATTTGTTGCTCTTTACTACTCACCTAAATCCCTAAAACATAAAATAGTTGGTTATTATACTCCTAAATTTCTTTAAAAAAGTTCCTTTGATTTAAATTTATAAATATTTTCTAAAAATTCAAACTCCAAATAATCAGCTTGAAGCATTAATCTTTCTCTTTTAATAACTTTTATTCTTTCTTTCATAGAAATATTATTTTTTAAAAAATCATCAGCAAACTTTTCATCAATTCCATAAATAGGGTCACCAACAATTTTATGACCTATTGAATTTAAATGAACTCTAATTTGATGTTGTCTTCCAGTTAATGGAATAGCTTCCACTAAAGTTTGATTATTTTCTTTATCATAAAAAATTGGTTTTATAATTGTTGTTGATTCTTTGCCATTAATATCTGTTTTCATTTTTAGTTTTATTAAACCTGTATCATTTGTAATTGGCGTGTTTATTGTTAGTTCTGCTTTTATTTCACCCTCAACCAAAGCTTTATATTTTTTTATATAGAGTTTTTCTTCAAACATATTTTTTAGTATCATCTCACTAAAGGCATTTTTAGATACAAGAACTAATCCAGAAGTTTCCGTATCAATTCTGTGAACTAAAGAGCTTTTTTCTCCAAATTGATATTTTATTTCATCCAAAAGGGTATAAATACCTAATTGATGAGAAGATGGATGAACCATGATTCCACTTGGTTTATCAAATATTGCAAAATGAAAAGAGTTAAAGATTGGTTTTAAACCTTTTGTAAGAGGTTCAAAAACCACTATATAAATAAAATCTGATTTTATGATTTGATTTTTTTGTAGGCGTTTATTGTTTTCATCTGTGATTTTGCCTTTTTCAAGAAGAGTTAAACAAAGTTTTGAATCAAGACTTAAAGTTTCTAAAAACTCCTCAATTTTTTTCCCTTTTATTGTTTGAAACTCTTTTTTTATATATGGCAATGTAAATCCTAGTTTTTTGAGAAGTATACAATATGAAAGCTTTTAGTGTAAAGGTATACAAATTGCATGTTCTATGTAAAAAATAGGTTATAAAATGGTAACTCCTTCAATTGGAACAATAGAACTATACAAACAACTTCAAATATTACTAAAAAGTGATATGCCAGTTTTTATTCATGGAAGTCCTGGAATTGGAAAATCTTATATTGTAAATGATATTGCAAAAAAGAATAATCTAGAGTTAGTAGATGTAAGACTCTCTCAACTTGATGCAGTTGATTTAAGAGGAATTCCAACTATTACAAACAATCAAACAGTTTGGATGCCACCAGTTTTTTTGCCACAAGACGAAAACTCTTCAGGAATTCTTTTTTTAGATGAATTAAACTCAGCTTCTTTATCTGTTCAAGCAGCAATTTATCAGCTTGTGCTTGATAGAAAAATAGGGGAGTATTCACTTCCAAAAAATTGGAAAATCGTATGTGCTGGAAATAAGATAAATGATAAAGGAATTGTTTTTAAACTTCCAAGTCCACTTGTAAATAGAATGGTTCATCTATTACTTGAAGCAAAATATGATGACTTTAAAAATTGGGCAATCTTAAATAATATTCATTCATATATCTTAGGTTTTTTAGGATTTAGACCAGATTTATTAAGTAGTGAAGTTCCAAATGCAACTGAAACAAATCCAGCTTTTTGTACACCAAGGGCTTGGAGTATGATGTCAAATATTCTAAAAACAGAAAGTAACATTAATCTTATCTCTCCAATTATTTATGGAACGGTAGGATATGCAGCTGCTGTTGAATTTATCTCATTTATAAAAGTTTATAAAACTCTTCCAAATATTGATGATATTTTAAATGGAACTTGTGAGATTATTCCAACGGAACCAAGTGCTTTATACGCTTTATGTTCAGCAGTAATTGAAAAATATGAGAATACAAATCAAGCTATAAATATCTTTGCTTATAGTAAAAGTTTACCAGTAGAGTTTGCTGTTATGCTTATAAAAGATTTAATAGTAAAAGATGAAAACATTGCACTCTTAGATGAGTTTGATAAATGGATGGAGAAATATGGAGACTACATATTATAAAGATATTTTTGAGAAAATTAGGATAAGTTTTTTATTTAACCATCCTTTTTTATCAGTTTTAGCTTTAAGTATAAATAGTGAGTTTAAAGGAAATATTAATAGTGCTTTTTTAACTGATGGTTTTAAAATCACAATTGATACAGAAAAATTAACAAAATATTCAAGGGATGAGATTACTTACCTTTATGCTCACACTTTGCTTCATATTGTTTTAAAACATCCATATAGACAAAAAACAAGAGATAGAAATATTTGGAATCAATCTTGTGATGTAGTAATAAACAATATTTTATCAACTTTTGAAAATGTTGGAATAAGACCAGCTGATGAGATAATTGATTTGGATTTTAAAGATAAATGTGTTGAAGAAGTATATGAAATTTTATATAAAAAGAAAAAAGAGGAGTTAAGTAAAACAACTCCTGATAAAAATGGAAAAATAGAATCATATGCTTATGATAAATCAAAACTAGATTTAGATGAGGTTTTAACAAAAAGTGAAAAAACAAACCAAGAAAAACTAGATGGAATCATAATACAAGCTTTAAGTCTTGCAAAAAAATCTTCAAATTTGTATGAAGGGATGAGTATAGAAATAGATACTTTAATAAAACCAGAGATAGATTTACATGATGTGTTAAAAGAGTATTTAATTAGTTCATTTTTTGAAAAACAAATTTCCTATGAAAGACCAAATAAAAGATTTATAGATAGAGGTATTTATATGCCTGGAACTAAAAAATTAAATGATAATCTAAATATCTTTGTGGCACTTGATAGTTCTTCTAGTGTTAGCCTTGATGAGTATAAAAAGTTTTTAGGAATCATAAGTGAAATAGCTGAGAGTTTTTATGAGTATAAAATAGATATTTTGCCTTTTGATTTAAAAGTTAGAAATGAATATATCATTAGTTTTGATAGTTTTAATCCTTTGAGTAAGAAGGAGTTATTAATTCCTAAATCAAATGGTGGGACAAATTTTGATGAGCTACTAAATTATTTAAAAAAATCAAGTGAAGTAAGAAATGATAGTTTACTTATAGCTCTAACAGATGGAGAGTTTGATATAAGTGAGTCACTATTATGTAATACGCTTTTTATAATAAGTAATAAAAAAAATCTAAGAAAGTTTGAGCAATATGGAAGAGTTATTCAATTTAACATATAAAGAAGAGGTTGAAGAGTTAAAAGAGGAAGATGATGTTGAAGCTTTGGGAGATGAAAAGTATCTAAATCATCCAGATATGGAAGCTAGACTCTATTGGGCTTTTTGTAGACCAAATGGTTCTTGTGAAGCTCAAATTCAAGATATTGAACCACTTGTATCTATTATGGCTTTTAATCACTCAAAACTAAATGCTTTTAAAAGATTTTCACTTTTACATAGAGATGTTGTAGATAAAGCTGAGTTAAGAGTAAAAATAAAAAATAGAACAAGAATGTTATTTCGCTCTTTAATAGATGATGATTTTAAAGAGTTAAATAAGGTTTTAGATATTGTTCCAGTTTTCTTAGATGTTGCAGTTGACCAACTTAAAAATGGTAGAAAATGGAATGATATTTTTGCAGATGAAATACAAGCTACGATTTTTTTAGATAAAGCAAAAGAGTATATTGATGAAGATTTTAAAGAAGCTTTATTTTATAAACTAAAAGATGTAAGTGAATTAAGTCAAGAAGAGTTAAAAGAGCATTTAGAGTATCTAATAGAAAAAAAAGAGCAAATAGATATTTTAATACTAGAACACTACAAAAAAGAAGTAGAAAAATGGAGTAATAAAAGCTCTCTTCATTTGCTTCAAAAGATGGCAATAAAAAAGCTTGTAAATGAGTTATTTTAAAAAGGTATAGAATTTGCATATAAGTCTATAAAAAGAGAGATTATGAGCAATTTCACATTCTATAATTTTACATTTTACGAAAAAACTGGTTGTAGCGGTAATGCAAAACAAAAAGAGTTACTAAAAAGTCACAATATCTCTTTTAGTGTAAAAAGTCTTCTAGATACTCCATGGACAAAAGAGACTCTAAGTGAGTTTTTTAAAGGTTTAGAAATAAAAGATATATTTAATCCTTTTGCTCCACAAATAAGAGATAAAGAAATAGACATAAACACTTTATCAAAAGATGAAGCAATTGAGCTTATGATAAAAAATCCAATTTTAATTAAAAGACCACTATTAGATATAAATGGAGTTAAAGTTTGTGGATTTGATATTGAAAAAATAAACGAGTTATTAAATACAAATATAGATACAAACAAAAAACTAAATACCTGTTCAAGTAGTGACTCATGCACAAATGTTTAATTGAAATTTGCCAAGAGTTTGAAACTGTAAAAGATTTTCTAACAGATACTACAAAAGAGAAAGAAGAGATTATAAATGCTCTTTTTTTAGATTTTATGGAGTGTTTTCCTTCAATCAAAGAGGAAAAACTTAAATACCCAAAAGAGTTTATACATGATGTAACTTTGTTTAACGAAGGGAATTTTATGCTTGTTCAAAAGTTCCAAGATGTACAAATGAGATATTTGATGTTAAGTGATTTTTACGATTATGCGAGATTAACAAAGAAATATATAAAAACTTAATATAATTGCGCCATGCAAAAAGATTTAATTACAAAACATGGTTACGAAAAAATAGTTGAAGAGTTTAAACGCCTTTTAAAAGAGAAATCTTATTGGGTGAAAGAAAAAGAAATCGCCGCACAACTTGGCGATAGAAGTGAAAATGCTGAATATATAGCTGCAAAAGAACAGATACGAAATACCGATAAAAGATTAAGATTCCTTGATAAAATTATAAACAATAGCGAAGTTATTGATATATCTTTGATTCCACATATAAAAGTAAATTTTGGCTCACTTGTTGTGGTTGAAGATTTAGATACAAACAAAGAGAAAACTTTTATAATTCTAGGAACTCATGAAACAAATCCAAATGAAAATAAAATATCAAATAAATCTCCACTTGGTAGGGCTTTGTTAAATAAAAGCTTACATGAAGAGTTTGAATTTTCTATAAATGATAACTTCTTTGAATACAAAATAATTTCAATAAAAGAGTATAACTTTGAATAGTATAAATATAGAAAAATTAAAAGAGATTATTTTAAAGAATCTTGAAAATAAAAGTGTAGATTTAAAAAGAGTTTTTCATGGTCGAGGGAATTTTTATGAGGGGTTTCATTATTTAATAGTTGATAGTATAAATGATATTTTAATGGCAACTTTTTTTGAAGAAATTGAAGAAAGTATTCAAAAAGAGATAATCAAAATGCTTGATGAGGTTTATGCTACAAAAGGTTTTAAGACTTTGATAATTCAACGAAGATATAAAAAAGATAATCTTTATGAAATAGTAAGGGGAAAAATCTCTGAAAATGCAATTGCCTATGAAAATGGTTTAAAATATTCACTAAATTTTTCAAATCAAAATATAGGAATTTTTCCAGATATGAAAAATGGAAGAAGTTTTATAAAAGAGATTTCAAAAGATAAAAAAGTACTAAATCTTTTCTCTTATACTTGCGCTTTTTCAGTTTGTGCCATAAGTGGCGGAGCTTTAAAAGTTGTAAATGTTGATATGGCAAAAAATGCGTTAACAACTGGAAGAACAAATCATCATTTAAATAATCTTGATACAAAAAAAGTAAAATTTTTACCCTACGATATTTTAAAATCATGGAATAGAATCAAAAAAGAGGGGCCTTATGAGATTATTGTAATTGATCCACCATCTTTTCAAAAGGGAAGTTTTGAAGCTAGTAAAGATTATGAAAAAATCATAAGAAGACTAGATGAACTAGCAGCACCAAAATGTACAATTTTATCCTGTTTAAATGCTCCTGAACTTGATTCAGATTTTATTAAAAATAAATTCTCAGAGTTTGCACCAACCTTTAAATTTGTAAAAAGATTGGAAAATGTGGAAGAGTTTGTGACAAATAATGAAGAAAAAAGCTTAAAAAATCTCATTTTCTCAAACTAAAGAAGACTAATTTTATCTTCTTTAGGCTAAAATCCCGCCTTAAAAATTGTTTATTAAGAAGGGTTATATAATGGTAGAAAAAAACCGTTGGCTAATGGCTTTAAGTGCTGTTGGTGTTCATATATGTATTGGTTCTGTTTATGCTTGGAGTGTTTATGTAAAACCTATTCAAGCTCAAATGAACTGGGATTTAACTGATGTTACAATTGCTTTTAGTATTGCTATATTTTTCTTAGGTTTAAGTGCTGCTTTAATGGGAAAATTTGTAGAAAAAAATGGTCCTAGAGTTTCTGCAATAATTGCAGCTTCACTTTTTGGAATAGGTACTATGGGTTCTGGTTTGGCAATAATGATGGAATCAAAATTATTGTTATACTTTTTTTATGGAGTTCTTGGTGGTTGTGGACTTGGAATTGGATATATTTCACCTGTTTCAACTTTAGTAAAATGGTTTCCTGATAAAAGAGGAATGGCAACAGGACTTGCAATCATGGGATTTGGTTTTGCTTCTGCTGTTTGGGGACCAACGATTAAGATTTTGATTGAAGCTGTTGGAATTTCTGGAACATTCTTTATTTTAGGTGCTTCATATTTTGTGATTATGTTTGCATCTGCACTCTATCTTGAAAAACCACATGATGAGTATTTACCAAAAAGATTTGAGCAAAAAATCAAAGAGGGTAAAAAGAAAATCAAAGAAGATTTAGCTTTCATTGGTTTAAATGAAGCTATTAAAACACCTAGATTTTATGGTCTTTGGATAATGTTATTTATAAATATCACTTGTGGTATTGCAATCATTGGAGTTGCGTCTCCACTTTTACAAGAAGTTTTAGGAATGACTGCAATTGCTGCAGCTGCAGCCGTTGGTTTAATGGGAATTTTTAATGGAGCAGGGCGACTTATTTGGGCGTCATTAAGTGATTATTTAACTAGACCTATTGTATATGTAATATTTTTTGCAACTCAAATTGTGGCATTTTATATGTTACCATCAATTAAAGAGATAGTTGTATTTCAAGTTGTTTTATACTTTATCATGACTTGTTACGGTGGAGGATTTGCTTCAATTCCTGCATATATTGGAGATATTTTTGGAACAAAAGAGCTTGGTGCAATTCATGGATATATTTTAACTGCATGGGCAGCAGCTGGGCTTGTTGGGCCACTTATTATTTCAATGGTAAAAGATGCAACTGGTTCATACTCTCAAACACTTTATGTATTTGCAGGATTTTTTATCATTGCATTTATAGTTTCAATTGCAATGATTGTAAATATCAAATCAATTCAAAAGAAAAAAATTAAACATCATAATCATTAATAAAAGAGTAGGCTTTTTCCTACTCTTTTATAAAATTAGTTGGAAAGTTTTAATCCAGCTATTCCAATAATAATCAAAAAAATAGAACCAATTTTTTGTAAATTTAAATCTGTATTTGAGTAAAAATATTCAATCACAACCAACGAAATAATACCAATAGCGCACCAAACTGCATAAGCCACACTAACTGGAAGAACTTTCATAGATTTTGAAAGAAGAAAAAAACTACATATTACTAAAAATAAAGTAATAATTGTAGGCAAAGGTTTAGTAAAACCATCACTAAACTTTAATCCCATTGCCCACAGTGCTTCAAGTAATCCAGCAATAACTAGATAACTCCAAGCTAAAGCTGTTACTGACATAAAAAAGCTCTCCAGCTTTTTAATTCACTTATTTCTTTGGCATTTTTTATATAATCACTTTCGCATAAAAAACCATAAACGCTAGATTCATCTTCTAAAAAAACTGTACCAATTCCTAAAGGTGATTGGATTTGTTTCATAAACTTTCCAAAATTTTCAACTTTCATTGACCAAACTTCAACTTCTATTTGAGTATCGCTTGAACTATCATATACCATTCCTGGTCGAATTGGATTTTTATTTTCAAGCAAAAAAAGTCTATAACCTTTTTTTGTTTTTGTCTGTTTTACAAAAGTTGCATCTAAATCTGTAAGTTGCCAATTTAATGCCAATCCACTCATATGCGCTCCACAAACTCCTACTAATATCTCATTTTCATTCATGTTAAGCCTTTAAATATTTTTTTGAATAGTCAAGTAAAATCTTTTCATCAAAAGCATCTGCAACAATTGTTACACCAAAAGGAAGTCCATTTTCTCTAAATCCAGCAGGAATAGCAATAGCTGATAAATCCAAAAGATTCATAAAGTTTGTGTAGTATCCTAGATTTGTATTTAGCTGAATTGGGTCAGCATTTACTTCATCTATTTTATAAATTGTTCCAGTTGTTGGTGTTAACATAAAATCAAAGTTGGCAAAAATCTTATCAGCAATTTTTCTATTTGTTTTTAAAATATATTCCGATTCAAAATAGTTAATGGCATCTTTATTTTGTCCACTTGAGATAATAGTTCTTACTGTTTCATTTATAACTTGAGGAGTTTTTGTAATAACTTCTTTAATTGCTATAAATCTCTCACTCACCCAAGGTCCACTATAAAGTAGATTTGCACTTTGATTAAAAGGTTCATAATCTATCTCTACAGCTTTTCCACCAAGAGATTCAAACTTTTTAACTGCTTGAAAAAATAGTTTTTCTGCTTCATCATCTCCAAAAAATTTCAACTGAGATTTTTGTGGAATTGCAAAGCTAAATTGTTTTTTTGATTCTTTTTTTGAAGGAGTATAAACTCTGCTATAGATATCTTTTTCATCATAAGCATTCATTATTTCAAAAACAGTTTCTATTGAATTTAACTCTTTTGCAAAAACAGTTACACAATCCAAACTTCTACAAGCAGGAACTACACCACTTGTACTTACCACTCCTTTTGAGGCTTTTAGTCCAATTAGATTATTAAAAGCAGCAGGAACTCGTCCACTTCCTGCTGTATCAGTTCCAAGGGAAAAACTTGCCATTTCAAGGGCAACGCAAACTGCACTTCCTGAGCTTGAACCTCCTGAAATATATTCTGGATTTATAGAATTTTTACACTCTCCATAAGGACTTCTAGTTCCCACAAGTCCAGTTGCAAACTGGTCTAGGTTTGTTTTTCCTATTGGAATTGCACCTGCATTTATTAGTTGTTGTACAACAAAAGCTGACTCTTTTGGAATATATTTATATTCAGCACATCCAGCAGTTGTAGGAATATTTGCTAAATCAATATTATCTTTTATGGCAAAAGGAATACCATAAAGGGGAAAATCATTTGGATTTTTCCCCTCAAGGTTTTTGATATATGGTTCTAACTCATCTTCATTTAAAGTATAAATCCAAATATTATGATTTTTTGTCTCTTCTATTTTTGTTTGAATAAATGAAATAACTTCTCTTATTGAAGTTTTATTTTCTAGGTAATTTTCTCTTAGAGTATTTATATTTAGATTCATTTTTCATCCTTTTTTATTACAACTAATACATCACCTGATTGAATATTATCACCTTCTTTATATAAAATCTGAGATACAGTTCCACTTATTTGGGCTTCAATATCAACTTCCATTTTCATTGATTCAAGTATTACTAAAACTTCTCCAGCTTTTACAATGTCGCCTACTTGAACTTCGATTTTCCAAATATTTCCAGACATAATTGACTCAACAACTTCTTCATCTGCATCTAAAATAAGTTCATCTTTATCTTCACTCGCTTCTATTTTTGTATCAAAACTATCAAGACCTTTTTCTTTCCACATTAATCTTTCATCTTCAAAAGCTTGTCCTCTTTTTGTTTGAAAAGAGTTTGATTGCTCTTCATTTGCTTTTAAAAATGCTTTGTACTCTTTTAGTTTAAATGTTTTCTTTTCTATTGTTAAAGGAAATTTTCCATATAAAAAATTCTCTCTAATCTCATGTAACTCTTGTGTTGTTACTGGATAAAACTTTATTTGGTCAAAAAATCTAAGCAACCAAGGTTTATCAAACTCTTTAGTTTGTCTATATGTATTCCACATTTGTAAAGTTCGTCCAAATAGTTGGTAACCACCAGGCCCTTCCATTCCATAAACACACATATAAGCTCCACCAATTCCAACAGAGTTTTGAGCTGTCCAAGTTCTCGCTGGATTATATTTTGTTGTTACTAATCTTTGAGCTGGGTTAAGTGGAGTAGCAACTGGAGCTCCTAAATAAACATCTCCTAATCCCATAACTAAATAATCAGCAGTAAAAATAATATCTCTTACTTCATTTGTATCTTTTAAGCCATTTATTCTTCTAATAAAATCAATGTTTGAGGGACACCAAGGGGCATTTGGTCGAACTCCTTGTTGATATTTATCAATTGCAATTTGAATACTTGGGTCATTCCATGAAAGTGGAAGCCAAACAGTTCTTGAATCAACCTCTAAATCTTCAATATTTTTTAGGGCTAAAATTGCCTCTTTCACAAGTGCTAAAATGCCATTTCTGCTTACAACTTGTGTATTAAAATGTATTTGTAAACTTCTAATTCCAGGGGTTAAATCAATAATTCCTTGTTGTTTTTTTCCTTGAATAAACTCCATCAAAGCATGGATAAAAAATCTAAGTTCAATATCTAGTTTTAATTCGCCAGCTTCAACTAAAATAAACTCATTTCCTGCAGCTCTAATTGTAATATCAATATCAAGTTCATCATATTTTAAAACATCAATAATTGGTGTTGCTATTTTTTCATCAAAATCAATCACATAATCAGCTAATTTTGGTAATGAACTATTTGATTCAATGGCATTTTCATAAGCTTTTGTCATTAAATCTGCATTTTCTAAACTTACTGCTTTGAATTTTATTTTATCCCCAGCTTTTAACTGTCCAACTTTATAAAGTTCGCATGAAATAATTGTTGCAGGACAAACAAATCCTCCAAGACTTGGTCCATCAGGTCCAAGAATAACTGGCATGTCTCCTGTAAAATCTATAGTTCCAAAAGCATAAGCATTATCATGGATGTTTGAGGGATGAAGTCCAGCTTCTCCTCCATCATTTCTTGCCCACGATGGAGCTGGTCCTATTAGTCTAACACCAGTTCTACTTGAATTGAAATGAACTTCCCATGATGCTTCGAAAAACTCTTTTATATCAGAATTTGTGAAAAAGTCTGGACTTCCATGTGGTCCATAAACAACTCCAATTTCCCACTCATTTACTAAAGTTGGAATTTCAACTAAAGGAGTGTAAATCTCTTTTTTTAGTGCATTAAAACTTAAAACATCACCAGCTTTTAAAGCTCGACCACCATGTCCTCCAAATTCTCCTAGAGTAAACGTTGAAGCACTTCCAAGATAAGTAGCTGTATCAAAACCACCAGCAATTGCTAAATAAGTTCTATTTCCATCGCCAATTACTTTTTTAAACTCTAAAATATCGCCACATTTTACTTCTAGGGCTTTAAACATTTCAACTTTTTTGCCATTAATGCAAGTTTGCATATTTGCACCACCAAAAGCAATAATTGTATCTTGTCTAAATTTGAAACTTGCACCTATAAAAGTCATTTCTATAAAAGGTGCATTTTTTTCATTATTTAAAAGTTTGTTCAAAAGTCTTGGAGTTAAACTATCCATTGCACCCGATGGTGGAATTCCAACTGCCCAAAATCCTTGCCTTGCTGGGAAGTCTTGAATAGTCGTCATTGTTCCTGATTTTAAAATATCTACTTTAAAAGGAGCATATTCTAAACTATCAAGAACTTTTGTGTAAAAAGTCGAATCTTTGAAAAACTTTTGTTTTGAAATCTCTTCAAGATATGAAAGATTTGATTCAATTCCATAAATTTTACTTTTTTCTAAAACATCTTGAAGTTTTAAAATATTCTCTTCTCTCGTATTACTTACAACAATTAATTTTGCTAAAAGAGGGTCATAAAATGGGCTTACCTCACATCCATCTTCAATCCAAGTATCAACTCTTATATCACTTGGGAATTCTACTTTTGTGATAAGTCCAGTGCTTGGTTGGAAGTTTTTACCTCCATCTTCTGCATAAACTCTCACCTCAATTGCATGACCTTTTGGATTGTGTTTGTAATTTAAAAGAGGAGTATTATCGCCAGCTGCAATTTTTATCATCCATTCTACTAAATCAACGCCACAAACTTCTTCTGTAATTCCATGTTCAACTTGTAATCTTGTATTTACTTCAAGGAAATAAAATTTATCTGCTGATGTATCATAAATATATTCTACAGTTCCAGCACTTTTGTAATTTACTGCAAGTGCCAATTTTTCAGATGCAATAAAAAGTTGCGCTCTTAATTCATTACTTAGATTTGGAGCAGGGGTTTCTTCAATAACTTTTTGGTTTCTTCTTTGGATTGAACAATCTCTCTCACCTAAAGTTTTTACATTTCCAAGACCATCTCCAAAGATTTGAACTTCAATATGTCGTGCAGTTTGGATATATTTTTCTAAAAAAACACCACTATTGCTAAAGTTTGCACCAGCTAATTTTATAACACCTTCATAGGCATCAATTAGTTCATCTTCACTAAAGCAAAGTTTCATTCCAATTCCACCACCACCAGCAGTACTTTTTAACATAACTGGATAACCAATAGTTTTTGCAGTTATTATTGCATCATCTAAATCTTTTAAAAGTTCACTTCCTTCAAGTAATGGAACACCATTATCTTTTGCTATTTGACGAGCAGTGTGTTTTAGTCCAAAATCTTCAATATGTTTAGAGTTTGGGCCAATAAAAACGATACCATTTTCTTCACATTTTTTTACAAAATTTACATTTTCACTTAAAAAACCATATCCTGGATGAATTGCATCAACACCATTTTCTTTTGCAATTGAGATGATTTTTTCAATATCTAAATAAGATTCACTTAAAACATTTGAACCTAATGGCACACTAATATCAGCATTCATTACATAAGAGGCATTTTTATCAACTTCACTAAAAATTGCAAGAGATTGTATTTGCATTTTTTTTAGTGTTTTAATTATTCTATTTGCAATCTCGCCACGATTGGCAATTAATACTTTTGTAAACATTTTTACATCCTTAGAATTAATCTTGTGGGCCGTCCCGATTGATTATATTTTGTAAGTCGTCTTACAAAAAAGAGAAAGAGGTTCTCTTAAACCTTTTATTTATCCCAAATAATTAGTTGTATAGGTGTTGGGTTATAACCATTACAAGGGTTGTTTAATTGTGGGCAGTTTGAAATTAACACTAAAGTATCCATAAGTGCTACCATTTCAATATAATCACCTTTTTTTGATATTCCATCAACAATAGCTAAATGTCCATTTTCTTCAACTGGTACATTCATAAAAAAGTTAATATTATTTGTAATATCTTTTGGACTCATTTCAAGTTCACCAACTAATGTTAAATAATTATCTCTACAAGAGTGCATATATCTTTTATCTAAACCAAATCTAACAGAGTTACTCTCAGCACTACAATGTCCACCTAAAGTATCATGATTTCCACAACTATCTTTTACAATTTCCATCATTACATTATCATCACTTGAAATTAGTTTTGTTCCTGTTGTAATAAAAATACTTCCTTGTTCTCTAATAGTATCTGTTGGACTATATCTTTCATCAAAATTATTAGCATTATAAAAAAGTGTATCAACAGCTTGACAACCCTCTAAATCTACTATTCTAAAAGTTTGACCTTTTTTTATTACTCTTCCCCAAGGAAGTCCTGATAAAATTTTTTCATTATAAACTGCATTTTCAATATTTTTTGACATCATTCACTCCTTACACAAAGTATCTATTTGTATTTTGAAAGCCTCTTTTAGCTTCATCTGAAAAATCTGCATAATCTTCATCTTTAAAAGGTAGACTTTCAAAAATTGAGATTTCAATATCACTTGGATTATAAACGCCAGTTTTATCCATAACATGTGGAGTATTTGATAAAACTAATAACACATCCATGTGCGCTGTTAATTCAATAATATCACCTTCTTTTGCACATCTTGGATTTAATTCTAAGTTTGAACCACCTTTTACATCTACTTTTCTAAATAGATTAAGTGCAGGAATCATATCTTTTTTGCCCATGCCATATTTTCCAAGTTCTATTAAAAAGTTTTCTCTATCACTTTTATAATAAGCATTTCTACAAGAGTCATAAGTTGCTTCTTCTTTGAAATTTTCTTTTATAATTCTAGGATTTGAAATTCCAGCTAAAGTATCAAATAAACCATCTGTTGAATCATCAGTTATTGCAAATAAAACTCTTCCCATTTCTGAAAAAAGAACATTGTTTTTATTTAAAAATGCATTCCATTGTATTTTTACCGTATCAGCACTATTAAATCTTTCTGCTACATTTGAAGCGTTATAAAACATTGCTGATAAACTTGCATTATTTCCTTTTGCTTTTAGTTGAATCGTTTGTCCTCTTTTTATGATTTTTGACCATTTTACACTTGAGGGTAATATTTCATTTAATACTACATTTTCACTTCTCATTTTTTCTTTCCTTTTTCTTACTCGCATCTATATCATTTACAATTGTTGACCCATATCTATTTGGGAAATCTTTATCTGTTTTTATTTTGTCAAAAACTAAAACTCTAGTTCCTAATTTAAAAGCTTCACTAATATCGTGAGTTACCATAACTACACCAAAATTTAATTTGCTATGAATATCTAAAAGTAATTCATGCATATCTAAACTAATCCCTGGATCTAAAGCTCCAAAAGGTTCATCTAATAACAAAAGCTTTGGTTTTTTAACCAATGATTGAGCTATTGATAATCTTTGTTTCATTCCACCACTTAACTCGTGTGGATATTTGTTTTTTGAATCTTCTAATCCAACAGCTTTTAAAATCTCATTTGCTTTTTCATAAGCCTCTTTTTTCTCTTTTCCAAAAAGTTTTCCAAAGAACTTTGATTTTTCAAACTCTAAACCAATAATTACGTTATCTATTACATTTAAGTGACTCAAAGTTGAATATCTTTGAAAAACAATTCCTCTTTCATCACTTGGCTCTTTGGGATACTCTTTATCTTCAAAAAGCAGTTTTCCTCTTGTTGGTTCATCAATACCCAAAAGCATTTTTAGAAAAGTTGTTTTTCCACAACCAGATGGTCCAACTAAGGCACAAAATTCTCCCTCATTCATAGAAAAATTTAGATTTTCTAAAATAACGTCATTGCCATATATTTTCCAAATATTTTTTGCTTTAACTAAACTCATAATTACTCCTTACCAAACCAAGGAAATAGTTTTTGATTAAACTTTCTTAATATAAAATCAATCAAAAATGCTAAAAGTGTAATCCATAAAACATAAGGTAAAATCACATCCATCGCTAAATAACGTCTTACTAAAAATATTCTATATCCTAAACCTTCAGTTGAAGCAATTGCTTCTGCTGAGATTAAAAAAATCCAAGCTGTTCCAAGTGTTAATCTAATTGCATCTATTAATCTTGGCAATATTTGAGGAGTTATTACTCTTGTAATAATCTGCCAAGTATTTGCACCCAATGTTTGAACTTTTATAATTTGTTCACTTGGAATCTCACGTACTCTTTGATAAATTTCCCTTGTCATAATAGGAGCAACTCCTAAAATAATAAGAACAACTTTTGAAACTTCGCCTAATCCAAAAACAATAAATAAAATGGGAAGCATCGCCATGGTTGGTATTAATGAAAAAAACCATATCAAAGGAGATAGAGTTGATGTCATATAAGGAATAATCCCAATAGAAATACCAATAACAAGGGCAAATACTGCACTAACTGAAATACCAATTGCTAATCTTTGTAAACTAAAAATTGTGTCGTTTAGTAAAACATACTCACCAGTTCTTTTGTCTTCTTCAAATGCTAATTTACCCATTGAATCCATGCACTTTTCAATTGAGGGTAAAAGTTTATCATTAGGATTTTCTGTAAGTCTTACAGCAGAAGCACTAATATAAACTATTACAATCAATAAAAAAGGTAAAAGTCCCAAAAACAAGTTTGTTGTTTTTGATGGGACTTGATTTATTAACCTTTTCATTTGGTTTCCTAACTACAGCGAACCTTGTGCTGCCATTTTCATATATGTGTCATCAAATCTTAATTTGATATTTCCTTTGTCACCTATAACTTTTCCATTTGGAAATTCAATTCCAACAAAACCATAATCACTTGCACCTTCACCATATAATCCATGATTAAATGAGAATTTAGCAACAAATTCCATAGTTTTCATAATCTCATCACTATTATTGAATTTAACAGCATCTTTTGGATTGAAGAATAGATTTGTAGTTTTTAATTGGTCATCAAATCCAGCTAAATCAGTCCCCGAAGCTTTTGCCATAAGTGCTTTTGCATCAGTTGAAGCTTTTGTATTTTTTTGCATTAATTCCATCATTTCATACCAAGCACCAACAAGAGCTTTTCCAAAGTTAGGATTATCTTTTAGAGTTTGAGAATTTACTACCATTAAGTCAATAATTTCACCTGGAACTTTTGAACTGTCAAAGATTGTATTTGCTTTTGGCATTTTAAGGATTTCACTAACTTGTGGTTTCCATGTAACAACATTTGTAACATCAGCAGTTGAATAAGCTGAAACCATATCAGCATCACTTGTATTAACAACAGTTATATCTTTTTCAGATAAATCATTTAATTCTAAACCACGAGCAAGTAAATAGTGAGAAATAGATAATTCAACTAAATTTACATTTTTACCTTTTAACTCTTTGATTGATTTTGCATCTTTAGAAATTACAGCATCATTTCCATTTGAAAAATCTCCAATAATTAAAGAAGTAGAATCAACTCCACCAGCTGCTGGAATTCCAAGAGCATCAGTATTTGCCATTGTACAACCATCAAATTCACCAGAAGTGTATTGATTAATTGATTCAATATAATCATTAATTTGAACAACTTTTATATTGATGTCATATTTTTTAGCCCATTTGTCCATGATTTTTTGTGAGTTTATAACATCCCATGGCATCCAACCAACATAAATTGTCCATGCGATTTTAAAATCTTTTTTAGTCTCAGCATAAAGTGAGTTTGTTGTTAATCCTAATACTAGAACAGACATTGACAGTACTTTGAAAAGTTTTGTGAAAGTAGATGATTTCATCTTGTTTTCTCCTACATAGAATTTGAAACACATTAAGAGGTATTAACCTCCCGGGCTTTTATCCCTCCGTGTAACTCTATATAAGAGTCGGTTGCTCTCGGACCAGTCACTTTAAAAAAGTCGGAACCCTAGCTGCCTTAGTAGTTTTCTTAAATGAGGTAAATACCTCTAATATGATTTCGTTAAGACAAGTATAAAATAAAATTGAATTTATTAAAACAGTTTTATTGTATAAAATATAGACAATAATTAAATATTTCTAATATCTACGTAAGAACCTGATTCAAATTTATCTATTTTATTTATTAAATTATCTATTTTTACAGCTGTTTCTTCAGGCGTTTGAACAAGACCTTCATTTAATTTTTTTACAGATGGAAAAATATTTTCATCTAATTCAAATCTTATGTAATCTGTCATTGGAGTTTTTATAACACCAGGGGCAACTGCCAGAAGTTTTGTATTTGGCATCTCATTTGAGTAAAGATTTATTAGCATATTAACACCTGCTTTTGATAAAGAGTATGAAGCCCAACCTTTGTATCCAGTTTTTGAAGCACCTGAAGAAGTAGCTAAAATATTTTTTACTTTTATGTTTTTTAAAATATCAAGAAGTTCTTTGTTTGCATAAACATTTAGTTCATATACTTCTTGTATTTCATTTACTGATAACTCTTCTAAAATTTTGATTTTACCCAACATTCCAGCATTTAGAAAAACAGTTTCTATTCGTGAAATATCTTGAATAATTGGGCTTAAAACCTCTTTTATTTTTGAGATTTGTGATAAATCAAAACTAATATGAGTGAAGTTTGCATTTTGTATTTCAGGTTTTTTTCTGCTGATTCCATAAACTTTGAATCCTTTTTCTAAATAAAAATTAGTTAAAGCAAGTCCAAGTCCAGAACTACATCCAGTAATTAAAATATTTTTTGTCATTAGGCTTTTCTCATATTAAATATTGATTTCACAAAAGAGTAAAGGAAAAATAAAAATATTATAGGTAAAAGGATAGTTTGGAAGATAAAAACTATAATTAAATCAATAATATATTGACTTGAATTATCAACTGCATCTTTATAATCATTAACTTTTTTTTCATAATAACTACTGTCAAATTTCTCTAAAACTTTATTGAAAAATGAGCTCTCTTTTTGAGTTACTGTTTCTTGGTTTATTTTACTAACATCATCTTTTACTTTTAAAATGTCTTGGTT
The DNA here is from genome assembly GCA_028688995.1 of Aliarcobacter sp. Classification (GTDB taxonomy): domain Bacteria; phylum Campylobacterota; class Campylobacteria; order Campylobacterales; family Arcobacteraceae; genus Aliarcobacter. Next base: position 86,652 of record JAQTXB010000012.1, read on the forward strand.
TAACTCTTCTATATTGTATTGAGATTTTACAAAATAGTTGTAAGAAACTTCGTTTACATAACCAATCATTGGGATAGCAAATCTTAAAAATAAGAGTATAAAAGTGATTTTAAAAAACAAGTCTCTTAATCTTTCATCATTAGAAAATCGTTTAAAAAGCCAAATATTAAACACTATAATAAAAGCAAATAAAATGTAGTTATAAATATCATTTGTCACAAAATTTAGCAAGATTTTTTGAATACCAAGAGAAACCATACTTGCTAACATCACAAGAGAGAATTGCTCAATTAAATCATTTATAGGATCAAGTATTTCTCCAACTGCAACTATTACAAAAGGTAGATTTAACTGCGTTCCTTGAGCTAGTGAAATCACAGCATTTAAAGCTTTTGCACTTCCAAATACAATAATAGATTGTTTGAATGAATCATCAACAAGTTTTTTTGCATTGTCATCAATAGTAAAAGTCAAAGCAAAACAAAGGGCGAATAGGGTAAAGGCAACTAATAAAAGTTTGTTCCAGTTTTGTATAATAAATGTTTTCATAGATTGATTATAGCATTTATTTTAATCTTCTTAAAACATCAAAATTATCTTTTAAAATTTATCTCTTTGGATTATTTTATTTTAGTAAAGCTTAGATTTTAGACAGTTTATAAATTCCAAAAGTTTCAAAAATAAATATAATTTTTCTTTTGAATAAGGAATAAAATGAAAAAATTATATATTATAAAATGTGGCTCAACTTTCGATTCTATAAAAAATGATTATAAAGATTTTGAACATTGGATTATTGATAAATTTGAAAATAAAGATAAAAATATTGTTATTATAAATGCCCAAGAAAACGAAAAACTACCAACTCTAACAAAAAATGATGCTGTAATATTAACTGGTTCTCATAGTATGGTTACACATGAAGAGTCTTGGAGTTTAGAAGTTGAAAAATGGCTTCCAAAACTAATAGAAACCGAAGTTCCTCTTTTAGCTATTTGTTATGGACATCAGCTTTTAGCAAAAAGTTTAGGTGGAATTTCCGGATACCATGAAAACGGTATGGAAATAGGAAGTGTAGATATAAATTTAGAAGAAGATGCAAAAGATGATGAAATTTTTTCAAAACTACAAAATAGTTTCAAAGCTCATACAATTCACTCTCAAACAGTAATAAAACTTCCAAAAAATGCGATAAAATTAGCTTTTAATAATCATGATAAAAATCATGCTTTTAGAGTTGGAAATTGTGCATGGGGAGTTCAGTTTCACCCAGAATTTGATGAAAATATTATGAATTTATATATAAAAGAAGTAGCAAAAAAGAAAGATTTAGATGTGGAAAAACTAACATCTTTTAGTGAAAATACAAATGTGGCTACTACAATTTTAAAAGAGTTTGAAAGACTATTTTTATAAAATAGATTAAAACAAAAAAAGGCTAGAAAATGGAAACAATTGTAATTTTGATTTATGTGATTCTTTTTTTAATAGCTTTAATTTTGAGTTTTGCAAGTGTAAAATATTTTATAACTATGTGGAAATTTAAAAACAGAAAAAAAGATGGCAGTGAAGATGGTGATTTTAAGAGGTTTGATTAATTAAAGAAAGCATCTAAAAAATGGTTTTTCACAACTCTAATCAAACAATTTTTTATTTGATTAGAGCTATATGTTAGGTCAAGAGAGTTTTAAAAATTTTCCCACTCAGAATCATCAGAATTTGTAGGTTTATTTGAAACCATTTTAGGTTTATTTTGTTTTTTTGGAGTTGTTTTTATTTCGTAAGAGTAATTTGATTCTAAATTCATACTTTTTGCTTTAACATCATTTTTACCAGTAAACTCTTTTTCATTTGCATCACTAACAACTAATTTTGCTATTCTATCTGTTATTACAGCTACATCGTGTGTTTGACTTGCAACTGCTGCATTTTGTTGTGTTTGTTGGTCAAGTTGTGTTACTGCATCATTTATTTGCTCTATCCCCATTAACTGTTCTTTACTTGACATTTCTATATCTGAAATAAGATTTATTGTTTGAGAAATATTTTGATTTAACTCTTTATATCCCTCTATCATATGATTTGCTATCTCTTTTCCTTCATTCGCTTTTTTTGTTGCATTTTCTACTATAGTTTTTATCTCTTTAGCTGCTTCTGCACTTCTTGAAGCTAGGTTTCTCACTTCAGCTGCAACAACTGCAAATCCTTTACCAGCTTCTCCTGCGGTTGCTGCTTCAACAGCTGCGTTTAGTGAAAGAATATTTGTTTGAAATGCTATTTGATCAATAACAGTTATTGCTTCATTAATTAGATTTACTTGAGTATTTATCTCATCCATTGACTGAGTTGTTTTATTTGCTAGTTTTTCACCATCATTTGCAGATTTTGTTACATTATTTGAATAACTCGCCATTTTTGCTATATTTTGAGTATTATTTCTTATATTTGATGTAATCTCTTCTAGGGCTGCTGCTGTTTCTTCTAAAGATGCTGCTGCTTCATTTGAGCTTGTATTTAATTTATCCACATTTACAAGTAAAATATCTGAGCTTTTATCTAGGGTTAATCCATTTGATTTATTTTCTATTAACATCTGTGTTATTGAAGTTTGTAGAGTATTTATCCCTATAACTAATCTTTCAAAAACTCCACCTTTTTCATCAGTAGATTTCATATTAATAGTTTTTGTATAATTTAATTTTGAATACTCTTCTAATATTTCATCAACTTCACTAAATCTATTTCTAGTAGTTTTAATCATTTGATTTACATTGTTTTTAAACTCTTCTAATGAAGCATTAGAAGTTGATTTTTCAATAAATTGTGAATACCAACCATTATTAACTCGTGTCATTACCACTTTTGCATCTTCAATTAAAGCAATATCTTGATTTATAGTTTTTTCAGTAATATCTATATTAGAATTAATAAATTTAGCCATTTCTCCAAATTCATCTGTAGAATTTAAGTCAATCTTTTCAACTGTGCTAATTTCTTTATTTAAAAAAGAGAAGAAACTTTTTAAACCTTTTTGAACTAATTGTAAAGCATTCATAATTGAACTAACAATAGTTGCACCAAAAAGTAGTAGAACTAATAGAGATATTATACTTGCAGTAATTATCATTGTTTTTAAAGAATTAATATCATCATGTGCTTGTTGGTCTTGACTTTTTCTAAATATATCAACAATTTCATCTACATTTCTAGCATTTTCTACAACACTTTTTTCTTCATCTGTTGGAGTATATTTAACATCTTTTTTAGATTCAATATTAACTAAACTTTCAAAATTTGTTTTATATAAGTTTATTTTTTGTTCAATTTCTGATAATGTTTTTAAGTTTTTAGGATTTTTAAATCTTTGTTTCAATTGATTTATAATTTCTAATGTCTCAGCATATAGTTTTTTATGATTTTCTAAACTTTTTTCATCATGTCTTAAGAGATAATTCTTTTCTTGAATTCTCATATCTGTAAATCTTCTATTGATTTTATTTACTTCATTTGCTTTTTCTACTCTGTCAATAGTTGAATTTAACTCATTAATTGTCGGTATTACAACGACACCTAATGCTATTAAACCTACTAAAACTAATAGATAAATTTTTATTTTTACTTTTAAATTTGTAAAAAAACTCATAATTTTTTTCCTTAATATAATTAAATTTTATGAATAGTATATAAAATAAACTTATAAATAAATAATAAACTATTAAAATTATTAATTTTTACTTCTTATTGATTATTATTTACAAGTGCTTAAAAATTGGAATTTAAAAGATTATTAATTAATTATAAAAGATGTAAATATAGTTTAATTAATAAAAAATAATATTTATTATTGATTTAATTTATTCTTTGATTTGAGAATAACTTATGATAAAATTCAATTATGAAATCAAAAAGAGTATTAAAAAAAGAGTTTTACATAACTCTATTTATTAAACAAAACAAATGGCATAAATTTGGTGTTTTAGTTCACACTTTTGCAGTTGTAATGCAGGTTTTAAAGGCCAAAAAATACAAAATGATTCCTGCTGCATTTTTGCATGATATTGGAAAACCTTATGTTGCTTTTCAAGATGAAAAAGACAAAGTTTCAAAGGAGTATTCATTTCATAATCATGAAGAGATGAGTTATCATATCATCAAAAATTGGAAAGTTTCAGAATATACAAAAAAATTAGTACGTTATCACTATTTAATTCGTGGTATGCAAAAAGCTCGTGAGAAAAATCATATAGAAAGATATAGTCGTATGAAAAGAGCTTTTGATAAATTAGATGAAAATTTTGTTGAAGAGCTGAAATTATTTATGAAATTTGATGATATGGGAAAGATAAGTTTTTTTAAAACTAAAGATAATATTTAAGCGATTTAAAATTTTTTTAGCTATAATCAATCTACTTAAGAATTAGAAGAGATATTTTGCAGCAATTTACAATAACAGATAAAATAAAACAATTAGATATAGAAGATATAAAAGAGAATCTTTTTCACTACTCATACGATAATAAAAGCTTAAAGGCTTTAGTAAAAAACAATACTTCAAAAGAGGATATTTCTTATATCTCTGCTTATAGTAGTTTTAAAGGTGAAATTTATGAGAATATTATTTATGAACTTTTACTTGAATATGCACTCACACAAGATGAAATAAAAAGGTTTGTATTAAAAGGACCTTATCAAGATAAAGAAAACCTTTATATTAAAAGTGGACTTTTAATTGATAGAAGCTCTCAAATAGTTTATAAATCAGCTTACAAAGATATTAGTGAGTTTGACGCTCTATTTTTTACAAAAGATAGTGTTTATTTCGTTGAAATGAGTACATCTAAAAAAACTTCAAGTTTAAATAAAAGACTTACAAAAAAATACGCTCTTTTAAAGATGATTTTCCCAACATTAACCATAAAAGCTTTAATAGTTGTAACTGTTGGCTCAACTGGTTTAAAAAACTTTCCACCATATGCTACTATTTGGCTTACTAATGATTTAGAAGATGAAGAGTTGATTGAAAAAATCATTTTTGCTAAAAAAGTTAAAAATGATGTTCAAACTCTAAAAGCTCCAAGAAATCCTAAATATATTGAAGCTTTAAAAGTAAAATATACAAAATTCCAATATTTTCCTACTTTAGAGTGGATTTTAAATAAATCTAGAGAAAATCCAAAATTCACAGTTGATTTGAAGTTTTTTTCTTCACCAAAATTAGGTCTTTATTTTGATATTTATACAAAACTATATATAGGATTTATAAATACCCCAGAATTTTTAATTCTTTATCCAGAATTTGATTTAAAAATCAAATCAGATAGAATAATTGTAACAATAGAAAAAGTTAATCAAACTCAACTTGATATTGTTTATTATGCAAAAGAGACAAATGGGAAACTTAAACGTGTAAGACTTGAAGAGAATAATATCTCTATAAAAGATAAAGAACTTGATGGTTTTACAAATGCTGAAGTTAGATTTTTTATGAAAATACTTGAAGATAAACATCACTTAAGTGTAGAAAATATATACCATATTTTAAATAACATATCTTTGATAAAGTGAAAACTTTATCAAGACTTATGCTATAATATCGCTCAAAATTTAAAAAGGACTGAAAAAATGAATTCAAACGACTCCTATTATAGGCGTGCTTTAAACTTCTCTAATATAGGGTGTAAAAAATGACCCTTCTACTTACTTACCTTCTTATCGCGTTATCTGTATCTTTTTTATGTTCGGTTTTAGAAGCCGTATTACTTTCAAGTACTTCATCTTACATTGAAACTTTGTCAAAGGGTGAAAATCTAAAAGCTGTTAGATTATTAAAAGAGTTAAAATCAAATATTGATAAACCAATATCTTCAATTTTAACATTAAATACTTTTGCACATACAATGGGAGCAGCAGGTGTTGGTGCACAAGCGCAAATACTATTTGGTACTGAATGGCAAGCACTTATTGCATTTTTATTAACTTTATTGATTCTTTATGCATCTGAGATTATTCCAAAAACTATTGGTGCAATTTATTGGAAGAATCTATTAATTCCATCAGCATATATGATTTCATTTATGATTAAAATAACTTTTCCTTTAGTATGGCTTTCAAGTTTTATTACAAACTATATTTCAAAGGGTAAAAAAGATGAGATTAATTTCTCAAGAGATGAAATTATGGCAGTTGTTACAATGGGTGAAAAAGAGGGTTCAATTCACTCAAAAGAGAGTGTTTTAATTGAAAATCTATTTAAGTTAAAAAACATTAAGACAAAAGAGATAATGACACCAAGAAGTGTTGTTTTTGCATTACAAGCAGATGTTACCGTTGAAGAAGCTATTGAAGATGATAAAATGTATATTCACTCAAGAATACCAATTTATAATGAATCAATAGATGATATTATAGGAATAGTATTTAATCAAACTATTTTAGAAGAGAGCGTGGAGGAAAGAGATAATACTTTATTAAGAAATATTACCTTCCCAGTTCATAAGATTTCAGAAAATGTACCTGTTTCTGTATTAATAGATTTATTTGTTAAAAGAAAAACACATCTATTTATAGTTCATGATAATTATGGACAAACAAGCGGTGTTGTAACTTTAGAAGATGCAATTGAAACACTTTTAGGTGTTGAGATTGTTGATGAAATGGATGAAGTTGAAGATATGCAAGCATTTGCAAAAGATAAAAGTAAACAATTCCAAGATAAATTATTAATAGAAAAGAAAAGACTAAAAAAGTTAGATTTATCAAATAAATCTAAATAAAACTATAATGAAAAAGAGTTAAAACAATAACTCTTTTTGCATTTTATCAAAATTATAAATATCATCCCTAAATTGTAAAACTCCATTTTCATCAACCCAAGAAGTTATATAAACTATGTGAATAGGAATCTTTTTATCTAAACCAATTGATTTATCAGTAATAGCATCATTTGACAATATTTCATTAGCTTTATCAATACTTAGATTTTTATCTTCACTTGCGATTGTTGAAAGTAAATCTTCAGGTTTTGAAAGTCGAATACAACCATGTGAAAATGCTCTTCTAGCATATGAAAATAGACTTTTTCCTGGAGTATCATGAAGATAAACAGAGTGTTTATTTGGGAACATAAACTTCATTTTTCCAAGTGGATTATCTTTGTTTGAATTTTGAGAAAATCTAAATGTTTGAAGATTATTTTCATCTTGAAGTATTGCACTATCTAAAACCTCTTTTGAGTCAACTTTTTCAATAGAACCATTCCATCCTGCATAAATATCTATTCCATTATCAGCTAAATAATTTGGATTTTTTAAAAGTTTAGGAATAAGTTCTTTTTTTGCAATACTACTTGGAATATTCCAATTAGGATTTAATACTACATAAGACATTTTGTCTGAGAAAATAGGTGTTGGAAACTTTGTATCTCCTACAATTACAGACATATTTAATTTAATATCATTATTTTCGTATAATCTTAATTTATATTCAGGAATATTTACAACTAAATATTTTTCACCTAAATTTCTTGGCAACCATCTCATTCTTTCAAGATTTAATCTAATAATTGAAATTTTTCTTTTTGCTGTAACATTTAAAAATCTTAAAGTTTGCCCACCAACAATTCCATCAGGAAATAGTCCATGTTTCTTTTGAAATGAGATAACACCGTTTTTTAAATCTTCATCAAAAATATTTTCACAATTTTTGCTTAAATTTTCAATTATTTTATTTTCTTCTTCTGTTGCATTTGGATTAGTATTGATATTATTTGTTACTAAATCTTGGGCATTAATACTGTTTTGACAAGTTGTATTTAAATCATTACTTTCAGATAATCTTTTTCTTAAAAATGGTGTAAATTCAGAAATATCACCAATTCTTAGAGATTTAAATTCAGGAATTTTAGTGTATCCACCATTTGCAACAATCTTTTCAAGGTCATCAATAGCTGAAACTAATTTATCAGCTTGAGGATAATTAAAATCTATCTCTTGAAAAACTGAAGAAAGGTCATTTTCCTCAATCACTCTTTTTATTAAAAGTTTAGGATTTTTGTTTAAAGTATATTTATCCCATGAGGCTTTTATTTCTTTGTCTTTTTCAAGTTCAGATAGTTTCATTTCAAAAGCATCCCAATTTATTGAGCCTTTTGTCACATATGTTACGTATCTATCAAATAGTTCTGTAAGCATTGAATCTATTTTTACTAAATTTTCAAGATAATTACTATTAGATGTATTTAATGAATTTAATGCAGTATTAACTTCCTCTAATCTAAATAATTTATTAGCATGAGGTTTTAATACAGGGTCATTTTTTATTCTATTCAAAAGAGAAATAGCAATATTTTTTATGCCATTTTCATTTATCCAATATGGTTTGTAGTTGTTATTAAGATAATATTCTTCTAAATTTGCTTTACTTATTAACAAACTTTCATAATTTGAACTAAGAAGATATTTTATATTTTTTTTACTCTCTAATTCAAAAGAATTATTATTTTTTGCAAATAAAGAGCAGTTAAATAATAGGATAAAAATTATAAGTTTTAATTTTAGCATTGTTGATAATCTCCAAAATGATTATATATATTTAAAGATTTTAAAATACCCAAATTCCTATTAAAAGAATGGGTAAATAATATTTGGATAAATAAAATTTCTTAAAAAGTATCTTAAATACACTAAATTGATTTTTTATAGGGAATTTTATATCTAATATCATTTTCATCAAAAGCACATTTTACTTGATACTCAACCATTTTTTCAAATGGTGTTAAAAAGTTTTCTAGTGAATTATTTGAAATATTCTCAATATTTTGTAAGTTTAGTAATTCAAGCAAACATAAAGTTGATTCAATTGTCGATAAACAGTATTGATTTGGTTGAGTTTTGATTTTAAATTGTGATGATTTATCATGTTCAAAACTTACTTTTTTTAGATTGTGAAGATTCTTACTTAATCTTAACATTTTCTTTGAACAAGGCCAAGTTGAATCTATTATAAACACTAATGTTTTTTTTTCACTTGGAAGTTTTTGTGTATTTAATTTTATGCTATTAATATCTGGATATAAAATATAAGGTTCATAAGTTTCATCATTTAAAAGTTCATTTACCCTTGAATGATTTGTAAAATCAATTCCCACATATAACTCACAATTTTCTAAAGAGTTATTTGTCATGTGACCTGTTCCATTTTTTGTTTTTCTATACTCTTTTGGATGCATTAAAATAACAAACTTTGTATTTGTATTTATTGGATTTATTGTGTATTCACAAACACATGAACTTTTTGGTCTATAACACTTATAACATACTTCTCTTTGATCTTCGTTTTGCAATATACTACTTTCTATGGGCTTTTTTCTTATTAATTTGCTATTATATTATTAAAATTTTTAAAGGTTGATTTTTGGAAGAATTACAAAAAGATACAAACTTCGCAAAAGCATTCTATTTTTTTGCTTTTATGTTTTTATTTGTTTACGCATTAAATAGTTTAAGTGATATTTTAACACCAATTGCAATAGCAATTTTGATTTGGTTTTTAATAAATGCCCTTGCAAATCAAATAAAGAAACTACCTTTTTTAAATCCAAAAGTAGGGGATATAATCGCTATTCCTTTATCTTTGATTTTTATAGTTTATTCTATGATAGAAATTGGAAGTTTTATAGCTTCAAGTATGATGGAATTAAGTTCCACAATATCACAACTTGATGGCAAAGTAAATCAATTAGTAGAAAAATTATCTTTACTTACTTCATTTGATTTGACAACTCCTTTGCAAAAGTTTTTTCAAGAATTTAGTATTTCAAGTGTTATAAATAAAGTAATGGCAGCTTTTAGTGCCATATTTGGAAATCTTATTCAGATTTTTTTATATGTACTTTTTTTATTGATTGATCAGCAGTTTTTTTCTGCAAAATTAAATGCACTTTTCCCTAAAAAAGAGAATAGAAACAGAGTTGAACATATCTTAACATCAATTTCAAAAGGTATTAGAACTTATATCTCAATTACAACAATTATTAGTTTATCAACGGGACTTTTAACTTATCTTATTTGTGAAATATTCTCACTTCAAGGTGCAGTTTTATGGGGATTTATAGCTTTTGTTTTAAATTTTATTCCAACTATTGGAAGTATTATTGCAGTTTTAATTCCAACAATTTTTGCACTTATTCAGTTTACTTTGATTTCAGATGTTTTAATTTTATTTACACTTTTGATAATCATTCAGTTTGTTTTGGGAAATATTATCCAACCAAGAATGATGGGAAATAAACTTAATATTTCTCAATTTATAGTTATTTTATCATTAGTTGTTTGGGGAGCAATGTGGGGAACAATTGGAATGTTTTTATCAGTTCCATTAATGATGATTTTATTGATTGTTTTAGCTCAGTTTGAAAGTACAAAAAAATTAGCGATTTTAATATCTGGGGATGGAAATATTTTAGGCGTTGCTAAAACTTCCAAATAGTTATGGAAGTTTTAGTTTTTAATTAAAAGTTATTATCTATTGTATTTACTAACTCTTTGATTGATGCAATTGATTTTGCAAATTGAGCTTTTTGTTCTTCATTTAATTCAAGTTCAACAATTTTTTCAAATCCATCTTTTCCTAAAACCACTGGAACACCAGCAACGATATTTTCATATCCATATTCACCTTGTAACATAACAGCACAAGGATAAGTCTCTTTTGAATCAGTTAAAATAGCTTCAACCATTAAAGCTGTAGAGTGTCCAGGTGCATAATATGCAGAACCTGTTTCAAGTAATTTTACGATTTGAGCTCCACCATTTCTAGTTTTTACAATAATCTCTTCAATCTCTTCATTTGTTAAAAATTCTGTTAAATCTTTTCCATCAACGCTAGAATAATTAGCTAATGGAACCATCTCATCACCATGTCCACCCATAACAGCTGCTTTTATATCTTTTGGAGTAAATGTTAATTTTTCTTGTATAAAATGAGCCATTCTTGAGCTATCAAGAACTCCAGCCATTCCAATGATTTTATTTCTAGGTAAAGATGTAGCTTTTAATGCAGTATAAACCATTGCATCTAATGGATTTGAAACAATGATATATATTGCATCTTTATTAAATGGAGCAATTTCATTTATTACAGATGTCATAATTTTTGCATTTGTAAGTAATAAATCATCTCTACTCATACCTGGTTTTCTAGGAATTCCAGCTGTTATTACGATTACATCACAATTGCTAAACTCTTGTGCATTGCTTGCAAAACTAACTTTTGTTGATGATTTTGCAGCTCTTGCAGCTTGTGAAATATCTAAAGCCATAGCTTCAACAACGTTCATTCTTAAATCTTTTAATACAATCTCAGCACAAATATTTTTATTTGCTAAACTAAAAGCTAAAGTAGCTCCAACATTTCCTGCACCGATTATTCCAACTTTTTTATTATTCAAAAATTATCCTTTTATTAAATTGTTATTTTTATTATTACTTAAATACTCATGGGCTAAATACGAACTTCTAGCATATGGAGTACTATGTACAAACTCAAAACCTAACTCTAAAGCTAAGGTTTTATATCTATCAAACTGTTCAGGTTTAACAAACTCAATTACTTTTTCATAGTCACCTGATGGTGCTAGATATTGTCCTATACTTAAAAACTTACAACCAACTGCAACTAAATCTTTAAATACTTGAACCATTTCTTCTTCTGTTTCACCAAGTCCTACCATTAAAGCACTTTTTGTTTTAACAGCATCGCCACCTAGTTCTTTTATTTTTCTAAGAACTTCTAGTGATCTTTCATAGGTTGCATTTCTTCTTACTCTATATAATCTAGGAACTGTTTCAACATTGTGACCAATGATTACAGCTCCTGAATCTACAACTTTTTGAATAGATTCAATATTTCCTTTAAAATCAGGAACTAATAGTTCAACTTGAGTATCACTTGTATTTTCTAAAATATTTTTTGTTACTTTATAGAACTGTAAAGCTCCACCATCATCTAAATCATCCCTTGCTGGACTTGTGATTACTACAAATTTAAGACCAAGTTTTTGAACAGCAATTGTT
>JAQTXB010000025.1 GCA_028688995.1 Aliarcobacter sp.
CTCTTATCTAGTATCTTCAAAAATCCGATTAACTTACTTATTATCAAAACTTAGATACAATCGCGAATATATATTTATCAACTATTTTATGGAGTATTTTAATGACAAAATTCATTTTTGTAACAGGTGGAGTTCTTAGTTCACTAGGAAAAGGTATAACTTCTGCTTCAATTGCAACAATATTAAAACAATCAGGCTTTAAAGTGAGTATGCTTAAAATCGACCCTTACTTAAATGTAGATCCAGGAACAATGAGTCCACTTGAACATGGGGAAGTATTTGTTACAGCCGATGGAGCTGAAACAGATTTAGATTTAGGTAATTACGAAAGATTTATAGATAAAACTCTAACTAAAATAAATAGTTTTACAACTGGTCAAGTTTATCAAAGTGTTATTAAAAGAGAAAGAGAAGGTGGATACCTTGGTAAAACTATTCAAGTTATTCCCCATGTAGTTGATGAAATTAAAGAAAGAATTTATGCAGCGGCCGATGATAATGAATTTTTAATTATTGAGCTTGGTGGAACAGTTGGAGATATTGAAGGTTTACCTTTTATGGAAGCAATTAGAGCTATCAGACACGAACTTCCAAAAACAAACACTATGAATATTCATGTAAGTTTAATTCCATACATTAAAGCAGCTGGTGAATTAAAAACAAAACCAACTCAACACTCAGTTCAAGAATTAAGAAGAATTGGTATAACTCCACATATGCTTGTTTGTAGAACAGAGAGAGAATTACCAAAAAATTTAAAAGACAAATTAGCATTATCTTGTGATATTGATAGAAATGCAGTTATTGAAGCTGGTGATGCACAATCAATTTATCAAGTTCCTTTACATTTTATAAAAGAAGGAATTTTAGTTCCTTTATCTGAGCATTTTAATATCAAAATCAAACCAAACATGGAAAGATGGGATACTTTAGTTAAAAATATTTTAGTTCCTCAAGATGAAGTAACAATTGCTTTTGTTGGAAAATATTTAGATTTAAAAGAATCATATAAATCACTTATTGAAGCTTTAATTCATGCAGGAGCACACTTAAACACTAAAGTAAATATTCATTGGTGTGATAGTGAAAGAATAGAAGATGTTGGTGCATTTGATATTATTGGAAAATCTGATGCTATTTTAGTTGCTGGTGGTTTTGGACATAGAGGTGTTGAGGGAAAACTAGCAGCTATAAAATATGCAAGAGAGAATAAAATTCCATATCTTGGAATTTGTCTTGGAATGCAATTAGCGATTATTGAATTTGCAAGAAATGTATTAGGAATTGAAGATGCAAACTCTATCGAATTTGATCCAGAAACAAAAAATCCTTTAATTTATTTAATTGACGAATTTATTGACCAAAGTGGTAATACTCAATTAAGAACTCACGAATCACCAATGGGTGGAACTATGAGATTAGGTGAATATCCATTTGAGCCATTAAAAGGAACTCATCTTCAAAAAGCTTATGGTAATAATAATATTTATTATGAAAGACATAGACATAGATATGAAGCTAATCCTAAATATAAAGAACAATTAGAAACTGCTGGAATGATTATTTCAGGTCAATCTAATGGTTTAATTGAAGCTGTAGAATTAAAAGATCATCCTTGGTTTGTTGGAGTTCAATTCCATCCTGAATTTACATCACATTTAGAAACACCAAATCCTATTATTTTAGAGTTTGTAAAACAAGCAACTAAAAGAAAATAATGTCTAAAATCACAAAAAGTAGACTTTTTGAACTACTATCTGCAAGACATTTGAATAACCCTTATTCAAAACTTGCAGATCTTCCATCTCCTGAAAAATTCAAAGATATAGATATTGCCTGTAAAAGAATCAAAAAAGCAATTTTAGAAAAAGAGACTATTACAATCGTTGGTGACTATGATGTTGATGGTGTTATTTCAACTACAATTATGCTAGATTTTTTCCATACCATTAATGTAAAAGTAAATCATATCATCCCAAATAGATTTGAACATGGATATGGATTATCTACAAAAATTGTTGATTTAATAGATGAAGGTTTAGTAATTACTGTTGATAATGGAATTTCGGCCTATGAAGCATCTGTTAAATTAAAAGAGAAAAATATTGATTTAATAATCACAGATCATCATACAGTTGGAGCTAAAATTCCAATAGCATTAGCAATAATAAATCCAAAACAAAAAGATTGTAACTTTGAGTTTAAAGATATTTGTGGAGCGCAAGTCGCTTGGTATTTATGTGCTGCAATTAAGAAAGAGATGAATTTAGATGTAAATATGTCAAACTTTCTTGATTTACTTTGTGTTGCAATTATTGCTGATATTATGCCAATGACTGCACTTAATTATACTATTGTGAAACAAGGTTTAAAAAAAATCAAAACCTCATCAAGGGAAGCTTTTAAAAAGTTAAATGAAATTATGTCAAAAGAGATTTTTGTATCTGATGATGTTGGATTCTTTATTGCTCCAAAATTAAATAGTGCAGGAAGAATGGATGATGCAAGTGTTGCTTTATCATTTTTACTTTCTAAAAACTCAAATGCGGCAAATGAATCTTTATCACTATTAGATGAGCTAAATAATTATAGAAAAACTTTACAAGAAGAGATTTCAAAAAAGGCTGAAGCAAAAACTGACATTAAAGATAATGCAGTTATAGTTTGGGGAGAAAACTGGCATGAAGGTGTAATTGGAATTGTTGCATCAAAATTATCAAATTCTCATAAAAAACCTGCCTTTATCTTCTCTATTCATAATGGAATTGCAAAAGGAAGTGCGAGGGCAAATGCTAATATAAATCTATATGATATTATCACTAAAACTTCTCATTTATTACTTGGATATGGTGGACATAAAAATGCCGCTGGATTATCTATGGATGCTTCTAATCTTGAAGAGTTTAAAACTATTATAAATAAAGAGTTAGAAGATTATAAAGAGGATTTACACATTGAACCTATTACATTGGGTGAACTTGATGTATCAAGTGTAGATTTAGAATTTCTATCTATTATAGAGCAATTTGAACCATATGGATTAGAAAATCATAGACCCATTTTTAAAATCTCTAATACAACTTTAGTAAAATATGATTTAATTGGCCGTGATAAAAACCACTTAAAACTTACATTAAATAGTGATGGAGTAATTTTTGAAGCTTTAAAATTTAATGATTCTAATATAAAATTCTCATCAAATCTTGATTTAATTGTATCAGTAAGTAAAAATGAGTTTAGAGGAGAAGTAACTCCTCAATTTTTAATTCAGGATATTTTATAATACTACGTGAGGACGATAAGTAGGCCCAGCCTCTTTTTTCTTCTCTTCCTCAGTTTTGATAGAAGAACCTTGAGAACCTTCTAAACTAAGAATTTCATCATCTATATCTGTTCTTTCATAAGAAGAAGAAAGAATATTTCCATTTCTAATATCTATTAATTTAACAAAAATATTTAAACTTCTATTAGTTATTGAATATGTTCCAACAACAGCATATTTCTCTTTTGTTATTTTGTCAGCTGCAATTTTATCTTTATTTCGTGTTAATAAATTAAAACCACTTTGTCCATATTCAAACTCTTTTCCAAGTTCAATCTCTCTAACAATAATGTTTTGAGAAACTAAACTATCTTTTAACATACTCGAAAGTAAAAATCCAAGTTGTGATTTATTCTTTAATTTATCTAAATTAACAAAATCTGAAACTAAAACAACATCTTGCGGTGATAAATTCTTTTTGATTTTACTTGCAGATTCATCAGTTAATTTTGAAGCTAAATAGTAAAAATTATTTGTTCCCATAAGTGGATTTTTGTATGAGCAAGAAGTTAAAAAAAGTACTAAGAAAATTGAAATAGTTAAATATTTCAATTTTCCTAAAAAATTAAAAGTCATTATAATTATCGTTCTTTTACAAGATTTATAGTTCTAGCTGGTGCACAATCTTTGAAGATAATACAATCATCTTTTACACCATGAATATAAGTAGCTCTTGCACTTGTAATAATTTTACCAGTAATGTTATCAATTACTCTAGCATTTAACATAATTTTACCTAATTGTCTTGAATAAGTCCCTACAACTACGTAAGTATTAGGTATTTTATTTTTTAATTCATGGGGTTTTCTTGAAATAAAATATTCACCTTCGTCATTTATTGAAACAGCCATTTGACCTCTAAACTCAGTAATGTCAAACCCTCTATTTGAAAGTTCATTAATTAAACTTTCACTTACGATTCTTCCAAATTCAGTAGTTTTCTTGAACTCATCAAGTCTAACAAAAGAAGTAATTAATACAGGTTTTGTTGTATCCATTTTTTTATTTTCTAACATTTGAGCGGCTAGTGAAGCGATAGTTGATTCTAATGTATTTTGAGTAGTTACATCTTTTTGCATTTCAGCAGCAACTTCTAAATGTTTTTTTGTAGTTTGTACTTTGTTATACTCTTTTGAGATAGCATCATCTCTAACAACAGTACACCCAGTGATGAAAAACAACATAGAACTTGCTAATATGCTTAACTTAAAAATACTTTTAGACATTAAAAACCCCTTTTCATAATTCTTTAAATTCTATTTAAAGTTAGCTTAGATATTCTTGAATGATTATATCCTATATTAAGAAGGTTTAAGATTTAAATCATAATAATATATAATCAATCAAAATTTTAAGGAAAATTAATGGCAAAAATTATAATACCTATATCAAATGGATTTGAAGAGATTGAAGCAGTTACAATTATTGATATATGTAGACGAGCAAACATAAAAGTTTCAATTGCAGGTGTTGAAGATTTAGAAACAACTGGAGCACATGGAATAAAAATCATTGCAGATACAACAATTGAAAACATTAAGTGTGATGACTTTGATATGATAGTTTTACCAGGTGGTCTTCCAAATGCTTTTACTTTAGCAGATAATGAAAAAGTTCAATCTTTACTTAAAGAGTTTAAACAAAACAATAAAAAAATTGCAGCTATTTGTGCAGCGCCTTATGCTTTACATAAAGCAGATGTTTTAAATGAAAATTTCACTTGTTATCCAAGTTTTGAGCAAAAAATTAGACTTGATGGTTATCATTCAAATGATGCAATTGTGATTGATAATAATGTAATTACTTCTCAAGGACCAGCAACTGCAATGGCTTTTGCACTTGAAATTGTAAATATTCTTTGTGATGAAGAAACTTTTTTTAGTGTAAAAAATGGTTTGTTGGTTTTAGATAATTAATTTAAATTGTCGATAAATTGTAATCAAAAGGATTTAAAATGCTTTTATGAAATACAAAAGCATTTTTATATCCGACATACATTTAGGAACTCGTTTTTCAAAAGCAAAAGTTCTTCTTAATTTTCTAAAACACAATAACTGCGAACAACTATTTTTAGTTGGTGACATTATTGATGGTTGGGCAATAAAAAGAAAATTAGTTTGGCCACAATCCCACTCAGATGTTATTCAACGTGTCCTAAAAAAAGCTAGAAAAGGTACAAAAGTAACTTTCATTACAGGTAACCATGATGACTTTTTAAGACCTTTTGTTCCTTTACTTTTAGGAAACTCTTTAAATATTACTAATGACTTAGAATATATTGGAGTAAATGGGAAAAAATACTTCGTAACCCACGGTGACTTTTTTGATTCTATTACAATGACAAAGAAATGGTTAGCAGTTTTAGGTGATTATGGTTATGACTTACTTTTACATCTAAATGCCGTACTAAATTTTATTCGAAAAACTATTGGTATTAAAAAATATTGGTCACTTTCTAAATATATAAAAGATAGTGTAAAATCCTCTGTCTCATTTATAAATGACTTTGAAACTGTTTTATCAAATCATGCAAAAAACAAAGGCTATGATGGTATTATTTGTGGGCATATTCATAAAGCTGAAATTAGAGATATTGAAAAAATTGAATATTTAAATTGTGGAGATTGGGTTGAATCTTGTACAGCAATTGTTGAAACTTTTGATGGAGAATTTATGATAATTAATTGGTTAGATAAAGATACAATAGATGAACATTCCAACAAATAACTTAGCTCTTGCCCTTGGTGGTGGAGCAGCACGTGGTGCTTTTCATTTAGGTGTATTAGATTTTTGCGAACAACATAATATTGAAATCCAAGCCTATAGTGGCTCATCTATTGGAGCAATTATTAGTGCTTCCCATGCTAGTGGAATAACAGCAAAGGAACAACTAAAAATCTTTGCCTCAAAAGAGTTAAGACAAGCTTTAAAATTTAACTATTTTAGAAATGGTTTACTAAGAATTGATACTTCTAATAAAATTGTAAAAGAACTTCTTCCAATAGCAAAACTTGAAAATATTCCAAAACCTGTTTGGGTAAATGCCTATGATTTAAAAAAAAGAGAACTACACTATTTCAATAGTGGAGATACAGTTACTTTATGTATGGCTTCAAGTGCTTTAGTTCCTATTTTTAAGCCCGTAAGTTATGAAGGAATGTATCTAATTGATGGTGGATTATTTGATAATATTCCTATAAAACCTCTTCAAAACAAAAATTATGACATTTACAGTGTTGATTTATTTGCAAAAGAGCACAATTCTATAGTTAAAAAACCAACAACTATGAAAAAAATCAAAAAATCTCTATTTAAACAACTCCATGAAAATCATAAACACTCCGTTGAAAATACTAATTACTATTTAGGTAGTCCACATATTAGGAATTTTTCTTTATTTACTTTTCAAGAGCTTGAAGAGTGTTTTAAATTAGGTATTAAAGAGGCGCAAAATCATTTTTTAGATATACTATAAATAAAAAACTAAAAAGATTTATATTATGTCTGATACACCAAAATTTACCCATTTACATTTACATACAGAATATTCCCTACTCGATGGTGCAAATAAGATAAAACCCTTAGCAAAAAAAGTTAAAAAAATGGGAATGACTAGCGTTGCTATGACTGACCATGGAAATATGTTTGGAGCAATTGATTTTTACAATGCCATGAGAGCAGAAGGAATAAAACCAATCATTGGAATGGAAGCTTATATTCACAATAGTGAAGATATAGGTGATAAAACAAATAGACAAAGATTCCACCTTTGTTTATATGCCAAAAATGATGTTGGTTACAAAAATCTAATGTTCTTAAGTTCTCAAGCTTATATGTTTGGTTTTTATTATTATCCCCGAATCAACAAACAACTTCTAAGAGATAATGCTGAAGGTTTAGTTTGCAGTGCAGCTTGTTTACAAGGTGAAGTAAATTGGCATTTAAACACTCAAAGTGAAAGAAATGTAAAAAACGGAGCAAAAGGTTATGAAGAAGCAAAAAAAATTGCTTTAGAATATAAAGAGATTTTTGGTGAAGATTTTTATTTAGAGATTATGAGACATGGAATTGGTGACCAACATTTTGTTGATGACCAGATTTTAAGAATCTCAAAAGAGACAGGAATAAAAGTAGTTGCCACTAATGACACTCACTATTTAGAGCAAAAAGATGCCGATGCTCACGAAGCATTTATGTGTATTGCAATGAATAAACTTTATGATGACCCAAAAAGATTAAGACATA
Organism: Aliarcobacter sp.; assembly: GCA_028688995.1. Lineage (GTDB taxonomy): Bacteria > Campylobacterota > Campylobacteria > Campylobacterales > Arcobacteraceae > Aliarcobacter. The sequence goes on from JAQTXB010000025.1 coordinate 7,568, forward strand.
GTGTTCATGAATTTTATTTGAAATCTCCAGAACAAATAGCAAAACTTTATGCTGATATTCCTGAAGCCATTGAAGCCACTCAAGAGATAGCTGATAAATGTAATCTTGAAATAAAACTAGGAAACCCAACTCCTCCAAATTTTAAATTTACAAGACAAAAATCTGTAGATTCTAATCTAAACTTGCCTGAACCAGAACTTGAATACTCTTTAGAAAATGACAAAATATTATTTATGCATGAATGTAGAAAAGGTCTTGAAGATAGATTAAAAATAGTACCTAGAGAACATCATCAAGAATATAGAGATAGACTTGAGGTAGAAATTGAAATCATAAATAATATGAAATTCCCAGGATATATGCTTATCGTTTGGGATTTCGTAATTGTTGCAAAAAAAATGGGAATTCCAGTGGGTCCAGGACGGGGTTCAGCTGCTGGAAGTTTAGTTGCCTTTTCTTTAAAAATTACAGATATTGACCCTATTCCTTATGGCTTACTTTTTGAGAGATTCCTAAATCCAGAAAGGGTTTCAATGCCCGATATTGATATGGACTTTTGTCAAGCAAGAAGGGGTGAAATAATTGATTATGTTGTTCAACAGTATGGTCGTGCAAACGTTGCTCAAATTATTACCTTTGGTAAGCTTCTTGCAAAAGGGGTAATTAGAGATGTTGCGAGGGTTCTTGATATGCCCTACGCAAGAGCTGATGCAATGGCAAAATTAATCCCTGATGAATTAGGAATTAATCTTACAAGTTCTTATGAAAAAGAACCAAAAATAAAAGAACTTTGTGATGCAGATCCGCAAGCAGCTAGAGTTTGGGAATATGCTTTAGCATTAGAGGGATTAAATAGAAATGCAGGAACTCACGCAGCTGGAGTTGTTATTTCAAATGAGCCTTTATGGAAAAAAACTCCACTTTTTAAACCTTCAGGACTAGATACTCTTGCTACTCAATATAATGGTAAATACGTAGAAGATGTGGATTTAATTAAATTCGACTTCTTGGGTTTAAAAACCCTAACTGTTATTGAAGAAGCAAATAAATTAATCGAGCAAAGACATGGAAAACGTGTAGACTTTATCACAGCTGATGTAAATGATAAAGGTGTTTATGACCTGATTCAAACTGGAAATACAATGGGCTTATTCCAAATTGAGTCCGATGGTATGCAAGATTTATGTAAAAGACTAAAACCTTCAAATTTTGAGGATATTATCGCCGTTCTTGCACTTTATAGACCAGGTCCAATGGAATCGGGAATGCTTGATGACTTTATTGATAGAAAACATGGTCGTGCTGAAATTAACTACTTCTATGATGAATTTGATGCACCTCTTCGACCTATTCTTGAAACAACTTATGGAGTTATTGTTTATCAAGAGCAAGTTATGCAAATCGTTCAAACTATTGGAGGTTTCTCACTTGGAGGAGCCGACTTAGTAAGAAGGGCAATGGGTAAAAAGATCAAAGAAGAGATGGACAGATTAAAAGGCGAATTTGCAGATGGTGGAGTTAAAAAAGGTTATCAAAAACCTCACTGTGAAGAACTATTTGACCTGATTGTTAAATTTGCTGGATATGGATTTAATAAATCACACTCAGCAGCTTATGCTCTTGTAACTTTTTATACTTCATATCTAAAAAAATATTATCCATCTGAGTTTATGGCAGCTTTATTAACCCTTGAAAAAGACAACACAGATAAAGTTGTAAAATATGTGGATGAAGTAAAAAGATTGGGACTTGATCTATTTCCACCAGATATTAATAAATCTGATTTAGTATTTTCAGCTAAAAAAATAGATGACAAAGAAGTTGTAATGTTTGGAATGGGTGCTATAAAAGGTGCTGGAGATGTTGCTATTAACTCTATTTTAAAAGCCCGAAATGAAGGTGGATTATTTACAGATTTACCAGATTTTATTTCACGAATTGATGGAAGTAAAGTAAATAAAAGAGTAATTGAATCCCTAACAAAAGCTGGAGCATTTGATAGTTTTGGATATTCAAGACAAGCTCTACTTAATCAAATAGAAAAAATTGTTGAAACTGTTGGAAAAGCTGCAGTTGCTAAAAAAATGGCGACAGGTTCTTTATTTGGAGATAGTGATGAACTTACAAAAATTGATATTGAACTTGAACATCTTCCTGAGTTTGAAGCAAAAGAAATTTTGGAACTGGAAAAAGCTTCTTTAGGTTTTTATGTTTCTGGTCACCCACTAGATGAGTACAGAGAGCAACTTGATAAAATCAATTACACTCTTTCATCTCAAATCGATGAACTAGAAGATGGAAGCCAAGCTTTATTTGTAGGAAAAATTGAGAATATTGCTGAAAGAATGTCAAAAAAAGGCAATAAATTTGGAATTGCAACTATCATGGATTTCCATGGAACAATCGAACTTATGCTTTTTGAAGATAGATTAAAAGAGTTAAAAGAAGATTATGATTTAGATGAACCAATAGCTTTTAAAGTAAGAATCTCAAAAGATGAGAATTTTACAAGAATGAATATTCTAAAAATAGAGAGTATCAAAGAAGCAAAAAATGAAAAAATCAAAACTAAACAAAAAGAAGTTGTTGAACCACCATTAACAATAGCAATTCCTTTTTCAAATGATGAAAATTTAATGTACAAACTATTTGAAATTGTGGCAAATAATCAAGGAAAAAGAGAATTAAAACTTTTAATTAAATCAAAACTTGCAGACCTAGAACTAGAAACTGGTTTTAAAGTTACATCTCAAGTGGAAAATCTAATACATCAATTAGAAGGAGTATATATAGTAGCATGAAACATATCCTACTAACAAATGATGACGGTTTTGATGCGGTGGGATTAAAAGCTTTAATAGAAGCCTTAAAACCTGTTTCAAAAATAACTGTTGTTGCCCCAGCAAAAAATAAATCAGCATGTGGTCATTCATTAACACTAGATAGACCATTAAGAATGGTTTGTGTTGAAGATGATTTTTATAAAGTTGATGATGGAAGTCCAACTGATTGTGTGTTTATTTCAATAAGTGATTTATTCAAAGAAGGAAATAAACCTGATTTAGTAATTAGTGGAATAAATATTGGTGCAAATATGGGTGAAGATATTACTTACAGTGGAACTGCATCGGCTGCAATGGAAGCTGTAATTCATGGAATTCCAGCAATTGCAATCTCTCAAGTGTGTAATGATAGATGTCGTGATATAGAAAATAATTGGGATTTTGAACTTGCAAAAATTGTAATTGCTGAACTTGTTAGTAAAATATTAGATAAAAATTTCCCATTAGATGAAAGAAAGTTTTTAAATGTTAATATTCCACCTATCAAAGCCAAAGATTGTAAAGGTATAAAAGTTACAAAAGCAGGTTTTAGAGAGTATGGAAATGACACCCATAGACATCTAAATCCAAGAGGTGAAGAATATTATTGGATTGGATTACATCCATTACTTTGGAAACCCTCAGAAAATAAAGATTGTGACTTTGAAGCAATAAAAGCAAATTATGTATCAATTACACCAATTATGCTTGATATGACTTCTTATAATGATATAAAATCAATTGAAAATTGGTTAACAAAATAAAAGGAAACAGATGAATTTTACAAACTCTTTACTAAAACATATCGACAAATTAGTTGGTACATTAAGAGATGATGAAGAATTAAAAGAAGTGTTAAAAAGAAAGTTTACAAAAAAAGAGTATAAAATATTTGTTGCTTTTGAAGAAGGAAAATCTATTGATGAGATTAAAACTCTTGTAAAAGATGATGAAGAAACAATTGAGAAACACTATAAAGTTGCTTGTAAAAAATTAAATCAAGAAAAATTCAAACAAGAATTAGTATCTTACGAATAAGATACTAATTAATTATAAAACCATTTTAATATTAGAATGGTCACCTAACATTTTATAAATTTCTTTTCTGTCATCTTCATTATGTACTAAAAGTTCAAGGGTATAACTTTTATATTTACCTTTACTACTAACTTTTGATTCTTTAACTTTGTGTTCTCTACTTAAAATCACATCTTTTACAGTGATGTGAATATCAATATGTTCTAATACAACTAATTTATATTCCCAAGAACATGGATAATTTAGTTCTAATTTTTCTTTACTTAAATCAATCATTATTTAAATCCTCTCTAATAAAATCACCACTTTTACCACCTGATTTTTTTTCTAATTGAACATTAGAAATAACCATTGATTTATCTATAGCTTTTACCATATCGTAAATAGTTAATAAACCAATAGAAACACCAGTTAAAGCTTCCATTTCAACGCCAGTTTGTCCATTAAGTTTAGCTGTTACAATTAGTTTAAATCCAGGTAATTCAGGCTTTTCTTCCACATCACAATTTATTCCACTTAACAATAAAGGATGGCACATAGGAATTAAATCACTTGTTTTTTTCACACCCATGATTGCAGCAATTACAGCCGTTTGTAAAACCGGCCCTTTTTTTGTAGTATTTGAAATAATTGCCTCAAATGCTTCATCACTCATTGTAATTTCGCCAGATGCAATTGCAACTCTTCTTGTTTCATATTTATCTGAAACGTCAACCATTTTAGGTCTATTATTATCATCTAAGTGTGTTAAATTCAAAATATTCCTTTGTATTAAAAATCAATTATAATCTAATATTTGTTAAAGTTAAATAAGGATTAAGTAAACTTTAAATATAATCGGCTCCTAAAAATTTTAAAAAGAAAGTGGGTGATTTTAGTGCCAGGCATTAAAGTTAAAGATAGCGAATCTTTTGACGAAGCTTATAGAAGATTTAAGAAACAATGTGATAGAAATCTTATCGTAACTGAAACAAGAGCAAGAAGATATTTCGAGCCGATGACAGAGATCAGAAAAAAACAAAAAATTTCTGCTAGAAAGAAAATGTTAAAAAGATTATATATGTTAAGAAGATACGAATCAAGATTATAGAATTTTGATTATATCGATAAATAGGGGCTTATGCCCTTGTTTAAGTTTTATTTTTGAATCTCATTTCTACCTCATTTCTACCCATACATCAAAAAACATCATTTTTCAGTATAAAAATAGTTCTAAATAGTTTTTAATGTTCTAAGCTTTTTTTAGTAATTCCAAATAGTTTAAAATTCTCATTTACTTCTTTTTGAGTAAGTGCTGTATCAAAGGTATACCAATTCTCATTACATAATATTTTATAAAGTCTGTATATTTCCATCATAAGACTATTTAAAATCATTTCTCTATTATTAACTATGATTTCATTATGTAGAATTCTTGAAGCGTAATAACATAAGTTAGTAGAATATAAAATCATTTCTATTTGAGATAAATATTTACCTCTTTTAAATTTCTCTTTTGTAAGTGGTTTTAATGCTTTTATTCTTGTTGGTAGTGGCTTAATACTCTCAAACTTCATTTAATTTTAATTCCAGTTTTTCAGTTAATCCAAAATCATTAGTAACTGTTACTCTTGCATTTGTTTTTATTTTACTTTCTATCTTATCCAGTTGTAATAAAATATCATTCTTTACTGTATATAAATCTTTTATAGTTGCTTTTGAAAAATCAGCATTTACAATTCCATCATCTATGATTGTTAATTGTTCTAATAGTGTTTTATATCTTGATTGAGTATTAAAACTGTGTATCTCTTTTATTTTTATAAATGCTTCAAATTGAATTTCTTTTATTTCATTTTCAAATAATTTACTCCATTGAATAAGTGTAGCTTTTGAAACTTTTAATTGAGTAGCAATTTTATCAAAGCTTATTCCATCAGCTCTTAATAAAATAAATTCTCTTTGTTTATTATTCATTTCCATTTGTAACCTCATCTAAAATATCATCATAATATTTGTTTAATGTAATAAAAGATATTCCAGTTAATTTATTTATTTTGTACTTAGTAACGCTTATATTTTGATTATTAAGGCTTTTAATTGTTTCTTTGATAGATTGTTTAATTCTTTGAGTTTTAATTTCACGGGCTTGTTGTAGTGTATTATCTGTTAGAGTTATTGCAACTGTATCAAGTGGCTTGATTTCTTCTAATTCATTGAATAAAGTTAGATTTCTACCTTTTACAATTTGTTTTACTTTGTGGAATAGTTCATCATTAATATCTATAATCATCAATTAACCTTTTTAGTATAAGTTAGCTGTATTATACTATAAAATAGTTATCTTACATTATTTAAATAAAAGTTATTGATTTTTACTTCTTTGTTTAAAGCTAAAGAGAATTAATCTCTAAAGCTCTAAATTATTGTTTTTGTGAGTTCTTCTATCTGTTAAAAGATTACTTTGTAATTCTAAATATTCATAACTAAATAAAAGAGTATTAAAATACTTTGTTGCTATGTTCTGCATATCTGCAATATAATCATCAAGTAGAAAATCTTTAAATTTGAATTTTATATTAACTCTTATTTCTAATCTTTTCCAGTTCTTTAATTCATCATTAAGATTTTTATATCTGCTCTCTTTTAAATATTTATCATATACAAGTATCTTTTTAAAATAATCTGTATCACTTAACGGACTTGATGGAGTGTTAATATAAAATGATGTTTTTTCAATTAGCGTATCTTTAAAATTACTAATATAATCTTTGAATAGAAACCTATACATATTCAAAGTATTATCATTTATTTCCAATTCACTTAATCCATCATAACAAACATCTAAATCACTAACCTTAAAACGCTTTATAAATAAACTTAGTGTTTCATAGGTACTTAAACTTATATTTTTAGTAGGCTGTCGAAGTCCAGCAAATATAACTTCACTATAATGATTTTTACTTTTTTTTCTACTCTTGGAAATTGAAATACTCTCTAAATTGGTTTTGATTAAACAATAGCCACTTAGATTTTTTATGTTTCCAACTTCAACAAATTTTACTTCATAATCTCTATTTTGTTTAATCTCTTTTTCTTCAAAATATCTATTTATGATAAAATTTCTACTATTATCTTTTATAACTAAATCATTATCAATCAAAAACTTATGAAGTGTTTTAGATGGTATTAAAAAGCGAATTGTATCAAGTCCTACACTATTAAGAAAAATAGTTATTTCTTTGTAATTTGAAGTTAAGAGAAATGTATATTAAGGAAATGATACAAAATAGCTTTTATATTATCACTCTCAAAGCCTTATAAAAAGGCTCTTGGAGTTACTTTTTTACCATCTAATTTTAACTTCATCTATCTGCCTTATTTGTCGGCTTTCGTTCTTGATGATTTTTAGTTACTTTTCTATCTTTTATACCTTGTAAGCTATAAAGATAATTTTCTGCTCTTTCAATATTTTCTGCTGTTAGATTCAATCTTCTATCAAGATGATAACCTCTATTAGTTAAATTTGGTTTACTAACCTCTATTAACTCAATCCCGTGATTTTTTATAGTGCAAAAGTATTGATTAGAATTTTTTGCGTTCTCAATATAAGATAATGATTTACCATCTAACAATTTATTAAGTGCTATGATTAAATAGCTTGATTTTCTATTTTCCATTATGCACCTCTTAAGCTGTTTTAATATTTGATTCAGTCAAATATCTAACTATTTCTTGAAGTGGATAGACTACTGTTCCATTTTTTGAATTACTATCTAACTTCTTATATGAAGCACCTATCCCCTGCTCTCTCATTCTATAAGCTGTTGCTAAAGAGATATTTAAAATTTTACAATATGCTTTTTGTGTAACACTTGCACCATATACGGGTAACATTAAAGAAAAAATTTCTTTTTGTTCATCAGTTAAAGGTTTCATTGTTTGCCTTCAATATCCTTTCAGATATAAGCCCTTAGCCAAAGGGTGGCAATAAGATAATTAAAAGATTTTATCTCATTAGTTTAAACTTAAGAAGTATTTTACAAAGATGAATTAATTTTAAATAGGTAAGTTTTTATTGAAATTTAGAGAGTTTTGTGATGGTAAGAATTAAAAGAAAAATGTATTAAAATTTACTAATACAAATCTCTCTAGGTAATGTTTTTAAAGTATCAAAATTTTGTTTGATAGTATTTCTATGTGTTCCATTATTTAAAATATTTGTTATGTAGTTTGATATTTGATTTGTATCTATCTCTAATCTGTTTGATAATTCTTTAAATGGTATAAACTTTTGATGTGGCTTTAAAATTGATAAAAAATTAATTTTATCTTCTAACTCTTGAATATTTTTATCATTTTCATTTGAATTATTGTATCTTGTAAGAACTTCTAAATCTTGATTATAGTGTTTAATTTTTTGTTCTTTATTTTCAAATTCTAAATACTGCATATACCCACTTATTAAAGCCTCTACAAACTCCTGAAATACAATTAAATCATTACCCGTATAAACAGAATTACATTTGTATAAAAAACTCATATAATGATTACTAGATTTAAGTTTAGATAGTTTTTTCCCATTTGTGAATAAATTATAGTTAAATGATTTTTCATTCTCTAATAAATTAATAATATCATTTGTATTTGATAGTTTTTTTAATTCATTAATAATTACATCATAGCTATTATTTAAAAGTCTTTGATTGATTTCAGGTGTATTATTCTTAATATTATAGTCATTTGATATTTTCTCTTTATAATCTAATTGTAAACTTTTATTTAGCGTTAGAATTATATGAGCTGATATAAGATTAATTTCCCTTTTTGTTAAAGGTTTTAAATCTTTTCTTAATTTAATATTCGCATAGTCTAAAGGCTCTTTATTTAAATTAAAAATATCTCTTATAGCTTCTTCTTTATTCTTATATTGCTTTGGTTTTATCTCTCTATTTTTATACTTATAGTGTATTTCTAAAGTCTCTTTTATTGATTCTTTATAAAGTTCTAAATGTGGGAAATTTTTATAATTTTCTTCAAACTGCTCTACCATCAAATCAATACCATCAATAAAGCTAATATCAATAAAATCAGTTAATGTATATCTATTTAATCGAATATCTTCTTTTGGTTTTTCAAACTCATCTTCCCAGTCACAAAGGCTATCATCTTCACTATCAAAATAATCTTCCTTTAGTTTTTCATAAAACTTATCATTGATTGTATAATCGATTGATTGAATGTAATTTATTGCTTGTAAATCATCTTCAAACCATTCAATAGGTATATTAATCATTTCTTCTAAATATTGATTATGAGGATATTCATATTTCTCTAAAATAGATTTTTTGATATGCTCTTTTAGATATTGTTTTGTTATATCATCAAGTTTTGTTATAACTGTAATCTTATTCTCTTCTGCTATTGTTTCAATTAAGCAATTAATCATCTATAAAGTCCTTGTATAGCATTTCTTCCATTCTCAGGACTTAGTTTTGCATATCTCAAAGTCTGTTCTATTTTCTTATGATTCATTAGTTTTTGAATAGTAAAAATAGGCACTCCATTAATTGCAAGGTGTGAAGCAAAAGAGTGTCTAAATGTATGAATTACTACACGGTTTTTACTATCATCAGCACTTAATCCACTATTGAACAATTTATTTAATATTGGTTGTATTCTATTTTTAATGGGGCTTTGATTTAATTTTATATGATGTTCATTTTCATAGCTTATAAGATAATCATTTGCTTTTAATTTTGGTAGATAATCACTTAATAGCTCTATTAAATCATCTTGTAAAAATCCCGTGTAAGTTGTTTTCGTTTTTGTATTGTAAAGGGTAATAGTTCCACTTGTAAGGTTAATATCTTTTTTTTGTACTAATAGTATTGTTTCAAATCTTCCACCCGTTTGAAGTGATAAATCAAGAAATAGAGTTAAAAGGAAATTATCTTTAAAATGTTCTTTTAATAGTTTTATTTCTTCTGTTGATAAATATCTCTCTCTACCATTATCAACATTTAGCCGTTTAACTCCATTACACGGGTTAATTAATTGTAAGTTATGCTCTTTTATAGAATGATTAAATATTGCACCCGTAAGCTCTCTAATTGTATTTACTGTTTGGTTTGCCCTACCTTTTGTAACTACATCATCTAAAATCTTTTTTATCATATCTTTAGTGATAGATTTAATATCTTTGTTTCCGATACTTGGCTTTATATGAAGTTCATATTTATTGATTCTGTATTTATCTACTTTTTTATCATTAAAATAAATTTGTGCTAAATCATCATAAGTTGTAATATTTACTTTTTTCTTATTTGCTATTGCTGTTATATCTGTACCGTGTTTCATCATTGATAATTGTTCAGCTCTAAGATTAAAAGCATTTATTTCTCTTATTCCATCTGAATATTTACCAACTTTTACCCACTTCTTTTTTTTGTTATCGTTTATATCATTGTAAGTAAAATAAAAAACTTTATCACCATCTTCTAATAAATTATAATAAACACCCGTTTTATTTGTTTTAATCATTTTTAGCCCTAAATATTTCTACTTCATTTCTACTTACATAAGGTAGAAATTGATTTAAGTTGATTTAACTATGAGTTTATTATATAATAAAGAAGTTCGATTGTAAAGGGTTTTGAGAGGGGTTGATTTAACTTTAAGAAACTTGAAAAAATGAGATTATAAGAAGATACGAATCAAGATTATAATATCTTTGATTTGTAAAAGCAAAATCCTATTTATAGGATTTTGTTTCTTGCATTGCTAAAAGCAATTTTTCACTTATTTTTTATTCAAAAACCTATTTATTCGAACTGAAGATTTACTTCAATTCAAACTGAGAAACGTACTCTTTTCCTTGATAAGTTATTTTAAAATTCCATTTACCATTTTCTCTACCATCAATATATCTATAGTCATAAGCTGAACTATCACCTGCTGGAATTAACATCTCTCTTGTTCTTGAAATTTCACCTGTTGGACTAATCCAATTAATAATTATTTGTTGTTCTTTATCTTCTCTAATTATTTCAAATTTACATATAATAGAATTTTCATCTTCTAAAATTAAACAATCCACATTTGGATTATAAGGTATGTTCTCTTTTACTTCTTGATTATTTAATACTTTATCTTCTGCAAATAGTACATTAATAAGTAATAAAAAAGAAACTATATATTTAATCATCTTTTTCTCTTTCTTCTTTTATATTCATATATTTCATTAAAATATATTTTATTGGTGCATAAAATGTTGTTATTGATACTATTGCTACTATAAACTGAGCAATTTTAAAAAAACTACTTTCTTTACCTAATGCAAAAAACACTAAATAATAACTTATAAACATTGAGATTATAGCACAAATTACCGCACTTAGAATAACAATAATATTATACTTCATTTTTTTTCCAAAGTGCTTCTTCATAAATATTAGGTCTATTTTCTAATACTTCAAAAGGAGAATATGCCTCTTTATATCCCATTGAAAAATGATCTTTAATCCAATAACCTAAATAAATATAAGGAATATTTAACTCTTTTGCAATTTTTATTTGTGCTAATATAGAAAATTTCCCAATAGATAAATCAGAATAAGCATGGTCATAATAACAGTAAATTGCTGAGATAGATTTAGGTAAAATATCAACTAATGCCACGCCTATTAATTTATCATCTCTTACATACAAAAACTCTTTTGCAAAATCTTCTTTAGCTTCTACGTAAGATTTTAGATAATCCTCTGGTTCAATTGGAGTATATGGCCAATCTTTTTTATCATTCATAAATCTATGATATTTATCATAAAGATTCAAATGTTCCATTGTAATAGATGGTGGTCTAATATAAAGTTTTGTATCTTTATTTTTTGAAATTACTCTTTTTTCTGATTTAGAAAATTTATAATTTGCCACATCAATTCTCATAGAAACACATTTATTACAAAACTTGCATTCAGGAACAAAATGCATTCGTCCAAATCTTCTCCAACCTCTCTCTAACATATTTTGATAAGCAGAAGTAGAACATGAATAGATATATTTATATCTAATATCCGACATCTTATCTTCAAAATAAGAACAATTTCTATTCTCTTCTAAAAATTCTATATCTGGATTTTGCATTTGCATAATTATTCGTTTATTTTTTCTTTAATCTCTTTTGCAATTGCAGAGATTTTTTTAATTTTTTCATCATTTGATAAACTATCATCAATGATATGTTTTACAAATGCGCTTCCAACAATAACACCATCAACACCAATAATTTTCTCTTTACAACTTTTTTCATCAACACCAAAACCGATGTATAAAGGTGTGTTTGAGTATTTTCTTACATTTTCAATTACTAAAGATAAATCCTCTTTTTGACCACTTCCTGTAATTCCAGCATAAGCAACCATATAAATAAACTTTTTTGAATTTGATATTATAGTTTTAATTCTCTCTTCACTATCAGTTGGTGCAACAAAAGAGATATTTGCTTTATTATATTTTTCAAATAATGAATCAAAATTTTGTGCCATTTCAAAAGGAAGATCAGGAATAATCGTACCTTGAATATTATATTCATCAGCTTTTTGAAGTATTTTTTCCATTCCATAATGATAAAATGGATTCATATATCCCATCCATAAAGTATCAATATCTTTTGCAATCTTTGAAGAAACTTCAAATAAATCTTTTAATTTAAAACCATTATTTAAAGCAATTAAATTCGCTTTTTCAATAACTGGTCCATCTGCAACTGGATCAGAAAAAGGAATACCTAATTCTAAAGTATCAACTCCTGCTTCTTTCATACTATATGCTAAATCAATTGTAAAATTGTTATTAGGAAGTGATGATGTAATATAGCCTACTAATTTTTTCAAAACAGTTATCCTATCTTTAATTTTGAATTATTCTATCTAAAATCTACTTTTAAACTATTAATTATAACTTTGTATCACTATTTAAATCTTTTTTATTTCGTTTAACTACAAGCTTAATAATTCTTTGCATATTAACAAAAAATCTTGTGGTGTAAGTGGTTTCAGTGTTTTCGATTTCTTTACCCAATTTAAAATTTATAGCTTCAGATTTTTTCATTGATAATACCTGAGAAGGGAAAACACTTCTATGTCCAGTCATTAAAAAGGCAATTATTATTGAAATCGCTGCATAATGTCCAACATTCATTCCAAATAGTTCAACAGACATTATCATGGCAGCTATTGGAGCACTTGTAGTTCCAGCTAATACACTAACAAATCCAAGAGCTGCAAATAGTGGAATATTTCCATCAACTAAATATCCAAAAAAGTTTCCACTTGTTGCGCCCACATAAAATATTGGCGTAATAACTCCCCCACTTCCACCAAAAGCAAGAGTTAAAGAAGTGAATATTGTTTTTAATATAAACGTATACCAAGGAATTGTTTCATTAATTAGTTCATCTGAAGATAAAGCATCTTTAATGGTATGAAAACCTAAACCTAAATATTCATCACCTACAATTAATGTTAGTATTACTATAAAAACACCTCCAATAAATGCCTTAAGAATATAATTAATTTTTATCATTCTTATATACTTATGTAACTCACTTAAAGTTGTAATAATAAAATCAGCAACCAATCCAAAAAATATTCCACCTAAAATAACCTTTGAAATTAATACATAATTAAAATCAAAATTAGAAAAGAATGCTATATAAAAATATGTGTAATTAATTCCAAACATTTTTGCAACAAAAAAAGCAGAAAAACCAGCAACTATTGATGGCAATAAAATATCGTACATTAATCCACCAACTATTAATATTTCTACCCCAAAAATCGCACCGGCTAAGGGTGTTAAAAACAGAAGCAAATCCTGCACTAATTCCACAAATAACTATTTTTTTTCTGTCTCTATTTGAAAATCTTAATTTCATTGCAATAAAAGAAGCTAAAGAAGCACCAATTTGAGCTCCTGGTCCCTCTTTTCCAACTGAACCACCAGCAAAGATTGTTAGAACCGTTGCAAAAAGTTTTGTAGGGACAACACTCAAATTTATTTTTCCAGAATTTTTATGAATGGCTTCAATAACTTTTTCAGTTCCATGACCCTCAGCACTTGGAGCAAATTTTTTCACAATAAATACTGTAATTGCTAAAGCAAAAGGAAGAGTGTAATAATAATCAAAAGGCAATAAGCTCCTTGATTCCTCACAATACTCTAAGAATTTTAAAAATAATGATACTACTGCCCCAATTAAAGCGCCTATTATTGATGATAAAATAATCCATTTTGTGATACTTGCGAACATAATAGTTTGCTCTGCTAGATGTTTTTGAATATTTGTTCCACTGTTCATAATAATACTTTTTATTAGTTTGGATGAGTTTTATATAATTCATTTTAACAGAAGCGAAATTTGATTATTCTTTAAATATTAACTTTTTATTCTAAATGTATAAATTCTTAATTTAAAAAAGTAATAATTTGATATAATCAATACAAATATTAATAAATTATAGGAAAATTAAATATGAGTATTATAAAAAATGATTTTGAGAAAATGAATATAACAAAAATTAAA
>JAQTXB010000002.1 GCA_028688995.1 Aliarcobacter sp.
CAGTCAAATTGGACGGGAATTATAATAGGTTTTTTCTTCTTTGTCAAGAGCTTACAGCTGAAATTTGGCTTAAATTTTTGGATTTATCCAATTCCCTCCATTTTACTAGCTTTCTATTGGGGGTTTTCCGCTTATTCATCTATTTTTGTATAACCACTACTTGGAAATAATATAATTTCCTTACTATTACCATCTTTTGAAATAAATTTAATGTTACAAGGTTCAGTAATTTCATATTCTGAAGACTCATTTTCATATGAACTTAATTTTGAATAAATCTTTCCATCACTTCCAAATGAAACTTGTCCTAAAGATGTAGTTTCATTACAAGAAATTTTAACATCTGATATTTTAAAATATTTTGTTAGTAATACATATTTACTATTTGAACTATTTTCTTTACAATAATTTGAACTATAAATATTCTTTTTTGTTAATGGATCTTTCAAACTGTCTTCACTACTTGGGTGACCACTCTTATTTTTATCACTATATATTGAATAATATATTCCATCTTCAGTTTCTCTACATCTAAAAAATTTAATAGTCCATCTTTTTTTATGCCATAATGAATCATCCAAATCAAATTTATTATCGATTAATGCTATATATCTTGTATATGACATATACAATAAAATTCTATTTGTTAATTCATCTAAATTATTAATCTTATTTTTTGGTAAAAAAGTTATGTATAAAAAGCTTATAAGGGTTATTGTTAATATCAATTCTAAAATAGAAAATGATTTTTTCATTTTAGTTTTATTAAATAAGCAACAAAAACTTCCTTACCATAGTATTTAATGCTTATTTTTTCACTTGGATAATTATAGTTTTGCAAGGTTAAAAAGTAATCATCATCTTGCCCTATTTTGTAAAATTTCAATCTCAAAGCTAATTCTAGATTGTCCGTAGTTACTGATTTTACACCTCTATTTGAAAGTTCTTCTGCTAATTCTTTCACAAAATGATATTGATAAACAAAGTGTTTAGATGGATTTTGAAGAATCAAATATAAAGGTTTGTTCACAAAAGTTAAAATTACATTTATTGATAACATTATAATAACTAATATACCTAGAATATTATAATTAGTTCTAAATTCTTTAAGTCTAACTCTATATGCATGAAAAAAAGTCTTTAACATAAAAGGCAGTGAAATAACTACAAAAGGTGCAAAATCTTCTATATAGACTCTTTGTCTAAAAGATACTATTAATGATAAAACTAAAGCAGTTATTGAAATATACCAAGTTAATGTTTTTTCATTTTTAATCCAAGCTCTATACATTGTATATATAAAATATAAAAAAAGAAATGGAGAGAATACTGTTGCATAAATAGCAAAAGTATCAACCAAAAATCCTCTTGGTTTTCCTCCTGTTGAAAATCCATATATATACATAGAAATTATAAATAATATTAATGAAAAATATACAAGTTTTGTATCTTTGTTTTTTAAAGAATAAAAAAAGAGTGCCAAATATAAAATTGCAAAAGAATTATCTATAAATAAAAATACTAGCAATAAGATATAAGAATGTTTATTATACTTCTGATAATAATATAAATATAATAAAGTGCAGAAAATCACAATTATCGCACTATTTACTAATAATGATGCGCTAAGAACACCAGGAAGAATCATAAATATTATTATGGAAATATATCTATCTCTTTCATATCTAAAATAATTTTCAGTAATTTTATACATAAGTAGAGCTGAAAATATATAAAATAGAATAAAGGGAAGTCTTAAAGCAATATCATTTTGCCCTAAAACATATATAGATGAATTTATAATCAAAGATAAAACTGATGTATTTACAAATACATTTAAAGCCTCTTTGTATGAGATACTAAGAGAATTACTTGCCTTAAACAACAATATAAATGTTAAAAATAGTAGTGATAAATAAAAATAGTATTTATATTTGTTGTTTGTAATCATTTTTTTATAATTTTAAGAAATTATCTATAATCTTATGTCCATATTCACTCATTATTGATTCAGGGTGAAACTGTACTCCATAAATTTGTTTTCCTTTTATCTCTAAAGACATAATTTCACCATCATCTTCACTATATGAAGTAACTGTTATCTCTTTTGGCAAATTATCTTTTTCAACTATTAATGAATGGTATCTTGTTTGTGTAAACTCTTTTGGTAATCCATTAAAAATTTCTGTATCTTCGACAACCTTAATTAAAGAAGTTTTTCCATGCATCATATTTTTAGCTCTTACTACATTTGCGCCAAAAACTTGCCCAATTGCCTGATGTCCTAAACAAATACCAAAAATTGGTTTTTTCCCAGCAAAATATTTTATTACATCTAAACAAACTCCAGCATCATCTGGTGTTGCTGGACCTGGAGAAATTATAATTTTTTGTGGATTTAAATCTTCAATTTCTTTTAAAGTCAATTCATCATTTCTTATAATCTTTAAATCTGCACCTAATTCTAGGCAATATTGAACTATATTATATGTAAAAGAGTCATAGTTATCAATCATTAAAATCATATATATTATTTCCTTTTGTTTAAGTTTTGTATTATAACAATAATAAAATTTGTTTATCTTAAAAAATTATCCAATTTAATTTGATAATCATTCTTAGTATTAAGATTAATTAAAGAAAAATGATATTACTATACAAATATAGAATATTTAAAAAGAAAAAAGGAATTTAAATGATAAAAAAATTAGCACTAGGGGCTGTTGTTTTAGCTTCATCTTTATTTGCATCAGGAGAAGTAAATGTTTACTCTCAAAGACATTATGATTCAGATAAAATATTAATTAAACAATTTGAAGACAAAACAGGAATCAAAGTAAATGTTATAACAGCAAAAGCCGAAGAGCTTGTTGCAAAATTAACAATAGAAGGTGCAAATACTCCTGCTGATGTATTAATAACTGCAGATATTGGAAATCTTTATCAAGCAAAAGAAAAAAAATTGTTACAACCAATTAAATCAAAAATATTAAATGAAAATATACCTACTCATTTAAGAGATACTGATAATGAATGGTTTGCATTAACAAAAAGAGCAAGAATTTTTGTTTATAATCCACAAAAAGTTAATCCAGCAGAATTAAGTGATTATTTTAGCATTACAGATCCTAAATTCAAAGGTAGAGTAATAACAAGATCATCAACAGCTGCCTATAATAAATCTTTATTAGCATCAATTATTGCAAATCATGGAGAAGAAAAAGCTTTAGAATTTTCAAAAGGTCTTGTAAATAATTTCCCTTATAATCCAAAAGGTGCAGATAGAGATCAAATTAGAGCAGTTGCCGCTGGTGATGCAGATATTGCTATTGTAAACACTTATTATTTAGGTGTAATGTTAAATGGAGAAGATAAGAAAGATGTAGAAATAGCAAAAAGCTTGAAAATATTTTTCCCTGCACAACAAACAACTGGAACACACATGAATATTTCAGGAGCAGGAGTTACTTATTATTCAAAAAATAAAGAAAATGCAATTAAACTAATTGAATTTTTAAGTTCAGTAGAAGCTCAAGAGATTTTTGCAGAAGCAAATCAAGAATATCCTGCAAATCCTAAAGCAAAACCATCAGCAATTGTTGCTTCTTGGGGTACATTTAAAGAAGATAGTATCCAATTAAATGAAGTTGGGAAATATACTAAAGAGGCTGTAGAAATAGCTACAAAAGCAAATTGGAAATAAATAAACCCAAAAAGTTCATAGCCCCAATAATTGGGCTTGGTATATCATTACCAATATTAGCACTATTACTATATTTTATACTAAAAGGAGAATTCAATTTTGAATTCTTATTTAGTAATATATTAAAAGAGTATTTAAGCAACACTACTATTTTAGTTTTAGGAGTTTTTGTTTTAGTTATTCTATTAGGAACTATAAGTTCTTATTTAAGTGCTAGATTTGAATACTTTGGCGATAAAATATTTGCAATATTATTCGTACTTCCTTTAGCATATCCAGCTTATGTATTAGGTTATACTTATGTTGGTTTTTTTGAATATAGAGGAATATTATCTGATATATTAGGAAATGTGAATGCAAGATTTGATATTTTAAATATGTCAGGAGCCATATTTATTTTTGGAATCGCAATGTTTCCTTATGTATATATTATGGCTAAAGTCTCTTTTAGTTCTGTTTCCTCAACAGTTAATGAATTAATATCTTTATATAAAATAAATCCCATAAAAGCTTTTTTTACAGTCTATTTACCTTTAGCATATCCTGCAATTTTTGCTGGAAGCATTTTAGCAATTATGGAAACACTAAGTGATTATGGGACAGTTTTATATTTTGGAATAGAAACTTTTAGTGTAGGAATTTTCAAAAGTTGGTTTGGATATGGAGATTTAATTCAATCTATTAATGTTGCAATCATTTTACTTATATTTGTATTTGCAATTTTATGGACAGAGAGTTTAATCAGAAAAAAATATAGATTTGTTAGCTCTACTTTTAGTGGGAAAAAATCTTCAAAAATAAAATTAACTGGTAAATATAATTTAATTGCTTTTTTAATCTCTTTTTTAATAGCAACAATTACACTTTTTATTCCAACATTAGTGTTAATTTATTGGTTTATATTAGATATTCATACCCTAGATTTTACAACATTTGATTATCTTTACAATACTTTGAGTTTAAATATATTCTCTTCAATAATCATAATATTTTTATCTTTTTTTGTTGTTTATATGCTTAGATTTTATCCATCTAAAATTGGAAATTTTACACATAAACTATCGATGTTAGGATATTCTATTCCAGGAGCTGTTGTTGGAGTTGGATTATTAATTATAAGTAGTTTTGTTGATACAACAATGGAATATGTTATTTTTGGTGGAACTTTTTTTATTTTGATTTTTGCTTATACTACTAGATATTTCACTTCAAGTATTGGTTCTATTGAAAATGGTTTTAGTAAAATTGATACAAGTATAGATGATGCAACAAAAATATTTGGAAAAAGTGAATCAAATAATATTTTTAAAGTATATTTACCATTAATGAAACCATATATCCTCAGTGGTTTTCTAATTTTATATATAGATATAGCAAAAGAGTTACCAGCAACTTTAATATTAAGACCATTTAATTTTGATACTTTAGCTATTAGAATTTATGAACTAGCAAGTAATGAGATGCTTTATAAAGTTGGTTTCCCAAGTTTAATACTTGTTGGAACAACTGCAATTGCCGTGATATTACTTAATTCAAAATTTATGAGAAGAAAAAAATGAAACAAATTGTACAAATAAAAAATTTAAGAAAAGTATTTTGTAAAGGTAATATTTGCGTAGCAAATGATATTAACTTATCTATTAATGAAGGTGAAATTTTTACAATACTTGGAAAAAGTGGAAGTGGTAAAACTACTTTTTTAAGAATGATTGCAGGTCTTGAAATTCCAGATAATGGAGAAATAATAATAGATGGAAAAGAAGTCTTTTCAAAAAAGAACAATCTATCACCAAAAGATAGAAAAGTAGCCGTAGTTTTTCAAAACTATGCCCTACTTCCGCACTTAAGTATTGCTTCAAATATTACTTTTGGAAGTGATGCCTCAAAAGCTGATTTGGAAGAAGTTTTAGAAAAAACAAAACTAAAAGGTCAAGAAAATAAATTCCCCCATGAATTAAGTGGTGGTCAACAACAAAGAGTTGCCTTAGCACGTGCGATTATTAATAAACCAAAAATTCTACTTTTAGATGAACCTTTAAGTAATATCGATACAGAATTAAGAACCCTTTTAAGAATTGAATTAAAAGAGATGATAAAATCTTTTGGTATAACAGCTCTATTTATCACACATGATAAAGAAGACGCATTTTACTTATCAGATAGAATTGCTATTATGAGTGGTGGAGATATTTTACAAGTAGGAAGTGCAAAAGATATTTATCATCATCCTGCTGATTTATATTGTGCAAATTTTTTAGGGAAAATGACAAAAATCTCTGAAAACAAATATATTAGACCTGAACATATTCGTATTTGCCAAGATGGTGATTTTGAAGCAATTATTAAAAGTATTGTTTTTTATGGTAGTTTTTATGAAATAATTATTAAAACTAATGATAATGAATTACTTGTTCATAGTTTTGATGATACTCTTGAAATAAATCAAAGAATAAAATATTTATATGATGGAGAAATATTAACTTTTTAAATTACTAGAAAATTATTATTTAAAATATTATTTTTATAATTATTGTTGTAGAATAATGCATGTTTATAAAAAAATTAATTTTAATATTTATTTTATTTGTTACAAGCGTATTTGCCCATGAAAATCAGAAAGTTACACTTTATTTAGATTGGCTAAATCAATTCCAATTCGCGGGATATTATATAGCTAAAGAAAAAAATTATTATAATGACTTTGGATTAGATGTAGAAATTAAAGAGTTTAATTCAAATTCTAATATTTTAAAAAATGTTATGGAAAATGAATCTACTTATGGTGTTGGTAAATCATCACTTATTATAGATAAATTCAACGGAAATAATATTGTTTTATTATCTAGCATCTACCAAACTTCACCACTTGTTCTTATCAGCCTAAAAGATTCAAATATTCAAACTCCAAAAGATTTAATACATAAAAATCTAATGATAACAGATGAAGCAATAAGTTCAGCTGCAATCAATTCAATGATTGTTTCTCAAGGAGTAAAATTAGATGATATTACAATACAAAAACACTCATTTGATATAAATGATTTGATAAATAAAAAAACAGATGCAATGGCTTGTTTTTTATCAAATGAACCTTATTTTCTTGAAAAAAACAATATTAAATTTAATATATTAAATCCCGATGATTATAACTTTGATTTTTATGATGGCATTCTTTATACCTCACAAAATGAATTAATAAATAATCCTTCTCGTGTACAAAATTTTAATAAGGCTTCATTAAAAGGTTGGGAATATGCCTTTAATAATATTGAAGAAACTGCAAAACTAATATATGAAAAATATAATACTCAAAATAAAAGTTTAGATGCATTAATCTATGAAGGTAAAATATTAAAAGAATTATCAAAAATAAATGAAGGATTATTGGGTGATATAAATCCTAAAAATATAGATGAGATGAAAAGATTTTTTAGTTTTTTAGGATTAAATACACAAAATACTATTTTTGATACAAATTCTATCATATTGAATAAAATGAATATTTTACTAAATGAAGATGATATAAAATATTTAGAAAATAATAGTTTCACACTTTTAGTAAAAGATAATCAAATTCCTTTTTCATTTAAATTAACAAATCAATTAACTGGAATGGAGATAGATTTTTGGAATTTGATCTCAAAAAAACTATCAAAACCATTTAATATAGAAGAGACTATTGATAATAAAGTATTTAATATTTTTTCAAATACAGTTAAAGCTCAATTTGTTTATACCTTTGAGAAGAAGAGTAAAAGTGGTTATTTATTAAGTGACTCTGTTGCTCAAATTCCAATCGTTCTAGTTACTAAAAATGATAAAAACTTCATTACAAATTTGTCTAATTTAAAAAATGTTCAAATTGGAGTAATGGATAATCTAGAAATAATTTCAACATTACAAAAGGAATATCCAAATATTAACTTTATAGCTTTAAACTCTATTGATGAAGCGCTTGTAAAACTGAAGAAAAATGAAATTTTTGCATTAGTTGATAATATTTATACAATATCTCATAAAATAGATAAAAATCATCTCAATAGTATAAAAATCAATACTCTTTTAAATCATAAACTTAATGCTTATTTACAAGTTGAAGAAAAAAATCAACATTTTATAAATATATTAAATAGTGCTATCAACAGATTTTCAAAGGAAGAAAGAAGTAATATTTTAGATAGCTACCAATTTATTTTTTATCCAAAAGAGATAGATTTTTATTTCGTTTCAAAAATTCTTATTCCATTTATTTTATTATTGATTATTTTTATATACTTTAATTTAAAACTAAAAAAAGAGATAAAAAGAAGAGTTGAAGTTGAAGAACAACTATCACTACTTGCAAATAATGATAGTTTAACAAATATCTTTAATAGAAGAAAAATTGAAGAACTTTGTGAATTAGAGATAGAAAGAACCAAAAGATATAAAAATGAACTTTCTATTATCTTCTTTGACGTAAATGATTTTAAGAAAATTAATGACTCATTAGGTCACCATTTAGGTGATGAAGTTTTAGTAAAAATTGCAAATTTAATACAAAAAAATATTAGAACAAATGATTCAATTGGAAGATGGGGAGGAGATGAGTTTTTAATTATTCTTCCCCAAACAAATCTGTCTCAATGTGAAAATATAGTTTCTCATTTAGAAGAACAATTATCTCAAATTACTTTTAGTGAATCAATAAAAGTTACTTGTAGTTTTGGAATAGCAACTTGTGGAACTTGTGATAGCTTAGATTCTCTGCTAAAAAAAGCAGATGAATCTATGTATTTAAAAAAGACTACTCACAAAAAAAATAAAAACTAATCATTATCCTCAACAACTGCACCAGCCGGTTGTAAAACTGCTAAATAATCTTTAAAAGTTTTTTGACCTAAATTATCAGCTTTATAATCATTTATTAATTGTTCAACATAAGTTACAAGTTGTGTTGCTGGAACTTTTACACCAATTTTTCTTGCAATTCTGCTTTTTACTGTTCCTTCTAAGTTTCCACCCAATAACACTTCATAACCTTCAACTCTTTCACCCTCATGTCTAATCATTGCACCAACAAATCCAATATCAGAAATTTGAGGATGAGAACATCCATTTCCACATCCTGAAATTGCCATTGTTACATTTTCAGTAAAATCAGGGAATTTATTTTCAAGTTCAACTAAGAATTTTTTAGCAAACTCTTTAGTTTCAGTAATACCAAATTTACAGAACTCTTTTCCTGTACAAGATTGTAACCTTGCTCTAAATGGAGTTGGAATATACGGATAACCTAAATTAGCAAATTCGTCAGCTAGATTTTGAACTACCTCATCTTTTACGCCATAAACTATAAAATTTTGAGTAGCTGTAATTGTAATTCCACCTGCATTATATTTTTTACAAATATCATACATTGCTTGGAAATCTTCACCTGCAACTCTTCCTGAATTTGTAGCAAATCCAACATAAGATTCACCCTCTTGTTTAGCTTTATTTATTCCAAAATGATTTCTATTTTCAGATGAAGTAATTTTTGGCTCAACTAAACCTTCTTGTAAAGAGTAACCTATTACTTTTTCAATTTCAGCAACGAATTTCTCAATTCCCCAGTCATTTAATAAGTGTCTTACCCTTGCTTTATTTCTATTATCTCTGTTTCCATTATCTCTAAAGATCTCTGCACAGGCAACGGCAACATCTAAAACTTGCTCAGGTTTTACATATCTTGAAGCTCTTGTAGCTATTTGCTTAGATTTTGACAAACCTCCACCAATAGTTAAATCAAATAAAACTTCACCATCTTCAGTTTTAAAGGCTGTAAATGCAACATCTTGTATTTCATGTGATGCACAATGACATCCACATCCACTAATACCTATTTTATATTTTCTAGGAAAATTACAAAATCTATCATCATTTTTATCAAAATATGAATCAACACTTTTTACAAGTTCTCTTGCGTCAAAAATCTCATTTTTATCAATTCCACCAACTGGACAAGTCATAATTGGTCTTGGTCCATCACCTGATGCCATTCTTGAAGTTAATCCAACAGACTCTAATAATTTAAAAATCGCGGGCATATCTTTTATTTGAATGTAGTGAAATTGTACATTTTGTCTATTAGTAAAATCAACTAATCCTTGAGCATAATCTTGACCAATTTTTGCCATAACTCTTAATTGCTCTAAATTCATACTTGTATCAACTAATTTTATTCTTTTCATAAAATATTTTTTATCTTCTGTTCCATCTGTATTTACATGAGGGTACATTCCATACCATTTTAATAAACCAATATATTCAGCACTTAAAGGAATTCCTTCATTTGCTTCTTTATATATATCGTCAATAACTCTTAATGGATTTCTTGAAGCTTTTAATTGCTCTAGTGCTGATAACTCTTTTGCCATCTCATTTCTCCTATTTTTAAAGATAATCATAATATCTTTAAATATCTTTATTTTCAAAATTATATCCTATTTTTATAAAAAATAAATAAAATTAATCCTGATTAATTTACTATAGTTTAAAATCTATTTTTTTTTAATTTTATTTACTTAAATTATAATAGTTATAAATATTAGAAGAATTTATTTAATTGGGATAAATGCCCATTTTTAGGGATTTTTTTCTTTGAAAATATTTTTAAGATTTTTTTCAGGATATTTCTTTTTTTTATGGTTTATAATTGCAATATAGAATAAGTATTAAATCTAAAAGCATTTAATTTAGCTTCCTACAGTCTTATTCTATCTAAAATTTTCAGGAGAATAAATTGGGTGATTCATTTACAAATGAACCAGTTATAAACTTTGTACATTTTCTTGACTTATTAAAACAATTAATAAGGGTTCCATCAGTAACTGGTGCAGAACACTCTTTTTTATTATATTTAAAAAGAGAACTAGAAGAGATAGGTATAAAAACACAATATTATGATGGACTATTAGTTGCACAAGGAAAACATCCTACAAAAGGAATGTTAAGTGCACATATTGATAGACATGGAGTAATTTGTACAGGTCCAAATGAATTCCAATTTGCTGCTTTTCTTGCAAAAAATCGTTCTGACTTAAGAGGTAATTCTTTATCTGAACAGACTTATCAATTAATTGCAAAAAGATATATAAATCAACAAGTTCAAGCCTATGAGCCTTGGAGTGGAAGTTATTTGGGAATTGGTCAAATTACCGATGCTTTTATGTGTGAAGAAGTAAATAATCTAGTATTTAAAATAGATGGTTTGTCACACTTGCAGCCCGGAACACCAATTGCATTTAGCGATAAGCTCAAAAGGGAAGATGATTTAATTTCAGCTCAACTTGATAATGTTATTAGTGCAGCTATTATTATCTATTTATACCAAAATGGATTTCAAGGAACTGCATTTTTTACAGCACAAGAAGAAGCAGGTAAATCTTGGCGATATGTTTATGAGTGGTTTAGAAAAAATAAAGTTACTACAAATGAATTATTAGTTTTGGATACAAGTCCTTATGATAGTAGAATTGAAGCAGATATTCAACAAGTTGTTTTAAGAAATAGAGATGCAAATGCTAGATTTAAATCACCTGTTTTAAAACAACTAAAAAACTTTTGTCATAAAAATCAAATTAATTTTTCTTGTAAAGATACTTTTATTCAAGAAAAGAACAAAGTAAGAAAAGAAAAAAATTTACCTTTACTTACTCTTGGAAGTACAGAACTTGGTAGAATTGTAATGGAATCTCGAGGAACTATCCAAGGAACAACTTTGCAGATACCAACAACAGGTTATCATACAGTCGAGGAGACAGCTTCAATAAAGTCTGTTAAAACAATTTTATATATATTAAGTAGTCTATATATAGATAAAAAAGCTTAATATTTAAAAACTAAAATCAAAATATATATTAATTAGAGGGATTAAAATTATGGATTTAGCGATTATTTATGAATTAAGAGCAAACAATGTTAGTGAAGAGCACATTGAATTAATCATGGATAGAGTAAAAAATAGATTGACAGAAGAGAACATTGACAAAGAACTTCAGAAATTAGGTTATCAAAAAATATTTACAGTAGATTATGATGAATATGATAACTATGATTTTAATGACGATTACGGTTCAAGCCACAAGGGAAATCATGAAGAAATTGACTAATAAAGAGTTAGTGAAATTATATTATACTGAATTATGGAATAAACAAAATACTGATTATATTGATATTTTATTTGATGACAATATAACTTTTCATGGTTCATTAGACATATCAGTTGTAGGAAAAGAAAAATTTAAAGAGTATATGAAAACTATGCTAATTGGTATTCCTAATTTATTCCATAGTATTTTAACTATGGTTTGTGAAGATGACAACATAGCAGTTAGAGCATTATACAATGGAAGACATACAGGAAAATTATTTGATTATGAAGCAAGTAACAATAAAATAGTTTATAGTGGTGCATCTTTTTTTAAATTTAAAGATGGAAAAATTATAGACATTTGGGTACTTGGTGATTTAATAAATCTTACTAAGCAACTTTCATAAACATAACGTTTATGAAAGGCAGAATATGACACAAATTAGCAATAATATTTATTGTTCAGACTTTTTACTTGATTTGGATATAAAAACAAAATTATTACCAAATCCTTATTATGACTATCCTTTTTTAATCATAAACAATTTCTTTGACAAAAGTGAGTGTAATGAAATTAATAAAGAAGTAAAAAAAGATGAAGATGTACAAAAAGCTCAACTAAGAGCAAATAAGCCTGAGATTAAATCAACTACAAACGAAGAGATTAGAAAAACTAACATCTATGCTTTAAATAAAACTCATTTTGAACTTTATACAAATAGATTTTTACAACATCAAGCTTTAATTGAAGATTATTTCAAATTAGCACTTACAACTTCTACGGATGTTCAAGTTTTGGAGTATTTAAAAGGCTCTTTTTATGCAAAACACAGCGATGATTCAAGTATGATGTATAAAAATAGTGAGTTAGTAGGTTTTACTCCTGTTACAAATCAAAGAAAAATCACAACTGTTTTATTTACAACATCTTATGATGAAAATACAAGTGATAATACTTTTACAGGTGGAGAACTTCTGTTTAATTTTCTTTATGATGAAAATGGAAATGAAGTAAAAATAAAACCAAAAGCTGGTGATATGGTAGTATTTTTAAGTAATCCATATTTCACCCATGAAGTTTTAAAAGTAATTGACGGAAGAAGAATAACTCTAGTTCAATGGCATAATGCAATTATCAATTAAAAAAAAGTTTTTTTTACTATAATTGCGTCAAATTATAAAAATTAAGAGATGCCATGAAATTAGATGAAAATCAACTAAAAGAGTTCCATGAAAATGGTTTTTTAGTTCTTAAAAACTTTGCAGATTCACAAACTTGTGATGAGATTCTACAAAAAGCAAAAATCCACTTAGAAAATAAAATTGCTCCAATTGAAACTGAACAAGAGTATATGCAAAATGATATTGATAAAATCACAGTGCGAAGATTAAGACAAGTTTACGATAGAGAAGAGATTTTTCAAAAATGGATGACAAATGAAAAAATCAGACCTATTTTAAAACAAATTTTAAATGATACTCCTGTTTTAACTTTGGCTCACCATAACTCAATTATGACAAAATTACCATTTGAAAGTACAAGAACTTTTTGGCATCAAGATAGAAGATATTGGAATTTTGAGAATAATGATTTAGTTTCTGTTTGGTTGAGTCTTGGTGATGAATATTTAGACAATGGACTTTTAGAGTTTATTCCAAAATCTCATAAAATCACTTTTGAAAAAGAGCAGTTTGATGAAATTGATAATTTTCTTGATTCTCATCCAAAAAATATTGAACTTATAAAAACAAAAGTTCATACGAATCTTCAAAAAGGTGATGTTGTTTTATTTCATTGTAAAACTCTACATCATGCAAATAAAAATAGTTCGGATAAACCTAAAATCTCTTTTGTTTATACGGTACGTGCTAATTCAAATAAACCAATCACAAATACAAGAAGTGATTTTAAAGAGGTAATTCTTGACTGATAATCTAATAAACTTACTAGAAGAAAAAACATCTTTTTCAAAAACTGTTATTCAAAATATTTTAAAACTTCTAGATGATGGTTGTACTATTCCATTTATTGCAAGATATAGAAAAGATTTAACTTCAAATGCCACAGATGAACAACTTCGTGATTTTGAAGATATTTATAACTACTCTTTAAAACTTCTAAATAGAAAAGAAGAGATTATAAATATTTTAAAAGAGCGAAACTTTTTGGATGAAAAAATCAAAACTCATATAAACAGTGCAACAACTTTACAAAGTTTAGAAGATATTTATGCACCTTTTAAAGATAAAAAATCATCAAGAACTTTAAGTGCCATTGAAAATGGACTTGAACCACTCAGCAATATTATTCAATCAATAAAATATTCACTTGATGAAATAAACCAAAAAGCAAAACAGTTTATAAACAAAGAAGTTCTAACAATAGAAGATGCTATAAATGGAGCTAGTGATATTATCGCCCAAAGATATGCAGATGATTTTAAAACAAAAGAAGTGATTAGAAATATCGTTTTAAACTATGGAATATTAGAGACGAAAAAAACAAAAACCTTTAATGAATCAGGTGTTTATACAAGTGTTGCAAATGTGAGTGAAAAAATAAAATATATAAAATCACATAGATTTCTAGCAATAAACCGAGCCGTAAATGAAAAAGAGTTAACTCTAAAAATAGAAGTTGATGAAAACTATATTTTAGAAAATATAAAAAAATATAAAATCCCATCAAATGCATCTAGTTCAAAAGAGATAGTTTTTGAAGCTTATAAAGATGGACTAAAAAGACTTCTACTTCCAAGTCTAAAAAGAGAAGCACTAACTTTACTAAAAGAGAAAGCTTCAAGTGAAGCAATCACACTTTTTGGGAAAAATCTAAAAGAGTTACTTCTTACTCCTCCACTTGTAAATCAAGTGATTTTAGGAATGGATCCTGGATATGTGAGTGGTTGTAAACTTGCAATCATAGATGAAAATGGAAATTATTTAGCTTCAAATGTAATATATCCAACCAAACCAAAAGAGGATTTTGTAAACTCTTCTAAAATAGTTTTAGAGTTAATCAAAAAATATAAAATCAATTCAATAGCAATTGGAAATGGAACAGCTTCACAAGAGACAGCAGCCTTTATTTCAAAATTAATAAATGAAAACAGTTTAGATGTAAAATACGCAGTTGTTAGTGAAATAGGAGCAAGTGTTTATTCAGCTTCAAAAATTGCAATGATGGAGTATCCAAATCTTGATGTAACAATAAGAGGTGCAATTTCAATAGCTCAAAGACTTCGTGACCCAATGGCAGCACTTGTGAAAATTGACCCAAAATCACTAGGAATTGGACAATACCAACATGATGTAAATCAAAAAGAGTTAGAGCAAAAACTAGAAAATGTCACTGTGGATTTAGTAAATAAAGTGGGAGTTGATATAAACTCAGCATCATATAAACTTCTTTCATTTATCTCAGGAATTTCTGAAAAACTAGCCCTTAATATAATAGAACATAAAGAAAAAATCAAAAATTTCAAAACAAAATCAGAACTTTTAAAAGTAAAAGGAATTGGTGCAAAAGCCTATGAACAATCAGTTGGATTTTTGCGAATCAAAGATGGAAAAAGTATTTTGGATAACACAGCAATTCATCCAGAAAACTATGATGTAGTAGAAAAATTACAAAAAAAATATAAAATAGAAGAGATAAAAGATAGTGAAATAGAAGATATTTCAAAAGAGCTAAACTGCCCTATTTTACTTCTAAAAGATATAATAACAGAACTTTTAAAACCTGGCTATGATGTAAGAAACGAATTTAATGAAGTGGAATTTTCAAAAGATATAAAATCAATAGAAGATTTAAAAGAAGGATTTTTAGTAAGTGGAGTTGTACGAAATATCACAGATTTTGGAGCTTTTGTGGATATTGGTCTAAAAAATGATGGATTAATCCATATCTCACAAATCAGCGAAAAAAGAATCTCCCACCCAATGGATGTTTTAAGTATAAATCAACAGTTGAAAAATATTAAAGTTATTAGTATTGATTTGGAGAAACAGAGGGTTGGGTTGAGTTTGAAATAAAACTAGATTACTTAAACCAGATGCTCTGGTTCATGGAACAAATAACCTTGTGAAAAATCTATTCCCAAAGATTCAACAACATCTTGAACCTCTTTACAATGTACAAACTCTGCAACAGTTTGAATTCCAAGAACTTTTGCAAAGTTTACAATAGTCGAAACTGTTAATCTGATATTGTCATTAACATGAATATTTTTAATCAATGAACCATCAATTTTTAGAAAATCTACATTTAGTTTTATAATATATTCAAAATTTGAATATCCAGTTCCAAAATCATCTATTGCAACTTTACATCCAAGAGCTTTTGCTTTTTTTATAAAATCTCCAACCTCTTCAAACTTTTCAATTCCTTCTGATTCAACAATTTCTAAAATTACCCTATTTGCAACATTTGTTTCTATTAATTTTGAAAATAAAAAGTTCACTGTCTTCTCATTTTTAATATCTTCAATCATTAAATTTATAGAAAATGTAATATCTTTATCTTTAAAATATTCACAAGATTTTTCAATTATTTTATTTGTCATCATAGGATAAAGTCTAGCTTTTTTTGCATGTTCTAAAAATACAAAAGGTGATAAGATTTTTCCATTTGGGAGTTTCATTCTCATTAAAGTTTCATATTTTATCTCTTTAGTTTTATTGTTTATGATTTTTTGTCCATAAATCAAAATATTATCATCTTTTAATGCTTGTTTTATATCTTTTGTTAATTCAATATTTCTTTTTAAGTCTCTAAATTCTGGCATATTTTCGTTAAATATACCAATATCAATATTTATCTTTTTTGCCCAATATAACGCTATTTCTGCATGAGCTAATAATTTTTCATCATTATCTGCAATTCCTATTGTAAAAGATATATCAAAACTATTATCTTCAACAATAAAACCTTCCCTATCACATAAAAGATGAAGATTTTTACAAGTTTTATGTAACTCTTTTATTTTAAAATTCCCAAAAGCCATAAATGCAAATATATCCCCAGAAATTCTATAAACATTTAAGTTTGAACTTTTAAATATTGATAATCTTTTTGCGAATCCTTTTAGTATTTTATCTCCTATTTCTAAACCATAAGAGTTATTTATATCTTTGAATCTATCAATATTTATAATTGCAAGTTTAGGATTAACACTATTTTTTAAATCATTTAAAAGTTTTTGTCGATTTGGTAAAGAGGTTAATTCATCGGTAAATTGTTCATAAATTAATTTATCTTTTTCAAATAATGAAGTAATATCATTTCTAATAGCAATATATTCAATAATATTATTATTTTTATCTAATATTGGAATTATTGTTGAATTAACAAAATATGTTTGTCCATTCTTTTTTCTATTTTTGAGTATACCTTTGAATATTTTTTTATTCCCTATCGTTTTCCATAACTCATAAAAAAACTCTTTTTGCGTATCTGGATGTCTAATAATATTGTGATTTTTACCAATTAATTCCTCTTTTGTATAACCAGAAATCTCACAAAATTTATCATTTACATAGGTAATAATCCCATTCAAATCTGTTTTTGAAACTATAGAACTTTCATCAAGTGCTTTTTTGTATTCATCTAATAAAACTAATGATTCTAATAAATTTTTGTTATCCTCACTACTTACTAACAAAGTTTCGTTGATTTTATTAATATAATTATCTTTTTGCTCAAGTTCATGTTTTTGTTTTATTAGTTCTTTTTCTAGATTTTTTACAGGTTCTATATTTTTTATTGTATTAAGGATAAATTCTTTGTTATTTAAAACTATTTTTTTCAAATGAACTTCAATTAAAAAAATTTTACCTTTTGAAGATTTTGCTAACCATTCAAAAGAGTATTCACTATTTTTATAACAAAGTTCAATATATTTATTTGCTTTTATTGATGATAGTTCACCATCTGGCTGATATTGAGGGGATAATTGTGTTGGATGTAATAAATAAAGTTCATCTTTTGAATCAATTTCAAAAAGAGCTAATGCAGATAAATTTGCGTCAATAAAAAAATGACTTTCCATCAGAAGAATTGCTTCTGAGACATTATCAAAGATATTTTCATAATAAGAAATATTTTTTGTCATTTAAACCCTATGTAATTATTTAATACAAATCCATCTTACAAATTTAAAACTAGAGTTTAAACTCTAGTTTTTAAAAGCAATAGTATCAACCTCAACTAAAACATTTTTTGGTAAAGTTTTAACAGCAACAGTACTTCTTGCAGGTGCTGTTTCACCTTTAAAGTATTGACCGTAGATTTCATTGAAAGCTACAAAATTATCCATATCTGATAAATAACAAGTAGTTTTTAAAACATTTTCAAAAGAGCTTCCAGCTTCTTCTAAAACTGCTTTTAAATTTTCCATAACTTGAACTGTTTGTTCTTGAACTCCACCTGATACTATTTCCATTGTTGTTGGATCTAATGCAATTTGACCTGAAGTAAAAATTAATTTATCAAAAGCTGTTGCTTGATTGTATGGTCCAATTGCAGATGGTGCTTTTGGTGTTGAGATTATTGTTTTCATTTGTTTCCTTTATCTAATTCTTTATTAAATTTTTTAGTTGTGTATTATACAAGGTTATTACTTTCCCTTGGGAAAAACAATTCAAAATCTTTTTTTATATGACAAAGTGTTTCTTGATTTGCTCTTTTAAATCCTTTTGATTTAATTGCAGCTCTTACAATAGCCTTTGAATAATCAAAAACTTCTTCATCATTTAAATACTCATTTACATTTACCCATTTTGCATCAATTATTTCATGTGAATCTTGAATATTTATTTTAGTGCTTTTTGCAATTGCTGTACACAAAATATATAGATTTGATTTATGAAACTGATGTGGATAAAAATGTCCCAAAGAGATTATTGAATCAAACTCCACAATTATCCCTGTTTCTTCAAAAACTTCTCTCTCAAGAGCAGTTGTAATTAATTCAGCATCATCAATATGTCCACCTGGAAGTTTATATCCAACAGTTGAGATTCTTTCTTTGATTACTAGAAGTTCATTTTTATCATTTATCACAACAGCACCAACTCCTAAAGTATGATTTGAAGCTGTTGGAATTACAGCATTTTCTTTCAATCTTTTAACAACTAAAATATAATCTTCATTACATGAGTGAAAAACAAAACCTCTTTTTGTAGTAATAGAAATATAATCTGATTTATTAATATCTATATAAATCCAAATTAGAAATCTTCTATTTTCTACATTTTCAATTAAATAATCAAGATTTAATTCAAACTCTTCTATACTATTTGGTAAATCATTTGATGCAATTGTTATTCCATTATATGGGTCAAGTATTGTATTAAAACACCCTATTTTCTCTAAACTTGTATTGTTCATTTTTCTCCTTATACATATTTAATTGGTAAATAATAATCCAAAATAAACTCTTCATCATCACTTAAAAAATGATTCTTTTGATAAATTGTATAGGATGGACTTGGAGTTGTTTCATAACCACTTTGGATTAACCAAGTGTGATAAACCCATTGAATAAGTTTTATAACATCTCCATATTTCCCTTTTAAAGAAAATTTTGCATAAATTCCTTTTGGTATTATCAAAGTTGGAAGTGATAAATCTTTTAGTTGTTCCTCATTTTCTAAAACTACAATTGCAATATATTGACAATCTTCAAGGGGAGTAATAATTGGATTATCATGGTGAAGTGCCATTTGTTTATACTCTTTTATATCATTTGTATAAATCCAAGTTTGAAGTTTCTGCCATGTTTTTTTAATACTTTTATCATATCCCTTATGTCTTATGTAATAACCATTTATTTCAGGCATTTTTACGATACTTGGTTCCATTTTAGAAAAATCAATTGATTCATTTGTTGATGAAATCTTTTCAACTATTTTATTTGAGTATTCTTTATATCCACCATTTTTCCACATCTTTGGTGTCATTAAAAATCTCTCTTTAAAAGCTCTAAGAAATGATGTTTGGGAACTATATCCAGTCATTTTTGCTATA
Organism: Aliarcobacter sp.; assembly: GCA_028688995.1. Lineage (GTDB taxonomy): Bacteria > Campylobacterota > Campylobacteria > Campylobacterales > Arcobacteraceae > Aliarcobacter. Next base: position 19,846 of record JAQTXB010000002.1, read on the forward strand.
TCTGTAATTGTTGAATATTTATTTGTAATTAAAAGATTTGCAGCTTTTTCAAGTCTGATTGATTTTATACTTTCATATATGTTTTTTCCAAACTCATCTTTGAATATTCGGTGAAGATGAAATTTACTAACATTTAACTCTATACTTAAATCATCTATATTTATATCTGTATCGATGTATTTATAAATGTAGTTCATAACATCATTTGCAATTTTTGCTCTTTTTTCATAAGTACTTTTTTTCATAAATAGATTATATCAATAAAATTAGCAAAAATAGATAATAATAAAAGCATTTTATGTAAAGAATAAAAGAGTTCTTTGTTGTATTCTACAATCAAAAAAGGAGATTTATGAAAAGATCATTTATTAGAGAAATCCTTGAATCAATTGATGAACATACAATATCATTTGCAGGTGGACTTCCAAGTGAAAAACTATTTCCAAGGGATGATTTAAAAACTGCAACAATGAAAATATTTGATAATCCAAAAGTATTTCAATATGGAATTAGTAATGGAATTAATGAATTAAGAGAAAAAATTGCAGCAAGATATACAAAAGAAGGTTTTCCTACAACTAAAGATAATATTCTAATTACTACAGGAAGCCAACAAGGTATGTACATCCTTGCTAAATATTTTGAGAGTAAAGATATAACTATTGAAGAACCATCATATTTAGGTGCTATGAATATATTTAGACTAAACCATCTTACAATGAAAGGTGTTGAACTTGAACATGATGGAGTTAATATTGAAAAATTCAAAGAGAGTTTTAAACAAACAAAATTAGCATACTTAATTCCAGATTTCCAAAATCCAAGTGCAACAACTTATTGTGATAAAAAAAGAGAAGAAATAGCAAAAATTGTAGAAGATGAAAATGGATTATTAATCGAAGATAGTCCTTATAGTGAGCTATTTTTTGATAAAAAAAATATTAGTATCAGCTCTAAAATTCCAAATAGATCATTTCATTTAGGAAGTTTTTCAAAAACTTTAGTTCCAAGTCTTAGAATTGGTTGGATAAGAGCAGATGTTGAATTATTAAAATCATTAATGATTATAAAAGAGAGTATTGATTTACACTCATGCGGAATTTCACAATATATTTTAAATGAATATTTAGAAGATGAAGCAAATTATGAAAAACATCTTCAAGATATTAGAGATGATTATAAACAAAAAGCAGAGTTCTTTTGTGAACAATTAGACAAATATTTACCTGAATTTAAATACGAAAAACCAAAAGGTGGAATGTTTTTATATGGTAGTTTTGAAGGAGTTGATTCTTTTGCATTGGTTCAAAAATGTATTGAGAAAAAAGTTGTTTATGTTCCGGGGAATCAATTTTATATAGATAAAGTTCCAAATGGAGAAATCAGATTTAACTACACTCACTCAAGTTTTGAACAAATTGAGCAAGGTATTAAACTAATCAAAAGCTGTTTATAAAAAAGGCTAATTAAGCCTTTTTTATATTAAAATTTATAAGATGCATAAAGTCTTGATCTATAACTTTCATCAGCTAAGTTATCATAAGTTGCAAATACAAGTTTCGTAGAGAAATTTTTATTAAATGCATAAGTTGCAATAAAATCTGTTTCTGATGCAGTTGGATTACTTGCTGTTTTCCATGCTCCATAAATTAAATCAAAAGATAAATCAGTAGTAATTTTATATCCAGCAGATAATTTATAAGCATCAGTATCTGCATCATAAACTCCACCATAAATCCATGGTCCTGTGTATAAATAATCAGCTCCATTTCCCAATCCAGCAACAATATTTGCATCTTTAGCAATTGTACTATATGCTGCACCTAAAGATAATTTATCAAAATTTCCTAAAAGATTAACAGCATATGCACTACCTCTAGAATTTGAAGTATTTCCATTATCTGTTTGATATGTTTGTGTTTCAATTGTAAAAGGATTTATATTATAAGAACCAGCTGCATAAAATGCTGTTGTATCATCTACACTGTTTGTATTACTATCTATTAATGCATATTGCGCATCAACTGTAAGATTTTTAACTGATTTGTTATTTACATATACTGTATATGCACCATCTTGAACTTGTTCAAAATCAGAAACAGCTTTTACCTCTGTTCCACCTGAAGCAATTTTTGTTCTATATTGCTCTTTGTCAACATATGCAGCAACTATAGTTGTATTAGAAATATCAGTATTTGAGATAACTAAACCTTCAAATGATTCTCTAAACATTCTAGAACCAGAACCCTCAACTAATGGAGTAGATATATATTGTCTACCAACTTTTCCTCTAGTATTAGCTATTGAATATTGTAAATAAGCTTCTGATAAAACTGCACCTGAAACATTTTGATCTTTATTATATGCTGTTGGGGCATTATCCAAATCACTTGCAGTTATTGATGCAGCTTGAAGTGTAACACCTGATTTAAACCCATAAAAATCACCAGTAACATATGATAAATTACCTCCATTATTCCAAACACTTACTTTTTTATTGGCAACTTCTTTTTGGAAATACTGAGATTTAATCTCTCCACTTACTTTACCTTTTTCAAATGCTTCTGCAAGAGTGTCTGCACACATATTTTGAGTTGATGCAATAATAATTGATACACCTAAACTCATTTTTACAATTTTTTTCATGTTTCTCCCTTTGTTATTATGAATACAAAGTTTAACATTCACAAATGTGCTATTGGTGGGTAAAAAATTAAGCTTATTTTTTTATTTTAAGTTTTAAGAGTTTATAAATGTAAATCATTTTATGTTTTAATCTACTTCTTGCAGAAAAGAAGTTTTCTTTTATGGACTTTTTTATATTAAGTGATTTATCTTTAATCATAACATAAATCCAAGAGTGTTTAATTTTATAAATTGCAGAGATTAAAGAATTATAAATAAATTCAAACCATCTAAATTCTAGCAGTTTAGGTTTTACAATATTGAAAAACCAAAAGATAAAAGCAGCAACTGGTATTTTAAGTATATAAATTAGTGTTGCAGTAAAGATATGTCCAGATAAAAATAATACTCCTGCATAAACACCAATAAATTCAACAATTACAAAAGTACTAATAAAAAATACCAAAATAAAATATGAATTTAAAGCTAGAATCTTTGGAATAAGTTTTGTAAAAAGGTGTAAACTTGAAATTAAAGTAATTATAGGTTTTGCGAATTTTTCCCAAATAAGCTCTTCAAATATGATATAAATAAATACTAAAACTATTAAAAATATATTTAGTATTTTTTTATACATTAGTCTATAAGGCTTTCGCTTTTTTTATTTTTTTATAATACCAGAAAGTTAAAATACTTAGCAAAATTAAAATAACTACAATTATGTAATGTAAATATTCTTTAATTAAAGATTCATTATCACCCAAAAAATATCCCAATAGAGCTAAAATTACAACCCAAATTCCTGCACCTAAAGATGTATATAAACTGAAAACATATATATTCATTCTAGCAAGTCCTGCTGGTAATGAGATATATTGTCTAACAACAGGTATTAATCTTCCTGAAAAAGTTGAGATATGTCCATGATCTTTGAAAAAAACTTCCATTCTAACAATAGTTTCTTCTTTTATGAAAAAGTATTTTCCATATTTAATTAAAAATCTTCTTCCAAATTTTACAGCTAAATAGTAGTTAAATAATGAACCAGCCAATGAACCTAATATTCCAAAAAGAATTACTAAATACATATTCATTTCACCTTTATAGGCTAAATATCCTGCAGGAATCATAACTACTTCAGAAGGAAAGGGGAAAAATGAACTTTCTAAAAACATCATAATAAAAATACCAGCATAACCCAAACTTCCAACAGTTTGAACTATAAAATCAATTATACTTGTTAGCAATTTTTGCCCTTATATTAATTTTTTCCATTTTGAAATTGAACTATTGATAAGTTCAAAAATTTTTTCATTTGTAGGTTCTATCTCATCAAAATAATCAGAAACAATTTTTAGAATATAAAAATCTTTTATATTCTCTTTACATTTTTGAGAAAAGAATAAAGCTTGTTTATCAACAAGTAAAGTATCTAAGTTTTCGTCTGTTTCAAGGGGTTGTTCAATAGTAGTAATATTAGCAAAATTTAATCCACCAATAAATCTATTAGTACAAAAAAGTGTTCCAAGGGCAATAGAGCCATCACTACAAGATGCAATACTTAAATCAAATGCTTTTGAAATTGAATAGTTTTTAAAAATATAATCCAAAGACTTAACAATTAAATCTTTGCTTACTCCAGATATTATAAGTAAGATATCTTCGTTAGAATATATCTTGTTTTCGACAGAGTTTTCTAATTCTTTTAAATTAAAAAAATCAATAATCGGATTTGCTTCGATTATTGATGTTGTGTGAATTAAGATCTTTGACATAAATCAAACTAAGGCATAAGCCTAAGTTTTACTTTCTTTTAAGTTCTTTAATTCTTGCAGCTTTACCTTTTAAATCTCTTAAGAAATTAAGTTTAGCTCTTCTTACTCTACCTCTTCTGATAACTTCAAAAGATTTTAAAGATTCAGAATATAATGGGAAGATTCTCTCAACACCAATTGAATTTGCACCGATTTTTCTAACTGTAAAAGTTGCGTCTACACCGTTTCCGCTTCTACCAATAACAATACCTTCAAAAAGCTGAATTCTTTTTTTCTCACCTTCTTTAATCTCTACACCAAGTCTTACAGTATCTCCTGCTCTAAATTGAGGAATTTCTTTTTCTGCAATTTGCGCAGCTTCGAAGCTTGCAATATATCTATTTTTCATTGTATTTCCCTTTGGCGAAAGTGCCCGCATTTGCAACTTGCGGGGTATCACACTTTTATTTAAATTTTTTGTTTGTAACTAAACCTGGCCTAAAGTATTTTGTTTTGCAAATAGCCAGATTGGTTTTTAGGTCGGCAATTTTACTATGGTTTCCCTTTAAAAATTCTTTAACTACACTTAAATTTTGAAAATTTTCAGGTTTTGTAAAAGATGGTGCTTCTAAAAGGTTATTTTCATAGCTCTCAACATCTAAAGAATCAGCATTCCCAAGCACATTTTCAACATTTCTTGAAATAGCATCTGCCATCACAAGAGATGGTAATTCTCCACCTGTTAAGATAAATTCTCCAATAGAAAAAACTTCATTTGCATATTTTTCTATTACTCTTTCATCAATTCCCTCATATCTTCCACTAACAAATACTATATTTTTTTTCTTTGCTAGTCGCTTCGCATCATTTTGTTTAAATGGTTTTGCAGCTGCTAGTGGGAAAATAATATATACATCTTCATTTTTCTTTTTTATTTCATCCAAGCAATCAAATAAAGGCTGACAAGTAAGAAGCATTCCTGCTCCTCCACCTACCATTTGATCATCAACTTTTTTATGTTTATTAGTTGTAAAATCTCTAGGATTATAAAACTCATAAGATATAAAATTTGAATCGATTGCTCTTTTTAATATAGAGTCTTGAAAGTAAGGTTCAATCAAATTAGGGAAAAGTGTAACAAATGTAAATTTCAAAATAAAATCTACCCTTTTTTTATTGGAATGATACCATATTTACTTTTATTTACAATTAAGCATTAATTATTTACACTTCGAGCCTATTTATAATAAAGGTTTTAATTGAAATTACTTAATGGTTTTGGAAAAAAATATTTTACACTTTGCTCAATACAAGCATATGCTGTTGCTCCAAAATTACATAGTGTAATTACTTCATATAAAAATCATTTAAGTACAAAATTATCTCTATCTTCTGAAGATGAAAAAGAAGAAGATGAATCCCCTCCTAATTTACAAGAAAATTTAGTATCTGTATTTTTATTAAATAAAAAACCTTGTCATTGCGACTGTGTCTTTAAAAGAAGAACGGCAATAGCTGTTGCCCTTTTTAAATTCATTCCTAGATGTCCTTATTATGATACATTCTTCGCATTTAGAAGAACTGGCGTTCACCCACCTACTTTTTAATTAATCTTAAAAACAAAAATCAAAACAAAATATATCAATAGGATTAAGAATGCAAAAAAATTACGTAATAGGATTTCCAAGAATTGGAGAAAAAAGAGAGCTTAAAAAAGTTCTAGAAAAATACTGGGCAAAACAAAGTGATTTTAGTGAAGTTGAATACTTAGCAAGTCAATTAAAAAAGAGACATTGGAATTATCAAAAAGATGCAAAAATAGAGTTTATCTCTTCAAATGATTTTTCATATTATGACAATATGTTAGATACTTCTATTTTATTAGGTGCAATTCCAAAAAGATTTGAAAATCTAAAAAACGAAGAGTTATATTTTGCAATGGCAAGGGGAAATGAAACTTGTGTTGCAATGGAAATGACAAAATGGTTTAATACAAACTATCATTATATTGTTCCTGAGATTTCAAAAGAGAGTACGTTTAAACTAAATAGTAAAAAAGTTATAGAAGAGTATAAAGAAGCTAGTGAGTTAGGAATTAAAACAAAAATAAATCTAATTGGAGCAATTACATATTTAGGTTTATCAAAAAGTGTAGACAATAGTGATGTTTTTTTACATATAAATAGTGTGGTAGAAGTTTATAAACAACTACTTTTAGAAATATCAAAATTAGATGAGGAAGTTATTGTTCAATTTGATGAGCCTTTATTTGTAAAAGATTTAGACTCAAAAGTTTTATCTTTAATCAAACCAGTTTATGATGCACTTGCAAATACAGCATCAAATATTAAAATTGTTGTAACTACATATTTTGAACACTCAAATGAAGCAACTAAGATACTTGTAAATACACCTATTTGGGCTCTCGGATTAGATTTTATTTATGGAGCTAAAAACTTTGAAAGTTTAGAATATTTAAAAAACTCGAATAAAATCTTAATTGCAGGTGTAATTGATGGAAGAAATATTTGGAAAAGTAATTTTAAAGATAAGTTAAATCTTCTAGATGAAATATCAAAAATAGTAAATAAAGATAATTTAATTATTTCAACATCTTGTTCACTTCTTCATGTTCCTTTTTCTTTAAAATATGAAGATAATTTAGATAAAGAGCTAAAATCATGGTTAGCTTTTGCTTGTGAAAAACTTACAGAACTAAAACTTATAAGCAAAGAGTTTTTTACTTTTAAACTAAATTTAGATGAAGTTTCAATTATCAAAAAAAATATTGAAGATAATATTCAAAGAAAAACATCTAGTAAAATACATAATCTAAAAATTCAAAATGAGATAAAAAATTTAAAAGTTTGGCAAAGAGCAAATAAATTTGAAGATAGAATAAAAGTTCAAAGAGAGTTTTTTAATTATGATTTTTTAACAACTACAACAATTGGTTCATTTCCGCAAACTCCTGAGATTAGAGAAAATAGAAAAAACTTTAAAGCAAATCTAATTTCAAAAGAAACTTATGAGCAAGAGATAAAAAAATATATTGATGATTGTATTGCTTTTCAAGAAGAGATTGGTCTTGATGTTTTAGTGCATGGTGAGCCTGAAAGAAATGATATGGTTGAATACTTTGGTGAAATGTTAGATGGATTTGCCTTCACACAAAATGCATGGGTTCAATCTTATGGAAGTAGATGCGTAAAACCACCTTTAATTTTCGGAGATGTAAATAGAGCAAATCCGATGACTGTTGAGTGGATTAAATATGCTCAAAGTAAAACTTCAAAAGTAGTAAAAGGAATGTTAACAGGTCCAGTTACAATTTTAAACTGGTCATTTGTAAGAGATGATATTCCAAGAAGTGAAGTGGCACGTCAAATTGCACTTGCCATTTGTAAAGAAGTAGATGATTTACAAAATGCCGGAATAAAAATGATTCAAGTTGATGAAGCAGCTTTCAAAGAAGGTTATCCTTTAAGGGTAGAGAATATAAAAGAGTATGAAAATTGGGCAGTTGAGAATTTTAGATTAAGTGTTAGTTCTTCAAAAATTGATACTCAAATTCATACACATATGTGTTATAGTGAATTTAATGACATTATTAAAACTATTGAAGCAATGGATGCGGATGTAATTTCGATTGAAACAGCACGAAGTGGAAATAGACTTCTTAGAATTTTTAAAGAGGTAGCTTATAAACAAGAAATCGGACCTGGAATTTATGATATTCATAGTCCAAGAGTTCCAAGTGTTGAAGAGATGGTTTTACAAATAAAATCATTACTTGAAGTTTTACCCAAAGAACAATTATGGATAAATCCAGATTGTGGATTAAAAACAAGAAAATGGCCAGAAGTAAAAGAGAGTTTAAAAAATATGGTTAAAGCCGTAAATATCATAAAAAAAGGAGAAGTGAAATAGAGCTTTTGCTCTATTTAAAAAAAGTTTTAATAATACTAAAACTTTTTTTAGATAACATCACAAAAAAAATGAGAAAAGAAATCATGATAACACTTAACAATATTAAAGAAGCAAGAAAAAATCTTGAAAATATAGCTATAAATACACCAATAGCAAAAGCTCCAATTTTAAGCAAAGAGTTAAACGCGCAAATTTACTTAAAAAAAGAGAATTTACAATTAACAGGAAGTTTTAAATTAAGAGGTGCATTTAATAAAGTTGCCACTTTAACAAAAGAGCAAAAAGATAGTGGTGTTGTTGCTGCAAGTGCAGGAAATCATGCTCAAGGTTTAGCCTTTGCTGCACAACATTTTAATTGTGAAGCAACAATTTTTATGCCAGAAGCAACTCCACTTACAAAAGTATCAGGAGTTAGATCTTTTGGTGCTCAAGTTGTTTTAATTGGTGAAAATTTTGATGAAGCTTATGAAGCAGCTACAAGATTTGCTTTAGAGAATGATAAAGAATTTATTCATCCATTTGCAGATGATGAAGTGATTGCTGGACAAGGTACAATTGCTTTAGAAATTTTAGAAGAGATAAAAGATTTAGATAGAATCATTGTTCCAATCGGTGGAGGTGGATTAATTTCAGGAATTGCAATTGCAGCAAAATCAATAAACCCTAATATTAAAATTACAGGTGTCGTTGCAAGTGGTGCAAAAGGAATGAAAGAATCTTTTGAATCAAGAATGCCAATTGATTCTGTAACAGTTCGAACAATAGCAGATGGAATTGCAGTTCGTGATGTAACACCAAAACTTTTAGATATTATTTTAGATTATGTGGATGAAATTGTTGAAGTAACAGATAATGAAACTGCAAATGCAATTTTATTTTTATTAGAAAAACACAAGCTTATGGTTGAAGGTGCTGGCGCTGTTGCAACTGCTGCAATTATGCATGGAAAAGTTGATGTTGAAAACTCAAAAGTGTGTGCAATAGTTAGTGGTGGAAATATTGATGTTACAATGTTATCTTTAATTATTGAAAAAGGTTTAGTAAAATCAAATAGAAAAATGAATCTAATCGTAACACTTATGGATAAACCAGGTGCATTAATGCATTTAACAGAAGTTTTCACAAAAAGTGCAGCAAATATTGTACAAATAGATTATGATAGAAAATCGGTAAAATTGGAGTTTGGTGAAGCACATGTAACAATTGCCCTTGAAACAAAAGGTGAAGAGCATCAAAAACTAATAAGGGAAAATTTGAAACAAAGCGGATTTAGATTTAAACAAATTTAACTTAATTTATTATCTTTAGAAAGATTTTAGAAAATAAATATTATAATGCAGGCATAATTTAGTATGTAGTAGAACAAAAAAAAGGAAGAACATGGAAGGAAGACTGTTTACATTCTTAGGTGCAATCGGTGGGCACGGGCAAGAGTGGATAATCTTATCGCACTATATTTTAGTGCTTGGTATTATTTTTCTAATTGCAAGAGCTGCAACAAGAAAATTACAATTAGTTCCAACTGGTGCTCAAAACGTTATGGAAACATTCGTTGGTGGTATCATTAAAATGGGAACAGATACAATGGGTGAGCAAAATGCTAGAACATATATGCCATTAATTGCATCTTTAGCTATTGTTATTTTTGTAAGTAACATGATGGGAGTTATTCCTGGATTTGAAGCTCCAACAAGTAACATTAACTTTACTTTATCATTAGCATTAATTGTATTTGTTTATTACAATTATGTTGGTATTAAGAAAAATGGTTTTGTAGCTTATTTTAAACATTTTATGGGACCAATGGCTATCCTTGCTCCTTTAATGTTTCCAATCGAAATTATTTCTCATTTGTCAAGAATAATTTCATTATCATTCAGACTTTTTGGATCAATCAGAGGTGATGATATGTTCCTTATGGTACTTTTAATGTTAGTACCTTGGTTATTACCATTACCAGGATTTTTCCTATTAACAGCGTTTGGTTTCTTACAAGCGTTTATTTTCAGTATATTAACTTATGTTTATATTGCTGGTTCTGTTATGATGGAACATGACGAACACTAATCAAATTAGTTTTTGTTAAAAAAGGGAATAAGTTTTTACTTATTCCCTTTTTTTATATCTTTTAATAAGGAATTCTTCTTTTATGAATAATCATAATTTAAAAAACTATCTAATTACTGACCCAAAATATTATTCAAATAATCAAGAACTTTTTAAAATAAATTTAACGAAAGTTTTAAAAAATCACAAAATAGATTTAGCTTGTTTTAGAGATAAAGAGTCCTCAAACTTTAAAGAGTTAGCTTTAATATTTATTGAAACTTGTAAAAAATTCAATATAGAAAAAATCGTTTTAAATGGAAATTATCAATTAGCTTCTGAGTTAAATGCAACTGGTGTGCATTTAACTTCTACTCAATTTGATAAAATAAAAGAAGCAAAAGAACTTGGTCTATATGTAATTATTTCATGTCATAATTTAAATGATATTAAAATAGCTTTAGATAATAAAGCAGATGCAGTTAGCTTTTCTCCTATTTTTGAAACCCCAAATAAAGGTGAACCAAAAGGAATAATTGCTTTAGAAGAAGCTGTGAATACTTTTAAAGATATAAATATTTTTGCTCTTGGTGGAATTATAAATGAAGATCAAATAAAACAAATCTATGAAACAAAAGCCTATGGAATTGCATCTATTAGATATTTTATTTAAACTTCACTAATTTGCACTTCATTTGATTGCAAATAAACTAAATAGGAAAAAACATTTTGTGTTTTAAAAATATCTTTTATAGCTTTTTTATAAAAAGCAACTTGAATCATATGCTCAGGTAATCTATCTTTTGTAGTCTTATAATCTATAATATAATAGTTATCATCTTTAAAAAGAAGTAAATCTATGACTTTTATCTCTTCTTTATAAACCAAAGATTGTTCTGTAATAAACTCACTATCTTTAATAAGGAAAAGAAATTGCTCATTTTTTACCAATAAAGATAATCTATTTTTTATATCAATAAAATCAAGTTCATCTAAAAAATTTGAGTATCTTGTTTTTGCTAAATTCAAAGAATATAACAAGTTATCACTATTAAATTCATTCATCATTTCAAGACAATAGTGAGTTGCAAGTCCAAAATATTTAGCTTTTAGATGGTTTTCATCAAACTCTTTTTCTTTTGAAATCTGATTCTCTTGAGTTCCTAAATTCATTGGAATATATAAAACTTTTTCTATTTTTTCATAGTTTTTTGAGATATTTTGACTTTGGATAATAGTTCCAATTTGCGTAGGTTTCATATTTAAAACATCAAAAACAGAAGATTTAGCTTTTTTAAAAACTATCATATTATTTTTAGCTCTTGTTAATGCCACATATAAAATATTTATCTCATCTTCAATACTCAAAGCTTTCTCTTTAGAGAGTGCTTTTTCATAATCTTTGTTATAGTTTTCATAACCTTTAATTTTATAAAAAATATTTTTTAATTGCACACTATCATATTCAAATAAAAGTGAAGATTTATCTACATTTTTTCTTTTAATTCTATCAAGTAAAATTACAGTATTAAACTCTAAACCTTTAGATTTAAAAATAGTTAAGATTTGAAGCCCAATTGATTCAGAGTTTTCCATATTAGAATCTAACTTATCAATCTCATATACAAAATCAACAATATTAGAAAAAACTGAACTTACTTCAATTAGTTTGATTATGTTTTCATCAATAATTTTTAGTTTACTTGCTAACTCTTTTATCACTTCTTGAATTGATTTTTCTTCTAATTCTATAGTTAAATCAAGCTCATTTAATATTGGTTTTCCAATTAGTGCATTTAGATTCTCTTTGTAAATCTCTTCTTTAAAATAAAGATATTTTATTGCATTAATTACGGCTTTTACATTTTGCTGATTTATAAGTTTTGAAGTCATCTCTGTTGATATTTTCAAAGATGGAAATTTTTGTTTTAAATAATAATACAAATTTAAAACATCATCATTTGTATAAGTTAGAATTGCAATATCATTTGAATTAACGCCCTCTTTTAAAAGTTGAGCAATTTTTGAAGCAATATTTTCATATTTATCATCTTCATCTAATTTTTCATCAACAATAACTTCAATATATCCACCTTTTGAAACTGATTCTTGCTCAAAATATTCATAATTTGGAATATTTAAAAACAAAGAATTTACATAAGAGATTATATTTTCACAAGAGCGATAATTTGTATTTAAAACTTCAACTTCAAGAAGTTTGTTTGTATTTGCAACATAATCAAAAAGTTCTCTTTTACCACCACGAAACCTATAAATTGATTGTTTTGTATCTCCCACATAAAAGAATGTTTTGAATTTAGTTTGGTCACCTGCAAGAATCTCTTTTATTAATGGCTCTAAGATTTTATATTGTAAAAGTGAAGTATCTTGAAACTCATCCATCAAAATATGCGAAAATGATGAATCAAGTCTAAAATATAAAAAATCTTTATCAATTTTTGTAGATAGCAGTTCATAAACCAAATTTGAAATATCATTAAATTCCAAATAGTTTTTATTTTTGTTAAAAGTAAATTTAAAATCTTTAAACATCAAATAAAGTTCAAAAAGTTTACTCAAACTATATCCAGCTCTTAATTTATAATAAATTGCAATTTCATCTTTTAAATTAGAAAAATATGATTCTATTGTCTCATTTGCACATTTTTTAAAATATGAATAATCTGCTAAGGTTTCTTTTTCAAGCCAAGTTCTTCCAAATAATTCATCAAAAGTTTCAAAATCAACAGCTTTTATAGCACTTGCACTTGCACCATTACAAATTGAAATTTGCTCTTTTATTTTAAAAGCAAACTCTAAAACATTTTGTTTTTGTAAATCAATAAGTTTTGCATCAATATTTAAAATATCAACTGTTTCATTTTTTTCAAGTAGGTTTTTGAATAATTCAAAAATTGAGTTAAATTTCTTTTTTTCATAGTGAGAAAAATCAATCAAAGTTTCAAATTGAGTTGCATTTAAAGATTGTAAAAACTTCATACTCAAAGCTTCAATATCATCAACTTTTATCTCAAAATCATCTGATATTCCAATATATCCACAAAATTCTCGCAAGATTTTATTTACAAATTTATCAATTGTAAAAATAGATAAAGTTGCATTTGAAAATGATTTCACTAAAAAAGTTTTTTTACCAAGAATCTCTTGTTTTGTTAAACTTGATTGTTCAACAATAGCACTTAAATATGCTTCATCATCACCTAAAGTTAAAAGAGTTTTATAAATTCTTTCACTCATTTCATTTGCAGCTTTATTTGTAAATGTAAGGGTTAAAATTTCATTTGGTTTTGCACCAAGCAACATTAATGTTATATATCGAACAGTTAAGGCAAAAGTCTTTCCACTTCCTGCACTGGCTTTTAGGGCTAAGTATTTTTTCATGGTCTAATGATACTAAATTTTTTATTAATAAGATTCTTTTAGATATAATCAGCACTCAAAAATCACTTAGGATTATAGATATGCAAAATAAACATCAAAAAGTTCAAACTCTACTTGATGCAATACCATATATTAAAAAATTTTTCGGAAAAGTTATTGTTATCAAATATGGTGGCTCAGCACAAACAAGCCCTGATTTAAAAGAAAAATTTGCTCAAGATATTGTTTTTCTTTCACTTTTAGGTATTAAACCTGTTATTGTTCATGGGGGAGGTGCTAGAATTACTGAATTATTAACTAAATTAGAAATTCCTTCACACTTTGTTGATGGTCACAGAGTTACTTGTGAAGATAGCATGAGAGTTGTTGAAATGGTTTTAAGTGGTGAAATTAATAAAAATATTACATCTTTACTAAATCATCATGGAGCAAAAGCTATTGGAATTTCTGGAAAAGATTCTGCTTTAATTAATGCTGTTCCAAAAGATGGTGGAAGATTTGGTTACACAGGTGAAATTACAAAAGTAAATGGAACAATGATTAATAATCTAATTAAAGAAGGTTTTATCCCTGTAATTGCTCCAATTGCAGATAGTGCTGAACCAAATCATCCAGGATTTAATATAAATGCAGACGTTGCAGCTTGTGAAATTGCAGCTGCTGTTGGAGCACAAAAAGTTCTATTTTTAACTGATACTATTGGTGTTTTAGATAAAGAGGGAAAATTAATTCAAACTTTAGACAAACAAAGTGTTGAAAACTACAAAAAAGATGGAACAATTGCTGGTGGAATGATACCAAAAGTTGATTCTTGTATTGATGCAATACATAATGGTGTAAATAAAGCACACATCATTGATGGAAGAGTTGAACACTCAATCTTACTTGAATTATTTACAAGTGATGGAATTGGAACTCAATTTATAAGAAAAGACAATCCTAATAATGGGATAGATATGGAAAAATTATTAAGTGAATAAATAAAGAGCAACTCGTTGCTCTCTTTAGAGTTTGTTTCTTTAGCTGAAATTTATTTTCAGCGTTAAAAGAAATTAAAAAATAATAGGTCCCTAAAAAATTGGGACAATTTTTAAGGATAATTATGAATTTTATAGAAACAAGAGGAAATGACGGTATTAAACCAGTTGAAGTACCATTTAGTGAAGCAATACTAAATCCAAGTACTTCATTTGGTGGATTGTATGTACCAAAAAGTTTACCAAAATTAGAAGACAACTTTATTTTAAATCATATTAACTCTTCATATAAAGAACTTGCTTTTGACATATTAAAAGCATTTGAAATTGACATTGATGAAAATGAAATAAATAAAGCCTTAGCTTTATATGACAATTTTGATGATGCTTCAAATCCTTGTCCAGTTGTAAAAGTTAAAGATGATTTATTTGTACATGAACAATACCATGGGCCAACACGAGCATTTAAAGATATGGCACTACAACCTTTTGGTTCAATTCTTTCATCAATTGCAAAAAAAAGAGATGAAAAATATTTAATCCTAGCTGCAACTTCTGGAGATACAGGACCAGCAGCACTAAATACTTTCAAAAATAAAGAAAATATTCAAGTAGTTTGTTTATATCCAGATGGTGGAACAAGTGATGTTCAAAGACTTCAAATGGTTTGTGAAGATGGGAAAAACCTAAAAGTTTTAGGAATCAAAGGAAATTTTGATGATGCACAAAATGCACTAAAAAAACTATTAGCATCTAAAACTTTTAAAGAAGAGTTAGAAAAAGACAATATCAATTTAAGTGCAGCAAACTCAGTAAACTTTGGAAGAATTATTTTTCAAATAATCTATCATTTTTGGTCATATATCCAACTTTTAAAACAAGAAGAGATTATAAATGGTGAAAAAATTTATCTAGTTGTTCCATCTGGAAACTTTGGAAATGTTTTAGGTGGATTTTATGCACTTCAAATGGGTGTTCCAATTGAAAAACTTTTAGTTGCATCAAATGAAAACAATATCTTAACTCAGTGGATTAACACAGGTATTTATGATATTAGAGGAAAAGAGTTAAAACTGACACTTTCACCTGCAATGGATATATTAAAATCTTCAAATATTGAAAGAGTTATATATTCACTATTTGGAGCAAATAGAACAAAAGAGTTGATGGAAGATTTAAACAATAATAATATCTTCAAAATGAGTGAAAATGAAACAATCGAACTTCAAAAATACTTCTCTGCAATTTACTCAGATGATACATTTGGTACAAAAACAATAAAAGAATTTCTTGATGTTGGATACTTAATGGATCCTCATACAGCAACTTGTATTAAAGCATATAATGAATTAAGAAAAAAACCATTAAAAACTGTTATTTACTCAACTGCAGAATGGACAAAATTCTCACCAACAGTATTAAATGCATTAAATCAGAATAGTGATAAATATCGAGATAAAGAGGCTTTAGAAGAAATTTCTACAAAATATAACGCAACTTTACCTCAAAGTATTAAAGAATTATTTTCTGCAAAAATAAATCATTCTTCAGTAATTGAAAAAGAAAGAATCGAAGAAGAAATTGTTAAATTTATTAGAGAATCATAAGATTTTCTAATAAATACTTAAGCCCATCTAAAAACTATATAAAAAATATACACTGTGTCAGAACTTCACAGAACCCTACTAAAAACAATCAAAATGTGACATAAGTCAAAACTTTTTAAGTAATTTGATAATATAATCGTGGAATTCTAAATTTAAAAAAAGGAAGCCAAATATGTCTAAAGAAACAAATAGACGAGATTTTATTGGTTACTCATTTGCTGCAGTTGCTGCAGTAGGTGGTGCAGCCTCGCTTGTTGGTATGAAACAAGTATGGGATCCTCTTCCAAGCGTACTTGCTGGTGGATTCACTACTGTTGACCTTGCTTCAATAAAAGCTGGAGAACCAGAAACTTTTGTATGGAGAGGGAAACCAGTATTCGTACTAAAGAAAACTGCGGAGATGGAAAAATCTTCAAGAGATTTAACAGTTGGTGCAGACAGATTTATTATCGCTATTGGACTATGTACACATTTAGGTTGTATCCCTGCGTGGGCTAAAGACAAATGGAAGTGTGCATGTCACGGTGGAGAATATGATTCAAGTGCAAAACAAACTTTTGGACCACCACCAAGACCTCTTGATTTACCTCCATTTAGTGTTAAAGGAACAGTTATCACTTTAGGTGAAGAAGGTCCTGAATATACAGCTATTGCTGCTACATTAAAAGTATAAGGAGTTACTGATGGCAAAATTTGAAAAAGCTAACTCTGTTGGTGAATGGTTAGACCAAAGATTAAATCTAACTACTTTCAACAAAGTAATGATGACAGAATATTGGATTCCAAAAGATATCAACTTCTTATGGGCAATGGGTGTTTTATTAGCTACTACTTTTGGTATTCTAATAATTTCTGGTATTTTCTTAATGATGTACTACAAACCTGATATTAACTTAGCATTTGACTCTGTTAACTATACAATCATGCAAGAAGTTGCATTTGGTTGGTTATTTAGACATATGCATGGTGTTGCAGCTTCTGTTGTATTCTTAATTATTTATATTCACATGTTTACAGGAATTTATTATGGTTCTTATAAACAAGGTAGAGAAATGATTTGGATTTCAGGTATGTTATTATTCATGACTTTCTCTGCTGCGGGATTCTCTGGATATATGTTACCATGGGGACAAATGTCTTACTGGGCTGCAATGGTTATTACAAACTTATTTGGTGGAGTTCCTGTTATTGGAGATGCACTTGTAGTTTGGATTAGAGGAGACTTTAACGTTGCTGACGCTACATTAACAAGATTCTTTATGTTACACGTATTCTTATTACCTATTACAATTATGGGAATTATTGGTTTACACTTCTATACATTAAGAATTCCTCACGTTAATAACCAAAATTCTGATGAATTTGATTTTGATGCTGAAGCTGAAAAATATTTAGCAGGAAATAAAAAAGAATCAAAAGTTATTCCTTTTTGGCCAATCTTTATCTCTAAAGATTTAGCTGTATTAGGTGTTTTCTTAATTTTCTATTTCTATTTAGTATTCTTCCATTATAACTTTGCAATGGATCCAGTTAACTTTGACCCTGCAAATAATATGGTTACACCTCCACATATTTATCCAGAGTGGTATTTCTTATGGTCGTATGAAGTTTTAAGAGGTTTCTTCTTTGATATTGCTGGATTTAAAGCATTTGATATTGGTCTTATAGCATTCGCATTTGCAAATGGAATATTCTTAGTATTACCATGGTTAGATAGAGACCCTAAAATTTTACCAGCTCACAGAAGACCAATGTTCTTCATTTGGTTCTGGATTTTAATGATAGATTTAATCGTATTAACTGTTTATGGTAAATTACCTCCAACAGGAACTAATGCTTGGGTTGGATTCTTTGCTGCAGTAGGATTTATTTTACTGTTCTTAATCTTACCAATTATTAGTAAAATTGACGCTAAGAAAAGGGGATCACTATGAGAGAATTAAAAATACTAGCAGTTGTAGTAGCTTTAACACTAATTACATACTGGGGAGTTGAGCCATACGCTCACTCTCAAATGCACCCACATGTAGCACCTGCTGATTTCGCTTTTTCTGATTTAAAAGAAAATGTTGCACCAGTTAAAGATTTAAAAGGTAATGCAGCTAATGGTGAAACTTTAGTAACAAGTAACTGTACAGCTTGTCACTCAATAGAGTCAAAAGGTTTCCCAAAAATCATGGATAATGTAAGCGCTGCTGCTGCTTATGGTGTTACACCACCTGATTTAGGAACTGCTGGAAAATTATATAGTGCTGATTATTTAGCAGCATTTGTTCAAGACCCTGCAACTACTTCAAAAGTAGCTCATAAATATGTTGATGGAAAAGTTCATCCTATGCCTTCATACAACTGGTTACAACCTCAAGAAATTGCAGATGTTGTAGCTTATTTAAAAGATATTGCACCTAAAGAAATGACAAATAAAGAAGTTTTTGCTGATGCTTGTCAAAGATGTCACTCTATTAAATATGCTGATATGAAAAATGGTACTATGGCTGCATTTACACCTAATGATGATATTAAAAAATACATGGGTAAATTACCACCTGATTTATCTCAAGTTATTAGATCAAGAGGTCATGAATACTTAGAAACATTTATCAATAATCCACAAAAACATCTTGAAGGTACTGCGATGCCTAGAGTTGGATTAACTGAAGAATCTCAAGCACAAGTTATTGCATATTTAGAAGAAGTTGGTGATTCTAAAAAAGCTCAAAGAGAAGAGTTAGGACCTAAATTCTTAATCTATCTTGTGATTTTTGCAATTTTCGGTTTCTTATGGAAAGCAAGTAAATGGAGAGATGTTCACTAGAACATCTCTTCTAAAATAGGAGAAAAATAAATGAAATTAGCAAAATTAATAATAGCAGCAACATTATTTGTTGTAACTGCAAATGCAAATGACATAATGCAAAAATCTATGTCAACGATGGAAAAAGGTATGGTTCAAATTCAACAAGGTTTCTTAAATAACAATATTGGATTGATTAAAGAAGGAACTAAACTTGTAAAAGAAGGAAATACTCTTTTCTCTGATAAAAAAGTTATTGGTGAATTTTTACCAGATAATAAAAAACACATGGTAAATGTTGCTGAAAATGCTTCAAAAAGAATATCTTTAGATATTGCTGAGTTAGAAGCAAATTTAGATAACAAAGCTTATGTAAACGCTGCAAATGCATATTCAGATATGTTAAATGCATGTTCTAGCTGTCACTCAATAGTTAGAAATTGGTAAGAAATTAAAAAAGATAAACTTAAAAGTTTATCTTTTTTATAAAAGTATTTTTGCTCCAGCTGATATAATTGCCGTTTCAGAGCGAAGTATTAAATTAGAATTAAATCCAACAACAAAATCTTTATTAAATTTTTCCCTCTCTTTTTGTGAAAATCCACCTTCACAACCAATAACTAAAGTTTTAATTTCATCTTTTTTATCATCAATACAAATTGTTGAAAAATCTAAAAAATAAACATTTTCATTCTCTTTTATAAATTGTTCTAAGTTTTTACAAACTTCAAGTTTTATTATATTTGAACGTCCACATTGACTTGAAGAGTTAATTAAAATCTTCTCCAATTTTTCAATATTTATTTTAAAATTCTTTTGGGAATAATCAGCATAAATAAATGTAATTTTTTCAACACCCATTTCATTTAATGAAGTTATATATTTTTCTACTGTTTTTGGATCAACAACACACCAACCAAGATGTAATTTTTTTTCATTTAATAAAATCTTCTCTTGCGTTGATATTAGATTTAAAATTGCTCTCTTTTTATCAATTGAATTAATTTTATAAAGGTAAATATTGTTATCTTTTAAATTCCTAAAATATATTTCATCATCTATTTTATGTCGTCTTGCTTTTATTAGATAATTATAAACTTCATCTTTAATCTCTAAAAAATCATTTCCACAAAATTCATCATAAGTAAATTGCATTAAAATACCTTACTAATAATATAAACAGCAATAATTACTGAAATTTCAATTGTATAGATTTTTTTTGCATAAGTAAAAAACTCATTTTGTAATTCAATTTGATCATGTTTTATAACTCTCATTTTTTTATATCTTTTAATTTCAATTACTAATAAAAAAATTGAAGCAGGTATCATTAAAGCAATTGTAAAACTAAAAGTTTGCACATAAAAAGCAACTATTGTTCCTGTGTAAATAACTATTGCATTTGTTAAATGATATAAAGGTGTCATAAATTTTAATCGTTTTGCTAAAACAATAAACTCTTTTTCTTTAGATACAGAATATAGATTAAATAACATTATTGCTAGAAAAAAATATATTGTATAAACGTGCGTCTGAACCGCACTTTGCATTAATTCCATTCTTGTTTATCTCACTTTTAAAAAATTTTGGTATTATATCTAACTTGTCATAAGTTTTTATTTTAACTACACAAAGGAATAATATGGCTATAAAAGTGCAGACTGCTATAGAAATTATTTCAAAATTAACCCTAAATTTAAATTTTGAAATTATCCCTATTGAAAATGCTACAAGCAGAATATGTGCACATGATATTTTTGCCACAAGTTTTTTGCCAAAATTTAACAATTCAGCAATGGATGGATATGCAATAATTTATGAAGATAAAGATAATGAATTAAATACAATAGATACAATTTTTGCAGGTGATGATAATAATAAATTATTAGAAAATAATTCTTGTATAAAAATAATGACTGGAGCAAAAATTCCAGAAAATTCAACAGCTATAATTCCAAAAGAAGATATAGAAGAACTTAATGATAATAAAATAAAAATTTTAAAAAATGTTAAAGAATTTCAACACATTAGATATATTGGTGAAGATATAAAAAAAGATAAACTATTGATAAGCAGTGGAGAAGAAATAAATTTTTCAAAGATCACCCTGCTTGCAAGTCAAGGAATATCTCATATCAAAGTTTATAAAAAACCAAAAGTAGTAGTATTTGCAAGTGGAGAAGAGTTGAAACTTCATTATGAAAAAATCGAATCTTTTCAAATTTACAATTCAAATACACCAACATTTATTTCACGAACCCAAGAGTTAGGTTGTGATGTAACATTTATAGGTCAAGCAAAAGATACAATTGAAGATATTAAAGATTTAATAAAAAACTCTTTAGATGCTGATTTATTAATTACTTCTGGTGGTGTTTCAGTTGGAGATGCTGATTTTACTAAAGAGGCATTTTATGAATTAGGATTTGAATCACTTTTTGATGGGATAGATGTAAAACCTGGAAAACCTACAGTTTTTGGAAAAATTAAAAATACATATATTTTGAATCTTCCTGGTAATCCTTTGGCTTCTGCACTTATATTTGAGTTGTTTGGAAAAAATTTAATCCAAAAACTTCTTGGAGCTAAAGATATTCATCAAAATTATATTTTAGGAAAATTGAAAGACTCTTTTTTTACTAAAAAGGGTAAAACAACAATTATTCCAGGTTTTTTTGATGGAGAGTTTTTTGAAATTTCACATAAAAGATCACCAGGAATGGTTTCAGTTTTAAGCACATGTAATTCAATGATTGTTATAGATGATGAAGTTGAAACATTAAAAAAAGATAGTTTAATAAAAATTTTACCAATAAATTGGAAATTCTTTAGCGATATAAAAAAGGACTTTTTGACACATGAATAACACATTAACTAAAAAAGCAATATGCATTTTAAGTGGAGGAATGGATTCAACATTGGCTTCATACATTGCAAAAAATGAGGGTTATGAAATAATTGCTGTTCATTTTAATTATGGACAAAGAACACAAGATAGAGAATTAAAAGCTTTTAGAGATATTTGTGATGATTTAAAAATTTTAGAAAAATATGAAATAGATATTCCTTTTTTCACGCAAATAGGTGCTAGTGCATTAACAGACAAAACAATTGATGTTCCAACAAGTGGAATTGAAGCTGGTGTTCCTATAACTTATGTTCCATTTAGAAATGGCATTTTTCTTTCAATTACTGCTGCAATTGCAGAAAAAGAAGGTGCAACTGCAATGTATATTGGAGTTGTTCAAGAAGATAGTTCAGGTTATCCAGATTGTACAGATTTATTTATATCAGATATGAAAAAAGCAATAAATCAAGGAACTAAAGAAGATACACATATTGATATTGTTACACCTTTAGTTCATCTATCAAAAGCTCAAATAGTTCAAGAAGCAATAAAATTAAATGTTCCCCTTGAACACACTTGGTCATGTTATAAAGAAGAAAAAGAGGCTTGCGGAGTTTGTGATTCTTGTAGATTAAGACTTAATGGATTTAAAATAGCAAACCAAATTGATCCAATTCCTTACAAGGTTTTATGATGCATTGGAAAATATCAAAAGAGTTTGAATTTTGTTATGGACATAGAGTTTGGTCACAAACATTAGATACTGAATTTTCATTAGATGGTTGTTTGAAATGCAGACATTTGCATGGACATCAAGGAAAAATCTTAGTTTATTTAGAAGCTAATGAATTAAAAGATGGAATGGTTACGGATTTTAAACACTTAAATTGGTTTAAACAATTTATTGATGATGTACTTGACCATAAATTTATTCTAGATATAAATGACCCATTATTTAAAACCCTGCTTCCAAATGTTAATAAAAATGAATTAATTAAATTTGATGAAAACTATTATTTAGTAGATTTAACAAAATTCAAAGATGATGAAGTTCACATAAAAGAACTTTATGAAGGTTATGTTTTAGTTGAATTTGTACCAACAAGTGAAAATTTATCAGCTTGGTTTTTAAAAATTGTACAAAAAAAGATGGACAAAATAAATATCAAAGTTTCACATGTTGAATTTTTAGAAACACCAAAAAGTAAAAGTACTTTTTATGCTTGAAATAAATGAAATCTTTGGTCCAACAATTCAAGGTGAAGGAAAACTTGTAGGAACTCCCTCAATTTTTATTCGATTTGGAAAATGTAATTTCAAGTGTGAAGGATTTCAAGTTGAGTATGAAACACCAAGTGGAATAAAAAAATGTGCTTGTGATTCATATTATGCTGTTGATACTGAATTCAAAGATACTTGGACAAAATACAAATCATATGAAGAAATTGTAAGTGAAGTAAATGAATTATTAGCAAAATATCCAAATAATTATAAGATTGATATTGTAATAACAGGTGGAGAACCACTTTTATATTGGAATAAAGTTGAGTTCCAAAAACTAATAAAACATTACATAATCGATGGTCATAAAGTTACAATTGAAACAAATGCTTCATTAAATTTAAATTTCGAATTTGACTATCAAAAAAAGATTTTATTTTCAATGAGTGTAAAACTTAGTAATTCACTAGAACCTTTAAAAAGAAGAATCAATAAAGAAACACTTACAAAAATTTTAACAAATACAAAAGAATCATATTTAAAATTTGTAATTGGAAAAGATTTTTTAAGTGATGCAAAAAAAGAGATACTTGCAATTTTAGAAGATATTCCAAAATGTGAAGTTTATCTTATGCCACTTGGTGATACAGCTGATGAAATAAATAAAAATTGTGAAGATGTAATAAATATGGCAATAGAAAATGGTTTTAGATATTGTGATAGATTACATATTAGAGTGTGGAATAATAAAAGAGGCGTTTAACACTCAAATATATTATTTATAAAAGTGTTGATATAATAAACAACAAATGTAAAATTAAAAAGGATAAAAATGAAATTTACAGGTTCTAATGTATTAGTTACAGGTGCAAGTAGAGGAATTGGTGCACAAATTGCAAAAACTCTTGCAGGTTTTGGACTAAAAGTTTGGATTAATTATAGAAGTGGCGCTGATGCTGCTGAAGCTATAAAAGAAGAGATTGAAAAAGCAGGAGGAAAAGCTGCAATTATAAAAGCAGACGTTACAAATGAAGAAGAGTTTGCAAATGCAGTTAAAACAATAGTTGATGCTGATGGTGGATTATCTTATTTAGTTAATAATGCAGGAATTACAAAAGATAAATTAGCATTAAGAATGAGTGTAGCTGATTTTAATGATGTTATTAGTGCTAACTTAACATCTGGATTTATTGGTTGTAAAGAAGCATTAAAAGTAATGAGTAAAAAAAGATTTGGTTCAGTTGTAAATATTTCTTCAATTGTTGGAGAGATGGGAAATGCAGGACAAACTAATTATTCAGCTTCAAAAGGTGGATTAAATGCAATGACTAAATCATTTGCAAAAGAAGCAGCTTCAAGAGGAATTAGATATAACGCTGTAACTCCTGGATTTATCCAAACAGATATGACACATGAATTAAAAGATGAAGTTAAAGCTGAATATGAAAAAAATATCCCTCTTTCAAGATTCGGACAACCTAGTGAAATAGCTGATGCAGTTGCATTTTTATTAAGTGATCATGCCTCATATATTACGGGTGAAATACTAAAAGTTAACGGTGGTTTATACGTTTAATTTTTTGTCAAAAAGTTAAAATATTTAATTTAAAAGAGTTTTTAAAACTTTTTTGTTATAATACAAACATAATTTTATAAAAGGAAATAAATATGGCATTATTAGATGACGTAAAAGAAGTAGTTATTGAGCAATTAGATTGCGATCCAGCAGAAGTAAAAGAAGATTCAAAATTCATTGAAGATTTAGGTGCAGATTCTTTAGACGTAGTTGAATTAGTTATGGCTTTAGAAGAAAAATTTGACATCGAAATCCCTGATGAAGATGCTGAAAAAATCTTAACTGTTGCAGACGCTATAAAATATATTGAAAATAACGCGTAATTTATAGATTTTAAATAGAAGAGTTAAATCTTCTATTTATTCATTTTAACTATTGAGTTTTTTTATAAAAAAATTGAATAATTCAAATAATAAAAACATGGAGCATATTTAAATGAGAAGAGTTGTTGTAACAGGTATAGGTACTATTAATTCTACAGGACATAATGTAAAAGATTCTTTTAAAGCTGTTGTAGATGGTGTTTGTGGTATTGACACAATTACACTATTTGATGCAAGTGAATTTTCTGTAAAAATTGCTGGTGAAGTAAAAGATTTCGATCCGACAACTGTAATGGACAAAAAAGAAGTAAAAAAAGCTGATAGATTTATTCAATTAGGTATAAAAGCGGCTCTTGAAGCTATGATTGATTCAGGTTATGTAACAGAAGAAAATAAAAAAGTTGATGCATCAATTGCCGATAGATTTGGAATGATTTCAGGTTCTGGAATTGGTGGTTTATCAACAATTGAAAAAAACTCTGTTGTTTGTGAAACAAAAGGTTCAAGAAAAGTTTCTCCTTTCTTTATCCCATCATCTTTAGCAAATATGTTAAGTGGATTTATTTCTATTGAGCATAATCTAAGAGGTCCATCATTAGCTCATGTTACTGCTTGTGCTGCTTCTACTCATGCATTAAATGACGCTGTAAAAACTATAATGATAGGTGGAGCAGATAGAATTTTAGTTGTTGGTGCAGAAAGTGCTATTTGTGGTGCAGGAGTTGCAGGATTTGCAGCGATGAAAGCATTATCTACAAGAAATGATGAACCAAAAAAATCATCAAGACCATTTGATATAGATAGAGATGGATTTGTAATGGGTGAAGGTGCTGGTGCATTAGTTGTTGAAGATTTAGAAATTGCTCTTGCTAGAGGTGCTAAAATTTATGCTGAAATTATTGGATTCGGAGAATCAGGTGATGCTAATCATATAACTTCACCTGTTATGGATGGTCCTTTAAGAGCTATGAAAGCTGCATTTGAAATGGCAAAAAATATCACTGGAGAATATCCAAAAATTGATTATATCAATGCACATGGAACATCAACTCCTGTTGGTGATAAAAATGAAACAGCTGCAATTAAAGCTTTATTTGAAGGGAATGATATTCCATTAGTTTCTTCAACTAAAGGTCAAATTGGACATTGTTTAGGAGCAGCTGGAGCTATTGAAGCAATCTTTACAATTAAAGCTCTTGAAGAAGGAATTATTCCTCCAACGATTAACATAGATAACCAAGATCCTGAATGTGATTTAGATTATGTTGCAAATGTTGCAAGAAAAGTTAACCTTACAACAGTAATGAGTAATAATTTTGGATTTGGTGGAACTAACGGTTCTGTAATTTTTAGAAAATACGAAAAATAATTTAAACTAAAACCTAAATATAAAAGAGATAATTTTAATTATCTCTTTTTTTTTTAAAGGGAAAAAATTGGCAACTTACCTAGAATTTGAAGATAAAATCAAAAAAATTGAAGATGAAATAATTACGGCAAAAACAAAGTCTGATGAACATGCAGTAGATATTTTAGAAAAGAAATTAGAAAAAGAAGTTGAAAAAACTTTTAAGAATTTAAGTGATTATCAAAAACTTCAACTTGCACGACATCCAGATAGACCTTATTCTTTAGATTATATAAATGGTTTATTAACAAATGCTTATGAAATTCATGGAGATAGACATTATGTTGATGACCATGCAATTGTATGTTACTTAGGATATATAGGTACTCAAAAAGTATTAGTAATTGGTGAGCAAAAAGGTAGAGGAACTAAAGATAAACTTTATAGAAATTTTGGAATGCCAAGTCCTGAAGGATATAGAAAAGCTTTAAGAGCTGCTAAAATGGCTGATAAATTTCAAATTCCAATTTTAATGTTAGTTGACACTCCAGGTGCATATCCAGGAATCGGAGCTGAAGAGAGAAATCAATCTGAAGCAATTGCTAGAAATTTATATGAATTTGCAGATTTAACAACTCCAACTGTTTCTGTTGTAATTGGAGAAGGTGGTTCAGGTGGTGCACTTGCAATTTCAGTTGCTGATAAACTAGCAATGATGAGATATTCAGTTTATGCAGTTATTTCACCTGAGGGTTGTAGTGCGATTTTATGGAATGATCCAGCAAAAGTTGAAACTGCTGCGAATGCATTAAAAATTACAGCTGAAAATTTAAAAGAGTTAAATTTAATTGATGATGTAATAAATGAGCCATTAATTGGAGCTCATAGACAAAAAGAGCTAGCTATTTTAGCTCTTAAAGAGTATTTTTTATCATCTTTAGATGAATTAAAAAAATTAACTCCAGCTCAAAGATC
The DNA here is from genome assembly GCA_028688995.1 of Aliarcobacter sp. Taxonomy (GTDB): domain Bacteria; phylum Campylobacterota; class Campylobacteria; order Campylobacterales; family Arcobacteraceae; genus Aliarcobacter. Next base: position 47,272 of record JAQTXB010000002.1, read on the forward strand.
TGAAAGAAAATATCAAAAAATTATGAACTTAGGTTCTTTTTTAGAAAAATAGATTTAAACAAGAAGTATAAACTTCTTGTTATCTTACTAACCTACCAACTGGTTCTCCACCAATTAAATGAAAATGTAAATGATGTACTTCTTGTCCACCATGTTCACCAATATTAGTAATTAATCTATAACCACTCTCTTTTACATTTAATTTAGCAGCTACTTTTTGAATAAACTCAGTCATTTCTGACATAATTTTTGGAGGTGTTACATCAAAAGAAGCATAATGTTCTTTTGGAATAATTAACACATGAATTTTTCTAGTTGGATTAATATCATTAAATGCTAAAAAATTTTCATCCTCTAAAATAGTTTGATTTGGTATCTCCCCTTTTACAATCTTACAGAATATACACATTATTTTTCCTTGAAATTAAATAGTAAAATATTATAACCAAACTCTAATAAATCTTTAAGTATAATCCCAAAAATACAGATACGAATAATTTAAATCCAAGATAATTATTTATAAATTTAGGGAGAAAAAGTGACACAGTGGATTGAAAAAATTAACAATGCAACATCACTTGAAGAATTAGAAAATTTAAGAATTGATACTTTAGGTAAAAAAGGTATTTTAACTTTAGAATTTGCTAAAATGAAAAGTGTTCCAAACGAAGAAAAAAAAGCTTTTGCTGAAAATTTAAACAAACAAAAAGAGCTTGTTACTGATGCTCTTGAGTCTAAAAAGATTGTTTTAGAAAAAGAGGCTTTAAACAAAAAGTTAGAAAATGAAAGAATTGATGTAACAAGATTTAACAATGAATTATCTTGTGGAGCTACACATCCTGTTGTTGAAACAATGGATAGAATCATTACATATTTCCAAAATCTAAATTTTGCAGTTGAAGAAGGTCCACTGGTTGAAGATGATTTTCACAACTTTGAAGCGCTAAATCTTCCAAAATATCACCCAGCACGAGATATGCAAGACACATTTTATAATAAAGATTACACTCTATTAAGAACTCATACTTCTCCTGTTCAAATAAGAACAATGTTAAGTCAAAAAACGCCTATTAGAATGATTGCTCCAGGAACAGTTTTTAGAAGAGATTTTGATATTACACACACTCCAATGTTTCACCAAATAGAAGCTTTAGTTGTTGATGAAGCAGACAAAGTTTCATTTGCAAATTTAAAACATGTTTTAGTTGAATTTTTACAACATATGTTTGGTGATGTTGAAGTTAGATTCAGACCTTCATTTTTCCCATTTACGGAACCTTCAGCTGAAGTTGATATTTCATGTGTATTCTGTAAAGGAGATGGTTGTAGAGTTTGTTCACAAACAGGATGGCTTGAAGTATTAGGTTGTGGTGTTGTGGATGAAAATGTATTCAAAGCAGTTGGTTATGAAAATAAATCTGGTTATGCTTTTGGATTAGGAATTGAAAGATTTGCAATGCTAATTCATAGTATTGGAGATTTAAGATCACTATTTGAAAGTGATACAAGATTATTAGGACAATTCAAATGATAATTACAAGAACTTGGTTAGAAGAATTTATAGATATTTCAAGAATTTCAACTGATGAAATTTGTAAAACATTAAACTCAATTGGTCTTGAAGTTGATAGTGTAGAAAAAATCTCAATAGTTCCAAAAGTAGTTATTGGAAAAGTACTAGAAAAAGAGAAACATCCTGATGCAGATAAATTAAATATTTGTCAAGTTGATTTAGGAACTCAAACTGTTCAAATTGTTTGTGGTGCAAAAAATGTAGATGCTGGTCAATTTGTTCCAGTTGCAACTGTTGGTTGTGACATGGGGAATAATTTTATTATCAAAGAAGCAAAATTAAGAGGTGTTGAATCAAATGGTATGATTTGTTCAGCAACTGAACTTGGTCTTTCAAAATTAAATGATGGAATATTAGAACTTGATGATTCTATTGGTGAATTAATTTTAGGAAAAGAGTTAAGAGAATATACAAAATTAAATGATGAAATTATTGAAATTGAATTAACGGCAAATAGAGGTGATTGTTTAAGTATCAATGGAATTGCTAGAGAGTTAAGTGCTTTTTATAATATCCCATTTATTGAGTTTGACAAACAAATAAACTACAATAATTTTGGTATTGGTCAAGTATTAGAAGTTGAATGTGATAGCAATATCCAATCATCATTAATATTCAAAGCAATTGATTTTAGCCAATTCAAGTTAAGTGTATTACATAAATTAAGAACAACATTCATTGGTAAATATCAAGAACAAAATGATATTAAAAATGTTTTAACTTACGTTACTCATGCAACTGGTGCAATTTTAAATGCATATTCAAAAGAAAAAGCTATCTCTTCAAATAATTTATGTTTATTAAATGTAAAAAAAGATTCAGATGGATTTGATAATGTTTATGGAATTGAACAGTTGAGTAAAATTTGTGTTGAACAAAAAGATATAGATGCAAATGAAACAAATTTTATAATTGAAGCATCTTATATAAATCCTGAACTAATCTCTAAAAAAGTATATGAAACAAAAGTAAAAACTGGTGAAGTTTATTACAAAGCATCAAGGGGAAGTGAGCCAAATATTGAATTTGGAGTTGACTATTTTGCTAGTTTCGTTTCTAAACATGGAGCTTTAATCTACAAAGGTAGTGAAACATTTATAGAAGATAAAGAAAAATTAGCCCTAGATATTAGTGTTAGAAAAGTAAATGCAATTATTGGTCAAGAGATTCCAAAAATAGAAATTGAGAAAATTCTTAACTCTCTTGGTTTTGAGGTAAAAGATAGAGGTGAAGTATTAGCTATAAAAGTTCCATATTACAGACATGATATAAAAAATATTGCTGATGTTACTGAAGAGATTGTAAGAATAATTGGAATTGATAATATTATTGCTAAACCCTTAGAAATTGATGAAGTAAATAGAGTTAATAAAACTTCAAATGACTTAATCAAAAAAAACAAATTAAGATTTAAAGCAATAGAAAATGGTTTTTATGAAACATTAACTTATGTTTTTTGCTCAAAAGAAAACTTAGAGAAATATGGTTTTAAAACTGTAAAAGAAGAATTAGAATTAATTAATCCAATTGTTAAAGAGTTAAATACATATAGAACTACAATACTTTTAAATTTAGTAGAAGCATGTGCAAATAACTTTAAAGTTGGAGCAAGATCAACTGCTTTTTTTGAAATTGGAACAATTTTTGATGAGAATAGAGCTGAGAGTAAAAAAATCTCATTTATTCAAACAGGTTCAGCTGAACTAGAAGATTTTTCAAATGCTGGAAAACCTAAAAATATTGACTTCTTCTCTTTTTCTAAAAAAGTATTAAACACTATTGGGAAATTTGATTTAGAACCAATGACAAATATTGATAATTTATTCATTCACCCTTTTCAAAATGCAAATGTATTGATTGATGGAAAAGTTGTAGGTTATATTTGCAAATTACATCCAAGTGTTTGTGCAGATTTTGATTTAAATGACACATTTATTGCTGAAATTGATTTTGAAGCTATAAAAAATGATTTAGTAAAAACTACATCATATTCAAAATTCCAATCTTCTAAAAAAGATTTGAGTATTATTGCTCCAAAATCTTTAGAATATAAAGAGATTAAAAAAGTAATTAATTCATTAAATAATTCAAATATCAAACAATTTAATTTAATTGATATTTATAATGATGAAAAATTAGGAACTAATGAAAGTTTAACAATTAGATTTGTTTTACAAAATGATGAAAAAACAATGGAAGAAGAAGATATTACAACAACTATGAATTCAATTTTAGATGCACTTAATAAAGAGTTATCTATTGGATTAAGACAATAATCAAAAAGGAAAAAAGTGGAAAAATTCAGTATAAAAAAATTGACAAAAGCATTTGATGTAGAAATAGATTCAATTGCAAGTGATAAATCAATATCTCACAGATGTGCAATGTTTTCACTTTTTTCAAACCAAACTTCTTATATAAAAAATTATTTAACAGCTGAAGATACTCTAAACACTTTAAGTATTGTAGAACAATTAGGTGCAATTGTTAAAAGAGATGGTTCAAGTGTTGAAATTACACCAACTCCAACTCTTAGTGAGCCTTCTGATGTTCTTGATTGTGGAAACTCAGGAACGGCAATGAGATTATTTTGTGGGCTATTAGCTAGCGTTGATGGAGCATTTACACTAACAGGCGATAAATACCTAAGAAATAGACCTATGAAAAGAGTTGCAGATCCACTAAGAAGTATAGGTGCACTAATAGATGGAAGAGAAAATGGAAATAAAGCACCTTTATTTATTAGAGGTGTAAAAAAGCTTCAGCCATTTACTTATCACTCACCTGTTGATTCAGCTCAAGTAAAATCTGCAATGATTCTAGCAGCTCTTAGAGCAAATGGAATTTCAAAATATAAAGAGAATGAATTAACAAGAGACCACACCGAACGAATGTTAAAAGGAATGGGTGCAATTCTTGAAAATGATAATGAAGGATTTATAAATATTCATCCTTTAACTGGTCATTTAAAACCATTAAATATTACAGTTCCTACTGATCCTAGTTCAGCATTTTTCTTTGCAGTTGCTGCTGCAATTACAAAAGGAGCAAGAGTTCTAATAAAAAATGTAACTTTAAATCCAACAAGAATTGAAGCTTATCAAGTTTTAAAAAGAATGGGTGTAATTGTAAACTTCATTGAAAAAGAAAATGTTTATGAACCAATTGGAGACATTGAAGTTATTAATAATGAACTAAACGGTGTTGAAGTTAGTGAAAATATTTCATGGCTTATTGATGAACTTCCTGCTTTATCAATTGCTATGAGTTTAGCAAATGGAAAATCAAAAGTTTCAAATGCTAAAGAATTAAGAGTAAAAGAATCAGATAGAATTTCAAGTGTTGTAAATAACTTAAAACTTTGTGGTGTAACATTTACAGAGTTTGAAGATGGTTATGAAATAATTGGTGGAACTATCAAAAAAGCTATAATAAATTCTCACGGTGATCATAGAATTGCCATGAGTTTTGCAATCGCAGGACTTAATAGTGAAATGGAGATTGAAGATACACAATGTATCGATACTTCATTCCCAAATTTTAAAGAAATATTAGACTCTTTATACTAGGAACTGCTATTCACTTTAGGATTAGTTCTATAAAAGTGTCTAACTACCTTCTACAAAGAAATAATTAATTATAAGTCCCTTTTTAAGTGCTTTAAAATTTCAATTTTATAAGTCACCATATTGGGAAATTTTAAGGATAAGTGATGAAAGTAAAATTAGCATCAAACTATGGATTTTGTTTTGGTGTAAAAAGAGCGATTAAAATAGCTGAAGATTATAAAGATTCTTCAACAATGGGTCCTCTAATTCATAATCAAGATGAAATAAATAGATTAAAAAAAGATTTTAATGTAGGACTATACAATAATCTAAGTGATGTAAAAGATAATGATACAGTTATTATTAGAACACATGGTATTCCAAAAAATGATTTAAAAAACTTAAGAGCACAAAATGCAAAAATAATAAATGCTACTTGTCCTTTTGTTACTACTCCTCAGCAAATTGTAAAAAAGATGTCGAAAGAAGGTTATTCAATCTTAATCTTTGGAGATGCTGATCATCCTGAAGTAAAAGGTGTTCAATCATATGCAGAACATCAAAATGATGTTCACATTGTTCTTGAACCTGCTGATTTAGAAAATATTGTTTTTAGAAATAGTAAAATTGCAACTGTAGCTCAAACTACTAAGAAAAAAGAAAAATATCTAGAAATTGTAAATTATTTAATTTTAAAAAATAAAGAAGTTAGAGTTTTTAATACTATTTGTGATGCAACATTTGAGAATCAAGATGCAGCAAGAGAACTTTCTAAAGAGGTAGATGTAATGATTGTAATTGGTGGTAAAAACTCATCAAATACAAAACAATTGCACTCAATTTGTCTAGAGAATTGTTCTGATTCTTACCTAATAGAAAATGAAACTGAACTAGATATTTCTTGGTTTAAAAATAAAAAACTATGTGGTGTAACAGCCGGTGCAAGCACACCTGATTGGATTATACAGCAAGTTGTAGACAAAATTGAATCATTCAACTAAGAGTTTTTAAGCCAATTTTCTGTATAATCATCCCATTTAATAAAACTGGTAAATATGAAGGAATAAAATGGGTATCGAAGATATTGATTTAGGTGAAGACTTTGATTTTGAGCAAATGCTTAATGAGTCTTTCGAGAATGCAGAAAATAATTCTGTGGTTGATGGTGTAATTGTAGAAATTTCTAATGAGAGAGTTTTAGTTGATGTTGGTCAAAAAATTGAGGGTCAATTAAGTATTTCTGAAATTACAATTGGTGGTGAAGTTAAATACAAAGTTGGTGACACAATTCCTGTTATGTTAATGGGAAGCAGAGGTGAAAGACCAAGTATTTCACATAAAAAAGTTTTACAAAAAGAAAAATTTGATGCTTTTGTAAAAGCTCATGGTGAAAATGTAGAAGACGTAACTATTGAAGGTAAAATCGTTTCTGTAAAACAAAGAGGTGGTTTTATAATCGAAGATGCTGATGGTTGTGAATATTTCATGCCTATGGCACAATCTTACTTAAAAGCAATTGGAGCAGTGGGTAAAACTGTTAAAGCAAAAGTTATTAAAGTAAATAAAGCACAAAATTCAATTATTGTTTCAAGAAAAAAATTAATTGAAGAATCAAAAGCTGTAAAAGACAATAAAGTAACTGAAATTTTAGATAATAAAGAACCAGTTATTGGAACAATCAAAAAAATTACTTCTTATGGAATGTTTGTAGATTTAGGTGGAATTGATGGTTTAGTAAACTACAATGAAATCTCATACAAAGGTCCTGTAAATCCTGCAAATTATTACAATGAAGGTGATGAAGTTTCAGTTGTAGTTTTATCTTATGACAAAACAAAACAACACTTATCATTATCTATTAAAGCTGCACTATCTAATCCTTGGGAAGAAATCAAAGATGAATTAGAAGTTGGAGATACAATAACTGTAACTGTTTCTAATTTTGAATCTTATGGTGCATTTGTTGATTTAGGAAATGATATTGAAGGTTTATTACATATTTCAGAAATTTCTTGGAATAAAAACCTTAAAAACCCTAAAGAACTTTTAACAATTGGTGAAGAAATCAATGTTGAAGTTATTGAGTTAAATATTGAGCAAAAAAGATTAAGAGTTTCTTTAAAAAATCTTCAAGAAAAACCTTTTGCTAAATTTACTAACGAACATAAAGTTGGGGATGTAATTAAAGGTAAAATTGCTACATTAACTGATTTTGGTGCTTTTGTTAGTATCGGTGATGTTGATGGTTTATTACACAATGAAGAAGCTTCATGGGAACCTAATGCTAAATGTAAAACTCTTTACAAAAAAGGTGATGAAGTTGAAGTTAGAATCATTAAAATAGACAAAGAAAAAGAAAATATTTCATTATCAATTAAAGAAATAGCTGATTCTCCTGCAAAAAAATTCCAAGATGCTTATAAAATTGGTGATATTGTAAAAGGTACAGTTAAAGATGCTAAAGATTTCGGAATTTTCATTAAACTTGAAAACAATCTTGATGGTCTAATCAGAAATGAAGATTTTGGTCCATTAAAAATTGAAGAAGTTAAAAATGGTGATGAAATTGAAGCAGTTGTTGTAAATATTGACACTAAAAAAAATAGAGTAAGATTATCAGTTAGAAGATTAGAGCAACAACAAGAAAGAGAAGTTCTAAAATCTGTTAATGATGATTCATCTATGACTTTAGGTGACATTATAAAAGACCAAATGAAATAATAGGATTTATTTAAATGAGTAAATATACAATTGTAGTTTGTGATCATATACATGAAGCTGGTTTACAAATTCTTCAAAATACTGAAGATGTAAACTACGTATATGCAGCAGATGTAAATAAAACAGAACTATTAAATATTATCAAAGATGCACATGTTGCAATTACAAGATCGTCAACAGATGTTGACGAAAAGTTTTTAAATGCGGCAACTAACTTAAAAGCTATTATTAGAGCTGGTGTTGGTTATGATAATGTTGATATTGAAGGTTGTAGCAAAAGAGGAATAATCGCAATGAATGTTCCTACTGCAAATACAATAGCAGCAGTTGAATTAACAATGACACATATGTTATCTTGTATGAGAAAATTCCCATATGCTCATAATCAATTAAAAAATGATAGAGTTTGGAAAAGAGAAGATTGGTATGGAAATGAACTATATGGTAAAAAACTAGGGGTTATTGGTTTTGGAAATATTGGTCATAGAGTTGCACTTAGAGCTAAATCATTTGAAATGGATGTAATGACTTACGATCCATATATTCCTTCAACAAAAGCAACTGATTTAGGTATCAAGTATACAACTAATTTCGAAGATATTTTATCTTGTGATATTATTACAATTCATACACCAAAAAATAAAGAAACTATCAATATGATTGGTTTTGAAGAAATTGCAAGAATGAAAGATGGTGTAGTTTTAATTAACTGTGCTAGAGGTGGATTATATAATGAAGATGCATTATATGAAAACCTAAAATCTGGGAAAATTGCAATGGCAGGAATCGATGTATTTATCAAAGAACCAGCAACAAATAATCCTTTATTAGATTTACCAAATATTACTGTAACTGCTCACTTAGGAGCAAATACAAAAGAGTCTCAAAAAGAAATCTCAGTTCAAGCTGCAAATAATGCAATTGAATCTGCACGAGGTATCGCATATCCTAATGCTCTAAATTTACCAATTGATGAGAGTAAAATTCCATCATTTGTAAAACCATATATTGAATTAACTCAAAAAATGGCATTTTTACTTGCTCAATTAAGTAAAAGTGAAATTAGATCAATTAATATTGCAGCAGAAGGTGAAGTATCTGAATATTTAGACTCTTTACAAACTTTTGCAACAGTTGGTGTATTAGCTGTTTCTTCTGGTGATGAAGTTAACTATGTAAATGCTAATTTCATAGCTAAAGAAAAAGGTATAGAATTAACTACTTCTGAGTTTTCTAACCACAGTGGATACCAAAATAAAGTATCTATCAAAATCACTACTCCTAATGGTGTAAAAACAATATCTGGAACTGTATTTAATGAAGATGTTCAAAGAATCGTTGAAATTAATGGATTCTCTTTAGATATTGAACCAAAAGGTAAAATGATTATCATGAGAAATACTGACGTACCAGGTGTAATTGGTGAAGTTGGAAAAATCTTAGGTGATAGCAATATTAATATAGCTGACTTTAGATTATCAAGAGGAAAAGATGGAGCATTAGCTGTTATTCTTATTGATGAAAAACCAAGTTCAGATATATTAAAAAAACTTGATAGTTTAGAAGCTGCAATTGCAGTTGCTTACGCAGAAATTTAAGGAGAAATTATGGCAATTGGTATGAGTGAATTAAAAAAGGGATTAAAAATTGAAGTTGATGGTGTTCCTTACAAAATTACAGAGTATCAACATGTAAAACCTGGTAAAGGTGCTGCATTTGTTAGATGTAAAATTAAATCATTTTTAAATGGAAAAGTTATTGAAAAAACTTTCCATGCAGGTGATAAATGTGAAGTTCCAAATTTACAACAAAAACAAATGCAATTTTTATATGATGATGGTGAATTATTACAATTTATGGATAATACAACTTATGAGCAAGAAGGTTTAACTTACGAGCAAGTTGGTGAAGCATTTGATTGGATTATTGATGGTATGACTTGTGACATGATGTACTATAATGGTAAAGCAATCACAGTTGAACCTCCAATGGTTGTAGAATTAAAAATTGTAGAAACACCACCTAACTTTAAAGGTGATTCTCAAGGTGGTAGAAAACCTGCTACTTTAGAATCAGGTGCAGTTGTACAAATTCCTTTCCATATTCTTGAAGGTGACATTATTAAATGTGACACAAGAACTGGTGAATACCTAGAAAAAGTAAAATAAAAAGATTTAGCTTTATCGCGGAAATACTGCGATATAGCTTTCTTTTTTTCACTCACTGACCACAGTCTATTCCTTCTTCAAATAAAACTCTATATTGATTTCATCGATATAATTTATTCTAAACCATTCTTTTTAAATACATGATTTTTTCTTCTCCAAGATAATTCTCATGGACAATTTCAAAATCGATGTTTATATCAATTAAAGCATTAATTCCATTTCTAATTTTTGGACTCACAATCAATACAATATAATCTAATTTTTCTTTTAATAAATTCATTAAATTATAAACACCCTCAACCATTACAAACTTATAATCAAGTAGTTTAAATAAATCACCACTAATCAAAACTTGCCTATTTGGTACTTTGAATAATGGAATATTTTTATCAAATATCTTATTTTTACTGTAAATCATAATATTTGGAGCACGACCTGCAATATATCTTGCATCAAGAGTTGGTTTATCAATTCTTACTGTGTTTCCACCTATTAACATCAAATCAACTTTATCTCTTAATCTATGAACATATAATTGACTCATTTTAGATGATACTGATCCATCAATGCAGCCATTTAAAGTTTGTGCCATTTTATAAAAGATAAATGTATTACTACTCCATTTTATAAATGGATATAAAAGGTCATAAGCTTCTTTTTTCATACATCCTAAACTAACCTCAATATTAACAGCTTCAAGTGTTTGTATACCTCCAGAAGCAACTTTATTCACATCTTCATGTGCTATTACTACTCTTTTGGGTTTTAACTCTATTAACAAGTTTGCACAAGATGGAGTTTTCCCTATGTGATTACATGGTTCGAGTGTTACATAAATTTCGCAATCATTAAAGTAGCCATTATGATTTTCTATTAAAAAATCATGAATTTCATGAGAACTATTTTTCATTTTTAATAATGAATTTGGATATTCAACTAAATATGCAGCTTTTAATGCATTTACTTCGGCATGTGGCATTCCAGATTCTTTATGAGCCTCTATTGATATTAACTTACCATCTTTTACAATAACACAACCAACAGCTGGATTTGGGTATGTTAAAAGCTGATATTTCCATGCTTCATCAATAGCTAATTTCATATAAAAATTATCATCTATTTTCATTATATCATTCGCTTTTTTGTGAATTTTTTTGAGGGTAGTATATATTAAGTAGTTTTAATTGGTGTTAAAAACAATAGAAGTTTTCTATTGTTTTATTACCATTCGTAGTAAGTTGCTGCTGCTAAAATATTATCATATGTAATTTCATCATCACCAAATTCTGTTTTAACAATTATTTTATCATTATCAGCAAAAATTAATTCACCTTTAAATACTTCAGTTGCAAAATTTTTAATTTTAACTTTTTCACCAACAGATGAAATGAAATGCTCTTTTTTTCTAAGTTTTCTTTCAATTCCAGGAGAACTAACTTCTAAAACATATTCTCCACCCATTGGCTCATCAACATCTAATATTGGAGAAATCATTCTTGAGATTTCTGCACATTTATCTAAACTTATTCCATTATCAGCAGTTACTAAAACTCTGAATATATTTCTATCATGTTCTTTAGCACTTACGATATCATAAAGCTTAGCACCTAAACTTTCTACAGCTAATTTAATTGATTCTTCTAAACTCATTCTTCTTCACTTTTTGTTTTTCTAATTTGGGCAAATAATGCTTCAATATTTTTTGATTTTTCTAATGATGTGTCATTTAGAAAAGTAAAGTTTGGACATTTATACCAACCTGTACTTGCTAATATATGAGTTTTCAATCTTCCATTTGCTTTATTTAATAAAGATATAATCTCTTTTATTTGAGTGTTATCATAATCTGAACCATCAAAATAAACGATTGCATCATATTTACCATTTTTGCAATTTACTGCTGTTATTGGTAAAGAGTTAATTCTACTATCAACTAAATTTGATAATGCTTCTGGAATTAACTCCATTAATAAAGATTCTGTTCTTTGTAAATTTATACTTTTCATTAATGTTTATCTACTGATACTTTCTCTTCAATTTGAATAAATGTTTCAATAAAGTCACCTGGTTTAATGTCATTGAATTTATCAAACATAATACCACACTCATAACCATTAGCAACTTCTTTAACATCATCTTTAAATCTTTTTAATGATGAAATTTTACCTGTATAAGTTACAACACCATCTCTAATGATTCTTGCATGTCCACCTCTAATTACTTTTCCATCTGTTACTAAACATCCTGCAACTGTTCCTACTTTTGGAACTACGAATGTATCTCTAACTTCTGCTTGACCAGTATTTTCTTCTCTAATTACAGCACTCATCATTCCTGATAATGCATCTTTAATATCATCAATTAAATCATAAATGATTGAGTATGTATTAATTGTTACACCATCAGCTTTTGCTTTTGCTTTTACTGAACCAGTTGGTCTTACATTAAATCCTAAGATTATACAACCATCAGATGCACCAGCAAGAACTAAATCAGATTCTGTAATTCCACCAACAGCTGCGTGAATTACTTTTACTTTTACTTCATCATTTGCAATTTTTTCTAATGAACCTTTAATTGCTTCTAAAGAACCACCAACATCAGCTTTGATAATTACTGGAAGTTGTTTAATTTTTCCTTCAGCAATTAATCCACTCATCTCTTCTAATGAAACTTTTGTAGATTTTGACAACTCTTTAGCTCGTGCATGTTCTGCTCTTGTTGTTGCAATATCTCTTGCTTCTTTGTCTGTATCTTGAACAACCATAACAGAACCAGTTGTTGGAACATCATTTAATCCTAAAACAGTTCCTGTTTCAGATAATCCAAGTTCTTTTACTGGATTTCCATTATCATCAGTTATTGCTTTTACTCTACCATAAGTAGTATCACAAACAATATTATCACCAATTCTTAATGTACCATTTTGAACAATAATTGTTGCAACTGGCCCTCTTCCTTTTTCAAGTGAAGATTCAACAACTGCTGCTTTTGCTTTTGCAGTAGGATCTGCTTTAAGTTCTAAAAGTTCTGCTTGGATTAAGATATTTTCTAATAAATCTTCAATACCTTCACCAGTTAATGCAGAAACTCCAATGAATTCTGTATTTCCACCCCAATCAATTGGAGTTAAATCTCTTTCTGCCATTTGTGCTTTTACCATATCTGGATTTGCAGTTTCTTTATCCATTTTATTAATAGCTACAATAATTGGACATCCACTTGCTTTTGCATGTGAAATAACTTCTTCAGTTTGAGGTTTTACACCATCATCAGCAGCAACAACAATTATAACAATATCAGTAATTGCTGAACCTCTTGCTCTCATAGCAGAGAATGCAGCATGTCCTGGAGTATCAACAAATGTAATTTTTTGCCCATTTTTTTCAACTGTATAAGATGAAATATGTTGTGTAATTCCACCCGCTTCGCCTTTTGCTACTTTTGAAGATCTAATTTTGTCTAATAATGAAGTTTTACCATGATCAACATGTCCCATGATTGTAACAACTGGTGGTCTTGTAACAAATGTTGTCTCATCGATATCTTCTTCATGATAATCACCAACATAATTTACATCTTCTAATGCATCATTAACTGTAACTTCAATTCCAAACTCTTCACCAAGAATTTCTAATTCATCTTGTTTTAAGAAGTCATTTTTTGTAACCATCATACCTAAAGAGAATAAAACTGTAATTACTTCAGCAGTTGTTTTTCCACAAGCTTCAGCAAATTCATAAACTCTAATATCTTCAGGAATAGTAACTTCAGTAATTTCAACAGCTTCTTGAGTTCTAGCTATTCTTTTCTTTCTTTTTCCTCTTTTTAATCCTTGAGGTGCATTTCCAAAAGCAGCTGGTCTTGAACTTCTAGATTGTTTTGCAGGATTTTGAGGTTTTGGTTCATCAAATATCTTAAAAGTATCTGCTAAATCCATATCAAGTAAAACTACTTCTTCACCTAATAACGAATCATCAGAACTAACAAAATCGTCAGTGTAAGCTCTATCAACTTCAAGTTTTTTACCATGGTCTTGTGCTTTTACAACTGTTTTCTTTTTCTCTTTTTTTGCTCTATTTTTTCTTTGTTCTTCAGCAGAATTGAAACTATCATTATTTGATTTTTCATCATCTTCATTAGCACCTAAAATTTCGCTTAATGATTTCATCTGTTTTCTAGGTTGAATTTCAGAATCAAATGATTTATTAATAATTAATTCTTCTTCCTCTCTAGGTTTATTCTTTTTAACAATAACTAATCCTCTTCTTTTAGGAACAATTTTGCTAGCATTATCAGGATTAACTTCAGGTTTATCAAATTCTTCTTGAGTTTTTAAAGCAGGTTTAGGAATAGGTTTAGAAATTACAACTTTTTTTAATTCAGGTTTTTTTACAATCCCTACATCTTTCTTTTCAATAACTTCAACTTTTTCTAATTCTATTTTTATCTCTTTCACTTCTTCACTTATTTCAGTTGTTTTCTTTTCAACAACTTTTTTTGCTTTAGATGCTGGTAATTTACTTGGTAATCTTGAACTGCTTCCAGTCATGATATATTTTGTAATTTCTTCAGCATCTTCATATGATACTGCACTTTGGGGTGACTTAAGATCTATATTTAAATCTTTAGCCTTTGCAATTACGTCTGCGCTACTAGCTCCCGCTTCTTCTGCAATCTCATAAACTCTTACTTTATCTGACATCTGTTAGCATCTCCTTAAGTTGTGTGACATACTTATCTTTATTTTTACACTCTTTACAAAGTGATTTTTCGATTCTTTTGTTATCTTTTCCATTCATATCTGCTTGTAATAGCTTTTCACATTCTCTACAGATATAAAAACTTCTACCAAAATTATTGTAAAACAATAATTTTTTCTCTTCACATTTTAGTCTTAATAACTCTTTTTGTTCAAATTTGCCTCGGCAAACGACGCAAGTTCTTAAGGTCTTTTTTAAACTAGGCAAATATTATACCTAAAATATACTTAATATCAAAGATTTTCAAATTTCAACTCTTACACCAACATTATCAAAATCAGCAATAAATACTTTGAAATGGGGAAATCTTATTTTTAAAGCTTTTTCTAAATTCTTACTATCATCAACATATGCCATTGAGAATAGTGTTGATCCAGAACCTGATAAAGTACTCATTAAAGCACCTTCTTTTAGTGCAGTTTTTTGAACATCAAAAAGTTCTGGCATCTGTTTCATTCTATATTTTTGATGAATTTGATCAAATGATGCATGTTTTAACATTTCCCAATCTTCTGCCATAAATGCAGCTGTTAATAAAGATGAATGAGAAATATTAAATACTGCATCTTCTTTTGAATATTTAAATGGCAAAGTTTTTCTTGATAATTGAGTTGAAATTGCTCTATTTGGAACAACAACTACAGCTTTTAAATTTTTAGGTATATCTTTTCTGATATATCTTACTTCATTTTCTTGAACACAAGCAACTGTAAAACCACCCATTACAGCAGGAGTAATATTATCAGGATGATTTTCATAAGCTAAGGCTAAATTTAATAATTTATCTTTTTCTAATTTAATTCCCTCAATTGCGTATGCACTTGCAATTGCTGAAACTATAACAGCCGAAGAACTTCCTAATCCTCTAGATAGTGGAATTTCATTTTGAAATTCAAATCTAAAATGTCTTTTTTTATATGATAAATTATGATAAAAATCATTAAATATTGATATAAACATATTATTATCTTTTAAAGCAGGATTATTTGCACCCTCACCTTTTAGCGAAACACTATGAAATTTTGATGGTCTAATTATTACTTGATTTTTCATTGAGATTGCTAGACCTAAGCAGTCAAAACCTGGGCCTAAATTTGCACTAGTAGCTGGAACGCTTACTTTCATCCATTTCCTTCTTAAACTTAAACAGCTGGTAAATTGTATATTGGCAGTGTTTCTTCGTTAAAATTATATTTTTCTATACACATTGGTAATTTAAAGTCGTGGATTATACAATCTTTTTCTAAAAAATCCACTTTAATTTTATTTTTATCTTTTATAAAATACTTTTTTCCAAGGGCTTTTATCGGAGAATTTTGATTAAATTCAAAACCATCTATTGCAGAAAATTCAATTGCTTTTGTTATACAAATAGTTTTTAAAAATATATATGCAACTTTTATTGCCATAAATGAGCCAGGAGAATTAACATATGTAATTCTTTTGATTTCATATTCTTTTAAAAGTTCTTCAAATAAACTTGGCAATAAATCAGATGTTTTACCATCAAGATTATGTTCCTTTATTAATTTTTTATTTTCATAAATTCCAATTAATAAAGGATTTGAAATAGTTATTACTAAAATTTCAATCAATTTTTACCTTAATTATCAGCATTAGCATAAGCCATTTCAAATACAACAGCTTCGCTACTTGCTTCTTCTAAGTCAATAATTTCATAATTCTCAGGACTCTCAAAAAGTTTTTTTGTAAGTAAATGATTTAAGTGGTGACTTCCAGCAATTGCATCATATTCACCAACCATTGTATATTCAAGTAGTGCCATATCACCAATTGCATCTAAAATTTTATGTCTTACAAATTCATCATCAAATCTTAATCCTTCAGGATTTAAAACTTTTGTTTGGTCAAGTACAATTGCATTTTCCATACTTCCACCTTGTGCTAATCCAATACTTCTTAAATATTGTACTTCATGTAAGAACCCAAAAGTTCTTGCACGACTAATATTCTCTTTATATTCAGCTATTGAATAATCAAAATGAAAATTTTGTTTTCCAATTGCAGGATGATCAAATGTAATTTCAAAATCATAAACAATTCTATTTGAAGGTTTTAGACAAACTCTTTTCCCCTCAGGTGTTGTAACTTCAACTAATTTCTTTATTTTTATTGCTTTTTTTGATTTATCAAGCTCTTTGATTCCAGCTTCTTCTATTAGCATACAATATCCAGATGAACTACCATCAAGAACTGGAACCTCATCATTGTCAATTACAACTCTTAGATTATCAATTCCATAAGCATAAACTGCAGATAATAAATGCTCAATTGTAGAGATAACAACACCATCTTTTCCAATTACTGTTGCCATCTTTGTATCAACTACAAACTCTCTTTTAAGTGGAATTGTAACTCCTGCATCAACTCTATAAAAAATAATTCCCATGTCACTTTCAAGTGGTTCAAGTCTCATTTTTACAGGAACACCTTTATGAAGTCCAATACCTACAATTTCTGTACTTTTGGCTATTGTTCTTTGTTTCATTTAGCAATTCCATTTATTATTTTTACGGCATCCTCAACAGTTTTCGTCACATTAGTTTTCATCCAAGTATAATCTAGCCACTCATTTGAGTTAACTTCAATTCCTTGAACAAGCATTCCAAAATGTAAATGGTCTCCAAATACAGCACCTGTATCTCCTGTATTTGCAATTTGATCCCCTGCTTTTACTTCATCATTTACTTCAACTGTTGAACTACTTGTATGTGCATAAAGTGAAGCTATTCCTAAACCATGGTCAATAATTATTGTATTTCCATAAATTCCTAAATAATCTTTAAAAATAACTTTTCCATCATTAAATGTTTTAATCGGTGCTCTTTTTGTACTTGCCCAGTCATTACCTAAATGCCAAGCTTCATCAATTTTTTGATCATTATACATATAACTTCTTCTCTCACCAAAACCAGCAACTGTTGCAGAATTTTCTAATCTTGAAAATGGTTTTATATTAACTGAAGTAAGTAAATTATTTGAGAAATTTTTTCTTACAACTTCTCTAATTGTTTTAACATTTTTTTCTCTAAGTTCTTTATTTTCTTTTACAAATATATCAATTGGATCAGATGGAATATTCATATCACTTTTTTCTAATACTTGTTTACTAACACTTTGAATAAATTCATCAGATACTTTTATATTATCAGCTTTTTCAGTAAAAGATTTTATATAAAAAGGAACTTTTGTTACAGTTTTATTTCCAGCCATATCAACCGCAACTAAATTAACTTTTTTAAACTCTTTAATTTGAACAGGCCAAGCAATAATAGATATATAATAATTCTTTTTATAGAAAGGGAAAAGTTCAAATAGTTCTTCATCATTAAATGAGATATAGAAATCTTTTAAATTTTCATCTGCTACTTCAACAATAATAACTCCACATCCACCTTGTCTTAATAAATAAGAATTTCCTATTACACTTGCAACTGGACTTTTTCTATCAATAATAACTTTTGAATTTGTAACAGTTTCATTACCTTTAAAAAAGTTCCATTTACTTGAATCAAAAACATCAATTTTAATATTTCCATCTTTTGGTTTACTCATTTCATCAAATGATGGTGGTAATATTTCTAATTCAATTAAATTTTTCTCATTTTTTACAACTTTTGTTTCTAATTTAATTTGTTTTTGTCCATCATCAAAACTAACATTGTATGATTGTATTTCATTATTATCTGAAATTATTGCTTTTATTGGTTTTTGTAAATTCCAATAAATCTCTTTTTCAATTGAAACTTTAGGAGCAACCCTTTCAAATGTAGGAGATAAAAATAAAAATGCAACTATTGCAATAACCACTACTGACAAGATTATAAAAATCCCAAATACTATTCCGTTTTTACTATTTGTAAATTTCAAAAATTTCCTTTAATACTATTTCTTTTGCTTTTTGTACATCTAATGTTTCTATTGTACATCCAGAAGCATTAAAATGACCACCGCCACCAAATTCTCCTGCTATTTTAGAAACATCAATTTGACCCTTTGATCTTAAAGATACTCTGGCAACTCCATTTGTAATTCTTACAAAAATCGCAATTCTAACAATTGCTATACTCATTATCATATCAAGAGCATCTTCACAATCTCTATTGTGTGCTCCAGTTTGTTTAAACCACTCTTCCTTTGCAATAATTGAGGCAACTTCGCCCTCTTTAAATAACTCTAAACTATCTAAGACTTTTGGAATAATTCTGTATTTTGCCAAAGAATCTCTTCTTAATAGCTTATTTGCAATTTCAGATGGACTTGCACCACACTCTACTAAAAAATTAATTTTCTCAAATGTTAACTCATCACATCTTCCTAAAGAAAAAGCTAATGTGTCATCATAAATACCTACATAAAGAGCTGTTGCAGAATTTTTTGTAATATATAATCCATTATGTTTAAAAAATTCAAATACTAATTCAGCAGTAGAACTCTTTTGAGGATCTACAATATTTACAGTTCCAAAGCTATTATTTGATTTGTGATGATCAAAATTAATAAGTGGGATTGAGGAATCAAGTTCAAAACCTAATCTTTTATATGTTCCACAATCAACACTAATTGCTAAATCAAAAAAAGCAGGTAATTGGTCAGTTATTTTTTCAAATCTTGGTATAAAATCAAGATTTTGTGGTAAATCAGAGCTTATATTAAATACTTTATGTTTTATTTTATTTTCATGGAATAAATTTGATAAAGCTAATGCTGAACCTATTGAGTCTGGGTCTGGATTTACATGAGTAATAATTAATATATATCTACTTTTTTCAATCAGCTCTAATGCTTTTGTATATTCAGACATATCAACTTTATTACTTATTATAAAATCTTTTTTCAATTCAAATCCTAATCAAACTTCATTGAAAAATCAAGCCAAGTTGCTTGGTGAATTATACTTCCACTACTAATAGCATCAACACCTGTTGAAGCATAACCTCTAATAGTTTCCAAATTTATATTTCCACTTGCTTCCAATAAAATATGTGGATAGTTTTCATTTCTAAATGCAACTACTTCTTTTATTTGATCTAGTGTCATATTATCACACATAATAATATCTCCACCAGCACTCATAGCTTCTTTTACTTGGTCTAAAGTTTCACACTCAATTTCTATTTTTGTAACCCATGAAATTCTTTTTCTAGCTTTTTTTACGAACTCTGCAAGATTATCAATTGTTCTTAAGTGAGTATCTTTTAGCATTAAACAATCATCAAGTCCAAGCCTGTGATTTATTGCACCACCAACTCTTGAAGCATATTTTTCAAAATCTCTAAGTTGTGGTCTTGTTTTTCTAGTATCTAATAAAACAACACCTGTTCCTTCCATAAGTTTTGCGTACTTATTTGCCATAGTTGCAATTCCACTTGCGTGTTGAAGCATATTTAAAAATGTTCTTTCAGATGACAATAAGATTGAAGCTTTTCCCTCAAGTTCAGCAATAACATCTCCAACTTTTATCTCATCACCGTCATTTTTTAAAAATTTACAATCAAATTTTTCAGTACGCGCTAATACTTTTGCGTATTGAACACCTGCTAAAATTCCATCTGATTTACAAATAGCACGCGCAGTAAACCTTCCTTTTGGAGCAACATCAAAAAACAAATCGCCTCTTCCATTATCTTCAATAATAGCATTTTTTACAAATTTTTTAATATTTATCATACTTCAAACATCCTTTCAAGGGCAACTTTAGCCCATTTTGCTGTATCTGCTGATACAAAAATTTCATTCTCTTTTGATATGTTATTATCTTTTATAGATTTCAAAGTATTATAAACATCTTCTAGTGTTGTTTCATTCATTGTTGGACATTCTGGTTTTGTAGAACTTAATATATAGGTATTTTTTTGTCTTAATCTATTTACCATATTAAACTCTGTTCCAACTGCTATTTTTTGTTCAATTGGTAAATCTTTAATGTAAGTTATCAACTGAGAAGTTGAACCTACAAAATCAGCAGCATCACAAACACTTGGATCACATTCAGGATGAACAGCAATTAATATGTCAGGAAATTTATTTCTATAGAATTCTATATCTTCTACCGTAAACTGCTGATGAACAGAACAAAACCCATTATAACAAATAATATCAGCTTCTTTTAAATCACTTCCATCACCAACTATTGCAGATTTTAAATTTAATGATTTTGCAAAATTTTGTCCTAAACATCTATCTGGAACAAAAAATATCTTTTTACCTGATTTTAAACCTTTTTCAATAATCTTATAGGCATTTGACGAAGTACAAACCATTCCGCCCATTTGTCCAACTTTTGCTTTAACTGCAGCACTTGAATTTATATAAGTAATTGGCAAAATATTTTCATTTGGAATTCCAGCATCATTTATTTTTTTTAAATTTTGCTCGAAATATCCTTCATCAATCATTCTAGCCATTGCACAACATGCAATTTTTGGCATAAGTACTGTTTTTTCTGGACTCATAACTTTTACACTTTCACCCATAAAACCAACACCACAGAAAACTACATATTTAGAATCTGTAAGCATTACTTTTTTCGCAAGTTCTAATGAATCACCTGTTACATCTGCTAACTCAAATACTTCATCCCTTTGATAAAAGTGTGCAACTAGAGTTACATCTAACTCTTTTTTTAATTTTAATATCTCTTCTTTTAAATTCAAAATAAACCTTCAAATTTTTATTAAATGTGAATATAACAAAATATTGGTTATAATCTCATTTAATCACACACTTAAAACAAGGGTAATATATGGATTTTTTCACAAATACAAATATTTTATTTTTTATAGCTGCTTATTTAATAGGCTCAATTCCTTTTGGTTCAATACTAGCAAAAACATTTGCAGGTGTTGATATTACAACCGCAGGTAGTAAATCAATTGGTGCAACAAATGTTCTTAGAGTTGTAAAAGAGACTAATCCAAAATTAGCAAAGAAACTAGGAATTGCAACTGTTTTATTAGATGCTTTAAAAGGAACAATTGTACTACTATTTGCTATATATTATGGAGTTAGTGACTCTACACTTTGGGGAATTGCAATTTTGGCTGTTTTAGGACACTGTTATTCTATATATCTAGGACTAGAAGGTGGTAAAGGTGTTGCAACTGGACTTGGAGTTTATTTAGTTCTTATTCCAATACCAACATTAATTGGTGCAGTTATTTGGATAATTTGTGCAAAAGTATTAAAAATTTCATCTTTATCTTCTCTTTTAGGATTAATAGGAGTTGTAGTAAGTGCAAGTTTTTTAAACAATGGCTTAAATGTAGGTTCAAATGTACCTATGTATATAATTGCTTTTATCATTATATATAAACATATCCCAAATATTATAAGAATAATAAAAGGAGAAGAGAAAAAAGTTATATAAAAATACAACTTTTTTTTACAAACCATAATGAAAATAGAAATTACAGATTTAAGCTTTAAATGCATAATAGGTATTTTAGATTTCGAGAGAATAAAAAAACAAAAAGTTTTAATAAATGTATCTTTTGAATATGAATATTCTAAAGATGCATTTATAGACTATGCTGAAGTTTCAAACTTAATAAAAATAACTATGAAAAAAGAAAAGTTCTTTCTTTTGGAAGATGCTATTTTATATCTTGAATCATTACTCCTTAATAGTTACAAAATAGATACGCTTAAAATCAAAATATCAAAACCAAATATACTCAAAAATTGTATTGTAAGTTTAAGTAACTAAATTATAAATACGATAAAAAAACTCCTAAAATAGCAATAACACAGCATTAATGAATGGTTAATTGAAAGCTAGCTTAAATTAACAGTTAATTAACACTCAAAACAAGGTTTTAAGAAAACTTTAAAATTTAGTGCTGTAGAATGGCCACAACGGTATGTCGGAAAAGGTTTAAAACATAGTTTTAGATGAGTTCGCGCGCTCCGATAGACTGAAAACAAGATTTCGAAATTTTAGGAGAACAAATGAAAAAAATCGCAAAATTAAGTTTAGTAGCAGCTGTTGCAGTTGCAGGTTTAACTACTGCTAATGCTCAACCATTAGAAGAAGCAATCAAAAATGTAGACGTATCTGGTTCTGTTGTTTATAGATATAATGACTATAAAAATGATGTAGCTGGAAGTACAACTAAAGATGGTGGAGACAACAATTATAAAGTTGCTTTAAATTTAGCTTCAAAAGTAAATGAAGATGTAAAATTTAACTCAAGATTTCTTGTTGCAGGAGGAGACCTTGGATTCGCTTCTTTAGATACAAGTGATAAAGCGGATACAAACCCAGGAGTATCTCTATCTAATGCATATTTTGGATATACTGGAATTATGAATACTACTGTTAATGTTGGTAAACAAGGTTTAACAACTCCATGGACTGTTGCTGTTGATTCAGATAATAATGAGCAAACTGGAACTGGTATTTTAGCTCTTTCAACAATGGGACCTGTAACATTAGCTGGTGCATTCTTCAACCAAACTAATTTAGATACTTCAACTGATGCAAAAATTCCTGCAGGTGCTGTTAAAGGTCAATTAGATGGTACTGCTGATATCGCAACTATTGGAGTTATTGGTGTAGCTGGTCCAGTTACATTAGATGCTTGGTATTTAGATTTAGCAGATACATTTGATACATTTACAGTTGGTGCAAAATCTTCTTTAGATTTATCTGGAACTAAAGTAGGTATTGATGCAAGATATGCTTCACTTTCATTAGATACACCAGTTGCAGCTGCGTTAACAAATGGAAAAGAAGACAATGCAATGGCTAAACTTGTTGTAACTGCTGATGCTGGATTAGTTGATGGTAAAATCGCTTACGCAATGACTGATAAAGATGGTGGTTTAACTGCATTAGATAATGATGCAACTACAACATTATTAGGTTGGAATTTAACATCTAATGGTAAAGTTGATGCAGATTACTGGCAAGCAGTATTAGGATTTGATATTTTATCTAACCTAAACTTATCAGCTAACTATGGTAACTTACAATATTCTGCAGATAATATTTCTGGTGCTGCTGATATGGAAGAAGAAGAAATCTATGCTCAATTATTATATAAAATGAGCAAAAATTTAAATACTTATGTTAGATACGGTACATATACAGTAGAAAATACAACATCTAATAAAAAATCTATTGATGACACAGCTGGAAGATTACAAGTTGAATATACATTCTAATATTTTTAGAGTATAAAACTTTCCAAAAAGGCTAGAGAAAAATCTCTAGCCTTTTTTTATTTCTAAATTATAACTATATCTTCTACTTATTCTAAATATTTAACCTTATTATGATAAAATCACCAAAATTAAAAAAAGGATTTTATCTTGAAAAAAGCGATTCTTTCAACTATACTACTATTAGGTTCAAGTTCACTTCTTGCAGATACTACAATGTGTTTTAAAGAAAATCATCAATCTATGGCTACAATAGAAAATACACCACTTGATGGTGGGGCTTGTGCTGGTAAAAATACAGTAAATCAAATGAAAGCAAAAGGTTGGAGTGTAGATGATATAAAAATTTCTCAAACTGCTACTGGTATGAGTTTTATATATATTCTAAAAACTGCTACAACACCAACTACAACAAGTTTTACAGGAAATCAAGCTCAAATGGAAGCAAATATAATAGCTAAGCTTGAAAAGAAAAAAGAAGAAGAGATTAAAGCTAAAGAAGCTCAAGAAATTCAAGAAACTACAATTGATGGAGAAAAAACATATGTAAATAAGTGTCAAACTTGTCATGGAGTAAATGGTGAAAAAAGTGCTTATAATACATCAAGACCTTTAAAAGATTTATCTATTGAAGATATGAATGATTCAATAAAGAATTATAAAACAGGTCGAGTTGATTCTCAAAATGCTACATTAATGGCTCCATATGCAAACTACCTAGATGCAAAAACAACCCAGGGTATTCATAGTTATTTAAAAAAAATAAATAACAAATAATTAAAAGAAGAGTTTTAACTCCTCTTTTATATTTTACTACTAAATTAAACTCTAATCACTCTTTATACAAACTTTAAGTATAATTGCTTTTTTTAAAGGATTCACACTATATGGACGCATACGAATACTCAGAACTATTAAAACTTCTAAATACAAAACTTAATAATATAAAAGGTATTTTAAAACCTGATGAATTAAATCAAAGATTAGATGAAATCAAAGAAGAAGAATCAGGGCAAGATTTTTGGAACAATATTGAAAATGCAACAAAAATTGGAATAGAAAAAAACCGAATTTTAGGGAAATTAAGTAAATACAATAAAGCAAATGATTCTTTAAAAGGAACAAATGAACTTTATGAGATGGCTAACGATGAAAAAGATGAAGAGACGTTAGAAATGCTTTTTGATGAAGCACCAGAACTTGAGAAATTAATCAAATCAACTGAAATTTCTGTAATGCTTTCTAATCCTGATGATGCTTCAAATGCTATTGTTTCTATTCATCCAGGAGCTGGTGGAACTGAATCACAAGATTGGGCATCGATTTTATATAGAATGTATTTAAGATGGGCTGAAAGAAATGATTTTAAAATTGAACTACTTGATTATCAAAATGGTGATGAAGCAGGAATCAAAGATGTTTCATTTATCATCAAAGGTGAAAATGCTTATGGTTATATGAAAGCTGAAAATGGGATTCATAGACTTGTTAGGATTTCTCCATTTGATTCAAATGCAAAAAGACACACTTCATTTTCATCTGTTATGGTGAGTCCAGAAGTTGATGATAATATTGATATTGTAATTGAAGATAAAGATATTAGAATTGATACATATAGAGCAAGTGGAGCTGGTGGACAACACGTTAATAAAACAGAATCTGCTATTAGAATCACACACATTGCTACAAATATTGTGGTTCAATGTCAAAATGACAGATCTCAACATAAAAATAAAGCAAGTGCTTTAAAAATGTTAAAATCAAGATTATATGAACTTGAACTTGAAAAACAACAAGCAACAAAAGATGGTGTTGAAAAAAGTGATAATGGATGGGGACATCAAATCCGTTCATACGTTTTACAACCATATCAACAAGTAAAAGATAGTAGAAGTAACATTGGTTATTCAAATGTTGATGCTATTTTAGATGGTGATATTACAAAAATTATTGAAGATGTATTAATCGCAACTGCTAAATAAGTAGAACCAAATTGGTTTCTACTTATTTTGTTCTATTCTAATTGTACAAGTAACTCCTGCTCTTAAAATAAAATCTTTTGGAACTTCATCAATATAAATTCGTACAGGAATCCTTTGGGCAAGTCTAACCCAAGTAAAAGATGGATTTACATTTGCTAAAAGATTTTTTCCAAAATCATTATCTCTATCAGTTATTCCATTTGTAATACTTTCCACATGACCTTTTATAATAAAATCTGTTCCTAAAGGTTGGATATTCGCAATATCACCTTCTTTTATCAAAGGAATTTTATGTTCTTCAAAATATCCATAAACCCAAAAAGAGTTATCACTAATCATTGCAAGACTATTTTGACCTCTATTTATAAAATCGCCATTTTTTAATACTAGATTTGAAATCCATCCATCTTCTGGTGCAAGAACACTTGAACGCTCAAGATTTAATTTTGCAATATTTAATTCTGATAAATTTTTGTCATAATTTGCTTTTGAAATATCTAATTTATACTTTGCAGTCTCATGTTCTTCTTTAGAAACAACATCATTATTTACCAAGAATCTTCTATCGAACTGCTTTTTCAACATTTCATATTCAACTTTTTGAACTTTACAAATTGCTTCTAATCTTGTAATATCTTCAAGAAATCTTTTTTTATCAATTTGAAATAAAGGTTCACCTTTTTTAACATATTGATTATCTTTTACATAAACCTTATCAACTAAACCACTTACATCTGGAGCAATTGTGATTATATCAGCCCTAATTCTTCCATCTCTTGTCCATGGAGTATTCATATAGTTATGCCATAATTTTAAGCCTAGAAATATTGCTAATACCAAAAAACAAAAGGTAATTACAAAACGAAAGAATTTTATTAATTTACTATTTTTATTCATATATTTATTCCTTAATTATAAATCAGTAGTGAAGTTGCTGTAAAAAGCGATACAAATAATGTAGTTCTGAAAAGCCCAGGATGCCAAACATAGTTATAAACTCCTGTATCTGCAAGTATTCTATTTAATAAAATTTGTACAATTCCAATAACTGCAAAAACAACAACTAATGTTGGTATTTCATTACCAAATAATGTTATTACTAAATTCAATTTATTTCTCCTTTTGAGGGAAGTGAGATTTTATTTAATAAAAGAGTATATATTAAAGATAATTCTAAAAGTATCTTGTTCATTATCTTTTGCTCTATTGCCGATTTATAAAAGCTACTATTTTTAAGTTCAATAAATTCTTCTTTAATTTTTCTAAATATTAATTCTTTTTTTTCTTCTTCTTTTTCTGAAAAATAGTTCTTTATCAAATCTAAAATTTCATTAACTATATTTGGCTGATTACTCTTTTCAAACTCTTTTAATCCATTTTTTATATCTATAATTGCTCTTCCTATTTCAAGGCTTGAAAGTAACCATTGAAAAATCAATACATTTGATTTTGGATTTAATCTTCCTTGAGTTGAAAAGTGTTGGATTAAATCTAATCCAACACTCTCTAAAATTACTCTTCTTGTGTTTAATTCTCCAATTGATAATTTGATAATTTGATTACTTAAAAGATTTGAAACTCTTCTTTTTGTCCAAGATTCTGACCAAGAATTTATAAGTTCATACGCAATTCCAGCAATCATAATTCCAATAAGTGATGAAATACTACTTTCAAAATAAGTTACATAATCCATTGTATAGTGTAAATTCATCGAACAAACAGTAATAATTATAAAAATAAAACCAAAAGCAAATAATCCCCTTTGAGGTGAACTTCCAAGCCAAGCAGTAAATGCAAATACCGGTGCCATAACAAAACAAAAACTTGGTATATCACTTACATAAGTTGGTATTAAATAAAAGTTATAAACTCCTGCAACAAAAAAAGATATTATTGAACCTTTTAGAAAATTCTTACTTGCATCAACTGGATTAGGAATAGAACTAAACATGAGTGTAGTAGCAACTGCAGAAATAATTGTAAAAGGAGCGTATCCCCAAGCTGTCATAAGCCAAAAGATGGTTGTAACAACTAAAACTATAGCTGCTCTAAAAGATGCTAATAATACAAGTAAATTATCTGTATATGTGAATAACTTTGAATTTTTAGAATACTCTTCAGAATCATTGTGCCTATGCTTTTTATTAATAAAAGAGAGATATGTTTTTGTATATTGGAAAAATTCATCAAAAAAACGAGTTATTAAATATATTGAAGAATTAAAATCATTTAAAATATCAAAATCTATGTTTAAATACTTATTTTTATGAACTTCTATTTCCTCTTTTATCTGAGTTTTTACTTTATCAAATTTGTTTATTACATCTTCAATATCTTCATTTATAAATAGATTTTGTGAATTCTCCTCTAAAAGAATTTTTATAGGTTTATATATCTTTTCTAATGCTATTACCATTTCATTATCAATATTCTCATTATTAGAAATAGTATTTATAATGTTTTTTAAAGAATGAAAGGTAATTGATAAATGCATAAACTCAGAATTTAACCGTTGATAATACATCTTATCTTTTTTATTTATATTACTTTCAAAAATACTATTTACTCTCAAAGAATCCGAACTTAAAACATTTCTCGAAAAATTGTTAATACTTTTTTCTTTAGTAAAAATATTTTCCATATCAATTACTGATAAAAAAACACTTTTATACTTTTGTTTTTCACTTCCCAAAAGTGTATCAGATAACTGTTTTGGGAATATAACTTCACTTATAACACTAGCACTTAATAATCCAATTACAACTTCAGATATTCTATCTATTGCAAAACCATAAATACTCAAAGGATTTTCTATATTTGGTAAGACAATAAGGGCAACTGTATAACCTGATAAAACAAAACCGTAAGACATGAAATTTCTATATTTAAATCCAGCTGCTGCACAAATTGCAATCCAAATAGTAAAAAAAGCCATAAACCAAACTCTATCCTGAGAAAAAGCAGAAACTAAAACTAAAGAGATAACAAAACCAATTAGTGTTCCTAAAAATCTATAAAAACTTTTTGAAAAAACCAAACCACTATGTATTTGCATTACAATAAAAACTGTAAAAACGGAAGTTTGAGGACTAGATAAATTAAGAAACATTGATACACTCATAGCTAAAAGTGCGGCTATCATTAGCTTAATAACATAAATAAAAATTGTTAAATCACTATTTATCCACTCTTGAAAAGCTATTTTAAAAGATGCTAAGAAATCAAATTTTAGGATATTAGCTTCTGCCATTTTTTATATCCTCTTCTTTAAATCCTCCACCAAGTGCTTTTATTAGTTCTAATTGTAATTTTGTATGACTTTCAATTAAATCTAATCCTAAAATCTCATTCATTAAAGTATTAATTTGTGAATCAAAATATGGTACTTTATCATTAAGTCCTATTTCAAATTTTCTATTTTCAATATGTTCATTAGTTTTTTTTGTTTTTAACTCTTTTTCATGCATATCTAATTGTAAATTTTTGTACTCAATTTTTTTTAAAACACCTATTACTTCATTTGCAGCTTTATTTACAATATCATTATATTCATATACAGAACTATTATAATCAATAACCTTTTCATCTAAATTTGCTTCTCGTTTTCCCCAATCAAAAATAGGTAAATCTAAAGCAACTCCTAAAGATGGAACTGTTGATGATTTTGTTAAAAATTTACTACTGTCAAATGAAGTAAAACCTAATAAACTTGATAAATTTATATTTGGATAAAATTTTGCAGATGCAATATTAATATTTTGTTCATTGCTTAATACAATATATTTTTGAATGGAAACATCTGCTCTTTGTGATAATAAATTTAAAGGAAGTTCTTTTGCTAAAGTTAAATTAATAGTATTACTTATTTTAGGTTTATTCATATTCTCAGCATATGAAGGTAAAAAACCACCAAGAATACACATACTTGCTTTTTGACCTTTAATAATCTCTTGAATTGAATATATATTGTTTTTTACTTGAAAAATCTGTGCTTTTTTATTATTTAATGAAACTTCATCAATCAAACCACTTTCATATCGTTGTTTCATAATATCTAATTCACTATTTAATATATGAACTATATTTTCAAACTCTTCAACTTTTTTTTCATTAAAACTCCAAGATAAATAAAGTTGAGTTATTCCTAAAGCAAGATTTAATCTACTCTCTTCAATTAATGCAAGTTCTGCTATTGCTCTATTTTTTGCAGATTTAATTCTAGATTTTCTTTCATTCCAAAAATCAAATTTATAATCTAGTGTTGTTGCAGAATGATAACCTGTAAATATTCCTCCACCAAGAGGTGCAGGAAATATGTGATTTAAACTAAATCTCTCCCTTGTGATACTTGATTCAAAAGAGATATTTGGAAGATTTTCTGATTCTACAGCTTTTATTATTGAATTTGCTTTTTCATATCTTTGCTCTAAACTTTTTAATGATGCTGATTCATTTAAAGCTTTAGTTATTATAGAATTTAATTGCTCATCATTGAATAATTCCCACCATTTTGTAGTTAATTCATTTTTATTATCGGTTAATTTTAATGAATTTAATTCATTAATAATTTTTGTTTCATCAGTTTTATCAATCTTATCAAATTTAGGAACACATGCAATTAAAATAAAACTACAAAAAATTGAACTAATAATATTTCTATAGAGCATTATTTTTCTTTGTTTAAATTGTTAAAGATTTTGTCTAAGACATTTAGAAATACATTTAATTCATTTTCAGATATATTTTCAAGAATTCTTTTTTCAAGTTCTTTTGCAAGTACAATTACTTTTTTTTCTAACTCTCTTCCTTCTTGTGTAATTGCAATTAAATATGCTCTTCTATCATTCTCTTTTGCTTCTCGAATGATTAATTTTTTTGCTTCTAATTTATCTAGGATTAACGTTAAAGCTGACTGTTTATAATTTGTCTCTAATGCCAAATCTTTTTGTGTCATCCTATCTTTTTCACATAACTTTACTAATACAACAAATTGTGTTGTTGTTATATCATATGGAATTAATGCTAGTTCCATCTCATTTTTTATACTATTTCTAACTTTTGCTACTTTAATCCCAAGATATTCTTCTAAATTGTAATTCATGAAAATCCTTTAATTTTTAGAAATTTACAATAATCTTAATTAATATATTATTAACATGTTAACTATATTAATAAAAAAAAGAGTAGTAATTCAAATAATATTGATTTTCTACTCTCTATTACAAATAATTGAATAAGCACAATAAGTACAAGTTGATTTATCTTCACATTTAGAAAAAGAGATTTCATTTTTTGAAATCTCTTTTAATTCCTTAAACTTTTCACATAATAGTTCAAGTTTTTTATCGAGTGCAATTTCATTAATTAGTAGAGTATTACTTAAATCGTAATAATAAGTTTCAATTTTATCTGTTTTATACAATTCATTCATAGCAAGATAATAAAATTCTAATTGAAAATCATCTGTTTTTTCATAGTTTTTTAGAGTATCTACACTTAAGGAACTTGAAGTTTTATAATCAATTACTTCATAAATATCTTCGTGTTTATCAATTCTATCAATTACTCCTCTTATTTTTATTCCTTCAAATTCACATTCAAAAGATTTTTCTAAAGCGATAATTTGTCTATGTTTTAATCTCTCTTTATCGTATAAATAAAATTCATAAAGTTTCTTCTTCCATATTTCTAAATCTAAAATCAAAAAAGGATTTGAACTTTTATATTTATTAAATAAATCCTCAATTTTCTCAAAACTTAATTCCTTTGGATTCTCATCAGCTGTGTAATAATCTTCTAATATTGAGTGAATAATATCTCCCAATTCATAAGCTTTTGGTTTTAAAGAAATGGTATGTTCTTTAATCTTTAAAATATTTTGTAAGTAAAACTTTCTTTTACACTGTAAATATGTCCTAAATGATGTTGCAGACCATCTAATTGAAGCCAAAT
This sequence comes from Aliarcobacter sp., assembly GCA_028688995.1. GTDB lineage: Bacteria > Campylobacterota > Campylobacteria > Campylobacterales > Arcobacteraceae > Aliarcobacter. The sequence continues at coordinate 79,165 of JAQTXB010000002.1, forward strand.
CAATTTTATCAACAATCTCTTCATCAAAATGATTTATTTTGTGATTATCATAAAGTATGTGTTTATAATAATTATCATTTGTATCAGTTTTTATGTGAGTATTAAATAACTCATTTGCAAATCTTGAGATTTGATTTGTGTCTGAATTTACATAAGATATAAAGACATTTTTTGATGAACCAATTAATCTTTTATAATAATATTTTTGTAATGATTCCCTATCAAATTGAGTTGGAAGATTTGAGAGTTGTTTTAATTTTGTTGATAAAAATTTATCTTTAACAGAAGTTTTAGGAATAAATGATTCATTAAAATCACAAATAATAACTGTTTCAAAATTTACAGCTCTTGTTTCAAGAAGTCCTAAAACTGTAATTTTTCCAGAATTAACATCATCTAAAGTAACAGTAACCAATCTTTGTAAAAAAATCTTATACACATCCTTTACTAAAATATTGTGATTTGATGAAAAAAGTATAATATTTAATTTATAAAGTAATTCATCATATTTCTCAAGTAATTCACTATTTCTTTCAAATGATTTTATGTAATCTGTAATCACCAAAAAAGTTTCTAACGATGCTTTTTTATTCCATATTGTTTTTATATTTTTATCTACAAATAATTTATCAATTTTAAAACAATTTAAAAACTCAATATGTTTTATTTCATCTTCATTTAAATATGAATATATAGAATATGCAACTTGGTATAAATAGGTATTTTTTATACTTTTTCCCATTGCATAATTAAAATATTTCTCATCATCAAATAACTGTAAACTTGTAGCAAAACTTTCATCTGGCAAAACTAAAGCAATGTTTTCTGGATTTACTCCATTTTCTACTGATTTAGTTATTATACTTTTTATATATGCAATCTGATTAAGTCTTGAAGAAAAACCTTTTAATTCTACAAATGCTAAATCATTTAATATTTTTTCTTCTTCCAATATGATTTTATTTGATAAATCAATTTTATATTTGTAATTTATTTTAATATCTAAATTAAGATTACTAAAAACTTCGAGTGATTTTTGGTTGTAAATATTTGAATAAAATGTAATGTTTAAATTTATAACTTTTGATATTTTTTCAACGATATCAAACTCTACTTTTGTAAAATATCCTTCAAAATATAACTCTATATTTTCAAACTTCTTTAAAAAATTTTCATTAATTTTATAGTGATTTGCAAGATTAATCCTATCAACATAAGAGTTTTTTTCTAATATATCAACATAATTCTTTTTGATTGTTTGTAAAATTTGCAGATGTTCAAAATAAAAATCATAAGTATCAACATTTTGTATTTCACTTATTTCAACTTTTTCACTTGCTAGTTCTAAAAAGAATCTATATATATAATCGCTTTGTTTTAAAAATTTTGTAAAATTGTCTGAGATTCCAAGTTTTTGAATATTTGTATCTTTTATCGCTTCATTTAAAAAAAGAACTCTTTGTTCTTCTTCACAATATTTCATATTATCAAATAGAATTGATTTTTTAAAAAATTCATCGATTGTAAGTATAAAGGGCAAAAGAGTATTGCTACTCTTTTGTGAAGTTATAAAATTTCTAATTGCCCTTGATGTTGGGAAAATTAGAAGTTTTTTTTTAAATTGCATTTGTTCTGATATAAATATAGCCAACAATTCCATCAACAGTGAAACTTCCTGTAATAATCCAGTTTGTTTCATCTTTTAATTCAAATGTTGAACTAAATACTTTATCATTATTTTTAAATTGTTCATTGTTTAATATTAAATCAGCATCAGCCGAAATAGATTTAGATACTTCTAACTCAATATTTATATCTTTTTTCTCTTTTGTAATTTTGTCAATTACAATAATATTTAAACTATTTTGCCCTACTTTTAGAATATCTTTGTGAGATGAATATTTTTCCATTACCCTTTGAGAGTATTTAATATCATCTGTAGTTAAATCAAATTTCTTTTCATTTACATCTAATTCAAAATTATACTTAGACAAAAACTTATCGTTTGAAATCATCATATCATTATAGTGTTCATCAACATCTTGATATTTTTTCATAAAACTTTTATCTTCAATTACCGGTGCATTAACAGCACTCTTTACGGTCCAAACAATCATTGAAAATACAAAACTAAATATTCCAATAAAAAATAAAGGCCAATAATTTCTTTTCATATAACTACTTTCTTTTTCTTAATATGGCGTAAGTATAAGCTAATAATCCTAAAACAACTATAGTATACATGAAAACTCGCCAAACTGTACTAGAAATTTTCCCTTCATTCCCGATACTACTTTCTAATTTAATTTTTTTTGATTCTGCAATTGTATCAGCAATTGCAGCATAACCATTTAATGTAGCTGCACTAACTTTTGCAAAAATCGTATTTTTATCATTTGAAGCTAATAAGGGAACAACGTAACCATCTAAAATTTCATTCTTATCTAAAATATTTTTAAATTCATCACTAAACAATAAATTTGCATGTGTTTCTTGAACTGCAATAGTAAGTAATACATAAGGTTTTTCTAGAGTTGATATTATTTGATTTTCATTATTTTTAATAAAATCAATTTTTTCTTTTGTTTTAATATTTTCGTCTAATCCTAAAGTAGATTTTGCATAAATATATATGTTAACACCTAATTTAGATTTAGTTTCAGCACCTATTTCGTTTATTTTTTCTTTTGCTCGATTATCAATTAATTTGTCATCATTTAATATAAAGTTTTGAGCACTTAAATTTTGGCAGAAAAAAAATAGAAGTGATATAATCACTCCTATTTTCATAAAGTTTATTTTTTTCATTTATCCAACAAACACTTTTGTTGCATCAAAGAAACCGTAATAAGCTGTCATTACAGCTGCTACAACAAGTAAAATACCAATAATTTTTTCCATATCTTACCCCTTATTTACCAGAACCAACAAGTTGATACTGTTTATAATTTTCAGAACTATTCATTTTTATAGCATTTAAATCTTGATTGATTTTATAAAAATTACTAGCCTCTTTTTGTTGTACAATTAATGCATTAAATACTAAAAATCCTAAGATTGATAATAACAATACAACTGCAACTAACATACCTGTAATACCATTTAATTTAAAGATTCCTCTTTCATTTTCATTCATTTGTGTATTTCCAGCCATCTTACTCTCCTATACTTCTTAAGTATGTAGCTAATGCTTTCTCTTGAGTATCATTTAATCTACCATCAAAACTTGGCATTGATCCAATAGCACCTTTTTTACCATTTTTTAGAACGGCTGTTACTAAAGAATCATCATAAGCTCTGATATTTGGAGCAACTGCTTCCATTCCTTTTCCATCATCACCATGACAAGAAGAACAAGCAGCAAATGATGCAGGTTGTGTACCTTTAAATCCACCAGCAACATAATCAGCAACTGCATTAATATCTGCCTCATCTGTTAACATCATTGGAGGCATTCCTGCAGGATATGCAGTAGTTAAGTTATTCGCACCATTTTTAATAGTATAAACAACTTGTTCTTTTGAAATTCTTTTTGTTAAGTTATGAGCTTTCCCAGCAATTCCCTCAGCATCTACACCATGACAAGGTGCACATTGTACTAAGAAAGTTGATTGACCCATAGCTTTTAGAGTTTCATCTGATGGATTTTCCCATTTTTTCTCAAATTTCGCATTATATTCTAATGTCTCTTCATTCCATTGACCAACTTGTGAAAAACCATTAATTGGATAACCAACAGTAAAATACCAAAACATCCAAACAATTGTTCCAATAAATGCTAAAGCCCAACCAGTTGGAACGGCATTTTTATACTCACCAATCCCATCCCATCTCTCTTCAGCTAAATCACCACTTGCCGTATCATTTTTCATTTGATTAACATATTTTAATACAACAAATACTGAAATTGTAATAATAGCAACTGCACCCAGCATTGCTAAGCTGTTAATATAATCATCACCATTAAAAGCATCACCTGCTGCAAAGTAAGTTCCTGCTAATAAAGCGATGATAAGAATTATTCCACCTATAACCATAGACTTCATCTTATTTCTCCTTATTATCTATATCTTTATCATTTTTTCTTTCTTCAAGAGGAACTGAAACACTTGAATCATCATGCACAAGTTTTGAATATTTCTCAAAATCTCTCTCCCCTGTTTTATCCCTTTTATAAATAGAATAAGCATAAGAATAAAATATGATAAATATCACTAAAATCAAAAAGAATTTAGCATATCCTTGTACTGTTAAAAGTGTTTCATAATCCATAACAACCTCTATTTTAAAGAATTTAAATATGCAATTAATGCAACTATTTCAGGAATTTGACCATTTGCAACAGCATCTTTGATAGCTTCATTTTTCATTCCAGCTGCAATTGCTTTTGCATCTTCTTTTGCTTTTTCAATAGCTGTAGCATAATCACCAAGTTCTACATCAATTTTTCCATCACCATTTAAATCTTGATCATATGGTGTTGCAAATACTGTTTTTACTGTATATGCTTCTGCATATGCTGTATCTAAATCAGCTTTATTTGTAAATTGGTGTTTGTATGCTGGCATAATACTTCCAGGTACAACTGCTGATGGTTCAAACATATGGTTCTCATGCCAATCTGTAGTTCTGTAATTTCCAACTCTCATTAAATCTGGACCTGTTCTTTTTGATCCCCATAAAAATGGTCTATCATAAGCATATTCACCAGATAATGAATACATACCATATCTATCAGTCTCTGATTTAAATGGTCTAATTAATTGAGAGTGACACGCATTACAAGAATCTTTTATATAAACTTGTCTTCCCGCTAACTCTAATACACTGTATGGTTTTGTACCAACAGATGGTCTACTTTGTTTTGCAAAATCTGGAATAACTTCAACTATACCTGCAAATGAAACAAATAAAAATACTAGTACCGCAAAGAAAAACGGTCTTTGTTCAAACCAATGAAACATAATTTCTCCTTTCTTATGCAGCTACTGGTGTAGCATTTGCTGGTTCTTTATCAAGTACTCTTCCACATTTAATAGTTTTATAAATGTTAAATGCGAACATAAAGAATCCAATTAGGTACAACAACCCACCAACAGCTCTAATTGTATAATATGGATGTAATACAGTTACTGTATCAATAAATGAGTAAACTAATGAACCATATTCATCGTAAGCTCTCCACATCATACCTTGTGTAATACCTGCAATCCACATTGAAGTAAAGTATAAAACGATACCTGTAGTTTGTAACCAGAATTGTGTATCCATTAATGATTTAGAGTAAATTTCTCTTTTATACATTCTTGGAACCATATGGAATAATGCAGCCATAATCATAAATACAACCCATCCTAAAACACCATCATGTACGTGTCCTGGAATCCAGTCAGTAAAGTGTGCAATAGCATTTACAGATTTAATAGCTTGAATTGGTCCTTCAATTGTTGATAACATATAGAATGTTGAAGCTAAAACCATAAATTTGATTAATGTATTTGTTTGTAATTGTTGCCATTCACCCTTCATTGTTAAAAGCATATTAATAGCTGATCCCCATGATGGTAAAATTAAAACAACTGACATAACTGAACCCATTGTTTGCATCCAATCTGGAACCGTTGAATAAATAAGGTGGTGTCCACCAGCCCATAAGTAAACAAATAATAATCCCCAGAATGCTAAGATAGAAAGTTTATAAGAATAAACATTTTGTCCTGATTCTTTTGGTAAGAAATAATAAATCATAGCAATAATAGGAGTTGTGAAAACGAATGCAACAGCATTGTGTCCATACCACCATTGAACTAGCGCATCATTAGTTCCTGAATACATAGAAACAGAGTGAATCCATGAACCATAACCAGATACTAGTGCTGTTGGAACTTCCATATTATTAAATAAATATAACATTGCAACTGCGATAAATGTAGCAATAAAATACCATAAAGAAATATAAAGAGTTCTTTCTCTTCTAATTCCAATTAATCCAAAAATTGAAATACCCCATAAAACCCACCAAACAACAACTAAGATATCTAATGGCCACTCTAACTCAGCGTATTCTTTTGATGTTGTGATACCCATAAAAAGTGTAACAACGGCAAGAAGAATAGTAATGAAATATAAAGCAAAGTGTAATTTAGCGATAGCCATTAAAAAAGGTGACTCTTTTAATGAAACTTTTAGTACCCTTTGCGAAATATAATACCATGCTGCAAATATACCACTTAGAGCAAAACCAAAAGCAACACCATTAGTGTGTAAAGGTCTTAATCTACTAAATGTACCATATTCCCCTGCTAAATTACTTAACTGTGGAAACGCCAATTGAAACGCAAGTATAACACCAACTGTCATACCTATGATACCAAACAAAATTGTTGCAAATGTAAACGCTTTTGCAACTGAGTAATCGTACTCAATTTGTGCACCGTTTTGCATCAATCTCCTCCTACTAATTTTATATACAAGTCACAAAAATGTCACTCATTGCGGTAATCATAGCTAAGCAAAACTTAAAATCAACAAAAAAATTAACGAATAATTAACAAATGAAATACTATTTTTATTATAATTTGTACTTATAAAACAAGATATTTTCTATCTTATTTTATACCTTTTAGTATCTGTTGAGTCTCTCTTTGCATTGTTTTTGCTTTAAGATCTTCTCTTTTATCATGAAGTTTTTTACCTTGAGCAGTTGCTACTTCAACCTTTATCATATTTTTATCATTAAAATATAATTTTGTAGCAATTAAAGTTATTCCGTCTTTTGTAACTTTTGCATATAATTTTGCAATTTGTTTTGCATGTAAAAGAAGTTTTCTATCTTTTCTTTCATCAGGTCTATAAGTTGTATGAGTTGTGCTTAAATGTGAAATATGCATATTTAAAATAAACACTTCACCCTTAATTATTCTCACAAATGAATCTTTTAAATTAATTCTACCTTCTCTAATAGCTTTTACTTCACTACCTTCAAGCATAATTCCTGCTTCTAAAGTTTCTAAAATTGTAAAATCATGGAACGCTTTTCTATTTTTAAAAACTAAATTTCTTTTTGTATCTTTTTTATTTGACATTGTTTACCTTAAAAAATGAACTTCCACTTCCACTAAAATACCAACCCTCTTTTGCGTACTCTTTTAATTCAGAATATACACTAATTGCTGGTTCAAATAAATCATTAGCTTCTTTTATATCAAAATTATTTAAAATTTCAGTTGATTTCATTTTTAATAATTTATTTGCATCCTCTTTTGAGATTTGTTTATAAAAATTTTCCCTAAAAACTTTAAAAATTTCGCCAGTATTACATTTAACTTTTGGTGTTATTGTTTCTATATTTAGAATATCTTCATCAAATTTTTCAACAATTTCTCCAATTCCAGTCACATTCGCACTATCATATTCATATACAAAAAAAGGAACATCAGCACCAATATTAACAGCTATTTTACATAATTCATCTTTTGATAAATTTAGATTACAATATTTATTAGTCATAATCAAAAATGTAGCAGCATTTGAACTTCCACCACCAAGTCCTGCAAACTCAGGAATTTTTTTTTCTATTTTTACACTATAATTTTTAAAAAACTCTTCAACACCATTATATTTTTCTAATAATTTGTATGCTTTATATACAGTATTTGTTTCCAAATTGCAACCAAAACTTCCTATAATATCAAAAGCTTTCCTGCTAGATTTAATAAATGAGACAGTATCATATAAACTATGTACTCGAACAAATCTTGATACAAGTTCGTGATATGAGTCTCTTTTGTTTGATATTTTTAAAAAAATATTTACTTTTGCATAAGATTTTTCACTCATTTCATTCATACTTTTAGTACCTTATTTAATAAATATTTAACATCACCCTCTTCTATTTCAATAATACTAAAAAATTTATCAGTAATAATTAGATATTTTCCATTCTCTTTTTTTTCCAAATAATCTACCGAAATTTTTTTACCTGTATTTAACCAATCAACTGTACCAAAATAGTTATTAATTGGTAAATCTATATAATCAAGGGGATTTAAATCTTTTTCATTATCAAAGAAAAATGCACCCTCATTTATTCTTTCCAAATAAGATAATGTTCCTACTCTATTTAACTTTTCTAATAATATTTGAGCAAATGACCTAATGTAGGAACCTTCACTTACAGTTGTTTCAAATGTAATAAAAGGATGTCTATATGATATAAATTTTGTATCATATATATTCATTTTACATTTATCAAGTTCAATATCATGCCCTTGTCTTGCTAATTCATAAGCACGAACACCATCTATTTTTTTTGCTGAAAATTTTGGTGGAATATATTCTAATTCACCAACTAATGAATTTAATTGGAATTTTATATCTTCAACATTTACTTTTTCAACTAAATCTACACTTATTACTTTTTCAATATCAAAAGATTCAGATTGTGCACCTAACCAAACAACAGCTTTATATGTTTTTGGAGTTTTTTTTAGATATTTAAAGAGTTTAGAATATTGACCGAAGGCAACAATTAAACACCCTTTTGCAAAAGGGTCAAGTGTTCCACTAAAACCAGCTTTTTTATTTTTATATTTTTTCTTAATTTTTGTTAAATAAAAATTTGAACTAATAAACAAAGGTTTATTTACTACTATCAATTTATTTATTGATTCTTTATCATAAAATCTTTTTTGCAAGTTAAATCCAATTATGCTTTTTGAACAAATGAAGATAATATATCTCTATGTGTTCCACCAAAATTTATTGTTAATTTATAATCCTTACCAGCATTTGTAGCTTTTACTACTCTTCCCATTCCAAAAATCTTATGTTGAACAAGATCACCTTTTTTGAAACCAGATTGTTTTTCAATAGTTAAACTTCCTTTAATAAGTCCACTTTCACTTAAAAATCTGCTTTTTGTAAGCATTGTTCTTTTACCCTTATAAAATCGAGAATGAACAAATGATAAAGTTAAATTATCCATAGCTCTTGTAATTGCCACATAACCTAATCTTCTCTCTTCTTCTAAATCACAGCCATCTCCAGTAATAGGGAAAAAACCTTCTTCAAAGCCAATTATAAAAAGTTTTTTAAACTCTAAACCTTTTGAAGCGTGAATACTCATCATAGATACAGCTTCACCATTATATTCATCACTTTCACTCTCAAGTGCAATTTCATTTAAAAAATCTTTTAAATCTAAATGGGGATTTTGAATGAAATAATCTCTAATATATCCATAAAATTCATCGATATTAGCCTGTCTTTCAAAACCATCTGGTAAATTGTCATATGAAGCTCTATAATCAAAAGTTTCCTCAAAACTATCAAAAAATTTCATTTTTGACTCTGTTAATAACTCTTTCAAATCTAAAATTGAGGCTTCAAACACTTTTAATGTTCTAGCATTCTTTTTACCAACTATTGAGCTTATTTCATCAGAATCTAACTGTTGAATTAAATCAAAAATTGATTTTCCTGTCTCAATTGATTTCTCTTCAAGTTTATCAATTGTTGTTTTTCCAATGCCACGTTTTGGTTTATTTATTACTCTTTTAATTGAAAAATTATCATTTGCATTAGTTAAAATTCTAAAATATGCTATTAAATCCTTGATTTCTGTTCTTTCATAGAATTTCATTCCACCAACTAATTTATAATTTAAACCAGCTTTATTAAATCCCTCTTCTAAAGATCTTGATAAGGCATTTACTCTGAATAAAATTGCAATATGTTTTGGACTAGTTCCATTATCAATTAATTGTTTAATATCTTCAATTATTTTTCTTGTTTCTTCATTTTCATCTTGTGATTCATAAATTCTGATTGAATCACCTTTTTGTCTTGTTCCAATTAATTTTTTACCAAGTCTATCACGGTTATGTTCAATTAACTGATTTGCATGATTCAAGATTGTATCTGTTGATCTATAATTTTCTTCAAGTTTAACTACATTTGTATTTTCAAAATGTTCAGAAAAATTTAAAATATTTTTAATTGTAGCTCCACGCCAACCGTAAATAGATTGGTCATCATCACCAACTACACAAAGATTATTATGGCTTGTGCATAACAATCTTAAGAGTCTATATTGAAGTTCATTTGTATCTTGGTACTCATCAACCATAATATATTGATATTTTTGACTAATTTCTTCTGCTAATTTTTGATTTTTACTTAATATTCTATATGGTAGTAATAATAAATCATCAAAATCTACAAGATTATTTTTTTCTAAATAAGCTTCATATTTTTCATAAATTTCTGCGATTTGTTGATAAAGTTTTAACTGAGCTGCGCTTTTTGCTTCACTTGGAGTCAAGAGTGAATTTTTATATTTTGAAATTTCAGCTACTAATAATGATGTTGTAATCTCTTTATCAATTGATTTTATAATTCTTTTTTTATCATCTGTATCTATTATTATAAAATTGTTTTTTCTATTTAATTCACTCATATGAAATTTTAAAAAGAGAAGTCCAAATTTATGAAAAGTACATAAAAGAGGTGGAGTATTTATCATCGACGAATCAAGCATTGAAAAGGCTCTTTCTCTCATTTCACTTGCTGCTTTGTTTGTAAAAGTAAGAGTTAATATCGATCTGGGGTCTATACCAATTGATATTAAGAATGCCAGTCTAGTGGTTATGGTTTTTGTTTTACCAGAGCCAGCACCTGCTAATATTAGCATTGGTCCATCTATGTGTTGTGCAGCAGTTTTTTGCGATTCATTTAGTGATGATAATAAATTTTCAGACATTTTTTCTCCAATAATAGATTATTATATCATATATTATATAAATTCATTATTGCTCTTAATTATTCTATATATAAATAAATGTTATTATAATCATAATTTATTTATGGAGGTTATGATGCTTAACGATTTTGCAAAACTAGAAACTTTTCTTACTGTTGTTAGAGAAAAGTCCTTTTCAAAAGCTTCAGCAAAACTTGGTATTTCGCAACCTGCTGTTACACAACAAATGAAATTTATAGAAGATTATTTAGATGTCCAAGTAGTTGACCGAAAGAAAAATGGTATTAGACTTACCAAAGAAGGTCAAATGCTCTATGCAATAGCTTTAAAAATAGAAAAATGTGTTGCAAATGGTGAAAAAGAGTTATTAAAAATTATGAACAAAAATGTTACTTTTGTTTTTGGTGCATCATTTATTATTGGAAATTATATATTACCAAGATTTTTAAACAATTTAAAAGAGAATATTCACAATGATGTTTCGATTAATGTTTCAGTTTCTCATGAAGCAATTGAAGACTTATTAGATAAAAAAATTGATATTGCATTAGTAGAAAATTATGTTCCAAATGAAGATATTATTTATAGAGAATGGATGGAAGATGAAATTGTAATTTTTTCTAATCAAAAATTGCCAGCAAAGGCAAAAGCAGAAGATTTATTATCTTATAAATGGGTATGTAGAAATCCTGAATCAAATACTAGATTATTATTTAAAGAAAATCTTGAAAAAGCAAATTTTCCTGATTGTGATACTTTTAATGTTACAAGCGAAGTTACATCAGCAACTACAATTGTGCAAACTGTTTTACATTCAGATAAAACACAAACTCCAACAGTTTCTATTGTTTCAAGAAATGCTATTGAATCACTATTAAAAGCAGGAGCATTATTTGAATCAAGAATCAATAATCAAAGAATGTTAAGAAAACTATATATTGCTTATAGAAAAGATAGAAAACATGATGCATTTATTGAAAATGTAGTTGATTATCTACTTAAAATGAAATAGTACTAGGATTTTCCTAGTATTATTTTTTAATAATTAAATCCCACTTTTTCCAAAGCTAATCTAATATTTTTCATTTGAGTGTGTTTATCTCTACACCAAGAAGGTGATAATAATGTGCTATCATCAATTCCAGCTGTTATTCTTTGAACTGAAATATTTGATGGTAAAATTACAATTGATTTTACAACTGTATCAATATAAAGTTCTTCACTAATTGGAGTAAATTTACCTTTTTTAAATTCATTTGTTAAAAGTGTATTTTTAACCACATACAAAGGATGAAACTTAATTGAATCTACATTTAATTCAACTGTTTGTCTAAATGTTTCAAGCATCATCTCTTGAGTTTCATCTGGTAAACCATAAATTAAATGTCCACAAACATTTAATCCTTTTTCCTTACTTCTTTTTATCCAATATTTCATATTAGAAGAAGTGTCTCCACGATTAACTCTTACTAAAGTTTCATCATAAAAAGATTGAATTCCATACTCAACCCAAATCTCTTTAGTTTTAGATAATTCAACTAAATAATCTAAAATCTCTTCACTAACACAATCTGTTCTAGTTCCAATACTAAGTCCAATTACATTATCAAAACTTAATGCTTTTTCATACAAAGCTTTTAATGTACTAATTGGTGCATAAGTATTTGTAAAAGATTGAAAATAAACAATAAACTTTTTAGTTCCAAATTTATTCTCTAGTCTTTTTTTAGTCGCTAAAAATTGCATTTCTAATTGTTTTAATTGATTATCTAAGTAAGGATTTTCATTGATTTTTGGATTTAATTTAAACTTAGTTTTTTTCTCTTGTAGATTTGGAGAGAAAGAATCATTTTCACAAAATGAACATCCTCCCTTTGCTACCGTTCCATCAATATTTGGACATGTAAATCCAGATATTGAAATTGGAACTTTATAAACTTTTTCACCAAATTTTTCTTTTAAATATCTTCCGATAGTTAATACGTTTTTTAATTCACTCATTCTACTCTTTTACGAAATAATCCCCATTAAAACTCTCTAGGGCATAATTTCTATCATTTCCAATTGCATTTACTAAATCATCAACTGACAGATATTCTAAACTATCAGCTTCAATATATTTACAAACTTCTTCTTTACTCATATTATTTGAAATTAACTCTTCTTTATGTGGCGTATCAATTCCATAATAACATGGATATTTAATTTCTGGACTTGCAACTCTAAAGTGAACTTCTTTAGCACCAGCTTCTTTTAAAATTTTAACAATTCTTTTTGAAGTAGTTCCTCTTACAATTGAATCATCTATTACAAGTAATGATTTTCCTTCAATTAAAGATCTCATAGGTGAAAGTTTCATTTTAACTTTTAAATCTCTCATTTCTTGAGTTGGCTCAATAAATGTTCTTCCAATATAGTGATTTCTAATAATTCCATACTCAAAAGGAATTCCACTTTCTGCGGCATATCCTAAAGCTGCTGGAACTCCTGAATCTGGAACTGGAATAACCATATCTACTTTTATATGGCTACCTTTATCATTTTTTGCTAAAGCTTTACCCATATTTTCTCTAGTTCTATATACGTTTTTTCCATCAATTACAGAATCAGGTCTTGCAAAATAAACATATTCAAATGCACATGGTCTATATTCAGATTCGAATAATTGAATTGATTCTGGTTCTTGATTTTCACTAAAAATCAGCATTTCACCAGGTCTAATATCTCTTATAAATTCAGCATCAACTAAATCAAATGCACATGTTTCACTTGCAACTATATATCCACCGCTTTTTAATTTACCTAATGATAATGGTCTAATTCCATATCTATCCCTAATAACAAACTGTTTTGCTCTACTTTGAACAATAAAACAATATGCACCGATAGTTCTTTGTAACGCTTCTTTAATTCTATCTCTTAATCTATCTTTAGTATTTTTTGCAATTAGATGAATTAAATTTTCAGTATCCATTCCCGTTTGGAAAATTGCACCCCTATCGATTAAATCTTGTCTAACTTCATCTTTATTAATCAGATTTCCATTATGAACTATAGAAATTTCTCCAAGTTTATATTTAGCATAAACAGGTTGAGCATCTAAAATTGAATCTCCACCTGCTGTTGAATATCTATTATGACCAATTGCCATATTACCTTTTAAATATTTTAATGCCTCGTCTGTAAATACTTCAGAAACTAAACCTCTATCTTTTTTTGTATAGATTTTTCCCTCACAAGATGATGAGATACCAGTAGCTTCTTGACCTCTGTGTTGCATTGCAAACAAAGCAACCGAAGCCAACCTTGCAGCATTATCATTACCATAAATTCCAACTATTGCGCACATATTTGATTTTCCTTATAGACCTAAAGCGTCATTGATTGAGTATAATTTTGCATCTTTTCCAATTATCCATTTTGCAACTTTTATTGCACCTCTTGAAAAAGTGTTTCTTGCAGTTGCAGTATGGTTTAATTCTAGAAATTCTCCATCATTGTATAATCCAACAGTATGTCGACCTACAATATCTCCACCTCTTAAAGCCATAACTGCAATTTCATCTTTAGTTCTAGCACCAATATTTCCATCTCTCCCAGAAATTCTTACATCATCTAAATCTAAATCTCTTGCACTTGCAGCATGTTCAGCCAATGTTAAAGCTGTTCCTGACGGTGAATCAACTTTATGTCTATGATGTTGTTCAACTATTTCAATATCAAAATCTCTTAATGTTTTAGAAGCAAGTGCTACAAGTTTATTTAAAACTGCAACTCCTAGACTCATATTTGTTGCATATAAAATAGGTACAATTTTACTAGCTTCTAACAATAAATTTTGCTGATGCTTGTTAAATCCAGTAGTTGCAATAACAAGAGGTTTTCTTCCTCCATTTTCAACAACTTCTGTTAAAAGTAATTCTGTTGCAGCAGGTGCACTAAAATCAATAATAACATCTGAAGAATCAAATAATATTTTCATATCATTTGTCACAATTGTATCAGCAGCTAAGTTTTTTACTAATTTACCATTAACATGTACTACTGATGCTCTTGCTTCACTATCATTTGCTAAATCATCAATTAATAATGACCCAACTCTTCCTGTACTTCCTAAAATACCTATTTTAATCATTTTAAAAACTTTCCCCTTATCCTAAATATTCAATAATATTAACAGCTGCTGTTGCACCATCACCAGCAGCACAAACTACTTGTTTTGGAGCATCAATTCTAATATCACCTGCTGCATAAAGACCTTTAACAGATGTTCTCATTCTTAAATCAACAATAACTTCACCTGCTTCATTTAAATCACATAAATATGAACCATCTTCTTGTTTTAAAGGAGCATTTAAAACATCACGTCCAACAAAAACAAAAACACCTGGTGTTGGTAAATCTCTGATTTCACCTGTTTCTCTATGCTTTACTTTAATACCTTGAACTCCACTCATATCACCATAAACTTCTTCAACAATTACATTTGTAACTTCTTCAATATTTTGGGCATGTTTCATATGTTCGATTGTACTTGGAGCTGCTCTGTATGTATCACGTCTGTGAACTAAATAAACTTTTGAACACATTTTTGATAAATAAACAGCTTCTTCAATAGCAGAATCTCCACCACCAATTACTGCAACTTCTTTTCCTCTATAGAAAAATCCATCACAAGTTGCGCAAGTAGAAACACCTTTACCAAAAAATTCATTTTCACCTTTAAATCCAGCTCTTTTAGGAACAGAACCAGTTGCAATTAAAACTGTTTTTGCTTGAAATTCTTTTTTATCATTTGTAATTAAAGTAAAAACATCACCAGTTTTTGTAACTCTATCTATTTGAGCCATTTCATGTTTTAAACCAAATCTTTGACATTGTTCTGGCCAATTTGCCATTAAATCCATACCTGAAACAACTTCAACTTGTCCTGGATAATTTTCAATTTCAGATGAGCTTGTAATTTGTCCTCCTGGCATTCCCATTTCAAACATAATTACATTTTTTAATCCACCTCTTGTTGCATATAAACCAGCTGTTAATCCTGCAGGTCCTCCACCGATAATTGCTAAATCCAACATATTAAATCCTTATTTTTTATTAAATAATTTATAGTATTTTTTGAAGCGTTAATAATACAAAAATATTTGTAAGTTATAGGTTAAACGCAACATTAAATATTAAAGATAAACTTTATCATTTAATATTTTATATCCTGATTAATTTGAAAAATATTTGAAATAAAAAAAGGGAGAAGTTTTCACTCCTCCCTTTTATAACATCTTTTATTGTTTATATTATAATAATGAATTGATTTTATCAGTAAATGCTTGTTTAGAAGAAGCACCTACCATAGTTTCAACAACTTCACCATTTTTCATAAATAAAATTGTAGGAATTGATCTAATTCCGTATTTAACTGCTAAATCTTGTTCTTCATCTGTATTAACTTTACAAATGTTAGCTTTTCCTTCGAAATCAGCTGCTAATTCTTCAATTACTGGAGCAATCATTCTACAAGGTCCACACCATGGAGCCCAAAAGTCTACCATTGATACGCCAGCTTTTGTAACTTCTTCAAAATTTGCAGGAGTTAATTCAATATATTTTCCCATTTTATTTCCTTATTATTAAATTGTAAATTTCATTTTTAACTAATTATATTTATATGTATAAATAAATCTTAATCATTATAACTTGACGAAACTTAAATTTAGTTTTACATTTTTTAACTTTTCACTAATCAAGGCTAAATAATTTTTTTGTTAAAATAAGAGAATTTAATTTAAAATGGATAATTTTATGGATATCAGAAAAGAATATTTAGAGTTTTTTAAAAGTAAAGGTCATGATGTAATTTCATCAATGCCACTAGTTCCAGATGATCCTACATTAATGTTTACAAATGCTGGAATGGTTCAATTTAAAGATATTTTCACAGGTGCAATTCCAAGACCTGCAAACCCAACTGCAACTTCATGTCAATTATGTGTAAGAGCTGGTGGAAAACACAATGACTTAGAAAATGTTGGTTATACAGCACGTCACCATACACTTTTTGAGATGTTAGGTAATTTCTCTTTTGGAGATTATTTTAAAGAAGATGCCATTGCTTATGCTTGGGAATTTATCACTGTTAATTTAGCTCTTCCAATTGAAAAACTGTGGGTAACTGTTCATGATAATGATGATGAAGCATTTAATATTTGGACAAAATTTATTGATCCATCAAGAATTATAAGATTTGGGGATAAAGATAATTTTTGGGCAATGGGCGATACAGGAGCTTGTGGTCCTTGTAGTGAAATTTTCTATGACCAAGGGGAAGAACACTTCAATAGTCCTGAAGATAAAATGGGTGGAGATGGTGATAGATTTTTAGAAATCTGGAACTTAGTATTTATGCAATATGAAAGAACTGCCGATGGGAAATTGAATCCACTTCCAAAACCATCAATTGATACAGGTATGGGACTTGAAAGAGTTATTGCAATTAAAGAAGGTGTTTTAAATAACTTTGATTCTTCAAACTTCAAACCAATTATTGAAAAAATTGAAGAACTTGCAGGTAAAAAAACAACAACTGAAAATATTGGTTCATACAGAGTAATTGCAGATCATTTAAGAGCTACATCATTTATGTTATCGCAAGGTATTCTTTTTGGAAATGAAGGAAGACCTTACGTATTAAGAAGAATTTTAAGACGAGCAGTTAGACATGGTTACCTTTTAGGATTTAGAAAACCATTTATGGCAAAACTTCTTGATACCTTAATTTCTATTTTGGGTGGACACTATACAGAATTAGTTGAAAAACAAAACTTCATAAAAGAGCAATTAACACTTGAAGAAGATAGATTCTTTAAAACAATTGATTTAGGTATGTCACTATTTAATGAAGAATTAGCAAATACAAAAGAAATTTTCTCAGGGGAAGTTGCATTTAAATTATATGATACTTATGGATTCCCTTTAGACTTAACAGAAGATATGTTAAGAGATAGAGATTTAAAAGTTGATTTAAATAAATTTGATGAATTAATGAATGCACAAAAAGCAATGGCAAAAGCAGCTTGGAAAGGTAGTGGTGACACTGCGAATGAAGGTGATTTTAAACAATTAATTGAAAAATATGGAATAAATGAATTTGTTGGTTATGACAATGTTACTTACAAATCAAAAATTTTAGCTCTATTAGATGAACATTTTAAAGAAGTGAAAACTCTAGAAAAAGGCTCAATTGGTTGGGTTATGTTAGATAAAACTCCATTTTATGCAACAAGTGGTGGACAAACTGGTGATATTGGAGCATTAGAAAACAATAAACATGTGGCAATTATTAAAGAAACTTCTAAATTTCATGGTTTAAATCTTTCAAAAATAAAAGTTGAGCATGATACTTTAAGTCAAAACGAAACAGTTGATGCAGTTGTTGTAAATAGATATGAAATTGCAAAACATCACAGTGCTACGCACCTTTTACAAAGTGCTCTTAGAATGGTTTTAGGAGAAACAGTTTCTCAAGCTGGTTCTTTAAATGAATCAAATAGATTAAGATTTGACTTTACATATCCAAAAGCAATGACTACATTTCAAATTGATGAAGTTGAAGATTTAGTAAATACAATGATTTCAAGAGGAATCGCTGGAAATGTAGATGAATTACCAATAGAAGAGGCAAAAAATAAAGGCGCTATTGCTATGTTTGGTGAAAAATATGGTGATATGGTTAGAGTTGTAAGCTTTAGTGATGTTTCTGTTGAATTTTGCGGGGGAACTCACGTAAGAAATACAGCTGATATTGGAAGTTTCTATATTGTAAAAGAATCAGGAGTAAGTGCAGGAGTAAGAAGAATTGAAGCTGTTTGTGGAACTGCTGCGATTGCTTATACTAAAGAAATTATTAATTCAATGAATGAAATTAAAGCGGAAATTAAAAATAATGATGTAATTTCAGGAATCAAAAAATTAAAAGAACAAATCAAAGATTTAAAAAAAGAAGTTGAAACTGCACTTAGTCAAACATCTGCGCCAATTAGTGAAGAAGTTATTGGTGATACAAAAGTTGTTGTTGCTGTTGTTGAAAATGGTGATTTAAAGAAAATTGTTGATGATATGAAAAATGCAAATGATAAACTTGCAATTTTACTTTTGCAAGCAAAAGATGACAAAGTATTAATTGTTGCAGGAAGTAAAAATACAAATATCAAAGCTGGTGAGTGGATTAAAAATATTGCACCAATCGTTGGTGGTGGAGGTGGAGGAAGACCCGACTTCGCACAAGCTGGTGGAAAAGATGTAACAAAAGTTGAAGATGCAAAAGTTGCTGCTTTAACTTATGCAAAAGAAAATTTATAGGAAATAGTGTTGATTGATTTATTCAAAAGTTATTCATCAATAATTGTTTTTTTACATGTAATATCTGCAGTAATTTGGGTAGGAGGAATGATAGCAATCAGATTTGCTATTCATTACTCTATGCAAAATATTGAAGATCCAAAAATAAAACTCTCACGTACATTAGAAAATCTAAAAAGATTTTTTAATATGGTAATTCCAGCTATTGCTACACTTTTAATCACTGCTATTATAATGATAATTGCTTTAGGATTTAAAGGAACAGAACTTTATAGCATTGTTATATTTAAAGAAATTATCTGGTCAATAATGACAATAATTTTTATAACAATATATATAAAAAGAAACAAAGCACAAAAAGCTTTTGATAGTGGAGATTTTGCAAGTGCAAAAAATGGTCTACTTCCAATAGCAACTTATTTTATACCTATAAATATAGCTTTAGGATTAATTGCTATATTTTTAGGAATAACTCTAAGAGGATTTTAAAATCCTCTAACCTTTATTTAATTAACGATTAAATAATTTTCTATTTTTATAAGTAACTATAATTACAATAAATAAAATAAGTACAAAACAATAAATCATAATATCCCAACCAAAATACTTATATATTATAGATGGCAAAAAAGAACCTGTAGCACCGCCTATATAATAAAAACTCAAATACATACCAGAAGTTAATGATTTTTGTGAAGACTTCATAGAGTTTGCAAGCCCAGTAGAAACAGTATGAACCGTGAACATTCCAATACAAAATAAAAATAATAAAACGAAAAGATAAACTATATTTTCTGTTACTAAAAATATTAATATAAAAAGAAAAAAGGAAATAGAAATAATCATTGTATTTAATTCATTTTTGAAAAAATTTACAATTTTCTTTGATGATAAAGAGACAAGAATTCCCATACCGTAACCTAAATATAAAAGGCTAATTTGGAACTCATTTGCTGAATCTGAAATATCTTTTACTCTAAATGGTAAAATATTTAATACTCCACCAAATACAAAAAACATACAAAACATTATAAAATAAATCAAGGCAAATCTTTTATCTTTTAATATATTTGTAATGTCATTTAATTTTGGTTTTACAAGTTTTGCATCTCCTTCAAAAGAGAGCTTTTGAATTAAAAAGATTGATATAAATAATGCAGCAGATAATGAATAAAATACATATTGATATGAAAAATTTGTTGCAATAAAACCAGAAAATAATCGTCCTACTAATCCACCAAAAACAGTTGATGCAACATAAATTGACATATTGAATTTTATATTCTCTTTATCGATATTTGCAAGAATGCTCATAAGAGCTGTTAAAATAGCAGGAACAACTAAAGCTTCACAAATTCTAAGTGTCAAAAACAGTTCATACGATTTTGCCATTCCAAGAAAAATATTTGTAATTAACAATATAATAGAAGAGTATGTCAACATTTTTTTTGCACATACTTTTTCAAGGATATATCCATAAAAGATTGGAGATATTGCTAGAAATAGCATGATTACAGCTGTAAACTGAGAAGCTTTTATAATAGATATGTCAAACTGTTTAGCTAATAAAGGTTGTAATGGTTGTGTTGCATACATAACAGATAAAACTATTATGATGCAATACACAATTATAAATAGATTAGTTCTCAAATCCCGACCTATCTGCTGTGAAATAACTGTTTAACATATTCATTCTAACTAAACTATTAGAATAATTTGAATTAAATCTTGGTTTGTCTAAAAATTTATTTACATAATTTTTGTCAAACTCTTTTATTTTCTCATTAAAATACTTACCATCATAATCTACAATAAACATATCTTCTGATATTGAATATTTATAAATTAAATTCATATAATATTTATCATCAATTAAATAAGTACTAAATTCATAATTACCATAATCTTTTCTTTCAATAGCTTTCATATTTTGAAGCTTTAAAGTTGATTTAAATAAATCGTCAAAAAATCCTCTTTGCATTCCATTCCATTTACAAGATCTATCTAAATTAATATATTCATAAAATAATTTTCCATATTTTTCTTCTTGATTTTGAGAGATATAAGAGAAATTTGCACAAGAATCATAGGTATAGATTTTTTTATTATTTCCAAAATTCTCAATTTTATCTATAGAATTATTTTCTATTGAAGAACAACCAGCCAGTAGTAAAACCAAAGATAAATATATAATATTTTTCATATTTACATCCTTTATTTTTATGGTTATATTATACATCTAAGAGATTAAAACTTGACATATTTTTTATATTTTAATATGATAAAAGTTGAAAACCATAATGTAAAAGGTATTTAGTGTGACTATGTGCATAAAAAACTTCTTACTATTTCTTATTCCATTATTTGTAATAACTGGTTGTTCATCTAAGTTTGGTAATGATAATTCAAATTTATCTTACAAGCAAAATGGTGGATATATGTTCCAAAGTGCTTCATTAGAAAACATGATAGAACAAAGAGATTTAAGATTTCAAAAGTACAAGAAACTCGCTAAATTAAAGAAACCCCTTGATTCATTAAGTAATCATGTAGATTATCAGAATGATAGAATGGATTTAGACCTTGAACTATTTGACTTTTATAGCGAATGGGAAGGTGTTGAATACAAACTTGGTGGTGATTCAAAGAATGGAATTGATTGCTCTGGTTTCATTCAGAAAGCCTTCAAAGAAAAGTTTGACATGACAATACCCAGAACTACTCAAATGCAATCGCAATTGGGAAGAGAAATAGACAAAAGTGAACTTAAGAGTGGAGATTTGGTATTTTTTAGAACAGGTGATGACATAAACCATGTTGGTGTCTACCTAGAAGATGGAATGTTTATCCATGCTTCAACAAAAAATGGCGTAACTATATCCGAGTTAGATAATTCTTATTTTAGCAAAAGCTATTGGAAAGCTCAAAGAGTTATAGATTAAATTTTATTATAAAAGGAGAATTAGTGATAAAGAAGACTTTTATACTTCTACCAACTATATTATTACTTACAGCATGTACGAGTAATAAGAACCTTCAAATGGAAGAGAACAATAAGATTAATGACAAAAGTAGTTTAAATGCTTCAAATGTTTCGTATAATGATTACAAATCATCTTATGATTCAGAAAATGACAAACTTAAAAGTAGACCTCATTTAAAATATGAGCCTAATATTAGTAAAAAAGATTATGAAAAATTAGCTTTCAATAATCTTGAAAATGAAAAAATAGAATCATCAACACCAAATAATCTTACAAAAAAACAAGCTTTTATGAATTTTTATAATGACTGGAAAAACGTAAGATATAAAATGGGTGGAAGTTCAAGAACAGGAATTGATTGTTCAGGTTTTACTCAAAAAGCATTTAAAGAAAAATTTGGTATTGAATTACCAAGAACAACATTAACACAAGTAAAAGTTGGTGTTGAAGTGAAAAAATCTGACCTTAAAATGGGTGATTTAGTATTTTTCAAAACAAGTAAAGTAAATAAACATGTGGGAATCTACATGGGAAATGGAAGTTTTTTACACTCTTCAATTAAAGGAATTCAGTTTACTGAATTAGAAAAACCTTTTTACAAAGACACTTATTGGACAGCTAGAAGAATTATGAATTAATTCTTCTAAAACCCACCATAAATAATCAAAGCAATAGGTATATAAATTACTGAAATTAATGTACTTAAAAGAACTGTAAAAGAGGCCTTTTCAGGTCTTGCTTTTAATAATACTGCTAATGTTACAGTATTTCCTGCAAGTGGTACAACTGAAAATAAAAATAAAACCTTATAAATCTCCTGACTTAGAAAACCTATAAAATTTTTATCCACAAAAATAATAAGTAATATTGTTGCTGGCCAAAAAATAAATTTATAGAAATATGCAACTTTTAGATATTTTATATCCGCATCTGCTTTTAAATTAAAACCTTTCATTCCCATACCAAGCATCATCATTCCTAATATTCCATAAGCCCATTTGAAGCCCTCAAAATATGGGATTATAAATTCTGGTGTTCTAAAACCTAAAATATTTAGAGTTACACCTGCAATAAAGGCATATAATAGTGGTAATTTAATTACTTTCATTATAGATTGACGTGCAGTGAAACTTCCCTTTGCAGTTACATAAAAACCTGTTGTATTTTCATATAAAAGGGAAGCTAACGTTGCAAAAATAAAAATATTTGCAGATTGGGGACTTAATAAAATCATTG
The DNA here is from genome assembly GCA_028688995.1 of Aliarcobacter sp. GTDB lineage: Bacteria > Campylobacterota > Campylobacteria > Campylobacterales > Arcobacteraceae > Aliarcobacter. Next base: position 102,505 of record JAQTXB010000002.1, read on the forward strand.
CTAATGGAATACCAAAATATCCAGTATTCCCCGTTCCACAAGTAAAAGCTAAAGTATTGATACTAGCATCATTCCAATCATTTTTATATCTTCTTAATATATAAAAAGCAATGGTTGTCCCAAAAAAGAAAACAAATAAAGGAAGAAAAACTAACTGTAGATTTATTTCTATTGAGAGCGTTGCAAAAAGAATTACAATTGGCCCTAAAATATAGATAAGAAGAGTTGCTATAAAATCTCGTTTAACCTTCAAATATCTTGTTAAAATATATCCGATTGCAATGTTTAAATATAAAGGCGAGATTTTACCTAATAAAATAAGAAATAGATTCATATGAAGTCACTTAAAATAATTTAGGTTAATTGTAACTAATAATGATAAAAATAAAGTAAATACGTAGATTTATAGATTTAGGAAGCAGAAAGGATATAAATGACTATGTATTTACAATATTTGAAATAATTTTATTAGAAACAAATGATAATTGTATGATTTTTTATAAACCTAAATAATTTGATAATAAATATAAAAATAAAGTACAAATTAAATACATTTTAAAAGCATAAAAAACATTTAATCTAAAAATTTCTTTTGCTTCAAAATTATATCTTGCAACTATTGTTAGATTCAAACCCGAAAATGGTGATGTTGAAACAGTTGTTGACCAAGCCATTAAAAAAGTGATTGCTAATAAAGTATGATTTACTCCACTTAAAAAATCTCCAATTATAGCAATGGTAATAATTGGATGAATTCCAACAAAAGCCAAAACAATAAAAATAAAAAGTAATATTGATGCAATTTGCCAATCAAAAACTTTAAATGGTAAATCTAAATTTAAACCCATTAATATTGAACTAATTGAAATACCAAACATACCAGCAACCAAAAAGAGTGACAATTCTGTTTTCATTCTTGGTAATTCATCTATAATATGAGTATTAAATTTAGAAATTGCTTCTTTAAAGCCTTTTTTTACAGGTAAAATTATCAAGGTCATTAAAATTGAATAGCTTGAAATTAAAACAATTACTTTTATTTCTGGATGGAAATGATTTGTTACTAACACCAATAAAGATAAAATAAATGGCAAATATAAACTCTCAAATGATAAAGGATAACCAGAAAACTCCTCTATATTAAACTCTTTCTTTTTCACCACTTCATAATATGTAAGAAAAAAAGAAAAAAAAGCTAACACTATTCCATTTAATAAAATTATTGATGTATTTAATTTTGGAGCATAAGTAATGGCTGCTGCAAATGCCACAAAAAATGGAGACCAATAGGCATCACTTGCAAATGCTCTTGTTAATAGTACAACTTGAGTATTTGTCAAAGGGGCTTTTTTATACATCTTATCTGCAACCAAAATTAAAGAAGAGAGATTTATTACTGAACCAAAAAGATGAACGCCCAAATATGTTTTTATAAAAGACTTTTTTCCTTTTGGCAATAAAGAGTTTTTCTCTTTTTTAGGACTTGCTATTAATCTTAAAAATCCAACCCCAATTAATAAAGTTAATAAATATTGGTTTACTGTAAATACTTTTATCCAATCAATAGCAAACTTACTAAAATATGAGAAACTAAACGCAAAAAAACTCAATACTAATAAAATAAGAAGAATTTTTTTATTTCTTAAACCTGAAAATAGAATCAAAAAAGATATCCATGCCAAGATTCCAGAAACAATTAAAAAATCTTTGTTAAAAAAATATGCATATAAAGTAATTAAAAAAGATGAAAAGATTACTAAACCTGAGAATTTTAATAAAATCTGCATTTAATTAACTTCTCTTTTTAAAAACATTGATAAATAAATTCCTGTTCCTATTAATATAATTCCAACAAAATGATAAAATTCTAACACTTCCCCTAAAAATATATAAGCTAAAACTGCTCCAAATATTGGCATTAAATGTGTAAATTGTCCTGTTTTATTAACTCCAACTTCCATAGTTGATATATTCCAAAAATAAAAAGATAAAATTGATGGAAAAATTACAATATATATTAAAGAGTATAAAACATCATCCTTTTCTAAAAAACTAAATTCAAAACTATAACCTTGATAAAAAAAGATTAAAGCTAAAACTACTGTTCCAATAAATGTTGTTAAGCCAAGAAACTCAAAAGCATTTAACTCTTTTGGTTTAAACTTTAACATAACAGTGTATAAAGCCCAATCTATACAAGCAGCAATTATCCATAAATCGCCAACGGTAAATTTCAACTCAAGTATATGATTTATATCTCCTTTTAAAATAAGATATATCACACCTAAAGTTGAAAGTAAAACACCTGACAATTGTAATTTAGTGATTGTAGTTCTAAAGATTAATGCGGATAAAACTATTATAAATATTGGCGTACTTGAATTAATTAATAATGCATTTGTTGCAGTTGTTGTTTGTAAACCATAATATAAAAATGTATTAAATCCAGCAATTCCTAATGTACCAAAAATAAGGATTAAAAAATATTTCTTTTTTAATACACTTAAAATGTTTTTATAATGCAACAAAATATATGGCAATAATAAAATTAAAACAAAAAACCATCTAAAAAAAGAGAGTTGCATTGGCTCGATGTTAGAAGAAACTAATCGTCCAAATATAAAATTTCCAGACCAAAAAAGTACTGCAAAAACTAAAAAAATATAATACTTCATAAACTACTTTTCTTTCCTATTTTATTAAAAAACAATTATATTCAAATTGTGTATAATCCAAATAAAAAAGGATTAAATTGATTAGACTTGGCTCAAATTCACCAACACGTGCACTAATTTTAAAAAACTTTGGAATAGATTTTATTCAAAATGGTGGAGATTTTGATGAAGATTCAATAGCAACTACAAATCCAAAATCATTCTGTTATGAAGCAACAAAGGGAAAATTTAATGAACTTTACAAAAAATATGGAGTTGAAGATATGCCTTTATTAGTTGCTGATTCTGTTGTAACTTGTGATGGAAAACTCTTAAGAAAAGCAAAAGATATAAGTCATGCAAAAGCCATGCTAGAACTTCAAAGTGGAAACAAAACTTCTGTGATTACTTGTATGATTTATAAATCAAAAGAGTTAGAACTTATTGATATTTCAATTACAAGCTATGAATTTGAACAATTTGATAAAAAGCATATGCAAGAGTATCTAGAGTCAAAAGAATGTTTTGGAAAAGCTGGTGCAATTATGGTTGAAGGATTTTGTAAACCTTATATTAAACAAGTAATTGGATATGAAAGTTGTGCTATGGGACTATGTATTGAAAAGCTAAAAAACTTCCTATAAATAAATTATTTTTTACCATTTAATTAAACTTTTAGCTTTCTATTATGCCAGTATAATCGGAATTGTTGCTAGTTTTAATTTCAATTAAAATAATTATTTAATATTCAATTAAGTTGTTGAGTGTCATAATGTGACATATAAACAAAGGAGCGCAAAATGTTAGATTTCTTAAAAAGAAGATTAAAAAATGAAAAAGGTGCTATGGATAAAATTTTAGTTACTTTATTATTAGTTATCGTTGGAGTTGGTGCAGTTGTTGGTTTAAGTACGTGGATTAATAGTGAAACAGCTACTGTTCAACAATCTGCTACAAGTAAAATCCAATCAGTAACAAGTGATGCTGCTACTGCACCTGCGCAATAATAATTTAAAATAAAAAGAGAGTTTTTATATACTCTCTTTTTTGATTTGAAAAGGATTACTAAACAAAAAAGGATTTTCAATATTCACTATAAGCTTTTATATATTTTCTCTCTTTTTATCTTTCACTGATTTAAAAAAATTTCTTGTTCCAAATGATTTAATTATAACTATGAGTTTAATGCTTTTAGTTTTTGGTTTTATCGAATCGAAAATATATATAAGTTCTATTGTTTTATCTCTTGTGATTTTAATATTTTTTATAATTGTTATGTTAATAAATAGGCAATTCATCATTGGTGGCGGAGATATAAAATATATGATGATTGTGGGTTTATATCTAGGAATTAGCTCTTTTGCTCTTTTTTTGATTATCACAGGATTATTACAAACAATAACCCTACTTTACATACAAAATGTAAATAAAAGAAAAATAGCGCCAATGGTTCCTATAATGTTTTTATCAGTTATTCTGACAGAAATATTAGTAAAATATAATATTTATACCATTAAGTTTTAGGAGTAGTTTATGAAAAAAGCCTTTATTGACCAAATTTTTCTAGGACTATTTTTATTTGTTACACTTATTGGTATAGGTGCAACTATTAGTGATAGTATGGAAGCTAGAGATAAATATTATAATCTAAAAAAAATCACAGATGGCGCTGTTTTAACCCTTGCTAAATATTATGTAAATGTTGATGCAAATACTCTTTTGGCTGAAACTACACATCAAAATATGCTAACACAAACTAAGTTAGGTACGGAAGTAAAAAACTCTATTACTTACACTTGGGATTTTATAAATGAACCAAACAGTGTAACAGCAACTATTTCAAACTACAAACAAGATACTTTTTGGTTTAAACTTTTTGGTTTTGCATCATTTAATTTAAATGCTGAATCAAAGGCAACAATATCATCTGTAGATTTAGATACGGCAAAATCTCTATACTCAAGTGGAATTGCCCCATTTGCAGTAAATGACCAAAACTTTGTTATAGGTAGTAGCTTTGATATAACTTATGAATTAAGTGCGAATCTACAATTTAGTGATAAAAATACTTTTTATCCAGTAGTTACAAATTGTGATTGTGACTGTTCTTTTATTTTAAGTAATAAATTTGATTTTTCAAGTTTAGGATATGATGTGGATAGCTGTAATACAACTTCTGCTGGGTGTACAACCCATGGAGAGAGTGAATTTGGAGATTATTCGAAACTAATTGATGATGTTTATTATTCAAATACAAGTATAAATTTCAAAAATGGAACAGCAGATACCCCTGTTTGTTTATTAGGTACCTATTTAGGAAATACAACTTCTACTTGGGGAACACAAATAAATCATTTATCAAGCGGTATTTTTGAGTTAATAGGCTCGAGCGGGCAAAATCTTCCCCTTGAAATGGATATTATAACCCTTGATTCTAATGCAAAAGCAAATGGAATAGTAAGAGTAAAAATTATAGGCTATGATTTTGTTACAGTAAGTAATCCTGATAATAGGTATATTACTTTAAACACACAAATTGTTCCTGCAAAAACAAAACAAATTGAATTAGTGTATTAGGAATTATTATGCAATTAGATGAATATCAAGAAAAATTAAAATTGTCTTATGAAAATAGCTTTATTAGCGAGAATATACATGAACTTGTTGAACTATTTAGTGAATTAGCAAATATAAGAAACTTGTCATATTATAAATATGAATACGAATATAATGATTTCTTTCATAAATTTGATATATCCCTTAATAATCTTGATACGAATACTAAAAAGCAGAAAACTTATAAAATATTATTAAAAGACAAAAAAACTATTTATGGATACTTATTAATAGAGCAAAAAATTAAATCTAATCCACTTTTGAGAAAACTTTTAGTAAAAATTGTAAAATATCTAAAAAAAGAAAAAGAAATACAAAAAAAGATATTTGGAAACGAACTTCCATTTAATATCTATCTTTTCCATGATGAAGATTTGGATCTTTTTGCCCAAAATCTAAAATCTGGACTTGAGGGATTATTTAATGTTGATGTTACAAAAGATACCTCAATTGAAAAATACTTTGATGCATTAAAATCAAAAGAGACTAAACACATAATCATTTTTTTAGTTAATGATGAAAATATGATTCAAAATTCTGAAGATAAAATAAAAGTTTTAAATGAATTAATAATAGTAATTGGACCAAATGATCACAAAGTTTCTATGTATTGTGGGAAACTTGGAATTGAAAACTATATACCAATTCATGAATTTAGAGCAGAAAAACTAAAAGATATAATTCTAAGTAAAAAAAATACACTACTAAATAAAAATAAATATAGAAATAAGATAATCGCAATAGGTGGAATTGCTGGTGGAATCGGCTCAACTACAATTGCCATGAATTTGTCAGATTTACTTAGTAAAAATCTTCCAAATAAAAACCTTTTGTATATTGATTTATCTACAACAAAAGCTATTAGTAATCTTTTTTTAGAGAATAATCCACTTCCACAAAAAACAATTATTGATTTAATAAACTCTAATGAGTTTAATATTGAGAATAATCTTGATAATGGACTTATTAAAAAAAGAGAAAACTTTTATTGTATAACTGGTATTCAAAAACATATTGATAAAGAGTTCTTAGAAAAAGATGTATTTATTGAAAAACTACTTGATTATATCTCTTCATCAAGTGATTATTTTAATTTTATTATCATTGATACCGGAACTGCTGATGCTTCTAGTTTAAAAACTACTATTTATGATATTGTAAATGAGTTTTGGTTAATTACAGAGATGACATTACCTCATATTTCAAAATTAAAAACATTTTATTCACTTATGAAAAGAGCTGGATTAAAAGATAAAATCTCTTTTATTGTAAATAGATATGACTCTAAAAATGCAATTTCAGTAACTGATGTAACATCTATTTTAAATATGAATAATGAAGATAAAATACAATTTGAGAGTTTTAAAATACCAAATGATTATAATGTATTAGGTAAGTGTTGGAATTATTGTGAATTAGCTTCAAAAAACTATCCTGATTCACTTTTTATAAAAAAATTAGATTCTATTTTACAAGAGAAAAATTTTTATACTATTGAAAAGAAAAAAGAGAAAGAAAAAAGCTTCTTTTCTCAGTTCTTTAAAAAGGATAAAAATTGAGAAGTCTAAGAACTTTAATTGAAGACCAAGAACAGAATCAAATAATTCATAAAAAAGTTGAAGAAGAAATAATTGAAAATGTTGAAGTTTCAAAAGAGAAAATAGAAAAATATAAACAATATATTTCTCACTCTGAATTAGTTTTTCCCGAACTTTATCTAAATAAAGAGTTATATGAATTAGCTCTTAAAATAAATGACAGTTTTATGCTAAAACTAAAATCTGACCAAAAAATTACTAAAGAGAGTTTAGAAGAAGTACTACCTGAATATATCTTATCATTTAAAGAAACAAGAAATTTAAAAAGGGAAACTCTTGATGATATAAAAAATATGGTAATGAATAATATCATAGGATATGGCCATATCTCAACAATATTTAATCTCACAAAAGATGGATTGAATGACGTTATTATAAATACAAAAGATTATATTGACATTATTTACAAAGGGAAAACTTCACAAACTCCCTTTACTTTTAGAAGTGAAGAAGAACTGCGAAAAATCATAGATAAAATGCTTGCTGAAAATAATAGAAAAATTGATGAAGCCCATCCAATTATTTCAAGTAAATTAAATGATGGTTCAAGGGTAGAAGTTCAAATTCCTCCAATTGCAGCTAATGATGGAAGTTGTGTAACTATTAGAAAATTTAATGAAATGCCACTATTACTTGAGATGTTGATTGATACAGGACAAATGGATTTTAAAATGGCATATTTCTTAGTAAAAGCTGCTAAAGGAAAGTGTAATATCATAGTTTCTGGTGGAACATCAAGTGGTAAAACAACTTTTTTAAATGCAGTTACTAGATTTATTGATGAAAATGAACAATTAATGGTAATTGAAGATACAAAAGAGATGCAACCACAAATGCCTTGTCACTCAATTAGATCTTATGAAGCAAGAATGGCAAATGAAGAGGGAAAAGGTGCAATTACCCTTGACTTTTTATTACGATCAGCACTAAGATCGAGTCCCCGAAGAATTATTGTTGGAGAGTGTAGAGGTCCTGAAATTGTTGTAATGCTAAATGCCATGAATACAGGACATCCAGGTTCAATGACAACTGTACATGCTGATAATACAAAAGAAGCTCTTGTGAGAATTGAAAATATGTATCTAGAAGCTAGACCAACTGCAAATATAAACTTCATTAGAACTCAAATAGTTTCAGCGGTTGATTTAATAATTCAACTTGTTAGATTCCCAGATGGAACAAGAAAAGTTATTACTGTTTCAGAAATTGAAAAAAGAATTGAAGATAATGGTGTTGTATCTTTAAACAATATTTTTCAGTTTAAAAGAGATACAAGTGATTTGAAAAAAACAAAAGGTGAATTCCAAGTTTTATCTACTCCTACACGTACAGTTGAACAAATGAATATGTTTGGTGTTGATATTGATAAAAGAGTTTTTGACCCAAATTTTGAGATGCCAAAATCTATGTTAATAGAAGCGCTAGAAAATGATTTACCATCAGTAATGTGTGGATGGAAAGATTTATTTATGGACTATTTTGTAAAAAATGACCCTCAATTATTCCATAAATGGCCACACTTCCAGAAAATAAAAAAGGTTGATAATGGATGATAATTTATTTATATTCTTTATAATTGTTATTCCTATTTTATTTGTTTTATTTGCAATAAATATGTATCTATTTTATTCAAAACTAAAACTAAAAAGAGTAATAATAAATACTCTTTCAAGTACAAATAGCAAAATTATTGATAAAAATAGAGTAGAACATGTATCAACAAAAAATAGTAGTTTCCTTACAAAAAAACTAAATTATGCTGGTTTTAGTATGAAAGGTGCTGAATTCTCTTTCGTTTTAATAAGCATTACTTTTGGTGTATTAATTAGCTTTTTTATCTATTTTATTGCCCAATCAAAAGTTATCTTTGTTTTTACATGTTTAATCTTTTCCTTTTTCCCTTATCTATTTTTAGTTAAATTAATTAAAACTAGAGAAGAAGAGTTTAATACAAATCTAAAAGCAATGATTGATAAAGTTACAAGTATGATGAAAAGTGGTGTAGGATTTGAACAAGCACTAAAAAAATCCATCATAACTTGTAAATCAAAACTTACTCAAGATGTTTTTAATATCTATATAAATGAAAAAGCTATTATTGGTGAAGATAAATGTTTTGAAAAAATGTTTGATATTATCGAATCAAAAGAGTTAAGAATATTTTATCTTACTATTTCAATAGGAAGAAAATCAGGTGGAAAGTTTTCTAATACACTAGATACTTTAAGAAAAACTCTACAAGACCAAGGTGAAATAAAACAGGAAATTACCTCTTCAACAAAAGAGATAAGAGTAGGAACTTATATGATTATAGGTTTAATTGTTTTTACATACATTATGATGAATAATGCACTAAACAACTCTTTAAATGCTCACTTCTTTGGAAGTGATGTTGGAAAGATTCAAATGTTTTTCATATCACTTTGGGTTGCTTTTGGTATTTTTATAAATAATTTATTAACAAAGATAAAATAATGAATAATGATTTATTAATATATATTTTAACTCCTATTTTAATAGCTATTTTAATAATTGCAGTTTTATTACTAATACAAAGAAAAGAGCAACAAAAAAATATTATTCTTTTATCTCAATTTGATAATAAAACTATAATTGACCAACAAAAAAATAAGAAAAGTGAAAATAATGATTTCACAATGAAATTAATTCAATCTGGAATCACATACAAAGAGTACACAGAAGCTAGACTTCTTTTTGCTCTTATTGGAATAGTAATAATGTCTGCATTACCTTTTTTCTTCTCTCTAACTGTTGGGATTATCTCTGTTGTTATTGGAATCTTATGTATTATTTTTGGTGGTGAAATATATCTTAGTATCTCTAAATCTGAAAGAGTCGAAAAAATAAATAGAGATTTAGGTGTTTTTTTAGATTTGGTAAATGTAATACTTGAAGCAGGAGGAAGTTTAAAAAATGCTTTTTTTGAAGTATCAAAAAGATCAGTTGGAATAATAGACCCAGAACTTATAAAAGAGATTAGTATTTTAGAGTATGAAATGACAAATTATTCAACAAAAGTTGCCTATGAAAATCTAAAAACTAGAGTTGATAGCAGAGATGTAGATAAAATAGTTGATTTCTTAATACTAAGTGAAGAAACTGGTATTGGAGTAAAAAATATTTTTACAATGCAATCAGAAGAGATGAGAAAAGAGAGATTTTATCAAATAAAAGGAAAAGTAAATACTTTAAATATGTATTTAATGTTAATTATTTTTCTTTTTGTTTTACCAGCACTTGCCGCTTTTATAATATTCCCAATTATGGGTGGCACTTTAACCGTGGGAGTATAAATTAAAAAGGATGAATTATGCAAATAAATAAGCAGTTGATTGCTATTATAATCTTAGCTTCGCTTCTATTTTCAGCAATTGGTGCAGCTTTGTTTTTCTTCAAGAAAAATCAGCAAACACAAAAAGCTAAAAGTGAATTAGTAACTATCTTTATAGCTAAAGAGGATATTCAAAAAGATACTCTTTTAACAATTGAGAATCTTGCTCAAACAACTATTGCAAAAGAGTATGTTTTAAATACTCCTTTGACTAAAGAGGAAATTATTGGTAAATATACTAATGAGAAGATTTACAAACATGAGATTTTCTTAAAAGAAAAACTCGATACTCAAATTGTAAAAGAAGAGAAAAAGATTTTAGATTTCAAAAAAAGTTCTTACAATATGAAATTTGAAATATTCAAAAATCCAAATTATGCATTAGTTCAAGGGGAATATATAAATATTATCTCTGTTTTTCCTATTGATGGTTATGATGAAAAAGGACGATTTAATAACTTTGAAGTTGAATATGTTGCAAGTAATTTAAAAGTTCTAGGATTTATTAGAAATGGTAAACATGAATCTGCAAGTATTACAAAACAACCTGTAAAAAAAATTGTAGATAAAAAAACAGTTGAAGTAATTGAAGATGTTAAATCTGATGAAATTATCCTTGATATTGATTTAGATGTTTTATTAAAATTAACACAAAATTATAATAAAGGTAATCAACTTTGGATGGTAAAAATTGCTTATGATGAAACTAAAGAGAATACTCCAAATCAAAATAATCAAGAAGAGATGAAAAATGAAGTAAAAGCTGCTGCTTCAAGTGCTGCTGCTTCAATGACAAAAGTAAATCAACCAGTTGATCAATCTATTAAATATAAATTTAGATTATATAGTTCAGATGTAACTGTCCTTACGCAAAGTGCTGCCATTGATTATGCAAATGATGTAAACAAAGAGAAATCAAAAATCAAAAATGTTGAAATTGCAGTTGATTCAAATAAAATTTGTTCACAAATAAAAGACAAATTTATTGTTGGAAATGCAAATAGTTTTTATATTAGATCAGAGCCATCAAAAGATTCTCAGAATAAATCACTTTTATATAGAAACATAATTATTCCTTACACTGAAAAACAAGAAGATTGGTATAAAACTTGTGATGGAAGATATGTTCATCAAAGTGTAGTAAATGAAGTTGACTTATCTTTTATCCAATCAAAATTAGGTAAATATGAATAATTCAAATATGAAAAAAGCAGTAATTGATCAAATAATATTATGGATAGTATTATTTACAATATTTGTAAGTTTTTTATTTTTTATAATAGATTATTCAAATGCTGTAAAAGTAAAAGATAATACAGATGCAATTGCTGATTATATAGGAAGAATGGTTGCCCTTGATAAAAATGAAGCAGATATTATAACAGGAGTAAATGGAGTAAAAGATGATTATTTTACTCCTGCTCAAGTTGCAGATTTAGTTTGCACAACTGATAGTGCTATTTCAAATCATCAGGTAATAATAAATGTTTATACTACTATTGTAAATAGTTTTCTTCCTGTAGTACAGAATAATATTCACTCTAAAACTGTAGTTTTTAATGAAAGTAGTGAAAGTCAAAGAGAGTGTTCAATAACACTTTCATTTAATTAGGAGATTTATATGAATTTATTTAAAATATTGGTTAGTTTATTATCAATTATCAGCTTTTGTTTTTCTACACAGTTAGTTCAAAAAGATTTAAATGAGAATATTTTCTCAATAAACAAAGGTTCTTTCAAAGTAGTTGAATTTGACAAAATGATTAAAAATATAAAAGTTAGTAATGAAGCAAATATTGAAATTGATTTTATTGATGATAATACAAAACCTCTTCATGCAATAAAAATATTTGCAAAAGAAGTTGGAACAGGAAATATTTTAGTTACATTTATTGACAATACTACAATGCATGTGAATATTAATATAGTTGAAAACTTATTAAATATTATTACTGTTGCGAAACAAATTAGTCCAAATATTGAAATTTCTCAAACAAATGGAAAAGTAATTCTAAAAGGTAGTGTTCAAAATCAAAAAGAAAAAGCTAAAATTTTAGATTTATTTGAAAAATCTGGTATTGATTTAACAAAGGATTTAGTTGATTTATTAAATCTTGAAAACCCAGATAAAATGATTAGAATAAAACTTTTTGCAGTTGAAGTTAATAATAACAAAGGTTTAGATTTAAAAAATAATTGGTTGTTTAATTTCCAAAACTATACAACTAGCTATGGCTCAACTAGTGTAATTACACCAACTAAAGGAAAATTATCAGGCTATACTCCTGCTATTGCTAATGCAATTGAAAATCCTGTAACATTAACTGGAGGATTAACTGCTGCTGCAAACTATTTAGGAAATGGTTTTAATACTGGACTTGTATTAAATTATCTATCAAGCAAAGGAGTTGCAAATATTCTTGATGAAACTACATTATTAACTTTAGAAGATCAAGATGCAAGTTTTCATGCAGGTGGCACAATATATTTAAAAATATCAACTACAACTAGTCAAGGTGTTCCAACTACAGAAGTTAGAAATATAAATTATGGTTTACAACTTGATATAAGAGCTAAAAATATTGTTAACAATGATTATGTTAGTTTAGATATTAATACAAAATCAACACAAATTGACTGGACAAATACAGTTGATGGAATTCCTAGTTTTACAGAAAAATCTATTAAAACAAATGTTATTATTGGAAACCAATCTACAATTGTTTTAGGTGGATTAATTAGTAGTAGCAGTTCTCAAGATATTGATAAAATTCCACTTCTTGGCGATATTCCTATTTTAGGTGCATTATTTACAAGTAAAGCATTTAAAGAAGGAAAAAGTGAACTTGTATTTTTCATAACTCCTGAAATTGTTGATCCAAAAGGTAATAATCAAATTGAAAAGTTAAACACTAAATCTAGTTTTACAAAAGAGCTTGAAGTAAATCAACAAGAACAAAAGATTGAAGAAAAACCTAAAGTAATAATTCAAGAAAAAGAAGTAAAAACTCCAACAGAAACAGATTCAAGAAGTGAGCATGAAAAAAGAGTAAAAGAGATTTTAGGAAACTAAAAATTTAAGAGCCAATAAGCTCTTAAATTACAAAAGTTTTGTTAAATTATTAACTATTATTTAATTTTCAACACCAATTGTCGAGGTAAAAGACCTAAAGATTCCTCAACTAAATTTGTATCTCCATGTTCAATAAAACTATCTCCATATTCAAATGATGTTACTTCTACATTATGTATTTTTTTCTCATTTAAAACTTCTAAAATAGCACTTGCTACTCCACCTTGTTTTTGAGAATCAGAGAAAATATACCAACTATCATATTTAGAAGAGAGTTCAACTAAAGTATCTTTATCAATTGGTTTTACAAATCTTAAGTCTAAAATCGAAATATCTTCTTCATGTAAAGCCTCTGTTTCAATTGCTCGACTTACTCCAGCTCCATATCCAATAAATAGTTTTTTTGAACTTCCAACTTTAAGAAGTTCTGCTTTTCCTAGAGTAAAAGGCGTTGAAGAGTAAGTTAACTCTTTAAAAGCACCTCTTGGGTATCTAATTGCACAAGGACTTGTTAAGGTATAAGCAAACTCTAAAGCCTCTTCTAAACTTTTATTATCCCTTGGAGCAAATAAAATCATATTTGGTATAAATCTTAAATATGAAATATCAAAAGCTCCTTGATGCGTCTCTCCATCATTTCCAACAATTCCTGCTCTATCCATTGCAAAAACAACAGGAAGATTCATTAAACAAACATCATGGATAATTTGATCAAATCCTCTTTGTAAAAATGTTGAATAAATAGTAATATATGGTTTAAATCCTTCTTTTGCCATTGCTGCCATTGAAGTAATTGCATGTTGCTCAGCAATTGCAACATCCCAAAATCTTTCTGGAAATTTATCCATTAACTTATTTATTCCAGTACCACTTGGCATTGCAGCTGTAACTCCCACAATATTTTCATATTTAGAAGCAAGAGTTGATAATGCATCAGCAAATACAGCAGTTGCTGCTTTTGGTGCCTCTTTTTTTACAAAAACTCCATCCTCAACATTAAAAGGACCAACTCCATGCCAGTGTTCATGTTGACCCTCAGCAATTTTATAACCTTTACCTTTTACTGTTCTTGCATGAACAATTACTGGTTTTCCCATTGCTTTTGCAATTTGTAAAGTATCAATAACTTCTGCAATATCATGACCATCAATAGGACCAATATAATCTATTCCCATCTCTTCAAACAAAATTCCAGGAGTTATAAGCTTCATAGCCTCTTCCATTCTTTTTGCAATATAAGTTGTGCCTTCTGGCATATTTTTTTTAATAAATTTATCAACTTTTCCCTTGAATCCTTGATAATATTTTCCAGCAAGAAGTTTTGAAAGATATTTTGAGATTGCTCCAATTGGTTTAGCAATTGACATTTCATTATCATTTAAAATAATTACTACAGGAAGTTTTATATCTCCAAGTTCATTTAATGCTTCATAAACCATTCCAGCAGTCATTGAACCATCACCAATCATTACAATTGGAACTCTATTCTCTTTTTTAAGTGCGATTGCCTTAGCAGCTCCCACAGCTAAAGATATTGAAGTTGAACTATGCCCAGCTACAAAATAATCAGCAGGACTCTCTTTTGGTTTTGTAAAACCACTAAGTCCTCCAAATTGTCTTACAGTTTCAAACTCTTCCCATCGTCCAGTTAGAAGTTTGTGAGGATAACATTGGTGAGAAACATCGAAAATAAAAGGATCGCTGTATGCATCAAATACATAATGCATCCCAAGAGTTAACTCAACAGCTCCAAGTGTAGATGAAAAATGTCCACCCTTCCTTGATACCACATCAATAATTCTATCTCTTATCTCTTGTGATAGTGTTTCTAACTCTTTTACCGATTTATCTTTTATTTCCATTTTCTTTTATACTTTATTTTAATTTTTCTAATACTTCGTCTAATTGTTCAAATACTTTTGTATTTTGCTCATTTCTTCCTATTGTAATTCTAATTGCATTTTGTCCATAAGAAGTTAAATCTCTTACAATTACTCCTCTTTCAAGTAATTTTTGTGCAACTGTTTTTGATACAAATTTATCTGCAAATTTAATTGTAATAAAATTTGTATATGAAGGTATAAATTCAAAACCTCTTGAATTCGCATAATCTTCATATCTTGTCATCTCTTCAAAGTTTTTTGCAATACATGCATTTACAAAATCTTCATCTTTTAGTGCTTCAATTGCAGCTGCAAGTGTCAAAGTTGTAATATTAAATGGTGCTCTTAATTTATACAATGTATTTATAATTTCAGGTTGAGCAATTCCATATCCAACTCTCATTCCACCAAGTGCATAAGCTTTTGAAAAAGTTCCTAAGTAGATAGCATTTGGGAAATTTGCAATTAAATCTTTTGCATTAATTCTTTTTTTCTCATCTTTAAATGCAGCATACTCTTGATAAGCTCCATCAACAACTACTAATGTCTCTTTATCAACTGTTTCTAAAAATGCATAAACATCATCTTTATCTACACATTCACCTAATGGATTATTTGGTAAACATAAGAAAATTACATCTGCACCATGTTCTTTATAAAGTCGTGAAAATTGCTCAAGATTGTGTTGGTCATCTTCAGTTTTAATTATCGTTGCACCTGCTTGTTTTCCATAAATTTCATACATAGCAAATGTTGTTTTTGCCATTAAAATTTTTGAACCTTTTTCACATTTTGCATGAACACAATATTCTAAAATTTGATCACTTCCTGAACCAATAATTACATGTTTACTTGTAACATCAAATTTATTTGCTAATGCTTCTTTTAATTCATACATTGAATCATCTGGATAAATAAACATATTTTTAGCTAATTCTTGAATTTTTTCAACAACTTTCGGGCTAGTTCCATAAGGATTTTCATTTGAAGCTAATTTTATAACATCTTTTGGATTTACACCAAATTCTCTAACAACTAATTCTATTGGTTTTCCAGCTTCATAAGTTGTAACATTTTCTAATACTTGATTAAATTGCATTTACATTTCCTATTAATTTTTTTATTAAATATCGTTTATCTCTTTTACGTAAGAACCAAGAACTTTAACACTACTTTCATGCTTTAGTAGTACTTTTTTTACATTATCATCCTCTTTATGTCCATCAAAATCAATAAAGAAGATTGAATTTCCCTCAACAATATGTGATTTTATTTTAGTTAGATTAATACCAGCTTCATTAAAATCTGTTAAAAACTCAACTAAAGCTCCTTGTCTATCTGGGAATTTTACCAAAATAGAAGTTTTATCATTTCCACTTTGGGCATTTTCAAAATCACTTATTATAAAAAATCTAGTTTTATTATTATCTTTATCTTCAATATTCTCAAATAAGATTGGAAGATTATGTAATTTTGCTCCAACATGTGGGCAAATTGCAGCACTTCCTTCCTCACTTGCTGCAATTCTTGCAGCTTTTGTTGTAGATTCTATTGGTATTAATTCCACTTCATCTAAACCAAAATTTGTTAAAAATTTTCTACACTGTTCAAAGGCAATATCTTTTGAATAAATCTTTTTTATATCACTTACTTTATCACATTTAGTGGCTAGTGTATGATGAATATTTAAAACTACTTCTGCAATGATTTTTAAATTATAATTACTTAAACAATTTATTGTATCAGTTACTATTCCATTTGATGAGTTCTCAATTGGAACAACACCAAATTTTACTTTTTTTGTATCAACTTCTCTAAATATTCCATTAATTGAACCAATAGAAATATATGAACTCATCGCACCAAATCGCCCTTCAGCTGCTTGATGAGTAAAACTTCCCTCAGGTCCAAGATATGCAATATTTTCTGGTAATTCAATATTTCTTGAAATGGCAAAAATTTCTAAAAATAGAGCTTCAATTGCACTTCTATTTAAAAGTCCATTATTTTCATTATTGATTTTTTCAAGTCTATCAATAATTGATTTTTCTCTCTCTGGTCTATAAATTGCTCCACCACTTTTTGCTTTTAAAGCTCCAACTTCATGAACTATTTTCATTCTTTGATTTATTAATTCTAACAGAGTATTATCAATATTATCAAGTTTATTTCTAAGTTCTATTAACCCCTCTTCACCCATAAAAAGACCTTTTTCTAATTATTTTATAAACTCTTCTTCTAAAGCAATTATATCTTCAAAAGTTTCTCTTTTTCTAATTAATCTGTCAATTCCATTTTCAACAGCAATTTCAGCAACTTTACCTCTTGTATTATAGTTACTAGCCATCGTAAATCCATAAGCTCCAGCACTATAAATAGCAACTAAATCATTATGTTCTGTTTTTGGTAGTTGAACATTTTTAGCAAAAAAATCTCCACTTTCACAAATTGGTCCAACTAAATTACAATCTGAAAATTCTTGATTGTCATTTAAAACTTCAATTCTGTGGTAAGCATTATATAATGCTGGTCTAATTAAATCATTCATTGCCCCATCAACTATAACAAATCTTTTATTTCCATTTACTTTTTCATATAAAACTTTTGTAACAAATGTTCCAGCATTTCCAACCATGAATCTACCTGGTTCACAAATTACCGTTATATCTAACCCAAACATTGTTTCAAGTACACTTTGTGCATATTCTGTTGTATCAATAAGTTTTTCATCATTATAAACAATTCCTAAACCCCCACCAATATCCATAAATGATAGTTCAATTTTAATTGCTTTTAAATTTCTTACTAAATCTGCAATTATTTTTACAGACTCTTTAATTGGTTGTAATTGAGTTAATTGAGAACCAATATGACAATGCATCCCAACTGGGTCTAAATTAGGAGAATTTTTACATTGAATATACATTCTTTTTGCTGTATCAATATCTACTCCAAATTTATTTTCATGTAGTCCAGTTGAAATATATGGATGAGTTTGTGGGTCAATATTTGGATTAACTCTTACAGAAATTCTAGCAACTTTTCCTAGTTCTTTAGCAATTAATTCAACTCTATTTAACTCAGCATCACTTTCAACATTAATCATTAAAATATCAAGTTCTAAAGCCTGTCTTATTTCATCATCAATTTTTCCAACACCTGAAAAAATTATTTTATAAGGTGCAATTCCAACTTTTAAAGCACGTTTTACTTCACCAATACTAACACAATCTGCACCTGCACCTAAATTTGCTAAATGTTTAATAACACTAAGATTTGAATTTGCTTTTACTGCATATGCAATTAATGATTTTCTAGCTCTAAATGCACCTTTTAATTCTTCATATTGTTTTGTAATGTAGTCAAAATCATACACATAATAAGGCGTTTGATATTTATTTGCTAACTCTTTAAAATTTATACTCATTATAATAATTATCCTATATTTAAAATCTTAATTTAAAATTTCATTAAATTTAAAAGTAAAATTTTTATTCTTCTTATTCTGATAGTAGTCAGAAAGTGGAGATTTTGAGTGAAGTTCAAGGCGGAGAGTTAATTTTAAATAGGAGCTTACTAAAAGTAAGTGAGTATTTAAAATTTCTCTTCCAACGCAAGAATCAGCCAAAAGCTTACGCTTATTGACTATTTTTCTCCGTTCCAAGCAATTGTTGGATGACCTTCTTCATCAAATTTCACTGCTGGCATACCCATAATATTGTATCCACAGTCAACGTAATGAATTTCTCCAGTTACTGCACTTGATAAATCAGAAAGTAAATACATTCCAGAATTTCCAACTTCTTCAATAGATACATTTTTCTTTAATGGTGAGTGCGCTTCATTCCATTTTAACATAAATCTAAAATCACTAATCCCAGCTGCTGCTAATGTTTTAATTGGCCCTGCACTAATTGCATTTACTCTAATTCCATCTCGTCCTAAATCTTCAGCTAAATATTTAGTTGTCATTTCAAGGGCTGCTTTTGCAACACCCATTAAATTATAGTTTGGAATATATTTTGCTCCACCATAATAAGTTAATGTTAAAATTGATGAATTATCAGATAATAGTGGTTTTAATTCTCTTACAACTTCAATTAATGAATAAACAGAAACATCCATAGCAATATCAAAAGCTGATTTAGAAATATCATAAAATCTTCCAGACAATCCCTCTTTTGGAGCAAATGCAATTGAGTGAACAATAAAATCAATTTGTCCTAAATCTTTTTCTAAAGATTCTTTTAATGCCTTGATTTCTTCTGGGTTTGATACATCACATGGATATACTAAATCTCCACTGCCAAATTCAGCAGCAATTGGTTCAACTCTCTTTTTTAAAGAATCATTTAAATAAGTAAATGCAATTTGAGCACCTTGTTCAGCACAAGCTTTTGCAATTCCATAAGCTATTGACTTATTATTTGCAACTCCTAAAATTACACCTTTTTTACCTTTCATAAACATCTTATAAATCCTTTGTATTTTCTAATATTTGTATAAAATCTTCTTTTTTCCAAGAAGCAGTTCCAATAAGTGCACCATCAACATTTGGTATTTGGCAAATTTCTCTTACATTTTCTACTTTTACACTTCCACCATATAAAAGTGGTTTTGAAATCTTTTCTTTTATTGCATTATGAATATTTTTAATATCTTCATTTGTTGCAGTTACGCCTGTTCCAATAGCCCAAACAGGTTCATAAGCAAGAATCAAATTTTCATAATTTGTATCAATTCCATCAAATTGTTCATAAATATATTCTAATGTTTTATGTAAACCTTGATTTTTTACTTCTAATGGTTCACCTATACAATATATTATTTTATAACCTAACTCTTTGTAAAATTCATATTTTTTAGCAATCTTATTTTGAGTCTCACCTAAAATATGTCTTCTTTCACTATGTCCAATTAATATAGTTTTAATTCCAAATTCATCAAGTTGTGTTGTTCCAATTTCACCTGTAAATGAGCCAGCAACTGTTGCATAAGCATTTTGAGCTCCAATTGAAAAAGTTGAAACAGTATCAAATGAATCTAATGAAGTTGACGTTGGAAAAACATAAACTTCATTTTTAATTTCATTTGATTTTAAAAAATCATTTACTTCATTAATGAATAATGCAGTTGATTTTCTAGTGTGATTTGTTTTGAAATTACTAGCGATAATTGCCATTAATTATCTTCCTCAAGTACTAAAGCTTTAACACCTGGAAGAATTTTACCTTCTATTAATTCAAGTGAAGCTCCACCACCAGTACTTATAAAAGTCATTTCATCTTCATCACCTGTAACTCTTACAAGGTCAGCTGTATCTCCACCACCAACAACTGTAGTAGCAAATGAATTAGCAACTGCATGGGAAATTTTTGTACTTCCTTTTGCAAATTTATCCATTTCATAAACACCCATTGGTCCATTCCATAAAATAGTATTTGCATCTTCTAAAGCTTCAGAAAATAGCATTGCAGATGCAGGTCCAATATCAAGTCCCATCCAACCTTTTGGAATTTCTTGAATTGTTACAATTTTTGCAATAGCTTCTGCACTAAATGCTTCTGCTGCAACAACATCAACTGGTAAATATAATTTAACACCTAACGTTTTAGCTTGTTCCATAATTTTCATAGCTTCAGGAATTAAATCCTCTTCAACTAAAGAGTTTCCTATTTCATGACCTAAAGCTTTAAGAAATGTAAACGCCATTCCTCCACCAATTATGATTTTATCAACTTTAGGAACTAAATTATGTAAAGCTTCAAGTTTTCCTGAAACTTTTGAACCACCAACAATTGATATAAATGGTCTTTTTGGATTATGAACAATATGATGGAAAAATTTAATCTCTTTTGCCATTAAAAAACCAGCTGCTTTATGCTCCATATCAAAATATTTTGCAATTCCTTCAACTGATGAATGAGCTCTATGAGAAACACCAAAAGCATCATTAATATACACTTCTGCCATTGAAGCTAGTTTTGCACTTAATGTTTCATCATTTTTTGTTTCACCAAGTTCAAATCTCATATTTTCTAATAGTAAAATTTCACCTGATTTAAGCTCTTTTGCCATTTTCATAGTTTCATCACAAACAACATTTGGTGCCATTTTTATCTCTTGTTTTAAAAGAGTGTGTAATCTTTTTGCAATTGGAGCTAAAGAGAACTCTTCTTCAAATCCACCTTTTGGTCTTCCAAAATGAGAAGCTAAAATAACTGAACAGTCATTATCAATACAATATCTAATAGTACTTAATGCACTTCTAATTCTTCTATCATCAGTAATATTGTTATATTCATCCATTGGAACATTAAAATCACATCTAATAAAAACTTTTTTACCAGCAATATCAATGTTTTTAATTTCTTGTAGTTTCAAATTATTTCCTTAATTAATATTATTTAGATCCAACGTGGATACCCATTTCTACCAGTCTTGTAGAATATCCCCACTCATTGTCATACCAAGATAGAACTTTTACCATATTTCCTTCAATTACTTGAATTGTATCTAAAGGAACAACTGTTGATAATGTTTCACCATTAAAATCAGAACTAACTCTATATTCTTCATCAATTCCTAAAATTCCTTTTAAATTACCAAGAGCTGAAGCTTTAAATGCAGCAATTACTTCATCTTTAGTTACATCTTTTTTAAGTGTTACAGTTAAGTCTACTAAAGAAACATTTGGAGTTGGAACTCTAATTGCTTGACCGTTTAATTTACCTTTTAAATGTGGCATTACTAATCCAATTGCCTTAGCTGCACCTGTACTTGACGGAGTTAAATTAGTAGCTCCGGCTCTTCCTTTTCTTGGATCTTTTTTATCTTTTGCATCTAAAATTGGTTGAGAACTTGTATATGAGTGAATTGTTGTCATTAAACCTTTTTCAATTCCAAATGCTTCATCAAGAACACGTGCAACTGGAGCTAATCCATTTGTAGTACAAGATGCATTTGAAATAATTGGTTGACCTACATATGTATTTTCATTTGCACCAATTACAAATGTTGGAGTATCATCTTTAGCTGGTGCTGAAATAACTACTTTTTTAACACCGTTATCTATAAATGCTTGACAAGATTCTAAAGTTAAAAATGCACCTGTACACTCTAATACTACATCTACACCATATGATGCGAAGTCTAATTTAGATGGATCTCTTTCACTTAATAATTTAGCTTTATCTTTTCCAATAAAAATATACCCATCTTCAACTTTTACATCAAATTTAGGTCCGTGAACTGTGTCATATTTTAAATTATATTGAATCATCTCTTCACTACCACTTGCATTTACTGCAACTAATTCAACATCATTTCTACTTGCAATGATTCTTGCAACACATCTACCAATTCTTCCTAAACCATTTATTGCAACTTTAATAGCCATTTGTTCCCTTTAAATAAATCTAATTGTAGATATTTTATCTAAAAATTGCTATAATAATATTTAAGTATATTACAAAGGTTTTAATTAGGTGCGAATTGCAATATTTGGTGGAAGTTTTGACCCAATACATACAGCACATGTTGTAGTTGTAAAAGAGGCATTAAAAGAACTTCATATTGATATGGTAATTGTTGTTCCAACATACTTAAATCCTTTCAAGAGTAGCTTTTACTTAGATCCAGAAACTAGATTTAAACTACTAGAAAAAGTTTTTAAAGACTTTGATAAAGTTCAAATTTGTGATTATGAAATAAATCAACAAAAAACTAGCTATTCAATTGATACTGTGAATTATTTAAGAAATTTATATAATCCTTCAAAAATTTATTTTATAATTGGTGAAGATAATTTAAAAACTTTAGATAAATGGCATGAGATTGATAAACTAAAAGAACTTGTAGAATTTGTAGTTGCCTCAAGAAAAGGTTTTGAAAGTAAAGAAGCAAAAAAGTTTAAAAATTTGGATGTAAACATAAATATCAGTTCTAGCTCATTAAGAGATAAAATTGATTTAAATTACATTCCAAAAGAAATTAAAGATGATATATTAAATCTTCAAGAAAAAGGTAAAAGTTTTTGAATACTAGATTAGAAAACATAAGAAAAATATTAGATGACAAAAAAGCAGAAAATATAGAAATAATTGATTTAACATCAAAAGACTATATAGTTGATTATGTTGTAATTGCTACAACATTAAATCCAAAACATGGATTTGCATTATTAAATTACTTAAGAACAGATTTAAAACCAACAGGTGAAGAGTTTTTAAGAGTTGATGAAGATGACGAATGGACAATAATTGATTTAGGTGATATGTTTATTCACTTAATGAGTGAAAAATATAGAAATAAATACTCTTTAGAAGAGTTTTTATCTGAAATAGCAACTAAACAATAGAATTTTTTTAAATTCTATTGTCCAGGTCTTAAGATTTTATTGTAATTTCCTGCTGCATCTCTTGCACCACCCATATTATTAGTATATATTGCATATCCAACAATAATAATTAATATCGTGATAATCCATTTCATTACATCTGTTCCTTAGCTTTAATTCCCAAAAGTCCCAATCCAACATTAATACTTAATGCTGCCATTGCCAAAACTTTTAAATATACATTTTGCTCATCACTTCCTATAACTTTATGTTCATTGTAAAATTTGTGTACACTTGAAGCCAATGAATATAAATATTCTGTAATTTTTTGCATATCTCTTTTTGAAAATGCTTCACTTAATATTGATTCCAATAAAAGTGATTCATAAACTAAATTTAATCCATCTTGATTTAAAGTTGAGAAATCAATATCTTTTATATCTTCTAAGTTAATTCCTGCTTTTTTAAATACTTGATTTATTCTTGCATGTGCATAATTTATATAAAAAATTGGATTTGATGAATCTTGATTTTTTAACATGTCAATATCAAATTCTAAATGAGTATCACTCTTTCTTGTTAAGAAAATAAATCTTAATGCATCTGGACCTATTTCTTCAGTAATATCAGACATTAAAATTACATTTCCAGCTCTTTTACTCATTTTGTAAGGTTCACCACCTTTTAGTAATTGAACCATTTGAGATAAAATAACTTCTAATTTTGAAGAATCGTTTCCTAAAAATTCGATAGCTGCTTTTACTCTTGGAATATATCCATGGTGATCTGCACCCCAAATATTAATATATTTATCATAATTTCTATCATATTTATCTTTATGATAAATTATATCTCCAGCTAAGTAAGTTGGTATACCATTATCTCTTACAACAACTCTATCTGAATCATCACCATATTGAGTAGATTTTAAATAAATTTTCTCATTTTTTTCATACAATGAACCATTCTTTTCAAGAAGTTTTCTTGTTTCATCCCATGCATAATATAAAGATTTCTCAGAAACAAAATTTTCAAATTCAATACCTAAATCTTTTAAATCTTTAATGATGATTTTCATCACTTCATCTTTACCAAATCTAGCCATTTCTTTAAATCTTGATTCATCATAGAATATTTCATTTCCATGTGTTTCTTGGATTTGTTTAGCAATATCAATTAGATATTCACCTCTATAGTAAGTTTCAGGATATTCTACATCTTCATTTAATAAAAAATCTCTTGCAGCTAAAGAAATAGATAATCCTAACATATCCATTTGTGCACCAGCATCATTTATATAATATTCAGTGGTAATATCATAACCTAAATATCTTCCTACACGAGCTAGAGAATCTCCAGCAATTGCACCTCTTGCATGACCTATATGTAAAGGACCGGTAGGATTTGCTGAAACATATTCTAATAAAATTTTTTCATTTTTTGATGTTTGTTTTGCAAACTCTTCTTTTTTATTTAATGCATTATTTACTAATGATTCCAAAAAAGATGATGATAGTTTAAAGTTTATAAAACCTTTTACAGCCTCAACTTTTTCAAACATATCAGAATCTGCTAAACTTAAAGCTAATTCATCTGCGATGGCCATTGGTGATTTTTTAAGTTCTTTTGCTAGAGAAAAAGCAACAGGAGTTGCATAATGACCAAAAGAGATATCTTTTGGCTTTTCTAATACAACATTCGTATTTAATTTTTTTTCAATAAATTCTTTAACTAAATTTTGCAATAGTATCTCTTATACTTGTTTTGTTTCATTTTTATCAGATGAAGACATTCCAGATTTTTTCTCAATCTCATCTGCTTTAGCATTTTGTGCTATTTCATCTTCATCATCTTTAATTGCTTTTTTAAAGTTTCTGATTCCTGAACCTAAACCTTTTGCTAATTCTGGTATTTTTTTACCCCCGAATAACAATAATACAACTAATGCTATTAATAACCATTCAGTACCACCTGGCATACTCATGATATATCCTTTTATTGATTTTGTATTATTATAACTACATAATGCTTAAAAAAATTTGTGTGTTTACTTTAAAAAGAAATGCATTAATTTGAATCCACCACCAGCAGCTGCAATAGTTCCAATAAGATTTAATGCAATATTTGTTAAAGCTAAATAAATTGAAGTACCAAATAATAAATATGACTCTATTGCAAAAGTTGAGTAAGTTGTTAATGCACCTAAAAAGCCTGTTGTTAAAAATGCTTTTAAATTTACAGAAACTGTATAATGTGAGAAATAAGCAAATAATATACCAATAATAAATGAGCCTATTAAATTAACTAATAATATTCCAAGAGGAAATTCTAAAGGGAAAAACTTATTTGTAAAATGTACAGCATATGCCCTTGCAATTGCACCTAAAAATCCTCCAAGTCCAATTGCTAAGACCATAGACCAATTAAGAGACATAGTTTTTTGACTCTTTATTGAAAGCTTCATTCATTTTTTCTTCAATTTTTTCAAACCAATCTGTATTTTTATCAGCTTGAACTGGTTCTAAATAAACAACTTTTACTATACCTGGCGTTGCTAATAATTTTTTTGAATCAACTATATTTCTTGTATTAAATAATACAATTGGTTGTACTCTTAAATTATATTTATTAGCAACCATTTTAGCACCTGGTTTAAAACTTAACATTGATTTACCATTACTTCTTGTTCCTTCTGGAAACATAGCAATTGGTCTTCCTTTATCTAATCTATCTTTTGCTTCTTTTAAAAGATTGATGATTCCAGCTTTATTTTCTCTGTCAATACTAATCATTTTTGGTGCTTTTATTATATGACCAAAAAAGAATAAATCTGTAATCTCTTTTTTTGCCACCCATGCTAAGTCTCTTGAATGTATATACTCCATAACTATAATATCAAGTAATGATTGATGATTCATCAAAATCATGTCACACGATTCATCTAGTTTTCCTTGAGTTTCTAATTTAATTCCAAGAACAAACATTTGGAAAGTCATCCAAACTTTTATTACTTTATGGGTATGTTTTTTGAATATATACATCAAAACAACAGTAATTGCAACCGTAATTGAAAATTGTATTAAAAGTATAATTCCTCTAATTCTCGCCAAAACTCTCTTCCTTTATCCAACCTATAAAATCACTATCACTACCTAAAACTTTTAAGAATCCATTCTTTTTCTCTAAAACTTCGACTTTTTGTTCATTTTCTATTTTGAAAAATACCGTAGAATTTTTTGTAGGTAAAATATATACAAAAGAGTCTTTTTTTACTATTCCTTTTGGATTAGGTAAAAGATAAATTATTGATATAATAAGAAATATTACTGATAATATCAAAAGGATTCTTTTTCTTTTCCAAATAAATAATAAAAAGAATATAACAAAAAAAGTAACTGCAGCTACTTTTTTATATTGTTCAAAACTTGAATCATTTGGATTTAAATCAGTTTGAGTACTTACAAGTTCATTTTGTAATAATAATGGAATTATCACATCTTTAAAGCTTTTAGTTTTAGTGTTGTAGTATGTAATGACTAATTTCTTTTTATATATTGGTGTAACAAAATAGTAAACTAAATTTTCTTTCTCATTATAATCTTTTATACTAGAGATAGCTTGATCTTCAATATCTTTTAATTTAAAATCTTCTAAATTAGAATTAATAGCATCAACATCAATTATTGTTAAAGCTTCTTTATTGTTATATTGTTTAGTTTTATAAGCTTTCAAAAAGAAATCATCAGCAATAACACCTGAAAATCTCTCATCGCCTTTTGCAATATCCGAATACTTAATCGTTGGTGCTGCTAGCTCCGTAGAATCTATCATTGTTCCACTGTTCATTAGTACAACACTAATATCTGGGAATTTAAAATTTCCTTGTTTTACCTTAAAGTAATAACTGTTTTCATAGGTATCATCTGATATTTTTTTCCAAGGATTTTTTGGATTTAAAATTGTAATATTTGAAGAATTTGTAAAAGTTGTTGATAGCTCATCAAAATTATTAGTAGTAATTAAAGCTTTAACTACAACTTCAAACTTTTGATTTTTATAAACATTTGTAGGTATTTTATTATATGAAATATATAAGTTTTTAGCTGCAAAAAGATTAATACATAAAAACATATTTAATAAAATTGCAAATTTTAATATTTTTTTCATTTTAGTTTTTACAATAAGGGATTAATTCCTTATTGTAAAAAACCCTTTAACATATTTACACCATCAATAGAACCTAAAAGTTCTTCAATAGCTCTTTCTGGATGAGGCATTAAACCAAAAACATTTTTCTCTTTGTTACAAATACCAGCAATATTTAATACAGAACCATTCATATTTACTAAATTTCCATCTTTATCACAATATTTTAAAAGAATTTGATTATTATCTTCTAACTCTTTTAATCCATTTGCATCAATATAATAATTTCCATCATGGTGTGCAACTGGAATATTAACAACTTGATCTTTTTCCATTAAAGATAAAAATTTATTATCTGTATTAATTACTTTTAAAGTATGATATTTTGAAATAAAATGTAAAGAATCATTTCTTTTCATTGCACCTGGTAATAATCCAGCTTCAAGTAAAATTTGGAATCCATTACAAATTCCTAAAACTTTTCCACCTTTTGCTGCATATGATTGAACAGATTCCATAATATTTGCAAATCTTGCAATTGCTCCACTTCTTAAATAATCTCCATATGAAAATCCACCTGGGATTACAAGTAAATCAGTATCTGCAGGAATATTTTTTTCTTTATGCCAAATAATCTCTACTTCGCAACCTAATTGTTCAAATGCATATTTTGTATCATATTCACAGTTTGTTCCAGGAAATTGTAATACTGAAATTTTCATATTAACCTACTATTTCTATATCGTAATCTTCAATAACTGTATTAGCCAATAATTTTTGACACATTTTTGTAACTTCTTCTTTTGCTGATACTTCATCAGTTGAATTTAATTCAATGATAATTTGTTTACCAATTCTTACATTTTTAACTAAATCTTTGAATCCTAATGTATCTAGTGCATGATGAGTTGCTTTACCTTGGTCATCAAGAACACCTTGTTTTAATCCTACATTTACAATTGCTTTCATTTATCACCTTCAATTTATATTTTTGCGATTATATCTAAAACTGCCTTATAGCAATTTAGAGATGAAGAGCGAGATGCTCTTCATTAAAACTATTTACTTAATCTATTAAGAATAGTTGTATATCCATCTAAGATTTTATCTTTGATAGATTGAGGAACATCAACCTCTAACTTTTCACCAGCTTTTAAACTTTTAGATTTTTCTTTCCAATTATTTGCTTTTCCGAAATCTCTAAGAATTTGTTTATCCATTGAGATATAATTAGCTGAATCAAAATCTTCTTTTGAAATAAATCTTGAACTCTCAGGTGTTAAAACTTCATCACCTAAAACCCATTCACCTTTAGAATTTACAAATATTTCAAACTTAGTATCAACAACTATAATACCTCTATCCTCTGCAAATTTAGTAAAATCTTTAAATAATTTTTCAAGACTTGAAATAATTTCAGGAAATAATTCTCTAACTTTTTGAGAATTTAAAGGTTCATCTTTGATACCTTTTGTTGTTGGTGTAAAAATTGGAGTTTCAAATTTATGCCATTGTTTTAAACCAGCAGGTAAATTTAAACCATAAGGATCTAAACCATTTTGACAAGCATCAAAAAGTGATCCAGTTAAATAATTTCTAAAGATTAATTCGAATTGAACTGTATCACCATCAATTTGAGCTTCTAAAGGTTTACATAATTCCATAAGTTGACATCTTGGAGCAATTGCTAAAGATGAATCAACTGTTTCTGATAAAATTGCTGTTCTAATTCCAGATTCTTTAGCAAACATTGCTCCATTGTTAGAAATTGCTGTTTGAGAAACACCTTTTCCTTCAATTAAAAGATTTAATGGAATATCAAATACTGAACATCTATCACTTCTTACAAGTAATACTTTTGCATCATCTCCTGCACAAGTATAAAGATCTGCATTTTTACCAATATAAAATAGGTTATATCCTAACTCTTCAAGTTCAGGAATACCCTTTTGAGTTGTAGTTTTCTTTGATTCAGGCCAAAGTCCAAGTGCTACGATTTCACTTATTTTCATTTAGTCTCCTACTTTTATTTATTCATAATTATTAAACTTTTTAAAATTGCAATAGAAGTATTTAATTGATTATCTCCTAGTACATCTTCACCTGTGATTACTTTTTTTGTTTCATCTGCAATAACTTTTCCTTCTTTTTTTACATCATTTACTTTTTCAAGTTCTCCTTCAAGATGTTTTTTTAAGTCTGCTTCTTTTATTTTAAATTTATCATCTTCAGCTTGTGTAACTTTTCCAGCAGTTACAACAACATCTGGTGTAACTCCAACAGCTTGAATAGTTCTTCCACTTGGCAAATAATATTTAGCAATTGTTAATTTTATATTTTCACTTCTATCATTTTCAATTGGTAAAACAGCTTGAACTGAACCTTTACCAAAAGTTTTTTCTCCAACTATTACTGCTCTTTTATGATCTTGTAAAGAACCACTTACAATTTCAGATGCAGATGCTGAACCTTCATTTACAAGAACAACTAATGGTAGTTTTGTTTTAGTTTTTAATAAACTTGCTTCAAATTTCTCTTCATCTTCAGCATTTCTTCCTTTTTGAGAAACAATTACTCCACTATCAACAAATAAATCAACTACTCCAATAGCTTGAGAAAGTAAACCACCTGGGTTATTTCTTAAATCTAAAATATAACCTTTTGCAGTTTTGTTAGCTGTTATAATTTTTTCTAAATCTTCTGTAACTTTTGTATCAAAACTTGAAACTCTTAAATATAATAAATCTTCGTTTTCAATTGTTTTTGCAAAAACAGATTGAATTTTAATTATATCTCTCTTCATTTTTATTTCTAAAGGTTTTAATTCACCTTTTCTCACAAGAGTTAATGTAATATCTGTTTGAGGATTTCCTCTCATTAAATTAACAGCTTCATCTAAAGTCATACCTATCGTTGAAGTATTATTAATTTTTAGAATAATATCTGAAGCTTTCACACCTGCTTTAAATGCTGGTGTATCATCAATTGGTGAAATTACAGTTAAAGCACCATCTCTCATACCTACAGTAATTCCTAATCCCCCAAACTCACCTTGAGTTTGAATCGCCATCTCTTTAGATGCTTTTTTATCCAAATAAGATGAATGGGCATCTAATTCTTGCATCAAACCTTTTAATGCCTTGTCAACTATCTCTTGTAGTTTAATGTCATCAACATAATATTTTTCAACAGTTCCAATAACTTTTGTAAGTTTTGATAAAGACTCAAATCTTGTTTGTTCAGAAGCCACTTCCTCTTTTGCAAGAAGATTTTGTGATATAACCAATGTAAGTGCAGAAGCTAGCAATAATCTCTTCATATTTTTAGTAACCTTATAAATTTATAGAGAATTATTATACAAAAAGTTAGATAAAAGTAAGATTTTATCAAAAATTTTGTACCATATCAACTACTTTTCAAAAAGGTTATAAAAATGAGTATAAAAGAAAATGTTGATTATGTTAAAACAGAGCTAAGTAGCGAAGAGAAATTTTTAGAAAATTTCGTAAAAGGTGAAAGGTTTTTTAAAAAATATAAAACATTAATCTTTGCATTTGTTGCAATTTTATTAATAGTAATTATTGCTTATTTTATTAAAAATAGTCTTGCACAATCAAATAAAATTGAAGCTAATATTGCATTTAACAAAGTTCTTGAAAATGGCAATGATGCACAAGCACTTGCAAATTTAAAAGAAAGAAATCCACAGCTTTATGATGTAGCTTTATTTTTACAAGCAAAAAAAGATGATAAATCTGCTGATGTAAATGTTCCTTTATTAAAAGAGCTATCAAAATATCAAATTGCATTAGCTAATAAAAATATATCTGAATTAGATAATTTATCAATGCAAAATGATTTTTTACTAAAAGATTTTGCAATTTTCAACAAGGCGCTTTTTCTAACGAACGAAGGAAAATTTAATGAAGCAAAAACAACTTTGGCATTGATTCCACAAACTTCAAAAGCCTATGAATTAGCTAAATTACTAAATCACTATCTACTTACAAAATAAGGAAAAACCATGAAATATCTTTTAATTTCATTATCTGCAATATTTTTATTTACAGCTTGTTCAGGAAAAAAATATTTTGAACCACAAGATGTTAGCAGTAATATAGAATTAAATAAAGAATCTATGTCTTCATCTATTGAATCGATGAATAAAATTGGCGCAACATTAGAAAATAAACAAATTATCACGGATAAGGGAATTTCATCTTTTGAATTACCAGAAAATTTCGAATTTTTAAATGTAAGTTCAGATGGTAAAATAATTGCAACAAATTATATTAATAAAATATTAATTGGTGATGAAGAAAGAGTTGTAAAAGATGTTGTAGTTGCTGCATCAGTAAAAGATAATAAACTTGCACTTGTTTATTCAAATAATACAATTGAATTAATTGATATAAAAACAAACAAAACTTTATATAAAGAGTATTTACCAATTTCACTTGCAAATGATACTAGAATCACTAATCCATATTTCATGGGTGGTTTAATTCTTTTCCCTACATTAAATGGAAAAGTAGTAATTGTATCTGCTGCTACAAATGAATCAGTAAAAAATATTTCTGTTGACCCAGATAGTGAATTTAACAATATTATTTCATTGAATGTTGTTGAAAGTACACAAACTCTAATTGTTGCAAGCCCAAATAAAGTTGTATCTATCTCACCAAAAGAGATAATTGCAAAAAATTATGAAGTTAGAGATATTATTGTAAAAAATAATGATGTTTATGTAGCTACTATTGATGGTCAAATTATTAAATTAACTCCTAGTTTAGTTGAAGTTGCTAAGAAAAAATATAAATATGCAAAAATTCATGCATTGGCATTTTCTGATTCATTATATGCTGTTGAATCACAAGGTTTCTTAATAAATTTAAATCAAGATTTCACTGATGATAGAATTTATAAATTTAGCTTTGATAATGAAGACCGAATGATTGCAATTGGAAATAAAATATATTATGGTTCAAAATATATAACTCTTCCATAATCGAAATTATAAAACTAAAAAAGGCTATTTGGATTTTCCAAATAGCCCTTTTTTTATGCCTAAATATAATTCTAAGAGAAATTCCTATTTGCCAAATATTCAACTAAAACTGTTGCATATGAACCTTTAGGAAGAATAAAATCTAAATTACATATCTTTTTAGCTGCATCATATTTACAACTTATATCTCTTGGAAATACAATAGCTTCTCTTCTATAACCTTTTTCTTGAATATATAAATCATCATACTTCTGTTCGATTACAGCAGCCTCACCAACAGCTTTGAATACTTTTCTACCTGGTAACAACCCAGTAGGAGTAATTTTAAAATTATTGAAATCATTTATTATATTTGCAGTTATAACTTTTGGAGTAAAAAGTTTATCTTTTTGTAAATCTAAAAAAACATCTCCATCTAAAAGTTTAAATTCTTCATTTGATAACTTTAATCTTTCCACTAACCAAGCATTAAAAAAACTACTTTGATAAGCAGAAATTAGCATTTTTGATAATTTTTTATCTTTTACAATCTCTTCACCATAAACTACGTCTTTAGCTTTTGCTAGATTATCAACGACTTCTTTACCAAATCTTTGATAACCAAAATAGTTTGGCATTCCTTCTTTGATTATAAGTTTTATGATTTTTTGAATATGATTTATATCAGTAACTTCAACATTATGAAGATTTATTATAAATCTATTCCCTTCTAAATCACCAATATTTAACTTTTCATTATGTAAAAAAGTATCAAGAATTTCAATCTTTTTATTTCTAAAAAGTTTGATTTCTTTTGAGTATTTTTTTGGAATAGTGATATATTGTGTAGTTGTAGCTCGTTTATCTTTTAAACCTGCATATCCAATCTCATTTGAATATACATTTAGAAATTTCGCTAATCTATCAATTAACTCCCAAGTATCGCAGTTCTCTTTTTTTATTTTTAATACTAAAAAACTACCTGCTCCAGAAAATTTTATAGGCTGTTCTTCAACTATAAAATCCTCTTCATTTTGGACAAATTTAAAATTTAAAGTTTTATCATTCTTCGGATAAAATCTTTTTATCAATTTTTAGCTCTTTTTACAAACTCATTTTCATAAACAGTTCTACACTCTGTACAAAATTTAGCAAATGGTTTAGCTTTTAATCTACCAAGAGGAATAACAACTCCACACATGTCGCAAATTCCATAAGTACCTGCTTCTATTTTTTTAAGAGAGTCTTCAATTTGTTTTAACTCTTCAACTTGATGATTTGCAATCATTCCTTCTGTAAAAGAATCACTTACAAGTTCAGCATAATCTAATTCATCATTAATTTCTTGTTCTTTTAATTGATCAATATTTGCTCTACTATTATTTATGTTTGATAAAATATTCTCTTTTCTTTCAAGTAAAATTACTCTTAACTCATCAATTTGCTGTTTATTTGGCATAGTTTCTCCTTAAATATTCGCGCAATTATATACTTTTTAATATATATTATTACTTAAATAAGACTTAATTGCCTATTTTAAGGGCTTTTTATCAATAAAAATAATCATTAATGATATAATAAAATTACTTTCTTTTATTTTTTGTTTAACTGTTAATTAACTAAAAAAAGATAAAATACTTGAGTTTTTACAGGAGTTTATTATTACTACTTTATCGAAAAGATTTATTTTTTTTATTACTCTTTTTATTTTTACCTTTATTTTTTTTATTTTTTTTCATAAAAAGCTTAATGAAAGAATCAATTATTCAGCAAAAATAAGCGCTATTACAAAACTTCCAAATTTAAGTTATTCAAACAATATTTATGAGCCAAGAATAAATGAATATAAAGATTTTTCAAATAAACTTTTCCCTATGAATTTGCAAATTAGTTATAAAGATTTTGTTTATGAAAAATAGTGTTTTTTTTAATTTCTTATTTCTTTTACTTTTAAAACATAAATCAAAACACATTGCTATTTTTATTATCTCAATTTTAATTGTTTTTTTAATTTCTAGTGTTTTATTTATTTCTAATAGTTTAAAAAAAGAAGTTTTTTTTACTTTAGAGAATCAAAGTGATTTTGTAATTCAAAAAATAAATAGTGGGAAAACCTTAGATATTCCAACTTCTTGGATTGACGATTTTTCTTCAATAAATGGAGTTACAAATACTCAGGCTAGAGTTTATGGTTCATACTATTTTATGCCAGAAAATGTTTATTTTACAATTATAGGAATTGATTTATTTGAAGAAAATACAAACCTAAAAGAACTTCTAAAAACTCTAAATATTTCTGAATTCTTACAAAGTGATTCTATGATTATTGGAAATGGAATAAAAAAAATATTTGATAAATATCACTATTTTAATTCATATGATTTTAAACTTTTTAACAATGAAACAACAAATGTGAAAATATTCAAAGATTTACCAAAAGAGTCAAACTTAGTTGCAAATGATTTGATTATTATGGATATAAATCTTGCAAAAAAGATTTTAAATATTAAAGAAGATGAAGCAAGTGATATTATTTTAAATGTTCCAAATAATCTTGAAAGACAAAACATAAAAGAACAACTTATTTTAAGACACCCCAATATTAGAATTTTACAAAAAGAAAATCTAAAAAAAGAGTATGAAAATATGTTCAACTATAAAGGTGGGATTTTTTTAGTTCTATTTATTGTTGTAATATTTACTTTTATTTTGATTTTATATCAAAGATATTCGATGATTAGTTCAAGTGATAAAAAAGAGATTGGTATTTTAAAAGCAGTTGGTTGGAGTATAAAAGATATTATAAAACTAAAAATTATTGAAAACTTTATTGTGGGATTTATGGCTTTTATTATTGGAGTTATAATTTCATATATTTTTGTATTTATTTTAAATGCTCCAATATTAAA
Source organism: Aliarcobacter sp. (assembly GCA_028688995.1). Taxonomy (GTDB): domain Bacteria; phylum Campylobacterota; class Campylobacteria; order Campylobacterales; family Arcobacteraceae; genus Aliarcobacter. Next base: position 138,061 of record JAQTXB010000002.1, read on the forward strand.
AAATATTTTTATTGGTTTTTCAAATATTCAAAATGATTTTGTATTAAATCCAAGTGTTGATTTTACGACTATTGTGACACTCTTTTTATTTTTTATAATTCCTTTTTTAAGTGCTGTTTTAATTCCTGTTTGGAAAATTTCTGTAATTGATGCAAATGAGAGCATGAAATGATAAAAATCACAAATCTAAATAAAATATTTAATGAAAATACAAAAAGAGAATTTCACGCTTTAAAAAATATCAACTTAGAAATAAAAAACTCATCTTGTGTTATTTTAAAAGGAATAAGTGGAAGTGGAAAATCTACACTTTTATCAATAATAGGAACTTTATCAAAACCTACAAGTGGAAGTATTAAAGTTGAAAATGAGAACATTGCAAAACTTCCAGATTTGCACGCTTCAAATTTTAGAGCAAAAAAACTTGGTTTTATTTTCCAATCATATAATTTATTTGACACCTTAAGTGTAAAAGATAATGTTTCTATTGCTTTAATTCCTCTAGGATTTAATCAAAAACAAATAGATGAAATGGTTTTAGAAGCTTTGGAATTAGCAAATATTCAACATAAAAAAGATGAGTTGATTTATAATCTTTCAGGTGGTGAAAAACAAAGATGCGCAATTGCTAGAGCAATTGTAAATAATCCAGAAATTATTCTTTGTGATGAACCCACTGCAAATTTAGATTATGATAACTCTCTTATTTTTATTGAAAGTCTAAAAACTCTAAAAAGTCTTAATAAAACAATAATTGTGGCAACCCACGACCCAATATTTGACAATCTTGATTTTATAGATAAAATAATAAATATAAACAATGGAACAATTTGTGAGTGAAATACTTTTATCAAATGAAATAATTATCTATTTATTTACCCAAATTATTCTATTTATTCTTCTTTTTATAGCCTTTTATTTTTCTATTTTTATAATCAAAAAATGGGATTATGAAAAAACAACATCAGCCCAATATAAACTTGAAAAAACTTCATATTTAGTAATACTTATAATATTTTTTACATTAGTTGTAAAAATATTTTTAATGCCCTACTTTGCCTATAGTTTAGATAATTTATCACATATAATTCCAGGTGCAATGTGTGCAGCTGGTGTTGTAAAAGCCAATAATTACGGTGAAATCTTATTAGCTTTAAAATTAATCATTTTATTTTGTATTGGAGTTTGGTTAATAATTAATAGTTTAGATTTAAAAGAGAAAACCTATCCTTACACAAAAAAGAAATTTGTTTTTTATATTTTTATTTTTTCTTTGATTTTAATTGAAACAACCCTTGATATATTATATTTATCAAATATCTCAACTAAAGAGCCTGTAATGTGTTGTTCTGTAATTTTTGGAGCTAATTCTATAGGAACTAAAATACCTTTTGATTTATCAATTCCAATGCTTGTAGGGCTATTTTATTTACTTTATTTATTAACAATCTTTACAAATATCCAAAAACAAAAAACTTTAAACTTTGTAGTAAATTTATTTTTCTTATATATCTCTTATTATGCTGTTACATATTTTTTCTCAACATATATTTATCAACTTCCAACCCACCAATGTCCGTTTTGTATGCTTCAAAAAGAGTATTATTTTATAGGATATTTTATCTGGTCAACACTATTTTTAGGAACTTTTTTTGCAATTGCAAGTTTTGTAGTACCAAAATTTATAAATAAAAATTTAGATTATAGTTTTAAGTATTCGATTTTATTTAATTCTATTTTTGTATTTTTGTGTTCTTTTTATTTACTTAGATATTATTTTGTAAATGGAGTTCTTTTATAAAAATTCCGTGATAATTTCATAAATTACCACGGAATAGTAAAATTATTTTGTTTCTTCTTTTTTTACTTCTTCAGTTGCTTGAGTTTGGGCTGGTGTTGTTGTAGCTTCAACTTTTTTTACTTCTTGTGTAGCTTGTGTTTCAGCAGGTGCTTTTTTCTCTTCTGTACATCCTGTTAATAATAGTAATGTTACAGCTGTTCCTAATAAAATTTTTTTCATGGATTGCGTCCTTTTTATTTATAAAAAATTTTGTTTTCTAAAAAACAATGTGGAATAATATCAAAAGCATTGTAGAAAAATTGTGTTAAAAAGAGTTATTTAGCTTATTATCGATACTATTCCAATAAAATTAATAGAACTAGGATTAAACAATGGTTGAACAAAAACAGAAATCAACGTTAAGTTATTTCAATACATTTTTTGTATTTTTTGGTATATCAGTAATTATCGAATTCTTTTATATGGGTCTTTTAGGTATTGTTCAAGGATCAACACTTACTATTTTAGAACTAAGTTTATCATTTGATAATGCTGTTGTAAATGCCCTTATATTAGTAAATATGCCTCCTCTTTGGAGAAGAAGATTCCTTACGTGGGGTATGGTAATTGCCGTATTTGGAGTAAGATTAATTTTCCCTATTTTAATTGTTTTTGCTACAACTGACTTAAGTTTAGTAGAATCATTTAGTTTAGCATTTAATAATCCAGTTGAATATGAAAAAGTTATTATGGCATCTCATCATATAGTTATGGCCTTTGGTGGAATGTTTTTATTAATGATATTTTTGTCGTTTTTATTCAATGAAAACAAAGATGTTTACTGGATTGCATTTATTGAGAAATATGCTTCAAGATGGTCAAGTATTGGAGATTTAAAGATTTTAATTGCTATTTTAACAATTGCAATTATTGGAATTTACGCACCAACTCAAATATTAGTTGAAGAAGTATTAAAAGATATTGATAAAAGTGATATTGTGCTTCCTATGATTTATGGTATTTTATTATATCTTTGTATAGAGTTTCTAAGAGGTATTCTTGAAGATGATGGACAAAAACATGATTTAGATAATATGGAAACTGAAAGAGAAAAAATTGAACATATTGCAAACTCAAAACTTGCAAAAGGTGGATTAGCTTCATTTATTTATTTAGAACTTATTGATATGTCTTTCTCTTTTGATGGAGTTTTAGGAGCATTTGCTGTTAGTCAAAATATCATAATTATTATGCTAGGTTTAGGTGCTGGTGCATTTGCAGTTAGAAATCTTACAATATTAATGGTTGATAGAGGAATTGTTGCTGAATATAAATATTTAGAACATGGAGCAATGTGGTCAGTTGGACTTCTATCAATAAGTATGATTATTCAGATTTTTGTTCATTTACCTCATGGTTTAATAATAGCATTTGCAATCATTCCAATAGCTGTAGCATTTATTCAATCTATTAAAGAAAATAAATTAAATTTATAAAAAAGTTTGGATTAATTAAATTAAGAAGTTTTAAAAATTATTTAAGAGAAATGGAGAGTTGAACTCTCCATTTATGAAGTCTGTATTAAACAGCTTCACTACCTCTTTCTTCAGTTCTGATTCTAACAACTTCATCTAAAGATGAAACAAATATTTTTCCATCTCCGATTTTCCCTGTTTTTGCTGAACCTACGATTGCGTTTATTACTGATTCTACCATATCATCTTTCACAACGATATCTATTTTTATTTTTGGTAGAAAATCTACTACATATTCAGCTCCTCTATATAGCTCACTATGTCCTTGTTGTCTTCCATAACCTTTTACATCATATACACTCATACCTGTAATCCCTGCTTCTACTAAAGCATCTTTTACATCTTCTAGTTTAAAAGGTTTTATTATTACTTCGATCTTTTTCATTTGTTACCCTCTTTAGCTATTTTTATAGATTAAAGCCACGTTCACCGTGAACTGATTCATCCAAACCTTGACTCTCTTCTTCTTCACTAACTCTTGATCCACCAGTTAATAGTGATGCAATATAATAAACAACTACTGTTCCAACTAATGTGTAAATACCTACTATTAAAGCAGACTCACATTGAACAAATATTTGTCCTAATCTGTCATCATCAGCTTTTAGTGGTCCATCCCATAAAAGAGCTTTTTCATTAAGAGCGAATATACCTGTTGCAATTGCTCCCCATAAACCAGCAAGGAAGTGAATTCCAAATGCATCTAAACTATCATCATAACCAAGTTTTTTCTTAAGTACAGCAACACCAAAGAATGCAACAATAGCTCCAACAATACCGATAACTAAAGCACCACCAACACTAACAAACCCTGCAGCTGGAGTAATTGCAACTAAACCAGCAATAGCACCAGAAGCAGCACCTAATAATGTAGGTTTTTTATACACTAATGCTTCAATTGCTAACCATGCAAGTGTAGCAACAGATGCAGCAACAGTTGTTGTAAGGAATGCAACACCAGCAATAGCATTAGCACCAAATGCAGAACCTGCATTAAATCCATACCATCCAAACCATAAAAGACCAGCACCAATAGCTGTTAAAATAATACTTGCAGGTTTCATTGCTACTTTATTATAACCAGCTCTTTTACCAACAAGAATAGCAAGAACTAAACCAGCTAAACCACCATTCATATGTACAACTGTACCACCTGCGAAGTCAAGTGCACCTTCGTTGAAAAGGTATCCACCACCCCAAACCATGTGTGCAATTGGAGCATATACTACGATTGTCCAAATAGCCGCAAAAATCATCCATGTTGAGAATTTCATTCTTTCAATTACTGCACCAGATGCAATAGCAATTGTAATTGCAGCAAAAGTACCCTGGAAAGCTACGAAGATAAATTTAGGATATAATTGCCCTAAATCAACACTAGCGAACTCAGTCCAGCTAATACCATCAAGCATTACATTACCAAAACCACCCATAAATTGGTTCATAGAACCTTCAACTGTACCGAATGCAACAGAGAAACCTGCTACAACCCATGCAATGATTGCAATTGCAAAAGCACCAAATACCATTGAAAATGTATTTAAGATATTTTTTGATCTCGTCATCCCACCATAAAATAGTGCTAACCCAATTGGTGTCATTAACATTACAAGTGCTGTTGACATCATCATCCATGCTGTATCACCTGCATTAAGTACAGGTTCAGCCGCTTCTTCTGCAAATGCTAAAGTGCTAAGTAACGAAGTTGTTAAAAGCCATTTTTTCATTTGTTCTCCTTTGATTTTTTTTATACAAGAGAATTGTAACACTAGATTAGATAAAAATCACCATTTATATTGATTAAAAAGTATACAGTATGAAATAATATTATATTATCCTACATTTTTATACATTATAAGGATAAAAAAATATAAAATTTTCTTTCTTAGTATCTTTATTTAATTATTACTTTATACAATTTCATTTAATTGTTTTAATATTTGTTTAAATGTCGGTCGTTCTTTATGCTCTTCATTTAGACATAATATTTGCAATTGGAATAAAGTTTCTCTAATATTTACATTTTGATTATCATGTGAGCAAAGACATAATAACTCTTCAATTAAACATCCAAATGCTCTTACTTCTAATTTTTCTAAATTGTTACATATTTTTGGTTCTTCTGATTCATAATATGATGCACCACCAAAATCACCTAAAATGCTATTATGATTTTCATCTATCATAATATTGTGTGCGTAAAAGTCCCCATGCATAATGCCTCTTTCATGCATATGAACAGCAGCATTTACCATTCCTTTTAATATTTTTAAACTTACTTGTGTTGAAAGTTTAAAATTAATTGGATAAACATCCCTAGTGCAACTATCTAAACTTGGTGGTAAGCCTAAATTAAAAAAAGAAGAAGGAATTAATTCCAACATTAAGACATCTTTTCCTTCAGGATGCTCCAATACTTGAGCTAAAACATCAATTAAATTTTCATGCACACCCATAGAAATATTAATATCCATCTCTTCTTGTGGCAGTCCATCCGATGTCATTTCACCTTTAAATACTTTTATAGCAACTTCCTTTTCATTGTATATTGCTTTATAAATATTTCCAGATGCTCCTTCTCCTAGCAATTCTTTAATTGCAAGTTCATTCCATTTTACTGTTTGTAATTTCGTCTTAGAATCTGGATGTTTTTGACAAAAAGGATTGCCACTATAAGCAAGCCATGAAAGTTTTGGTAGTGATAAAAGAGTTGTTGGAAAAGATGTAAGTTTATTTGCTGCAATTCTTAAGAGTTCTAAATTAAAACATTTATTTATTGATTCAGGTAAAAAGCTTAATTTATTACCAGAAAGCATACATTTCTGAAGTAACTTCAAATCTCCAATAGATTGGGGTAATGATGTCAATTCATTATCTGTAAGTATTAACCATCTAGTACTTAATGGTAAGGCATTTTCTTCAAATATTTTGATTTTATTATTACGCATTCCAATCATTGATAAAACAGGAAGTTTAGCTAATACTTTTGGAACATGATTAAATTGATTATTAGATAAAAAAATTCTCTTTAGTTTTTTAAATCTATAAAAATCATCGGGAAGAGTTGACAAATTATTATCAGTTAAATCTAAAACTTCCAACGTATCTACCAACGTATATAACTCTTTAGGAAAGATTTCAAGTCCAGCTGCAATTTTAATGTAGCTTGAATTTTCTAAATTACCGGATTTTAATTTCTTTAATGTTTCCATTTTCTGTAATATTCCTAAAATTTATTTTTTAATTATACTTTGAAAAGAACTCAGGAATGATTCTTTTTTAATTTTTTTAAAAACTAAAAGTTAGAATGGAAAATTAACACTAAACTTATTTGGATTATTTTAGATTAAAAAGTGGAGGAGGTAGTCGGACTCGAACCAACGCATGTCGGATTTGCAATCCGAGGCATTACCAGCTTTGCTATACCTCCAACAGAAATGTATAGTCTATTTTATAAATCATTTAAAATTGAAAAAGTTTAGATGATTATTTTTTAGTTATAGTGGCAGAGAGCAAGGGATTCGAACCCTCGGAGGCTTTCACCTCGCCGGTTTTCAAAACCGGTACAATCGACCAACTCTGTCAACTCTCTACACATATATAATGGTGCGAATGGTGAGAATCGAACTCACACTCCGAAACCGGAACGGGATTTTAAGTCCCGCGCGTCTACCTATTCCGCCACACTCGCACATTTGGTAAGTCAATTTTAAGTATGTTCTACTTAAATTGGACTGGAATTATAATAGGTTTTTTTTTATTTGTCAAGATATTTTTAAGAAAATTTTGAAATTTTAATAAAATTATATATTTAATAAAAATTGAACTGCAAAAAATGTATAATCTAGACATATAATTTATGCATATTTAAAGGATTAAAATTGAGAAGTGATGAAGTAAAAAAAGGCTTTGACAGAACACCACATAGATCATTATTAAGAGCAACTGGACTTAAAGATGAAGATTTTGAAAAACCATTTATAGGTGTTGCAAACTCTTTTATTGAATTAATTCCTGGACACTTTTTCTTAGATAAAGTAAGTGCCATAATAAAAGAAGAAATTAGAGCAAATGGTTGTGTACCATTTGAATTTAATACAATTGGTGTTGATGACGGAATTGCAATGGGACATGATGGGATGTTATTTTCACTTCCTTCAAGGGAATTAATTGCAAACTCTATTGAAACAGTTATGAATGCACATAAACTTGATGCAATGATTGCTATTCCAAACTGTGATAAAATCGTACCAGGTATGATTATGGGTGCTTTAAGAGTAAATGTTCCAACAATTTTTGTAAGTGGTGGACCAATGGAAAAAGGTTACACAAAAGATGGAACTCCTATTGACTTAGCTACTGCATTTGAAGCTGTTGGAAAACATGAAGCTGGACAAATGAGTGATGAAGAGTTAAAAGATATCGAATGTAATGCATGTCCAAGTGGTGGTTCATGTTCAGGGATGTTTACAGCTAACTCTATGAATACACTTATGGAAGCAATGGGAATTGCACTTCCTGGAAATGGAACTATTTTAGCTTTAACTCCGGAAAGAGAAGAGTTATATAGAAAAGCAGCTAGAAGAATTTGTGAAATTGCACTTGATGCGTCATCAAGAGAAAAATATAAATTAAAAAATATTTTAAATGAAAATGCTGTTAAAAATGCTTTTGCTGTTGATATGGCAATGGGTGGAAGTTCAAATACAGTTTTACATATGTTAGCAATTGCAAAAGAAGCAAATGTAAACTTTAATCTTGAAGATATTAATAAAATTTCTAAAAGAGTTTCTCATATTGCAAAAATTTCTCCATCTTTATCAACTGTTCATATGGAAGATATTAACAAAGCTGGTGGTGTAAATGCAGTTATGAAAGAGATGACAAAAAGAGGTGATGATATTTTATTAGATAACCTTACAATCTCTGGTGAAACTGTATTAGAAAAAATCAAAGATGCATATATTAAAGATACAAATATTATTCATACTATTGATAATCCTTATTCACAAGTTGGTGGATTAGCGATTCTTTATGGTAACTTAGCTGAACAAGGTGCAGTTATTAAAACAGCTGGAATTACTGGTTCAAGAGTTTTCACAGGGAAAGCTGTTTGTTTTGATGGACAACCTGAAGCTATCAAAGGAATCGTTAGTGGTAAAGTAAAAGCTGGTGATGTTGTAGTTATCAGATATGAAGGTCCAAAAGGAGGACCAGGAATGCAAGAAATGTTAGCACCAACTTCTTTAATCATGGGAATGGGTCTAGGAGACAAAGTTGCACTTATCACTGATGGAAGATTCTCAGGAGCTACAAGAGGAGCTTCTATTGGTCATGTTTCACCAGAAGCTGCTGAAGGTGGAATGATTGGATTATTAAGAGATGGTGATGAAATTCATATTGATGTTGACCAATATATTTTAAGTGTAAATCTTACATTTGAAGAAATTGCTCAAAGAAGAGATGAGTTTGTTCCACTTAAAAAACCACTTAACTCTTCTTGGTTAGGACAATATAGAGCACTAGTAACAAATGCAAGTTCTGGAGCTGTTCTAAAAACTGATTTATAATAAATAGGCCTAAAAAGCCTATTTATTAACTAAACATTAACTTTTGATTGAAAAACAGTTTACGCTTATACTTCATAATGTCACTATAAAAAAATAAAAAGAGGATATACAAAGTGAAGAAAAAACTTCTACTTATTTCTACATTAATTGCTACTCAACTGTTTTCTAAAACAATTGATTTCGAAATGATGGATTCAAATCCTACAAGAACTTCTCCAAATTCTACAAATGAAATTTTATCTTTTAATAACAGTATAAAAGATTCTATACACTCGATTGTTAATATTTCAGCTAAAAAACATGTAAATGATGGTGTTGAGAATATTCCTCTACAAATGTTTGATGACCCATTTTTTAAAAGATTTTTTGGGAATCAATTTGGAAACCAATTTAAACAAAATAGAGTACAAAGATCTCTTGGTTCTGGTGTGATTATTTCAAAGGATGGATATATTGTTACAAATAACCATGTAATTGAAAATGCTGAAGAGATTACAGTAACTATTGGAGATGAAACAACTGAATATAATGCAAAACTTATAGGTCGTGATGCTGATAGTGATATTGCAGTTATAAAAATTGATCCCAAAGCACCTCTTCAACCTATAAAAATTGCAGACTCTAACTCTTTATTGGTTGGAGATGTGATTTTTGCTATTGGTAATCCCTTTGGTATTGGAAGCACTATAACTCAAGGAATAATTTCAGCACTTAATAAAAATAAAGTTGGAATAAATAGATATGAAAACTATATTCAAACAGATGCTTCTATAAATCCAGGAAATTCTGGTGGTGCATTAGTTGATTCAAGGGGTGCATTAATTGGTATAAACACAGCAATAATCACAAAAAGCGGTGGAAATAATGGAATTGGTTTTGCAATTCCTGTTGCTATGGTTAAAGATGTTGTTGAAAAACTAGTGGCAGATGGAAAAGTAACAAGAGGTTATTTGGGTGTTGCAATATCTGATATAGACATTGAATTAGCAAAAGTTTACAAACGAAATGAAGGAGCTTTAGTTTTAGATATTTCAGCAGATACTCCAGCTGCAAGAGGTGGACTAAAACGAGGTGACTTAATATATGCAATTAATGGTAAACTTGTAAAAGATAAAACCACTTTACAAAATACAATTGCTGCTTTTAAACCTAATGAAAAAGTTAAAATTCAAGTTGAAAGAGATGGAAAAGATATTGAATTAAATATTATTTTAGGGGATAGAGCTACTTTATTAGATACTACTCCTGCACAAATAAATAACAATATTTTCCTTGGTGGATTAAAACTTAGCACTATAGATAGTGAAACACAAAAACAATTTAGATTAACTTCTGATGTAACAGGAATATTAATTTCAGATGTTGAAGTAAAATCAAAAGCTGAAAAAGCTGGCTTCCAAGCGGGTGATATTATTGTTCAAATAGAAGATGTTGAAATTAAAAACTTTGCAAATGTTGAAGTAGCATTAAAAAAATATGATAATAAATATAAAAGAGTATATGTAAATAGATATGGTCAAACTATTCTATTTATCATTCAATAAAGGATAACCAATTATTAAAGTACTTATGATAGAAGATGATTTAGAATTAGCTCAAATCATCACCGATTATTTAAAATCGTTTGACATTGAAGTAATAAACACTGATAGTCCATATAATGGTCTATCAATGCTTAGTGTTCATAAAGATTATCAACTAATTATTTTAGATTTGACTCTTCCTGAAATTGATGGTTTAGAGTTAATTCCAAAAATTAGAGAAAAATCTGATATTCCAATAATTATAAGCTCTGCAAGAGATGATATTTTGGACAAAGTTATGGGCTTAGAGCGAGGAGCTGATGATTATCTTCCAAAACCTTATAATCCAAGGGAACTTCAAGCTAGAATCAAAACTATTTTAAAAAGAGTTGATTCAAGTAATGAACCAAAGAAAACAGAGCAGAACTCACTTTTTGAAGTAAGAGAAGATGATATGCAAATCTTATTTCAAGGTGTAGCATTAACTTTAACACTTGCAGAATATGATATTTTAAAACTATTAATTCAAAGAAATCATGGAGTTGTGGCAAGGGAAGATTTTATTTATGCAAGTGATAATATTGAAGATGATTCATCATTAAAAAATATTGATGTAATTATTTCAAGAATCAGAACAAAACTAGCAAAAATAGATGAAGACAACTCTCATATTAAATCAGTAAGAGGTATTGGGTATCAGTTAATATGATAAAAAATATCTCTATTTCTACATTTGTAAATATTATATTTTCACTGGCTTTTGTCTCTATTTTTATTACATTTGCTATGTTTTTAAATTATGACCAAGAGAAACATGAAATATCATTACAAAATAGATATGAGTTAGTTGCTGAAAACTTTTTGAGCACTTTACAAAATCAACCAACTACTGAATCTCTAATTGCCCTTTTTAAAAAGTTTAAAGTTAAACCTTTAGAAGAGAGAGAAGAAAAATTAGCGATTATAAAAAATGCACAAGAATTAACTATAACTCAAAACTATTTAGGAACTTATAGGGTTTATAAATATAATGACGATTATTTTATCTACGTTCAACAACATGGTTACAATCTTATGCTAAAAGATGCAGACCATCATAACTATAGTATTGCCTTTATTATTGCTGGATTTATGGCATCAATCTTAACTTTTTTATTTTTATATGAAATTTTAAAAAGAAAATTAAAACCCCTTAAACTTTTAAACAAACAGCTAATTGAGTTTTCAAATGGAAATAAAGATATTAAACTAAATTATACAAGTACTGATGAAGTAGGAACTATTGCAAAAAGTTTTAATGAAGCTATAAATATCATAAATAATCAATCTAAATCAAAAGATCTGTTTATGAGAAATATGATGCACGAATTAAAAACTCCTATAACAAAAGCTATGTTTATTGCTGAGAGTTTAAATGATGAAAATAAAAGAGATACTTTACAAAGAGCTTTCAAAAGAATGGATGATATTATAAAAGAGTTAGCAACTGTTGAAAAACTAACTTCTAAAAATACAATGATTTATAAAGAAGAGAACTCTTTTTCAAATATTTATAATAGAACTTTAGAAATCATGATGATAAATCCAGTTAATTTAACAACGCAAATTGAAGATTTTGATTTTAAAGTTGATAACTCTATGATGCCTATTGCTCTAAAAAATTTAATTGATAATGGAATTAAATTCTCACCAAATAAAAAAGCAATAATCAAAGCAAATAAAGAAAAAATAGAGATTATTTCTATGGGTGAACAACTAAAACACGAACTTTCATATTACACAGAAGCTTTTTCACAGGAAGAAAAAAGAAGCGATGGTTTTGGTTTGGGACTTTATATCGTAAAAACAATTGTAAATTTACATGGATATAAACTAGAATATAAATACGAAGAGGGGAAAAACTACTTCATCATAAACATGATGAAATAGTTTTTTATTTAAGACCTAACATCTTTCATAACTTCAAACCAATTTCTATTAAAATTCTTTTTAATATATTTAGCTCTATGTGGCACTATACAGCCTGAACAATTTTGGTGAATATAATCTTCACCAATATATTGTGCTCCATCACGTGATTTGATATTACAAACTGAAAATAGAGTTTTTCCATCGGGCGTTTTCTCAAATCCTTCCATTTTAAATCTGAAATTTGGACAAGCACATAAATAACAATTCAAATCTTCCATATCATGGCATTTTTTATTATCTTTATATAATGGGCAAAAATCTGGCTCATTTTTTACCATATTCTCAAATTTAAAATATTCTATTACCTCATCAACTGATTTGTCAGTTAATTTTTTCATTACATTTGCATGAAGATTACCCTGTTGGATAAACCACTCTTCATAAGTCATCATAAAACTCCTAAAATTAATACAATTATTATAAAAATATCTAAGGTGTATTTAAAACTTACAGCTTTTAAAACATCACTATTTTCGATATTTTCTTTTCCATCTCCAAAAAAAGGTTTATTTTTTATTTTTCCAAAATATGAAGTAGGACCGCCAAGTTTAACATTTAAAGCCAATGCAAAAGCTGATATTGGAAGTCCTGCATTAAAACTTTCATGTTTTTTTCCATATTTATAAAACTCTAAAAATACTTTTTTACTAAAAAACAGAAGTGCAATTATTAAAGCTGTAATTCGAGATGGAATATAATTAACCACATCATCAAGTCTTGCACTAAACTTTCCAAACTTCTCATACTTATCATTTCTATATCCAACCATAGAATCAAGAGTGTTTATAGCTTTATATAAATAAGCCCCAACAAGCCCAAAACACAAAAGATAAAATAGTGGAGCAATAACTCCATCACTTAAGTTCTCAGCATAGGTTTCAATTGCTGCTTTGTTTACATCACTATTTGAAAGAGTCGAAGTATCGCGGCTAACTAACATAGAGATTTTATATCTTTTATCTTCAATGTTCTCATTTGCTATTACATCTTTTACTGCATCATAAAGCATTTTTGAAGACAAAGTAAAAGAAGCCAATAATCCTTGAATAAAAATATTATCAATCAATGAAATAATAGAGACAATAATATAAACCACAAAAAGCAAAGAAATAGTCAAAAGAAAACCTCTAAAAACAGAATCCTTATAAAACTTCTTTTCAAACCAAGAGATATATTCTCCCATAAAAATTATTGGATGTTTAAAATATTTGAATTTTTGGAATTCAGAAAAAATCATATCTACAATATATGCTATCAAAGCTACTTCAAAAAACATGAACTGACAATTTCCCTATTTTTAAATTTTTAATTAGTGCTATAATTAATTTATCGCAATAGTAACATTAGTTTATTAAAAGGAGTCAAAATGAAAGTTCTACTTACAGGTTCTACTGGATATATTGGTAGAAGACTGAAAAAAAGATTACTAGAAGATAAAAATATAGATTTAAGGCTCTTAGTTAGAAATAAAAGTAGTTTATCAAATGAAATAAAAGATAAATTAGAAATAGTTCAAGGGGACACTTTTGATTTAGAATCACTAAAAATTGCCCTAAAAGATGTGGATGTAGCTTATTATTTAATTCACTCTTTAAACAAAGATAATTACAGAGACTTGGATAAATTATCAGCTCAAAACTTTTTAGAAGTGGCTACTTTTTGTAAGGTAAAAAGAGTTATATATCTGGGTGGTTTGGGTATTAAAAATAGTGATACAAGTGAACATCTTTTAAGTCGTATAGAAACGGGAGAAATTCTTAGTTCAAATAAAAATGTGCAAACTATTTGGGTTCGAGCAGGAGTTATAATTGGTTCAGGAAGTTCAAGTTTTGAGATTATTAGAAATATAACAGAAAAACTTCCAATAATGACAACTCCAAAATGGGTAACTACAAAAGCACAACCAATAGCCGTTGAAGATGTTTTATCGTATCTGCATAACTCAATATATTTAAAAGAAGAAGAAAATTTAATAGTAGATATTGGCAGTGAACAATTAAGTTATAAAAGTATGATGTTAAAAACTGCAAAGGTTTTAGGCTTAAAAAGAATTATTATTCCACTTCCTTTTATGTCTATAAATATCTCATCATATTGGTTAAACCTTTTTACTCCTGTTCCTTTTAGTGTGGCAAAAGCTTTGATTGAGGGACTAAAATCAGAAGTTGTAATTCAAAATGACAATGCAAAAAAATATTTCCCTGAGATTACTCCAATTTCCTATGAAGATGCAGTATCAAATGCAATAAAAGAGATAGAAAACGACCAAGTAATAAGTAGATGGAATGACAATTCAAATAATATTTGGGAAAAAGATGCACAAAATGAAATCTCAAAAGCTGTTTTTATAGATAGAAAAGAGATAGATATTTCAAATCTCGATGCTTCAAAAGTTTATCAATCATTTATAAGTATTGGTGGAACAAATGGCTGGTTTGATTTTGATTTCTTATGGGAAATAAGAGGAATAATTGACAAAATGATTGGTGGCGTTGGATTAAAAAGAGGAAGAAGAAGCCAATGTGATTTAAGAATTAGTGATTGTTTAGATTTTTGGAAAGTTGTAGATTTAAAAGAGAATGAAAGACTTTTATTATTTGCCCAAATGAAACTTCCAGGAATGGCTTGGCTTGAGTTCAAAATCAAAGATAATAAACTAATCCAATCAGCTTACTTCTATCCAAAAGGTCTATTGGGAAGATTGTATTGGTATATTTTAGTTCCCCTACACTATTTTGTATTTAATAATATGGTAAAAAGTATAATCAAAAAGGCTAAAAGCCTTTAACTTATACTTTTTAAAATATATTCCACATCTAGTTTTTCTTTTAGTGTTCCTATAAAATTATCAAGAGTTTGTTTTTTGTACTCTTGAAAATCAAAACCTACATAATTTGCTTTTATTAATTTAAAATATTTTGTTCTAAACTCATTATTATCAAAAATCTGATGTACAAAAGTTCCTTTAAAATTTTGTTTTTCATAAGATAGAGGATAATTTTTGCATATACCATGATGTATTTCAAAACCAGCTATTTTTTCACCAAATAAATCATAAGTTTTTTTCTCTAAAATTTTCTCTTTTTCAAAAATAATATTATCAGGAATAAAAGCAAAACCCTCTTCTTTTAATGCTTCTTCATTTTCTAAAGCATAAATATCTTCAAGATTTTCAAACATCATTTCATATCCACCACAAATGGCACAAATATCTTTTTTATAGTTTTTTATTTGTTCAAAAAGTCCACTCTCTTTTAACCACTTCAAATCTTTTATCACAAGTTTGCTTCCTGGTAAAATCACTAAATCAAACTTTTCAAGGGAAATATTGGAACTCACAAACTCCACAAAAACCTCATCATCTGCAATCAATGGTTCAAAATCATTGTAATTACTCATATATGGATAAGCAATTACAGCAATATCTAGTTTTTTATTTCGTGGTTGTTGAACAAAATTTGTCAAAGATGCACTATCTTCAAATCCAAGATTAAAAGACAAATATGGCAACACTCCTAAAACTGGGATTTTAAAATCCTCTTCTATAATTCTAATTCCCTCATCAAAAAGTGATAAATCACCTCTGAATTTATTTACTATTACACCTATTACATTTTTTCGTAACTTTTCTGGCAAGAGATTGTAAACTCCCCAAATAGAAGCAAAAACTCCACCTTTTTCTATGTCTGCTACTAAAATAATTTTTGTGTTGTATTCTGTGGCCATAAAAATATTTGATAAATCCTTATCCATTAGATTTAACTCAACGGGACTTCCTGCACCTTCACAAACAACACAATCATACTTTGCATCCAAATAATCAAAACATCGCTTCACAGCTGGTTTTAGTAAGTCTAAATCCCTATAATATTCCCTAACATCTTTGTTTGTAACAACTTTTCCTTCAACAATAAGTGAAGCAGAGTTTCCTCGCCCTGATTTTAGTAAAACTGGATTTAGATGATATGAAGTTTCCACACCCAAAACCTCAGCTTGAAAATATTGAGCAATAGCAATTTCACTTCCATCATCACAAACATGAGAATTGTTTGATACATTTTGTGCTTTAAAAGGAGCAACTGAAAAACCTAAATCTTGAAGTATTTTTGCTATTACAAAAGTTATTGTTGATTTTCCAGCATCTGAGCTTGTGCCAAAAATTGAGATGTTATTCATTTTATTCATACACTACTTTCTTCCATTTAATTACAATTAGATTACTAATTCTATATTATCTATACAATTCATTTATTATTCTTTATTTTTAAAAGATATAATATTAGAACCGAAGTATATGTATTAATACTTAAAATAAAGAATAACAAATGAAAAATTTAAACCTTAAATTTATTTACTTTATAGTTTTTTTATCACTTATTAGTTGGGCTTTTTTTGCATATTTTACTATGAATACTCAAATTCACAATCAAGAAATATATGCAGAAATCATTAATCTAAGTGGAAAACAAAGAATGCTTTCCCAAAAAACAACACTTATTTCAAAAAGATATTATGAATCAAAAGATGAAAATTTAAAAATCCATTTAAAAGAATTAATTGATTTAATGACTAAAGACCATAGCTACATTAGTAGTAATTTAACATCAAAAGAGATTTATGATATATATTTTTCTAAAGAGCTTAATTTAAATGAAAAAGTTAAAAATTTTCTTAAAACAATTACTCTTTTTTATGAAACTAATAATCCTAATTTATTAAAACAAATCGAACAAAATTCATTTGAATTACTACCTCTCTTAGATAAAGCAGTTTCAACTTTTCAAAAAGAAAGTGATGAAAAAACGGCTGAATTATTAAAAAGAGAACAATTTATCTTATTCGGTACTCTTCTAACTTTATTTTTAGAAGCAATATTTATTGTAATTCCTGCAATAAGAATTTCAGAGAAAAAAGAAAAAGAATTACTTGAACTAAATGAATCTCTCACAATAAAAATAAGAAATGCTGTCAAAGAAAATTTAAAAAAAGAAGAACGAATTCAACAACAATTTCATTTAGCACAAATGGAAGAGATGATTATAAATGTTTCTCATCAATGGAGACAACCTTTATCTGTAATATCAACTGTTGCAAGTAGTATTGAAATTGAAAATGAATTAAAGCAACTTACAAATGAGGAATTATCACAAAAAATTAATATTATTATGTCAAAAGTTGATTATCTATCAAATACTATAAATAATTTTAATGAATTTTTAAATATCGATGATATTTTAGAAAATATAAATTTACACCAAACTATTGAAAAAACCCTTTTTATTGTAGATTCAAGTTTCAAAGAGAGTGATATAAAAATCAGTAAAGATTTTCCTAAAGCAAATATTTTTATCAAAGGAAGTAGTTTAAAACTATCTCAATCATTATTGAGTATTCTTAATAATGCAAGAGATTTTTTGACTATAAAACGAAGTAAAAATAGACAATTATTTATAAAAACTTACCAAAAAAATAGTTTTGTTTATATTGAAATCGAAGATAATGCAGGTGGAATAAAAGAAGAAAATCTAAAAAAAATTTTTGATATATATTTCACAACAAAACATCAAAGTCAAGGAACTGGCCTTGGATTATATATCTCATATTATATTATCAAGAACTGTTTTAAAGGAACAATTAAAGCAGAAAACACTAACTTAGGAGCAAAATTTATTATAAAATTACCTTTAAGTTAGTTAATTCTTTAGTATTAAATATTAAACATAAATCATCTTCTTAGTCATTCCACCATCTATTACAAAATCACTTCCAGTTATAAAACCTCTATTTTTTAGTAAAAATTTAACAGCATCTACAATATCTTCAGGAGTTCCAACTCTTCCGCTTGGATGTTGGAAATTATCATTTTTTGTAGGAAGATAATTTTCATCTGTATTTATCCAACCAGGAGTTATTGAGTTTACTTTTACTTCAGGACTTAATGACATTGATAGAGCATGAGTTAAAGATGAGATTCCACCTTTTGAAGCACTATAAGCTTCTGTTCCTACTTCACTCATTAAAGCTCTTGTTGAAGAGATATTTATGATATGTCCTTGCGATTCTCTTAAGAAATTTGCAAACTCTTTTGAGAGAATATATGGAGCTGTTAGATTTACACTTATAATATTTTCCCACTCTTCAAAGGTTTGTTTTTCTAGAATTTTATGTGAAAAAATTGCTGCGTTATTTATAAGTGCATAAAGTGAATCAACATTTGATTTTATCTTTTCAATAGTTCTTAGAAGTTGACTTTTATCAGATATATCACATTTATAAAAATCAACTCCATCCATTTTATTTTCAACTATATCTATATTTATAATATGATATTTTTTTCTTAAACTCTTAGCTATAACTCTACCTATTCCTTTTGAGGCACCTGTTATTATTATATTTTTCATCTATACTCCAATTTGTTTATTACTAATTTTTTATTATTAAAGGGATCAACTATTGCTTCTATTTCATTAAAACTATATTTCAAAGGAAAAGCTATTTTTGAATTTCTTGCTGTGCTTTCTAAAATATAAAATCTTTTATCATTTACATATAAAGCTTTTGAATTTTGCAGTTTTTGTTCCATATTTACAATCACAAAAATATGTTTTGGCACTAAAACAAAATATGCTTCATATCCTTTTACTTTTAACATTGAAATCAAAAGATTTGATTTATCATCACAATCTCCAAAATTTTGTTCAACTACTTGTTTTGCACTTCTTGCAATACTTTCATTTATTTTATAGGGAATTGTTGTAACAAAATCTAGCATTGATTGGACTTCACAAACTTTATTTGAAGCGCAATCTTTTGTTAGATAATCTGCTAGTTTTATTGTGTATTCATCTGTTCGTACTTGATTTACATAGGTTGCATCACCAATATCTATGAACTGATTTTTTACTATAAAAAAAGAGGAAAGAATCAGATAAATCACATAAGATATAAATATTGCTGAGATTAAAAAAGAGAGATATTTTAAAAATCTATTTTCTATTAACATATCTCTTTTAAAGCCCTTTGTAAAATCTCATTTACACTTGAACTCTTAACTGCAATTCGTACAAATCTTTCATCTAAATAGTCAAAATTTGAGCAATCTCTAACCATTATTTTATATGGTTTTAGTTTTTCTTGGAACTCTTTTGCATTTAAATTTGCTAGTTTCACAAGTAAATAATTTGCACTACTTTCAAAAATCTCTTCAATTAAAGCTGACTCTTTTAAGATATTTTCTAACTCAATTTTATTTTTTATATTTATTGCTTTTGAAATATTTTTGAAAAGTTTATCATCTAAGGCACTTTGTAAATAGTTTGAGTCAAATTGTGATAGTTTCCACATTGGCTCAAATCTTTTTAGTTTTTCAATATTTTGTTTTGTTGAAACTATTGTCCCAACTCGTATTCCTGCACTTGAATAAAACTTTGTCATTGATTTTAAAATATACAATTTATCGTAACTTTCTAGGTATTTTATAGCAGAGGGTTTATCACAAAAATCTAAAAAACTCTCATCTATTAAAATCGTACAAGAGTTCTCAATCCAAATTTGCATCAACTCTTCTAAGTCATAATATTTTCCATCAGGAGTTGAGGGATTTACGAATATTACTAAAGAATTTTCTTTTACTTTTTCATTTATATCTTCAAATCTGTTTATTGTATTTAACTCATAACCAAAATTTAAAGAGGCTTTTTTATACTCTAAATATGCAGGTGAATAAATGGTGCAAGAGTTTAAATTTAGATGTCTGAATAGAGTAAAAATCGCACTACTTCCACCATTAAAAAGCTCAATTTGTGAGCTTTTAACACCATAATTTGAAGATATTTTTTCGTATAACTTATCATAAGTTGGATATGAAGAAATATCTAAAGTGTTGAAATCAATATTAATTTGGGGTTTTACAAAATTTATATTTGAAGATAAATCAATTATCTCAGCTACACTACAGCCTAAATCAAAGGCAAATTTTTCTATTTGTCCACCGTGTTCAAATGTTTTCATAATATTATCGCTAGTCCTATATTTAAAAGTATTAATTCTGTGTGTTCAAGGGTAAAACCTAAACAATCTCCATTTACAAAGCCAAATTTGTTGTTTAAGATTTTCAAAATAAAATAAAAACTCAAAAGTGATATTCCAAATAAAACTAAAACATTTGAGCCAATTATAAATGCAACTATCACATAAAATAAAGCAAAGATTTTTAACTGAAATATTCCAGAGTTTGCAAAAGCTAAAGATAAAAAACTATCTTTGCTAAATTTAAAATATCCAAGTAAATAAATCAAATTCAGTCTTGAAAAAACACAAACAATCAAAAATAAAACATACTGTTTTTCATACAAAACATAAGTTAAGATTCCCACTTTTAATAAAACAAAAGCCACACCATATAAAGCACCAATTGCTCCAATAGTTGATTCTTTCATGATTTTATAGGCATCTTTTCCGCTATATGAAGCAAACCAAGCATCAACCACATCAATGATTGCTTCTGTGTGAATAAATCCATAAAGTGCTAGATATACAACTGCACAAACAAAAGCTGAATATAAAGGATTAAAAAACTCATTTAAACCAAGATTTAATCCAATAACAAGTGAAGCTAAAATTGCTCCAATAAGTGGTAATAAAGCTAAAGTATATTTATAAGTTTCGTTGTTTATTTCCATATTTTTCACAAATACGGGAATTATAGAAAAATACGAAAGTGCAAAGAAAAAGGCATTTAATATCTGTTTCATTTTAATCTTCTTTCAATTCCATATTTTACTTCGTAAACTTCATTACAAAGTTTTGTCAATTCTTGTCCAATGAGTCCAGAAAAATCTACAAATCTTCTTGATTCTTTATCTAAAGGAATTATTCCACAAGAGACATCATTTAAAATAAAAATTATATTTGCGTCCATTTGGCAAATCTTTTGCAGTTGAATTTTTAAAGCTTCTTCACTATTTGAAAGATTATTAAAAAGCCACATAGAGACACAATCTATCAAATATGTTTTATTTGATTCTACAATTTTTACTAAATCTTTTGGCTCTTCGATTGTATAAAAATTTTCTTCTCTTTCATTTATATGTTTATTGATTCTGTCTTGCATAGAATCATCACCAAAAGAGTTATCATAAGTTGCCACATAATATGGTTTTTCATCTTTTGATAATTCTAAAGCTTTTTTTATTCCAGCTTTTGTTTTTCCTGATTTTTGTCCACCAAAATAAAATACTTTCATCATAAGGCCAAAAAGTTTTTAATACCAGTAAATACGATTTGAGCTGAAAGTGCAGCTAAAATAAGTCCAGTAATTTTTGATATAACTTGAAGTCCATGTTTTCCAATAATTTTTTCTAAAAAACTTGAGGTATATAACATTAAACCAATTGATAAAACTGCTAAAAGTAAAGACAAACTTCCCATAAACATAGAAGATGTATTATCAAAAGTCGCACCCATTACAAGTAAAATACCTGTTGTTCCAGGTCCAATTATCATAGGAATTGATAAAGGTACAACTGCCACTTGGGAAATATCTTTATGTCCTACTTTTGAACTGTGTTCAGTTCCTTTTACTAAATCAACTGCTGTTAAAAATAGTAAAGCACCAGCTCCTATTCTAAATGCATCTAAAGTTATTCCAAAAATTGAGAAAATGTATTTGCCAAAAAAAAGCAAAATCAAACTTATAATAGTTACTGAAATTGTAACTTTTATAGCTAAGGCTTTTCTTTGTCCTACCGTTGCATCTTGTGTAATTGTTAAAAACATTGTTAAGACAAAAAATGGTGTCATTAAGAAAAATATTTTTAAAAATGTTGAAATAAAAATTTCCATAAACTATCCTATTCTAAAAATATTTTTTAATTGTTTGCGTCCAAAGTTTATAAGCTCTTCCATTTAAATGTAGTTCATCATAAGAAAACTCATTTTTTAGAATTTTATTTGGTGCTAATATCTTATTTAAATCTATAAAAGTTAAACTATTTTCTTTTGCATAACTTTTTAATTTTTCATTTAAAACTTCAACTTTTTCATTGTATTTTGAAGGTTTACCCTCTCCCACAAAAAGTGTTGATTGAATATAAACTTTTATGCCTTTTTGTTGTAAGTTTTCAATGATTTTTAGGTAATTTGAAAAAACATAATCAACAGATTTTTCTTGAAAAAAATCATTTATTCCTATCATTATAAAAGCTTTTTCAAGATTTTTATTTACACTATTTAATCTATCTATTACACCATCTGTTGTATCTCCAGCGATTCCTCTATTTTGTATTAAACTATTGTTTAATAACTCATTCCATAAACCACCATCAGTTATGGAATCTCCTATCATCACTGTATTATATTTATCATTTTGTTCTAACATTTCAAATTGACTCTTTTTATGTAAATAATATGGATCTAAATTGGCAGTTGCAAATGCAAAACTTGCTAATAAAGATAAACTAATAATTATATTTTTCAAGGTTTTCTCCTATAAATTATCCTAAAAAACTCTCTATTTTATTTGTAACTTGCTCTTTAGTTAAACCATTAATTGCTGCATAACATAAAGCGCCACCACAACCAACACCTTCTTTTGCTTCACCTTGATCATAAAGTTTAAGTGCAGGATGATTTGAAAGTGAAAAATCAAAATCACTCGCATAAGCATTTATAGGAAAATCAAGTTGCTCTAAAAGTGCTTTGATATTTGAGTTTTCATCTTTATTTATCCATTTTGTGGTACTTAGTGCAAGATTTGAAGAATCAATTTCACCCTCCATACTTCTTAAAACAGAATTTACAACAAGTAAAACAGCAGCCATTTGAGTTCCACCTGCAAGGATAATTTTCAGATTATTTACCCTACTTCCAAGTATAAATCCTGCATTAAAAATAATCATATTATCACTTACACTTGAAAGAATTTCAAATAAATCACCAGTTAAATCAACTCTTTTTAAAGCTTTTTCGATTGTTTGATTTTTTATATCACTTGGATTATCTTTATATGAACTTGAAAAATATCCCTCACATTCATAAGATAGAGCTAAAGCAGTTGCATTTGCTGTTGTAGTTCCAGCTGGAATTGATTCAGATAAAATTACATAATCATCAGAAGTTTGAAAATTTTGACCAAACTCAATACCTTTTTGGAAAACTTCTAATGCTGGGATTTTTGCACCATCATCAATTCTATTACTTGGCTTAATTGCAAAATTATGAATTTTAAAATAATCAATTTGAGGAATAACATCTAAACCTAAATTTAAAATTTCTATATTTGAATATGGATTTAATTCATGAACTGCTCTTGTTATTAGTGCTGGTGTTGGTACACCCTTTGGTGTTTGAGCAATATCTGGCATTGACCTTACTTCTTTTGTACATAAAAACTCAGCATCAAGTGTAGGCGTTAAATATAATTTACCAGGAATACCAGCTTGAGAAATATTTGGAATCTCACAAGTTTTTGTTACACTTGCACTTAATAAAAATGTAGCTTTTTTACCTCTTAAAAATTCTAAAAAATCTACTTTTCCTAAAATTGTTTCAAAGTTCATTTGAACCCTTTTTTAATAATTTTTGGGAAGTATATCAAATGTTAGATAAATGCCTATTTTATAGTAAATGATTAAAATGTAATATCTTTATTAAAAATAGTGAATAATTATTCATTTTAAAATATTTTAAACCTTATTGTAACCTAAAAATAATATAATATAAAAAATTCATTAGGAGGATTTTATGTCTAGTCAAAAAATTAAAATGATTATACCTATTTTGGTAATATTAATTTTATGGTTTATTCCTGCACCTGAGGGTTTAACAGCTAATGCTTGGCATTTCTTAGCAATATTTTTTGCCGTTGTAGTTGGTCTAATTCTTGAGCCAGTTCCAGCAGCACTTGTTGGATTTACAGGTATTTCATTAGTTGCCCTTTTAGGGTTAATGGGAAGCCCAAAAGATGGTATCACTTGGGCATTATCAGGGTTTTCAAATAGTGTTATTTGGTTAATCTTTGCAGCATTTATGTTTGCACTTGGATATAGAAAAACAGGTCTTGGTAAAAGAGTATCTTTACTTATGATTAAATATATGGGTAAAAGTTCACTTGGTCTTGGTTATGCAGTTGCATTTTCAGATTTAATATTAGCACCATTTATGCCATCAAATACAGCAAGAAGTGGTGGTTCAGTTTTCCCAGTTGCTATCAATATTCCACATATTTTTGATTCGTGGCCAGATAAGGACCCAAGAAAACTTGGTGCTTATATTAGTTGGGTAGCAATTGCAACTACTTGTATTACAAGTTCAATGTTTTTAACTGCTCTTGCTCCAAATCTTTTAGCAGTTGATTTAATCACTAAAAGTTCAGGACATGCTATCACTTGGGTTGAATGGGCATCAGTTATGTTACCTCTTATGATTCCACTTTTTTTACTAACTCCTTGGTTAACTTATGTTGTTTATCCACCAACTCAAAAACAATCTCCTGAAGCTCCAGCTTGGGCAGCAGAAGAACTTAAAACATTAGGTGCAGTTACTTTTAAAGAGTATTTAATGGCTGGACTTGCAACTGTTGCACTTATTTTATGGATATTTGGAAAAGAGTTTGGTGTTGATTCAACAACAGTAGCTATTTCAATTGTTGCAGTTATGGTTTTAACAAATGTTATTACTTGGGATGATTTAATTTCAAATAAAGCAGCATTTGACGTATTAATTTGGTTCTCATCATTAGTTGCTATGGCATCTGGACTTCAAAAAGTTGGTGTTTTAGCTTGGATTGGAACAAATACACAAGCAATGTTATCAGGGATGGCTCCGACAACTCTTATTATTTCATTACTTGTTTTATTTTTCATATTACACTACTTTTTTGCAAGTGTTACAGCACATGTTACTGCATTAGTTCCTATATTTATGACAATTGCAGTTAGTCTTTTAACTCCTGAACAAGTAATTCCATTTACTATTATTTTAGCGGGAAGCCTTGGTGTTATGGGAATTATCACTCCTTATGGAACTGGACCTTCTCCAATTTGGTATGGTGCTGGATATATTTCTCAAGCTAGATGGTGGGCTTTAGGAGCGATATTTGGTGGTTTATATCTAGGTGTTATGATTTTAGGTGCATTTATATTTATTTAGAAAAAAAGGTTTTCTCTAAATTAGAGAAAACCTTAAATATTAATTTCTGAATATACCTTTTCTAATTCAGTTAAAAATTCATCTGATATATAAAAATTATTCATATAAGATTGTTTTGCCTCTAAATCATTCAGTTCTAAAAATAAAACATTACATAAATAATAATAGGATACCCCTTTTGGGAAAATATCTGTTTTACTCTTCAATAAAAATGCTTTTGCAAATTTCTCAATAGTTGATTTTTTAGATATAAGTAATTCTTTTAATTTCTTTATTGTTTTTATATTAAAGAATAATAATCTATCCAAATTCAAAGACAAACCATCAATATTAATTTCTGTATATAAACTAGATTTTGAAATAAAATTATCTAATTCATGTACATTTCTACTTTCTTCTGTAAATAATATTAAACTATTAAGATTTAAATCTGTTTGAAATAATTCTTCTTTATTACTTTTTATTTTTGCTTCGTATTCATTTATAGATCTTTTAATTTCACAAAAGCTTTCATCTGCTGTTTCTAATAAACCAGCAATCCTAGAAAACTTTCTTTTTAATTCTTTTGGAATTTCAAATGAGCTTTTATATCCTATATCATGTTCTATTTCTGCCCAAGCATGTTGTAATATACTTCTAATCTGTATTTCAAATTTTATATTCTCATATTTTTTATATTCAGGTAAAGATAATCTATTTGAAGAAATACTACACACAAGATGATAAGATGAATAACCAAATTTATCTGATTCTAAAATTGCTTTTTTATTTATAGAATTTTCTTCATCTATATCAAACTCTTTTCTTATGATTTCAACAATTTTCTGAACATCATCTTCAAAATATGAGATTATTCTACAACCAATAATATCAGTTATTTCACTTATGCTTGAATATTTTCCATCTTTATTATTGATTTTTTTTTCAAGACTATTTTGTTCTTTTACTCTGCTAGAAATATCATGATAATTTACATTTGATAGAAGTAACTCTTTTATTAAAACAACTATTTTATTTTGTAAATTATTATACAATTCTTTATTTTCATTATATTTTTTTAAAATCTCAACTTTACTCATATTCTTAATTCCATTTTAATAATTAATAACTATCCCAAGATTATAACGAATAAATATATATTTTTATTAATATCATTATCCAGATAGAAATTTTATTTCTCTCTTTTAAATAATTGTTTGATAAATCAAAACATTCGCTATTAAAAACAATACTATTTTTACAACTTTTCTATAACTCTCTTGTGGAATTTTATTTTTTAATTTAAGTCCTATAAACATTGCAAATACTACAACTATCAAACTACTAAATGAAGTAGTTAATAACTCTAGATTAAATGAACCATGAAGTGTAAATAAAACTATTTGAATTACTTTTCCAAATAAAAAACATAAGTTTGTTGATTGGATTATCTCTTTTTTTGTATGTTTTGATTCAAGGCAATAGATTATTAGAATTGAAGCCATAACATTTGTTAAACCTCCAATTATTCCAGCAATCAAACCAAATATAATCATTGACAAAGTTTTCTTTTCTCTAATCCAAACCATCTCTATTTTAAATTTTTGAATAAATAGATATAAGAATATTGAAAGAGCTAATAATACTTTAAAAAATTCTGAACTACTATATATTAATATCTGAGTACCAATTGCACTTCCTATCATGCCAATAATTGCTAAGGGATAAAATCTTTTTATAGCTTGTAAAAAATTTCCCTCACTATATATGCTAATTAAATTAATTAAAAGTGTTGGAATTGCAATATATAAAATAGCAGTTTTCATGTCTGTAACCATTACTAAAAGAGGAGTAGCAATCATTGGAAAACCAAAACCAACAGTTCCATGAACTAAAGAAGAAATAAAAATTATACTTGAAAGAGCGATTAAAAAATCTGTGTTTATATCCATAATAAATCCTAAAAGATTTATTATAGGTAAATTTGTTTTAAGTTAAGAAAAAAAATCTTTTTTAAAAATCTTTATTTATGATTTCTAAAAAATCTTTTGGATTTTTATATCCAACAATTTTTGACGATTTTACTTCATTTTTGTTTTTGTCCCAAAAGATAATTCCAGGAGGTCCAACTATTCCAAACATCTTTTGTAAAGCTTTATCTTCATCATCATTTAAAGTCACATCAGCTTGTAAAAGCGTAAAGTTTTGAAGTTTTTTAATAACTTCCTCATCTTTAAATGTTATCTCTTCAAACTCTTTACAAGCCACACACCAAGAAGCCCAAAAATCTAAAAGTACAGGTTTATCTGACTCTTTAATTGCTTGATTTA
Source organism: Aliarcobacter sp. (assembly GCA_028688995.1). Classification (GTDB taxonomy): domain Bacteria; phylum Campylobacterota; class Campylobacteria; order Campylobacterales; family Arcobacteraceae; genus Aliarcobacter. Next base: position 165,898 of record JAQTXB010000002.1, read on the forward strand.
ACTCTTCAATATTTTTAATTTTTTTAAAAACCAATCTTTCACTTGAAGATTGAACAGTTGTTGATGAAGTAAATTTTTCCAAAGGATTTAAAGGATTTGTAGCACCACTTACGGCTCCCACAAATAAAATCACACCTAAAAGAAAAATCACAACTGTAATTAATTGAGCAAGAATATGTTTATAAATTTTTAAATAAACTGCACTTCCAAGAAGTAAAATAGCCCATAAATAGATAATTACTCTTGCATCTAAAACTCTATCAAGAAGCCAAATAGCAACTCCTAACATTACAATTCCAAAGATTCTAGTGATTCCTTCCATCCAACCACCAGGTTTTGGCATAAATTTACCAGCACCAAGTCCTATAAGTAATAAAGGAACTCCCATTCCTAAACTCATTACAAATAAAGCCAATCCACCTAAAAGTGCATTACCTGTTTGACCAATATAAACTAAAGCACCTGCAAGTGGTGGAGCAACACAAGGTCCAACAATTAAAGCTGATAAAAATCCCATAATTGCAATTCCTGCTATTCCTTGTTTCTCTTTTCCATCTGTAGTTTTATTTAATCTTGTTTGTAAACTTTGAGGAAGTTTTATCTCAAAATAACCAAACATTGAAAATGCAAGTGCTACAAAGATAAGAGCAAAAGCTACTAAAACATAAGGATTTTGAAGTGCCACTTGTAAGTTTGCTCCAAAAACTCCTGCAATTACTCCTGCAATTGTATAAGCCACACTCATTGAAAGTACATACACTAAAGATAAAAAGAATCCACGACTAGCGGTCATACTCTCTTTTTGCGATGCTCCTACAATAATAGAAGATAAAATTGGAATCATAGGGAAAACACAAGGAGTTAAAGATAATAATAATCCAAATCCAAAAAATGTGATTAAAACAAATAAGAGATTTCCATCTTTTAAACTAGATGCAATTGAATCTGTTTCATTTAATGAAACTGTTTTCCCCTCTTCTTTTTTAACTTCAACTTTTGAAGTTTTTGTTTCAAGAGTTAATAAATATTTTTCACTAATAGGAGCATAACAAAGGCCTAGTTTTGAACAACCTTGAAATTTTACTTCTATTTCATACTGCGTTGATTCAACTTTTGATTTTAATAGTTCATAAGGAATAGTTAAATTCAAATCATCGAAATGAACAATAAACTCTTCATACGCAACTGGTTTTGGAACATTTAACTCTTTTGTTATCTCAATTTTTTCAGGTTTAGTGATAAAAACTTTTAATTTATCATCATATAAATAAATATCTTTCCCAAGTTTTAATTTAAAATCTAAACTATCTTGATTTTTTGTAAAAATTGGGATAAAAGCTTCATTTGGTTCTAAAAACGATTGATTTAATCCAGCAGAAAATGAATATATAAAAATAGCTAATAGTAGTAAAATCTTTTTCATTTATTATCTTAATTTAAAATTTTCTTTAGATGCTTCAAGTAACTCTTCAGAAGTTAAAACCCCAACATAATCTTTTACTACTTTACCATTTTTAAAATATATTATAGTTGGTAATCTAGAAACTCCATATTTTTTTGCAAGAGTTGATTCATCATCAACATTCACTTTATAAACTTGAACATTATCTGGTTTTGTAATATCAAAATCCTCAAAATTATTTGCAACAATTTTACAAGGAGGACACCATGGGGCATAAAAATCCACTATTACATTTTTATCTTTTATTTTATCTTCAAAATTATTTATATTTAACTCTTCATATGCGAAAAGTGTCATTACACTAACTAAAAACACTAAAAATATCTTTTTCATTATTTACCTTTTAATTTTTTTTATTATATTTAATATTTGTAAAGAGTTTGTTTACATTAATTTTTATAATTATATGTTTGTTTAAATATATAAGATTTTATTATAGATTATATGTTAATATTCAATTTTATTAAAAGGAATTATATGAATAATTTAGTTGATTTACAGCCTAAAATAGTTGAAAAAATGATAGAAGATAATATTGTAATGATTGATGTGAGAAGAGAAGATGAATTCAAAAGAACGGGTGTTATTAAAAATGCTCATCTTATAACTTTTTTTGATGAATTTGGAGATTATGATATTGAAAAATGGATGAGTGAATTTGAAAAACTTGTAACTTCAAAAGATCAAACTTTTGTTTTAATTTGTGCTCATGCAAATAGAACTAGAAATATTGGAAATTTTTTAATAGAGCAAGGTTACAAAAATACAGCTCATCTATATGGTGGTATGGCTTTATGGGCCCAAGAGTTAAGAGAAACTATCCCTTATAAATAGAGTAAAATATCTTTACTCTATTATCTCTTCATTATATAACTCATAAAACTCACTTTGTTCAATTGCATTTTCGTTAAAATATTCTAGTTTTGTCTCCGCACTCTCAAGATTCTTTAACTTTGCAATATGAAAAATTGCATCTCCCTCTTGAACAAGAGGAATTTCTGTTTTTCCAATAATTACTCCGTCAAATAAAGCTTTTATTTCAAAACTTTCATCACCCATAGGTTCATCAATAAATGCAATTATTTCATCTTTTTTAACCGTATCTCCTAAAGCTTTTATAGTTCGTAACATTCCACTTTCACTTGAACGAATCCAATTACTATATCTTGCAACTATTGGAGATTTAAAATCTTTTTTTCTAGCAACAAGTGGAAGCATGTTCATCTCTCTAAGAACATTTATTATTCCCTTTACACCTATTCGAATAGAAATCTCATGAAACCTTAAAGCTTCACCTGCTTCATAAAGTAAAATAGGAACACCACTATCTTGGGCAACTGCTCTTAATGAACCATCTCTTAGTTCTGAATGTAAAACAACTGGTGCTTGAAAAGATTTTGCTAGATTAAAAGTGTATTCATCATCTATATTTGTTCTTAGTTGGGGAAGATTTGATTTATGGATTGAGGCTGTATGTAAATCAATTCCTAAATCACATTTACATACTATTTCATCAAAAAATATTTTTGCAACTCTACTTGCAAGTGAGCCTTTTATGCTTCCTGGAAAACTTCTATTTAAGTCTCTTCTATCTGGTAAATATCGAGAAAGATTCATAATTCCATAAACATTTACAATTGGAACTAAAATCAATGTTCCTTTTAGTTTATTTAGAATACTAAGTTTTCTTAATCTTCTAATTATTTCAATTCCATTTAATTCATCCCCATGAATTGCAGCACTTACAAAAACAACAGGCCCCTCCTTTTTTCCTCTTATTATATTAATAGGAAGATTTGTAGGAGTATTATAAAGCTTTGGTAATTCTAGATTTATTGTTGTTCTAGTACCTTTTGGAATCTCTGTGCCTGCAATTGTTAATTTTAGGGGCATTTTATTTTATGCTCCAATATTATCTTTTTTTATTTTTCTTTTTTGTGGATTTATTGGACATTTAGGTTTCACACTTTGTTCAATAAAATCCATAATTCTTTCTGCAATATTTATATTTGTAGATTTCTCAATTCCCTCTAAACCTGGACTTGAATTAACTTCCATTACAAGTGGACCTCTTTTTGAAGGAATCATATCAACACCACAAACTCCAAGTCCCATAGCTTTAGCTGCTGCAATTGCTGTTGCTTTTTCTTTTCTATTAAGTTTGTAAGCAACTGCACTTCCACCTTGATGTAAGTTTGATCTAAAATCTCCTTCAGCACCTTGTCTTTTCATTGCACCTACTACTTCATTATTTACAACAAATGCTCTAATATCAGCTCCACCTGCTTCTTCAATAAATTCTTGAACAAGTAAATTTACATCCATTCCATAAAAAGCATCAAGAACTGATTTTGCAGCTTTTTCACTATCAACTAAAACAACTCCAACACCTTGAGTTCCTTCTAAAATTTTTAGAACTAATGGAGCACCACCACTTAATGCAATAACATCTTTTGCATTTGATTTATTAGAAGCAAAAACTGTTCTTGGCATATCAACACCATTTCTTGATAGAACTTGTAAGCTTCTTAATTTATCTCTACTTCTTGTAAGTGCTAAATTTCCAGTTGTACTAAACACATCTAACATTTCAAAGTGTCTCACCATTGCAGCACCATAAAAAGTTCTACTTGCTCCAATTCTTGGAATTATTGCATCTGGTGTTGGTAAAACTTTACCTTCATAATTTACAACTAATTCATTTTTCATAATTTCAATTGTACATTTTAAATAATCTATTACTCTAACTTCCCAATCTTTAGCCTTTGCTTCTTCAACTAATCTTCTAGTTGAATATAAATCTTTATTTCTAGATAAAATATAAATTCTCATTTTAACCTCTTCTATTTGGCTTTTGTAAGATATTCTTGCGAAACATCAACTAAAAAACGATCTGTTAAAAACTTTCTTCCTATTAACATTGGATATTTCATATCGGAACGATTTGTCAGTGAAACTACAGTTTTATACTTTTTACCGAAAAAAAGTATATCAACTTTTATTGAAGCTCTTGATTGCACAACACCATTGGAACTTTTTACTCTTTTGAGTTTATATAATGGCATTTTCATTTTTTTACCATGGTAAGCGGGATGAATTTCATCTAATAATGTAAAATGTACAAATTTTTCATCATCAATAAAAATATCATCACAATGTAGTGAATTAGAATCTGCTCCAGTATCAACTTTTGCATCTAAATCGAATAGTTCTAAATCTAAAATAGATATTATTTCTCTTCTACCAATAATTTTTTTTTGTGACATAATAAACCTCTTTAAAAGGGTATTATATCACAAAACTATTTCATAAAAATCTATGAAATTTATTTTTTATTATCTAATGCTTTTTGTAATATTGCTATTACATCTTCTAAATTTTCATAAGGAATATGTGACTTCCATTGAACGTCTTGACCATTTAATGAAATACCAATACTTACAATATCTGATGTATCTTTTCCATAAGGTTCAGTTACATTTGAAATTGAGATTTTTCCTTTTTTAGTACCAGCTAAATCTAATGTTCCTAATTCTGTAATAGTTGACATTTTTAATCCTTTTCTTTTCTTTTAATTCTACAACAATAAACTTTTGTTTAATTAAAATTAAAAAATATCAGTTGCTGGTTCTGCTAAATAAAAACCTTGGAATTCATCAACACCTAACTCTAAAGCAATATTAAATACCTCTTCCGAGTGTATAAATTCTGCAATTGTTCTTATATTTAAAGCTTTAGAAAATTCAATAACTGATTTCACCATTTCATATGAATTTTTATCAGAATTAAGATTTTTAATTAATGAACCATCAATTTTTATATAGTTTGGTCTAATTTTTAGAATATGAGCAAAATTAGAATATCCTGTTCCAAAATCATCAATTGCTATTTTTATACCTTGATTTCTATATTTAATAATAAAATCTTCTAATAATGTATAATCTGAAATATAATCACTCTCTAAAATTTCAAATACTATTCTTGATTTATCATCACTATAGATTTTGTCTAAATTCTTATCTAAATATTCAATAAAATCACTATCTAATATATCTTTAAAACTTAAATTTATAGATATTTGTTTATCTGTTTTCATTAAATCAACTAAAGCTTTTGATATTACTTGATGTGATAATTGTAAATATTGTTTTGTTTTAACTGAAATATCAAGAAATAGATATGGACTTATATAAATGGTTTCACCATTTTCATTTGTATCTTTGATTCTCATCAAAGTTTCATATTTAACTATATTTTTATCTCTATCAAAAATTGCTTGATAAAATGGAGTAACTCTACTCTCTTCAATTGCTATTTTTAATTTTTCTCGCCAATACATAGATTTTTTGATAATATCTTTTGTATCAATATCATTGTTATAAACAAAATAAGGCATATTACTTTTTTTGGCTTTTTTAAGAGCAATTCCTGCTGTTTTTATTGGTTCTTCTTGGGCAATTGAAACACCAACAGTAATATTAATAAAAATATCAATTTGTAGTTCTTCAATAAAAATAGGTCTATTTTTAAAAAGTTTTACTAGTTCAGTAATAAATTCATTATACTTTGAAAATCCCATCATTTTTTTATCAGCTAAACAATATACATTTCCATATATTCTATAAATTCCAACACTAAATTTTGAAGAAAAATCACTTAAGATTTTCCCAACTTCAATTAAAACTAAATTTCCTGTTGAAAATCCATAAAGTTCATTAATATCATCAAAAGAATCAATATCTATTAAGGCAATTGAAACAAAATCATCATCTTTTATATCATCTTCTAAAGCATATCTATTTTTTAAATTTGTTAATTCATCATAATATAATTTATCTTGAATCTCTTTTGTTTTTACTTGTACCTGATCTTCAAATGTTTTTCTATTTGTTTCAACTTGGTCAAGTAAAGTATTAAATTGAGTAGCTAAAAATCCTATTTCATCTTTTGATTGAGTTGTATTATCAGAATTTTCTGAATTACCACTGGCTTTTTGCACTTCTTCATACATTCTATTAATTGGCGCGATAACTTTTACGGTAATAAACGTTCCAATTATTGCTAAAACACCAAATAAAAGCATTGAGATATTTAAAATTAAAGAGTTAATACCTTGAACAAAAGAGCTAAAATCATCTTTATAAATAGTCGAAACAATATAACAATCTAATCCTTTATCGTACTCTATCCAAGATATTTTTTTGTACTTGTAGTTAAATTGATCATAAACTCTATTCCAATTATATTCAAGAGTTTCTCTTTTATCATAAGCTATATGTAGTTCATCTATTAATTTTTTTCCTGTTTGAGGTAATATAGTATTTAATAGTTGTTGATTTTGAAACTCACCACTTGGATCAAAAATAATTTTTCCAAAGCTATCAACCAAATAAATATATCCCGTTTTCCCCAAAGTAAAACTCGTTAATAATAACTCAAGTTCTTTTTTTAACTCATCTTTATTTTCAATAGTTCTTGATTTATTATTTATTACAGAAACAACTTTATTAAATTGCGTTCTTGAACTCTCTATTTCTGTTTGTGTTAAATAATCATTTATTCTTGGTGATAAGAAAAATACAACAAAAAATAAATACAGTAATAAGCTAATGATAAATAACCAACCAATTTTCAGAAATATTTTATTATTCACTCTGCCCAACTTTAAAATTAAATTATAATACTCTCGCTATTTTTTGTCCAAATCTTACATCTTTATTTAATAAATCTTCAAGTTCCACCATTGATTCTTCCCAAAGCATAACTACAGTTGAACCCATTTTGAAATAACCTAAACACTCACCTTTTGTTATTTCAATATTTTCATAAGTATATACTTTCATCTCTTTTGCATCAATATTTGTTTCAACTCTATCTTCAAATTCAAATACCATTTGTCCAACATTTAATGCACCAACAAAAACCATAAAAAAGATTTTTCCATTTCTTTCACACTCTAAAATAACCCTTTCATTTTGAACAAAAAGTTCGAATTCTTTGTTTAGATATTTTAAATTTACTGGATAAAGTTTCCCTGGAACATGTATTAATTTTAATAATTTAAAGTCACAAGGAGCATGGTATCTGTGATAATCTTTTGGTGATAGGTAAAAATTCATAAAAGAACCATTTTTTACTTTTTCAAAATTTGAAGTACAATAATAAGTTAATAACTCTTCAACACTATATTCCATACCCTTTATTTGTAGAGCCATATCATCTTTAATTTGCCCACATTGTGTGATTAAACTATCTGTTGGTGAAATAATTACATCTTCATTTAAATCTATCTCTCTTTTGATGATTAACTCTCTTGTGAATAAATCATTTAAAGATTTATAATATCTAGCATTTTTAAATTCACTCATATTTAAACCCATAAGTTTTACATAACTTGCATTTATGAATTTTTGAATAAATGATGGGAACTCTTTTTTAGCGAATTTTCCAAAATTTAAAGAGATTAGATTTGTAATATGCATTATTTTCCTTTTTTTAATCAATTAAGGCATTATTTTATCTGTTTTTACTTCTTAAATTGCTTTAATAAAAATTTAGCTACTCTTTCACCTATAATTTATCAAATTTTTAAGGATTTTTTTATGTACAAAATAGTTGTAGCAAATCAATGTGGATGTTTTAAAAATAGCAATTTAGAGAATAATTTAACTTTTGAATCAAAAGACGAAGCATTAAGTAAAGCAATAGAGATGAAGAATTTTATGAATAAAGAATTTTGTAAAAAACATGAATTTGAACTTCAAGAGATGTTCAATAATTTTGTAATTTCATTTTATACTGAAGCAAGAGATAATTGCTGTGGAAATGGTTGTTGCATGTAAGCAACAACTATTCTTTTGGCATTAAAATATACATTTTCCCTTTTTCTTTCATTTTTCCAGCATATGCAAAAGCATCTTCTCCATATCCCCAAAAAAAATCGGCCCGAATATTACCTTTTATAGCTCCACCAACATCAGCAGCAACCATTAATTGATTTATAGGTTTTTTATCCACAGGATTTTTTGTACTAAGAAAAACTGGCATCCCAAGAGGAATAACCTTTCTATCAACGGCTAAATTTCTTTTTGCAGTAAGAGGTGTTCCTAAACTTCCAGTTGCACCTTGATTAGATTTATGAAAAAATATATAACTCTCATTTTGATTTAATATTTCATCTGCTTTTTCTGGATTCTTATCTATGAACTTTTTCATACCTTGGGCTGATAATTCATCTTTACTTATATAACCTTTTTCAAGCATATAAGTTCCAAGTCCTTTAAATTTTCTTCCATTTTGTTCAGCATAACCAACATTAATTAATTCACCATTATTTAACAATACTTTTCCTGAACCTTGAACATGAAGTAAAAACAAATCAAATTTATTATCAACATAAGCTATAACTTCAAGATTTTTATTTGGATTATTCTCAATTTGGGCTCTTGTGTCATAAGGAACAAGCATATTATTAACTAATTTTCCCCTTAATTTATATGTTTTAATCTCTGGATCATCAGATGCATAATCAATAATTACCATATCTTTTGGAGTTTTATATATAGGATATTTATATCTATTATTCTTTTTTAAACTTCCATAAAGAAGTGGTTCATAATAACCTGTGATTATCCCTTCATCTAAAGAGTCTTCATCTAAAAGTTTAAATGGCTGAAAGTTTACTGTAAAAAATTTTGCTCCATCCGTTTCATATTCTGCTTTTTGACAAACATTTTTAAACAATTCATTCTTTTTAGATTTTTTACAATCTTTTTTAAAAACATCAAGTGCATGGGTTAAATCATCTCTATAAAAACCATCTATTTCATTAAAACCTACAGGCTTCATATTAGGTTTTGGTTCATTTGATTCAGGTGTTATTGGTAATTGTTCAGGAATAAGCTCTTTTTTTGCAGAACATCCAGAAAAGAATAAAACAATTATTATGAATAAAAATATAACTGATTTCATAGGCCACAAGAAGATGGTAATAAATTTGTAGAATGTACTTCTTTTAATCCACAAGAATCACAAGTAAACTCAACATCTTTTACCCCTGAACATCCATGGCTTTGAAGAATTCTTGATTTTATAATTTCTGATTTAAAAGTAGTTTGTGTTTTTTCATTAAAAAAAGTTCTCGTTTTTTCTCCACAAGTGGGACACTCACCAGAAACTAATTTCTCAATTCTTGATGTTTTTGTTTTAAAATATAGAAGGACAGAAAATATTGTGATTAAAAATAGAATAAGTATTAAAATAAGAGTTTGCATGAAGCAGAGATTTACTCTACTTCAGCGTCGATAACGTCATCATCATCTTTTTTTGCTTTTTGGTTTGGTTGAGCACCAGCTTCTCCACCCTCTTTTTTATACATTGCTTCTGCTAATTTATGAGATTTTTCAGTTAAAGCTTTTAATTTAGCTTCAATATCTTCTTTTGTAGCATTGTCATTTTTTAAAGTCTCTTCTAAATCAGCTGCTGCATCAATAATAGCTTTTTTCTCATCTTCGCTAACTGCATTTTCGTTTTCTTCTAAAGTTTTTTTAGTTGAGTGTAATAAAGCATCTGCTTGATTTCTAACTTCAATTACAGCTTTTTTCTTAGCATCAGTCTCTTTATTTGCTTCTGCTTCTTGAACCATTTTTTCAATTTCTGCATCACTTAATCCAGATGAACCAGAGATAGTAATCTTATTCTCTTTACCAGTTCCTTTATCTTTTGCAGATACATTTAAAACACCATTTGCATCAATATCAAATGTTACTTCAATTTGAGGAACACCTCTTGGAGCTGCTGGAATATCTGATAATTCAAACATACCTAATGATTTATTATCTCTTGCAAATTCTCTTTCACCTTGTGAAACGTGAATAGAAACAGCTGGTTGATTATCATCAGCAGTTGAGAACACTTGAGATTTTTTAACAGGAATTGTAGTTCCTTTGTCAATTAATTTAGTCATAACTCCACCAAGAGTTTCAATTCCAAGTGATAAAGGAGTAACATCTAATAATAATACATCTTTAACATCACCTTTTAAAACTCCAGCTTGAACAGCGGCACCAGCAGCAACTACTTCATCAGGATTTACACCTTTATTTAAATCTTTTCCAAAGAAATCTCTAACAACTTTATTTGCTTTTGGTAATCTTGTAGATCCACCAACCATAATAATTTCTTGAATTTCATCTTTTTTCAATCCAGCATCTTTAAGTGCAGTTTTGATGTGCTCTAAAGTTTCATTGATTAAATCTTCAGTCATAGACTCAAATTTTGCTCTTGTTAATGATTTAACTAAGTGAACAGGACCTGCACTTCCCATAGAGATAAATGGTAAATTGATTTCTGTTGATTCAGCTGATGATAACTCTTTTTTAGCATTTTCAGCAGCATCTTTTAATCTTTGTAATGCCATTTTGTCATTTTTAACATCAAAACCATTTTCGTCTTTGAACTCTTTTGCTAACCAATCAATAATTCTATTATCGAAGTCATCTCCACCTAAGAATGCATTTCCATCAGTTGAAAGTACTTCAAATGTACCATCACCAATTTCTAAAACAGTAACGTCAAATGTTCCTCCACCTAAATCGTAAACAAGAACTTTTTCTTCACCTTTTTTATCTAAACCATAAGCTAATGAAGCAGCTGTTGGCTCATTGATGATTCTTAATACATTAAGACCAGCAATTGTTCCAGCTTCTTGAGTTGCTTTTCTTTGTGCATCATTGAAGTATGCAGGAACTGTAATAACAGCATCAGTAACAGCTGTTCCTAAATACTCTTCAGCATCTGCTTTTAATTTTGATAAAATTTTTGCAGAAATTTCTTGTGGAGTATAAACTTTTCCACCAATTTCAACAGCTGCAGCACCATTTCTATCAACAATTTTATATCCAACTTTTGATTGAGCAGCTTTTGCATTTGGCTCATCCATCATTAGACCCATAATTCTTTTGATTGAATAAATAGTTTTTTCTGGATTTGTAATCGCTTGTCTTTTTGCTGGATCTCCAACTAAAACTTCACCTTTATCTGTGAATGCAACGATTGAAGGAGTTGTATTTTTTCCTTCTTTATTAGGGATAATTTTAGCTTCCCCACCTTCATAAACTGCTATACAAGAGTTTGTTGTTCCTAAATCTATTCCAATTACTTTACTCATTTTATATCCTTATCAAGTTTTAATTTTTTTATTTAATTTATATCTTTTCAAATCTATCTAGTTTTATGACATCACGGTCAAATTATCTATTTCTTACAGATTGAAACCATTGCTGGTCTTAATAATCTATCTTTTAATAAATAACCTTTTTGAAGCTCTTGAACAATTGCACCATCTTCATGATCAGCACTATCAACTTGCATTACAGCATTATGTACATTTGGATCAAACTCACCATCTGTTTCAATTTTTGTAATGTTATGTTTCTCAAATGTTGTATTGAAGTTTTTGATTGTTAAAGAGATTCCCTCTTTTACTTTTTCAAGCAATTCATGTGCATCCAATTGTGTATTTGTAGATGATAATGCTAACTCTAAAGTATCAATTGGAGTTAATAAATCTTTTGCAAATTTTTCACTTGCATAATCAATTGCTTGATATTTTTCTCTCTCTAATCTTTTTTTGATATTTTCAAAATCAGCATGAACTCTCAAATATTTATCTTCACTATCTTTTAATTGTTGCTCTAATCTTGCAACTTTTTCTTCTAACGTTTCTTCTTTTGTTGTTTCTTCCACAACTTCACCTTGAACTTCTTGTTCAGCTGTCTCTTCTTTTATTAATTCTTCTTTTGTTTCTTCACTCACATTTATCTCCTAAAAAGTTGTAATTTTTTCATAAAAATATTCATAATCTTTTGGTAGTTCACCAATAACTAACATTTTAACATCTTCGTTATTGATTTTACAATAATTACAAATTCCAATATAATTTGATGGTAAAAACTTATCAAAATATAAACCCTCTTTTAACTCATCTAAAATTTGACCTTTTAAAAAACTGTTTATTGTATATTCATCAAAATCATAATTCAAAGCTAGATTTAGAAACTCTTTATAATTAAAAATCTGAAAGTCTGAAGTTTGTAGGGTTTGATTTATAGACTCATAAACCTCATAAGCACCCACATCTTTAGAAACCTTCGTAATATCTTTTAAATCTAAACCTATCATATCATTTAAAAATCTGTAAAGTGCATCTGAATATTTTACACTAATAGCAAATGAAGAAAATTCTAATATCATATATCTATTTTCAACATTTAATATATCTTTTAATATATCAGATTTCTCTTTTTTTATAAAAACAGACAGCCCTATATTTGAAGCAAAATACTCTAATGCTCGTAAATTTACACCTTTTAGTTTAAAATTAAGTTTAGTCTGCCAATATTGTTTTAAAGCTTCCGTAGTTGGAGTTCTTCCACTACTTATATGCTCTTGGGCAAGATAACCCTCATCACCTAACTTTTTAAAGTATCCTCTAATAGTCGCTGGTGAATAAGTAATATCATACATAGATTTTAATTGAGTTGAACCAATTGGTTCTAAGTGCTCAATATAAGCTTTAATAATTGACTGTAATAAAAACTCTTTTTTATCTATCATGGATTACGACCATTTTCATAATTTAGCACTCAGTATCTTAAACTGCTAAAGAATTATAACCTATTGAGTCTTTATTTGTCAAGTATTTTATTTTAAATTTTTAAAATTTTTAAATTTACAAAATGTGTAAAATTTATACTCTAAATATTTTAGTTTAAATATTATTTAAGTAAACATAAATTTATTCTATGTTAAATTTTAATTTGTAATTAATATATAATTTTTGCATAATTAATCAGTTTATTTGTATTGTATTAAGATTAATTTATTGATATAATTATTTGGCTAGTGATTATGTAATTAAAACTAAGGAGAAAAAATGACAAGATCTAAAGAAATCCCAATGGGTAAAAAAATTGCAACTGCTGCATTAATTGGTATGTTATCAGTTCCAGCATTTGCTGCTGAGTTTGTTACTATTGGAACAGGTGGAGTTACAGGAACTTATTATCCAACAGGTGGAGCTATTTGTAGATTAGTTAATCAATATAAAAAAGAGACAAAAATTAGATGTTCTGTAGAATCAACTGGAGGTTCTGTTTATAATGTAAATACTATCAAAAATGGTGAACTTGATTTTGGTATTGTTCAATCTGACATTGTTTATCAAGCAAGCAGAGGTGAGGGAGCATTCAAAGATGCTGCAATTCCTAAATTAAAATCTGTAATGGCAATTTATCCTGAATTATTAACTTTAGTTACTAGAAAAGATGCAAATATCAATTCTTTACTAGATGTAAAAGGAAAAAGAATTAATCTTGGAAATCCAGGAAGTGGAAATGAAGCAACTGCTTTAACTCTATTTGATGAAAGTGGAATTAAAAAAGAAGATTTAAAATTTGCAGGTGCACTAAAAGCTTCTGAAATGCCAGATGCATTAAGAGATAATAAAATAGATGGATATTTTTATATGGTTGGACATCCAACAGCAAATATTCAAGATGCTGCAAATTCAGTTGATGTAAAAATTGTTCCAATTGAAGGAGCTAATGTTGATACTTTAATTAAAAAATATCCATATTTTGCAAAAGCAAATGTTCCTGGTTCAATTTATAAAGGAAATGATGCTGATATACCAACATTTGGGGTAAAAGCAGTACTTGTAACAAGTGATGATGTTAGTGTTGATGCAGTTTATACAGTTGTTAAAGCTATTTTAGAAAACTTTGATGAATTTAAACAATTACACCCAGCATATAGTCAAATTACAAAAAAATCTCTACTTGATGGATTATCAGCTCCTTTACATGAGGGTGCAAAAAAATATTTCCAAGAAGCTGGATTATTATAAATACAATTATCTAAGGATTAAATCCTTAGATAACTCTTATTTTCATACTTCATTTAAAATATATATTTGGATGAAGTATGGGAACAAAATTTCACCTATTATAAAAAGGATTTACTATGGCAATTTATGAAGAAAAACCTCATAAAATTTCCCAACTCGAAGTTGAACAAATGCATGAAACTGAAGCCGTTATTAATGAGCTTGAGGGACAAAGAGTTTTTGGTTCACAACACTATGAATTTTGGCTAATATCAATAATTGCACTTGCGTGGTCATTATTTCAATTATATATTGTAATTGAACCAACAAATTCAACAATTTCTCGATCAATTCACTTATCATTTGGTATTGTTCTAGCATTTTTTATTTACCCAATGATGAGAAGACCTTATTTTTTAAAAAAAATTAGATGGTTTGGATATACCTTTGCTGCTATTGGATTAGCAACTGCTTCATATATTGCACTATTTTATAATGAAATCTCATTAAGGCCTGGGGATTACACAAATGTAGATATTATTATTGCAATAATTGGAGTTATAATTTTACTTGAAGCAGGAAGAAGAGTATTAGGATTTGTATTAAGTTTAATTGCAGTTATATTTTTAGCATATGACTTTTTAGGTCCTTATATGCCTGAATTAATTATTCATAAAGGTGCTAGTTTAAATAAACTTGCAGGTCACATGTTTTTAACAACAGAGGGAATTTTTGGCGTTCCCCTTGGAGTTTCAGCTGGATTTGTATTTTTATTTGTACTTTTTGGTTCTTTATTAGATAAAGCTGGAGCTGGTGAATATTTCATAAATTTAGCATTCTCATTACTTGGAAAATATAGAGGTGGTTCAGCAAAAGCATCTGTAATTGCATCTGGATTTGCAGGTATCATTAGTGGTTCATCTATAGCAAATACAGTTACAACTGGAACATTTACTATTCCACTTATGAAAAGAACAGGATTTAGACCAGAACAAGCAGCAGCTGTTGAAGTTTCATCTTCATCAAATGGACAATTAATGCCACCAGTTATGGGAGCTGCTGCATTTATTATTGCAGAGTTTTTAGGAATGTCTTATACTGATGTTGTTGTTACTGCATTTATTCCAGCATTTGTGTCATACTTTGGTCTTTTTTATATTGTACATTTAGAATCTCTTAAATTAGGACTTAAGGGAATGAATAAAGAAGATATTCCTCCTAAATTTGAAACATTTATGAAAGGTATTCACTATTTAATTCCTATTTTGTTTTTATTATTCACACTTATGATATTAAGAGAGAGTGCTGCAAGTGCTGCTTTTAATGCAATTATGCTGTTAATGTTATTAATGGTTGTACAACATCCATTTAGGGCATATTTAGCAAAAGAAAAAATTACAAAAGATATATGGTTAAGTGGATTTGTTGATATTTTAGCAGGAATGATAAGTGGTGCTAAAAATATGGTTCCTATTGCAATTGCAACAGCGATTGCTGGAATTATTGTAGGTTCAATTACACTAACGGGTCTTGGTCAAGTTTTATTAGAAGTTGTAGAGACTTTATCTAATGGAAATATTTTTGCTATATTAATTCTTGCAGCTATTATTTCATTGATTTTAGGAATGGGATTACCAACAACTGCAAATTATATTGTAATGGCTTCATTAACTGCACCTGTTATTTTAACACTAGCTGCTGATAATGGATTTTTAATTCCTGCAATTGCAGCTCACTTGTTTGTATTTTATTTTGGTATTTTAGCAGATGTTACTCCACCAGTTGGACTAGCAGCCTATGCAGCTGCTGGAATTGCAAAAGCAGACCCAATTAAAGTAGGAATTCAAGGATTCAAATATGATATTAGAACAGCAATTTTGCCATTTATGTTCTTTTTTAACTCAGAGTTATTATTAATTTCAGGAGTGGATCCATTAAATCCTGCAAATCCTGCTGGTTGGATTTGGATTACAAATCCTATGGAAATAGCAGTAATATTCTGTACAGCATTTGTAGGTATGATGGCATTCTCTTGTTTTACACAGGGATATTTTATTACAAAAACAACTATTTTAGAAAGATTTATATTTTTAGGTGTTGTTCCATTTATGTTTTTACCAAAAATAATGGCAACTCATTTACATTTACCAAGTCATTTTATTTCATATTTGATTGGTATTTCTATAATGATAGCAATTTATCTTATCCAAAAAGCAAGAGTAAAAGCTCAAGTAGTTACTGCATAAAAGATATAAGAGGTTTTGCCTCTTATATCTTATTTAGTTAAAACCTTTTCAATTATATATCCATAACCTTTATGGGAAATAATAAAATCATCATCTTTAATTTTATCTTTTAATCTTTTCATTACTGTTCTCAAAGATGAATCATTAATATTAATATTATCCCAAACCTCTTCTTTAAATCTTTCAATAGGAATTACAACACCTAAATTTTTTATAAGTACATCTAAAATTTCCGACTCTTTTTTTGAAAGTTTCACTATTAGATTTTTATGATAAAGCTTATTATTTGTCAAATCAAAAGTATAGCTATTGTTTAAAGGAATTAAATTGTTAGTTTTAATTATTGGCTGTTTATCTAAGATTACTTCTTCTTTAGCCTTTTGTAACATCTCCATCATATTATCTATATTTAAAGGTTTAACAAAATATCCACAAACTCGTAAATTAATAAGCTTTAATAAATCCTCTTCATTTTTGTGAGCACTTACAATTATAAATCTTTGATTTGGAGAAAATTTTAAAATCTCATCAATCATCTGCATACCATTTACATTTGGCATATTTAAATCTGTTAATATTAAATCAAAGTTTTTATTATTCTGTTCATTCTCTTTTATGATTAAAAGTGCTTCTTCCCCATCACAAGCTAAAATTACTTCATCAAAAATTGTATTCAAATAAAAAGCTAAAGTTTTTCTTGCAAGTTCTTCATCTTCAACTAACAAAACTCTTGTTTTAAAATTTTGCATATTTTCTCTCTTAAATATATATTCTTAGATTATAGCAAAAGTTATTTTAACCATTTAATTTTATTAGGAACTCTACACCATCATCTTTATTTATGGCCTCAATTTTCCCATTCATATTTTTTTCTATAATCACTTTTGTCATATATAAACCAATTCCCGTACCTTGATTTTCAAACTTTGTTGTAAAGTACGGTTCAAAGATTCTTTCGATTATTTTTTCATCTATATTTCCACAATTATTAAAAATTGAGATAAAAAAAGTTTTATCCTCTTTATAAACTTTTATTTCAATTAGAGCTTTAAATTTAATGATTTTATCTTTTAATATTTTTGCATCTATTGCATTATTTAATATGTTTACGATTACTTGTTCAAACTCATTTTCATAACTATCAATCAGCAAATCTAAAGCTTCAATCTTTAATTCAATTGAGTTTCTTTCTAAAGAGGATTTAACTATTTTAGAACTTTGAATAATTGACTCTTTTATATTAAATAGTTTTTTTTCTTTTGATGGTTTATAAAAATTTCTAAAATCATCAATTGTTTGAGACATAAAATCAATTTGTAATTTTGCATTTTTTATAGTTTCATTTAACTCTTCTTTTGGAAGTTTTCCATATGAATCTCTAATATAATAGATTAATAAATTGATATTATTTAAAGGTTGTCTCCATTGGTGAGCAATATTTCCTAACATTTCACCCATAGATGCTAACTTGTTTTGTTGAACTAATAATCTATCTTTTTCTAGATTTTTTTCAACTTCAAGTTCAACCCTTTGTTTTAACTCTTCTTCATTTATTTTAAGATTTGTTATATCATTTAAATATCCATAAAAACCAATAACATTTGCATAATCATCTTTTATTAAAATAGCTCTTGTATAAACCCATTTTATCTCTTTATTTTTATCTATAACCCTATAGATACAATTAAAAGAGTCAGCATCTTCCAATATTGCTGCGCTTATCACATTTCTTAACTGTTCTAAATCGTCTTTGTGTACAAAATCAAAGAAATTACTTTTGTTTTCAAAATCCTTTACTTCATATCCATAAGTGCTAATACTTTTTGATACAAATTTAACACTTAAATTTTTATCATTTTCCCATCTAAAAACAACAATTCTTCCAAACTCAGTTAATAACTCAACATCCCTTAACTCTTTTATTAATTTAACTCTATCATCAATGTTCATTGACATCATTAAAATTCTATTTGAATTAAACTCTTTACCTCGAACTAATATCCACTTATAATTGTTCCATTTATCTTTTAATCTATATTCACAAATAAAATGTTCACTCTTTTTATTAATATGATTTTCATACTCTTGGATAACCTTTTGTTTATCATCTTTATGAACTAACGCTAACCATTCATCAAAGGTCTGAATCTCATTTCTTTTATAACCAAACATTTCAAGCCATCTATTTGAGAAAAATATTTCCTTTGATTTTAAGTCCATATCCCATAAACCATCATTTGAAGCGATAATTGCTAATTCATATCTCTCTTTCCATTTTTTAAATAAGAGATTTCTTCTTTGCAATCTTTTATCATATCTATTAAAAATAGTATTTATGAATCTTCCAAAAAAAACAGCAGAAACGATTAATAATAAAGCTATAAAAACTACCAATAAAAAAAATGTTACAAGTTTAGTTTGATATTCACTTTTTATCTTTTTTATCCCTTTATTTGAGAGATTAGTTTTTATAAAAATTTTATATTGATATTTTTGGAAAGTATATGAAGAGTCATTTTTACTCTCTTCATGAAAATTTGCAATATCTTTTAAATCTTGAACTTTTCCATCCATATTATAATTTAGTACTTTATTTTCCATTACATCATAAAAATATAAATATGAATTATTTAAAGTTTTACTTTTATCAACTATAGAGTCTAGAATTGCCTTTTTTGTTAAAACTTTCATGTCATCTATTCTTGAATATGCCCCAATAAATAGATTTAAAAATTCAATATTTTTAATATAACTCAATTGGATAATACTTTTTTGATTATCAATGTTGTACATAAGATTATTATCACCAATATGTTCAATATTTCTTAACATATGTTGTTTAAATTGGTCTGTTTTATTTTCTGAATTTGTAAGTTCAATTAGATTATTAAGAATCTCTTCACCATATAAAACATTATAATGAAGATTATCAAAAATCAAAAACTTTATTTCTTCTTTTGTTTCTATCTCTTGTAAATATGGTTTTAAAAGATTTATATTAAACTCTTTTTGATTCATCTCTTTTGCTTTTATGTAACCAATTATTTCATAAATATAGTTACTTAAATCATTTTCAATATCATCAAACCCAGTACTTGTGTTGTATTTTATACTAGAAATATATGTTCTTAGAATTTCTTTTTTATAAAAATTCTCATTTTGTAGTAATCTCTCTATTTTACTTCTTTTTTCATACTCTAAAAAAAAGAAAATTGCTATAAAAGCAATTATTGATAATAAGAAAATAAATAATAAAGGCGTAAAAACTATCTGATTTTTTATGTCTAAGAGAGTATAAAATTTCTTCTTTTTTAAAAACATTTTAAACCTTTAATATTTTATTTTTGCTAGATATAATCCATTTGCCTTTACTGGTGTTTTAAAAATATTTTTTTCTAATCTTAACTGTTTTTTTAAATCTTCTATAGTTAATTTTTTATCATTGATTGCTAATAAAAATCCAACCATTAATCTAATCTGAGAACGTAAATACGAATTTGCAGTAAATTTAAAAATATAAATATCTTTATACTTATAAAAACTTGTATTATAAATCTCTCTTACTGTTATATCTTTATCACTTCCTGTTTTATGAAAATATTTAAAATCATAAACTCCTATAAACTCTTTTATTGCTAGTTTTAATAACTCTTCATCAACAAAAGGAACATAAGTAATAAATTTATCATTAAAAGGAGTCGTTGGTTTTGAAGTAATTATATACCTATAATCTCTTTTTTTTGCATGAAATCTTGAGTGAAAATCATCTTTTACTTTTGAGATTTTTAGTATTTTAATCGAAGTTGGCAGATTTCTATTTAAAACCTCTTTTAGCTTAAAAAAATCACTCCAAAAATCAGGAACAATACAGTTAAAAACTTGTCCAGTTGCATGAACTTCTTTGTCAGTTCTACCACTTAAAACTATATTTGTTTCAATATTTATTTTTCTAAAAGCAAATAAAAGTTTATCTTCGATAGTCAAACCATTTGGTTGTTTTTGACTTCCTTGATACAAACTTCCATCATAAGAGATTACAAATTTTAGATTCATTTATTGTTTAATACTCTTTTTGTATTGTTCTTGAATACAAAATGTATGTTCCAATAATCCAAATAGTTGGTACTATATATAAAGCATGTAGTAAAATCTTATCTCCAACTAATTTTATTAAAACATAATATAAAACAACTGTTA
The DNA here is from genome assembly GCA_028688995.1 of Aliarcobacter sp. Taxonomy (GTDB): domain Bacteria; phylum Campylobacterota; class Campylobacteria; order Campylobacterales; family Arcobacteraceae; genus Aliarcobacter. The sequence goes on from JAQTXB010000002.1 coordinate 186,689, forward strand.
GCAAAGAGTAAAAAACTGCCCTATTTTTCTCATATCTTGGGTTAAAATATCCAAAAGTAATTACTAAAAACAGTGATATTAATGGGAACAATGCAGTTAATACATAAAATGTCAAATCATCAATATCAACATTATTTTTTATATTCTCTTTCCAAAAAGAGTAAGAATCTGTAAAAATTCCCAACTTACTATCAGCAATAGAGTCATTAATATACATTGATTTAAAATCAATTTGGTTAAACTCTTTTTCATCAATAATAAAAGCTTTTCCATCTATTAATCTAAAACTCAAAGAACCATTTTCATTGTCTAAAATTGCCGTTTGACTAACAATAAACTGATCCTCATTTTTTTCTGTTTTAAAAAGTTTTACTTGATCGTATACCTTATCATCTTTACCATCTATATAAATTAACCAATCTCCAAACTTTTGTCCAAATTGACTTGGTTTTATATTAAAATTTGCCTCTTTTTTCTTTTTATCTAAAAATTGTTTTGTTAAAAACTTAGTTTTAGGAATTAAGCCCACAGAAATAACAAGTAACATTGCAGATAAAAGTAAAGTAACTGGGGCAAATATTTTTAAGATATTTACAGGATTTAAACCAAAAGAGGTAATTACCGTAAGTTCATATTCAGCTGCTAATTTAGCAAGACAAATAACCAACGATAAAAAAAATGAAATAGGCATAGTAAAAAATACAATTTGAGGAATAGCATAAGTAAATAATGTAAATAATTCTGCGAAATTAAGGGTTATTATTGAAGTTAGTGCTGCGATCTTAACTAAAAATATAACTGAAGTTATAAAAAAAAGTCCTAAAAATATAGGGAAAAATGTAATTGCTAATTGAGAGTGTAAATATTGTTTTAATTTCAATAAAAGGCCTTTATAATTGTTTCTAAATCAAAAAAGTATTCAGTAAAAAAGCCTAAAACTAAATAGGGAATAAATGGAGTTTGAATATCTTTTTTTACAAAATTTGAATAGATTGATGGTATTATAGCAAAAAAAGCAGCTAAAAATATAGCAAATACTCCACCACTTACTCCAAGTATAATTCCTAACATTGCAATTATTGGAATATCTCCCTCACCCAAAGCTTCCTGATTTTTTAAACTTTCATCTTTGAGAAGCTTTGATTTTACATTTTGTATATAAAATGTAATTACAAAATTTAATAAAACAAAAGCACCTGCAAATAAAAATGCATTTTTAAAAGATTCTATTATAGAAAAATTTGTAGCAAAAAAAGAGAGTATAAAAACTATCAAAAGTAGATAATCTGGTACTGCTTTATATTTTAAATCTATAAATGACAAAACAATTAAAACATAAGATACCAAACACATAAAAATAAACTCTTGACTTAATCCAAGTTTTAAAAATAGAGCTAAAGTTATAATCCCACTTATTAACTCAATAAAAAAATACAAAAATGATATTTTTCCCCCACAATAAGAGCATTTTGCCCTAAGGAATAAATATGAAAAGAGTGGAATATTATGATACCAATAAATTAAATGATTACATTTTGGGCATCTGCTTCTATTTGTTACAACTGATTGATTTAATGGAAGTCTTAAAATTAGTACATTTAGAAATGAACCAAAGCAGATACCAAAAATAAAACTAAATAGCTCCAAATCTTCTCTCACGATTACTAAAATCACTTAAGATATCATCTAACTCCGATTCATTAAAATCAGGCCAATAGGTTTGAGTAAAAAACATTTCCGCATAGGCATTTTGCCATAATAGATAGTTTGAAAGTCGTACTTCTCCGCTTGTTCGTATTAATATATCAACATCACCCATTCCTGCTGTATCTAGACAAGTTTCAAAATTCTCTTCTGTGATTTCAAGATTTGATTCATTTAATTTTTTTATGGCTCTTATTATTTCATTTTTTGAACCATAATTTAAAGCTAATACCTGCGTGAGTCCTGTGCAACTTGCCGTTTTATTTTGAGTTTCATAAATTGTATTTTGCAACGTTTTTGAAAATCTGCTAATATCACCAATGGCTTTAAATTTAATATTATTTTCTAAATAGACACTTAACTCTTTTTTTAAATATCTATCAAGTAGTTTCATCAAAAACTCAACTTCTAATTTTGGTCTCTCCCAATTTTCCGTTGAAAATGCATATAAAGTCAAATATTTTATTCCTATATCTGAACAATAAGAAGTAATTTTTCGAACTGTTTTTGCTCCCTCTTCATGACCTGCAGTTCTATTTAGACCTCGCTCTTTTGCCCATCTTCCATTTCCATCCATGATTATGGCAACATGTTTAGGTATTTTAATTTCACTCATAACTATTAAACTCTTCTTCTAATTTTTCTAAAATATTTAATGAAACATCTAATTTTGAACCTTTAAATTCAAAAGAGTTGTTTTTTAATATCAATTCTATATTATTATTTTCACTTCCAAAACTATTCTCTTCATTTAAAATATTCAAACAAACTCCATCAAGATTTTTATTTTCTAACATTCTAGTTGCACTATTTAATGCAGTTGTTTCATCCATTTCTGCTTTAAAACCGATAGTTATAATTCCATCTTTTTCTAAAGACTTTAAAATATCCATATTTTGTTTTAATTCTAAATTCCAATGTGGGCCAATTAACTCTTTTTTTAATTTTCCTTCTTGTGGAAAAGCTGGAACATAATCACTAACCGCTGCCACCATAAACAAAAATGGTCGCTTCATAATTAAAGTTGGAGTTGAATTATCCATTAAAGTGGGTTTTGTTAAAACTCCTTTTTTCGCAACTCTAATAGAATCAACTAAATATTCATACATCTCATTTGAACTTTCAACTTTTATTATGTGAATATCTTTTGGTAAGTTTTCATAACCTCTAGAACTAACCAAACAAACATCTGCACCTTTATAATATAAAGCACGTGCTAGATTTGAAGCCATTTTTCCAGATGAAAAGTTTGAAATATATCTTACTTCATCGATTTTTTCTATTGTTCCACCACCACTTAATACTACTTTTCTATTTATCCAATAATCATTTTTAAGTAATTCTTTACATGTTACATCAAAAATATCAGCTGGTTCTGCCATCGCTCCATCACCAACATCTTTACAAACTAACTCTTTTGTTTGTGATGAGATAATCTCATAATTACAAAGTTTTAGCATTTTAAGACTTGCTTGTGTAATTGGATTTTTTAACATATTTGTATTTGCTGCTGGTGCAATTAATTTCATTCTTGGATAGGCAAGCGCTGTTTGTAAAAGCAAATTATTTCCTAGTCCATTTGCAAGAGCATTTATAGTATTTGCACTTGCTGGTGCAATTACAAAAATATCTGACCATTTCCCAATATCTATATGATTATAATCTTGAGATTTATCCCAATTTTCACTTGATTCATCTAAAACTCTGTTTTGAGAGATTGCTTCAAAAGTAATTGGATTTATAAACTTTTTTGCCCCATCAGTCATAATAACTCGTACTTGTGCACCAGCTTTTATATAAAGTCTAATAAGCTCTAAAGTTTTATAAATAGCAATTGAGCCACAAACTCCAACTAATATTTTTTTATTTTTTAATAACATTTAGAATCTTTTATTTTTTACTTGAAAAATGTTTGTAAAAATAACCTGCAATAGTTTTTGCTTTTGCTCTTGTTAAATATAACTCGCCTTTTTTCACATTTCCAGTTACAGTTGAACCAGCTCCGATTAATACATCATCTTCAATATTTACAGGTGCGACAAATTGTGTGTCAGAACCCACAAATACATTTTTACCTATAATTGTTTGATGTTTATTTACCCCATCATAATTACAAGTAATTGTTCCACAACCAATATTTGTTCCCTCATCAATTGAACAATCTCCAAGATATGATAAATGACCAGCTTTTACACCATTTAAAATTGCTTTTTTTGTCTCTACAAAGTTTCCTATGTGCGTTTTATTTAGTTCACTTCCTGGTCTAATTCGTCCCATTGGTCCAACATCACTATCTTTTACAATTGAGTCTTCAACAACTGAGTTTGTTTTAATATGAGAGTTTATGATTTTTGAGTTTCCAAGAAGAGAAACTCCATTTTCAATGATAGATTCACCTTCAATCTCTACTCCCTCTTCTATATAAATAGTATCAGGCAATCTCATAATAACGCCAGCTTTCATAAACTCTTTTTTGATTCTATTTTGATGAATCACCTCAGCATCTGCTAATTCTACTTTTGAGTTTACACCTTTAAAGTTTTCCTCATTTACAGCAAGTGGTTTTAAAACTTTATTTTGATTTATAGCCATTTCCACTAAATCAGTAATGTAATACTCTTTTTGAGCATTGTTATTATTTAATTTTGGAAGATTCTCAAGTAAAAATTTTGTTTCAAATTGGTAAATTCCTGCATTTGCAGTTGTAACTGCTAATTCAGTAGAATTTGCATCTTTTTGTTCAACTATTTTTTTAACATTTCCATTTTCAATTATTACTCTTCCATAACCATCTGCACTATCTAACTCTAAAACTGACATTACAATCGTTGCATCTATGTCAAATTTTTCTAATTCACTTGATTGAATCAAAGGCATATCACCATTTAAAACCAAAACTTTTTCATATTTTGGAGTAATTCCCATAACTGCACCACCAGTTCCTGGATAATTAGCATGATCTTGAATTACAAAATTTATATTTGAAAAATATTTTTCCATTTCAGATTGAACTCTTTGTGCTTGATGAAATAAAACCACTGTAATATCATCACTTAATTTTAATGCTTCTTTTATTGAATAATATAACATTGGTTTTCCAGAAATCTTATGTAATACCTTTGGAGTATCTGATTTCATTCTTGTACCTGCACCTGCTGCTAAAACTATAATTGATTTATTAAACATTCTTTTCCTTATTATTGTAAAACTTCATTTATCTCTTTTCTTAGGTTTTCAACAACCTCTTGAACTGCTAAGCGCATTTTATCATCATCAATATTACGTGATAATAATTTATCTAATTTATTATCTCTATCCCTAAAAAATTGCGCAACTTTTACATTCTTTGGATTTCGGTTATACATTAAAACTCCAGAAGCAATTAAAGCAATAATTAATCTTGTATGTCCAAAAATAGCTGCATAATTTAATAATGTAAATCCAGAATTATCAGGTAAATTCATATCAGCACCAGCAGAAATTAGCCATCGTGCAATTTTGTAGTTTCCATGCCATTGGGTATGATGAAGAGCAGTTCTTCCATGAATATCTCTTATACTCAAATCAGCTTTTTTAGTTAAAAGTTTTTCAACAACAACTAAATCATTTGCAATTACAGCTTTATGAATTACAGTTCGTCCATCATTATCTTGAATATCAACACTTACTCTATATTTTAAGAAATAGACTAATCTTTCAATAAATGAGTCTTTCTCTTTTTTATCTTTTATTTTTAAACCCTCATCAACCATATGCATCAATGGGCTATAACCTCTTTTATCTTTGATATTTAAATTTATTCCATAATTAATAATTGTTTTTAAAGTCTCAAAATCATTATATAAAACCATATCAAATAAGATATTTGTTCCATCTAATCTTTGTCTTTCAATATTTGGTCTAAATGTAAGAACTTTTTTTAGTAAAACATCATACTTTTCATCACCCTTAATCAAACCTAATAAAAATGGGCTCGCTTTTTTAAAACCCTTTGTTACTGCAATTATTTCTACAATATCATCAACAACAGTTTTTTCATCAAAATCTCGAGCATCAATATTTGCTCCATGAGACATTAAAAAGTCAATCATTTTATAATTTGAATAACCTTTTAATATCTCTTTATAAATGATATTTTTATCATTTTCATCACAAATATTTACATCAGCTCCACAATTTAATAAAAATTCTATATTTGTAAAATTCTTATTCTCAATTTCCCTTTGCAGAGTTGTTTTTCCATATTCATCCGCTCTATCAATTTCAATACCTTGCTCAATAAATAAAAATGCTAAAGGCATATACTCTTTTTCTGGTGTAATTGTTTTATATTTTCCCTCTAATTCAGTTATAGAGTTTTTTTGCAAATCAAACACATATAAAAGTTCATTGATAATATTTTTATGAGAATTATCAACAATATTTAAATTTATACCTTTTTTAATTAGAAGTTCAATAAAAGGAAGATTTTTAACACCTTGTAAAATTGCATTAAAAAGTACATTTTGGCCATCTTTATCTAAAAAGTTTACGTTTATTCCATGTAAAACTAATTCAGTTGCTAATGAAATATCATCTTTTAAAACTGCTCTAAAAAGTGCTGTTTGATGATTCTCATCTAAAACATTTATGTTATTTATATTATTTATAATATCTTTTAAAATAACTAGGTTTCCACCTTCAACAGCATCAAATAATACTGTTTTACCGTAATAATCTTTTTGGTTAAAATCTGCATTATAATTCATAAAGATTTGAAAAACTTTATTGTTTCCAAACAGTGCTACATCTTGAAATATGCTTCTACCTGCACTATTTTGGTGATTTATTGAATAACCATTATCCAATAAAAAACGAATCATAATTCCATCTGAGCGCTCAACTGCTTCATCTAAAACAGTTTTTCTAAAGTTATCTTCGATGGTTAAATCTGCCCCGTTTTTTATTAAAAGTTTAATAGCTTCAAGTTTTCTTTTAGCTACTAATGTGAAAAGAATAGTTTTACCCTTTTCATCTCTTTTATTTAGGTCAATACCTTTTTTTATGTACTTTTGGATTTTTGCACTATCAAAATTTTCAGACAGCAATTCTTTATAAAATAAATCTTCGTTGATTTTTAAAAATCCAAACACGATATTAAATCCTTGTACATATTTTAGGGCTTTGAAAGTCTATAATTTTAGCTAATTTTTTATTAAATTGTTTTTCGCCTTCTTGGTCTATAATCTTTTTTACGGTTTGTTGATTCTTTTGAATCATTCTCGCGTCTTGGAAATGGTTTTGAAAAAGGTTTTTTAGAGCTGTCTTCTTCTATTAAATTTCCTTTTAAAGATTTTTCAATAAAAGAGTTAAAAGAATTTCTTAAAATATACGCCTTATCATGGTCAGGAAAAAGTTCAGGAAGTTTATATGAAAGCCATAAATATAAAGATATTTTTTTAACCTCATCTTCAACCAAAAGTAAATCCCTTTGAGTTATTGCTTTTTTGGGTAGTGTAATCGATGGTTTATAATGACAAACTTTTTTCTTAATAACACTTGCAATATAAGCTTCATAAGCTTGTAAAATAATAGTTGATTTTGTTGTTATTGGAGCTTGAGCTAAAAGATATTTATCTTCAAGTTTTAAATTAAATCTAGTATCAACAATTTTTGCAGCTTCAATCATAGATGAAATATTTGCAGCTATAAATGGACCTGAAAAATACATATTATCAGCAAAAAACTTTAATACTTTTGTCAAAGAGTTGGTTTTTATGTGAGCTGCAAGTGCTTCCAGCTGATTATTATTTATTTTTACTTTAAAAGGAGGTTTTATAGTTTTTATTGGACTATCAAATTCAAGTCTAACATGATCTAAAACATCTCTTCTAGTTGCACCTAAATAACCAGCTTCAAAATGTCCATAACGCCCTGCTCGACCTGCTATTTGAACTATTTCATTAACTGTAATTTTTCTTTTACTAACACCATCAAATTTTGTATCAGTTGTGAATAATATTGTTTTAATAGGAAGATTTAATCCCATAGCAATTGCATCAGTTGCGATTAAAATTTGACTCTTTTTCTCTCTAAATCTTTGAGCTTCATCTCGTCTTACTTCTGGTGATAAATTTCCATAAATTACTGAAACTGTATATTTTTTTTGAAGTTTTTGTTTTAACTGTAAAACATCTCTTCTTGAAAAAGCAATCAGTGCTGTCCCATCTTCTAATTTATCTAAAGATGTCCATTTTGGTAAAACTTTTAATTCATTTTTTCTTTGATGTTTTATTATTTCTAAATCTTCATCAAGATAAGTAGCAATTCTTTTAACTGCATCAAGAGCATTAACGCTTCCTGTCATAATAATTCTTTTAGCAGGACAACCAATAATTGCATTTACCCAAGCCCAACCTCGGTCACTATCATCAAGCATTTGAACTTCATCGATAACTGCCACATCAACATCTAAATCAAAATCTATCATTTCAATTGTTGAGCAAACATGAGCTGCTTCTTCGTGCAGAATTTGTTCTTCACCAGTAATTAAACTAGCATTTATATTTGAAGCTTTTAAATCTTCATAACCTTCTAATGCCAAAAGTCGTAAAGGTGCTAAATAAAGTCCAGAATTTGCCTCTTTTAACTTTTGCATTGCATTATAGGTTTTACCTGAGTTTGTAGGTCCAACATAAAATTCTAATTTTCTATTTAGACTTCTAGCCAGTGGATATAAGGTTTTTAAATCACAATTTAATAGTGATTGTAGTTGTTGTTGCCAATTTTCTTTCATGGTGCTATTATAATCAATTCAATATAATTCCAGATTAAATATAAAATTGTAAATAAAAATATAATCAAAAGGAAATTTTATTAAAAAAATCAAAAAGGAAATTATTTGGATTTAATAAATAATTATAATAAAGCACTTAGCTTTTATAAAACAAAAAAATATAATGAAGCTATAACATTGTGTAATGAAATCCTTCAATTTGAACAAGAACACTATCTTACATGGAATTTGTTAGGAAATATCTTTTTTACTTTAAATGATTTTGAAAATGCAAAAAATTTTTTTTTAATGACTATAGATTTAAATCCAAAATTTATTGAAGCTTATTTTATGTTAGGTAATGTTTTATTCTCAATGCATATGTATGAAGATTCAATCAGTATTTGGGAAGAAGCATTGAAAATTGACAATTCTCATTCTATAATATATTCAAATATTGCACTATCTTTTATAAAACTTAATAATACAAATAAAGCAATAGAATTTTTGGATTTATCTTTGAATATAAATCCTAATAATGAAGATGCTTATATATATTTATCTGAAATATATAAAAAAAAATCTGATATTATAAACTATAAAAATAATTTACTAAAAGCGATAAGTATCAATGCTAAAAATCCTAAAACTAATTTTGATTTATCATATATTTACTTTTTAGAAAGAAACTATATAAAAGCTTATTCTTATTTTGAATCTAGAAAGAAGTTAATTGAAGAAAAACATAACTATAACTATTTACCATTTAAAGAATATAACTTCCAAAATATTAAAAATAAATCTTTGCTTATCTATCATGAACAAGGATTTGGAGATAATATTCAATTCATTAGATTTTTAAATAATATAAAATGTTCTGAATTATCTGTTGGTATACAAAATAGCTTAAATAAACTTTTTTCATATAATTACCCAAATATTAAATTTAAAGATGTAATTCTTGCTCAAGATAAATATGATTATATGCTTCCAATGATGAGTATTCCTTATTTTTTTAAAATATATGATGTAAATGATTCAAAATATTTAAAAGTTGATGAAAAAGATATATTTGAATTCAGAAATAATTTTTTAAATAATGATAAATTAAATATAGGAATTGTTTGGAGTGGTTCAAAAACAAGTGAAGTTGCTGAATTAAAAAATTTAAGAATATCAGATTTCGAACCTCTTTTTAATAAAAAATACAATTTCTATTCTCTTCAAATCGATGGAAATGAAGAAATAAAAAAATATAAAAATATAAAAATATTAGGAAATAATTTTAAGAATTTTTATGACACTGCCGTTGCGATATGTGCACTAGATTTAATAATTTCTATTGATACCTCAATAGCTCACTTAACAGGTGCATTAGGTCAAAAAGGATTCGTATTAAGTAATAAAAATCAATTTGATTGGAGATGGGATAATGAAAATCATAAATCAATTTGGTACAATAGTATAAAAGTATTCAAATATTTTGATATTGGAGATGCGATTAAAATGATAAAAGAGGAAATAAATGAATTGTGAATATTTTGGTAAATGTGGCTCTTGTGTTTTATATGAAAAATCGTATGAAGAACAATTAAATTTTAAATTACAAAGAGAAAAAGAGAGATTTTTAGACTTTACAACTATGGATTTTGACATCATAAAAAGTGAAGAAAAAGCTTTTAGAAATAGAGCTGAATTTAGAATCTGGTGGGAAAAAGATAAAAATGGAAAAGAGATTTTATCTTATGCCATGAATGATTTTAATAAAAACATTTTAGAAATAAACTCATGCCAAATTGTAAGTTCACATATCCAAGAAATCATGCCAAAACTTTTAGATTTATTGATGAGCGAATTAACTCTTTCATACAAACTGTTTACTGTTGAATTTTTAGGAAGCACAACAAAAGATATGCTTGTGACTTTGATTTATCACAAAAAACTGGATGAAGAGTGGAATGAATTAGCAAAACAAATTGAAAAAAAGTTAAATATTAAAATCATGGGAAGAAGTAGAAAACAAAAAATAGTACTTAGTTCTGAAGCAATAAATGAAACATTAACTATTAATAACCAAAACTTCAGATTTGCCTACCAAGAAGGTGGATTTACACAACCAAATACAAATGTAAATATTCAAATGATTGAATGGGTTTTAAACAATATAGAAACTTCTTCAAATGATTTATGTGAACTTTATTGTGGTGGTGGAAATTTTACAATTCCCTTATCAACTAAATTTAATAAAGTTCTAGCAACAGAAATTTCAAAAACATCTATAAAATCAGCTTTAAAAAACTGTGAATTAAACAATGTAAATAAAATTCAATTTATAAGAATGAGTGCCGAAGAGTTCGTACAAGGGCTACAAGAAGTACGAGTCTTTAATAGATTAAAAGATGTAAATTTAAAAGATTATAAATTTGATACTATATTTATGGATCCTCCCAGATCAGGACTTGATGATACAACAAGAGCACTAGCAAAAGATTTTGAACAAATTATATATATTTCATGTAATCCTGAAACTTTACATAGAGATTTAAAAGAGCTTACAAAAACCCATGAAATCGTAAGATTTGCATTGTTTGACCAATTTGCATATACTAACCATATTGAAAGTGGAGTAATCCTAAAAAAGATTAGATAATTTAATCTAATTTTAAGAAATGGTATGTAATACTTTCAATATAAAGATTAGGGGTCGATGGATTCCGAAGAGATGAAAAGATTTTCCTCTCTATGCTTGAGACTTTAAAAAAGAAACAAGAAGGTTATAGGCTGTGAGTCAAATCACAATGTGTCATAATTAAAAGGATTTATTATGAGAATTAATACTAACGTTTCATCATTAACTGCTCAAGATGCAGCACAAAATACTAGTAAAACTTTAACTACTTCTTTAGAAAAGTTATCTACTGGTTTAAGAATTAATAAGGCTTCTGATGATGCTTCTGGTTTGGCAATTGCTGATAAACTTAGAACTCAAGCAACTTCTATCAATCAAGGTATCGCAAATGGTAATTCAGCTGTTTCTTTACTTCAAATTGCTGATAAATCAATGGCTGAGCAATCAAATATTCTTGATACAATCAAAGCTAAATTAGTTCAAGCAAATACAGATACTACTTCTTCTGATGGTAGAGAGTCTATTAGAAAAGATATTAACAAACTTTTAACTCAATTAGATAATATTGCAAAACAAACAAACTATAATGGTACGACTTTATTACAAATGAGTTCAACAAGTACTTCTGCGTCTTCTGGATTAGCATTCCAAGTAGGTGAAAAATCAGCAGATACGATTACTAATGGATCAATCAAATCTAATACTTCAGGTCTTGGTGTTACATCATTAAAAGGTCTTACAGCTAATGGATTAACACAAACAATTGCAGGAGCGCAACAAACAAAAATTGATGCTGCAATTGGAACATTAAATGGATATAGAGGGGATATAGGTTCTACTCAAAATCAAGTTGAATCTGCGGTTAGAAACTTAATGACTCAAGCTACAAATGTAAAAGCTGCTGAGTCAATTATCAGAGATGTTGATTATGCTGCTGAGTCTGCAAACTTCAACAAACAAAACATTATTTCTCAAGCTGGTTCATATGCAATCAGTCAAGCAAATGCTGTTCAACAAAATGTACTAAGATTACTTCAATAGTATTTTTTAGAGGAAGTAGAGATTTTTATCTCTACTTTTCTACTTTTTCTAGAAACCCAATATAATCATTTATAAGTTGTTCTATCTGTTTTACAAAGATTTTCTTTATTTTCTCTATATTCTTATTTTCATTTTTTACTTTTATATCATTAAAATGATAACTCAAATAAGGAAATATTATTTGTAGATAATTTCGTAAAATCTGAGCAATAGAACTTTTTATAAATTCATAATCTGTAATTAAAGATATTAGACTAATAACTGATTTAAAAAATTCATCATAATCTTTAAAATCATTTTGAATAAAATCTACAAATTCTTTTTCTAAAATATTTTTTAAAAATCTAATTTCTTCACTTATATTTTCTTTAGATTCGATGCATAATGATGTTGATGAACATTCTTGGAATAAATCCAATAGATCTTTATTCTTTAAATTTATTCTTTCAAAGCTACTAATTTTAATCTCTTCTACTCTTTTTGGAATAGAATTCTCAAAATAAGCTCCATGAGTCGATAAATTATATACATTTACATTTACATTTTTCATTGCCATAAATTTTTCTACATATTTAATTGAAGTATGATATAAAGCTGTTGTATAAACTTCTTTTTCTAAATTCCCTTTAACTTTTATAGTCCCTTCTCTCAAACCAAAAAAATCTCTACTCTTATTCTCTTTTTTTAAATCATATTTACTTGATGCAAATGTTTCACCTGTAGAATGAGAATTACCAGTATTTTGATTTAATGCCATATCCAATCCTACTAAATATAAATCTTTTATATTCATATTTAATAATAAGAATAATGTAATTTCACCAACACTAAAACCAGTTACTGCATAATTATCTTTATGAAAAGGGATAAATACTTCATATAAAAAAAGATTACTCTGTTTAAATTTCTTTAGTATTCTATTATCAGTTATAACCGATGCCATGATTATAGTATCACTATTAATTAATGAAACATTATAATCATCAAATTGATTTTTATTTAATTCTTCAAACTGTTCATCTAATGTAAATATCATATTTATTTTTACATTATTACGTAATAATTTTTTATATGCAGCTCCAATTGTTACAATAAAAAACTTATCTTGATTTATTCTTATCCACTCAATATTTTCATCTAAAGATGGTCCTGCAGCTATAAATAGAATAGGAATATTTTCAAAGATATTTATTTTATTTTTTACTTTATTTATCAATAGAGTTCTATATTTACTCTCTAAAACTTTTGTAGCTCTATTTATAAAAGTGTATAAATACCTATTATAATCATATGAAGTAGGTTTAATACTCATAAAAGAAGAAAGTATTCTATCTATGTATTCATGAATATTTATTCCTGTTGTAGAAAACTTTATTAAATAATTATCCAAAGGATTAATACTTAGAAAATTGAAAATCTTTTTTTCTTCATCTATAACTTCATCCATTATAGAAAAAATTACTCCATTTTTTTTAGCAAGAACAGTATAATCAACAGTAAATAAGGACAATCTAAATATTTCTAAATTTCTTTCACAAACTAAATATAAATCTGCATCTATCTTTGTAGCAATTTTAGGAATATGTCTACCTAAAAGAGTACCTATAAATATAAATTTACTAATTCTTTTTAATCTTTTCTTCTTATGTTCTAAAAAATCTTTTAAAATATTTGTATAAGAATAAACATCTTTTTGAGTCAATTTACTCAATTGAATTAAATCTTGAATATCAAATTTCTGATTATCATCTATTTCTATTGGGTTTCTTATTGTAAAAATACTTTCTAACATAAAAATGGAATCTTTTTCATCAAATTCAACACACTTAATCAAATCATCATTTGTTCTTTTTGGTATTTTATTATATAAATATCGATTATTAATTAAATCATATATGTCAAACTCTCCATTTTCTTGCACAAAATCCAAAGCATATCTTTCTTTATAACTGCCATCTTCAATCATCCTTGATAATTCATCTATTCGATGAAATAAATCATTATCATATTCACTTAAAAAAGCTAAATTTCCAAGAAAAGTTGTTGTTAATGCATTTTGTAATTGTATTTGTGCATCATTCATAATTTATCCTTATATTAAATTATTATTTATCTGCCAATGCTGATTTTGATTTGAAATACTAGCATTGTGCAATAATTTTATTCCATTTTTTGCATGTTCAAATCCAAAAACATAATTATTATTAAAACTTTTACTTAAGAAATAATCATCTAAACAATTAGCAATATCATTATAAAGATTTGCGAATGACTCAATGTATCCAGATGGATGTCCAGGAGTCATTCTATGATATAACGGATTTGGAACCATTTCAATATCACTACCTCTATCTATAATAGTTTTTTGTCCTGTAAAATATGAAAATTCTAATTTTTCAGGATTTTCTTGATGCCAAATAGCACTTGCTTTTGATCCATATATTTCAATATGTAAACCATTCCTGTTACCAAGAGCTGTTTTACTTAACCAAAAACTACCTTTTATGCCACTTTCATATTCTAATAACATAGTAACATCATCAATTACATTATATTTTGAAAAACTATTATATGTAGCCATTACTTTATTTGGTTCTTCAGCTAATAAAAAATAAGCTAAATGATGTAAATGAGCACCTAAATCTAAACTAATCATAGGAATAAAGCCATCTTGTAAACGCCATTTTTGAGGATATTTTATACTTTTAGGAGGTCTTAGAAAACTCTCTTGAGGCATTTTTAATCTGATATGTAAAATATCTCCTAATTCATTATTTAAAATCTTTTGTTTTAGTTCACGAACCATGGGGTAACCACTATAATTATTAGTTACAACTAAAAAGCGTCTTTCTTCTTCTAAAATTTTTTCAATTTTTCTAATATCTTCATAAGAACTTACCAAAGGTTTTTCGCATATTATTGGAATATCTAATTTTAATAACTTTTCTAATGCTTGAATATGTATAGGAGTAGGCGTCAATATAGAAATTACATCAATATTATCTCTTTGATATTTAATTAAATCATCTATATCATCATAATATGACTTCACATTCCACTTTTGTGCTGTTCTTTTATTTGTTTCTTTATTTGAACTAAAAACTCCAGATACAACTTCAAATCTTCTATCCATTTGAGAGGCAATAAAATGTGGATATCCAGCTATAGACTCACAACTTCCTCCAATAAATGCTAATTTATACATTTTTACTCCTTTTCTCTAGATATACAATAAAGAACTGTACTTAATCCCATATCCTCATGAACTCGCAGATACATATCATATGTTGGTTCTATAGATTTTATCAAAAGAGGTATTTCCCATAAATCTTCTGGTTTATGATAAAGACAAATCGCTAAATTTGGTTTATATTTCTTGATAGTTTTTTGTGCACCTAAAATAGCCTCTTTTTCTGCACCCTCTATATCCATTTTTATATAATTAGGATTTGAATTTAGAATTACATTATCGAGAGATACAACAAATACATTTGTATCTGAAGATTCAACTAAGGCTGCACTAGAATTAATACCTTTATTTGAAAAATTCAATATTTTATTTGAAGAATATACTCCAGCAGGATATACGAAAAAGTTTGTTTTAGGATAAGCTCTATTCAAGAGTTCTAATTGATTATTTAATTTATTCAAATTTTTTATATCTGGCTCAAAAGATATACAATAATTTACATTTTTATTGTAGGTCATTAATTTATCTATTGTATCACCTGTATATGCACCACAATCTATAAAATTTATTTCTGATAAATTATCTAAAATAGGAACATCAGTTGGAAAATATTCGCTATCAGAGGGATCAATATAATATTTCATATCTAATGTTTTTCTTAAATTTATAATTTGTTCTAAAATATTTTTACTTTTTTTATCAAATAAAAGGGCTTTAAATTCTAATAACTTTGATTCATCTAACATTTTATATCTGTCTTTTACAAGCCATAAATAATTACTATTTGATAATTCTTTTAATATATTTGGCATTTTTTTAACAGAATTTGTAAAACTAATTATATTTTTAAAACCTTTTTGAAGAAGTTGATTTTCAATTTTAACTGAATCTTGTAGCACTGAAATATAGATTATAGTTTCTTTAGGAATTTGCTCTATTTTTTTTATGGGTATATCAAATAACATAATCAAAGGAGAAAAATCATCTATAAAAAAATCAACTTTTCTATCAAGACATTTATAAAATATTTTTCCAAAAGCTCCTGCGCCATAAATAGCAAGCTTATTCATTTGATTCTTCTATAAAATATGTATATAACATATGGTCTAATATCATATGAATATCTTCAACTAATCCATATTGACCTTTTTCTGTTTGGACGTGAAAACTTATATCAGATTTTTGTTTCAGAATACCACCATCAAAACCAGTGATACCAATAATTTTTGCTTCTTTTATTTTCCCATACTCAACTGCTTTTAAAATATTTAGAGAATTACCACTACATGATATAGCGATTAAAACATCTTCTTTTTTAATTTTTTCTTTAACTTGTTCGTAAAAAATATTCTCATAACCCATATCATTAGCAATAGCAGTACAAACAGGAACATTATCAGCAAGACTTTCTATATTGAAATTTCTAATATTTCTTCTTTTTAATCCCACTCCTAAATCATTAACCATATGAGATGCTGTTGCTGCACTTCCTCCATTGCCAATGATATATATCTTACCACCTTGCTTATTTGAAGCGTCAAGCGTATTAACTATTTCTTGTATAGTTTTATAATCAATTTCATCAACTAAAAACTTTAATTTAGACTTATATTTTTCTACAAAATTCTGCATTGACTTACCACTTTTAAAGTTATTTTAGCTATTATATAATAGTTATACTTAGGAGAAAGAGTGCGTAAAATTGAGGACATATATTTTGATAATTTTGATGAAGCATTAAAAATAGCTGAAGAACAAAATGTATTTGGTCCATATAATAATTTACAAATATGCTACTATGATGGTCCTATAAGAAAAAAAAATTTAAAAAATTTAATTCATTTACCTCTCAATAATTTTTCAGAAACTCTTATTCACTTAGGAACTAGAATTCCTACAAAAATTATTCATGATAATAAAAATTTAGTAGAGTTCGAACTAAATAATTTTTTAGAAAAAAAAGAAAAGATTCATTTAGATTTAAAAAATAAAATTCTAAAAAAACATCTTAATTTTAATGAAAAACTTCGTATTTACATTAGTGCAGAATATGGTGGAAAAGTTGTTTTAAGAACTTATAAATTTTTATCTAAATTATTTAATGAAAATGGCTTTGATGTCTATTTTGATATTAATGATGAATTAACTCTAATGGATGATTATAGAAGATCAAAATCTATCGAAGAATTTAATCCTCATTTAACATTTAATATTAACAGACTAAGAAATGAACAAATACATCCTGATACTTTTAATTTTATTTGGTTTATGGATCCAACTTTAATATTATTTGATGATTCATCCCTTAATCTAAGAAAAAGAGATTATATATTTTATATAGGAAATGAAATATATAGTGCTTTAAAAAATAAAAAAATTCCAGAAGAAAAAATCATACACCAATTTTTAACTCCTGATTATAATATATTTAAATTTTCTGGAAATATAAAAAAAGAGAATAAAGTTATATTTGTTGGACAAAATTATTTTGAAGTAATTGAACCTACTAAAAGTTATAAAAACCATCCTGTTGTAAATGATCTTACAAATTTATTTAATAATAATGAAATTACTTTTGAAAAATTAAATGAATTAAAAGAAAAATATTCATCAACAATTAAAAGAGATGAACATATAGAAGTATTTATATATCCAGCTGTTGTTCGACAAGAAATTGTCAAATGGATTTGCCAACAAGATAAAATTAAAGTCGAAATATACGGTGAAGGTTGGAATAATATAGTTGAAACTAAAACTTTCTCAAAAGGAGTGATTAAATCAGAAGAAAAACTAAATGAAATCTATAATAGTGCAAAATACTCATTAGTTGTACACTCAAGTTTTATGTACATTCCTAAATTATTTGAAAGTAGTGCAGCAAATTGTATCCCTTTAGTTTATAGAGGAATTACTACATTAGACGATTTTAAACATAATAAAAATGTTTTAACTTTTTCAGATAAAAAAAGTCTTTATAACTCTTTAGATAAAAAGACGGAAGAATCACCCATAGAAATAAGTAAACAAATTTCAACAAAATCCATTTTAGATAAAATATTATCAATTATTCAAAAGGAATTCAAATAGTGAAAAAAATATTAATTGTAGGAAGTAACTCTTTTTCTGGTTCAAATTTTGTAAATAATCAATTGAATGAGGATTATGAAGTATTTGCAACAAGTAGGTCATCAGAATTAAACAATGTATTTTTACCATATAAAAAGAATTCAAGATTAAATAATCTTCATTTCTCTCAACTTGATTTAAATAAAAATTTAGATGAATTAATGAATTTAATAAAAAAAGAAAAAATCTCTCAAATAGTAAACTTTGCTGCACAAAGTATGGTAGGACAAAGTTGGGATACACCTGAACATTGGTATATGACAAACACTGTTTCAACAATAAAATTTCATAATCAATTAAAAAATTTAGATTTTTTGGATAAATACGTTCATATTTCTACTCCAGAGGTATATGGTTCATGTGAGGGTCTAATCAAAGAACATAGAAATTATAATCCAAGCACTCCTTATGCAACATCAAGAGCAGCTGCTGACATGAGTTTAAAAAATTTTTATGACACTTATAATTTCCCAGTAGTTTTTACAAGAGCTGCAAATGTATTTGGAGAACATCAACAACTATATAGAATCGTACCTAAGGCTATTATTTCTTTTTTAATTAAAGAAAAAGTACCTTTACATGGTGGAGGAAAATCTATTAGATCATTTATTCACATGGATGATGTATCAAAAGCAACAAACCTAATATTGAATAATGGAAATATAGGAGATATTTATCATATATCAACCAAACAAAATATTTCAATTAAATCATTAGTTGAAATGATTGCTAAACAATTAAATATACCTTTTGAAGAAAACGTAGAAATTACAGAAGATAGAAAAGGAAAAGATAGTGCATATTTACTGGATAGTAGTAAATTAAGAGAATCACTTAATTGGCAAGACACAATATCTTTAGAAAAAGGTATTGAGAAAACTATTAGTTGGGTGAAAGATAATTTAGAAGAACTTTTAAAACAACCCATGAATTATATACATAAACAATAAGGTAAAAAATGAAAAATATATTAATAACTGGTGGAACAGGCTACGTTGGAACACTATTAACAGAAACTTTACTAAAAGAAGGTCATAAGATTACTGTTGTTGATACAATGTGGTTCGGTAACTATTTAGAGGAACATAAAAATCTAACTTTAATTAAAACTGATATTTTAGATATAGATTCTATTCCAATGGAAGGAATTGATACAATTTTTCATCTTGCAAATATTGCAAATGACCCAACAGGAGATTTAAATTCTAAACTTACATGGGAAGTAAATGTATTAGCTTCAAAATTATTAGTAGAAAAAGCAATAAAAAGTGGAGTTAAACAGTTTATCTATGCAAGTAGTGGAAGTGTTTATGGTGTTAAAGAAGAAGATCAAGTAACGGAAGATTTAGATTTAATACCAATTAGTGATTACAATAAAACTAAAATGATTAGTGAAAGAGTATTTTTAAGTTATAAAGACCAGATAAATACTGTAATTATTAGACCTGCTACAGTTTGTGGTTATAGTAAAAGAATGAGACTAGATGTATCTGTAAATATGCTTACGATGCAAGCTTTAACAAATAAAAGAATTACCGTGTTTGGAGGAAATCAAACAAGACCAAATATACATATACAAGATATGGTTAATGTATATTTACATTTTTTAAAAAATAATACTCTAACAGGAATATATAATGCTGGTTTTGAAAATATTTCTATTTTGGATATAGCACAGAAAGTTGCTAATAAAATAAATGCTGAAATTATTGTTAGTGAATCTAATGATCCAAGGTCATATAGACTTAACTCAGATAAACTTCTTCTTACAGGATTTAAACCTCAATTTACAGTTCAAACTGCAATTGATGAAATTAGTGAAAATTATAATAAAGGTATTTTAAAAGATGAAGATAAATATTATAATTTGAAAGTAATGAAAGAATTAGGATTATAAAATGGGTATAGAAATTGATTTATTAGAAAATTATCCTAAAACAAAAAGAGATTTAAAACAAAGAGCTAATGAAAAAACGCAAGAAGATAGAAATATAGCTAGAAAGTTTGGTCAAGATTTTTTTGATGGTGATAGAAAACATGGTTATGGTGGGTTTAACTATATGAGTAGATTTTGGCAACCTGTTATACCCACATTTATAAAACATTTTAATTTAAATGAAAATTCTAAAGTTTTAGATGTAGGTTGTGCAAAAGGTTTTATGCTTTTTGATATGAAAGAAGCTATTCCAAATATAACTATTGAAGGAATAGATATCTCTTCTTATGCCATTGAAAATGCAAAAGAAGAAATAAAACAATTTTTAAGAGTTGGAAATGCAAAAGAACTTCCTTATGAAGATAATTCATTTGATGTTGTAATTTCAATAAACACTATTCATAATCTAGAAAAAAAAGAATGTGCAAAAGCATTACAAGAAATTCAAAGAGTTAGTAGAGGGAAAAGCTTTATTACAGTTGATGCATATAGAAATGAAGAAGAAAAAGAAGCTATGTATGCTTGGAATCTAACTGCTAAAACTATTATGAGTGTGGATGAATGGATTGCTTTTTTTGAAGAAGTTGGATATACAGGTGATTACTATTGGTTCATCCCTTAAAGAGTATAGATGAATAATATAGATATTAAAGAATTAAAACAAATTTATTTAACTGCTTATAAAATAAGAAATACTGAAGAAAGAATTGCAAATAAATATCATGAACAAGAGATGAGATGCCCTACACATTTAAGTATAGGACAAGAATTAATTCCTGCTATTTATGCTCAATTTGTAGATAATTCAGATTATGCAGTAAGTACCCATCGAGCACATGCACACTATCTTGCAAAAGGTGGGGATTTAAATGCAATGATTGCTGAGATTTATGGAAAAAGAACTGGTTGTTCACATGGAATGGGTGGTTCAATGCATTTAATTGATAAAAGTGTTGGATTTATGGGAAGTACAGCAATTGTAGGTGGTACTATACCAATTGGGGTAGGTCTTGCATTATCTATTCAAATAAAAAATGAAAATAGAATAAGTAGCATTTTTTTAGGTGATGGAGCAACAGAAGAAGGAGTCTTTTATGAGTCTGTTAATTTTTCTGTAGTAAGAGAACTTCCTGTAATTTTTATATGTGAAAATAATTTATATTCTGTATATTCAAATTTAGAAGTAAGACAACCTAAAAATAGAAAAATCTATGAACTTGTAAAAGCAATGGGTATAAAATCTTCACATGCAGATGGTTATGATATTGAAGATTCGTATTGTAAATTAAAAGAAGCACTTAATTATGTAAAAAATGAAAAAAAACCATTTTTTATTGAGCTGGATACGTATAGATTTAGAGAACATTGTGGTCCAAATTTTGACAATAATATTGGATATAGAGAGATTAGTGAATATGAAGAGTTTTTAAAAAAAGACCCTTTGTTAAGATTAAAAGAATATCTTGAAACTAACTCTTCAAAAAAGCTTTTAGCTGAAGAAGAAAATATCATAAACAAGAATATAGAAGAAGCATTTACTTTTGCTAAAAATTCTCCTTGGCCTCAATACAAAGATATAAATACTTATCTTTATAAGGATAATAAATGAGAAGCTTAACTTTTGCACAAGCAATAAATGAAGCATTAGAAACAGCTCTTAGAATTGATGAAACAGTAATAAAGTATGGACTAGGTGTTACTGATCCATATGGTG
Source organism: Aliarcobacter sp. (assembly GCA_028688995.1). Classification (GTDB taxonomy): domain Bacteria; phylum Campylobacterota; class Campylobacteria; order Campylobacterales; family Arcobacteraceae; genus Aliarcobacter. The sequence goes on from JAQTXB010000002.1 coordinate 208,783, forward strand.
TGTTTGGAACAACAAAAAATTTAGAAGACAAATTTGGTTCTTCAAGAGTTTTTGATATGCCTACATCTGAAAATGGAATGACTGGTGTTGCAATTGGTGCAGCAATTGGTGGATTAAAACCTGTAATGACACATCAAAGATTAGACTTTTTCCTTCTCGCTATGGATCAAATTGTAAATAATGCTGCTAAATTCCATTTTATGTTTGGAAAAGAAGTTAATGTACCAATAACAATTAGATTAATTATTGGTCGAGGATGGGGACAAGGTCCAACCCATGCTCAAAGTTTACAATCTTGGTTTGCCCATATTCCAGGTCTTAAAGTAGTAATGCCAACAACAGTAAAAGATGCAAAAGGTTTATTACTTTCAAGTATATTTGATCCAAATCCTGTTATCTTTTTAGAACATCGATGGCTTCATAATATGATAGGAGAAGTTGATGAAAGTGATGATTTTAGAGTAGAAATAGGAAAAGCTGAAATATTAAAAGAAGGTAAAGATATAACTATTGTTTCTATGTCATATATGAGTATAGAAGCAATTCATGCAGCTAAAGAACTTGAAAAATATAATATTTCATGTGAGATTATAGACTTAAAAACCATAAGCCCTATTGATTGGAATACTATTCATAAATCAATTGAAAAAACGAAAAGATTAATTGTTTTAGATACAGCTAGCGAATTTGGTGCAATAGGAAATGATATTGTTGCAGATATTTCTATGAAATATTTTAGTGTTTTAAAATCTGCTCCAAAAATCATTGCTTTACCAAATATTCATGCACCAACGAGTTATTCTTTAACTAAAGATTATTACAAAGATGCAAAAGATATTATTCTTGAAATATCAAAAATATTTAATATGCAAATTAATTTGTATAATATGATGAATAAAGTTCATCATGATATACCAGGAGAATGGTTTAAAGGACCATTTTAAAATAAAATTAGGAGAAATTTTGAAAGCAAAAGAAGATCAAAACCAATGTCAATTTGATAATTATGAAGAAAATAAATTTTCATTTGGACCTTTTTCATCTCATATTTTAAGAGATGACCCTAGACATATAGTTTTTATGTTGTCTAGATATAAATTCGTTTCAAAAATGCTAGATGGTAAAAAACGAGTTGTTGAAATTGGATGTGGAGATGCAATAGGAATGCCTATTATTACTCAAACAGTTGATTATGTTTTAGGATGTGATTGGGAAGAGTTATTAATGGAAGGTAATAAAAAAAGAAATAAAAATCTAAATTGTGATTTTTTCACATGCGATATTACAAATACTATTCCTGATATTTCAAAAGGTAAATTTGATGCTGCCTTTTCATTAGATGTAATTGAACATATTCCAAATGAAAATGAACATAAATATTTTGAAAATATTACAAAAGCATTAAAAGAGGATGGAGTATTTATTATTGGAACACCAAATATAACAGCTAATCAATATGCTTCTGTGTTAAGTAAAGCTGGTCATATAAATTTACATTCACATAAAACTTTAAAAGAAAAAATGGAAAAATATTTTAAAAATTGTTTTTGTTTTTCAATGAATGATGAAATGGTACATACAGGATTTGGACCAATGGCTCATTATATTTTTGTTATGGGTGTTGGGCTGAAATAAATGATAATTAAGCAAAATAACAAATGTGCAGTTTGTTCCAATACAGTTGAAAGTATTATTAAATTACCTAACTTTCCTTTAACTGGAATATTTTCAGATAAATTTGATGCAAATTTTCACACTTTTAATCAAGAACTGCAATATTGTGATAATTGTAAACATTGTCAATTAAAGAATATTATTGATCCTAATATTTTGTATAGTGATCAATATTCTTTTCTTACTTCAAATAGTTCAAATTCTAGAAATTCAACAAGTAAATTTATTAATTTTATAAATAAAAATTTACATAATATCCATAGTATTTTAGAATTTGGGTGTAATGATTTATATTTTCTCAAACAATTTGAGAAAGAAGGAAAAGAATGTATAGGGATAGATCCCATTTTAAATAAAATCAACAATGATTCAACAATTAAAGTTATTGCAGATTATGTTGAAAATATAGATTTTAGTAATTATTTATTAAAACCTCCCTGCTTAATTTGTTCTCAACATACAATTGAACATATACCAGATATAAGAAAAACTTTAGAAAAATTAAAAAGTATTTCAAATGATGAAACAGTTTTTGCTTTTGAATTTCCTAATTTTGATTTGTTAATTCAAAATAGAAGATTTGACCAAATTTTTCATGAACATGTTCACTATTTTAGTTTAGACTCTTTTTTTTATCTTCTAAAAGAATTATCATTTGAAGTAATTGATTATGAGTTTAATTTTGATAAATGGGGAACTATTTATATTCTTTTTAAAAATTCTAAAAATAATAATTTTTCTCATAAAACTAAGAATTTAAATAAAGAAGTAATATTAAATGCCTATAAAAATTTTAAAAGTAGTATTGAGAACTGTATAGATATATTAGAACAATTTAAACAAGAAGAAAAATATGCTTATGGCGCGTCACTGATGTTACCAAGTTTAAATTATCATTTTAACAATTATTTAACCAAATTAAATTGTATTTTAGATGATGATGAAAATAAAAAAAATAAAAAATATATCAATATAGATATTGACATAGACATTGAAAAAAACAATGTTCAATATGATAAATCTGTAATTCTAATTACAGCATTAGAACACACAAAAAATATAAGTAAAAAATTAATTAATAAAAATACTAAAAATATTATAGTGCCAATAAATATATACTGAGGATAGAAAAAATGGATTTAAATATAAAAAACAAGAAAGCGCTTATTACAGGAGCTAGTGGCGGATTGGGTAAAGCAATAGCTCATTCTTTAATTGAAGAAGGAGTAGAAGTTTGTATTGTATCTAGAAGTTTAGAAAAAATGGAGAATTACTTAAAAAATTATAATGGTAAACACTTAGCATTAGAATATGACTTAATGGAAGAGAATGCACCAACGCAAATGGTAAATGAAATGCTTGAAAAGTTTGGAACACCAGATATTATAATACATAATGTGGGTGGTACATTAGATATTAAAGACCCTTTTTGTAGCTTAGAAGATTGGAGAAGGGTTTATAGATTTAATCTTGAAATAGCTCTAGAAATTAATCAAATTTTGATTCCAAAACTTCAAGAAAAGAAATGGGGAAGAGTTATTCATATATCTTCAATTGCATCATTAGAAAATCAAGGACCAATTACATATTGTTCAATAAAAGCAGCATTAACAGCTTATACAAGAAGTATTGGAAGAGTTGTATCAGCTGATGGAGTTAGCGTGTCAGCAGTACTTCCAGGTGCTGTTTATACTGAAGGTGGCTATTGGGATTACACATCAAAAAATAATCCAGAACATGTAGAAAAATATTTAAATGAAAGAATGGCTATTAAAAGATTTGGAACATTGGAAGAAATTTCTAAAATTACTACATTCCTTGCATCTGATTACGCAGGGTTCATAGTTGGCTCATCTTTTGTTGTAGATGGTGGTCAAGGAAAATCATTTACTTACTAAAAAAATTAAATTCACTAAGGTTTAAAATGAATAACGATTTAAGAAAAAAAATTGTAGAACTGGTTTGTAAAGCAAAAGAAGGTCATATACCAAGCACATTCTCTATTGTTGATATTATTTCAACTTTATATAAAAATGTTTTAAAAGTTAATCCTAAAAATCCAAATTGGGAAGATAGAGATTATTTTATTTTAAGTAAAGGACATGGAGGATTAGCACTATTTGTTGTTTTACATAAATATGGATTTTTAACGGATGAACAACTAGAATCATATTCTACTCTAGGAAGTATACTTGGTGGACATCCTGATGTTACAAAAGTTCCTGGGGCAGAAGCTTCAACAGGTAGCTTAGGACATGGATTATCATTTTCTCTTGGAATTGCATTAGGACATAAAATCAATAAAGCAGAGAATAGAGTTTTTACACTTATTGGAGATGGAGAATCACAAGAAGGTACAATATGGGAAGCAGCACAAGTTGGAGTAAATCTAAAACTTGGGAACTTATGCATAATTGTTGATAATAATCAAAGTGCTGCGCAGTTAATGCCTTTACAAAATCCTGCAAAAAGATGGGAAGCATTTGGATGGAATGTATTTGAAATTGATGGACATGATGAACAAGAACTTATAAATATCATCAATAAAATAGATTTTAAGGGAAATATTCCTAGCGTAATTATTGCAAATACAATAAAAGGAAAAGGTGTAAAAATGACTGAAGGTCATGGACAATGGCACCATAAAATACCAAATAAAGAAGAATATAAAATTCTGATGGAGGAATTAAGTGGAAAAAATTAATATAAGAAAACAATTTGCAAACACTGTACTTGAAATTGGTAAAAAAGATGATAGATTAACTGTACTTCTTGGAGATATTGGTCATTTTAATATGATTCCTTTTGCAGAAGCATGTGAAGGGCGTTTTTATAATGTTGGAATTTGTGAACCTACTATCATTAGCATGGGTGCAGGACTATCTCGAGTAGGTAAGATTCCTGTTATCCATACTATTAATCCATTTATTGTAGAAAGATCATTCGAACAACTTAAATTAGATTTTGTTTATCAAAAACTTGCAGGGAATATTATAACAGTTGGTAGTTTGTTTGATTATAGCCAACTGGGATGTACACATCACTGTTATGGTGATTTTGCATTATTAAAAACTCTATTTGATGTACAGATTATTTATCCTGCAACAAATGAAGAATTTGATACTTTATTTAAACAAACGTATAACAATGATAAATTAACATTCTTTAGAATTCCTGAGATTTCTCATAATATTCATATTAATGAACCTATAAAATTTGGGAAAGCTATAAAAATAACAGAAGGTAAAGATTTAACAATTGTAGTTACAGGTTCACAATTAAATAATGTAAAAAAAGTTCAAGAAAAATTAAAAGAGAGTAACATAGAAGTAGAAATTATTTATATTCATACTATTAGACCTTTAGATAAAGAATCTATATTTTCAAGTGTTAATAAAACTAAAAAGGTTGTTGTTGTTGAAGAGCATGGTGAAAATGGAGGATTAGGAGAAGATGTTTTAAAAGAAATATATAAAATAAATGATTTACAATTTGAACATATCTGTGTTAAAGGTGGTTTTATTCATCAATATGGAACATTTGATGAACTATTAAATATTGCTGGACTAACTTATGAAAATATTTTAAAAGTTAGTAAAACTCTTTTATAATAAAAAGGAATAATTTTTTATGGCAACAAGCACATCATTTCACCAAAATCACGAACTATTTACGGAACAAGCTTATAAAAATAATAATTTATTACCCGATAGATATGTTTTTGTTTTAACTAATCAATGTAATTTAAGATGTGAATTTTGTTTTCAAGAAAAAGCCAAAATAAGTACAAACTTAACAACTCAAGAATGGTTAAACTTTGTTGATGAAATACCAGATTATGCAAGAATAACTTTTACAGGAGGAGAACCCTTTATGTTTGAAGGTTTTGAAGAAATATTTAAAAAAGTTGCTTCAAAACATACTTGTAATGTAATATCTAATGGGTTACTTTTAAGTGACAAAATTATAGATTTATTACTTTCTTATGAAAATTTCAAAGTTCTATCTATCTCTTTAGAAGATAAATATAATAAAACTAGAGACGTTAGATTAAAGAAATGGCAGGAAGCAGAGATTCAAATTAAAAAATTTACTAAATTAAAAAAAGAAAGAAATTTAGAAACGCTTCTCGATATAAAAACTGTAGTTCTTGATGAAAATGCAAACTCATTATACGAGATGTATAAATATGCAAAAGAAGAGTTAGGTTGTGATACCCACTCTTTTCAATTCTTAAAAGGTTCTCCATTACAACATTCGGATAAAATGTATGCGCTAGATACAATATATGTACCTAATTTGGCTTACGAATATAAGAATTTTGATATTATTAAAAAAGAATTAGAAAAAATTGCTAAAGAAAATCCACCTAGTGTATTCGTACATCCTAAATTTATAGAATTAAAAGAAGATGAAGACTTTTCTAAATTGGATATTATAAATAATCCTATTCTAAAAAAAGAATATTTTCAAGCTTGTAAATTCCCATGGTCTAGTGTACATATTAATTATGATGGAAGCCTTTACCCTTGTATGTCTATATCAATGGGAAATATAAAAAACCTATCTCTAAAAAATATAATTTTTGGAAAAGACTTCACTAATTTTAAGAATATTATAAAAAAAGAAGAATTGGTAAATGGCTGTAATAGATGTGGATGGTTAAGGCTAAAGAAATGAAAAATATAGTTATATTAGGGGATAGTAGCTTTATTGGATGCAATATCTCTAAAAAACTTAATAATGAATTTAATATATTTGGGTTTAATTCTAAAAATTGTAATTTATTAGAGTATAAACATATTGAAAAAACTCTAAGAACTATAGAGAATATTGATTGTATAATATTTTGTTCTTCAATAACAAGACTCAAAGAAAATACTATATTTAGTTTAGAAAAAAATGTTCTAATGTCTATAAATGTAGCAAAATTTATAGAAAATTATCCCATAAAACAATTAATATTTTTAAGTAGCATTGATATATATGGTAATACAGAAGAAGAATATACTGAGGACTTAGTACCTAATCCTAACGATTATTATGCAAAGTCTAAAAGTATTTCCGAAATAATTCTAAAAGAAGCAATAAAAAAACATAATACAAAACTATTTATTCCAAGATTAAGTGGAGTATTTGGTAAAAATGACAATAATAAAAGCACAATATATGATTTAGTATCTTCGGCATTAAATAAAAAAGAGATAACTCTTTTTAATAATGGGGAAGATACACGAGATTATATATATATTGATTTTTTGATTGAAATAATAAGAAATGCTATAAATAGAGAATATGAGGGTATCTTAAATATTGCAACAGGAAAAAGTTATTCAATTAAAACCATATCTCAATTAATTATTAATTTAATTGATAATAATGTTAAATTAATCCTAAAAAATGATAAAAATAATTCACGAAATAAAAAAATTAATTTTAATATATCAAAATTAAAAAATAGTAATTTAATTACTAATAATCTAGATATTAAAGATTATATCAAATTATACATAGGGTGTTTTAATGAAAAATAATATTCAAAGTATTCATTTAGAACTTATTTCAAAATGTAATTTAAAATGTGTTCACTGTGAATTAAACAGAAACTCTTATGAATCAAAAGGTAATAAAATTAATTTTGAAGATACAATTAATCTACTAAAAGAATTAAAGCCTAAAGAAAAAAATAGTATAAGTCTTATCTTACAAGGAGTAGGAGAAGCTACTTTACATCCTCAATTTGAAGAATTCTTAAAAATCGGTATTGAATTAGGATACAGAGTTTCTACAACATCAAATCTTCTTGCTTGGAAAAAGAATAAATATAAATCTTTCTTAGATATAGGATTAAATTTACTAACTGTTTCTGTTGATACAATTAATCAAGAACTTACAGAAAAAACAAGAAAAGGGACTAATGTTGAGAAATTAAAAGAAAATTTAATTTACCTTTCTCAATATTATTCAGAAAAACTCTATATTTATACAGTGGTAAGTGATATTACTATTGATTATATTGATGAACTTTATGAATTTATTAAACAACTTAATGTACAAAAGTGGCAATTTATCTATTTGTTGAATGAAAATGGAACTCAAGGTATTTCAAAAGAAAATAAAAATAAGCTAGCAAAAAAAGTTGATAAATTTAAGGATATTAATAATTTAGTATTACCAATAGAACAAAATGAGAGTTATTGTCAACAACCATTTAATATATTACATATCAATGCAATGGGTTATATCATGCCATGTTGCCTTTATTGGGATCATAATTTAATTAATTTTGGAAATATACGAGATAAAAATATAAATCTTCAATTTAATTCTATTAAATTTAACACATTTAGAAAAGAAATGTCATTGGGCAAAGCTGAAATATGTACCACATGTACCCTATATAAACCTTATGCAAAAAATATGGATAATTAATGAAAGCAGCTGTTTTAAATAATACAAATACTCCGCTAAAGATAGAAAGAATAAAATTTAATACGTTACAAAGAGGCCAAGTTCTTGTTAGAATTGCCTATAGTGGGGTTTGTCACTCTCAACTAATGGAAGTACGAGGGAAAAGAGGTGAAGACAAATGGTTACCTCATTTATTAGGTCATGAAGCAACAGGAATAGTAGAAGAGATAGGGGAAGGTGTAACTAAAGTTAAACTTGGTGATAAAGTTGTTCTGGGTTGGATTGAGTCAGAAGGAATTGATGCACAATGTGCTATATATAATAATGGAGATAAAATCATTAATTCAGGAAAAGTAACAACTTTCAATGAATTATCAGTTATATCTGAAAATAGAATAATAAAACTTCCAGACACAATTCCAATGGATGTAGGTGTTTTATTTGGTTGTGCAATACCAACTGGTGCAGGAATAGTAATAAATGAAATTAAACCAAAAGAAAATACAACTATTGCTATTTTTGGATTAGGGGGGATAGGTCTTAGTGCACTTATGGCTACTAAACTTTACAATTTTGAAAAAATAATCGCAATAGATGTTGAAGAAAAAAAACTTCAATTAGCAATAGATTTTGGAGCAACACATACAATTAATTCAAAAAAACAAAATATAAAAGATGAAATCAATAAATTAACAAATAATTGTGGAGTTGATTATAGTGTTGAAGCAACTGGACTATCAACTATAATAGAACTTGCATTCAAAAGTGTAAAAAATAATGGTGGATTATGTGTATTTGCTTCTCATCCTCAAAAAGGAGATTTAATATCAATTGATCCCTTTGATTTAATTTGTGGAAAAAATATAAAAGGAACTTGGGGTGGTGCGTGTAAACCAGATATAGACTTACCAATGTTTTTTAAACTGTATGAAGAGGGAAAACTTCCATTAGAAAAACTTCTTGAAAAAAAGTACACTTTAGATGAAATAAATATAGCATTGGATGATTTAGAAAATAGAAAAGTTACAAGACCTTTAATTGAAATAAATAAAAGTTTGGGAAAATGAAAAAGACTTCATTAGTATATGGAAATTTTAATATCCTTCATCCAGGTCATTTAAGATTACTAAAATTTGCAAAAGAGAGTTCTGATTACTTAATAGTAGCTATAAATTCAAATAAAACAACTAAAGATCTTAATTTATTTGATGAACAAACTAGATTAGAATCAATAAAAGCAACTTCCTATGTAGATGAAGCTTTTATATTAAATGAAGATATTCTTGAATATATAAAAAGAGAAAAACCTTTTTTTATAGTTAAAGGAAAAGAACATGAAAATGAAGAAAATTTAGAAGAAGAAATATTAAAAGAATATGGGGGAAAACTCCTTTTCACATCAGGAGAAATTGGATTTTCATCACTTGACTTACTAAATAAAGATTTTGAAATAAACTATTCTTTTATTAATCATTCAAATGAATATATAAAAAGACATAACATTAACAAAAAACAACTTGAAAGATATATAGAAGATTTCTCAAAACTTAATATACTAGTAATCGGTGATACAATTGTTGATGAATATATTACTTGTAATCCAATAGGAATGAGTCAAGAAGACCCTACAATAGTTGTAACACCTATATCAAGTAAGAAATTTATTGGTGGAGCAGCAATTGTAGCATCTCATGCTAAAACTTTAGGAGCAAAGGTTTCTTATATTTCAGTATTAGGAGATGACGATAATTTCAAATTTACAAATACTTATTTAGAAGAATTAAATATAAATGCTTTATTATATAAAGATTCAACTAGACCCACTACCCTAAAACAAAGATTTAGAGCCCATAATAAAACTCTTCTTAGAGTAAATCACTTAAAACAGCACTACATAAATAAAGAATTTGAAAAAAAAATAATTAGTAAAATAAAAAAAATAAAAAATTTAGACCTTATTATATTTTCAGATTTTTCCTACGGGGTATTAACAAAAAATTTAATTGATACTATTTCAGAATTTGCAAAAAAAGAATCTATAAAAATTGTTGCTGATTCCCAAAGTTCTTCTCAAACTGGAGATATTTCGAAATTTAAAGATATGGATATTGTTACTCCTACAGAAAGAGAAATTAGATTAGCATTAAATAATTTTGAATCAGGATTAGTTATTTTATCAAAGAAATTACATAAAAAATCAAATCCAAAATATATTTTTACTACTTTAGGAAGTGAAGGTATCATGATTTATAATTCTCAAGAAAATGATTTATTAACAGATAATATTTTAGCATTAAATACAAATGCAAAAGATGTAAGTGGGGCAGGAGATTCTTTATTAACTTGCTCCTCAATGGCATTAGCAGTAGGAGCTACTATTTGGCAGAGTGCTTATTTAGGCTCAATTGCAGCAGCAATTCAAGTAAGTAGAGTAGGTAATACTCCTATAAAAAAAGAAGAAATTTTAAAGGAACTAAACTTTTGAAAGCAATTTTATTAGCTGCAGGATTAGGTACAAGATTAAAGCCAATAACAAATAGTATTCCAAAATGTTTAGTTCCCATAAATGGGAAACCACTTCTGCAATATTGGTTAGAAAATCTAAATAAAGTAGGAGTAAATGAATTCTTAATTAATACTCATTACTTTAATGAACAAGTCGAGAAATTTATAGAGGATTCACCTTTCAAAAATAAAATTACTTTAGTTTATGAAAAAGAATTATTAAATACAGGAGGAACTATTTTAAACAATAAAAATTTTATTAATAATGAACCTTTTTTATTAATACATGCGGATAATTTATCTTTTTGTGATTATGACAAATTTATAAAAAGTTATTTTAACAGACCTAAAAACTGTGAATTAACCATGATGTTATTTAGAACTGATTCTCCAAAAAATTGTGGAATTGTAGAATTGAACAATAACAATATAGTAGAAAAATTTTATGAGAAAGTTGAAAATCCTCCCTCAAACCTTGCAAATGCAGCTGTATATATTTGTAATCCTTCAATAATAAAGTTTATGGAAACTTTAAATAAAAGAAATATTGATTTTAGTAATGATGTCCTACCAAATTTTATGAATAAAATCAATACATATATTAACAATACTTATCATAGAGATATTGGCTCAATTGAAAGTTATGCAATTGCACAAATTGAAATTCTAGATTTTATTCAATAATTGGATAAATTAAATTATTTATATCATCTATAGTCATTTTGTCTAATTCATCAAATTGCACAAATATAATAGCAACTTGAGTTGATAAATAATCCTCTACCATACTATTTTTATCTAATAATTCAAGTTTATATAAAACTTTATCTTTTAATCTCTCTGATATATAAATATCTTTATAAATTCCATTTTTATTTGGCATTACACAATGTCTAATGATAAATTTTTGTTTATCATATTTTCTATCAAATTCATCACTAATAGTACCTATAGTATAAGCTTTTACTACTGCTTTAGAATAATCAACTCCATCACAGTATTCTATTAAATATGGATATAAATCTCCAGGAATTCGTCTAGTTATATCTATAATATATGGAATATCATTTTTTATTAGAACTTGTAAATGAAACATACCATTTACTAAATTTAATAATCCTGCTATTTTCTCAATATCACTTTTTAGCTTAGTAAGAGTATTGTTTCTTATATTTGTTGGAAACGCAGAAGCAATCAAATATTTGTTTAAATAAGTTTTATCCTCACCTAAAAATCCATAAATGATTTTCTGATTCACTATAAAAATAGAATAAGCAATAAGCTTACCTTCTATAAATTCTTCTAAAAATATTTCATCTGATACTTTTAGTGATTCGGATAAAGAGGAATTTAATTCTTTTTCATTATAAACAATATCAACCCCTCTTCCACCTGACAAATTTGTTGGTTTTATAACTACTGGATAACTTAAATTCTTGATGGAATTATTATCTTTATAAAAAATTCCTTTAGGTGTAGAAATATCATTTTTCAAACAAAACTCTTTAAATTTCCACTTATTATGTAACAATTTTGCTGTTTCTAAATCATCGAAATTACCTATTTTTAATTCATGAGAAAGTTTCACTGTATTTAAATATGATTCTTCCCCACAGCCTGGAATTAAAAAATCTATATTTTCTTCTTTTATAATTCTTTTGACCTCATCTAAATCATTAAAATTTATTTTATACGATTTATTAGAATATTTGTGTCCCAAATAATAATCTCTATCTCCTAATGTAATTACATAATATCCTAATTCTTGAGAAGCTTTAATTAAAGGAATGTCTCTATGACTTCCTCCTAATACTAATATTTTTTTCATTCCATTGCCAACTTTATTATTTTATCTACAATTCTTTGAGTTCCTCTTCCATCGACTATTTTATTGGAAGGAAGAGCAGATTTAATTAATTCATTTACTTTTATCTCAATATTATTTTTCCAAGTAATTGATTTTATATCTATAAAACTAACAGCTAATTTATACTTTATTAGTTGTTTAGCCCCTAATTCCTGATTTTTATCAACAGCTAAAATTATAGTTGGTATTTGACAATATGCTAATTCGTATATTGTCATACTTGCCGTTGAAATAGCGAATTTACTAATTGACATTTTTTTTATAAGCTCTATATCATTCGGCTTATAAAGAACTTCAACATTTTTATAACTACTTAATTTATTTTTTATTAATTCATTATTTGAAACTATTATTTTCTTTATATCTACATTTTTTAAAATATCTATTATTTCTAAAGATAAATTTGCAACATCACTTCCACCCAACATAATAAAAAGTTGATTTTCTTTTTTTATATTAGTATTTAAAAATTCTTCTCTTAAAGGAATAAAATTTAATCCTAAAAGATAATGATAATTCTCTTTTCTAAATTTAAAAAACTTCCTTGCTTCAGGTGCAAAATTTATAATTAAACCCCGTGGATAATCTAATCTCTCATAATCATCAATGTAAACAGGAACTTTTACACATTTTGAAATTTTATTATAAAGTTCAATATCAGCTTCATAGCTATCTATAAATAGGATATTTACTCCATTATCAAATATAAATTCTTCCCATTTAAAATATTCAATATCATTAAATTTATATCTATAATCAACATCACTATCTAAAAAAAAAGCAGCTTTTATACCTATATCCTTTAACTTCTGATATATTGTATAACATCTAATTAAATGCCCCATTCCTCTTTTTGAACCAGCTTCTGTATAAAAAGAAACTTGTAAATTATTCATTTAATTTAGCTCTCCCACCATTTCCCACTTTAGCAATGTTCCCCTTTCTAAAAAACAAGCAGCCTTTCTATTAATTACTTTATCAATATCATTTGATTTAAGTCCTCCACCTGGTCTAATACTTCTTATATTATCATTTGTAAATAATTCACCTTTCTTAATCTCTTTTACAACAATTAAAGAACGTTGATCTTTTTTTGCAATTATGGGATAATCTATTGTTCCTAATGCTTTATATACCATTTTTGAACCATCAACAATTAATTTTAATTCTTCTGGTGTTGCAGAAAAAAAACTATCTGCGGTTATATCTGTTCTATTAACAATAAAATGTTTTTCAACAACAGATGCACCTAATGCAATGCTTGCTATAGGGATTGAACTACCTATTGTATGATCAGATAAACCTACAGGACATTTAAATATATCTTTTAAATTCTGAATTGTTTTTAAATTAATATTTTCCGGAGGAGCTGGATATTCACTAGTACATTTAAGAATAATTAAATCTTTTACATTTTCTTCTATCATTATGGCAACAGCATCATTTATTTGAGACAATGTCGCATTTCCTGTAGACATTATTATTGGTTTTTTTGTTTGAGCGACTCTTCTTACAAAAGGTAAATCGATAAGTTCAGGTGATGCAATCTTATATGCAGGCATATTTAATTTTTCAAGAAATTCAATTGAACTAAAATCAAAAGGCGATGAAAATAAAATAATACCCTCTTCTTGTGCAATATTTTGTAAAATAGGAGTCCATTCCCAAGGCATAGAAGCATCTAAATATAAATCATAAAGATATTGTCCCTCCCAAGCTCCTTTTGCCTCAAAAGGTTCTCTTTTACAATCTATCGTCAAAGTATCTGCTGTGTACGTCTGTATTTTTATAGCATCTGCACCAGATTTTTTAGCTTCTTTAATTATCTCTATTGCTTTATTAATATCATTCCCATGATTTGCCGACATTTCAGCTATTATAAAAGGTTCACAACCTTCTCCTACTAATTTATCTGCTATCTTAAAAGATTTATTAAATAAAACATTCACTATTTATTCCTCGTTCTTAAATTTATTAATAACTTCGAACATATATTCTGCCCTTTGCCAATCTTCTAAAGTATCTATATCTTGAACTAAATATCGAGGTAAAACGATTGGAATACTATCTTTTCCAAAAGGAATATCAGAAAATTTATTATTTAAGTTCTCCCAATAAAACTGCCCTGCATCTTGATAAGCCTCTTCTAAATCTTGGCTTCTTGTTTGAAAATATTCTGGAAAAAACATTTCACATCTTTTGTCTGAAGTTATTTTAAAAGTTCTCTGAATTGGAAAAGGCATAGATGTAACACCAAAAGATTGGTGAGCATCACTATTTCTTAATCTCTCAAATCCTTCAATCAAATATTTTTCTTTCAAAAATGGAGCTGTTGCATAAATAGTACATACAAAATTATATTTTTCTCCTTTATTGCTTAAATAATCTATTGCATGATTAACGGCTAAACCTGAACTAGAATAATCATCACTTAACTCTTTAGGTCTTAAAAAAGGGACAACTGCACCATATTCAACTGCTATTTTAGCTATCTCTTCATCATCGGTTGAAACAATAACTTTATCGAAAAGATTAGATTTTAAAGCAATTTCTATACTATAGGCAATTAGTGGTTTACCATGAAATAATTTTATATTTTTTCTAGGAATTCTTTTGCTTCCACCACGAGCTGGAATTATAGCAACGGCTTTTTTCACTTTAAAATTTCCAATATTTTTTCACAAACATAATTTTGTTCTTCATGGCTTAAATTTGGATAAATAGGTAAACTTATAGCTTTTTTATAATATTCATCCATAAGAGGTGTAATTTCATTTCCATAACCTAAATTTTTATAATATGGTTGTTTGTTTATAGGAATATAATGAAGCTGTAAACCTATACTGTTTTCTCTCATTTTTAAGACAAACTCTTTTTTATTTATATTAAGTTTTTCAAAATCTATTTTAATTACATACAGATGATAAGCACTATTATTTGTAAAAGTATATAAAGGTTTTATAAAATCTATTTTAGAAAAAAAGTCATCATATCTTTTAGCAATTGAGCGTCTTAAATATAAAAAACTATCAAGCTTTTTTAGTTGAGATAAACCCAAAGCACATGAAATATCTGTAAGTCTATAATTAAACCCAAGTTCAATCATATCATATTGCCAAGGAGCAACATCAACTCTTGGAGTCATCCCATGTCCTCTTAAAAGTAAAAGTTTTTCATATAACTCTTTTGAGTTTGTTGTAATTGCACCACCCTCACCTGTAGTTATATGTTTTACTGGATGAAAAGAAAATATTGAAATATCGCTATTAACACAACTTCCTGCTTTTATTCCCTCAAATGTTGCACCAATTGAATGGGCACAATCTTCTAAAATTTTTATTTTGTATGTTTCTTTTAAATATTTTAGTTTTTTTTGACTTACAGGATTTCCTGAAAAATGAACAGTATAAATGGCTTTTATTGAAGAGTCTTTTTTTAACTCCTCTTCACATAAGTCTAAATCAATGTTTCCATCTTCTTGGATATCTACAAAAATTGGTTTTGCATTAACATATAAAATAGAGTTTGATGTTGCTAAAAAAGAGTTTGGTGTAGTTAATACTTTATCATTTACATTTAATAAAACAATAGAAGCTAAATGCAAAGCTGCTGTTCCATTTGATACAGCCACACAATATTTAGAACCACAATAAGAAGCAATTTTTTCTTCAAATTCTTTTACTTTTGGACCAGTTGTCAAAAAATCAGATTTTAGAACTTCAATGACTGCATTAATATCATCTTCACTAATTATTTGTTTTCCATATGGTATGAAATTCATTTATATCTCTTTTATTAACTTTAATAATTCATCTTTTTCTAACCACTCTTTATTATTTCCTGAGTTATATTCAAAACCTTGAACTACTTTTTTCCCCATTTCCCCAAGAATATTATGATCATAATCTCTTCTTTTTGTAAATGTAATAGTAGGAGCAATAACAAAGTGGTCATCAAATTCAAAAGTTAAATGGCTATCATCTGCAGGACACATTATTTCATGAAGTTTTTCACCTGGTCTTATTCCAATAATTTTTTTCTCTAAAGAAGGTGCCATTGCATCTGCTAAATCAACTATTTTCATTGATGGAATTTTTGGAACAAAAATCTCTCCTCCTTGCATTCTCTCAAAGTTTTTAAGAACAAAATTAACACCATCTTCTAAAGTAATCATAAATCTTGTCATTTTTTCATCGGTTATTGGCAAAAATGTAGTTCCATCTTTTAAAAGCTTTTGAAAATATGGAACTACAGAACCTCGACTACCTATTACATTTCCATATCTTACAACAGAAAATTGTGTATCTTGAGTTCCAACTAGATTATTTGCAGCTACAAAAAGTTTATCAGAAGCTAATTTTGTTGCACCATAAAGATTTACTGGATTTGCAGCTTTGTCAGTTGAAAGGGCAATAATTTTTGAAACTCCATTTTCAAGAGCAGCATCAATTACATTTTGAGCACCATAAATATTTGTTTTTATACATTCCATTGGATTATATTCTGCAATTGGAACATGTTTAAGAGCAGCTGCATGAATTACAAAATCCACATCTTTCATAGCTTTTTTTAGTCTATCACCATCTCTTACATCTCCAATAAAATATCTCATACATTTATCACTATACTCTTGCGACATTTCATACTGTTTAAGTTCATCTCTTGAATAAATAATAATCTTATTTGGTCTATATTTTTCAAGTAAAATTTTTGTATATTTTTTACCAAAACTTCCCGTTCCGCCAGTTATTAAAATATTCTTATCGTTAAACATCTGAAATAGCCTTTTTATTTTTGATTCAGTTATGTGACATAATAGCAAAGATTACATTTATTTTAACTCTTTAAGTATCTTTTTTACCAATCTATTTTTGGTAAATTTCAAAGTTAATTTTTTATAACAATTACTTTTTTTTACATAATCTATTTTAGTTTTTAGAACTTCTTTTGTTAAATCTTTTGCTTTTATTGTTGTTTTTATACCCTTATTCTTCAAAAACTTATCTACAACTTTTTGATTAGAGGCAACTTCAATATTTATAAACTTCTTCTTTAAAGCTAAAACTTCAAACAAAGTTCCTCCACTTGCAGTTATCACAAAACTTTTTGTTGCAATTACTGAAGCCATATTATTTATATCAACTAAAAGTTCAATATTTTTATTCTCTTTTAACTCATTGATATTTGGATTTACACTTGTTGTTATAACTGTAATTTTATATTTTTTATTAATTTCCAAAAGTAAATCAGCAATTTTTGAAGAAAGATTTAAAATATCATTTCCACCTAAAATAACTGCAACACTATTTCTTGTAACTTTTACTCTTTTTGCTTCCAAAAATTCATCCCTTAAAAGTGTATATTCACTTCCACAAAATAGTTTTGTCTTTTTTGGAAGCAATTTTTTATACTCTTTTTCTTGAACTTGAACTCCATGATTTAGAACCATATCTGATTTATGAGGATTAATAGTGTCATCAAAACTTAGCATTTTTAGAGTTGGATTTTTTATTTTTAGTTGTTCTTCTAAAACATAATCTATATCATAAGAATCAATAATCAAAAGATTTATTTGTAAACCTTTTACAAAATAATCCAACATTTCCACACTATTATCTTTAATAGAATAGATAGAAAATCCAGATTTTAAAATCTCTTGATTTATATTTCCGTGTAAATTCTGCGTTGCAAAAAGAATTTTTATGTTTTTATCATACTCTTTTAATCTTTTTGCTAAAATCAAACATCTTTTAACATGTCCTAAACCAATAGTTGATGAGGAATCACATCTAAAAAGTATTTTCTTTGTTTTCATATTTTATTCTTTAGAAATAAGCTATTTTTTTATATTTTATAAAAATTATACCATTCTATTCCAAAACTTTATTTAAATATTTAAAATCAATTCTACATCAAATTCTCATGATTTTTCTGATAGAATTTAAAAAAATTAAAAAAAGGCTTTTTTTATTATGATAAATAACTCTATTCCAGAAGATATTATAAAAATACAAAAAAAATTAGCATCTTTAGAAAAAGATTCTAGAAACTATAAAAAATATACAAAAATATTAGCAAAACATATCAAATCTCATACAATGAAAAAAAGAGTAAATTCACATATAAAAACTATTGAAAAAATTGAAAAAATTGAAAAAAAGGGCTTAGAAGAAGTTTTAAAATAAAAAATATTACAATTTGTAATAAAAATCTTCGCTTCAAAAAAAACCTGCTAAAATTCCAACATAAAATAAGAACAAACCAATATAGGAAATAATATGGATGAGAATCAAAGAAAATCATTAGACTTGGCAATTAAACAAATAGACAAAACATTTGGAAAAGGTACTCTAATTAGACTTGGAGATAAAGTCGTAGTTCCAACTGAAACTATTAGTACAGGTTCTTTAGGACTTGATTTAGCACTTGGTGTTGGAGGTCTTCCAAAAGGAAGAGTTATTGAAATTTATGGACCTGAATCTTCAGGGAAAACAACTCTTACACTTCATGCAATTGCAGAAGCACAAAAAGCTGGTGGTGTTTGTGCCTTTATTGATGCAGAACATGCATTAGATGTTGGTTATGCAAAAAATCTAGGAGTTGATACAGATAATTTACTTGTTTCTCAACCAGATTTTGGTGAACAAGCTTTAGAAATTTTAGAAACTGTAATTAGAAGTGGTGCTGTTGATTTAGTTGTAATTGACTCAGTTGCTGCTCTTACTCCAAAAGTAGAAATTGATGGAGATATGGATGACCAACAAGTTGGTGTTCAAGCAAGACTTATGTCAAAAGCATTAAGAAAAATCACTGGTTTATTAAATAAAATGAACTGTACAGTAATTTTCATCAACCAAATAAGAATGAAAATTGGTATGACGGGTTACGGAAGTCCAGAAACAACAACTGGTGGAAATGCACTTAAATTCTATTCATCAGTAAGACTTGACATTAGAAGAATTGCAACTTTAAAACAAGGTGAAAATTCAATTGGAAATAGAGTAAAAGTAAAAGTTGTAAAAAATAAAGTTGCAGCACCATTTAAACAAGCAGAATTTGACATTATGTTTGGAGAAGGAATCTCTAAAACTGGAGAATTAGTTGATTATGGTGTTAAACTTGATATTGTTGATAAAGCTGGTGCTTGGTTCTCTTATGGAGATTCAAAAATTGGACAAGGTAGAGAAAACTCAAAAGTGTTCTTAAGAGATAATCCAGAAATAGCAAAAGAAATAGAAAATAAAATCTTAAATTCAATGGGTATTAATGATGCTTTAATTGGAGCTAGTTTAGATGATGCTGAAGATGCAGCAGATTTAGACGATTAAAAAACTATTCAAAGGAATCTCTTCCTTTGATACAAAACTCTCAAATTTTAAACTCTTAAAAATATCAAAAAAGCAAACAACAAATTTATTTTAGCTATAATCTATACAAATTATGAAAATAGGAGACCTAAGTGGTATTTATCGATAATGTATACGCTGATGAAGTGTTAGATTCAAGAGGAAATCCAACTGTAAGAGCAACAGTAATATTAAGTGATGGTACAAAAGGTAGCGCAATAGTACCAAGTGGTGCTAGTACTGGGAAAAGAGAAGCCTTAGAATTAAGAGATGGTGATAATAGATTTTTAGGAAAAGGTGTTTTAAAAGCTGTTGAAAATGTAAATACAACAATTGCAAATGAATTAATTGGTTTAAGCCCGTTTAATCAAGCTGAAGTTGATGCAACAATGAAAGATATTGATGGTACTCATAACTATTCAAATCTTGGTGCAAATGCAGTTTTAGGTGTTTCAATGGCTGTAGCAAGAGCTGCTGCAAACTCATTACAAATCCCGTTATATAGATATTTAGGTGGAGCAAATGCTATGACTATGCCTGTTCCTATGTTTAATATCATTAATGGTGGAG
Source organism: Aliarcobacter sp. (assembly GCA_028688995.1). Classification (GTDB taxonomy): domain Bacteria; phylum Campylobacterota; class Campylobacteria; order Campylobacterales; family Arcobacteraceae; genus Aliarcobacter. Next base: position 229,156 of record JAQTXB010000002.1, read on the forward strand.
AACACGCAAATAACTCTGTTGATTTCCAAGAGTACATGATTATGCCTGTTGGTTTTGAAAACTTCAATGAAGGTTTAAGAGCTGTTGCTGAAATTTATCAACACTTAAAAAAAGTTATTGATTCTATGGGTGAAAGTACAGCAGTTGGTGATGAGGGTGGATTTGCTCCAAACTTAAAATCAAACGAAGAACCAATTACAGTTATTATGACAGCTATTGAAAAAGCTGGATATAAAGCTGGTGAACAAGTTGCTATTGCACTTGATGTTGCTGCTTCTGAGTTAATTAACGATGCTGGTAAATATGTATTAAAATCTGAAAACAGAGAATTAACATCTGCTGAATTAGTAGCTTATTATGCTGATTTATGTTCAAAATATCCAATCGTTTCAATTGAAGATGGTTTAAGTGAAGATGACTGGGATGGATGGAAAATATTAACTGAAACTTTAGGAAATAAAGTTCAATTAGTTGGAGATGATTTATTTGTTACTAATGCTTCAATTTTAGCAGAAGGTATTAAAAAAGGAATTGCAAATGCAATTTTAATTAAACCAAACCAAATTGGTTCAGTTTCTGAAACTATGCAAACAATTAGACTTGCACAAAGAAATAACTATAACTGTGTAATGTCACATAGATCAGGAGAAAGTGAAGATGCATTTATTGCTGATTTTGCTGTTGCTTTAAATTGTGGACAAATTAAAACTGGTTCAACTGCAAGAAGTGATAGAATCGCTAAATACAATAGACTTCTTGAAATTGGTGCAGAAATTGGTTATAGTGAATATTTAGGAAAAGAACCTTTTAAAAAATAATAATGATTAATGAAGCAAAAAATGCGTGCATATAATAAATTTATATCAATAGTGCTATTTTCAATAGCACTTACCGTTTATCTTTCATATCACGCAACAAATGTTCTCTTCGGAGATAACTCTTTACAAGTATATAATTCATTGAAATATAAAAAAGAGTATCTCGAAGGGGAAATCTTAAGATTGCAGAAAGAGAATGCTTACTTACAAAAAGAGTATTTTGAATTAAAAAACTTGGAGCCAGAAGAATGAAAACTTTATTTTTATTTACATTAACATCTATTTTAGCCTTAAGCTTAAGTGCAAGAGAAAATCCTTTTGAAGTTACTAATGTCTTTGAAGAAGAGGTTGGGAAAATTGTAGAAATGGATGAAAAAGCTGTAAAAAAATCTATGGAAGATACGCCATATATTAAAGAAATGCAAGAAAAAATGTCAAATGTTGGTCAAAATGAGAATAAAAATAAAGTTGAAGAGAATAAAGTTACGCCAACTCCTGAAGAAAAATCATATTCTAAAAAAGAAGTTGATAGCTTAATACAAAAAACTCAAAAACAAACTGAACAAAAAGCAAAAGAATTAGTTAAAAAAGAGGTTCAAAAAACAACTGAACCAACTCAAGTGGTTTATGTAAAACCAAGACCTGATGTAGGTGATGATGAAGCTTTATTAACAAAAAATATATTACCATTTATTAAACTTGAATATAATGACAATAAATTAATTATCAATACTACTCATCCTGTTTCAAAAAAGTTTTCTGTTGATAAAGAAAATAAACTTATTATTGACTACAAAGCTTTACTTGAATTCAACACAAAAACAGATACTTTAGAATCAAAAAACTTTAAAAGAGTTGCAGTGGGAAATCACAAAAAAGAGGGATATTTCAGAATTGCAATTGAATTAATAGATAAACCATCAAAATATGATGTTACTTATGTTGATAATTCAATTACTATTTCTAAAATACACTAAACTTGTTATTATTCTTATAACAACCATTACAAGGAATACTTCTAAAATTGATGCTAGAATAAAAGCATAGTAGTATTCTTGTGTAATAGTATGATTATCATAGGCGATTGTTGTAACTGCAATTAAAAGTGTTAATGGCATTGAATGTGATAAACCTAACATAAAAAACTTATTCCAACCCATCTCTTTTACAAATAACAAAGAAGCTATTAATCTAATTACAACCATTGCTAGCGTTATTAATAATGCTTTAATTACTAAATCCATATTTAATAAAGCTTCTATCTGCAATGATGAACCAACTGAAATAAAGAAAATAGGAACTAACCAACCAAAACCAAAATGTTCTAATTTATGAGGTAATTGTTTATTATGCTCTTCAAAAAAAGTTGTAATAAAAATACCAGCAATAAATGCACCAAAAGCAATCTCAAGATGCAAATACATCATTACTGTTATCATCAAAAAGAATATTGCCATAGAGATTCTAATATCTTGTTCTTGATGATCTTTTTCTGGCATTAGATAATTCTTAATCTCTGGAAACCACCATATAAAATTGTGGAATAATTTGTAAACAAGCATCATTGCAAATAAAAATAGTACAAATAAACTCATTGTTCTATAGAAATCTGCACCTACTCCAAACTCTAAAGCAGCAGAAATAGTTGTTAATGCAAATATTGATAATATTTCACCAATAAGTCCTACAATAAAAGCTATTCTAATCCACTCCGTATCGCCATACTCTTTTTTAAGTGCTGCTAACACTCCAATTGAAATTAATGGCAATATAACTATGAATATTTTACTTAAATCAAAATATAGGGTTATAAACACGGAGTTTGAAATTAAAACAGCATTGTATAAAAGAGATTTCTTCAACATTGTAGAAGAGATTGATAAAAGTTTTTTCAAATCAATTTCTAAACCTGCTAAAAACATTAAATATAAAAAGCCAAGTTTAGCAACTAAATGAAGAATAGGATGGTCTACAATAAATGCTAAATAAGCAGCAATTGCTCCCATCAAAATTTCAACTGGGATTGTAGGAAGTTTTAAAAGTTTCGAAACTAATGGTGAAGTAAATATTATTAATGATATTGATATTATTATTAGTATTTCTTCACTCATTAATCTACCTTATTAATCTCTTTCTCTTTTTATTTTATACCCATGTTTTTCAAGTTCTGCAATATCATCAGCTGGTGTTTTTCCTTGTGTTGTTAAATAATCTCCAATAACAAAGGCATTTGCACCTTTTTCAAAAATTTTATATTGCTCATCACCAAACATTACTTCACGTCCTCCTGCAACCATAATTTTCATTGCGTTTGGAATCATTTTTCTTGCAAGTGTGATTAATTCAAAAGCTTCTTCTCTTGTAATTGTATTTTTTACAATTGGTAAAGCTTCATTTGGATGGAAAAAGTTTAAAGGCACATTCATAGGCTCTAAAGATGCAATTGATTCAAGCATTGAAATTCTTTGTTCTTGAGTTTCACCCATTCCAAAAATTCCACCACATACAAGTCTTAAACCAACCTCTTTTACATTTAAACAAGTTTGGTATCTATCATCCCAAGGATGTGTTGTACAGATTTCATCATAGAAATCTCTTGCTGTTTCTAAGTTGTGGTTATATGCATCAACTCCTGCGTCTTTTAAAGTTTGAAGGTCTTCAACTGTTGCAATTCCATTACATGCAATTAAAATTAAACCTAAATTCTCTTTTTTAATTGCCTTTGCAGCTTCACAAACATACTCTAATCTTTTTGGAGTTAATCCTTTTCCAGCAGTTACTAAACAAAATCCATTTGCATTATTTGCTCTTGCTCTTTTTGCTTCTTCAACAATTTGTGCAATCTCTTTTTGTTTATATCTTTGAATATCTGCTTTATACTTTACACTTTGTGTACAGAATTTACAGTCTTCATTACATGTCCCACTCTCTATATTGCAAATGGCACATAAAAAAATCTCGTCATTATTTTTCATAAATTATCTCTTCTTTCTTAAATAAATTTTCATTAATATTTTTAAAATAGCGCGAGATTATATACTCATTTTCATTAATCTCTAGTTGTAGACACTCAATCAAAGGTTTTTCTCGCGCACAAACTTCCCCTGGATTTAAATAAAGTGTATTATTTTTATAATCACTTTCAAATATATGTGTATGTCCAAAAATCACCACTTCACTATCAGGAGCTAGGTGATAAGGTAGATGCATTAGCTTAAATGTTGTCTCTTTAATTTTAAAATAATATGGTTCTTGTTTTATATTATATTTTGATGACATTTGTAATAAATTTCTATCATTATTTCCAAAAACAGCCACATATTTTAATCCTGATTCTTCTAAAAGTTCAAGATTTTTTTCAATACATAAATCACCTGCATGGACTAAATATTCACAATTAATCTCTTTTAAGAAATCAATAACTTCTTTAGTATAGTCACTTTTTAGGTGACTATCTGATAGTATGCCGATTTTCATTATTATTTATCGGCGCTCTTTTTAGCTGTTGTTTTTTTTGCCGTAGTTTTTTTAACGGTTGGCTCTTTTTTTGTAGTTGTTTTTTTAGCCGTTGTCGTTTTTGATGATGACTTAGGAGATTTAGAATCTTTTGCAATTATTTCTAAACACTGTTCAAGTGTTAAATCATTTGCTTCCATTCCTTTTGGAATTTTAAAATTCTTTCTACCTTGTTTTATATAAGCTCCATATTGACCTATTAAAATCTGGATTTTTTCTTTATCAAACGATTTAATAGTTGATTTCTCTTTTGCTTCATCTAAATCTTTTATAATTTCTAGCGCTCTATTTAAATCAACAGTATAAGGATCATCAGTTTTTAATGAATAATATTTTGTTTTTACTTGTAAATATGGGCCAAATCTCCCAATATTTGCCTTAATTTCATCACCATTTGCATCAACACCCACAACCCTTGGAAGCGTAAATAAAAACATTGCTTCTTCAAATGTAATTGTATCCATATTTAAATGATCAGGAATTGCCACAAATTTTGGTTTCTCTTCATCATCTTTTGTTCCAATTTGAATAAATGGACCAAATCTTCCAACTCTAGCACTTACAGGTTTTCCTGATTTTGGATCAATTCCAATTTCTCTCACTTGTAAATAATCTTCTTTATTTACACTTGTCTCTTTTTCATCTATAGTTTTTTTGAAACTTCCATAAAAATCTTTCATCACTTGTTCCCAAGCAATTTTTCCCTCGGCAATTTCATCGAACTCTTCTTCAATTTTTGCTGTAAATCCTAAATCTACAATATAAGAAAAATGGTCAACTAAAAAACTATTTACAACTTCACCTGTTGGTGTTGGAATTAATTTTTTATCTTCTGTTTTTGTTACATATTCCCTTGCTTGAATTGTTGAAATTGTTGGAGCATAAGTTGATGGACGACCTATTCCTTCACTTTCAAGTTTTTTTACTAAAGAAGCTTCTGTATAACGAGCTGGCGGTTTTGTAAAATTTTGTTCACACTCAAGATTTTCTAACTCTAAAATAGTTCCCACTTCAATATTTGGTAAGATTTTTTCAGTGCTATCAAGTGCAGATTCTGGATTATCACTACCTTCAGTATAAGCTTTCATAAATCCAGCAAAAATAATTCTTTGACCTTTTACTTGAAATTCAAATTCTTTATTTTTCCCTGCTTCAATTTTATATGTTGTATTTGCAATTTTTGCAACTGCCATTTGAGTAGCTAGTGTTCTTTTCCAAATCAAACTATAAAGTTTATATTGAATATTTTCAACATATGGTTTTATTTCACTTGGTTTTAAAGCTAAATTTACAGGTCTTATTGCTTCATGGGCTTCTTGTGCACCTTTTGCTTTTGATTTGTAAACTCTAGGTTTTGGAAGCGAATACTCTTTCCCATACTCTTCTTCAATAACAGCTTTAGCAGCAGTTGTAGCAACTGTTGAAAGATTTAGCGAATCAGTTCTCATATAAGTAATTAAACCGCCTGTGTGGCCAGGAATATTGCCTACATTACCTTCATAAAGTTGTTGAGCAACAATCATTGTTTGTTTTACTGAAAGTCCAAGTTTTCTACTTGCTTCTTGTTGTAAAGTTGAAGTTGTAAATGGAGCTGCTGGATTTCTTGTGCTATCTTTTTCTTCAATATCAACAAGTTTATAAATACCTTGATTTAATGAAGCTTCAATTTTTAATGCTTGCTCCTCATTTTCAACCTTTGAAGTTTTTCCATCTATTTTTGCTAACTCAGCTTTCAATTCTGGATTTATAAAATCAGCTTTTACTCTCCAATACTCTTCTGGAATAAAAGCTCTAATTTCATTCTCTCTATCTACTATGATTCTAACTGCAACTGATTGAACACGTCCAGCACTTAAACCATATCTTACTTTTTTCCATAAAAGTGGTGAAAGTTCATATCCTACTGCTCTATCTAAAATTCTTCTTGCTTGTTGAGCATCAACTAAATTTTGATCAACATCCCTTGGATGTGCAAGAGCTGCTAAAATTGCATCTTTTGTAATTTCATGAAATACAATTCTTTTAATAGGATTTTTTTCGATTTTTAATGCAGGAATTAAATGCCAAGCAATAGCTTCCCCTTCCCTATCCTCATCGGCCGCTAGGTAAATGGTTGTATCTTTGTTAATATGTTTTTTTAAATCGCTTATTACTTTTTTCTTATCTGTTGATACTAAATATTTTGGTTTAAAGTTATCATCTGGGTCAAAACCTAATTGAGATTTTGGTAAGTCTCTTACATGCCCCATTGAGGCCATTACTGTGTAATCACTACCTAAAAATTTCGATATTGTTTTCGCTTTTGCTGGGGACTCCACTATTACTAAATTCTTCACTAAAAAACCTTACATTATTTTTAAAGTTTGCATTCTAACATAAATAAATTAATTTACTTGTAAATTATAATCTCTTCTTCTATATCTATATTAAACTGTTCTTTTATTTTTTTCTTTGCTTTTTCTATTAAATAAATCGCATCTTCAAATGAACCTGAACCATAATTTACTAAGAAATTTGCATGTTGTTCTGAAAAGCTCATATCACCTTGTCGTTTACCTTTTAATCCAACTGCTTCTATTAATCTTCCTGCAAAATCACCTTTTGGGTTTTTAAAACAGCTTCCAGCACTAGGAACATGAGGTTGATTATCTCTCATTTTATTAAACTCTTTTAACATCTCTTTACTAAAACCATACTCAATATTAAAAACTACTTCATAAACAATAGTATCGATTTTAGTCTCTCTATAAGAGAAATCTACATCTTCTTTTTTAATATATCCATCTTTTGTTTTTATACTATTAATATAGTTAAACATTTCCCAAGATTTAAGTCCTGCATTCATTTTAACTAAACCACCTAAATTTCCAGGTAATTTTGCTAAAAACTCTAAGTTTGCGATATCATTATTTCTAGTATATGTTAAAAGTTTGCCTGATGTAGTTGCGCATCCTACAAAAAGTAAATTTCCTTCTTGCTTAATATAGTCAAATTCTTCACCTAAAATTGCAAATTTTTTATTTATATTTGGAGAAATGAGAAGATTGTTACCTCTTCCTATAATTTGATAATCACTATAGTCACCTATTTCATTTATCTCTAAAACATCTAAAACAGGACCTATTTTAATTGAAGAGTATTTTTTAAAATCAATTGTTCTTATACTGTTTTGCATCTATTATTTTGCTCTTAACTCTTCATACTCATTTGGAATTAAAAAATCTTCTGCTTTTATTAAATTCTCATAAAAACCATTTTTATAACCTAACTCATACAATTTATCTAAGGCTTTATACTGAATATCACTCATTTTTACTGAGTTATCATTTGCATATAAATCTAAATATTTATCCAATGTTGCAGCATCTACTCTAATCAATCCTTTTTCTAATAACATCGGAGCTAATACACGTCTGTTTTTATTTGCAACTTCAACTGCTTTTATTAATGTATTTTCATAGTTTATTGCACTATGAAGTGGAATTGAACGTCTTAAACACATTCCACCAAGTGGTAAGGGTAAATCTCCACCACTTAATTCCACCCAAATATCCCACATTTCACGCTCAACTTCTAACTCATTATTATAAGTTAAAATTGATTCATGAATTAATACACCAGCATCTACAGTTTCATTTAAAACTGCTTCTTCTATTTCTAAAAAATTCATATAAGTAATTCTGGCATTTGGATATGCAATTTTAAATAAAAGTGCATTTGTAGTAAATTCACCACTAAGAGCTACTTTAAAATTTTTCTTTAAAACTGTCCCTTTTTTCTTAATAAGTTTTGGCCCGTATCCTTCACCAAAAGAAACAGCAGTTTTTAATAGGGCATAATCATCTTTAACAAAAGGATATAAAGCAAAAGAGATTGCACAAATATCATACTCACCTTTTAAAGTTGCTTGATTTAAACTCTCTATATCATCTGCAATATTTTCAAATTTTGCGTCCGTTGGAGTAACCCAACCAAACTTTATCGCATAATACATAAAAATATCATCAGCATCTGGTGAATGGGCAACACTTATAGTTTTCAAATTATATCCTTGATTTTTTCTGGTGGATTGTAACAAGTTATGGTTTATTTTTTGGTTATATAGGATTTTATTTTACAAATTGTATTCAAATTTGAGTTTCTTAATAATATCAAAAACAGAAGTTGCATAACTTAAACCATCATCACTTACATACTTCCAACCTGTATTATAACTAGCCCAAATTTTTATCCAATTATCTTTATGAACTTTTCTCCAAAAATCTATTTCAACAATTGCATTTGCTGTTGAAAAAGCTACATCATATACTAACTTCTGAGAATAATATCTTCTATTAAACATATTATCTGGGACTTTTTGTCTTCTAATTACACTTTTTATATTTGATTGAAAAAGTCCATAATCATTGCTTATTGGATTTACAAGATTTTTACCAACCGATGACTCTTTTATTGCTAAAGCCATCAAAGTATATTTCATATAATTATCATCTGTTAGGGATTTAATTTTTTTTAGAATTACTATATCAGTATTTGTTAATCCTAATGAATTAGAAAAAGAAAAAGTAAACAATAGGAAAAATAATATAAGAAGTTTTTTCATGGATTCATTTTACAATAAATTCTAATCATTTTTAATAAATGATTAGAATTTTTAAACTATTAAAACCCTGAATTTGTTACGTAAGTTGAAATTATATTTAAAAGTGGATCAACTAAAAAAATAGAAATTAGTGTTAAGAAAACAGCAAATCCAACAACTGATTTCATTGGTGTTGTTGCATTTTGCATAAATTTAGTATTAGCACCTTGTTCTGGATTTCGTAAGAACATATATGAAACTGGTCTTAAATAATAATATGCAGAGATAACTGAGTTTAAAACAATTATAACAGCTAATGCAATATGTCCAGCATTTACAGCACTTGCAACTAAATACATTTTACCCCAAAATAGTGCAAATGGTGGCAGTCCAGTTAATGCGAATAAAAACATTCCTAAAATTGAAGCTGTAAATGGAGATATTTGAGCAAGTCCTGAGAACTTTTTAAATGTATACGGTGACTCATAATCTACAAACTCTTTCCCTCTATTAAGCCATAACATACCAAAAGCACCAAAGTTTGTTATTGTAAATAAAATCCAATATAAAAATAGTGCATTTGTTGATTGATGTGTACCAATTACAATTGCAGCCATTGCCATACCAGCATTTGAAATAGATGAATAAGCAAGCATTCTTTTAATATCTTTTTGCTGTAGTGCAATTAAATTTGGAATAGTCATTGTTAAAACAACTGTTACATAAAGCATTGTTTGAACTATAATATCATTTGCATGAATAAAAATCTCAAAGAATCTTAAAGCAACTACAAAACCTGCCATTTTTGGAATAACTGATAAAAATCCTGCCATTGCAGAAGTTGATCCTTGATAAACATCTGGAACCCAAATATGATATGGAAATAAAGATAGTTTAAATCCAATAGCTGCAAACATAAATATAAACCCTACTAAAACTAAAACATAATTAGAGTAGTTTTCAAGAGATAAGAATCCATCTTCTGTTAAAACTTGTGCCATTTGACCTAATTCTACACTACCTGTTATTGCATAAAATATCATTGCACCAAATACATAAAAAGCAGCAGCAAGTGCACCCATTGTAAAATATTTAATTGCAGCTTCAATTGATACCATTCTATTATGCATTGCAATCATTGTATATAAAGCAAGTGATGATGTTTCAAGTCCAACAAATATTAAAATCAAAGAATCAGAACTCACCATAAATTGGAATCCTGCAACTGTGAATAAATATAAGGCAAAATATTCAGCGTATCTAAACTCTTGAAGTCTTAATTTTGATAATCCTAGGAAAACAAAAAGGATTGAACCTCCAATTATTATACATTGAGATAAAACTGCTATTCCATCTAATAACATTAAATCAAACATTCCTCTTTGTTCACCATGGAAAGCTAAAAGGGTAAATAAGTCAAAAATTAAAAATAGAACTACTAAAATTACATAAAGTGATTTATGTTTATTTTTATTAAAAATATCAGTTAATAAAATTCCTAAAGCTCCAATAATTGCTATTGAAACTGGCGCCATTGTTCCTAGATTAAGAGTTTCTAGGCTTATTTTAATTGGCTCAAGCATTATTTAACCTCCCCTATAGAGTTTAAAGCTTTTAATTTAACTTTTGTATCATCATTAACTGCTTTGATTTCCATTACTTTTGTAAGTTGAGTAACTGTAGTATTTAATGGATCTAATATAATTTTTGGATAAATTCCTAAAGCAATAATTAAAGCTACCAATGAACCAAGAGCCACTAACTCTCTTCCTCTAATATCACTCATAATTTTATTCTCAGGTTTTGTTAATTTTCCAAAAAATGTTCTTTTGTACATAGCTAACATATAAACAGCACTTAAAACAATAGTTAAAGATGCAACAAATGTTAAAATTGGAGAGTATTTAAAGAATCCTAATAATGATAAGAATTCACCAATAAATCCTATTGTTAATGGTAATCCAATTGATGCCATTAATACAATTGCATAAACAAGTGCAAACATTGGCATATTATGTGCTAAACCACCAAACTCTTTTATCATTTTAGTTTTTCTTCTATCGTATAAAACTCCTACACTCATAAATAGTGCTCCTGAAACTACCCCATGTCCAATCATTAAATAAACAGCTCCTGAAATTCCTTCTACATTTAATGCAAATACCCCAAGAGTAATAACACCCATGTGAGAAATAGATGAGTATGCAATCATCTGTTTCATGTCTTCTTGAGCATATGCAATCATTGCTGTATAAATAATCGCAATTAGACCTAATGTTGCCATAAAACCTGCAAAATAAACGCTCGCATCTGGAAATAATGGAAGTGAAAATCTAATAAATCCATAAGTTTCCATTTTTAGTAAAACTGCTGCTAACATAATTGAACCAATAGTTGGTGCTTGTCCATGAGCTAAGGGAAGCCAAGTATGGAAAGGAAACATAGGAACTTTTACAGCAAAGGCCATAAAGAATGCAATAAATAACCATAACTGCAAATCAAATGGAAGAATTGTATTATTCCAATCTAATACACTAAAACTCCAATTACCTGTTGCTTGGAAATATATATATCCAAAATATAAAATTCCAATAAGCATAATTAATGAACCTGTAAATGTATATAAAAAGAATTTAATAGCAGCATAAAATCTTTTTTCTGCTCCCCAAAATCCAATAACATAAAACATAGGAATAAGTGTTAATTCCCAGAAAACATAAAATAAAATTAAATCTAAAGATACAAAAACCCCAACCATTGTCATTTCTAAAAATAACATTGTAATGATTAAATTTTTTACATCTTTTTTCTCAGTTAAACCTATTAAGGCAATCATTGTCATAAAAGTAATCATAATTACTAAAAATAGACTTACCCCATCAATACCAACTAAATAATTAATCCCATAAGAACTTATAAGAGGTAGACTTTGTACAAACTGCATACCAGCAACGTTTGTATCAAAATAGTACCAAAGTAAAAGTGACAATACAAATTCAACAACCGTTACAACAACCCCAAATTGTCTCATCGAATCTTTATCAATTAAAAATCCAACAACAGCTGCTGCTGCTGGAAAGAATATCAACATAGATAAAATATTTTCCATTTACATAACCCCTTAAAGTACCGATAAAACTAAGGCAAAGATTAATCCTAAAATTAATCCAAGTGCCATAAGTCTTAACGATGATGATAAATTACCAGATTGAATTGGTCTTGCTTTTACACCTAATTTATTAACAAAGTGAGCTAAACCATCAATTGACGCATCAATTAATTTTATTTCTATTGTTTTCCATGCCCAAACTGAGAATTTATAATATGGTTTTGAAATAGCTACTTCATAAAATTTAGGAATAAAATATTGATTACTTAATAATTTATAAATTGAAGTCTCTTCCCAAGATTTACTAAATCCACCATTTTTATATTTGAATACTGCAACTAAAATACCAAATATAGCAACAGCACTTGTTACTAATATTAATATCCAAGAAGTTGAATGATTAATGTGTTCAGCTTCCCAAGTTGGTAAAACTTTTGTTACAAACTCTACAAATGAGTGTTCAAACCAACCAGCAATTACAGCTAAAACAGCAAGTGGAATCATTGCAGCAATTACAAAGTTTTTAGCTTCATGAGGATGATGCTCTTCATTTGAATAGTTTTGTTCTCCAAAGAAGATTTTCATTACAAGTCTAAATGAATAAAATGCTGTTAAACCAGCAGTTATCCATAAAATTGCCCATAAAATAGTCGCGTTTGAATTAAATGCAACTTCAAGAATTTTATCTTTTGAGAAGAATCCTGCAAGTGGGAAAATTCCAGCAAGGGCTAAAGAAGCAAGGGTCATAATAATTGAAGTTGCCTTCATTTTATTATGTAATGCTCCCATTTTTCTAATATCTAATTCTTCATCCATTGCATGCATAACATTTCCAGCACCTAAGAATAAAACTGATTTAAAGAAAGCGTGAGCAGCTAAATGGAAAAGTGCAACCCAATAAGCTCCAAGACCAGCAGCTACGAACATATATCCTAATTGCGATAATGTTGAATATGCAATGATTCTTTTCATATCATTATTTACTAAAGCCATCGAAGCTGCAAAAATAGCTACAAAAGCTCCAAGAGCAGCTATTGCATACCCAACTTCAGGAATTAAAGTATAAAGTTCATTTGATCTTACAACTAAATAAACCCCAGCTGTTACCATTGTTGCTGCGTGAATTAAAGCTGAAACTGGTGTTGGTCCTTCCATTGCATCTGCCAACCATGTGTGAAGTGGAAATTGTGCTGATTTTCCCATTGCTCCTAGGAATAATAAAGCACCAATCCAAACTAAAATAGTGTTATCTAAAGTTGAAATTTTTGCAAATACGATTTCATATTGTAAACTTCCAATATTCCAATAAATAACAAACATTCCAAGAAGTAGTCCTAAATCTCCAATTCTATTCATAATGAAAGCTTCATTTGCAGCCCATGTTGCTGATTCTTTGTGGTACCAAAAACCAATTAGTAACCATGAACAAACTCCAACACCTTCCCATCCTATAAATAAAACAGCAAAGTTATCACTCATTACTAAAACTAACATTGAGAATACGAATGCAGATAAATAAGAGAAATATCTGTTAAATCCTTTGTCATGATCCATATATCCAATTGAGTGAATATGAACCATTGTTGAAACCACCGTAACCACAGACATCATTACAACACTTACTTCATCAACTACAAAACCGAAAGGAATATTTAATCCACCTATTACAATCCAATCAAAAAGATTTACATGTAAAGTTGTTTCTGTTGTATAAACAAAATACAATAAATATAAAGAAGAATACATAGAAACAGCTAACATAAAAGATGTAAATAATCCAGTAAATAGTGTTTTTTTCTGCATTGAAAATAGTGCAGCTACTAAAGAACCTACCAGTGGGGCAAAAAGTGCAATATATATATATTTTTCCATGCTTATCCTTTCATCCCTGCAATATCATCTAAATTAATAGAACCTGTTCTTTTGTACCATAGAATTAATAGTCCAAGACCAATAGCAACTTCACTTGCAGCAACTGCTATAATAAAAAATGCAAACATTTGTCCTGTTAAATCTCCATGAAATTTTGAAATAGCTGCAAATCCTACATTTACAGCATTTAACATGATTTCTGTTGAGAAAAACAACATTAAAACATTTTTTCTTCTAATTACACCAATTAAACCTATACAAAATAGAATTGTTGATAGTATTAAATATGCGTTAAGAGTCATTTAAGATCCTTTGAAGATGCTTCATCAAGTCTGATTTTTTCATCTATTTCTTCTTCTTTCATTTCAGAATATGATTCATTCATTTTTTTCCCTGCCAATACAATTCCACCAACCATTGCAACAAGAAGCATGATGGCTGCTAATTCAAATGCTAATAAATATTTAGTAAATAATACATATCCTACATCAACTGTATTTCCATATTCTGGATGAACTGGATAATTTGCTTCCATGTTTTGTCCAATAATTGGAGCTAAAAATACAACTACTAAGATTAATGCTAACATTCCAGAAAGTAAAAATACTAATCTTGGATTATTGATTTTATCTTTTACTTCTGATAATGAGTCAAAAAACATCATTCCAAATGCATATAAAGCCATGATGGCACCTGTATAAACCACAATTTGAACAGCACCTAAAAAATCTGCATTTAATAAAAAGAAAAATGCTGAGATAAAAATCATTCCAGCTGCAAGGGAACTTAATGCATATAAAGCATTGTTTGTTAAAACTGTAATACTAAACATACTAATAGTTAACACAGAAAATATTATAAAAGCTATAACTTCAAACATCTAGACTCCTCTTAGTATGATAATGGTGTTTTTTTAATTTTTTTATCTGCATCAGGTGACACCGAACCATATCCATCAAATTCAAGTTGTGCACCTAAACCATTTGCTGATGTTAAAATATCTTCTTTAAGTGAGAAATGTGCTCTTTGTTCACTTGAATTTTCATATCTTCCACCATGAACGATTGCTAGTTCTGGACAAACCTCAGCACAATATCCACAGAAAATACATCTTCCCATGTTTATTGTATATTGCATTACTTCTTTTCTAGAATTTTCATCAATTCTTGTTTCCATTCTAATACAGTTTGAAATACAAATTTTTTCACAAAGTCCACAGCCAATACATCTCTCTTCACCTGACTCTAAAAGTCTTAGAAGTTTATGTACTGCTCTATATCTTGGACCAATTGGTAATTTTTCTTTTGGATATTGAACTGTTGCCATTTCACCTTTAAATAATGCTCTATACATTATTCCAAAAGTAATTTTCATACCAACAAAAAGTTCACCTTTTACAGATCTTGATAATACTTGTTTGAACATATCCCAAGAAGTTTTAGGATAATTATCCTCTTGAACCGTAACGTATCCATCTGATACATTTCTATTTTTAAAATCTTTTAGTTCCATTCTAACTCCCTAAAACATCATCACAAAACCAGTAACTAAAATATTTAGTACTGCAAGTGGCATTAATATTTTCCAACATAACCACATTAATTGATCAGGTCTAATATGAGGCCAAGAAGCTCTTGTCCATAAGAAAACAAAAATCAAAGCCATAACTTTTAATACAATTGCTAATCCACCTGGGATAAACCATAAATCATTAAATCCACCTAAGAAGATAAGTGTTATTAAAAATGAAATTGTAAAAAGGTTAGCATACTCTCCAATAAAGAACATTCCCCATCTCATACCTGAATACTCTGTTGCATAACCAGCAACTAATTCTGCTTCATGTTCAAGTAAGTCAAATGGTGTTCTGTTTGTCTCTGCAAATCCAGCAATTGTAAATAAAATAAAAGCTAATGGTTGAGACCAAATAATCCAGTCAGTAACTCCACCTGATTGATAGTTATTAATATCAATTAAAGATAAACTTCCAACCATCATAAGTGGAGCTAAAAGTGAAAGTCCAGATACAACTTCATAAGATAAAAGTTGGATTGCAGTTCTTGCACCCCCAAGTAATGCCCATTTATTTGCAGAACTCATACCACCAAGTAATGGTCCATAAAGTCCAACTGCTCCAACTGACATTACAAATAAAACACCAACATTAATATCTGAAATAATTGGTCTTACTGTATATCCAAACATCTCAAATTCTGGGAAAAATGGAACTGCACTCATTGCAATAAATGCAGTTGCAGCTGTGATTAAAGGTGCCACCATAAAAATAGGTCTATTTGCATTTGCTGGAATAAAGTCCTCTTTACAAAATAGTTTAATTCCATCTGCTGCAATTTGTAATAATCCATAAGGCCCAACATTTGTAGGCCCCAATCTTCTTTGCATAAATGCTAAAACTTTTCTTTCAATATAAGTTGTAAATCCTGCAAGTGCTGAGAAAACTGCAAGAACAACTACTACTTTGATTACTGTTTCTAATATGATACTTGTTTCCATACTATGCCTTTACTACTGTTGCTTTATTAAATCTGTAAGTGTTAAATAAAACATTTGATGCACTATTTTTCATAAATGTTGATACATAAGGAATGTTTCCATCAATTTGTATATCAACAAAAGCATTTAATACTAACTCTTGATTATTAGCATTTACTTTTACTTTATCACCCTCAGATAATTGAAGTTTTTCAAACATAGCTTTTGAGAAGAAAATTCCATCTTGTAAATTTTCTTTAAATTCATGGCTAATTGCTGTAAATTCATTAAATTGATTAATTGGATTTGCTTTATAAATTAAAATCTCATCATCAGCTAAAGTGATTTTTTCTACATCAATCTGTTTTGTTGTATCTTGAGTTAAAGTATCATTTGAAGTTAATTCATAACCTCTATATTCAACTTGGTCATTCCCAAATCTGTTTGGTAAATCATCAAATGCAAGAGCTTTATAACCTTTTTCAAGAGGAAGTTTTGCTGTATATTCAATAGTATATTCAACATCTTCATTTAAAAGTTCATTTGCAATTTCATTTAATGTATAACCTTTAAACTCTAAAGCTGCATTTGTAGGAATTACTTTTTTGTCAATATTTGTAAAAGTTCCCTCTTGTTGATTAAGTGCAGGAATATCTAAATCTCCATCACCTAAAGCTGAAAGCTCAAAATCAGCTTTTACGTTATATCCAACACTAAATCCTGATTCTTCTTGTGAAAGTGTACAAATTTGTGCAACACCTAAAGTATTAGTTTGAGATGGAATGATTACCACATCAAAAGCTGAGTATTTATCAACTAAACCACAAAGTTTTGCAAGATTCTCTGCATTTGGATGAGTTATTAAATCTTCTCCAACCATTAAAGAGAAAGTATCTTTTTTAGCTAACATCTCATCAACTAAATCAAGGAATTTTTCATCTTTTCCAAAAGCCTCAACTAGTCTTGTATATTCATACTCCACTTCTTTTGAAACTTTATTAGTTACAACTTTTTTAACTTCTTTCTCTTCACCTGTTGCTTCATCAACAACTATTTCAACAACTGTTTCTTTAACATCTTCAGTAACAGTTTTTGTTTTCATTTCTTTAAATGAATCAATATATGATTGAACTTCTGTTGGTAAATCTTTTGCAAATTTATATAAAATAAAGTATAAAATTGATTCTTCAACCATTGCATCATGGTAAATAAACTCTGTCGTTTTACCTTTTTTACCAATTTTTTCCATAATTGGATCTGCAACTGGATGGAAATATAAACCGCTTCCTTTATTCATTGAAACTGAGTTATTAAAGGCATATCTAGCATTTGGTAAATCTGATTTTAAATAAGAACCCACAGAAATTACAAAGTTTGAGTTATGAACATCTGATAATTTTGAAGAATAAAGTGATTTTCCAGATGTTTTAGAGTAGTTTCTTAAAAATTCTTGGTATCTTCTTGCATCTTCATTTACAAGGTTTGCTCCCATTTTAGAAGCTATTTTTTGTAATATTAAAGCTTCTTCATTTGTTATAAAAGAATTAAATTTGATATTTTTTGCTTTTTTAAAGGCTTCAAGTGCTTTTGCAAAAGCATCTTTATCTTTTGATTGAACTTTATTTTCAAAATCATAAGCAAATCTTCCTGCTCCATTTACAGTTGAAAAATGTGGTTCACTATTTACTCTATAAATTTTTTTAGTTGCATGTTTGTCTATTGATTCATGTTTTACATCATAATATAAAAATGCACAATCAGATGAATGAGGATTAGCTGCTGGTATTTTTTTAAGTTCCCAAGCATTTGAAGTATATTGGAAATCGTGACTTACTAAAGCTCCAACTGGACAGGCACTAATACACTCTCCACAATTTGTACAGGCATCAGCATCATAACCAATAAGTGATTTATTAAGTTTATTCCACATAGCATAAGCATCTTTTGGCATTTCATCTTTAAATACTTTATCAATATTATCTGAATCTCTTTTTACAGTACTAAGTGCACTTGAACCAACCATATCTTCACATACAGTTACACATCTTTCACAAACAATACATAAAGCTGGGTCATAATTCATAACTCCCCAATGAGCAGTTGGTCTGTGAATATCTTTGATACTATAAGATTGAGAATCAACTTTCATATATAAAGAGTAATTTTGTAATTCACACTCACCACTTTGGTCACAAACACCACATTGTAATGGATGGTTTACATCGTAAACTTCCATTATTGCTCGTCTTTCTTTTTCAATGTTTTCTGTAACTGTAGTGATATTCATATCAGCTTTAACTTTTGTGTTACAACCGTATACTTGTTTTCCATCTGCTTCAACTAAACAAAGTCTACAAGCAAGTGTTGGTGAACATCTTGTTAAATAACAAACAGCAGGAACAAAAACATCGTTTGCCCTTGCTACATTTAAAATTGATTCACCATCTTTGGCTTGAACACTTTTACCATCAATTGTTAGTGTAATCATATCGCTCATTATGCTTCTACCTTTTCAATTTTTACTTGCTTATATTCATATCCATTAAAAATATCTTCATCTATTTTTACTTTTAAAATTGCAATTGTTCCATGTAAGTTTTCATCAATTTTTAATACTCTTTTGATTTTTTCATTTTTAGATATTACGAAAACTTCATTACCATTCGATACCTTTGCTATATTTGCAAAAGTTTGACTTGCTATTAATTCACTATTTTGTTCATCTACTAATTTGTAAACTAATGTTCCATTAAATGATTTTAATTCTTCTAGCTCTTCTAAATCAAAATCTTCACAAGAATCTATTTTTTTCTCTAATTCTTCATTTAGAACAACTAAATTAAAATCTGAATATTTTTTAAATATTGCTAATAATTTAACAATATTTTCTACTCTTTCATGATTTATTAGATCATTTCCAATAATTAATGTTTTAACTTTAGTGTTTTGCGAGTTTTCAAGAGCCTCTTCAAATTCCTCTTCTCCAGCACTACTTTCAGCACTAATATAACCTAAGTCTAAATCATCTAAAAAATTGTTAGTTTTTTCATCACAATTTGAAGCAAAACTATTTAATAATAAAGCACAAATTCCCTCTTCACTTCCAACTTCATATTTTATTAGTTGAGAATAAAATGGTTTTAAATTTGCATTATCAATTGGATGCATATAAACAAATTTTACATTATTGTTAATTACAGCTTGTTCAACAGAATCTTTTAATTTTTCATTTTCAAGAAAAGTTGCAATTGAGATTATAAAATCACTATTTAAAATCTGTTGGATTTTATTCATCTTTTGCACTTTCTTCAACCATAGGTCTTGGCTCTGGTTTTACTTTTTTTACAACTAATGTCCAATCAACTTCATTAAATTTAATTGAATTCATCAATGTGTAACCAGCTTCATAAATCACATCAGCTGATTTTTGGATATTAGAGAAATCTCCAATTTCAAACATAATAATTGCTGTCTCTTCAGGAGCAATTTGTTTATCCATTAACTCTAACATTCTAGTGTAGAAGTCATTTTTTAAGTGTCTTAAATCAAATCTTTTCATAACTTCATTCCCCTATCTATCTATTTCACCAAACACGATGTTTAAGTTACCAATAATTGTAACCACATCGGCTAATTGACATCCAACTAAAAGCTCTTCTAAAATTGCTGTGTGTTGAAAACTAGGAGTTCTAAGTTTCATTCTATACGCATATGGACTTCCATCACTCACTACAAAATAACCAAGTTCTCCTTTTGGAGATTCAGTTGCCACATAAACTTCACCAACTGGTGGTCTCATACCTTGAGTTACTAAAACAAAATGTTGCATTAAAGAGTAGTTTTGAGTCATAATTTGCTCTTTTGGAGCTGAGATATAATTTGGAGCATGAGCCATAAGTTGAGTATCTGACTCTTCATACATAGGAACTAATTGTTTTAAAATTTTTGCGGATTCTTTCATTTCAGCTATACAGATTTTATATCTTCCGTAAGAGTCATTAGTATATGAAACTGGAACATCAAAATCAAGTTCAGGATAAATACCATAAGGCATCTCTTTTCTTAAATCCCATTTGATTCCTGAACCTCTTAACGCAATTCCTGAGCATCCCCAATCTTTTGCCATTTCAGGTGTTATAACTCCAACATTTTCAAGTCTCATTTTCCAGATTCTATTTTCTGTTAAAAGACCTTCATAAGTTTTAAGTTCTGTTTCTAATACATCTAAAAATGATAAACAATCAGCTGTCCAATTAGCTGGTAAATCCAAAGGAACTCCACCAATTCTAACAGCACTATGAGTAAGTCTTGCTCCACAATAGTCCTCAATTAAGTCCATTGCATATTCTCTTTCTCTAAAACAGTAAAGAAACATAGACATTGCACCAACATCAAGGGCGTGAGTTGCTAACCAGAAAAGATGTGAAGTAATTCTATTTAGTTCTAAAAGCATTGTTCTAATAATTTCAGCTCGTCTTGGAGCAACAATGCCTAAAAGTTGTTCAATAGCTAAAGCATAACCATAGTTATTAGAAGTTGCAGCGATATAATCCATTCTATCAGTTGTTGGCAAGAATTCATTATAAATCATATTTTCAGCCATTTTTTCCATACCTCTGTGAAGGTATCCAATCATTGGTCTTGATTTTACAACTTCTTCACCTTGAAGTTCTAAAATAAGTCTTAATTGACCATGGGCAGATGGATGTTGTGGACCGAAGTTCACCATCATAGTATTATCATCACGCTCAAAGTGAATATTTTCAAAAAAAGGTTTTAGTCTATTTGGTTGTTGCATATTTTCTACCTTCTTCTTTTTAAAACAACTGATTCTTCAGGTTTTAGTTTTTTCATAATTTTTGAAGTATTCTCTTCTTGATAAGAAATATTTGTTTCTGGTTCAAACTGAGAAATATCTGTATCAAATGGAACTTCGTGCCCAAGTCTTGCAAATCTTGTAGTATCGTATCTATCAATTGCTGCTGGATCTCTTTGTTCAGGGCCTATTATATCCCTTGCTTCTTTTCCAAATATTTTGTCAACTTCATACCATGAAGCTGCTTCATCACCTTGAAGTGGATATGTTTTTTTCAATGGATGATCATACCAATCATCAGGCATAATAATTCTTTTTAAATTAAAATGATTTACTACTTTTACACCTAACATATCGTACATTTCTCGCTCAGACCAATTTGCTGATTTAAAAATAGAAGTTACAGACTCTATTGATTCATCTTTTTGTAAAAAACATTTAATTCTTAATCTTTTATGTTTAGAGATTGATAACATTTCATAAAAAACTTCATATCCATCACGAGTAGCTAAATAATCAATAGCAGATAATTCAATCAACATATCATATTCAAGTTCATTTTTTAAAAAATTTATAGTTTCAACAATAGAATTTTTATTGATAATTAAAACTAAATGAGTGTGTTCTATATAGGCTTCTTTGATTTCTATTACTTTAGAGATTTTTTCAAAATCACTTAAAAAAATTTCATCTGAATCTATTTCAAATCTAGGAACGGGTGGTGTTACAAAAAATCTATCTGAAAAGTATGCTTGTTTTTGAACGTTGTCTTTTGGCGTATATTTTCTCATTATACTAACCTCTTCTTTTTGTGAGCTCTAAAGATTGATTCTTTTCTGATTTTTTGTTGTAGTGTCATAAGGGCATATTGTAGTGTTTCAGGTCTTGGTGCACATCCTGGAAGATAAATATCAACTGGAATAATTCTATCAGCACCTTGAACAGTTGCATAAGTATTAAACATTCCACCTGTATTTGCACATGAACCCATTGAGATAACCCATTTTGGATCTGGCATTTGGTCATATAATCTTCTCATAAACTCAGCATGTTTTTTTGTAAGAGTTCCAGCAATTATTAAAACATCAGATTGTCTAGGACTTGCTCTAAAGATTGTTCCAAATCTATCGAAGTCATATCTTGAAGCTCCCGTTGCCATCATTTCAATAGCACAACATGCTAATCCATAAGTCATTGGCCATAAAGAGTTAGAACGACCAAAATTAACCAATTTATCAATTGTTGTTAATTTAACAGCAGCTCCATTATCTTGTAAATAATTTATTTTATGCTGTGCCATTCAAGCGCTCCTTTTTTCCATGCGTATAAGAATCCAATTGCTAATAAAGTAATAAATAATATCATCTCCACAAAACCAAACCAACCTAAAATTTTAAAGTTAATTGCCCATGGGAACATAAATATAATTTCAACATCAAATAAAATAAATAATAATGCTGTTAAATAAAACTGCGTAGAGATACTATTAGGCTGTTTTGTAACCTCTGGTCCACATTCGTACAAAGTTGTTTTTAGTTTTTCAGTATCAAGCCTTGCAATTTTTCTGCTAATATATCTTGAAAGCCATACTGTTGCACCAAATGCACCAAATGTAACAATAAACATTACAAATGCACCAAAGTAGGGATGTGCAAATTCCATATGTGTCATTTAATCTATCCTTTTAAAAGCTAAAAAGTTTATTTTAATCTACAAATATAATATCTAATTTGTGATAAATAGCCACTTATTAATAACGTACGCAATAATATTGTAACCTAATAAAAATCAGCTTATAGTTTAATCTTTTTCTAAGGATACAAAGTAAATTGGTACAAAAAGAAACATTAATCAAAAGTTAACGATTTTTAAAAAAATCCAACTTTTGTTTCACTATCAAATTGACCTTTTTGCTCTTTAGTAATTTGCTCTTTAAAATTGTCAACTCTGAATAGTGGTTCATCACTAACTGCTATTTTATAAGCTGTATTTTTAATAACTAATTCTATTTGTCCACCTGTTAACTCATATTTTGCCAACTCTTCAATATCAAAGTTTTCTTCTAAAGGTAAATTTGCAGGAATTAATTTTTTCCAAAGTTCAATTCTTTGTGCTTTATTTGGTTTAACAAACTCAATTTTGTAGTTGAATCTTCTAGAAAATGCTTTATCAAGATTCTCAAGTAAATTTGTAGTTGCAATTAGAATACCATCGAATCTCTCTATTTGTTCAAGGAAAATATTTTGCATTTGATTATGCATTTTATCACTACTACTTGCACTTCCAGAACTTCTTGCACTTAGGAATTGGTCAGCTTCATTTAGAAGTAAAACTGGTTCTGATTTTGTTTGAGTTCGTAATTCATAATATTTATCAAAAATACTTCTAACATTTTTTTCACTCTCACCAATATACATTGATAAAATTTTTGAACAATCAAAACTTAAAACATCTTTTTTAAGAGATTTTGCTAAAGCAAGTGCTGTTAAAGTTTTTCCAGTTCCAGCAACCCCATAAAAAATAATTTTTGCTTCAATTCCTCTTTTTTTATCTTTAATTCCCCATTGTTTAAGACGATTTATTACATTTTTGTCAACTTGTTTTAAAAGAGCATCTAAAGTCTCTTTTGTTTTTTCGTTTAAAATAACATCATCTAAAGATTTTGTTGTTGTTATAAGTTCAAACATATCTTGGTCTTTAATAACCGTATCAAGTTTGATTTTTCCCACATTTGCACTTTTTTTAGTTGGATGAGAAATTTTATATAAAACCTCATCTGGAATATAAAAGTTTCGATTAATCCCACCAAATGGAGTTAAAACCTCATCATAATCAATCAAAGCTTTTGAAACTAATGTTGAACTCTCTTCTAGTAAACTTCTATATTTAATTTTTTCATAATCATCACTTGAAATTAATTCAATCAAAGAGTTCATATCTCTTAAACTACCGTCACCTCCAGAATATTCCTCTTTTAAAAGAGCTAAAAATAGAGTTTGTTCTTGTTCATTTAAATCATTATCTTTGAAAAAATCTTCAAGCATGATTGAATTTGATGTAACTTTGATTCTCTCTTTGATTCTATTTTCTAAAAGTATTAATTTTGATTTTAATCTATTTGAACTTGGACTATTTACATCAAAATTTTTTCTAACAACATTTAATTGTTGTGCTAAATCAATTCTAAAAAATTGGTCTTGTAGATATTCTAGGTGATCTGAATAATTTTTAATTTCAGGAAGAACAAAATCATTACTTCCATTTTCCAACATTTTTAAATAAGCACTTGAAAGAGAAACACTCGAATTAATAAGTTCTAACTTTGAAACTTCACTTAATTTTACTTGGTCAAAAGATACTTGAACTAACCAACCAAATTCTAAAAGAGATTTGATTAAATCAAGTTTTTCTAAATGTTTATAAGTTTTTAAATCGTAAAACTCTCCTAAAACATCTATAACACCTAAAGTGTCTCTTCCATTTACATACTCTTTTGACATATATTGTAAAATTTTAGCCTCTTCTGCTGAACATTTTAGTTGTCCAAAGAAGCTTGTTTTTTCTACATCTTGTGCTTTTATAAAATTAATTACTTCTTTCATTCTTCTATGCTTATCCTACTTATTTATTTTGTTTTTTAACTTGTTATAAAATTTATCCAACACATCTTTTTCTTTAAAAGCTATCTTATTATTGCCATTAATTATTAGATTTAGTTGATTTATTTCTATATTTTTTATATCTTCATATTTGAAAATATTTGAGTTTTCATCGAGATTTACAATAAAACTATTTTTTATTTCAACAAAAGAATCATCACAAAAAGCTTTGTATGAACCCTTTGAATAAGCATACTCTTCACACTTATTTTTTTGTAAATACTCTTCAATATATGCCAAATTTGAATGGTTATACACATTCAAAGCTATAACTATAAAAGCTATAAATAAAAAAAGTCCTATAAAAATCATTTAATCTCCCATTAAGGACAATATGATACAGCAATATGACTTAACTACATATGAATAAAAAACTTGCTAGAATTAAGGGAATTTATAAGTAAATAAAAAAAGGAATCGTATGAATAAGATAATCTCTTCTTCTTTTGCCTTAGTTACGCTTTGTCTGTTCGCATTTAATGGTTGTTCTAATAATAGTGAATTTATGAAAACTTCATCAAATGAGCTCTCTATTGCTGATGATTGTAGAAATACAAATAAACATTTTGAAATGGATTGTTATGATTTAATTTCTTACAAAAACTCTTTTGCCCAATTAAGACTTGGTTTAAATGCCCAATTAAGAGGAAATTTTGAAGAAGCAATTCAAAGATTAAATATATCAAAACAAAAAGGTAATTTTTACGCAAATGCTCCTTTAGCTGATATTTATAAAAATGGATTTGGTGTTCCAATAAATGATGATCTAGCAATTAAACTTTTAGAAGAGACAAAAGAGATTGACCCAATTGCTGCATATAAATTATATTTTTATTACATAGATAAAAATAAAATTGAAGATGCCTTTGAACTTTTAAATTTCGCTGCTTCAAATGATGTAAAAGCTGCACAACAAGAGTTCGCTAGAGTTTATAGAAGTGGTGAATATATAGAAAGAGACACTGACAAATCTGATTATTGGAATGAACAATATCAAGATAAAACAAATAGCTTTACAAATAAAATTTATGGAATATAAATGTTAAAAAAAATAATTCTACCAAGCTTATCAATTTTTTTGTTTACAGCTTGCTCGTTAAAAATGCCTGACTTTTCTATGCCTTCATTTTTATCATTTTCAGATGATAAAGATGCCGTTGCTCTAGAAAAAGCAAATGTTTGTCAAAAAATAGAAGATATGGATAATAAACTATTTTGCTACAAAAAAATTGTAAATGAAAACTCTTATGCTCAACTTAGAATGGGAACATATAGTGTTGAGAAAAAAGATTACAAAAAAGCAGTTGAATATTTTAATCAATCTATTGATAATAAAAATCCCTACGCAAATCTTGCTTTAGCCTTTTTATATTATAAAGGTGATGGAGTTGAAAAAGATTTAAATAAATCATTTGAACTTCTGCAAGATTCTAGTAATATTGATCCAAATGCAGCTTATCAACTGTCAAGATTTTATCTTCAAGGTATAAATACTCCTGTTGATAATAAAAAAGGTGTTGAGTTAATTGAGTTTGCTGCTTCTAAAAATTTACTTGCTGCACAAAAAATGCTAATAAAAATCTACACAGAAGGTCTATTTGGACAAGAAAAAGATATGAAAAAAGTTAAACAGTGGCAAGATGAAATTAAAAAAGACATAAGAGATACTAACTTCGAAGTTTACAAACTTTAAAAGTTAAATTACAATATTACTTTTTTTCTAAACCACTGAAAAAAAGTTTTATTGTATCTTCTACAATATTTTTTGTATCATACTTTTTCAATAAATAACTCTCTATAAATCCATCGGATAACTTTTTAAAAAGTATTACAGTATGTTTATAATCCATATTTGAGTTTGGATATAAACCTTTAAATTGTCTAATTAAAAATTCATATATTTCATCAACTATTGCATGATTTGAAATATCTAACTTATGGAAAAAATATGGGTCATTAGTTAAAGTCTCATCCCTATTATTATCTATTTGAATAAATATTTCATATTTACAAGAAAGATACAATTCAAGATTTTTCATTGGGTCAGCTGTTTCATACTCATTTAACTTATCTAAAAAAGTTTGTAATTTTAGAATCAAATACTCTAAATATAAATTTTCTTTTGAAATAAAAAGATTATAAATAGTTCCAACAGAAGTTTCAAGCTCCTTAGCAAGTTGTGAAATCTTAAAATTTTTATATCCACACTTATCAAAATATGAAGCTGAAGCTTTAAGATATAAATCTCTTTTAACTTTGTTTAACTCATCATTTATTTTACTTTTCATTTATATCCATAATTTTTTTGGGAATTATAATTTAATTTATATTAAAAGATTTAATGAACACAAACTAATAATTTGAACTTAATTCATTATTAAGTATTATTGATTTAAAATCCACTTAATTTAAATATTCGGACTAAAATGAGCGCTAATAATCAACCAAAAATATGTATAAAACTTCTAAGAGATATAAAAACTGACGCTTTACTTATTTATATTAAAACAGTAATTGAAGAACTACTTGAAAATATAGAAAAGGATAAATATAAAATAGATTTAGGTTATGAAGAGTTTAATAAAGAGATTGAAAAGAATATAATAGAACTAAATAAAGAGTTAGATAAAACAATAATAAATGCCTATGAATTAAAATCTTTTATGACATATCAACAAGCAAGACAAGTAAATCACAAACTTCTTCCAAATGACGAAGCTTTAGTATTTTATTATAACACCCTAGTAAAACAGATAGAAACTCAATTACTTGAGGGTGACCTTTGGATTCCAGAACAAATAGTTTTAGCACTTTTGAGTGAATGGATATTAGAAGAAGAAAAATCAATAATTTTTTATTCTTTTTTAAATAATTTTGATTATTTAAAACTTTTAGGATATTATGAGATTGCTAGAAATAATGAAAAAAATACCAATCTTAAAGGCAATATAGTTAAGATGTATCAGATTTCATCTTCTATGATAAAAAGACTTAAAAATTCAAAATATAAAATTAACTCATCGAGAAAATCCAAAATGAGAAAAAAATGAAAAACAATATTTTATCTGGTTTAACTGTCGGGATAATAGCGCTTCCTTTATCTATGGCTTTAGCAATTGCAACAGGAGTTCCTCCTCAACTGGGACTTTATACAGCTATAGTTGCTGGAATTATTGCAGCTGTTTTTGGAAGTAGCAAAATAAATATTTCAGGACCAACTGCTGCTTTTGTTGTAATTTTAATTCCAATTGTTCAACAGTTTGGGGTTTCAGGGTTACTAATTTGTGGATTATTATCTGGGATTATTTTAATTTTTGTTGGTGTCTTAAAACTTGGAACGTTAATTGAACTAATTCCATATCCAGTAACCGTTGGATTTACTTCTGGAATTGCCGTTGTAATTGCAACTTTTCAGATAAAAGATTTTTTTGGTTTAACTATTGAAAATTTCAATGGTCACTACTTAGATAAAATTTATTTAATCTTTAGTTCATTTAATACTTTTAAACCTTCTGAATTAGCAGTTGGCTTGTTTACCCTATTTTTACTAATTTTATGGCAAAAAACAAAAAGTAAAATCCCATCAGCACTTGTGGCTTTGACTGTAATCACAATAATAGTAGCTTTCTCAAATATCTATTTCCCACAACTAAATATCTCAACAATTGCCTCAACTTTTCATTATGACATTGGAGGGATAAAAGGTGATGGGATTCCCCCTATTCCTTTACAATTTGAATTACCTTGGAGTTTTTTAAAGCCTGAAGAGATAACTTTAGATTTATTCTATAAACTTCTTCCTCACAGTATTGCAATAGCTGTTTTAGGTGCACTAGAATCACTTTTATGTGCAGTAATTAGTGATGGTATGACTGGGAATAAAACAAATCCAAATAAAGAGTTAATTGGTCAAGGAATTGCAAATATTATTGTTCCATTTTTTGGAGGAATTCCAGCAACTGCCGCAATTGCAAGAACTGTAGTAAATATTAAATCAGGTGGAACTACAAAACTAGCTTCAATAGTTCACTCATTATTCATCTTAGCTTCAATAATGCTTTTATCTTCATATTTATCATATTTACCTATGGCTTCACTTTCAGCTCTATTATTAGTAGTTGCGTGGAATATGTCAGAAGTAAAACACTTTATAAATATAATAAAAGTTGCCCCAAGTAACGATGTTTATGTACTTTTAACTTGTTTTATTTTAACTGTATTATTTGATATGCAAATTGCAGTTGCCATTGGAATTGGTTTAGCTTCTATATTATTTATTAAAAGAACTATTGATTTGTATTCAATTGAACTTGTAAATACAAAACTTACTATTCATCCTGATATTCCTGAAAATATCTCTATTTACGATATTAATGGACCAATGTTTTTTGGTGCAGCCCAAAATGCGTTAAAAACACTTTTAAATACAAAAGAAGATACAAGTGTGGTAATTTTAAATATGCAAAATGTAACGATGATTGATATGACAGCAATGGTTGCTCTTAAATCAATTGTTGATAATTTTGCAAGTAAAGATAAAAAACTGATTTTTTCTGGATTGAATGAAAGAATTTTAAAAAAATTAATAAAAGCAAATTTTCCATTTGATGACAGTTTAAAAACTTTTACTAATTTAAATGATTCGATTAATTACTCAAAAACAATAATATAAAAGTAAAATTTACTTTTATATTACTGCATCAACTTCAAAATCAAAATAGTCCTCAATACTACTTGAAACAAAATCCTTATAATCCTTTGAAAAAATCTCATAATTCAAAGGAATGATTTCATTTGCCAAACTCACTTTTTTATAATCTAAATCTAAAAGATGAGGAAACTTTTTTGTTAACTCTTTAACTGTGATTGAAGTATCAAAATCATCAGGATTAAATGGAACTTTTGTTTTATTTTTCATGAACTGCCTTAAAGAGTTTTTTATACTCTATACACATATCATTCCCTCAGAAATTATTTTTCTACCAAATCATAAAGTGCTTGAATTTCTTGTGCCCAAATCTCTTCATTTATAGTCTCTAAAACAAGAGGTATATCATCCATTCTTTCATCATTCATTATAAATTTAAAAGCATCCCAACCGATTTTTCCAACACCTAAGGAGTCATGTCTATCAACCCTAGATCCAAGCTCTGGCTTTGAATCATTTATATGCATTCCCATTAGATATTGTCTTCCAATAATTTGGTCAAACTCATTCCAAGTTTTATCATAAGCTTCACGTGTTCTAATATCATAACCAGCAGTGAACATATGACAAGTATCAATACAAACCCCAACTCTACTTTTATCTTCAATTTTGTCAATAATATAAGCTAAATGTTCAAATTTATATCCAAGATTACTTCCTTGACCTGCTGTATTTTCAATTACAAGCTTTACATCTTTGGTAATATCAATTGCTCTATTCATACTTTCTGCAATATTATTTAGACACTCTTCTTCGCTTATTTTTCTCAAGTGGCTACCTGGATGAAAATTTAATCTATCAAGTTTTAAAATCTCACATCTTTGTATTTCATGTACAAAACCGTCAAAAGATTTTGCACGTGCTTCAGTTTCTGGATGCCCTAAATTTATTAAATAACTATCATGTGGCAAAATATGTTTTGTTTGAATTTTTGATTTTTCTAGCTCTTTAAACCATTTATCAATCGTTTTTGTATCTAACTCTTTTGCAGTCCATTGTCTTTGATTTTTTGTAAAAAGTGCAAAAGCTTTTGCACCTATTAAAGTGGCATTTATGGGTGCATTATAAACTCCACCACTAGCACTTACATGTGCTCCTACGTATTTCATATTTATTCCTATTTATCAAAATTGTGTCATTCTACAAAAAATGAACTTTAGAACTAAACCAAAAAAATATTTTATTAACAGAATTCTAAATTTAATTTAATTAATAGAGTATATAAGTGTCATTTAGGTACACAAATTGCATTAAAAGAAAAAATTTAGTCTTTTTTATTTTCTAATTAAAAGTTTAAGTATAGAATAACAAATAATTTTGGAAGTAAAAGATTTGCTACATTGGGGCTATAAATTTTGGCTATTATTCGCCCCTTAGCAATTAAAAGAAAAAAGAACATTTCAAGCACATAGTAATAATAAAAGGATCAAGCCTTATGGAAAAAGTGGTAATAATTGGTGGTGGATATGCAGGAATATATGCATTAAGGGAATTAGTTAAAAACAAGAATATAAAGATTACATTGATAGACAAACATACCTATCATAATTTACAGCCTGAGGTTTATGATTTAATAGCAAATAAATCTAACTTTGCGGATGTTACTATTGATTTAACTACTTTATGTATGGGATTTAACCATAACTATCTTGAATTTAAAAATTTAAAAGTTAGAAGAATTGATCAAACTGCAAAAAAAATCTATACAGAAGAAGAAGAAATAGTTGAATTTGACTATTTAATTATGGCAGCTGGTACAAGAACATTTTTCCCCACAAGTATTCCCGGTCTTAACAATGCAGATGATATTAAAAAACTACACAGAGCAATTACTTTTAAACAAAGTTTTGAGCAACAATTATTCAAAAAAATCAAAGATGAAGCTAAACAATGTGCTGATACAAGAATTGTTGTAGTTGGAGCAGGTTTATCTGGAGTTGAAATTGCTGCTGAAATGGCTTATTACTCAAATAAATTTTTCGAAAGGGGAAATTTTTCTTGCGATAACCTAAAAATTTCTCTAATAAGTAGTTCTGTAACAATTCTTCCTGGTCTTTCTCACAAACTAATTAGTATCTCTCAAGAGAGATTAAAATCTCTTGGAATTAACATCATTACAAATACAAAACTTACAAAAGTTGAAGATGGTTACTGTTATTTCTCAAATGGAACAAAAATTAATCACTCATTTGTAATCTTTACAGGGGGTATTGAAGCTTCTACAATTACTTCAGAATTAGAAGATGTTGCAAAAAATGGTAGAGGTCAAATTATCGTTAATGAATATTTACAAACTGATAAATATGACAATATTTTTGCTATTGGTGATATTGCTGAAATCAAAAATGCAAAAGGTGAAATAATGCCTCCAAATGTTACTGTTGCAAGAATTAGTGGAACAGATGCTGGTAATAATGTATTAAATATGATTTCAGGTAAAAAATTAATTAAATCAAATCCAAAACTAGATGGAATTTTAATTGCTCTTGGTGGTAAATATGCTGCTGGTGACCTTTTTGGTTTAGTAACAGTAAGTGGAAGAATTGCATACGAAATCAAAAAATATGTATTTAGTTCATATAGAAAACCATTATTAAAATTAATTAAAGTTGGATATAACAAATTAAAAAGATTATCGTAAGAGAGTTAACTCTCTTATAATAAATCATTTACATAGCTAAAAAGTTATAGGTATCTCTTTCAAGCTAATATTATGTATAATCTAATAATTATTTTTAATTATTTTATACAAAAGAATGCTTATGAAAGAAAGACAAACAACTTATAAAAAACTCATATTAAAAATAATCCTTATTACTCTTACTTTTTCCTTAACAATAGCCTTTATTTACACTCAATATATGAAAAAAGAAGCCATAGAAAAACTTTCTAAAGTAGATGCTAAAAAAACTACAGAACTTGTATTTCAATCTTTATACTCTGCAATGGAAAGAGGTTGGACAAGGGATGATTTAGAAAAAATTATTCTAAGATTAAATTCTGTCGATAAAAATATGGCAGTTAACGTTTATAGAGGAGAAGAAGTTGCAAAACAATTTGGAGAAATTCAAAAAGATTTAAAAGTTAGAGAAAATGACCCCTTTGTCCAAAAAGCCCTCAGAAAAGATGATGTTTTAAATGTAATTGATGACTCTACAATTGAATATTATTATCCAATTATTGCAAAAGAAGAGTGTTTAAAATGTCATACTCAAACCCAAGCAGGCAATGTTTTAGGTGTAATAAATATTATGTATCCAATAGATGACTTAAAAATCTCACTTTCTTCAATTATAAACTTTTTTATTTTATTTATAATTTTATTTTCCATTGTAATTTTTATAGCTCTATTTATAGAATTTGACAGATATTTAGTAAAACCTATTAAAAAATTTATTGCAAATATAAATTATATCTCTACACATAAAGATATTACAAAAAGAGTTGGTATAAATAATCAAATCCAAGAGATTGATTCAATGAAAAATGTATTTAACAATATGTTAGATTCTTTAGAATATCAGTTCTTCCATGATGAATTAACAAATCTTCCAAATAGGAAAAAATTAATAGAGATTTTATCTGCTGAAAAAGATGCTATTTTAATGGTCGTTAATATTGATAAATTTCAACATATAAATGATTTATATGGTGATAAAATTGGAAATGATATTATTAAATATACCGCAAAAATCATAAAAGAAAATGTCTCAAATGAAGCATTATTATTTAAACTTCATGCGGATGAATATGCCCTTTATTTACCAAGTGAAACTATATACGAAGATATTAAAAATATTGCATTACATCTTGCAAGCTGCATTGAAAATCACACCTTTACAATTAATGAAAATGAAATTTATATTAATGCAACAATTGGAGTATCTTATGGAACTTCATTTTTACTAAATAATGCTGATATGGCTCTAAAACTTGCAAAAAAGACAAGAAAAAAATATTTGATTTATGAGCCAGCAATGAAAATTGAGCATGAATATGCGCAAAATCTTATTTGGTCTAAGAAAATAAAAGATGCAATTGAAAATAATAGAATTGAACCTCTTTTTCAGCCAATTGTTGATGCTAAAACTTCAAAAATTGTAAAATATGAAGCATTAATGAGAATGGTTGATGAAAAAGGAGAATACCTTTCTCCTATACATTTTTTAGAATTAGCTAAAAAGAATAAACTTTATCCTAAACTTACAAAAATTATTGTTGAAAAAACTTTTGAAATTTTCAAAAATAGAGATGCCCAAGTTGCCATTAATTTATCAGTAAATGATATTTTAAATGATGATGTATATTCTACAATCATTGAAAAGTTACAAAAATATAAATTAGGTGATAAAATCGTTTTTGAACTTATAGAATCTGAAGGTATTGAAAATTACAAAGAAGTTATTGAATTTATTACTGAAGTTAAAAAAACAGGAGCAAAAATTTCAATAGATGATTTTGGAACTGGTTACTCAAATTTTGAATATATTATGAAATTAAAAGTTGATTATATTAAAATTGATGCTTCAATGATAAAAGATATTGATAAGAATTTAAATTCACAAATGGTTACAGAAACAATAATAGATTTTGCAAAAAAAATGGATATTCAAACAATTGCAGAATTTGTTCATTCACAAAGCGTTTTTGATGTAGTTAAAAAAATGGGTATTGATTTTGCACAAGGCTATTACTTTGGAAAACCACAAAAATTAAATTAAAGAATTAAGGAGAAAAATGCATAAAAATCGTTTTAGTAGAGTTGGATTTATTCTAGCAGCAGCGGGAAGTGCCGTAGGACTTGGAAATATTTGGAAATTTCCTTATATCACCGGAGAAAATGGTGGAGGAGTTTTTGTTCTTGTTTATCTAGCAACTGTATTTTTTATTGGTATGTCTATTTTTATTGCAGAGGTTTTATTAGGAAGCAACTCAAACAAAGATGCAGTTAGTACTTTTGAAACCCTTGCTCCAAAAGATAAAAAATATTGGAGATACTCAGGATTTACCTTTTTAACGGGTATTTTTATATTAACTTTTTATCCTGCTGTTATTGCTTGGATTTTTTATTATATTATCTTATCTATAAACTCTTTACCTACAAGTTTTAGTGAATCAGAAACTGTTTTTATGACTTTTTTAAAAACTGATGTTTTTAATCAGATTTTTTATTACACTTTAACTTTTATAATCATTGCTTACACTATTTCAAAAGGTGTAAAAAAAGGTATAGAAAAATTCAATAATATTTTAATGCCTGCATTGATTCTTATTTTAGCTATTTTGCTTATTTATTCAATTCAACTTGATGGTTTTTCCAAAGCAGTAGAATTTATGTTTTACCCAAATTATGAGAAGTTTCATTCAGGTTCAATAATCGTTGCAGTTGGTCATGCATTTTTTACTCTTTCAATTGGTATGGCTACAATCTTAACTTATGCAGCTTCTTTAGATAAAAATACAAATATTGTAAAAGCTTCTATTTATGTTGTAATTATGGATACTTTAATTGCTTTAGTTTCAGGGCTTATTATTTTTTCTATTATCTTTACAGCAGGTCAAGAACCAGGAAAAGGTCCAGGATTAGTATTTATTACACTTCCAGCTATTTTTTATGAAATGGGAACTATTGGTATTTATTTATCAATTTTATTTTTTATTGCCCTTGCTTTTGCAGCGATTACATCAGCGATTTCAATACTTGAACCAACTGTTATGTATTTAGTTGAAAGAAAAAATATTTCAAGAAAAAAAGCTACTTATAGTGTATCGTTTGGAGCTTATCTTTTAGGAATTCTTGCAATATTATCAAATATTGATGGTTACTCTACATCATTAACTTTTGCTGGTAAAAATCTTTTTGACTGGTTTGATTTTATAAGTTCAGCTATTTTAATGCCAATAGGTGGAATTTTAGTTGCAATTTTTGTTGGATATGTAATGGATAAAGAAATTTCAAGAAAAGCTTTAGTTCCTTATATTGGGGAGTTTTTCTATAATGTTTGGTTATTTGTAATGAAATATTTAGCACCTATTTCTGTATTTATAATTATGTTAAAAGAGATTGGAATTATAAAAATTTAAAGACTAGTAAATTATTACTAGTCTCTTAAAATCTTAATTAGAATATCGTTTGCTTTATCTCTGTGAATTACTTCTTTTTGATTTCTTTCAAATAACTCTTTTAAGAAATTATCAGGATATGTTGAAGATAAATTTTCTTTATTAAAAGTTGCTAAATCTTGACATTTAAATGTAGCTCTACAAACTTTATCTTCATATATTTTCATATCCAAAATAGCTGTTCCAGCAGAAAAAATCTGAACTTGTGTATACTCTTTAAATTTATAAATAAAACCTTTATCATAAAACTTCATTTGAGGTGTTTTGATTAATATTGTTGCACTATTTGAGCTAATTTGCGGTTCATTTGTACTAAAACATCCTGTAAAGATGAATATAGAAAAAATGATAATAAGTAAATTTTTTATAGCTAATCCTTTGTTTTAAAAACTTTTACTATAATTATATCAAATTATATAATTAAAGGAATTTTTTGTTAGTTCATATTTGTTGCGCAGTTGATAGTCACTATTTTTTAGAAAGAATTAAAGAAGAATTTCCAAAGGAAGAGTTAGTAGGTTATTTTTATGACCCTAATATCCATCCTTATAGTGAATATAGACTTAGATATTTAGATGTAGAATACTCATGTAAAAAATTAGGTATTAAATTAATTGAAGGTGCTTATAACCTAGAAGAGTGGTTAAAAAAAGTTAAAGGAATGGAACATTTACCAGAAAAAGGTGATAGATGTACAGTTTGTTATGATGATAGACTCGATACTACTGTTCAAAAGGCGGTTGAATTAGGACATGACAAATTTACAACAACCCTATTGATTTCACCAAAGAAATCTCAAGAAAAATTAGAAAAGATTGGAAATAATCTTTCATCACTTACAGGATTAGAGTTTATTTATAGAGATTACAAAGCTGGAAATGGAGCTGAAATCCAAGGCCAAAAAGTAAAAGAAAATTCTCTCTATAGACAAAATTATTGTGGTTGTTTATTTGGTCTTAGTGCGCAAAGAGAGGCTCAAGATAAAATAATGGATGAAATGTTTAATCCAATTTCAAATCAAATATTACCAGAGTCAATTGAAGAAAGACTTGAACTTTATAGAAAAAGAAATGAGTTGGAAGATGTTGGAGCTGATTATAAAATAATTAAACAAAGATTTCTAAACTACAGACTTCTTAGTGCAAAAGTAATAGTTGCAAAACAAGCTGTTCCATCATATATTTTATGTTATTCAACAATAAATAGAAATAAAACAAATGGAAGAATTGAATATGAGAAAAATGGAATAAACTATCTAAATAGAGATGAAGTTAAAATCATTGATATTAAGACTTTTAATCAGTTTGCTAATACTTCATATGAAAATGTAAAAGAGCTTATGTACAATTCTTTGACTTTTCAAGAAGAGTTAGAAACGAGAAATAAGATTCTAAAAAATCCTTATGATTTAAGTGCACTTATTGTTCTTGATGAAATAAAAAATGAAAAATATGAGATAGAAATAAACTCTGAAACTTACGAAGATATAAAAGAAGAGATAATATGAAACTATTAGTTTGTGCAATGGAAACATCATCAAATATTCATCTAAAAGAGTTAAAAAAATATTTATCGCCTGATGTTGAACTTGTTGGAGTTTTTGATAAAGAGTTAGGAAATCCTTTGTATGATTTAACAGCATTGGCAATTATGGGAATTGTTGATGCACTTAAAAAGCTGAGATTCTTTTTTAGATTAAGGGACGAATTAGTAAGCTTAGCAAAAGATTGCGATAAAGTTTTACTAATGGATAGCTCTGGATTTAATCTTCCTTTGGCAAAAAAGTTAAGAGAAACTTATCCAAATAAAGAGATTATTTACTATATTTTGCCACAAGCTTGGGCTTGGAAAAAAGGAAGAGTAAAAAAACTAGAAAAATATTGCACAAAACTTTGCTCAATAATTCCATTTGAGAGTGAAATTTATACTGATAAAAACAAAATCACTTATGTGGGACATCCACTTTTAGATGAAATCAAAGATTTTAAAGAAGCATTATCCAACACAAATAAAATTGCTTTTATGCCCGGAAGTAGAAAAACTGAAATCACAAATCTAATGCCAATTTTTAAAGAATTAGCAAAAGAAATACCAAATAAAGAGTATATTTTGATAATTCCAGCAAAATTTGATGAAAATTACATAAAAAAAATATATGGAGATATTTCAAGCTTTACAATCTCAAGAAATGCCCATGAAACTTTAAAACAAAGTGAATATGCTTTTATTTGTTCAGGAACAGCTACCCTTGAAGCAGCACTTATTGGAACTCCATTTACACTTTCATATATTGCAAAAAAATTCGATTTTTTTATAGGAAAACTTTTCGTAAAACTAAACTATGTAGGACTTGCAAATATCTTTTTTGAGAAAATGGGAAAAGGTCCTTTACATAATGAATTTCTACAGGATGATGTTACTCTAGAAAATCTTTTAAATGATTATCAAAATATGAATAAAGAAGAATTTTTTAATAATTCCAAAATATTAAGAGAATACCTAAAGAATGGAAGTTCTCAAAATGTTGCACAGATAATTCAAAACTAATTCTTTTTTAGATATAATATAGGCCATTTAATAAAAAATCAGGATATTATATATGTTAGATATTATGCAAATTCAAGAGATTCTTCCTCATAGATACCCAATGTTACTTGTGGATAGAATTACAGATATGGAACTTAAAAAATCTATCAAAGGTTTCAAAAACGTTTCTATTTCAGAACCAGCTTTTCAAGGACATTTCCCAGGTCATCCAATTTATCCAGGTGTACTTATTTTAGAAGGTATGGCTCAATGTGGTGGTGTTTTAGCTCTTAAAAGTTCTGATTTAACAGATGAAGAAATGAAAAATAAAGTAATCTATTTCATGAGTATTGATAAAGCAAAATTCAGAAATCCAGTACGTCCAGGAGACAGATTAGATTACGAATTAGAAGTTGTTAGAATGAAAAGTTCATTAATGACACTAATAGGAAAAGCTTATGTTGATGGAAAATTATCAGCTGAAGCAGAATTAAAAGCTATGATAGTTGATAAATAACAAATAGGCAAATATAAATGAACAATATTCATAAAACAGCAATAATTGAGGAAGGTGCACAACTTGGTGATAATATCACTATTGGTGCTTTTACAATTATTGGAAAAGATGTAAAAATTGGTGATGGAACAATAATTGATTCACACACTTTAATTGAGGGAAAAACTACGATTGGTAAAAACAATCATATTTTTTCTCATGCATCAATTGGAAGTATTCCTCAGGATTTAAAATTCAATGGTGAAGATGTTGAATTAATTATTGGAGACAATAATAAAATAAGAGAATTTACTTTATTTAATCCAGGGACTATCGGTGGTGGTTCAGTTACTAGAATTGGAAGTAACAATCTATTTATGGGATATACTCACGTAGCCCATGATTGTATTATTGGAGATCATTGTATTTTTGCAAATGGAGCTACACTTGCTGGTCATGTTGAATGTGCTGATTATGTTGTAGTGGGTGGATTAACTCCTATTCATCAATTTTGTAAAATTGGAACTCAAGTAATGATTGGTGGAGCATCAGCTGTTGCTCAAGATATTCCTCCTTTTTGTTTAGCAGAAGGGAATAAAGCAGTTTTAAGAGGTCTTAACTTAACAGGTTTAAGAAGAAGATTTGAAAATAGAGAAGATATTGATGCAATAAAATCTGCATATAAAGAGCTATTTGAATTAGGAAAACCTCTTCAAGATGTAGCGCGTGAATTATTTGAAACAAGTGAAAATAAATATGTTAAAGAATTAGCTAGTTTTGTATTAAATACAAAACGAGGTATTCCTTTTAACAGAAAGTAAGATAGGTAGAAAATGAGTAAGATTATATGTGATTTTTGTGGAGCAACTGATACTAAAGACAATCCTGTAATTGCTGGAGATAATGCTTGTATTTGTAAAGCTTGCGTTACTGCTGCAAATGAAATTATGAATGGAAATCTTCCTGCTGAAGAGAGTGATAATAAAATCACTCCAGTTGAAGCTAAAGAGATAAAAATTAAAACGCCAGCTGAATTAAAAAAAATATTAGATGAATATGTAATAGGACAAGATAGAGCTAAAAAAGTTCTTAGTGTTGCTGTTTATAATCACTACAAAAGAATTTTTAGACATAACGAAATTAATGATGATACAGAATTAAATAAATCTAATGTTCTTTTAATTGGACCTACAGGTTCTGGAAAAACACTACTTGCTCAAACTATTTCTAAATATCTTGATGTTCCTCTAGCTATTGCTGATGCTACTTCTTTAACTGAAGCTGGATATGTTGGTGATGATGTTGAAAATGTTGTAACAAGACTTGTTCAAGCAGCTGATGGAGACATCAAAAAAGCAGAAAGAGGAATTATTTTCATCGATGAAGTTGATAAAGTTGCACGTATGAGTGAAAATAGATCTATCACAAGAGATGTTTCAGGGGAAGGTGTTCAACAAGCTTTATTAAAAATTGTTGAAGGTGCTGTTGTAAATGTTCCACCAAAAGGTGGAAGAAAACACCCTGGTCAAGATGCTCTTCAAGTTGATACTACAAATATTTTATTTATTTGTGGTGGAGCTTTTGATGGACTTGAAGATATTATCAAGAAAAAACAAGGTGCAAATGTACTTGGATTTAATCAAGATAAAAAGAACAAAAAAGATGATGAAAAAACTTTATCAAAAGTAGAAGCAGATGATTTAGTAAAATATGGTTTAATTCCTGAATTAATAGGAAGACTTCATATGGTTGCAACTTTAAATGAAATAACTGAAGATGATATGGTGCACATTTTAACTGAACCAAAAAATGCATTAATTAAACAATATATCAAACTTTTCCAAATGGATGATGTTAAATTAGAATTTGAGAAAGATGCACTAAAAGAGTTAGCAAAACTTGCAATCATTAGAAAAACTGGTGCTAGAGGATTACGTTCAATTTTAGAAGATATTATGTTGGATATAATGTTTGACCTTCCAAAATATAAAAATAAAACTATTACTATTTCAAAAGAAGTTGTTCTTAAAACTAAAGAACCAAAAGTAGCATAAAAAAGGATATAAACGTGTTTTTAGATAAATTAATAGGTCTTTTTTCAAGTGATATGGCAATTGACTTGGGAACTGCAAATACAATCGTTTCTGTAAGAGGAAAAGGAATTATCATTAATGAACCATCAGTTGTTGCAGTTCAAAGTGATAAACATGGTAAAGATAGAATATTAGCTGTTGGGCAAGAAGCTAAACAAATGATTGGAAAAACTCCTTTAAATATTCAAGCAGTTCGGCCAATGCAAGATGGAGTTATTGCTGACTTTGAAATGACTGAAAGAATGATTAGATATTTTATCGAAAAAGCACACTCTAGAAAATCTTTTATACGTCCAAGAATTATCATTTGTATCCCTTATGGTATTACTCAAGTTGAAAAAAAAGCAGTTGAAGAATCAGCAATGAGCGCAGGGGCAAGAGAAGTATTCCTAGTTGAAGAACCAATGGCAGCTGCTATTGGTGCTGGAATTCCTGTATCTGATCCGTCTGGTTATGTAATTGTTGATATTGGTGGAGGTACAACTGAAATTGGTGTTACTTCACTGGGAGGATTAGTTTTATGTAAATCTATCAAAGTTGCTGGTGATAAATTTGATAAATCAATTATTGAACACGTTAGACAAAACTACAATTTATTTATTGGTGAAAGAACTGCTGAAAATATCAAAATTGAAATTGGAACAGCAATTAAACTTGATACTGAACTAAAAATGAAAGTAAAAGGTAGAGATAACTCAGGTTTACTTTCAACTATTGAACTTGGAAGTGAAGGTGTTAGAATTGCAATTAAAGAACCTCTAAAAGAGATTGTTTCTGCAATCAAAAGTGTATTAGAAAATATGCCACCAGATTTAGCAAGTGATATTGTTGACAATGGTGTTATTATCACAGGTGGTGGTGCTTTAATCAGAGGTTTAGATACTTATTTAGCTGATATAATCAAACTTCCTGTAAGAATTGCTGATGAACCTTTATTATCAGTTGCATATGGTACAAGTCAAGTACTAGACCAAGCAGAGCTACTAAAACTAATAACTAATGCGTAAATTTCTTTTTGCATTTCTTTTTATACTTGCAGGTTTATCTTATCTTTTTAAGATAGATGAACTGCTTGTTAATAAATTCGCTTTTTTTAATGACATAAAAGTCTCTTATATAGATAAAGTAATTAATATTTCAAATACTATTGAAAAACATTTTGATCAAGCAAATACAATTGAAAAATTAAAAGCAGAAAACAGTGAATTAAAAGAATACAAAATATTATATGCAACTGCACAAAGTCAATTAAATACCTTAAAAGAATTTTTAGCAAATGTAGATATTCCAGAAAACAAAGCAAAAATTGAACTTGTAAGAGTTCTTTCATATATAAATTATAATGATTTCACAAAAGTTTGGTTAGATAAAAGAATAGAAGATGAATCAATTTTTGGCCTTATTGCAGATAACTATTCAGCAGGAATTGTTGTAAATAAAAATGGTCGTGCAGTTGGACTATTAAATGGAAATAAAGATTGTTCTTATGCGGTATTTATTGGAGAAGGAAAAGCTCCTGGAATTATTACAGCATCTGATAACCAAGATGAATTACAAATAAAATTTATACCAATTTGGGCTAATATAAATAAAGGTGATGAAGTTATAACTTCAGGAATGGACAATATCTTTTTTGAAGGATTAAAAGTTGGAAGAGTAACTGAAGTTACAAATCTTGCTGACATGAAAATTGCAACCGTTAAATCTTATGTTAATGTTTTAAAGAAAAAATATTTCTATACATATAAAAGTAGTGGTCAATTTACAAATTATAATTTAGAAAAAAGTGATTCAGACAAAAATAATGATAATTCAGAAGACAACTAGGATTAAAACTCTTCTTAATAATTAGCCATTATTTTATCTACATCACTCCAAGACAATCCCTCTTTTTTACTTTTATCTGGTTTAAACATATTATAAATATATCTTGCAAACATATCTGTCTCAAGATTTACTTTTGTTCCTACTTTATAGTTTTTAAATAATGTATTTTTAACCGTATGAGGAATTATTGTAAGCCTAAAAGAGTCTTTTAAAACTTCATTTACTGTGAGTGAAACTCCATCTATTGTTACACTTCCTTTTGGGATAATATATTTTGAATATTCACTTGGTAATGAGATAAAAAAGTCAGTTGAATTTCCATTTGCTTTTATAGATTTAATAGTTCCTAGACAATCAACATGACCTTGAACAATATGACCTTCAAATCTATCACCCATCATCATTGCAGGTTCCATGTGTACTTCGTTTTTATAGTTTTCCATTGCAAGAATTTTTTGTGATTCTGGTGAAAGCTCAACAGTAAATGTATCACTTGTAACTTTTACAACAGTTAAACAAGCACCATTTATTGCTATTGAATCTCCAATTTTTGGATTGTATTTTGCCGTTAATGTCAAAAAATTGTTTTTAAAACTAACAACTTTAGCCATCTCTCTTATAAGTCCTGTAAACACTTAAAAAACCTTTTGATATATTTTGGGTATAATATCTAAAAATTGTTAAGAAGCTAATTTTAACTACTTTTCGTAAATTTCTTAGATAAGTGGAAGAAAACATTTATCTAAGAAATTTCCCAAATATGAAATCACAAAAAATATATAAGGAATAATATGAATTACGATGTAATTGTTGTTGGTGGTGGTCATGCAGGAATTGAAGCCTCACTAGCAAGTGCAAGAATGGGTAAAAAAACTCTTCTAATTACTATGTTAGTAGAGCAAATAGGAGCGGCAAGTTGTAACCCAGCAGTAGGAGGACTTGCAAAAGGTCACTTAGTTCGAGAACTTGATGCAATCGGTGGAGAAATGGGACTTTGTACTGATACAGCTGGTATTCAATTTAGAATATTAAATGCCTCAAAAGGTGCAGCTGTTCAAGGAAGTCGAGCTCAAATTGATATGGATAAATATAGAGAGTATATGAGAAAAGTTTGTCATAATACGCCTAATTTAGAAGTGTATCAAGATGAAGTATCTTCACTATTAGTAAATGATAATAATGAAGTTTATGGTGTAAAAACTAAACTAACTGAACAATTTACTTCTAAAAAAGTTATCATAACAACTGGTACTTTTATGAGAGGACTTATTCACATTGGTGAAAATAGATATGATGCGGGAAGAGCTTGGGAATTGCCATCTAGTACTCTTTCAATTCAACTTAAAGAATTAGGATTAAA
Organism: Aliarcobacter sp.; assembly: GCA_028688995.1. Classification (GTDB taxonomy): domain Bacteria; phylum Campylobacterota; class Campylobacteria; order Campylobacterales; family Arcobacteraceae; genus Aliarcobacter. The sequence goes on from JAQTXB010000002.1 coordinate 273,154, forward strand.
TGTTGGAAGACTAAAAACAGGAACTCCCTCAAGAATTGATGCAAACTCTATTGATTTTTCATCTATGGATATGCATGGTGGTGATGTTAATCCCTCACCTTTTTCATTTAGAACAGATAAATCGAAATTTTCACCAACTCAATTTCCTTGTTATATCACATATACAAATCTAGAAACCCATGAAAAAATATCTTCAAACTTCTATAGAGCACCTCTTTTTACAGGTCAAATTGAAGGACTAGGACCAAGATATTGCCCAAGTATTGAAGATAAAGTAAATAGATTTAGTGAAAGAGATAGACATCAACTATTTTTAGAACCTCAAACAGCAATGTGTACGGAATATTATATAAATGGTTTATCAACTTCGCTTCCTATTGATGTTCAAAAAGATATGATTCATTCAATAAAAGGTCTTGAAAATGCAAAAATTGTTAGATATGGATATGCAATTGAATATGATTATATTGACCCAACTGAACTAAAACATACCCTTGAAACTAAAAAAATAAAAAATCTTTATAATGCTGGACAAATAAATGCAACGACAGGTTATGAAGAAGCAGCGGCTCAAGGATTAATGGCAGGAATTAACGCAGCCCTTGCAATTGATGGTAAAGAGCCATTTATTCTTAGACGAGATGAAGCTTATATTGGTGTTTTAATTGATGATTTAGTTACAAAAGGAACTAATGAACCATATAGAATGTTCACTTCACGAGCAGAATATAGACTTCTTTTAAGAGAAGAAAATGCTGATTTAAGATTATCTCAATATGGTCATAATTTTGGACTGATAGATGATAATACAATGGCAAAAGTAGAAAACAAAAGAAAAGTTATAGATGAAGCAATTGAATTTATGGCAAATGAATGGGTTACTTCAAAAAAAGAGACTTTAGAACTACTTGAAGCAATTGGTGAAGAAAAAATCAATGATAAAGTTCTACTTGTGGATTTAATAGGAAGAAATACTATTGATGCACCAAAATTTGATAAATTAGTTCCAAGTCTTGCTTCAATTGATGAGTATTTAAAAGAGCAGATAATTATTGAAGCAAAATATTATAGATATATTCAAAAACAACAAAAACAAATTGAGAAAATGAAAAAAATGTTAAAAACAACAATTCCTGAGAATTTCTCTTTCAAAGGACTTGCTGGATTATCAAATGAAGTAATTGAAAAACTTGAAAAACATAGACCACCAACTTTATTCAACGCAAGTTTAATTTCTGGAATTACACCTGCTGCGTTGGATATTATTCATTTAAACTTAAATATTAATGTCAGAAGCAATAAAAATTGATAATGGTTCAATATAAATTGATAATATGTAAAATAAAAAATGATAACGAGAGTTCAATCTAGCATGTCAAAAAAGAAAAGTATCATTCCTGAGTTTATGGTAAATAATCCTGAAGATACTTTTCAATTCCTATTTCCCCTAAAAATTGTACTTGATGAAGACAAATTTGGTAATAGTCACTACGAAGTCGTTGTTAAAAATATGTCTAAAGATCAAATATTCACTTATCTAGTATCTCCAGAACTTCTATTTACTCACTATCCCCTTTGTAAATCATTTAAAAATGGTGAAAAAATTGAAAAAAATTTAAATAAAGATATTATAGATAAAAGCTTTAAAATAAATACAAAATTTGTAAATGAATTTAATTTAAAAAAGCTCAAACATATTTTGGATAAAAAAACTATTGGAACTTTATTAGGATGGAACTATAAATTTTATGATGATGCAAAGAATATCAATTGTTATTTGGTTGAGCAAGATGATATTAAGATAATCATTCCTCACTTTGCGATAGGGATATATTACTATTTTAGGTTTTCTCAATTAAGAGAAGCTGTATTTGATTCTACTTTAAACGAACTATATATTATATGCGAAGATGATAGAGCCCATGCCAAAATAGTTTTACCAACTTATCGAACAGATGAAGATGCAGCTTTTATACACAGATATGCTTGTCAAAAAGACTCTATTAAAGAGTTTGATAATGTATCTAGATATATCCATAATTATTTGAAATTTATGCAAGAAAATAATTTAGATGACGATATATATAAAATGCATTTAAAATTCAATTTTCCTATTAAAGAAAAGTTTCAAATTGACACTAAAAGTTCACTTGTTACAAATAAAGAAACAAATGAGAAGTATTACTTTATTCATGAAATCACAAATGATTATTCAGATATAGGATTTGAAAAACTAACAAAAATTATAGAGAATAATAAAGTTATCTTAAATTTAGGAGATTTAGAGAATCTTCCAAAAGTAGAAAAGGATATCCCTAATGAGACATCTGAAGTATTAAAAATAACACATGCAAGTAAAAAAAATACACAAACGTATCATCAAAAAGACAGAAAGAAAAGTTGTGGTAGTTTAAAAAATATACCTGTAGAGGAAGAATCTTCAACAAGAGATATTATAGAAGATTTACTAAAAATTTATAAAGAACAGCAAACTAATGATATAACTCATCAAAGCTTAACAGAGTCATCTTCTAAAGGGAATAAAACTATTAGGAAAGTTGTTATTTCAAGTGAATTTATAAAAGAATCTACCGCTAAACCTTTAAAAGAAATAGATAATTTTGTAGTTTTCAATCAATATATAAACTTTTTACGACTACGTCTTGATATAAAAGATTTTCAGTTAAATGAAAAAAAAGATTTACCTCAATATACACTTGAGGATAATAATGGTGAAACAAAAATAAATCCAAAATGTAAAATTAAAAAAAGACCTAGACAATATTTAACAGCAACATTTAAATATGAGAATTCTTATGTTGGACTATTAGAATTAGAAAACAATCCATTTTCTGGAAATTCTACTTGGGTAATAATTTCAAATACACAAATAAAAACTGAAAATTTTGATTTCTTTATGAATCTATATTTTAAAAAAGATATGGGAATAGATAATATACTAAAAAAACATTCTCAAACTAATCCTAAATTTAGAAAAAAGAATCATGAAAGAAATGAAACTCTTGATGATATACAGCTTGCAAAATGGTATGTAGGATTATTAGGGAAAATTGCTATCACTAGATGAATCTATAGAAGATATACCATTTATTTGAACAATTATCTAAAAGCCAGAATGTTTAAAAAACTGTCTAATAAACATTACATAGTTGGCAATTTTCTTATAATATTATCAATATATTCATCACGTATAAATGCAGATTGAATAAACTGTTTTTTGCCTGCAAATTTAGTTATCATATGTCCATATCCAAGTAATTTTTCTGCACCAGATTCATCAATAATAATATTAGAATTTTTCTCAGTATCAACTCTTAACGCAAATTTTGCACCTAAATTTGCTCTTAATATCATTGGTACTACTGTATTATCAGGTCTTTGAGTACTAATAACTAAATGTATTCCTGCAGCTCTAGCTTTTCCTGCAAGTCTTTGTATTAAATCACTTGCACTTCTTTTAAATTCATCATCAAGCATCCAGTCAGCAAATTCATCAAATATAAATACAATTCTTCCTAATTTATTATTTGACTTGTTATTGTATTTAATTAAATTATTAACACCTATATCTTTAAAAAGACTATATCTTTTTTCCATTTCTTCAACTACATCATGTAACTTTTTAATTGCTAAATCTTTATTAGTAATTATTCCATCTTCATCAAGATAAGGAATGTTTTTATACCTAGTAAATTCAACTTGTTTAGGATCTACTAAAATCAATTCTAATTCATCTATTTTATTAGTTCTTATCAAATCAATAATAAAAATATTCAATAGAACACTTTTACCACTTTTTGTCATTCCTGCTATTAATGCATGAGGATCTTCACTATCAAGATTGTAATATACAACACTATTATTTTCTTCATTTCTACCAAGTAATATTTTTGTATTTCCAAACCCTTCACTTAATTCTCTATCAACTAAACAATCTTCATAATAAATAGTTTGTCTTTCATTTCTTTGAAAAATTAAATCATAAGAACCTGGCACAACTTCAACTCTTAAAAGCTTCAATCTTTCAACAGATAAAAAGTCATTAGCCATTTTATAAAAAATCGATTCATTCCATCCTAATTCAGGTTCTAATGAAATACGAATAGCATTAGGAGTAAATAAATACTTCATTATCTTTGCTCTATATTTGTGATGCAAGACTACTTTTCTAACTGCAGCTGATATACTTTCACCTTCATTCTCTTCATTTCTTCTTTTTAATTCTTTAATTTTTTGTTCATCTTCAGTATTGTTATCAATAATATTCTCTTTTAATTCAATTTCATCTTCAAATAATTTTTCATCTATTTCTACAGTTTCAATAGATAATAATGAATTACTCTGTTCATTTTTTATATTTCCATAAGTAGGTAAATTTAATTCATCAAACTTTAAATTAATAGTAGGCATTGACTCAACCATTGAAACAATCGATTTAGATCCTATTACATATTGAGTAATATCATCTTTAACTTCTTGATAGTTATCTTCATGGTCATATACAAATACATATGACATACCTCTAACTTTATATTTAATTGTTTTATCAAGTCTAATTTTATTTCTTATATCTTCTGAAGTTAAATTATTATCAAAACTTTTATGATGCGTTTCTACTATTAAATCTGAAATCTTTGCTAACCAATACTCTTTATCATAATAATCATTCTCTTCAAAAACTTTTTTTATATGATTATATGAATCTTTTGTTTGTTGAAATGATTTTTTTGCTAATTTAGGTCTTACTGCTTCATTGCAGAATTTTACTTCAATTATATCTACATAAATAGTAGATAAATCATTATCTTCAAAAATAGGTGTAATAGATAATATATCAGCTAATACATTATTCTGATCCATAAGTAATTTTTCTTCAGAATTAATACTAGATAAAAACCAATCTGCATAATCATCAATATAAATCATTACATTTTTTTTATTTGTACAATTTTCTAGAATACTTTTTGTAAGTACTAATCCTAACATTTCATTTGCAAATTTACCTCTACCTATAGCTTTTAATAAAACATCTCCAGAAAGTTCATTAGCAGATTTAATGATTGCATCTACAGAAGATTTAATTACTTGATTATCAACATTAAATTCTTCAAATTTTTTAATTAAATGATTTTCTAATAGTATTGTGTTAGCTTTTGATGATATTACTAAATTTCTATTTATATGACGAGCTTTACGATACTTAATAACATTTGCGCCAAACTCTTCTAAAATCTTCTTATCTAAAAGAGAATCTAAATTAACAACCCAGTCAGTTCTTTTATGTATTGCTGCTAAATCTGAAGATAGATTTTGATGACCTCTATCTATATTTAATGTTGGTATTTTATTTTTATAATCATCTTTATTTGAACTCATTGTTAAATATAATAAGTCATAAAAAGAACTAGTCAATTCTGTTTTTGCTGGAGATACTAAATATTTACCTACAGTTAGTTCTTTTTCTGTCATATATTTTCTTTTAGTCCACATATTAGGATGATAATCAAATAAATCATAAGATATATCTAATATTTGATTCCTAAATTCAAGTTTTGCTTTAGAAGATACAAAATCATTTAAAAATGCAATATTTAGCTGATCATTTACACTATCAAGTTGTTTAAAACTTTGATCAAAAGCATTTAGTCTTATATTTGATAAGAATGAAACTTCATTATATTCTAAAGCTTCTTCTGAATCTTTAGAATTTTGATCAACTAAAAAAGATCTGTACATTTTTCTAATATGTGAAATGTCCTTAGCATCATCATTTAAGTATATTTCAAAACTATTGTTTTCATTTACAAAATCTAATGACATTAATTTCTTCATAAATTTCACTGGGAAATCATAATTATTTACAGCATGAAGTAATATTTTTAAACTACTTTGCTTGTGATTATTTAATGATAAATAGTTTTCTATAACCTTTGTTAGTATAGTTGTTTGCACTGATGGATCAGTACTTTGTCCACTCTCAAGATAGTTTTTCACTGGATCAAGAATAGTATAATCATCACATACTTCTGAAATATGAAGTAAGCTTTCTTCTTTTGTATTAGCATTAAATAACCTAAATACTTCTGGATAATAAGGTGTATAAAAACTTTGTTCAAGATCGCTGAAGAATAAATCTTCTTTTATCATAGAAATATCATCTGACTTTATATATGCATCAATAAAACTAAATGCATATTTTAATTTAACAAAGTAAGATATTAATCGTAAAGGATGATATGAAGGAATAATAACTGAATCTTCTTTTCCAACTCTTATAGTTAATAAAGAAAGAAATTCTTCAATAACATCTTTCTTGAATTTATCATTATCGCTATTTTCATAAAGGAAAGTACTTAACTTTATATAACTTTTGCTGAATTCTTCAATTTTCATAAAATCAAAATGATTTTTTTCAATATTACTTTTTATATCTAAATGCTCTAATATCAATAAATATTCATTTAAATATTTTTTAATAAGCTCATTAAATTCTTTAAATTTTTCTGCATCTAATATTTCTTTTGCTACTTTTATTATGCTTTTACTTGAAGGTGCATTATCTTGACATTTTTTTGGAAATAAAATATAACCTGAATTACTACCTCTACTTTCAAGAGAACTAAAATCAAATAAACTTAGTGGTTTTTTTTCACCTTTTTCAGAACCAGTTGCTCTATATACAATATTTCCATATAAACAATTACTTTTTAAATGTAATTGTATTGAATCAATATCATCCTTATAACCGCTTAATAAGCTATTTGGCTCAAAAGACCAAATTAATTTTCTTTCAGCAACTTTTTTTCTGTCAACATCTTTTGCTTCAAATATAAAATGTAATTCATTTGCAGATTTAGAGAGACTTCCTTTCTTATATTTTTTGATTACTTGATCTTTTCTATCTTTATCTAGTTTACTTTCAACTCTTTCTTCAATTTCTGTAATAAATTTAAAATCAAAATAAATATTTTCTGAAATAACATTTAATACAGAATATCTTCTATTTAAGTAATTTATAGCATATTTAGAATAATTTCTCATAATTGCTTTTGCTTGTGACTGTTTTAATGAAACACAAATATGATCTATATTTTCACCATCAGATTTTAATTTTTTTACTGTTTCTAATACACCTAAAATAAAATCACTAGATTTTGTTTGAGTGGGATATAAAAACTTATCCCATTTACTTCTTAAAGATCTATTGTCTTCTATAATAACTTTATATTTGATATATATAGGTTCTAATATAGATTTTAAACTATCTCTTTCTTTTGCAGGTAATTCATCATAATGGAATAAATTTTCTTTTTCATTATCAGTAATATCAGCATCTTTTTCTGATAGTAATTCAATAGTACTCGAACCAAGTTTTTGAGTCGTATCTGTTTTTGTTTTTTGAAATAATCTAAATATAGAGTCATTATACCAATCTAACTGACTAAATAAATACTTATTTTTTGCAATTTCTCTTGAATCCGCTTTTATAAATCTTTCAATTAATTCTTGTTTACTATTATCTAATACTTTAAATTCATCATCAATTTCTTTAGTATCAATATCTTTATAATATTTCTCTTCTAATTCCTCAATAGTAAGAGTCTTATTACCTACTCTTTTTGATAGAGCTGCCGAAATTGTTTTTATTGGTTTTATAAGTTTTTTTATATCTTTTTGATTAATAGAATCCATTTTTTTTAATGACTCAAAACATTTATGGCATTTAAATGAATTTAATTTATCTAAGGACAATCCCATAGCATCTTCTAAAGGATAACCTTCATCTTCCATAAATTTTAAAATAGATTCAATAAATTTTTCCATTTCAAAAGGACTTAACTCTTCTATTTCTTTTAAAAGTACTTTTGAAATATTTTTGATATTTTGTTTAGATTTACTATTCAAAATATTACTTTCTATTAAATCAATAATATATTCAAACTCAACACCAATATCATCTGGAGTTAATGTATTTATGTCATTTAATGTATCAATTGTATCATTTGTTACAAAAACTAAATATGAAATTTTATTTAATTCAACAGAAGAGTTTTTAACATTTTCATTACGATACTGTGCCATTATTTCATGATTTGCATTGATACAATTATCACTAGTACTATTCAAATTTAATTTATCATCAACCAACAGTAGTATATTGTATTGTTTATTAGAAGAAAAATATTTTATTAAAGATTCAAATATAAAAGTAGGATAATTTCTTAAAATAAATTTTCCACTTGTTCCATCAGCATTTGATATTTGACTATCTTTAATAATCTTATTTATGATGTATTTACTTATAAGACTCATACTTTATTTTCTCCCATATCTATTTATTACATATGCATATCCATCAGATTTATTTTCTAGTAAACCTAAAGCGCGTAATCTTTCAAATAATCTTTTTTCATTTTTCTTAAAGTCATTTTCTGAATATGTTTCAGTTAATAAATCTGAATGCTTATTACTTATAATGAAACCATATTTTTTATATAAAAGATCTATGAATTCTTGAAATGTAATTCTCTTATTTACATTAATTAACACTAGTGTTTTTAACCATTCATCGCTTGCAAGATATCTATAACTATTTGTTTTTTTAACACTAGCTAAACCTACTCCTTTGAATAATACTCTATGAATAGAAGTCAAGTCAGACTTAGCTTTTTTTAAAATCTCTTTCCAAATTTCTTCTCTTATTTCAACTAAATTTATATTGTCTTCATCTTGATTATCTTCATCATAATAATTGAGTTCATCTTTTAATTTTTTCAATAGAACTTCTTTATCACTTACAATATTAAGTTGATCCATATAATCATTAAATACTTTAGATAAAGCTTCTAGTGGTAAATCTTCATTAATTTTATATATCTGTCTTGAAGATTTTCTAACATGATCACTATTAGGTGCTATTAACTCAACAGGATATACAACTTTTATATCTTCATTATTAAGGTTACTAGATTTAACTATTTCTAAAGATTTTGTTAGTATAAAATGTACCATATAATATGCAGAAATAGAAGATAAATGTTCAAAAATATCATTCTGACTAATATTTAACTCAAACAATTTTATTAAATCATCCACTAATTGATCAAATAATTCATGACTATCTGTTCCTAAAAATCCTAATTCACGCTCATCAGCATAAATATTAGAATCATCTCTTAATATATTTAATAAAGAATTCCATCGTTTATTTTGTGAGGATCTTTTATAAGATTCAAGTATTAGTTCTTTTAACTTTTCAACATTTTTACCTCTACTAACCATCAAATACAAAACTTCTCCTCCACGAGAAAAGAATCTTCTATCTATTGTAAATGCATCTTTTCTATTATTTACATCTACAAATAAAGTATCAAAGGAAAAAGGGAATAAAAACTTACTTGTCCATCTTCTAGCTGTATTTAAACCTAAAGAAGCTTTTCTTAATAGTTGTATTGAATGATAAAACACATCAACTGTTTCAAATCTTTCTTTTAGATGTTTATAGCAATAAGGATTTTCAGATTTTTCTGAAAGTGTTTTTTCTATTTCTTTCCATTTATTAACTTCTTCTTCTGATGATTTTACAATAAATTCTAGTTCCGGAAAATTATATAAAATTGTTCTTATCTGCATGTCTTTTTTATATGATACAGTTGATAAATCTTTATCAAATAGTCTATCTTTTCTTTCATGACTTGCACATACATTTAAAAACTCTAAAGCTAATAGTTCCTTATCTTGATCTTCTTTAATTCTATGAAACCAAATTAACTCTTGTAAAAAAGGTGTTGATAAATTCTTACCATATTTTTCTTTTAATATTTTAGCTTTCGTAAACATTACCATTTCCTATTTCTATTTCATTAAATTGTAAAGTACCTTCTTTATCATTTAGTATAAAAAGATTAAATGTTTCATCTATTTCTTCTTCATTTAAAATATGATTTACTATTTGTGATTTAAAGGTTAAAACACGTTCATAATACTCCACAGAGAAACTAGTAGGTAATATTCCATCTGAAATTCTACATAAGAATTCAAACATATGAAGATCAAGTTCTAAATTAGCTATATCCTCTCCTCCATATTGAATAGTTAAATTAACTTTACAATATTCATCATCAAAGCCATTAGTAAGTTTTAAACTAACTCCTTCATTTGAACTTTTCTTATTAAATACTATTTCTTCTATTATTTCAGAAGATAGTTTTGATATAGTACCAGTAAGTGATGTAGCAATATATAACCTATCATTTGCATCTTTACTTATTAACTCACCTAGGAAAACTCTATTTAACCCAAGAGCTAGTTCTTTTATAATACTCTTTTGTGGACTTTTACCATCTTTTAAAGATAATACAACTTCATTATAAAACTTGTCAGCATGTTTATAAGCTATCAATTCACTTCTGTTAATTTCTATATTCTCTAATTTTAGTTGATTATGAATATTAAAAAACAAGTGTCTCCTAAAGAAAATTAAAAATTCTTGTATCTCTTTATTAGAATCTTCTTCATTATTTGTAGATTCTTCATCACTTCCATTTAAATAGTTGATTTTTTTATTTTTGAATAAATCTAGATTAATAAATGGATTATTTAATTCTCTATTATATAAATCTTCATTTTTTATATCTCCAAATAGTAAAAAACCATCTATATTATTGGTTGTTTCAAATCCTATTCTTAGTTCTCTCAGCTCTTTAAAAGGACTTTCTTCTCTTTTACTCTTTGAAAGATTTTCACCAAAAATATTATTATAAATAGATGCATCTATCTTTAAATTTGATGTTTTAAAATGTTCAATAGCAGTTTCACAATTATTGAAAATCTTTTTCTCACCCTTGTATCCTAAAATTGTATTTGCAATTAGCATAAACAATTTTCTTAATGTAATATGATTATAATTTAAATCACATGTCCTGATAATATTTATTAGTTGTTGTTGAATATTTTTTTCTTTTAATAATCTAATATTAGAATGTATTGGACAAAATATTTCTTCATTTGTCAAACTAGGACAAGAGCTTTCATATTCATCACAATAATTTAAAATTTCATTTAACAATAGTTCAAAATTTTTAGAAGATGAAGTTTGACTTAAATCTAATAATATTAGAGCATTATCACTACTATTCATTTCAATATGTTCTTCTATATTATTTAACAAATCGAGGAAGTGTGGTTTTATGTCTAGATAGTCTCTTAGTGTATCTGTTAGAATTCCATCATTTGCAGCTATAAAATAAAGATCATTTGAATTTCCATGTATAGACTTATACAATCCATCTAAAACATTCTCTCTATCAATTTGTTCAATTTCCGTAAAATCTTTTATAAACTTGATCTGGTATTTATCAAAACTTAATTCAGGTATATAATCACTCCAAGTTGAATTATTTTTATTTAAAGTTTCATATAGTTTTCTTAATAAATATGTTTTACCATCACCAGCTGAACCTGAGATTATTATAGATTTTGCTTCTTCAATAAAAAAGTTATATAATCTTACAAATAAACCATTATCAATATTTATTTCATCGACACCTAGTTTTTCAGCATATTTTGTAACATGTTCATCATAAGATGCTTTGTTTTGAGAAGTAGGAGCATAAGCAGCGAGTAGTTTAAAAAACATTTATATTCCTAAATATTATAATTGGAGTTATTATAATTGAATTAGTATTTAAAAGTTATTAATAAATAATATTTCTTAAACTTTATACATGCTGTATTGAAAAAAATTTTATAATCTTATTCAAAAAGTTCTTTTAATTCTATATCATCTAAATTTTGCTGATAACTAATAAATTTTGCATAATTTAATTTTATATAATTTAAATCATTTTCCGATAATATACTATCGTTGGCAAAATAAACAAATAATAATTTCATTAGTTTTTTATTTCCTGATGTATTTATAGTTTTAGTATGAGGATCCCAAGCTACGTACTTCCAAGGCTTTTCATTTAAATTAAAATTATTTGAAATTAAACTATTAACTATATTCTCAAAATTTATAAGATTTAAAGTTTCCCAATTTTTTGACTTTGCAATTACTATAGAAGATTGAACAAATGCAAATATCCCAATAGGACGGAAAAGTATATTCCCACCACTATTTTGATTCCTATATGGTAGTGCTGATTCATTATCATTACTTGATAAATAATTCCTAATATCAGAAATTTTACTAAATTCATTCCAATAATGAATACAAAATTCTGCAAACTCGTTAAGTGTTTCTTCCGATGGTCTAAACCTTTTGAATCTGTTAAAAGTCAATACATCTTCAGAATAATACTTTTCTTTATATTCTTCATATTTTTCTGTATTTTTGAAAAAGTCAAAATAATATTTTCCTAATTCATTTACACAATCAGCCAATGAGATTAATGATGTTAATGCTTTTTTTTCACTCTCAGGAATGTTTTTTTGAAGAGAAAATATGACATTTTCATTTTGAAATAGTGAATGATTTTCAACTAAGTATCTAGTAGTAATTGCTATAATATCATCTTCATCTAGGGCAACAATATCTTTAGGGCTTACTGGCTTAGCATATCTATTTAAGGTACTAAATAATCTTCTAGTTCTTTTCATGCCCTCATCATTTTTTTTATGTCCTATAAAAATTACAGGTATATTTTCTTTTTCTAAATCATTTCTCATACTCAATGCTTTTTTTATACCTTCAACCCTATGTTGACCATCAACTGGAAATATTTTTTCTTCTCCAGATAAAGATAAAAATCCTAAATTATAAAAACTTTCATTTTCGATTTCTAATTCTACTTCAATCCAATTTGGATGTCCATCATAAATAGCTAAAACTATGGCATTAAAAAATCTCTCATCTTGATTTATTATATACTCTTTTATTGATTTATAATTATCAGTTATACTTCTTTGAATAGCATCATTTAAACTTTTCGATTTATGTAATTCATCATTAATTGGACTAACCCTTTCTAATATATCTTTAAAAGAAAATAAACCTGTATAATATGTCCAATCACCAATACTTCCTCTTATAACTGGTATTTTTTTAGCATTCATTTATTCTCCTAAAAAGCATTAGTTGCTATATTGATTTTTTTTATTTCTGTATTTGGGATATCATGATTAAAAGGTGGAATGATAGAATTAATTAACTTCTCTTCTAAACTGTCTATTTCTTCATTATCAGTTAATTCAATAAAATTTAAATACAAATGATCTTTCCAATTTTTAAGCATTATATGAATATGGGGTCTATCATAATGATCTTTGTAATATTTAGTAAAATATTCTCTACATCTCTTTCTTAAATTCTGATGTTCGGTATTTCTTGCTCTACCAATATACATTATTTGTGTTGATAAACTAGGTAATACTTCATTTTTAAGTATAAAAAAATAAATACCTCCTTTATCATTAGGAACATCAATTATATCTTCATGAATATTATCTGAAGTATCACTAAAAAACTTTATTTCTTTTATTATCTTACCTGTTAAAAAACTATTTACATTACAATGACCCCATAAGGTAGGACACAAAGTAAATCTTATAGTATGATCTTTCCAATCTTGTAATAATTGATCAAATGGAGGTAATGGCATCACTTTTTCCTAATTATTTAATTATAATATAATAATATTATTTTGTATAAAATGAGTTTAAAGAATGCACATTGAACAGAATTTATCTTTTTCGAAATCATCTAATGCTTGATCATGTTTAGACATATTACTCATTTGTTGCATTACTGTTCCATTTTTAAGTGGTTGTTTCTTTCTTAATTCTTCTGTTTTTTTATATGATTTTTTGATTTTATCTATATTTTCTGGTTTAATAAGATCACTTAATGGCATATCTTGAATCCATGAGAAGCCTTGTTTCTCAAATGCCATTGCTTTTTTAAATTCAGCAGGATGTTTTTCATATAGCCACACCCACTCTATTTGTCGCATGTAAAAACAAAAATAACAACCCGATCTACTTCTATAATATTCTATATCATATTCTTTATCTATAACTGGTTCATAGTATCTTGGCAATCCTAATCCTGAATCATTTAATATTCTTTTTACATCTTGTAAAGTAATACCATCTTCTTGAAAAGGCTTAACAGTAATTATGTTATCCATAGGAGGTCTTAGCCCTATCCTATCTTCATCAGCCCTTATACCTACATAGTTATAAACTTGATATCCTTCAAATTCTTCCATTACTTTTAAAAAAGTCTCAACTTTCATCTTCCTTGTACACCATCTTTGCGTTTGAGAAGGTAAGAAATCATTATGTTCTAAAAGTAATTCTTTAAAAGATTTTTCAGGGAACTCTCTTCTAACTTTAATGCCCAATCTAGATTCTAAATCATTAATATAAAAGTAAGTTTCTTCTAGTTCTTCTCCTGTATCAAAGAAAAGATACATAAATTCTCTTTCAGGATATTTTTCTCTTAAATATATTGCTAATGCCGCACTATCTTTTCCACCAGATATTGCTATAATGTGTAAATCTTTTTTATTCATTATTAAACTCTTCATTTAGTAGTTGTGAAATTAAATATAATTTTTGATCATTAGTAAAATCTTTAGGTATCGATTTTTTGATTTCAGCAACCTTTTCATCGATTCTATCAATTTCATTCTTATTTATAGATATAATTCTATTCAAACTTTTATCTAATGAAGTTAATGAAATCTTTCTTACATCTTGATTCTCTTTAGCTATATCAGTTAATTCAAGTTTTGACAAAAGTTTTTCTGCATATTCATTTAACTTATTTTTGAATTGAGTAACATCGTTATCGTAGCATTGCTCTAATTTTTTTCTAATAAGTATCATAGATAATCCATCTACAAACTCTACTATAGAATTAGAATATGTAAAACATCTTACAATTGCTTTTGAATCATAATCTAATCCATCAATCTTTGATAGTTTTTCAGACATTTCAATAAGTGAGTTTTCATAAGGAAAATTAGCTGTTTTAAAGAAAAATACTGACGCAATATATTTTTCTAAATCTAATAGCTCTTCTTTATATGAAAGTGCTATTTCATTAAATGCTAATCTAAACCTTTTTATAAATTCTTCATTCTCAGTATTTGAGATATCTTTAAAACCTAATGCTTTAGGAAAAGAACTAAAGAAAGATTTTGTGGGTTCTCGCATAGATACTAGTTCCGTTCTTAATGCAATTGCTTCTTTTGAAAGTTTTTGTGTTCTATGTGCATATTCAGGTAAATAGTTAAATTTACTATGTAATGTACTTATTATTGAAGATACTTTTTCTTTAGTATATTCACTATCTGTTAAATCTGTTGTTAATTGAACATATGCTTTAAAAAGATTTTGTTCATCTTTAGATAGTTTAATTATTTGTAATTCAAACTTATCTGTTGCTTTCCAAATATTCATAAGCATATCAAGTGATAAATCGAATATATAAGTATTGTCTCTAAATATATTCATTGTTTCTTTATTCACAAGAACAAAAATAGAAATAACAAATAATGCTTTTGTTCTATCTAATCCATATGGCTCTTCTTCAAGTTTTACAATTAAATCTACTATTTTTGTTTTTTTCTTTAAAGATTTAGTAATTTCATCCCAAACATTTTCAAAATTTAAACTATCTGGAGAATATAATGAATAACCATCTTTTTCAAATCTATGTATACCAGAAGGTTTAATTATTGATAGATACAATGCTTTTTCAGCAGGAAACTTTTCAATACCTAGATCTTTTTGATCTGAATTTTCTAACATACTATTAAACAATGCTTTTATAAAAGTTGTACTAGTACCTTTATTTGAAATAGTATGATTTAGTGTATAGTTATTGATTTTTGGAGTATCAGGAAAAGAATCTATTGAGATATCTGAGATTAACTTTTGTAAAGTTTTTGAAGAGAATTCATGTTCTAAACCATTATGATATATACTACTACCGGTATATCCTTCTGTTAGAATAGTATCAATTGCTGTACAGTTATCTAAAATCATATTATCTAAAATATCTATAGTGTTAATACTAACTTTTTCTTTATTATCATTTTTTATGATTTTTAAAGTTTCAATTTTTTCAACTAACGAATTTAATTTTTGAGAATTTTTTAAAGATAAAAATAAAGACTTGTTGTTTTTTAAAGATAAATCTTTTAGGTCAAATTTATTTGCATCTATAATAAATATTTTGTACTTATTTTCTAACTCTTTTTCATTTTCACGAACATATATTTTTTCAAAAACTCTTTTTGAACCATATTCAGAAAAATATCTTTTAGCAATTATCTCTTTGTTTTTTATTAGCTTGTTAATTTCTACTTCATAATTAAATGTAATATTCTTAGAAATTAAATTTTTCAATTCTTTATTTATATCTATATTTGAATCAGCCAATAAAGAGTATGACTGAGTTTGTTCCTGGAATATTAATAAGTTTAACTTTTCTAAAGTAGCAATATTCCGTATGATAGTTTCTTCATCATATTTATCAATTAAAGATAATAATATATGCTTACTATTCGGTAAAACAGTATTTGATAGTTTAAAACTATGAAGTAAAGATATGGTTTTAATAATATCTTTTTGAACTTTATTTTCAACTCTATTATCTTTTAATCTATCTTCTGAAAAATACCAGGCTTCACTATCTGGTAAAACGATAGAGTAAACTCTAAGTAAATATGCTACATAATCATATAAATTTGATAATCCATATAATTGTTGATTTTCAAACTCAGTTTCTATAAAATCTTGAAAACCATTTGGTTCTGAAGAAAATATAAATGAATAAATAGATCTTTGATTTTGAAAATATTTTGAAAATATTTCAGAAATAATCAAAACTGAATAAGGATGGATAGGAATAATCTTTTCAAATAAGTTTTCAAGTTCTTTGATATCTATATTTTTGTTAAAAGATTTATCAGAACATATTTTTTTAACTATATTTTTACTGATTTCTAAATCTCTTGATTCTTTTAAAGTAATAGTTTCTTTAAAGATATTTAGCATTTCATAATAATCATCTTTAAATACTATATTTTCAAATCTACCTTGAATTTTATCCCAATCAGTATAAGATATAGAACTTGAGTCTAAACTATATTCATTGAAAGATTTGTGTAGAGATACTATTAATTTAAAATTATCTTTTTTATTTACATATTCTGATAATGTTTGTAATTCAAAAATATCATTTGAATTAAAATCTTCTAATCCATACTCAATAAATTTTCCAAATTCATCTATTGAAAACAAAACATCTGTATATGATGATTTTTCAATATCTTTATTTAGAAATTCTAATAACTTATTTAATGAGAAAGATTCTTCTTTTAAATATTTATTTGATAATTCTAAATCTTTATTTTCTTGTAAAACTGCTTTTAGTTGAGATTTGAAAGAAATATGTTCCCCCACAATTTTAATTCTTAAAAAGTTTTTTTTATTTATAAAAGATTTATATGAGTTATACAATTCACTATTTGTATTTTTTAACTTTTTAATACATTTTTCTTGATGTTCATTATTTGATAATAATGTGTTTATATATAGAAGTAAAGTTGATTTACCACATCCAAATGGTCCAATTAATGAAATAGAATTATGATAATCTAATTTAAAAAATACTTTTAATACATTTTGTGCTGAAGTTGTAAGAATGTAGTTTTCACAATTTTCATTGTCATGAATAATATTAGTTGATTTACTAAATTTACTATTTAGAGTAATGTAGTTTTTATAAGAGAACAATATCTATCCTTACTTTAATATATTTTTTAATAATGTAGTATTGTCTAAAACTTCTTTTATGTATATTTGTCTTATACCAGATGCTTCAGAATATGATAATTTGCCATTAGTTAAGTTATGTAACTGATTTATTTTAGAAAATAGTTTATTTTCACTCATACAAAATATTTTTTGAATACTTAATTCACCTCTTTGTATATCATTAATTGATAATGAATCATTTTCTTTTAGTTTAAAAATGTTTATATAATCATTTAAAACATACAAAAATACTTCATCTGAAATAGGAGCAGTTGAATTTATATTTAAACTATAACTATTTTTTAATTTTGTTAATATATTTAAATCAGATAATAAGCTAAGATTTACTTCATCACTATCAGAATTACTATACATTTTAAGAAATACATCAATATCTGAATTAATTGTATTAGGTGATAATTTGATTTGATTTTTATCTAACCAGTTAACTACTTCTATTGAAATATTTTCCTTTGAAAATCTATACTGATATATATAATTAAAGAATAAGTAATATAAAGTCGTTTTTTCTTTATTTTTAACTAAATTCCAATGAAATAACCAAAGTATGTCACTGTTTTCTAGATATGGATCTTTTTCTAATATTAGTTCTCCGAACATTGATAATTTATCTTCATATACTAATCCTAAAACTTTAAACCAATGATTTAATGATTTAATCATATTAATTCCAAGTCCTAATTTTGAAATTGAATTTTCAATGTTAGAAGAAGAGAATAATAAAGAATCATTTTTAAATTCTTTTAACCCTTTTACAATCCAATCAATTTTACAGTCAAATTTATCATGACCAGAAAATGATGTTTTAATTTTTGACATTTTTATCTAGTATCCTTTTTTAATTCTTCATACAACTTTTTTATATGTGTTTCATTTTCTCTATTTTTGATATATAAATCTAAATATGGTTCAACCCAATTGGGTATTTTACCTTCTTTACCTTTTCTTGAACTAAGCCAATTGCTTATTGTTCTAATAGGTATATTAGTTGAATTAGAAAAAGTTTGTTTTGATAAACCAGCTAATAATAATTTATCTTCGAAATAAGAATTAGTCATTTGAATATTATACTATTTATAACGTTAAATACATATTATAAACGTTATAAACGTATAAATATTGTATATAACGTTAAATAATTGTTTTATTTTTATAAATTCCATTAAACCCTTTATGGATGCTAGGATGACATCCAACTATTTCAGCAACATTTATAACATTAACTCGTTTACCTATACTTTCTAAATATTTTATTGCTCCCATAACTTCACTTTCAACTATTTCTCTGCCTTTTTTATTTTCTATTGGCACTAAATTAAATATCAAATTCCTATACCAAAAAGAAGCATCTTTAAATCCATGTAAGAAATCTCTATAAGTAATATGATTTTCTTTTGCAAATTTTTGAAGATTATGTGGATAATTCTGAAATAAAAAGTAAATCATTGCTGTTAGAAAAAAATCTTTATAAATCATACTTACTTTTTTTGAACTATAATTCTCAAGCTTTTTACAAAGATTCTTATACTCATTTATCAAAGGGAAATCATCTAAAATCAGATTTTCTTTTCTATCAAGTAAATAAACAAATCTTTTAAAACTATCAAATACAAAAACCGAATGAACTTTTTGATTATTGATTATAAAATAGCCCTTATATAAACCTTTTTCAAACCATTTTACAGCTTTTAGTCCATACTCATAGTTTAATTGGATTTTTGTAAAAAGTGTTGTACTTAAATCTTTTTCACATTTACTACAAACTGCTAGATTTTTATTATGTTTTATCTTTGAAAAATTAATTCTTTCATAACAAACCCAACATTTATCTGTCAAAAATATTTCATGTTTAGTACAAACATTATAAAATTGATATCTCCATTTCTTTCTAAAATATGGAATTTCATCTTCAGCTAAACATTTTGGGCAATACATCAAACCATAATGATTTCTTTTATCTACCAATCTTCTTATTTCATTAGGTGGGTATAAACAATTATTACAAATATATAGAAAACCTTCTTCACTTCGAAGAGACATTTTAAAAATATCTTCTTTAGTCAAATTACTTTTATTTACTAAAGCTTCATATAATTTTTCATCATACAAAAAATCTATATCTGTTCTTGAAATCTGACTCCCCTCTTTTTTCACAAAAAGAGTTAAAAAAATAGAAAGTTGCCTTTTATGTTCAAGAGCAACTCTGGTAAGCCAAGAGCTTAAAAGTTCATCTTCTAAAGGTTGTGGTACTATTAAAAAGAAATAGTCGTGAACCCAAGAACTTCTATTTCTTTTTTTCTTTGCCATTTCTACAACTTTGGTAAATACTCTATATCATCAACAATGATATATTCTCTTTTAGAATTGATTGCTTTTATAGCAGCTTTCTTCAATAAATTAACTGTTTTACCAATTAATCCTTCTGATTGATAAAATAAAGTATTTAATAACTCAGAATTTTCAGCCATATTAGAAGCTTCTTTTAGAGGTAAACATCTCTCATATGTAGCAACAAATGACCTAAATTTTTTATCATTATTCCACCTTGGTAATTCAAGGGCAGGAAATCTTGAGCCTGTTTCAATTCCTATTGATAAGGCAGAATAAGCTTCTCTTGTACCTGCTAATACAATTGTTAGAGACAAACTATTACTTAACTGTTTTAAATCATCTATAAAAGTTCTTTGCTTATTTAAATTTCCTCTTAACGCACTATGTATTTCATCAATTAAAATCATTTTAGTACCAAGTTTATTTAAATAATGTTTTGCAAGATTTGCTTTTATTACAACTTTATCTGTTCTTTTTTGAGGTACACATAACTCATCTAAAATAAGACTATATAATCTGCTTTCATCAGGAATAGTTGGTGCTTGGAAATATATTATTGGTATTTCATAAATAGCTTCCCCATCTTTTGTGACATAATCAAGTTTTGTTTTATGTAAATCATACATTCTTTTCAAAATTGCTGTTTTACCATTATTAGAATCTCCATAAACAAGTAATCCCTCATGTCTCATTTGAGGTGGGTCTAAAAATTTATCTTCTAAAATTTCTATTAATTTTACAGCTGCACCATAACCTATCCAATGGTCTTTTTTACAATATATGATTCTTTCTTCATCACTTTTACTTAAATATTCAAAAGCTTCATTCGTTAAATTTCTATCATTCATAAATTAGCCTATTGGATAAATTTCATAATCATTATCATCTTCTTCATTTTTTGGAGTTTTTGAAACATAAAAAGGTTGATTTTCTTTATAATCAATTCTTTCTTTATCACTTTGCAAAGTTTTTTCTTGATGTTTTTTAGAACTATCTTTTCTTCTTACAGATTTTTTTTCTTTTTTTGCTTGAGCTACATAAGAATGTAATCTCTCATGAGCTTCAAAAATATCATGTGGTTCTAATTCTCTTCCTTTTATTTTGGCTCTTGCCTCTGCTATTGCACTTCTTAATTCTGAGAGATTCATTTTTGGTCTTCGTATATCTGCATAGGGAACAGTTATATAATCTTTTATATCTTCATCATAAACATAAAGTTTACTGATATCTCTTGGGTCTCGTCTACAAACTACACTATTTTCTAAATCAGGTCTTAATTTTTTGTATTGTGTTGGGATTATCCATTTTCTAAGAGTTTCACTAAAATAAGTGATATAGTCAATTGTTATTCCGTTTTTCTGAACTGTTCTATTTATAGCAGGTAATAAAGCCATTCTAAGTTTTAAAGTATCAGCAGGAACAACAGGTAGAAATGGAATTGATTTATCTTCTCCTACTCCATATAATCCTTGATAAAACTTTTCTTCTGGACTCATTCCTAAAGATGAATGTTCTGTTTTATGATAAATATTCACTACAAAGTCTAAATACCATTTTTCTAATTCATCTATAGTCATAATTGCATTTCCTTCTGAATCATAAGTACTTTTTTCAAGAATACTTGAAAAAGTAGTACCTGGTAAGAGATGAACTTTTTTCATACAAGTACCAATCAATCTTTCAATAGCTCCTCCAAAGGCAGGTCTTGCAACTGGACGATAAATATCTTCAATTCTATACTCTTTACAAAAGTTTTGTAAACTAGCCGACCTTAGATCTTTTCCATTGTCCATATGCACCTTTTTAGGTAAGCCATAAACCACCCATTCACCTTCAATTCTATTCTTTTTCATAAAATTATCTTTTGGTAAGATGGCATTTAACAAACATTGTCCAACACTAAAATAACTTGGAGCTTCAAGAGAAATATAAAATCCAAAAATCATCCTGCTAAAAACATCAATTGCAACTGTTATAAATGGTCTTCCGATAGGTTGTCTAGTTTCCTCATCTACCAAAATTACATCAACTTTTGTGTGGTCAATTTGAATAATATCTAAAGGCATTTTTACTTCAGGAAAATGACTTGGCATTCCTCTTGTTTCATCAACTTTTAATCCTTTTCTATATTTTGCAATAATTTTTGGATGTAAATTATTGATTCTACTTCTTACTGTATTTTTGGTGGGAGCTTTTAGTTCTAAATTCTTACACTTGTAAATAATCTCCTCATAAATCATTTGTAAAGGATATTTTTGTTTATTTAAATAGTATTCTTCAATTACATCATTTATTATCGTATCAACTGATTCATCCAACCTACTTTTACCTTTTGCACCACAAAACTCTCTTTTTGAAGATAAAGAACTTATATTTCCATACTGTTCATAAGTATTTAACCAACGATAAATAGTAGCAATTCCTTTTTTATGTTTTTTTGCAACTTTTAAAACATCTTTTGCCGTTTTGTCTTTTTTATCTAACAAGGTTTTGATGATTTCATATCTTTCAGTTGCTTTATCAAAATCTTCTTGCTTTAAATCAACTAAAGTTTTAATATTTTCTTTTATATTTTTTGGTTCAGTTATTAAATCTTTTACTTTCACTATTTTTTCATAAAATGGAGTGACATCTCTTTTTATTAATACTTCATCAAAAGAAGGGTAACCTTTTACCACATACTCTAAATCTTTATAAAATATTTTTGAGTTTATTTCAAATTTTATTACATTACTCATAAGCTAACTCAACAAATGAATTCATAGTAACTTTGGCTGATTGTAAATCACTTTTTAGCTTTTCTTTACACACTAAATCCCAAATACAATTTGATATAGTTGGATAATCTTTAAGATTTTGTGAGATTAAATTTGCTAGTTCAAAAGCTGATATTTTTTTATTTTCTTTTAGTAAATTTATAATTTGATTTTCATATTTATTTTCAATGGGATATAGTTTGTACCTATAAAGAAAATCTAAGTTATCCAAATATATTTCACTGTGATTTTGTTCAGTATAAACTTCAAAATCTAAATTCAATTTATTTGATGAGATAGTTGTAGATTCAAATCTTCTTTCAAAATACTCTTTCTTTTTTTCTATCTCATTTGTGTACTTAACTTCAACTATACTATCTTTTTTTGAGGAATTTTTAATTCTTTTAATATAACAATCAGCACTATAAATTTGATTTTTACCATTAAAAAAGATTTCTATTTGAGGTTGTTCTTGATATGAAAGTACATCATTATCAAATTCTAAAGCTAGAAAATGAGCTTTTTCAAGTTTTGATTCAAAACTTAATGAAGTATTATTTTTAATACTTGGGAAATGTCCTGTAATTGAACGATAGTTTTTTTTGATTTTACGCTGAGTAAATTTTAGAGTAGCATTTTCCATTCTTATTTTCCAAATAGTTTGATTACTTTAATTATATAGCAAATTAAACTATATTTATTCTGAAATATTTCTGCGTATTATTATTTTATAATGACTATTATTTAAAAATGATATATGTTATGCTATCAAATAAGTTACTTATCCAACCAAAATATATTAAATATGCAAAGAATATACAAACAATTTCACAAAATTTCACAAAATTATGTTAAATTTACAGAGATAATACTATGAGAAAAAGAGTAAAAAATGACAATAAAAGAATATAAAAAAGAAATATCTGATGCTATAAAAAATAATTTAGATAAAAGATTTCCTAATTCTAGTATTGAACATGCAAAAATTCTTGTAAAAGAAATAATTAATAACTCTGATAAAGAAGTATTTTCTTTATCATCAAACTTTAACCAAGATTTTTATTTATCATTAGAAAAGGAAATTAGAAATTTTTTAAATAAACCTAACAGTAAATTTAACTTGATAGTAGCTAATGATGAAAATGGAATTATTAGTAAATTAAAAAAAGAATATCCTAACCAATTTGTTGTTAGATTCATTGAAAAGAATGAAATGCCTATAGATAAGAATTCTCAAGAGCATGTTAATTATATAGTAAATGATAAAAATGCTTATAGATATGAATACAGCGATAAAAACATTGATATAGGAATTGTAGAAGCAATAGCAAATTTTAATAATCCAGAAGAATCAAAAATTTTACTTGATAATTTCAATAAGTTATTATCTAAATAGTTTTTATATATGCAGGCTATTCTAGAGAAAAAGATATTACTAAAAGATGCTGAGTGGAAAGAGTGGTCTATATTTGTTGTATTAATTGGATTTCTTGTATTTTTATTAGATTTTAAATTAGATGCATCAACCATTACTGGTGTGGAGCAAGCCTTATTTATTATCCTTTCAGCTATATTATTTGTGTTTAATGATTCTATAGTTGGATATAAAACAATTACAAAAATAAAAGATACTTTAAAAAAACTCGAGAATAGTGAAATTAAAACAAAAGTTTTAAATCATATAGGAGAAGATAAAGCATTAAGTTATGATGAGTTTATAGCTCAATCGGAAGGTAAAATAGTAAAATTCAATAAGGTTATATACAAATTCAAGAAAAAATCTTATCAACTTTATATGATTTTTTCCTTATCTGGTCTTCTTGCCTTGATATTGGTATTAGCTGATATCAGTATTTGTAAAGACTTTCTTAATTCTATTACACTACAATATTTCAAAAGCAATCTTATTGATACTTTAATAATCATACAATTTTTATTAATCCCTGTTTGGGTAGTTTCAGCTATTCAAGCTGAAAAACAAAAAGCTGATTTACTTTTATATTTAGATGGTTCAAATGCAATAAAAAATGTAAAAAAGTATATTGAAGATAAAGAACAAATTGATATTATGGAATCAATGGGCAGTACAATCGTAGAATTAGATGATTAATATTAGCTAAATAGAAAAATCAAGAATTGATTAGTTAAATATTTTTAAATTGTTTTTCTATGATATAAAATTCCTATTATCAATTTTTATTTGTTATTTATCATATTTAACTTTAATTATTATATTGTATAATCTCCATAAAAAAGGTATTCAACACATGAAAAATCTATTATCAATTTTTATTGAATATGACAATTAAGCAGAAAGAGGCTTAATATGCAAGTTTATTTATATGCCAAAAGTGGGCATACAATTGGACTTGATGCTACCAAAAGATGTTCAGCAATTGCAAATGCTTTAAAAGAATTTGATCCAATTTTGTGTACAAGTGATTTTAGAGCAGGAGCTTTTGCAAAAGATAATCTTGGTGTTAAAAAATATGTAAATATTGATGTTGTAAGAAATCTTCATAATATTATGCAAAGAAGAGATATTCTAATTTATGATACTCCTGAAGCAAATGAAGAGATGAAAAAAGATATGAAAGAATTTTGTTCTTTACTTTATGGAGTTGGTGAAGAGTTAGATGGAATCATTGTCGATGAATCTATTTATAAAAGAGTTCCTAATCCAACACTTGAAAAAACAATATTTTTTGGAGATGATGACTACAATAACCTTTTTTTAGGAATGATAAAAGATTCTGAAGAATTTGATATAAATCTTTTAATGGGGCACTATTTCTTTTTAGGAAATGAAAAAATATTTATTAATCATTTCTCTAATGTAATTGATGAAGAAGAGTATGTACAAACAGTTCAAAATTCAAAATATCTATTAACCACTTCACTTCAAACTGCACTTGAATCACTTGCCTGTGGAAATCATCCAGTATTATTTAAACGAATTGATAAAGAGTATGATGAAATATTAATTCAACAATTAAATCTTCCAATTATAGAATCTACAAATTTAAAAGAATTACTCAATCAATTTGATATAGTTATAAAAGATTATCCAATAATCTCTAATTTTAAAATCCTAAACTTAGATACAATTGTTTTAGAAGTAAAAGAGAAAATTGAATTATTCAAAAGATTAACACAAATATAACTCTTGCGAATATTTTTATATAACTAAATCTTATAATTAATTATGCAAATTATAAGGTTGCTTTATATAGAATTAAAAAAAATTATAAAGGTTTTATAATGAATGAAAAAAATGAGTTTTTAAATAAAACTCCTTACAGATATAGAAGATACATTGGTTACATGATAGCCAGTGTTGTTGCGTTGAGTTTACCTTTTATTAGAATTGATGGAAATCATATTTTTCTATTGTCTTTTGACAAAAAACAATTACATTTATTAGGTGTTGCTTTTGATATGCAAGAGTTATATTTAATGCCATTTCTATTAATGCTCCTATTTTTAGGAATTTTTGCTGCAACTTCATTAGGTGGAAGAGCATGGTGTGGTTGGGCATGTCCTCAAACAATTTTTAGGGTAATTTACAGAGATTTGATTGAATCTTGGCTTTTAGGTTTAAGAAGAATAAAAAACAAACAAAAAGAACCGGATTTAACAAAAGCTGAAAATAAAACAAAAAAAGTTATTGGTATTATACTTTGGGCAATGTTAGCATTAGTTGCAGCATCTGATTTTATGTGGTTTTTTGTTCCACCTGAAGATTTTTTAGCATATTTACAAAATCCAACTGAACACCTATTTTTAATTGGTTTTGTTTTAGCAATTGCAGCATTTTTGGTTTATGATGTAGTATTTTTAAAAGAAGATTTCTGTGTTTATATCTGTCCTTATTCAAGGGTTCAATCTGTTTTATATGATAATGATACATATCAAGCAATTTACTCTATAAATAGAGGTGGAACAATATATAATGATAACAAAGAAAAAATCATTTTTAAAGCAAAAGATTTACCAGATGCAGCAAATGAGTGTACAACATGTGAATCATGTGTAACTGTTTGTCCTACACACATTGATATTAGAAAAGGTTTACAACTTGAATGTATAAACTGTTTAGAGTGTGTAGATGCATGTACAAATGTTATGGGGAAATTGGGTAAACCATCACTTGTTCAATGGTCAAGTACAAACTCAATAAAAAATAATCTACCAACAAAAATGATTAGAAGATCAACTATTATGTATTTTGTTGCACTACTTGTTGTTATTGGTTTACTATTCCTAATGGGTGGTGAAAAAGAGCATATGCTTTTAAATGTAAATAAAACAACTGAATTATATAAAGTTAAAGAGAATCATGTAGTTAGCAATAATTTCCTATTACTATTCCAAAATACAGAATCAAAACCACTAACTTTTGATTTAGAAATTATTGATCATGCTGATATAAAAATCACAAGATTCGAACCATTTACTTTAAGTCCAGGAAAACTTGCAAAAAAAATAGTAATTCTTGAAACTGATAAAATTTTAGTAAGTGATGCTACAAAAGATACACCAATAACGGTTACCTTAAAAGCTTACGCAAAAGAAGATCCTACAAAAGTTGTAGTATACAGAAAAGCCGTATTTATCTATCCTAGATTAGACGAACTTAAATAATTATATACTAGATAAGAACTCTCTTATCTAGTATCTTCAAAAATCCGATTAACTTACTTATTATCAAAACTTAGATACAATCGCGAATATATATTTATCAACTATTTTATGGAGTATTTTAATGACAAAATTCATTTTTGTAACAGG
>JAQTXB010000026.1 GCA_028688995.1 Aliarcobacter sp.
CGTTTATAGACTAGGTACACTTCCACTTAAAGAGTTTATCAAAATTAAAAGCGAAGCTAACCCATATGATAAATCTTTTGATGAATATTTTATCAAAAGATATTTTGCCCTTAAAAACCTCACAAAAATTTAGTTCAGTGCTTGAGCCGTATGCGGTGAAAGTCGCAAGTACGGTTCTTAGGGGAGGATGTCACCGCGAGGTGATGTTCTTACCCGACAATGAAATTCTGTTGTCCTAAAACTTAGTTTTACAATCATGCTTCTTTTGATAAT
Organism: Aliarcobacter sp.; assembly: GCA_028688995.1. Classification (GTDB taxonomy): domain Bacteria; phylum Campylobacterota; class Campylobacteria; order Campylobacterales; family Arcobacteraceae; genus Aliarcobacter. The sequence goes on from JAQTXB010000026.1 coordinate 274, forward strand.
ATTTAAATGATAAAATCAATCCTTCCTCATATAAACATTCCCAAACATTCTAATAGAATCTTCTAAAAACGCATCTATCTTATTATCCTTTCTTTTCGTAAAACCACTATTTTCATCAAACACTAATATATTTGGTATTTCAGAAGATAAATGTCTTTGCATATCTTCTTTTTCACCGTCTTCATTAATAAAATAGTATCTAATCTGTCCATGTAAGATAGGTTGTGTAGCAATCTTTAATTTATTGTGCATATATTTATCTGGATTTGTTTTTATATCTTCAAAATATTGTTTCTCAAGCTTTAATCTAGTATCTAGCTCTTGAAGTTTTTCTTGATAAGTTAGTTCACTTATATCATTATTCTTTATATACTCTTCAAACTCATGATTTAACATTCTAATTGAAACAGCATATTCTCTATCAAGTGCTAATTGAATCTTTGAAAAATCAGATATTTGTTTTCTTTTATAAACAGGTGTTAAAGTATATGTAAATGCTGTATTTGTTGGATTTAATATATTAACAAATGTATCAATGCTATATATGTTAGTTTTTCTAGTATCTTTCTTATGTGGTAAGAGTAAAGAATCAATTTCAAGTAGCTGAGAGTAAATATTTTTATTAACTATATATAATTCCGCTTTTATGAATTTAATAGCTACAAGGCTATTTAAAATACTTTGTGTAGCATTCTTTGCATAAAGCAATAAATCTTTTTTATTAAGTTGTTCTTTTTCCATAAATTAATTTCCCTTCTAGTATTTTTCTTTTACCTATTTTATATTATAACATATTCACTATTATATAATCTAGTACTTAAACAATTTTAATATTATCCAGCTTTTTCTAACTCATCAACATATCTTATTCTTTTATTTTAATCCACTTATAGAATAATACTTCAAACAACTTTTGCTACCCTACTCCTAGTAATTAAGATAAAATGATATTTTGTATCCCCATCAATTTAAAGAAGAAGCTGCAACTATAATACAAATTGTCTAAGTGCTAGATTATATAATAATGAATATGTAAATATATAGTTTAAAGAAAAAATGAATATTAGTAATGGATATAAATATTTTGAAATAAACACACTTTTTTTAATTGCTCTAGAAATTGTTTTCTCTTACCTTAATATGACTTTTAATTAAAAAATCAATCCTAGGGCAAATATAGAATGTTATATTTTCTTATAAAGATTCTGTAACTATCCAACCTAGTGTTTTTAAGTGTTCTACTCTTTCTTTATGGAATTTTGAAAGTAATTCATGAAATTCTATAGGTATTTTTGAAACCTTTAAATAAGCACCCTCACCTATTCTAGGCGTTTGTTTTTTCTTATAAAAAGGAATTGAGCCTAAATCTTTTATTTCTTCTATATAACTTGGTAATTCTGTTTCATATAATTTAGCTATTTTAAAAGCTTCAACTTTAAATTCTTTAAAATCGATTTTTAAAATTTTACACAAAGATTTAAAATCATTAGGTCTAATATTTGATTGTTTACCATTTATTGTTAGATGAGACTCATAACCTTTTGAAGTATCATATATACCTGTACAAGAAACATCATACAAAGGAGCAAAGAATACTAAATCTTTATCATAAATTAATGACAAGTTTTTAGTATGCATATCTTCATGTTGAATAATCACAGAATATACATAATGTTTTAGTAATTCCATTTTTTCTTTTGGACTTATGAGCTCTTTTTCGATTCTTTCAAAAAGTTTCTCACTGGTAGTATCATATTTATTTTCACTTCTTAGTCCTAGAAATATTGCAAATGTTGATTTAGCATATCTATGAAGTCCTAATCTATCAAATCTTTTTACAATATAGTGAAATTCATCATCTTTTTCATTTTTTACAATTGCACTATATGGAACTCTAAAGCCTAAAGTATTTTTTGCAAAAGACATAAACAAATGTTCATTTAGAGAAATATGTGGGAAATAATTGTCATTATCTTTATTTGCTTTTGGCTTACTATATGGTTTTAATATATATGCATGAACTGAATCATCTAGCTTTATAGTTTTATCCTCAAAATCAATATTAATTAACTTTTTATATTGAAATCCAGATATACCATGGACTTTTTTCATTTCTTGTTTTGAAATATCATATCCATCAGGGAATAATAAAGAATCTTCAATATCTACTGTAAAATTTTTTAATACATTTATTTTTGAATTATTTCCTAATATTTCATTTAAAGAAGTTAAATATCCTGGATTTGCAGATGTAATATCTTGAATATCTTTTGTTTTAGAAAAATACAAATCTCCTATATTATCTTCAAGCATTGTTAGAATGTGAAATTCATCTGCTGTTTTTGAAGCTGTTTCTAGAATTTCTCTATTAATTCCTTCAGGTATATTTTCTTCAAACACTGCAGGTATATTTTCAAAATCAAAAGGCTCTATTTGCACATTTAAAGTAGGAATACCTTTTGATTTATTTATTAAAAAATCATTCTCATAATAAAATCTATATCTATCTTTTAATTTAAAAAATATTCCTGCTATTTCATTATCTTTAACAACATAAATAAATTCATATCTTCTATAATTAGATACTATTTCATTTATTGCATATTCTGTTTTAGAAGCTTGTCCTTGTACAATTATTCTATTTGTATCAACTAATTGTTTTAGTTCTTTTTGCAAAGTTCTTGTATTTGGTTTAAACTTCGATAACTTTTTAATTAAATTATTTAAGCTAATGAAAGTATTTTCATCTCTTAATATTCTTAAAGTCTCTATTAATAAGGGTGTTATCTTCATATTTTACCTTTAAGCATATTACGTATATATTTTATTTTATTTTAAGATTATATATAAATTTTTAACAAAAATCAATGCTAATTTTAAAATAATCTTAATGTCATTCGTAATTTGCTTAAAGCTTATCTTTTGAGAAATTGTTTTCTCTTACCTTAGTATGACTTTTAATTAAAAAATCAATCCTAGGGCAAATATAGAGAGTTATATTTTTATACGAATTACATATACTGTCTTGCAGATGATGAACACAGAAAAAAGATTGTTTTTCAATTCATTTAAGACTTTTTTTGCATTAATATTTTGCTGTTTTTTTAGAAATTTCTTATTATATTCTTTTCTATTTTACTTATACTCTCTTCATTTATTTCAAGCTCTTTCGCCCTACTTCTAAATGTAGAAAAAATATCAATAGTTTGTTCAATAATCTCTTTTGCAATATTTTCTTTTAAAGAGTGAAGTTTTGCAATTTCTAGTAAATCTTTTTTTGTAAAATCATTTGTTTTACCTCTTAAAGATAACTGATGATTTTTTGTATAACCTGTTCCATTTGCGTATGTTATATCATAAGTAGGACTTAGACTCCAAGTTCCTTTTTCATCCATAAGAAATGCAAAGTTTTTTGCATGATCATCTTGATTTCTTCCTATTATATTAAATATCATTCTTCTATAAAGTTCATATAGGTCTTGTTGGTTTCCTGTTAAATATCTAGTTAATCTAAAAAGTTCATCATAAGAGTAATGCATTGGTACATTAAAGTTACAGTGAGTAAGTCCAGCTACACTATGAACATGTTTAGCTTTACCATTTATTCTATCAAATCTTTTAATTAAATAGTGGGTTAAATTTCCATGTTCTAATAATTCAATATTAGGAACTTCAATTTTTGCTTCTTTTGCCATATTCATATACAAGTATTCTAGTTTTGTGTAATCTTGGCTTTTTTGATTATCATTTAAAAAATCAAACTTTATTAGATAGTGTTCAAATTCTAAAGGCAATTCTTTTTTTATACCACTTATTATCTCTTTACTATTTGGGTTATATCCTATAATTGCTTTTGCACGAGCACCCCCTGCACTTGCTGCACTATCCATGAAAGTAAGCATTTCATCAACAACTTCAATTGCATCACCACTTATAATCTTTTTAGCATTTTCATAAAAACTGTTAAGTTCTATTAGTTCTTGTTGTTTTTCATTATCAAGTTTATGGATTGAGGGTTTATAAGAGATTGCTCCTATACTTTTATCTCCTACAAACATAAGTTTTTGAACAACATTTAATTCATAAGCTGGAATATCTTTTGATTCAAAATATCTTTCAATTACTTTTGTACCAAATTTATCAGGCAAACTATCATGGAAAACTCCAGCTAAGCCTTCAAAATAAGTTTCATCATTATTTGTATATACTCCTTCTAAAGACAAAGGAAGTTTTAGGGGTGAGATTTCTAATTTAGAGTTTTTAAACTCTTTATCATATTCGAAATATATTCTTCCATCTTTTAATAAAATAGTTCCAATCTTTTTATCATAAATGAAAGCTTCAACTTCATATTGACTCATTTTATTATCCTTTTTGGAAGTTTAGATTCATTTTTTATCTCTTCTAAACTTTTAATTTCTCTTTGTTTTAATAATCCATTTAGATTATCAAAAAGTCTTAATGCTATAAAAAGTTTTAGTATGTTTTCAAATGAAGCTCTTTTTTTATAAACAAAATCTTTATAAGTTGGAAATGGAATATCAGCTTTTAAAGCTAACTCTTTTTGTTGAAGTTTTTGGACTTTTCTTTCATTTTCAATAAGTTCAATGGTTTTTTCTATTAATTCAATTGGAGTTGATAGTTCTAACATTTTAAAACCTTTAGATATGTTATTACATATTTTATATATATAATAATATCATAAAGTATGGAATTTTATATAATAGTTTAATGAAATTAATTAGATGCACTCATAATAAGTTCTTTAAACTTATTATCAACTTCTTTAAAAGATTCACTTTCCATATATCTTAAAAATAATTCTTTTTTATTTTCTTCAATATTCCCAGATGCATCTAAAAATTTAAAAAAGGTTTTTTTCTTTTTATAAACAGCCGTTCTTATAGGTTCTTTATATGTTATGTATGTTTCCATTGAATCTATATTAATCCATTTCATATCTAATGTTGCAAAATAAAATGGGATAAAATCAAAAATATTTGCTTTTTCTTGAAAAGCTTCTTCCTGTTGAATATGTTCAGTAATATACATTAAACTTGTTACTGGATCTACTACTTTATATTTTGAAGTAACTATATAAGATGTTTCAGGTAATTTCTTTGGTTCTACAAAGATTTCTTCGCCCTCTTCATTATATTCCACATTATTATCATCTTGGCTTGGATTTACTTTTACAACAACCATTCTAACATCATCATATCTCAAATTTCTTTTTGATAAAATATCAGGATTTTCATTTAATACAGTTAATATTTTTTCTTCAGCTTCATATGCATTTTTTGCATATTCTTTCCACTGTGCCAATGTTTTAGAATATATTTCTTCTTTTTCTTTACATGAATAAATTAAAGATTGAATATACTGAATAAAACTACTTAATGGTCCATCAAGATTATTCTTTTGAAAATATTTATGTTGTACTGCTATAAAATAAGCTAATGCATCATAACCAAATTTCGGATTTATCTCTTGTCCTAACATATTAGTTTTAAATTTAACCACTAGATGAATGTGTGTCCAGTTTTTATGATTTGGTACTAATTCATAAGACACATTAAGCTCTGTATTCTTATTTACATCTTCAATTGCTGGCACAAAAACACTTCTTCTGAATGTATCCCAACTTGCATAATGCGTACTTCCTAGTCTTTCTTTCATTTCATCTAAAGTAAAATGCGTTAACTTCTTTATATGAGGAATATTTATAATACTTCTAGCTAAAAAGTCTAAATCGAATGCCACACTTTTACTAAAAGAATCCCTATTCTTTCGTAATGATTTAGTATGACCTTTTTTATTCCAAAGCCCTATTCCTAGAATATTTAATACTGCAGCACTATTAATTTCTAATACAAGATTCTCAACATGATTCGCTTTTTTAGGTATATCTAGATTTGCAAACTTTTCTAAACTATCTATTGTTCTAGGATCTGAAACATGTTCTTTTATAGTGTCTTTTAATCTAAGCCTAAATGATGGAACTATTGAACCATAAACAATATCATAGTTAATTTTACTGTAATCTTCAGATAATATAATTTCATTCCAAGAATAATTCATTTTTCCAGATGCCTCATGTAAAACATTAAGAGCTTCATCAAATCTATTTTGAATCCTAACTATTCCTGTTCTTTTGATAAAATCTTTTATATCTATCTCGATAGTTTTTGGAATCATTTTAGCAACTTCTTTTTTAACATAGTTATTAAGTGCTATTTCTCTAATTTCTCTAATCTCTTTATTTCTCGTCTTTGTTTTTTCTGGAGTTTCAACAATATCATACTTTATGAAGTCTTTTTCTAATTCTTGTTTAGCATTTATTATAAGTTCATCATAATTGATTTTATTTTTCTCACTTTTATTAGAGAAAATTTCAATCATTGTATCTTCAATTTTTTTATCACTTGTTTTGATTGTTTTCATATATCTTACTTTACCATCAGAAGTTTTTGATTTAGAAGCATTTACACTTCTTCTACCTCTAATCATTTCATTAGATAATGTTAATACTCCTGATAAATTATCTTTATCAGTATCAAAATTAAATAAATTTAAATCAGTTTCTTTTTTCATTTTCCCTCTTTTTTTACTATGAGTATATTTATCCAAGTTGCAATTTAAACTCGGAGTATGTTTATCCATCCTCTGACTTTTTAACTGAGTATATTTATCCAAGTCAAACTCAACTATGAGTATATTTGTCCAATTTATATTCTTTTATGAGTATAATTATCCAATTATTTTTAACTAAGACCATGTTTATCCATAGAACTTTTTACTCGGAGTATGTTTATCCAACTAGATATCCCATCAATGAGTAATTTTGTCCAAATTATTACGACTGAATACTTAAGAATAGCTAAATAATAGGCAACAAAGAACGTTAATTTTACTATTTAAATCCCCTTATTGTCAGTATTATGAATAGTTTCGTCAATAATATGGAGTGTTTTGTCAAAAGTATGATTAGTAGAATTAAAAATAAATCTTTTATGTCAAAACTATGAAGAATTAACATTGATTTGCATGATATTGTCAAAAGTATGTTGAGAAAATATAATTTGCTTCAATTGTGTTAAATATATTATTATTAATGGCAAAAGTATGTTGAAATAGACTAAATTAATTATAATTATGTCAATAACATGTAGAACTTTGTCAAAAGTATGCATTAAAAAGCATAATGGCAAAATGTCTTGTCATATTAATGCAGAGATATATAAAATACACATTTCTTGTCAAAAGTATTAAGTCAATATGTCAAATTTATGAATGCTCTTTATTTTATCTCGAAAATTATTGTCAATATTATAAGGAATTAACTTGTTTGTCAATTATATGATGAGTTCATGGCATTTGTATGTGGGAAAGATGTCATTATTAATAGTTAATCTTGTCAAAAGTATTAAGTCAATATGTCAAATTTATAATTAGTAATATTCTAGAAGAATGCTATCCTCGATTCTTAAAGGCATTTACAAATAAGATAAATAGATTAAAGGGATAATAAAGATATTAAAGATAATTAACTACTAATAAATATATAACTATTGAAAGTAATTGTATATTTAAACAACTTAAATAATATCAATAAAATATATATTTAAAAAAGTTAAAAATGCAATCTATAAATATAAAGAATTATCAGATATTGATATGCTAATTTAAATATTAATACAAATAAATCTTTATTTAAATAACAAAATTAAAAATCAATATTAAAAAGATAATTCTATAATCTATTCAAATAGATATTTTTATTTTTTCCCTATTTATTCTTAATTTAAAAACTGAAAAGAATCACCATTAATTCATAGTTTTTATTTTTAAATAGAAAATACTTGTTTACATTACAAAAGATATTTTAATTTTCATTAATTAGAAAAAAGTTTTATTTTAAAATTTTGTTATTCGAAATAACAAAAAATATTGACATTATTTAATAATTACGATACGATTATCGTAATATTATAAAAAACTGTTATTCAGAATAACAACAATGAAAAAAGGAAAATTATGTTAAAAATTTTTAGCCCTACTCCAACAAATAGTGAGATTGCAAAATCAGTAGGAAAAACAGAAGGTGCAATAAGAGCATTAAAAAAACAATTGCCAGAAAATAATATTGAATTGATAAATTTAACATACAAAAAAGACAACTATCCTTTTGTAAAAATTGAAGAATTTTTACAAATTATAAATGAAGATAAAATTCAAACAGACAATTATAGTTTAGAACAAATACAAGAAGATAAAGATTTTATCATCAATTCAGTTGAAAATAAAAAAATAATAGGTTCATTTTATACAGATGGGAATAATTTTAAAAATCTATTTATTCCCCCTATTCTTCTTCAATTAAATGAGATAAAAGAATTATACTTAGAAAATCAAATAAAAATGCCTATTACTATTTCAATTGGAAATCATAAAGGTGGTGCAAATAAAACTACAAATACGACAAATATTGCATCAACTCTAGCTTATTTTGGTTACAAAGTATTAATTGTTGATTTTGATCCACAAGGTAATGCAAGTGCAAGTTTTGGTATATTTGAAGGTGATTATGAAAATACAATTATTGATTTAATCACAATGAGTTCAGATAATAATATAGAAGAAAAAGTTAAAAAATCTATAATACATATTGATATATCAAATAAGTTTGAAAATGGAATTTTAGGAAAGTTAGATTTAATCGCAAATCATGCAACAATGAGTGAAAAAGTTGAAGATTTACCAATAATGACAAGAAATTTAGGAACAATCGAAAATACATTAGATCGAGTATTATCACATGTAAAAAATGATTATGATTTTATATTAATAGATTTACCTCCAAGAACAGATGTAATATTAAGAACGGCAATGATGGCAAGTGATTATTTTATAATTTCTCTTAATCCACAACCATTTGCTAAAATGGGTATGCCAAATATCTTAAATCCAATTAAAAAATATGAACATATTTATAAACAAGAAAAAGGAAAAAACTTTAAAATTTTAGGTGGTATAGTTGGTTTTTATGAAAAAGGGATAACAGTACAAGATGTTATTTATGAACAAATGAAAAATGACATCCTAGAATGTACTAAAGATACAAGTTCTTTATTTAATACGACTATTCCAAAAAGTACAATAATCCAAGAATCCCAACAAGGTGACGGAGCAATTTTATTTTCTCAACCTAGTTCAAAAATTGTAAGAAATTATTTTGATTTAACTTTAGAAATATTAGAAAGAGTATTAATTAATGAAATGAGTGAGGATAACTAAAATGGAATTGCAAACTTTTTTAAACCTTGATGAACAATCTCAAAAAGATTATATTTTAAAATTAGATAATAATGAATTTACTGAATTTATCCAAAATGTTAAAAAAAAGAATTTAAGATTATCAATGACTTTATCATCATCTAGACAATCAAACAAAAATATTAATAAAAAAGATGAAGAAAACAAATTACAATCTAGTTCAAAAGTAGAACTTTATAAAATTAAAGACAATCCAGAACAACCAAGAAAAATATTTACTGAAGTACAAGTAAATGAGAAAATAGAAAGTATTAGAAGTAGGGGGCTAATCACTCCAATTACTGTATTTAAAAAAGAAGACACATTTATTCTTATAGCAGGGCAACTTAGATTAGAAGCATTCAAAAGATTAAATCAAGAAGAAAAAAACAATAATATTGATTCAGATAAAATGGTTTATTCAAAAATTGATATATTCATAAAAGATAATGAAAATTACAGTAATGATGATATTGCAATTGATTCTTTGATAGAGAACTTAAACAGAACAGACATGCATGTTGTAGATACAGCAATGGCTCTAAAAAAAATATTAGAAAAAGAAAAAGTTTCTTATACTGAACTAGGTAGCATGTTGGGAAAATCAAAATTCTTTATATCATCATATATTGCTATTGCAAATACAGAAAAAGAATTTATTGATTATATATTAGAAAAAGATATTAAACAACCAACAATTATATATTTAATTTTACAATTAAATAAATCTCTTGAAGAAAAGAAGAAATTAATTGATATGTATTTGAATGGTGAAATTGTAAAAACTCAACTACAAGAAATGAAGAATGAACAAAATAAAAATCAAGCTTCAGAAGAGGGTAGGGTGCTAGAATTAAAAAATAAAGCAAATACTCAAAATAGTTTTTATAAAGATGTTTTTTCATTTAAAAAAAGATTTGATTTAAATAAATTTGAAAAATTAGAAGCAGAAGATAAATCTGTAGTAGAAGAGAAATTAAAACAAATAAAAGAACTTCAAGAGCAAATTACTAACTTGCTTGTTTGAAAATAGGGTAGAAAAATGAATAATATTCAAGTCAAGTAGAATGGAAGGATAAGTTAAAAGATTTTTTTTGTTTGTTATTCCGAATAACAAACATTTTTTTATTTAATAGTGTATCAATTTTAAAGAGATTATATGAGTAATATCGAAATATACAGTGATGAAAAAATCGAATTAAAAGTATCAGTCAATGAAGATACTATTTGGCTAACACAAAAATAAATAGCAGAAGTATTTGGTGTTAGTGTATCAAGCAATTTTAAAACATATAAAGAATATTTATAAAAATAATGAATTAAAACAGTTCGGAACAGTTTCCGTTTTGGAAATAGTTCAAAATGAAGGAAATGGGGAAGTTTTAAAAAGTTTAGTACATTATAATTTAGATATTGTTCTTTCAGTTGGATATAGAATAAACACAATAGATTTTTAATTATTAATGATGTTGTTTATCATATTGGAGCAAGCTTAAAAGACTTGGGAAATAAGGTTTTTGCATTTAGTAAACTAGAATTATCAAACTCATTTATTTTAAATGGAATTAATCCGTAGCAAATTTGTGTCCACAAATGGCAACCTCGCTTATCCCATTTTTCACTATGTTTTGAAGGGGTAAATTTTATTGTTTTTACTCATTAAAATATTGATTGTAAAATTTGATATATTTTCCCATAATTTTATTATAATTGTTTTTGTATTCATAAATTTCTTTCTAAATAAAAATCATTATGGCAATTAATAAATGAAATGTTTAATTAAGAGCTAGAAGATGATTTGTATTAAATTTCTGGAAATCAGTTTATTTTCGCTAATTCTTAGAGTAGGGTATCCTAAAAAATATCCATAGTGACCTTTAATTTATAAGGGTATAAATTCTAGAAGTATTTATATCTGCATTCAGTAACTCTTACCCTCGTATAGAGTATAGTTTTTTATGTGCGAAAGTTGAGTTATATAAATAAACAGCAGAAATGAATAAATTTATAGAAACTTTGTAAAGTAGAATACTATTGAGGTCAAAGATAATTTAAATGATAGTATTAATAACAGTACATAAAAATTAATTTATTTTAAATTGCTCTCAAAAAACTAAATAATACATCAAATAAGCGCATTTTTTATAGCTTTTTTTAGAATTTAAAACCACAATCTGTATCTTAACAACATCTCTTTTTCTGTTTTAAACCCATATTCTTTATCTGATTCTTGTGCAAACCTAATCATAATCTGATGAAATTTATCAGTATAATATGCTCCTCCTAAACTATATTTTTGGTAAAAATAATCATTATTTTGCTCAATATTATTTTTTATAGTTTCACTTTGTAAATTATGTTGAAACCCACTAAATAGTTCGTATTTTTTATTAGGTTTATACCTTAAATTTGAGTTTATTGCATAACTGCTTTTTTGTTCAATTTTATCATTTTCAGTTTTATTATTTTCAGTTTTATTATTTCCATAAAATACAATTTCAGGAGAAATTTCAAATATAAAATTTTCAGATATCTTTGTTATATAACCAATATTAAAGGTTGTTTTATACCTATCTTCACCTGCATTTAAAAGTTGTGATTCTTCATATTTCCCATTTGGAGTAGAGAGAGTCATTGTTAAAGCTAAAAATTCTTTATTCTTTCTATCACTAATAAACCAATAAGTTGAAGAAAAAATACTATCACTAAGTCCTGAAGATTTTTCTCCAATAAAAGAGGAGAGAGTATCTCCCTGTGTTTTTAAGTTGCTATAAGGAATAGCAACTGCCAAAGATAAAATTTTACCATCTATATCAAACCCATAGCTGTAACGTAAGGCATAAGTATTTTGTTTTATATATTGATTACTTGGTAAAGTATTAGTATGTAGTTCTTTTGTTAAATAATTTAAACTAATAACTGTTGAATTTGCCAATGGAGCTTCATAATCACTTGGAATTATATCATTGACTGCTGCATAAGAATATACACATATTATTAAACTAGAAAAGGTAAGTTTATTCAAATAATTCCTAAATTATTGGTATTTGTGGTGGAGTATATACTAAATTTAGTAAATAATACAGTTATTTTTATAAAGTGGGATTTCTTTGGGACTTTTTTTCGTGAAAAATAAACTTAAAAATTTATTTGGAGGGAAAATGAATTCATTTAGAATTACAGATACTAAGTTTCGTATCTTAAAAGGTGGAAAAATAGGTTTAGCAATGTCAATTGCTATGATAGGGGGGATGTTAAGTCTTGGAAGTGTTAATGCTCAAGCGGACACTATTACTGTATTATCAAGTGGAGGCTCAATTACTCCAAGTGTACAAGATATGGGATATTCAGGTGGTTTATCTACAATTGATTTTGCTATACAAACTCCTTCAATTGATGCTTTAGGAATGCATACTACAATTAATGCATATAATAATAACGGGTCTAGTAACGATTTCAATTATTCAACTGCTTATGACAATACTATAACTTTATTTTCAGGTAAAAACATAACAGGAAGAACAGCTAATTATGGTGAATTACTTGGTATTTATACTGTTAATGACTATCAACAAAGTTCTGATGGGGCTGGAACTGATACAACTTATAATACTACTCAATTTGCAGGTAATGGAACGTTAAATGTTCAAGGAAATAATACTATTAATGGTATGGTAGGTGTTAACTATTACTCAACTTCTTGGGGAAATTATGGTGTTAGTGCAGATCCTATTGGAACAATTAATTTAAATGGATATAACGTAACATTCGGTGATCAAGTATATGCTACAACTACATATGTAAATTCAGGAACTAATAATACAATCAATAATGATTATACATTTTATGGGAATCTAAGTAGTGATTTAACATTTAATCAAGCAGCTTCAGTATTATTAAATGGTGGATTAAGTGACAATGCTTATGCAACAGGTGGGAATTTAAATTATAATGGATATAACTCAATTGTTACACTTGGTGCAAGCAAAACAATTACTGGTAATGTAACAACTAGTGGAGTAAATGGAACTTTAATTTTCCAAGGTGCAGGAACTGTTCAAGGCGATGTAATGCCAAGTGGAGGTTCACTTGAAGAAGTACGTGCAAATGGAATAGGAAATGTATTATTTACAAATACAAATCCTGCAGAAGTTGATCATGTAAACTATCAAGCTGCTGCGCTTATTGGTTTTAATGGTGGACTTAATCTTTCAATTGATGATAGTACTTATTCTGTAAATACAGTTACTTTTAACAATCATGATGGTGTATTACAAATTAATAATGGTGATTTAAAAGGTATTGAAGGTCAAGAAGTAGTTACAACAACATCTAATAACAAAGGTACTGTGACTATGGTTAGTGGATCACAAGTTATTACTGGTAACATTGGTTCATCTGGTCATGCAATTAAAACATTGAATATTGGTGGTGCTGCTGGAGTAGTCCTTGGATTGGATACAGATGGTAATGTAAATTCTGCAACAATAGCTAATGGAGATATTTATGCTACACATACATATTTAAATAATGATGATACGACAGGTAATTCATTATTAACGATGGCAAGCGGATATAACTTAAATTCAATAGTTGAAACTCAAAATGCAAATAGAGGTATCTTAACATTAGCAGGTGGAGTTCAAAATGTTACTGGCTCTGTTGGAGCTAATGAAGCATGGTTAGCACAAGTAAATTCAGGTGCAGGTGAACTTCCTGACACACCTAATGCAAATTCAACTTTCCAAAGTGATGTATATGCTTTAACTGTACAAAACATAGGAACAGGAACAAGCAACTTTAACACAAATGTAACTGCGACAACAATCAACGTGGATAATGGTATATCAAATTTTACTAATAATGTAACAGCAGCAACTACAAATATAGGTTCAGGTGTAGCAAATTTCAATACAAATGGAACAGGTACTACAAGTTCAAATATTGTGTTTAGTGCTAATACTACTGCAACTACCTCTTCAACAGGTTCATATACTACATCAGCACTTGGTAGTGCAACTGCAAACTTAATTAATGGATTAACAGGTTCAGTTAATTTTGATGGATATGATGCAACAGTTAATGTATGGGATGGAAAAGGTATTTCAAATCCTATCACAACTTTAACTAACTCAAATACCGGAACAGTAAATTATCGTGGAGACGGAATCATCTCATCTACTATCGGTAGTTCTGGACTAGGTATAAAAGAACTTAATATTAATACAAATAATGAGCAAAATACTTCTTCTGGTGTTACAGCTAATGGTGATATTTATGCAGGTGTTATTAATCTTAAAAATAATGGAACATTAACATTATCTGATAATGTAGATATTACTGGTACAACAACTAGTGAAACTGATATTACACCATTAACAAGTATAAATCAGGTAATCTCAACAGGTTTAGCTGATTCTGGTACAATTAAACTTTTAGGAACATCTACTATTACGGGAGTAGTTGGTTCTAATATATCATCAATTGGAACTATTGAAGCAGGTGCAAATTTAGAAACAGTTACATTTAATAATATGGTTTATGCTAAAAATCTTAATTATACAGGTAATGGTAATGTAATCCTAAATGGTCAAACAGGTGCTAACATAAATACAGCTGGTATGGTAGGTACTATTGATTTTGGAACAAATGTGACTAATACAGGTACATTACAAATTGGGGATAATGTTAATTTAACAACAGGAATATCAGGTATAAATTTTGTTGATGCAAATGGAGCAACATTAACTTTTAATGGTTCTTCAATTATTAGTGGTAATGTAGGAAGTTTATCAGGAACAGATACATTTAAAACTATTAATGCCGGAACAGATAGTGAAACTGTAAGATTCAATGATAATATTTATTTTATGGATAGTTTAAATCTTTCTGAGGATGGTATTGTTGAAATAGCAAATAATAAATATGTACAAAGAAGTTCAACATCTGCAACAACTGGTTCAATAATTACAACAACAACTGATGGCGAAGGTACTTTAAATTATCTTGGAAATACAGTAATTTATGGTCAAATTGGAACAACAGGAAAAAGGTTAAACGCTGTTAATTTTAATACAGCAACAAATAATGTTGTTCAAAAAATTAATTATAATGTTTATGCTGATGATACAACAATTGGACATATTCCAAGTATTAATGATACTGCAACTAATCTTATGGATGTTCCAGGTCAATATGACTATGTTGGTGCAACTACAATAAAAGAGTGGAGAGGGCAAACAGTTGCTAATATTGCAGCTGATATGACATTTGGTGGAAACTTAACAATAGCAGATAAAAAATCAGCTATTAACTTTGGAACTTCACATATAACAGTTGATGGGGATTTTACTACAAACGATGGAGCTATGAGTTTTATAGTTAATACAAGAGATATTACTGGTATAAATCAAGCAGGTTCAACATCTTCTGGTTCAGCACTTGTTGGCGCAGATACACTTGTTATGAATGGTGGTGAAAAAATTCATATTAACTATGTAGGAAGTTTAGCTAATAATGGAAGTTATACTCTTATTCATGCGTTAAATGATATTTCATCAAATTATAGTGAGAGTGAAACAAACGGGAATAATTTAGTAACAGATAATAGCTATTCTATTGATACAAAAATTGTTGAGCTATTAAACAATAATAATACTTCTGATTTAGTTGTTTATTCAGATAGAACATCAAATGGAAGTTATAATGCTAATGAATTATATGTTCAAAAATCAGATACTAATGGACATTTCTCAAATAATGCAGCAGTTGCATTAGCAGGTATTTCTGCTAATGGTAGTCAAACTGATGATATGATTGAAGTTATTCAAAAACTTGAATTAGATAGTTTTGGATATGGAAATAGTAAAGAAAATTTAGCTGTTCAAGTACAAAAATTAGCTCCAATTGTAAATACTTCATTTGTTCAAACATCAATTAGTGCAACAAAACTTGTAACTGATACTGTAGGTTCTAGATTATCAGATACAAGAGGTTTATCTTCGGGTGATGCAATTGCAGATAAAGGAGTTTGGGCTAAAGTTATAGGTTCAACAGCTTCTCAAGATAAAGTTGGACAATTTGATGGATATAGCTTATCTTCAGGTGGAATAGTATTTGGTATTGATAAAGAGTTACAAAATAATACTATAATTGGTTTAGCTGCTGGATATACTAATACTAAAACAGACCAAGATGACTTTAGAAAAGGTGATTCTTCAACTACAGATAGTTATCAACTTTCATTATATGCTTCGAAAACATATGATAAAGCTTATATAGATGGTTCTTTATCATATACAAAACATAATACAGATGGAACTAGATCAAGTGCTATTGGTAGAGATGCTTCTTATGATGTTGATGCAAATCAATTATCAGCAAAAATAAATGGAGGATATAATTTCCTTTTAGAAAATGAGGTTACTTTAACTCCTTTTGCATCTCTTGAATATTCAAATATAGAACAAGATAGTTATAAAGAAAAAGGTGCTGGAGCAATTAGTTTATCAGTAGATGATGTTACTGTAAATAGAGGTGCAGCAGGTCTTGGTGTAAAAATCTCAAAAGAAATTAAAACTGAAGATAGAGTGGTTTATATTCCCGAGTTCAAACTGGGAGCTAATAAATACTTTGGTGATGATGATGTTGAAGTTACTGCTCAATTTGATCAAGGTAATAAATTTGTTACTAAAGGTGCAGAGATGTCAGATATGATGTACAATGCTGGATTAGGTGTAAAAACTAAATTTACAGAAGATACAAGCGTTTCTTTATCAACAGATTATGAAAGAAGTAGTGAAGGTGATTTCCAAGGTGTTAATGGTCAATTAACATTTAGAATGCAATTTTAATAAAAAAAGTTCTCCTTTAAAGCGCGATAAAAAACCATCCTCAAAAGGGATGGTTTTTTTATATGTAAAATATATATTTATTTAATAAATGAGACTTTTTTGAGATTTATTATTAATAGAATAGAGGAATGATAAATCTTAAAAGAGTAATAAATGTATAAGAACTTAGAAATATTAAATAAAATAAACCACAAAAATAAAAGTGTAAAAGAAGTAAAAAATTTCTTTTATGCACAGAAGTTAACAAGTGCACCAATTACTGTAGCTGAATTCTTTGAAGCTTGTAAAAATTATCCAATTTTTTTTGCAAAAGACAAAGATAATAACTGGTTTACTTCAGTTATTCTAGGATATAAAGAAAATAATAATCTCTTTATAGATGAAAAAGGTAATTGGGAGAAATTACATTATATTCCAGCTTTTGTAAGAAAATATCCATTTGTATTTATAAAAGAAGAAAATAAAGATAATCTATTTTTAGCTTTGGATAAAGATTATTTAGGTGATGAAAAGAATAATGAGGTTAGAAAATTATTTAATGATAAGGGTGAAAATACGAATATTTTGAATAATGTATTAACTTTTTTAAATCAATTTCATGTAGATTCCGTTGCAACTAAAGAGTTTGTAAAACAATTAGATGAATGGGAAATACTAGAAGAAAAAACAGTAATAATTAATGATAAAAAAGAACAATTTAATATAAATGGATTATATGTTGTTAATGAAGAGAAATTAAAAAATTTAAGTAAAAAGAAAAGAAATGATATTAATGATAAAAATGCAATTCCATTAATAACAGCACATTTAATATCTTTGTCTAATATTCAAAAATTAGGAGTAAAATAATTATGAAAAAAATAGCACTTTCTTTAATTGTTTCAGCAATGATGACATTTGCAGCTAATGTATTACCAAATGAATTAAGCTCTTTTGTAGCTCAAAAATATAAAGTGGATTACAACACTCAAACTCAAGAAAATAAAGATAAATTAAAAAAAGAGTATGAAGATACCCTTAGATTAGTAAATTTGATTTCTAACGATGTAAAAAATGATATAGATTATAAAGCAGCAAAAAACCTAATAGCTATAAATGTATGGTCTCAAAAATATATGCAAAATTTAAAGATAAATGATGAAGTATTAAAAGAATTATATAATAAAGAAAAACCTAAAACAGTTCCAACTTATAACCTTTATAATATTTTTATGACAGATAAAAAAAAAGCTGAGAATTTATTTTATAGTATAGAAAAACTTCCTAAAACTGAAAGATTAAATGAATTTAAAAAACAAGTGAAAATTAATTCTCAAGATTTTATTTCTAATAAAAAAGATGGAAATATAGGTTGGATAGAAATACAAAAATTAGATAAAGATATTCAAGAAAGAATAAAAGATAAAAATACAAATGATATATTAATAGCTCCTTTAGAAAATATAGGTTGGCAAATATTAATAATAGCTGATTATAAACCAGTAAAAGAAGTTAGTTTTGAAGAATCAAAAGAGTTTTTAACTAAATTAGCAAAACAACAAGAATTAATAAGAAAAGTTGATAGCTTATTAAAATAGAGGATAAAATGGAATTTGTTTCTGGACTAAATTTAGATATTATTACTCCACTAATAAACTAACATAAATTCAGCTATAATTCTTTTATGGAAAATGAAAAAATAGATGGAAGAAAATTAGATAAGAAAACACTTCAATATTTAAGAAATAGAGCTATAAAACTCAGA
>JAQTXB010000013.1 GCA_028688995.1 Aliarcobacter sp.
ACACCAGAATCTCTTAAGTTTTCAGCGTGTGCGTGACCTTGAGAACCAAAACCAATCATTGCAACTTTTTTTGATTTAATTAAATCGATATTACAATCTTTATCATAGTATACATTTAAACCCATTAGTAAACCCTCTAAATATTAAATTTTTGAGATTATACAAAAAAGTATCTAAATCTTAGATAACTTGGAAAATTAAAGGGAAGAATACTTTTAGTTTTGATACTATTAGATGATTATTTAAAGGATTAAAATTGCTAAAAGAACTATTTATAAAAATTCAAACAAACTGTAAAAACTACTCAAAAGAGGAATTAATTGAGATAGAAAAGTTTTTAAAAGATGAAATAATAGTTATTAAAGAAGATAATACTTTCGAATTAAACTCAAAATATAAAGTTGCCCTTGTAAAAGTGGGAAAAAATCTTGTAGTTTTAGAAGATTTAACAAGTGAACATAAAAATATAAAAATAGAGTTTGATGATTTGAATGGTGCTTATGATGGAGATTTAGTATTAGCAAAAAGGGTTTTTAATCCAAGAAGTAGAACAAAAGCAAAAATTGTACAAATCCTTGATGGTAAAAAAAATGAAGTTTTAGTTTACATAAAAGATAAAGCATTTTATACTGTAAAAGAAAATATTAAATTAGAGAATAAAAATGCATCAAAATATAAAGATGGTGATGTTTTACTTGTAGAAAATAAATCTTTAGAACTAATAAAAAATCTTGGAAATATAGAAAATCCAAAAATTGATGAACTTATCTCTTTACATCTTTACAATGAAATGTATAGATTAGAAAAGCCTCTTGATGTAAAAGCAAATATGGATGATATAAAACAAAGGGTTGATTTAAGAGATTTATATTTTTGTACAATTGATCCAAATAGTGCAAAAGACCACGATGATGCAATCTATTTTGATAGAAAAGAGAATATTTTATATGTAGCAATTGCAGATGTCTCATATTTCGTAAAAGAGGGAAGTGAACTTGATTTATTAGCTTTTAAAAAATCAACTTCTATTTATCTTCCAACAAAAGTTTTACCAATGTTACCACCAATTTTAAGTGAAGAGATGTGCTCTTTAAAAGAAGGTGTTGATAGATATTCATATGTTTTTAAAATGTATTTAGATTTAGAAAATCTAAGCGTTAAAAAAGCTGAACTTTTTGAAGCAATTATAAATTCTCACAAAAACTTCTCTTATGGAAGAATTGATAGAGTTATTGAAGGTCACCTTGATCAATATTCTAAAACTGAAAAAGAGATATTTGATTATCTTATTCCTTTGTATGAAATAACTAAAAAATTTAGAAAAAGAAGATTATTAAAAGGTTATGATTTTAGAACAACTGAAAATAGATTAAAATTAAAAAATGATAATTTAGAATCAATTGAAGTTGAAACATCAACAGCATCTCATCAACTAGTTGAAGAGTGTATGCTTTTAGCAAATATAGAAGCAAGCAAAAAGGTAAACACAGTAGGAATTTATAGAATCCATGAAGAACCACCTTTTAAAGCTATTTCAAAACTTGTGGATGATGTGAATATTTTGGGAGTTAATGTAAAACTTCAAAGTGATGTTCATGATACAATTATTCATATTCAAGAAAAAGCAAAAATTTCAATGATGAGTGCAGAAATTGATGAGCTTATTATTCAAGCCCAAACCCAAGCAAAATACTCTTCAAAGAATTTAGGACATTTTGGTTTAGGATTTTCTTCATATTCACATTTTACATCACCAATTAGAAGATACTCAGATTTGGTTTTACATAGAATTTTAAAAACAAAACAGACACCTAAAAATATAGAAGAGATTTGTGAGCATATTTCATTAAATGAAAGAAAAATTGACCAACTTGTTTGGGATTTTGAAGACAGAATTTATGCTAGATGGGCAAGTTTACATTTGGGTGAAGAGATAAAAGTAAAAGTAGTTGATACAGAAAAAGCAAGAGCTGTTTGTTATGAAAAAATATTTGGAATGAAAGTAAATTTAGAAAATTACAAAGGGCAGAGATTATTTTCTAAAATGAGAGTGAAAATAAAATCTGCCGATATTGTAACAAAGGTTATAGTGGCAACTATAATGTAGCACACTTATCAATAGATGCTAAATAAGGGTCAACTTTTTCGCTAGTAATATATTGACCAACAAGTTTCTCTTTTTCATTTATAAAAATTGGTGAAACAAGATTTATAATTGAATGCTCAACTGGGTTTTGAGAAACAACGCAAAAATATGTGTCAAAATCCTCTTTTGATTTTATTTTTAATTTTTCTAAAACATCAGCATCTATTTCAAAATCAAATGATACTTTGTTTAAAACATTTATATTTACGATAGTGATTTTTGTTTTTTCATCAAAAACTAAAAAAGAGAAAAAATCATCAATTTTCTCAACAGCTAAACTCTCAAAATTTTCAAACCCTAATATTGGAAGAACAACTCTATACATAGCTAAAACCCCTTTCAAATAATTAAATTGTATTAAAAGTAAACTTAGGATATTATTGGATTATGTATAAAAATGAATTTGATAATTATCTAAAACAAAATAAAAAATTTAAAGCTTATATGTTCTATGGACAATCTACTTTTTTAGTGGAGCAATATGCCCTAGTAATTGCTCAATCATTGGGGAACGAAGATGAAATAGAAAAGTTATATTTTGAAGATTATGATTTTAAGTATGCAAAGGACAAGCTACTACAATCTTCGTTATTTTCAAGTAATAATATAGTTTTAATAAAGATTGATAAAAAACTTCCCAAAAAAGAGGTTGATTCTTTAATAGAAGCTTGTAATTTAAACCCAGATAGCACACTTATAATTGCATGTTTAGGTGATAGTGATTTTAAAACTATGGAAACAAGTTTTTCACTAAAAACAAATTCAGCAGCAGTAAGATTTTTCCTTCCTACAGATACAGAAGCCATAAAATTCTTGGAATATGAAGCAAAAATGCTAAATATGAAAGTTGAATTAAGCGCGTTAAATCACCTATATTTTATGCATAAAAATGATTTAGCTTTATGTATAAATGATATGAAAAAGTTAGCAATATTTAATGAACCAATTACTACACATCTTGTAGATACACACTGTTTTGGAATAGGTGCTGTTAATTTTGAAGATTTTTTACATGATTTATTAAGTGGGAAAGATATTAGTTCTGATTTAAGTTTGCTTCTTGAAGAGGGAATGAATGAAATTTTTTTATTAAATCAAGTTACTTCTTTTGTGCAACAACTTTTTATGATTAGTTCATATGCAAGAACTATTGGACAACCAAATCCAAAAGAGATTTTAGGTTTTATTCCACCAAAAAATATTTGGGAAAAAAAATCAAAACTAGCAATAAATAAAAAACCAGAAGTTTTTCAAGAAATTTTAGAATATCTTTTAAATACAGAGTTAGATTTTAAAACTTCAAAAATTGACAATCAAAATTTATATCTTCAAGCAAGCTTAAGAAAGTTTACAGTTTTATTTAGATAGAATCTCGCACTTTACAAAGAAAGAAATCCTTGCTGATATTAGGAAATGTAAAGATACCGGCACAAACTATAAGGAGAATTAATGTCAAAAATCAAACATTATGAAACAATGTTTATCTTAAAACCTACATTAACTGATGAAGAAACTGTAGGACAAATTGAAAACATCAGAGCTATTATTGAAAAAAATGGTGGAGAAATCATATCATTTGACAATGTTGGTCAAAGAGAATTAGCTTATGAAATCGAAAAATGTAAAAGAGGTTACTATTATGTAATCTATTTCCAAGGTAACCCAGCAGGAATTGCTGAAATCGAAAGAAATTACAGAATGAACGAAAACTTAATTAGATTTATCTTCATTAAATACGAAAGTAAAAAAGAAATTGCTTCGTGGACTAAAATGAGTGATGAGGCAGCTAAAAAAGCTAATAAATAATAATATTTAGGAATCTTACATGTATAACAAAGTAATAATGGTAGGAAATTTAACAAGAGATATTGAATTAAGATATTTACCATCAGGTTCTGCAATTGCAAAATCTGCTGTTGCAACATCTTATAAATACAAATCTTCAACTGGTGAACAAAAAGATGAAGTTTGTTTTTTAGATTTTAATATTTTTGGAAGATCTGCTGAAGTTGCTAATCAATACTTGAAAAAAGGTTCTAAAGTTTTATTAGAGGGAAGACTTGTATTTGAACAATGGACAGCCCAAGATGGATCTACAAGAAGTAGACACTCTTTAAGAGTTGACACTATGAAAATGTTAGATGCTAAGGGTGATTCAATGAATGTTGGGGACAACCAAGGTTATAATCCGCAAGGATCTTATAATCAACCAGCAGCTCAATACGATGAACCATCTTCTCCAGCAAGCTATGGTGGTATGAATCAAGCAAAACCAAGAGTTGAGCAACGAATACCTGAAATTGATATAGACGAAGACGAAATACCGTTTTAGAAAGGACATCAAATGGCAGAAAGAAGAAAGTACGGAAAAAAATATTGTAAATATACTGAGATGAAAGTAGATTTCATTGATTATAAAAATACAGAATTATTAAAATTATCTATGAGTGAAAGAGGTAAAATTATGCCTAGAAGACTTACTGGTAACTCTAAAAATTCACAAGAAATGGTAGAAAAAGCAATCAAAAGAGCTAGACATATGGCATTAGTTCCTTATATTGTTGATACTAAAAACATTACTGATTCTGCATACGCAAGATCATTTTACTAAGATTTATTTTTAGTAACTAAAAGGGAAGAAGTTTTACTTCTTCCCTTTTTTTATATTTAAAATTAGAAGATATATGGAAAAGCAGTTAAAAGAAGCTCTAAAATTACGTTTTATGTATTATAATATTTATGAAAACAAAGAAGATATTTGGCATGAAAAATATAAAGGTCATGATTTATATAGTATTGTAGTGAAAAGTTTAGAGTATGATTTTAAAGAGATTGCTTTGATGATGCCTAAATTACTAGAAGAGAATGAGAAAAACTTATAGTTTTTCCCAAACAGTTCCATTTACTGTATCCATTAATGAAATATCCATTTTTGATAATTCATCTCTAACTTCATCTGCAGTAGTAAAATCTTTTATTTTTTTTGCTTCATTTCTTTTTTCAATTAATTCTTCAATTTTAGATATTGTAACTTCATCTATTCCAAATTGAAAATATTCATAAGCATCGTTAAATCCAATTCCTAAAATATTATTAATAAATAAAATATTTGCAATAACTTCTTTTTTTAGATTTTTATCTTTTGGATTAGCATCTAATTTATCATTTGCATTTCCAATCATTTCATCAATAATTGAAATTGCTTTTGATGTGTTCATATCATCATTTAAAGCTAAGAAAATATCTTCACTGAACTTTTTATTTACATTTGATGCTTCAATTCCATAAACTCTTTTTTTAACTCTATAAAGTTTATCAAGTCTTTTTTTAGAAGCAATTAAATCTTCTTCGTTGAAATTAAAATTTGCTCTATAATGTGTTGACATAAGATAAAATCTAATAACTTCACCCGAATATGATTTTAAAACATCTTTTAGGAAAAATGAGTTTCCTAATGATTTACTCATTTTTTCCCCATCGATATTTACAAAACCATTATGCATCCAATATTTTGCAAGATTTTGTCCACTTGAACATCTTGTTTGTGCAGCTTCATTTTCATGGTGAGGAAAAAGTAAATCAGCTCCACCTCCATGAATATCTATTTGAAACTCTGAATCTTTGTAAGCTAAATGTTTTTCAATCATAGCACTACACTCAATATGCCAACCTGGTCGTCCAAGTCCAAAAGGAGCTTCAAAACTTACATCATTAGTTTTTGCAAATTTCCAAAGAGCAAAATCAGATGGATTTCTTTTTTCATTATTTGCTTCAACTCTAGCTTGAGAGTTTTCATCACTTACTTTGTGAGATAATGTTCCATAAGAGTTATCTTTTGAAGTATCAAAATAAACGCTGTCACTTGTTTTGTAAGCAATATCTTTTTCCATAAGATTTGAAATCATATCTTTCATGCTCTCAAGATTTTCAGTAGCTTTTGGTTCAATTGTATTATCTAGTATATTTAAAGCTTTCATATCAGCTTTGTAAGCGTTTATATAAGTAGTTGTAATTTCTTCAAGGGATTTATTAGAATCATACATTTTTTTGATGATTTTATCATCAATATCAGTGAAGTTTTTTGTCATAATAACTTCATATTCATTGGCTTTTAAAACTCTATGAAGTAAATCAAAAGCTATTGCACTTCTTGCATGACCTAAATGTGAATCATCATAAACTGTTGGTCCACAAACATAAATCTTAGCTACATTAGGAAGAATAGAGTTAAACTCTACTTTTTCCTTTTTTACTGAGTCGTAAATATGTAGTTTCATTTTATTTAAATAGTGCTTCTAAAGATGCTGTATCAGTGATTTTTTCTTCAACTGATTTTTCAATATTATTTGATGATGCTGTAGTTGATGCAATTTCAATTAATTCAATATCATATTTTGTAAGCATTGATGCTAATCTAATATTTAAACCTGCTTTTCCAATAGCTTTTGATTTTTGATCACTAGGAATCGTAACAATTGCTTTTCCTTTTTCACCATATGAAGGAGCTTTTTCAATTTTCACACTATTTACAAGTGCAGGTGATAGTGCTCTTGAAATGAACATTTCAGGAATTGTTGAAAACTCAACACAATCAATGTTTTCCCCATTTAATTGTTTCGAAACAGAACCAATTCTAACACCTTTTACTCCAACAACAGAACCAATTGGATCAATTTGTGGATCAATAGAAGATAGAGCAATTTTTGATCTAGTTCCAGGAATTCTAGCACTTGCTTCAATATTTACTTTTTTGTCTTTTAATTCAGGAACTTCAAGAACTAAAAGATTTTCTAGGAATTTTGGAGAAGTTCTTGAAATATCAATTAATAAACCATTAGTTTTATCAATATTTACACCTTTTACAACAGCTTTTAAAACATCACCAACTTTAAAAGTTTCACCTTTTATTCTACTTTTTCTTTGTAAGATACCTTTTACTTCACCAATTTCAATATATGTATTTTCTTGTCTATCAATTCTTGTAACAGTTCCAGCAACAGTTTTTCCGATTTTATCTTTATATTTACTAACAAGATTTTCTTCAATAAATCTTTGAAGTCGATATTCAAAATTATTATGTAATATAGTAGCCGCATTTCTTCCCATATTTTCGAACTCTAAATCATAGTTCATAAAGTCGCCAATTTCTAAATCTGGGTCAATCTCTTTTGCTTCTTCAAGAGTAATAAAATTTTCATAATTAAGTGCTTCACCATATTTATTAACTGCATTAGCATGTAGTCTTTCATCATCTTCTGATACAACTTCAATTTTTTGAAATAGTTCTAATTTTTTATTAGCTCTATCAATATTTGCATCAAAAGTTAATGTTTCATCCACCATTTTTTGGGCAGTTTTAATTAACGCCTCTTTTAGTGCATTTTCAACATCATCAATTTTGAGACCTTTTTCATATGCAATTGAATCTAAAATATCTATTATTTTATCCATTAATAACCTTTTATTTGTTGACATTGAAATGATTGTTTTGATTTCCAATGTAGTATAGTTTATTAGTATAGCTAAAATACCCTTTTATAGAAATTAAAGTAATTTTGAGATAGAATATATGATTAATTAAAAAAGAAAAGGCTTAATAAATGGAATTATTATTTGCAAGAAATGAGTTAAATGAAAAACCAAAAAAAGTGCAATTAGATAAAATAAAAGAAGATTTAAAAAAAGATGGTCAAAAGATTTTCTATTTTGATAGAGATAATTCTCATAAAGATATGATGGCATTAGTTGATGCTTTAGAAGCTGATGGTTATAATGTTTACTTCAGAGAAGTTAAATATGGTTTAGCTGATGATGAGTATATGTATGAGGTTCATTCACTTTAATATTTAGGTATTTAAGTAAAAAAATTATGAGTTCAAATAAAAAATTATTTATACAAACATTAGGTTGTCAGATGAATGACACTGACAGCCAACATATTCAAGCAGAACTTGAAAAACATAAAGGTTATACAGCAACACAAAATATTGAAGATGCTGATTTAATTATAATTAATACTTGTTCTGTTAGAGAAAAACCAGTTCAAAAACTATTTTCTGAAATTGGTCAATTTAACAAAAAGAAAAAAGAGGGTGCAAAAATAGGTGTTTGTGGTTGTACTGCTTCTCACTTAGGGCATGATATTATTAAAAGAGCACCTTATGTGGATTTTGTTGTTGGTGCAAGAAATATCTCAAAAATCAAAGATGTAGTTGATATAAAAGGTTCTGTTGAAGTATCAATTGACAATGATGAATCTACTTATGATTTTGCAACTGCAAAAACAAATCAATATAGAGCTAGCGTTAATATTTCTGTTGGTTGTGACAAAAAATGTACTTATTGTATAGTTCCAAGTACAAGGGGTGAAGAGATTTCAATTCCACCAGAAATGATTGTTGAACAGGTTAAAAAATCTGTTGAATTAGGTGCTGTTGAAGTAATGCTTTTAGGTCAAAATGTTAACTCTTATGGTAAAAACTTCTCAGATGGAAGAGGTAAATATTCATTCACAAATCTTTTACAAGATGTTTCAAAAGTAGAAGGTTTAGAAAGAATTAGATTTACTTCACCACATCCCTTACATATGGATGATGAGTTTATTGAAGAGTTTGCAAAAAATGACAAAATATCTAAGTGTATTCATATGCCTTTACAAAGTGGTTCTACAGAAGTTTTAAGAGCTATGAAAAGAGGATATACAAAAGAGTGGTTTTTAAATAGAGCGGCAAAACTAAGAGCATTAGTACCAAATCTAAGAATTACAACTGATATTATTGTTGCATTCCCAGGTGAAACACAAGAAGATTTCGAAGATACTTTAGATGTTGTTAATCAAGTTAAATTTGATCAGATTTTTAATTTTAAATATTCACCAAGACCAGGAACTGAAGCTTTAAATATGGCTGATAAAGAGATTCCTGATGAAATTGGAAGTGCTAGATTAATTGAATTAATTGAACTTCATAAAAGACATTTAGAAGAAACTATGCCTTCTTATGTTGGAAAAACATTAAATGTATTGGTTGAATCTTTAAAACCAAATGGTGAAGTTTGTGGTTTTACAGATAGTTATTTACAGGTATTTACAAAGGGAAGTGATGAACTTTTAGGTAAGTTTGTGAATGTTAAAATTACAGATGCTTCTCGAACATCTTTAAAAGGTGATGTTGTACTTTAATGAAAAATTATTTTAAATTTAAAGTACTTCCTTATATTATTTATTTTTTAATAAAAGCGATATTCTTTACAAATAAAAAAGTTTTTCATCATCAAAAGTTGGAAGAGAATGAAGCATATGTCTTTGTTGCATGGCATGGAGATTTAGCTTCACAACCAACAAGCTATTTTAAACTAAGACCAAATGGTAGAATTAAAACTATGATTAGTCAAAGTAAAGATGGCGAGATTATTACAAAAGTTTATGGATTATTTGGGGCTGGTGCTATTAGGGGTTCTTCTTCTAAAGGTGCAACTAAAGCATTAATTAGTACAATAAAAGAAATTAAATCAGGTTGTGATATAGCATTATCTCCTGATGGTCCAAGAGGTCCAAGATTTAGTTTTGCAGGTGGAGTTATAACAATTGCACAAAAAAGTGGTGCTAAAATTGTAGTTTGTAATTCTAAACCTAGTAGATACTGGCAGTTTAATTCTTGGGATAAGTTTATATTACCAAAACCATTTGGAAAAATTGATTTTTACATGTCAGAACCTTTTGATATTAGTGATTTAGAGTTTGAAGAGGCAAGAGATTTTATTAAAAGTAAAATGATGCTAAATGCAATTATTTAAAAGAAGTTAGATAGGAAATATATGTTTACTAAAGAGTCTTTATATATTAATGCTGTTAAATATGATACTCAATTAAAGCTTGATTATAAAAAATTAAGTAATGAAGCAATTATTGATACGGATAGTTCGGTTTTTTTGGTTGATAATGATTTATTACCTTTAGATATTGCTTTAAAACTCAACTCTTCTCAAGCACAAATTGATAATACATATATCTCTACACTTCTAATAAATGATACAACTAAACTTATTCCAAAAGCTTTATCTTCAAAAATAAAAGATTGTGAAATTGCGAAATTTAACAATGAATACGATATTGCTGTACTTAAAACAACACTTTTTGAAACTAAAAACTATTTTGTAAAAACAGGAATAGATTATATTTACTCGGCGTTTCATTTAATAAATCTTCACATAGATAAAAATGTTTTAAGAAGTGAAATAGTTGTACTTTTATTTAATAGTAAAGCTTTTATTGTTATTTTAGATGCTGCTGGAATAATAGTTCATAATACAATTTTAGATTTAGCTTGTTTTGATTCAGTTAAAAAAACTCATTTTTATGAAGATGATATTGATGGACAAAAACTTTTTGATGAAATTTATTACTTAGAATTAAATGAGATTATTCATAATACTTTAAATAATTTTTATGAGAAAAAAAGCAATACCTTTGTAGAAAAAGTTACAATCCTTTATGTGACAAAACAGCTATCACAAGAACAAATTGAACAGTTGAGTGAAGATTTATTGTTAAAAGTTGATTACCATCCTATAAATATTGATGAAGAAATTTTTGAATTATCAAAAGATAAACATCTAAAAAAAAGTTTTACAAAACCAAGAAAGAAGAAAACTAAAAGAAATTATACAAATTTATATATTTCTTTGTTTATTTTGCTTGTTGCTTTTTTGGCTTATCAAGTTTATTTGAAAGTTGATTTTAATGCTCTTTATGAAAATTACTTCAAAAAAGAAGTTACTATTGAAAAAGCTCAAGATGTGAAAAAAATTGAAAATGTTCTTGAATTACCAAACCATGTGAATTTTAATGACAAAATAGAGCAAAGAATTAAAGCAGTATTTGAAACTATTCCTGAAGATATTGTACTTAATGAGTTGAAAATAGATAAAAATATTTTAGAATTAAAAGGTAACTTTTTAAAAGAAAATAGCTTTGCAAACTCTTTAAAACCAAATCTAAATAAATTGTATAAAAATATTGTTTATAATACTTCTTCAACTGATAAAAAATTTAAAATTGATGGAGTTGTACTTGCAAAAGAAGATATTGATTTAAATAAACAATACAAAAGTTATGATAAAGAGTATTTAACCGATGAATTTATGGCGTTAGATAGAGTAACTGAGCAGTTGAAAATTTTGATGCCAGTTGATTCAATAATTAAATTTAATGTAACTACAAGCAGTAGTAATATTACTAGATTTGTTTATTCTGTAAATATTTTAGTACAAGACCCTCGTGAATTTTTTGATATGATAGAGGTATTAAATAATGAATTATATTCAATTCATATCTCATATCCAATTAGTATGTTAAAAACTGAAGCAGGTGTTGAAATAGAATTTGTATTAGTATTCAATCAACAAAATGAAGTGAAAGAACAAGCTAAAGAAGAAACAAAATAAAAACTTGGATATTACCAAGTTTTTATTTCATTATAAATCGAATCTCTCTCAACTGGTATAAATCCAGAATTTTTAATTAAATCTACAAATTCCATTTGAGCTATTCCATTTGCACTTGAAGCACCAGCTGCACTTTGAATTGCTTCTTTTTCAATTGTTCCATCAACATCATTTGCACCAAATTCTTGAGCAATTAAAGCTAATTTTACAGTTGAAGTTGCCCAATAAGCTTTTATGTTTGGAATATTATCAAGTAAAATTCTAGCAATTGCGTAAGTTTTTAATATCTCTTGACCAGTTAATGGCTCTTTTACTTTTAGGTAATTATTTTCTGTTTGATAAACTAAAGGAATAAAGGCATTAAAACCACCTGTAATGTCTTGTAAGTCTCTAAGTCTTAACATATGGTCAATTCTGTGATTTCTATCTTCTACATGTCCAAAAAGCATTGTAGCATTAGATTTTCTACTTTTTTGATGCCAAAGTTTATGAATTTGTAGCCATTGTTCAGATGTGACTTTACCACCACAAATTCTTTTTCGCACCTGTTCATCAAAAATTTCTGCTCCACCACCTGGCATTGAATCTATTCCATGATTAATCATCATATCAATAATTTCTTCATATGAAAGATTATATTCAGTGCTTAAAAAGTGAATTTCTGCAGCAGTTAATGCTTTAACATGAATATTTGGGAAGTTTTCTTTGATTTTTTTAAAAACGTCCATATACCATTGTAATCCAGTATGTGGATTGTGAGCTGAAACAATATGGACTTCTTTAATATTATTTTTTGAAGAGTTTTTTACAATTTCTAATATCTCTTCATGGCTCATTGTATATTGGTGAGGATTTTTTCTACTTGCACTATAGGCACAAAATTGACAAACATCTTTACAAACATTTGTTGGATTTATATGTCTATTTATATTGAAATAAGTTTTTTTACCATGTTTTTCAGTTCTTATTTTATTGGCATAAGAAGCAAGTGTAAATAAATCTAAATCATATAATTTAATTGCATCTTCATAATTTAATCGTTCATTTTTTTCTAATTTTTCTATAATACTCATAATTTTCCTATTCACAATTTAAATCTTTAGTATATTGGTTATCTCTTTCTTGATGAATAAAACCAATACAACTTTGTTGTAAATCTTTATCATAAAAAATTACTTTATATACACTACTTTGGTATTTTGTATCTTTGTCTTCTACATTTAATTTGTTTATAACTTTTAGTTGAGTTATATTTGTATGACCAATAGTAGCTAAAACTTCAGTAATCTTTTTCTCTTTTAAGTCTTGTATCATATAAAATATAATAAAAGCAAGAACAATAATAATACTAATTACAACAACAGTTTTTTTTGGAAGTCTTCTTACTTGATGAGTATTCATCTTAATTCTCCTTTAGTGTTTTAAATGAACACTCTTCTCCATCATAATACTCGATTGTACCATCTTCAATTTTGTAATACCAACCATGGATTTGTATTTCACCAGCTTTTACTTTTTTCTCAATATAAGGGAAAGTTAAAAGATTTTCCATTTGATGAACAATTGATATTCTTTCAGTTGCTCTATACAATTTTTCTGGATCAGATTTATCTTGAATTGCTAAAAGAGTATACTCTTTTGCTCTTTTTCCAAGGTCTAACCATTTTTTTACATTTATTAAATCAGGAGAATCTCCTAAATCTTGATATAAACTTTTACAAGCCCCACAGTGTGAATGCCCACAAACAATTATATGTTTTACGCTTAAAACATTAACTGCATATTCAATTACTGCTGAACTTCCATGGTAGTCATTATCAGGATTATAAGGAGGAATAAAGTTTCCAACATTTCTTAAAATAAACATATCTCCTGGTTTTGTATCAAGCATTAAATCTGGAGTAACTCTACTATCACTACATCCAATAAATAAAATCTCAGGTTTTTGCCCAGTCTCAACAAGTTGTTTTAAATCATCTTCATATTTTGGGAAACGGGCTTCTCTGAATTTTTGGTTACCTTTTATTAAGTCATTTATTAACATTTTGAATCCTTTAATAAGTTACATACTTTTGTTAAATCTTTTTCGTTTATATCAATTTTTGCAATTAATCTAATAATTGCTTCTTTTACTGTTGGTTGCCTAATCGCTCCAACTAAGTAGCCATTTTGCTTTAAATTTTCTTGTATTATTTTTACTTGTTTATTATCACCAATTGAAATAGGAATAATTAAACTTTGGGAATTTAAACCCAAGATATTATGAATAATAGTTAAATTTGTTTTTATTTTTTCTTTTAGTGATTCTTTATTTTTAATAATAAAATCTAAAGCTTCATTTGCAAGTGCCGTATCAAATAGTGATGGAGCAGTAGAGTAAATAATAGGTTTTGCTCTATTTGTAAGAAAATCAATAATCTCTTTAGATGCTAAGATATAAGCTCCATATGAGCCATAAGCTTTACCTAAAGTTCCCATTTTTACATGATATTTGTTTGGTTTTATTTTGTAATAATCAAAAATACCCAAAAGATTATCACCAATAACACCAAAACTATGGGCTTCATCAACAATTAAAATTGCTTTTTTTTCATCTGCAAGTTTAAATATTTCAATTGGAGCTAAATCTCCACCCATTGAATAAACACCTTCAATTGCAATTATATTTCTTCCACTTCTTTGATTTTTAGACATTTTTTGTTCTAAATCTTTAAAATCATTGTGTTTAAAAATAATAACTTGTTCAGGTTTTAAAAGTTTTGTGGCTAATATTCCACTTGCATGATACTCTTCATCTATAAATAAAGTATCATTTTTTCTTGTTAGTGCTTCAATCATAGAAATATTTGCTAAAAATCCAGAACCTACAATAACTCCTGCTTCAAAACCATTAACTTCACATAATCTATCTTCAAACTTTTTGTGGATTTTACTATATCCATTTACAAGCATTGAGGCTTTTGGTGAGTGATAATTTTCTTTTAGAACGTTTTTATAAGCATTTTGAAAAAGGGTTTTATTTGTTGAAAGACCTAAATAATCATTTGAGGCTAAATCAATTAAAGTATCATCAAAAACTTCTCTTATTCTAAATCGATTTGACTTTTTGATAGATTCTAATTCTTTTGAGTACAAATATTTCTCCGTAAGTATTTTTGTATGATAACTAAAAAGTGCTAATAAAAAATTAAATTTTGAAATTTGTATTAAGTGCTAGATTATTGCTACGATGAGTTGTTATAATTCCTATACTAATTTTATATACAAGTCCAAAAAAGTAAGAGGTGTTTTTGCGACCTTCACCTCTTACTTTTTTTATAATAATCTATCAAATACAAAATCATATGTTACGTTACTAAAAGCCTAATCCAAATAAATAATAATAAGATATAGCTAGAATTTAAATTAATTATAATAATATATAATATAATAACGAAACTCGGGGGATTTATATTATAAATGACATTAAATGAAAAACTTTTTAAAACATTAAATATTTTATATGTTGAAAATGATGAAAAAATAAAAGAGACTTTTTCACCAACTTTGAATAAGTTATTTAAAAAAGTTTTTTTCTGCACAGATGGATTATCTGCTCTAGAGCAATTTACCAAGTTAAATAACAGTGAAGAAAAAATTGATGTCATCCTTAGTGAATACACAATTCCCTCATTAAATGGTTTAGAACTTTTATTGAAAATAAGAGATATTAGTAAAAATGTTCCATTTATATTTGTTACTCAAGAAACAAATGTTGATTTATTATTAAATTCATTAAGATATGACGTAACGGATTATTTCTTTAAACCTATTAATGAATATGAGATATTAAAGAAAATTGAAGAAGCTTGTATTGCAAGACAAGAAGAAGATGAAATTTTAAATTATCAAAATGAGATAGAAGAGTATTTAGAATTAATAAATAAAGTAGCAATTGTATATAGCTTTGATACAAATAGAGCAATGATTTATGTAAATAATCTTTTTAAAGAGTTGATTAAATATGATGAAGATGAGATATTAGGACAAGATTATAGAAGTTTTTTTCATAATGAGATGCCAAAGGTCATAATTGAAGAGCAAGGGCAAATTCTTCAAAGTGGAAATAAATGGCAAGGAAAAATGAAATATTTAACAAGTATTGACTCAATATTTTATACAAATTGCACGATTATTCCTGTATTTGATGAGAATAAAAATATTAGAAAATATGTAAGTGTTAATTTTTTAACAACAAAAGAAGAGAATGATAAAAGAGAATTCAAAAAAAGAGTTCTTGTTGATATTCAAGAGACGAAAAGAATTTATTCAATTGCTCAACGAAAAATCGATGAATTAACTAATATTTTAACTTCATTTGATGATTATGACGAATTAAAAAAGAATTTAGATGAAGAACAAAAATTAAATCAAAATTATTATACAGAACTTGAAGAGTTGGAAAATAAAGTTAAAATTGTAAAAGACAAATATGAACTTTTAACCGTTGGAATAAATAAAAAAATAAATCAAATTTCACTCATGACATCTGAAATGAAAAGTGCTGAACAAAGAACTAATAACAAAATTATTAATGTAGTTGAAGATATTAAAACAAAAGATTCACTTATTGTAAAAATAAAAAATGAAATAGATATAAAGGGCACAAAAATAAGTGACTTAGAAGAAGTTTTAGAACATAGAAAAACTCAAATAGAAAATAAAAAGGCTAAATCTTAGATGTTTAATAATAGTTTCTTAAAAAAATTAAATATTTTATTTATTGAAAGTAATAATGAAGATAGAGAGCACTTTTCGAATATTTTATATAAATTTTTTAATAATGTAATTGTTTGTTCAACTGCAAAAGAGGGAATAGAAAGTTTTTTAGAGAAAAGAAAAGAGTATTTTATTGACATTATTATATGTGATAAGAATATTGTTGATATTACTGGAATTGAAATACTGAAAAAGATTAGAGAAATAGATTCAGAAATTCCTTTTATAATTACAAGTCCTACCATTGAAATTGAAGATTTATTAACGGCTATTAAATTTAAAGCTACAGATTATTTATCAAAACCAGTAAATGCAAAAGATATGATTTTTTCTATTGAAAGAGTTTGTCATAATAAATACCATGAAAGATTAAAGTTATTAATGCAACAGGATTTAGAAGATTTAAGAACCGTTATAAATGAAGTTGCCTTAGTTTCAAAAACAGATATAGAAGGAAATATAACCTTTGTAAATGGCTATTTTTGTGAAGTTTCAGCTTATACAAAAGAGGAGTTAATTGGACAAAATCATTTAATATTAAAAGATGAAAAAACAAGTAGCTCAATATATAAAGATTTAATAGAAAAAGTAAATGATGGAATAATTTGGGAAGGTAAATTAAAAAATATATCAAAAACAAAAGAGGAATATTATATATATTTAACAGTTCTTCCTATTTATGATAAAAATAATTCAACAATAAATGAATTTATATGGATAAGTTTTTTAACAACCGAAGCTGAACTTGAAGCAAAAGAGTTTAAAAGCAGAGTTGTTAGAAATATGTATGAAAATAGGAAAAATAACAATGAAGCAAGGGAAAAAATTGATGATCTTATGAATCAAATTTCTGAATATAGTGCAATGAAAACTTTATTAATTGAAGAGAAGCATAGAACATCAAAGTTTATTAATCAAATTAGTTTTTACGAAAAAGAGTTAGAAGTAACAGAAGATAAAATAAAAGAAATAAGTGAAAAAGTAAGTGATAAAATAAAAAAAGTTGTATCAACGCAAAAAGATGTTCAAGAAAAAAAAGATAAGGCAACTTTTATGTTAAATGATTTAACAACTGAGTTGAGCAATAAAAATAAAGAAGTGCAAGAATTAACAAAAGAACTCTCTTCACAGATGAATTCTATTAAAAAATTAATGTTAAGTATTGATGAACTCGAAGAGAAATTAGCTAAAAACTTAGAAGAGTGAGAATTTTATAAAGTTATATTCTCCAAAAAATTAATCTCATTATCAGTCACAATAATTGCATCTATACAAAAAGCAACATCTAGTTTTTTTGTTTGTAAATAGTAATTAACACTTCTTTTTATTTTAGATAGTTTTGATTTTGTAAGGTTATTTATAGCAGTTTCATAGTCAGGAGCTGATTTTACTTCGCAAAAGTGATAAGTGGAGTTTTTTGTAGCAATAATATCTATTTCACCTAATTTTTTAGCGTAGAAATTTTGTTCAATTATTTGAAAATTTAAATCCTGCAAAAAAGAGATTGCTCTTTTTTCAGCAAAATCTCCTTTTTCTCTACTCATACTTTTTTAGCCAAAATCAACCACCACCAACAAATTGTAGAAGCTCAATTTTGTCATCATTTTTTGGAATAAAACTACTCCAATCATCTTTTTTTACAATATTCATATTAACAGCTGCTGCCATTACTTTATTTTCTATTTGTAAATCTGTAATAATATTTTGTAGTGTTAATGAGTCATCAAACTCTTTTGTTTCACCATTTATTATAAGTGTCATATTTATACCTTATTATATTTTTTATAAAGTTTGATTATACAAAGAGTTAACTTATTTCCTAATATTCAAAGTTTTAAATCTATCACCCATTCCTGTTGGTTCAAGTAATACTTTTACTTTTTGAGTCTCTTTTAGATATGTTTTTTCATTTACATTTGATTTTAAAATCTCAAGTAAATCTAAAATTCCAAACTCTATTAAAGATTTTAGTTGAGTGTTAAATTTTATATCTGAAATACCAAGTTCTTTAAAACAATCACTAAGATAATTAAAATGAACATCATAGGTAATATCTGAGTGTTTAAAGAGTTTTTCTAAGGGTAAATTTTCTTCAAAAATAGGGTAAACATTATGTTTTTCATAAACCCTTGCTGAGAAATCATTTCTTGGAAATCTATCTCCATAATCAAAAGTTAAAAATTCAAAAGTTTTGATATTTGAATAAAGTGTATTTATAAAATCTTTGTATGAAAGGGCAACTTCACCTTTTGTAATGTGATATTTTTTGCAGTGATTTATAATATTTTCATCAATACAATCTACAAATTCTACTTTATGATTTGAAACAAAGCCTTGTTGTAAAGTTCCTTCTTTATTTGTATAAAGCAAATCACAAGAAAAAGCATCAAATATCTCATTTGCAAGAACATAAGCATTTTCAAGTTTTACTTCATTTATATCGTTGTAATGTTTTAGTTTTATTATTTCTCCAAAAGAGTCACTTAGATACTTTTTTTGTTGTTCTTGAAGATTTGGAAATCGCTCAACAATTGCAAAATTTAGAGTCTCTAAAAGTTGAGGTTTTAAAGTATAAATAAACTGAATAATATCAGCTAATAGATATCCATGATGAGCACCAATTTCTAAAATAGTAGTGTTACTTGGTAAAAATCCTTCTTCAATAGAAGTGATTATTTTTTTAGCAATTGAGCCACCAAAAAATGATGAAGTTGAAACAGAAGTGAAAAAATCACCATCTTTTCCTATTTGTTTGTAGTTTGAGTAGTAGCCATCTTGGCTATAAAGCCAATCATTAAAGTAGTCATTAAATTTAATCATAAAAAGATTGTATCAAAAGTGTTGTAAATAAAAAGATTTCTCCTTTTATTTACAAACATCAATTACAGATTGTTGATTTGGATATAAATAAACTTCAACTCTTCTATTTAATCCCATATTTGCATCACTTGTATTTGGTGCAATTGGTTTATCAAAAGAACAACCTTTTGAGAAGATTTGATTTTGAACACCTGTATCATTTATAATATTTCCAACATTTGTAGCTCTTTTTTCAGATAGAGTAAGATTATAAGCATGAGTACCTCGGCTATCTGTGTGTCCAACAACTTGCACTAAAGTATTTGGATATTTTTGTAAAACAGATGTTATTTTTGTTATTTTAGTTCCAGCAGCATAAGTTGGATTTTCAGAGTTTGTTTCAAACATCATATCATCTCTAAACATGATTTTTACATAGTTGTCAGTATTTGAAACTATTAAATCTTGGTTTGGGTCAAGTGCTGCTGTTGGATTATTATTTACATTTGTATTTAAACTTTGAGCAACTTCTTTTGCTTGATTATCCATACTATAACCAACAGCTCCACCAATTGCAGCACCAGCAACTGCTCCAATTACTTGGTTTCTTCCTTTGTTTCCACCACCAATATTATTACCAAGAACAATACCCGCAAGTGCTCCAATTGTTGTACCAATTATTGCATTTTGGTTGTTATCATAAGTTGCATTTCCTGTTTTTTGAGCACAACCAGCAAGTAATGAAGCAATAGCAATTGAAGAGATAATAGTTTTTAAATTAATAAATTTCATATAAAACCTTTAAATATTTTATTTTAGATTATTGATTTTATCATCTTTATTGTGAAATAATTGTTAGGAAGAAAAGTTACTTGATTTGTAATAATTGTATGTTATAATAAATATAACTCAAAAAGGAGAAACTATGGAAAAAAGAACAAAAATATTAGCAACTTTAGGCCCAGCAAGCCATAGCGTGGAGATGATTGAAGGACTTATAAAAGCCGGTGCAAATATGTTTAGATTAAACTTTTCACACGGAAGTCATGAATATCATTTAGAAACATTAAATAATATTAGAACAGCAATGAAAAACTTAAATAAAACGGTTGGAATTTTACAAGATATTTCTGGACCAAAAGTTAGAATTGGTGATTTAAAAGAACCTTTTGAACTATATAGAGATGATGTAATTACATTTTTAAAAGATGATATGGTTGGATATAAAAAAGCAGATAAAGAGTATGTGGTATCAATTAATTATCCAGATATTTTAGACAAAGTTAAAATTGATGAATATATATATTTATATGATGGAACTATTAGAGCAAAAGTTATTGCAATTGGAAATGAAGTAAAAGCAAAAATAGAAAACCACGGAATTCTTTCTTCAAGAAAAGGTGTTAATTTCCCAAATACTGTAATTGATATTGATGTAATTACAAAAAAAGATGAAAAAGATATAGCTTGGGGAGTTGAAAACGAGGTTGATTATTTCGCTATTTCATTTGTACAAAATGCAAAAGATATGAGAAAAGCTAGAAATCTTTTAAATGGATACAAAGGTAAATTAATAGCAAAAATTGAAAAATTTGATGCTGTTGAAAATATTGATGAAATTATAGAAGCTAGTGATGGATTAATGGTTGCAAGGGGAGATTTAGGAATAGAAGTTCCTTATTATGATGTTCCTACAATTCAAAAAATGCTTATTAAAAAAGCAAATTTAAAAGGAATTCCAGTAATTACAGCAACTCAAATGCTTTTATCAATGACTCAAAACGAAAGAGCAACACGTGCTGAAATCTCAGACGTTGCAAATGCAGTTTTAGATGGAACTGATGTTGTAATGCTTTCTGAAGAGAGTGCTGTTGGAGAAGATCCAATAAATGTAGTTGATACAATGCATAATATTATTGCAAAAACAGAGGGTATTTATAACTATGATAAACAATATAAATTCCCATATTTAGATGAGTTTGATGTTATTCAAGCAACAGTTACAAAACTTGCAGATGATTTAAAAGCAAATGGTATTTTAGCACTTACAAGTTCTGGAAAATCTGCTTTAAAAATGTCAAGATATAGACCAAGAACTCCTATTTATACATTTACTCATAAGAAAAAAGTTTTAAATGCACTAACAGCTGTTTGGGGAGTTGAACCAATAGGAACAATAAAAGAGGCACAAGCATCTAAAATGTTCCAAAGAATGCTAAAAGCTCTTGATGAAATGGGATTATTAAATAGAAATGGTTTATATGTAGCAACTGTTGGTTATCCTGTTGGAATGCCAGGAAGCACAAATACCATTAAGATTCTAACTCCATCTGAAATTGAATATTACTTAAATTTTAAAGAGACTAAAGAAAAAGAGAAAAAGTCTAAATAAATAAGGTAAATTTTTACCTTATTTATTATAAATTTAATAAAGTATCATTATTTAGAGGTTTTTTATAAACCTTTAAAGCTTTATTTTTTAAATTATCTTCAATATCATCTTCACATAATATAATAAGATTATTTGTAGATAATTCAGCTATTTTTTCTTTATCTTTATTTTCTAATTTTGTTATATCAATAATAATTTTTGGATTATCTTCTTCAATTAAAAATAGTTGTACGATTTTTGATATTTGTTTCACATTATACTTTTTATTTAATTCAGTAATTATATTAAAGAAATATATTGGATTATTATTTAAGATATAAATTGATTCTTTATTTATAATTTGTTTTTTTGTATCAAATAATATCTCTCTTTTAGAAATAGTGTTTTCATCATCTTTTTCTCTAATTTCATTTTGCGAATTTTGTATAGTTTCATCTAAAATAAAATCTAAATTTTTAGGAATTAATACCTCAAAAGTCGAACCAATATTAAGTTGACTTGAAACAGTTATTTTTCCATTTAAAAGAGTAATAATCTCTTCACAAATCGAAAGTCCTAATCCTGTTCCCCCATATTTTCGTGCAATACTCTCATCTAATTGTTTAAATCTATCAAAAATATATTCTAATTTATTTTGAGGAATTCCTATTCCTTCATCTTTAATTATAATTTTTATATTATTCTTAGAATCTTCGACTAAAAAGTAGATTTTTCCTTTAGGTGTGAATTTTAGAGCATTACTTAAAAGGTTTTTTATTATTTGTTTGACTTTTATTTGATCACTATATATAAAGTCTAAATTATCATCTATTTTAAAAATCAATTCAAGATTCTTCATTTTTGTTTGTGTATAAAACATCTCATATATTGAAGTCATGTACTCTTTTATATTTATTTTTGTATATTGAACATGACTTTGTTTTGCTTCTAATTTTGACAAATCAAGAATGTCATTTATTAGATTTAATAAATCTTTCCCACATTTATTGATTACTTCTAGATTTTTTACTTCTTTCTCATTAAGGTTTCCTGATTTATTTTTTACCATTATTTCACTAATAATATTTATAGAATTTAAAGGAGTTTTTAATTCATGACTCATATTTGCTAGAAAATTATCTTTTGATTTATTAGCTTCTTCTGCAAAAATTTTAGCATCATAAAGTTTTTTTGTTCTTTCATTTAGTTCATTTAACATTGAAACAAAATTAGAACTGAGTTGATGTATTTCTGAAATATTAGTATTAAGAACTTCTATATTTGTGTTGTTCTCTGATATTTGTGATGTTTGATTTGATAAATCGATAATAGGTTTTGTAATAGACTCTGAAAATATATTTATCTTTTTTAATAAAAGATAAAAGAAAATTATATAGAAAAATATTAAAAATATAATTGCTGCATAACCAATTTTATGTGATAGATTTTTTAAATATTCAATAGATGAAAAAAGATTGTTTTTATCAATTAAAATCATTAATTTCCAATTAGTTTCATCAATATTTTGTTGTAAAGTTAAATACTCATTATCTTCAATTTTTAACGTTGACTCGGATTCTTCATTTTCAATTAGATTTTTAAAATGAGAAGCAAAAGGACTTTTATTTGTAAGAATATTGTATTCTTGGGGTTTAGAGATGGTTCTCAAAATTGAATCAGTATAAAGATGCTCTTTTAACTCCTTTAAACCAAGTAAAGACTCAATCTTTTCTGGCATGGCAATAATCATACCATCTTTATCAACCATAAATAAATTTGCATCATAGGGTAATTTAGTATTTAAAATATATTTTACAAATGTGTCGATTGTAATATCAAGTCCTGTAACTCCTTCTAAAAAGTTTTTATTATAAATTGGAACAATACATGATAACATCCAACCATTTCCCGCAGGGTCTAAATATGCACTTGTCCAAACAGGTTTTTTCTCTGGATTATGTTTTAAATCTGCCAAGTAATAAAAATTATAATCTTCCATTTTGATATGTTCACCATATTGCTCATAAACTTTATCAATAAAGGGATAAAGTCTATTCATATTGTCCCAACTATTAAAATATGCAGCATTTATGATAGGATTGCTATCAACAACACTTTTTAATGATACATCCATGGCTTCTGTAAAAGTAGCCTTTCTTCTTTCAACATCTGTAATATTTGTTTTTGATGAATAATAAAGACTTGCGCCATTTTTATTTGTTTTATAAAATACACCATTAGAAGCAACATCAAACTTTGCATCAAAATTTGATAAATTATATTGATTAAAATTAGACATTATATTTTCATGACTAGCTTGTAAAATTAATGCTGTTCTTGAGATTTCTGTTAATTTATTACTAATAATTGTTGCTTCATTTTCTAATATAGCTTTAGAGTGTGATTGTGCTTCTTTTAATAATAGAGCTGCATTTTTTGTTGAAATATATGTATTTATTGAAAAATATAAAATAATTAATGCAATTTCAACTATAAGTATTGGTATAAGTGAGAATTTAACAAAATGATTAGAAAGTATTTTCCCAAAATTCTTTCTTTTTTTTACAACTTCTTTCATTAAATCTCCATAAATAAAATTATTATTTTTATTATATATTAAATTATCGTATTTTATGACATTATGTATATAAAACCTAAGAAAGTTTTACATACATTTCAAGAAGTTCAAGTTGTTTATCTATTTCGTAGATTTTTAAATCTAAAGATTTGATTTTTTGTGAGTTTTGGAGAGTATCTAAATCACTTTGAGTTTTGATTTGTGCTATTTTTTCTTCATTTATAGTTTTTAAAATAGAGTCATAAACTTCTAAATCATCTTTTGTAATTTGTAATCTTTCATCAAGCATAGAGAGCTTTTGAAGTTTAGATTTGAAAAAAGTTTTTTCATCACTTATGCTATTTTCTAAGTTTAATTTTGATTTTAGATAATCAATTCTTTTACTCTGCACATCATTAAAAGTTCTTGAATCAAAAGGAACAGTAACACTAACTCCAAAAGTTTGGTCATTCTCTTTTTGTAATTTTATATTATCATCTGTTTCATGATATTTTGAGTAATTATAATAGGCATTTACACTTGGAAGATATTTTGCCATTGTCATAAATG
This sequence comes from Aliarcobacter sp., assembly GCA_028688995.1. Lineage (GTDB taxonomy): Bacteria > Campylobacterota > Campylobacteria > Campylobacterales > Arcobacteraceae > Aliarcobacter. Next base: position 24,646 of record JAQTXB010000013.1, read on the forward strand.
AGTAATTACCTTTTTTATCAATATCTGCTTCTATTTTTTTTAGATTTATATTATTTTCTAAAAACTCTTTTTCACTAAATATAGTAAAAGTTGGTAATTCAAACTGTGTGTAATCACTTGAAGAGATATTATTAAAATTATTGATTAACTCTTCTTTTTGATATTTTAAATCAACTAAATTATGTTTAGTTGTATTCAAAGTTAAAAGAGCATCATCCAAATATGAAGCATCAAGAAAGCCATTTAAAACTTGTTCTTTTTTTCTATTAACATCAATTTTTGCATTTTCTAATGTATATTGAGCTTTTTGAATATTTAAATTTGTTTTTTCAATTCTAAAAAGAATATTTAAAGCCTCTTTTATTAACTCTTTTTTTTGTTGAGATAAATCTAAATCGGCATATTTATAGCTATTGTCTGCATATTTTATAGCTTCATAAATTCCACCACTTTGGAAAATAGGTTGATTAATAGAAATCATTGACCTTTGGGTTTTGTAGTCTTCACCTAAATTATTTGTGTATTGATAGGTAATTGGATTTATCCAATCTTTTCTTAGTTTTGAACTATCTTCTTGGATTTGTTCTTTTGTTAAATCAAAATTTTTTAATCTTTTTTCAGAAAGTATTTTTTCATCAAAAGCTTCAGTTTGGGCATATAAGTTTGAGAAGATTAAACTACATAAAAGTAGTTTAACCTTGTTTGATTTTATTAAGAGCATTTTCTAATCTTTTAAATCCTTCATTCATCTCTTCTTTTGAAATAGTAAGAGCTGGAAGAAGTCTTAGGGTATTTTTCCCTGCTTTTAAAACTAAAACACCTTCTTCAAAAGCAGTTTTTATAACAAGTGCTAAAGTATCAGCATCTTTTACTCTTAATCCTCTCATAAGTCCAAGACCTACATTGTCTGTAAAAATTTCTCTATTTTTTTCATAAACATCAGTTAACATTTTATTAAAATAGATAATAGTTTCATCTAATGCTCCACTATCTTTTATCTCTTCTAAAATGTCTAAAACTTCAAGTGCAGCAGTTGTTACAAGGTAATTTCCACCAAAAGTAGAACCATGATCACCTGGGCTAAAAATATCTTTTAGTTTAGTTAAAACAGCACCAATAGGAACTCCTCCACCTAAACCTTTTGCTAAAGTTACAATATCTGGTTCAATTTCATAAAGATTTGCAGCTAAAAATTCTCCAGTTCTAAATACACCTGTTTGAACTTCATCAACGATTAATAAAATATCTTTCTCTTTTAAGAATTTTGCTAAATCTTGAATCTCTTTTTTATCAAATGGTTGAACTCCACCTTCGCCTTGAACAAGTTCAATCATAACTGCAACTGTTTCATCATCAATAGAATCATAAACATCAGCAATTGAAGTTTTGTAAGAAAACCCATCAGGATATGGAGCAAAATTTGGTGTATGCATTGAACTTTGTCCAGTTGCTTTTACTGTTGTTATTGTTCTTCCATGAAAAGAGTGTTCAAGTGTGATAACTTTATATCTTTTATTTTCAAATTTAGTTTCACCATATTTTCTAGCTATTTTAATAGCTCCCTCATTTGCTTCAGCTCCACTATTTGAAAAGAATATTCTTATATCAAGCCCTGAAAGTTCATTGATTTTTTGTGCTAATTTTGCTTGAGGTTCAATTGCATATAAATTTGAAATATGTGTAATATTTGAAACTTGTTCATAAATTTTATCAGCAACTCTTTTATTTCCATGACCAACACTACAAACTGCAATTCCTGAAGTAAAATCTATATAGTCTTTATTTTTATCATCAAAAAGTGTAGCATTTATACCTTTTTTGAAATTAACATAATTTCTTGCATATGTATGAAGTACATACTCTTTATCTAATTGTTCTATTTGTTCATTCATTTATTTTCCTAAAAAAATTTAGATGTAATTTTAAGTGTAGATTATATCTAAAATATTTAAACCATTTATTAATTATTGTTCCCTTGCTTCGCTTATATATCTATTTAAATCAAATAGACCATATTGTAATGGATTTTGTTTTTTAAACTCATTATCAAACCAATCAAAGATTTCCCAAAAATTTGGATTTGCACGATTAACTACATATTTTAGAAGTTTTTTATTGTCTATTTCATTGTCTTGATAATTTTGCATAAGATTAAAAAAATCACTTAAATCGTTTTGTTTAACAATCACAAAAGCATTTGGATATGAACCTACAAAACCTCTAATGATATTTATTCTGTCTTTTGATGAATCTAATCTTCCTTCCTCATCAAAAAGTAAAGCAACATTTTTATGCCATCGATTAATTACAAAACTATAAATTAGATTTTCACCTGAGTTTAGTTCAATTTTTATAAAGGCTAAATTCGAACCTGAATCATTAAGATTTTGTATTAACTGTGAACTGTTTGGTAAAGTAAGAGTTTTAAAACTCTCTTCAATTTGCTCTTTTGTATTATAAACAGCTTTTATTTGAGTTTTTTTATAACTATCTTCTATGAAATTTATAGGGTCTTTTTTCATATTAGTATGTTCAAAAAGTTTTTCAACAAACTCTTTTTTATAATCTTTTGTTTTATATGTAATATTAACATTATTATTTGATGGAATATAAACACTCAAATATTGAGCTAACCAACCCTCATACCAAGAATCAAAATAATCTACTCTTGAATCTTTTGGCAAAAATTCTAAAAAATTACTCTCTCCTTCAATTCTTAATCTATCCATATGTGTTCGCACAAGTAACTGATGGGCTGTATTTCCAAATATATCAAACCCTGCAACTAATGAATAATAAATTCGTTCAAGTAAAGGATAATCAATCACCCATAAGTTTTTTGGAATATCTCCTAAAGCTCCTTTATGAACTGATGCTGAATCAAAATGTCTATAAATTGTCAGAATTGAATCATTCTCTTGATTTTGATTTCCTTTCCAAATTGCATCCATAGATAGACCATTTGGATAATATTGTTTATATATTAAAGCTTTACTTGTTTCATATTTTTTCTCTAACTCATAATTATCCAAGGCTTTAAAAGTTTTATATAAACTTGGATCTTCTCCATATTCATTTGGAATTGATAGATTTGCAAGATTGTCATGCAAAAAATATTTATCTTGAATTGATAAATCATATTTTGGATCCATAAACATTACCCAAAAATGGTCTTGAATTACATTTAATGCTATCTGACCTCTACAAACTGGACCTCTAATAAAAGTCATAATAATATAGTGAACATCATCTAATAAAAATTGGTATCTACTACTTACTGGAATTTGTTCAAATGTCTTTAAAGCATTTGCAGAGATATTTGTATCATAAACAGGTGAATATGGTTTTTGATCCCAAACAGGCTTTATAAATAATTCATAATATCTAGCTAATTTTTCATCATTTAACTTATAAACCATATGAGTTTTATGGACAATTGTAGATTCAATTTTTTGGAATCTATAATAGAATTTCCCATTTATACCTTCATAGGGGAATCTTGTTGGAATGATTTGTGGTTTTTGTCCAGATGGAGTAGATGAACGAATTAATTCATAAAAATTTCCACTATTATCATCAAAAGTTACATGAGCTAAAAAAAGATGTTCATAAATATATCTGGCGCTTACTTTGTATTTTATATTTTGATTGTTAAAAAAATCTTCAAATTTTTTGATTTGTTCTTGTTCAAGTTTTGTACCAAGCTCTTTTTTTGTGTCATTAATAGCACCTTGTTTAAGCCAAGTCATTAAAAGGTTATACTCTTGTTTTTTTAAAGCAGGAAATCCATAGGGCATTCCTTTATGGGGATTCTCATCAAAAAAATCAGTAAGTTCTTCTTTATCTTTAACACAAGTTAATTTATCACTTTCCGGTGAGTACGTACCAATATTTAAAGGGTTTTTGTTCTTTTGAAAAAGATATTGCATCATTATAGATTCATTTGATTCGTCCATGTAATCAAGAACAGAGAAAAATCCTTTTTTTCTCCATTGTTTTTCATTTGTTGCATCAATAAAAAGTCTTGTTGGATCATCTGCTTTTATTCTATTTTCATAAATACTTTTTTTAGTTGCTCCCCTTTGTATTCCTTCAAAAGATGATAGTTTTAATTGACAAGGTGAGTTATAACAAGAGTGACAAGAGATACATCTTTTGTCTAAAATTGGTTTAATTTCATTTTCAAATGAAATCTCTTTTTTTAAATCATCAAAAACCACTGGATCCAATGGTTTTGTAGAACAAGCCGTAAATAAAATGATAAATAGTGTAAGTAAAAAGAACTGCAATTTCATTAAAATAATTCCATAAAAATAAAGTTTCGCATTATACAAAAAGTTTTATTTTTTAAACAGCTTTTTGATAGAATCGAAAATTAAAAATAAAGGAAAGAAATGCAGCACTTGATTAGAACTTCTGATTTTTCAAAAGAAGAGATATTAAACATATTTGACGATGCTAGAGAGTTTTTAAAATCTGACTCAAATGAAATTTTAAAAGGGAAACTAATTGTTACCCTGTTTTTTGAAAACTCTACAAGAACAAGAAGTTCTTTTGAAATTGCAGCTAAAAGATTAGGAGCTGAGGTTGTATCACTTGATGTTGGAACATCATCAACTTCAAAAGGTGAAACTATCTTTGATACTGTTGCAAATATTAATGCAATGAGACCTGATGCTATTATTATTAGACACTCTGAGTGTGGATTACCTGAAAGTTTAGCTGGATACGTAGATTGTCCAATTATCAATGCAGGTGATGGGAAACATGCACATCCAACACAAGCTTTATTAGATTTATTTACAATTTATGAACATTTTAATGGTCAAACTGAAGGTAAAAAAATTGCAATTGTTGGAGATGTTAGAACTTCAAGAGTTGCTGGTTCAAACAGAAGATTACTTCCAACATTTGGAATAGATGTTTGTTTCATTGCACCTGAATGTTTTAAATATGAAGGAAATGATTTTAAACAATATGACAAAATTTCTGAAGTTATTGATGAACTTGATATTATTATGAGTCTTAGAACTCAATTAGAAAGACATTCAGAAGTATATTTTGAATCTTTAAATGAATATGCAAAAGATTATTGTATCACAAGTGAAGTGATGGGAAATAGAGATATTATCCTTTTACATCCAGGACCAGTTAATAGAAATGTTGATATTAGTGATGAAATGTTAAAAGACCCAAGAAGTAAAGTTTTAACACAAGTTACAAATGGTGTTGCAATAAGAGCTGCTGTTTTAAAAAAATTAATTCTAAAATAAAATTTGAGTAAAGAGTTAATAAAAGAAAAATTGAATAAATTTGGCTCAGAAAAAGAGCCATTTTTATTTGTCTTATCTTACGATTTAAGTAAGTTTTATATCCAAAAACTATCAGAATTATCTACAAATATAAAATATAAACTAGATTCAAAAGAAGATTTACTAACAAAAACAAAAATAGTATTAGAAAAATTCCCAATTACTTTTGAAGAGTATAAAAAAGAGTTTGATTTTTTGCAAGAAGAGATAAAAAAAGGAAATACCTATCTTTGTAATTTAACTGCAAAAACAAAAATTAGAACTTCTTTGTCTCTTGATGAAATTTATGAAAATGTTCATGCAAAATTTAAACTTAGATTTAAAAAAGAAGAAGATAATTTTGTCTGTTTTTCTCCTGAGCGATTTGTAGAAATAAAAGATAATAAAATTTTTACATATCCCATGAAAGGAACAATTGATGCTTCAATTTCAAATGCAGAATCTATTATTTTGAATGATAAAAAAGAGTTAGCAGAACACACAATGGTGGTTGATTTATTAAGAAATGATTTGGGAATTATTGGAAAAAATGTAAGAGTAAATGATTTTAGATATATTGAAACTATTAATGCAGGTGATAAAAAACTTCTTCAAGTTAGCTCATCAATTAGTGCAGATTTACAAAATAATTGGAATGAAGAAATTGGAAATATCTTAACATCATTACTTCCAGCTGGTTCAATTACTGGAACACCAAAGAAAAAAACAGTAGAAATTTTAGAAAAACTTGAAGATTATAATAGAGATTTTTATACTGGAATTTTTGGTGTTTTTGATGGAGAAAAACTTGATTCATCTGTAATGATTAGATTTATTGAAGAGGATATAAATGGAGATAAATTTTACAAAAGTGGTGGTGGAATCACTTGTGATTCTAATATCTTAAATGAATATCAAGAGTTAATTGATAAGATTTATTTGCCATTTTAAAGGATTTTAATGGAAGAAAATATCTATTTTGAAACAATTAAATGTGAAGATTATGAGATTTTTAATTTAGATTATCATAATAAAAGAGTTTCTAATACAATTGGATTAAATATAAATTTACAAGAATATGTTTATCCATTAAGTGAAGAATTACTTAGATGTAAAGTTATTTATAATGATTTTGAAGTTATAAATGTTGAATATTTTACTTACAAAAAAAGAGAAATCAACACTTTTAAACTGATATTTGATGATGAGATAATTTATAATAAAAAATATTTAGATAGAGAAAATTTGGATAATCTTTTTTTGAAAAAAGAAGATTGTGATGAGATTATTATCATAAAAAATGGAATAGTAACAGATACAAGCATTGCAAATATTGCAATATTTTATGAAAATAGTTGGATAACTTCAAAAAATTGCTTGTTAAAAGGAACTACAAGAAGTAGACTTTTAGAAGAGAAATTTTTGATTGAAAAAGACATAAGTGTTGAAATGTTAAAAAAAGCCTCAAAAATTGCACTTATGAACGCAATGATTGATTTTGATATTAAAGAAAATTACTCATTTAAGTTATAAACTCTTAAAAGTAATTTTTCCCATTTGTCCTCTTTACCCCAATTTATTTTTACTTTTTCAGTAAATTTCTCAGGAGTAAATTTATAAGAATCTATTTCATTAAAGGCAAATCTTGGAATAAGTTTTGGTCTTTTTGTAAATGGAATTACGAGAAAACTTAGATTATCCAATACTAATGGAGTAGAGTTTTTATCTTCAAGATATAATAAAACCATATGGGAAGCTTTTTCTCCTTTAATATCAACTACTGCAAAATAGAGTTTTTCTTTTGGAATACCAACTTCTAAAAGTGTAAAATATTTTGCTATTGCATAATCTTCACAATCTCCATGACCTTGAAGTAGAAACTCTTTTGGTGTTGCCCAATAATCAATAGAAGATTGAGTTGATATATCTTGTGCAGAAAAAGTTTTATTCATGAATGTGTTTACATAAGAAAGTTTTTTAATAAGTTCATAATTTTTAATTTCAGTTTTCATACTCTCGTATTTAGCTAGACGATTTAATATAAATGGCTTTCTGCTTGAATTATTAATATAACTTAAATCTTTTTTATTTAATTTAAATTCATAAGCAAGGGTATAATTCATAAATAGAATAAGGAAAATTAGTTGTTTCATGGGTTATAATAACATTAAATTTTTGAAATAGGTATTAATATGATAAAAGATATTATAGAAAACGATGATTATAAAAGTTTGGTTGAAAATCAAATAAAAGAGAATATTCTTTTTTTATTGAAAAAAAATCAAGAGTTCTCAATTACAGCAAATATTGAACCAATTACATTTAACCCTGAACTTCCTAAAGTTATTAAAGACCAAATGCATAAATTTTCTTTGTTTGTATTAAGTAATTATACTTATACAACTGTAGAAATAAACGATGGTTATCTTAGTTTTGAAGCAGGTTTTGGAAATGAAAATTTTGGAAGTGTTGTTAAAATTCCTTTACATGCCGTTTTCCAAATAATTGTTGATGAATCAATTTTATATATAAATTCTGTGGCAACAGTTGATAAATTTAATAAAGATTTTGCAAAAAATTCATTTAATATATTTAGAAATAATCCAAACAATAAGAAGTTTAATTAAAAAATATAACATAATTTTTTTTATTAAAAGACAGAAGATTTTTTTTTCTCTTCTCTGCTTTGCTAGGTATCTCTTTATTTACAACGAATGTAGATGAAGTAGGTAATAAAACTCTAATTTGAAATACTTAAAATAAATAAAGTTTAAGATAAAAATATATTTTTCTAAATATTTATATTAGCAATTAAAAGGATCAATTCCTAAATCAAATAAATTTAATTTTAGATAAATAGGTTTAAAGTAAAATATTTGACCATCTATTAGTATTGGAGGTAAATTAATTTCTACGTTAGAATAATATTCTTCTTCATTAATCTCTCCATCAATTCTTAAAGTTGTATATGAATAATTGTTATGAATTTTCGTTTCTAATGGAGTATTATAATTTAAAACATATAAATACCCCGTATTAAGTTCTGTGTAGATTTGCTCATTGTTTGTTAAATCGCTTATTAGAATTTTATTTGTTTCAAATTTCCATGAGTTAGTTGAAGATGTTTCTATTTCAATAAAGGTAGATACTTTTCCTTTTCCTAAATAAACTATTCCTTTTAAATTAAAATCATCAATCCTTGAAATAAAACTTTCATTTGCAACAAATAGAATATTTTTACAGTTTTGTTTAGGTGTATTTTCTAAACATTTATTATATTTTTCAATCCTTTTTTCTTGTAATGAGTTTGTTAAAAAATCAAAATCTTTAAAGCCATCAGGATAAGCTTTTAATAAAAATATTGGAAAAGCCTTTAATTTATTATTTATTAGCATTGAAGGTAAAGTAATATTAAGTTCTTTGGTATTTTTAGAATATTCAATTTCTTTTGATGCCCATAATGCAGATTTTAATGTTGTTGTGCCGTTTGTAAATGGAATAGGACTAAATTTGTCAAATTGAAAAGTATCATTAATACTAATTTTAGTAGTTGAGTTTACTTGCATATCTTTTGGTGTGGTTGAATTGATTCCAGCTAATTTTGTGATAATATCATTAGATAAAAAATTTGTTTCTACTCCTGCGGGTATTTTAAAAGAGATAGTGTATATAAATTTATCATTATTTTTAGATGTTTTGATTTCTACAGATATATTTTTAGGAATATTAAAATTTATGCCAGTTGGTGGACCAGCTTGTCCATTACAATATGCAAGACTCACTTGACTAACTTCATCACCATATTTTGGTTTATAATAAGGACCACCAATTTTTGGTACACAGGCATTAAATAATATAATTATAAATAGTAAAATGATAATTTTCATATCATATCCTTTTACTTAGTAAATATAGGGTTTAAATTATTTCACCAATTATATCATTAAATATGTTTCTTAAAGTTTCTAATTTATTAGTATTATTTGAAATTAGTATGTTTACAAAATAACTTATTAATTATTCTTTTGCTTTAAATTCAATTCTATTAATCACATTTTCAATACTTCAAAAGAATGTTTTGATGTATAGTATTATTTAAAATTTTAATCTAATTCATAAAATGATTTAAATTTTTTAAAGCTATATTATGCATTATTAGAGTTTAATTTGAGTATTGATTATAATTAATTTTAAGATGAGTTGTTGATTTTTAATTTGTGTATTGTTTTAGAAAGTTTATAAAGAGAATGTGAGACAGAGTCTCACATATTCACTATTTTTTTGGTGAGAATTTAAATAGCGCAGAGCCCCAAGTTAATCCACCACCGAAGGCATCAAATAAAACTGTATCTCCAGCTTTAATTCTACCTTCTTCATATGCATCATTCATAGCCATAGGAATTGAAGCAGCAGATGTATTACCATATTTATGTACGGTAACCACAGTTTGCTCTTCACTAAATCCTAGAGCTTCACCTACAGCTTTTATGATTCTAAGGTTTGCTTGATGAGGAATAAAGTGCGTTATATCCTCATTTGAAAGATTATGTTTTTGCATCATTACTTGAACATCTGATGTTAATGTTTTAACAGCAAGTTTGAAAGTTTCATTTCCTTTCATTTTTATACAAGCCATTTTATTTTCTAAAACTTCAGCAGAACAAGGATGTTTACTTCCACCACCAGGAGTTTTAATTAAATCTTCATAATTACCATCACTTGAACAATTTACATCAATAATTGCTTCATTTTTATCAGAAGTAGCTGAGATAATTGCAGCTCCAGCTCCATCACCAAAAATAAAACAAGTACCTCTATCTGTATAATCAAGAATTGAAGAGTATGTTTCTGCACCAATTATTAGTACATTTTTTTTCATACCTGATTCTATAAATGCTTTTGCAATTGAAACAGCATACACAAATCCTGTACACGCTGCACTAATATCAAATGCCATTACATTTGTAAGTCCAACTTTTGCTGAAATTAAGCAAGCAGTTGATGGCATACATAAATAATCAGGAGTTACTGTTGCACAAATTACTAAATCAATCTCTTCTTTAGAAATCCCAGCTCTAGAAATTGCAAGTTCTGCTGCTCGTGCTCCTAAATCAGATGAAGCTTCATCAACTTCAGATATTCTTCTTTCTTTAATACCAGTTCTTTTTGTAATCCATTCATCACTTGTATCAATGATTTTTTCAAAATCTGCATTCGTCATAATCTTTGGAGGAATATAAGCTCCAATAGATCTAAAAGCTGCATATGTCATTTACATATCCTTAAATTAAATATAGTTATAGTAATTAGTTTTCTTGATTACCACTATATTTTGCTAATCTTTGTTCAATTATACTATCTAAATTTGAACTTGCTGCATTTATTGCTTGTAATATAGCATTTTGTATTGCTTTTGGATTTGATTTTCCATGGGCAATAATAACAGGTGCTTTTACTCCAAGTAAAGGTGCCCCTCCATATTCTGCATAATCAACTCTTACTTTCAAGTTTTTAAAAACTTTTCTCATAAGAACTGCACCAGCTATTGAAATTAATGATCTTTTTAAATTTTTCTTAATAATTTTACCGATTGTATCTGCAACACCTTCGGCTGTTTTAAGTAAAATATTACCTACAAACCCATCACAAACAACAACATCAACTGTTCCTTTGAAGATATCACTACCTTCAACATTTCCAGCAAAATTAGGTATTTTTGATATTAATTTATAAGCTTCTTTAGTAACTTCATTACCTTTACTATCTTCTTCACCATTACTTAATAATCCAACAATTGGTTCATCAAGTAAAAGAACATATTGAGCATAAACTTGTCCCATAACTGCAAATTCAAATAAGTTTTTTGGATCACTATCTACATTTGCTCCAACATCTAATACTAAAGTATTTTGATTTTCACTCGTTGGCATCAATGTTGCAATTGCAGGTCTGTTTACACCTTTTATTCGGCCAATTCTTAATGTAGCTAATGACATAGAAGCACCTGAATGTCCTGCAGAAACTACAGCATCAGCCTTTCCATCTCGTACAAGTTCAATAGCTTTATAAATAGTTGATTCTTTTCTTTTAAGTGCATCAGTAGCAGAATCGCTCATACTAATTACATCATCTGTATCTAATATTTCAATTCTTGATAGAAAAATTTGTGGAATAAGTGGTAAAAGTTCATCTTTTTTACCAACTGCTATCGCAGTAAAGTTGTTGTTTTTTTTAAGTGCGGCAATTAAGCCTTCCATTATAGGTTCAGGACCGAAGTCCCCACCCATAGCGTCTATTGCAATTCGTAGCATTAGTTTTTATATTCACCAGTAGTTGGATTAACCATATGAGGCATTTTCCAAGTTCCATCACTATCTTTAACAGGTTTTTTTAATGTTATTTTGTAGTGAGTTCTTCTTTTTGCTGATCTAGTATGAGATACTCTTCTCTTAGGTACTGCCATTTTAATTCTCCTTAAAATTCTTTTTCAAAATTATCACCAAGTTGTGCACAATCGTCACACAGGTGATAGTCACTTTTGATACTATTTAATTCACTTTCGATGATTTCATCAAAATCAATTAAACTGTTTTCAACTTCTATTACTAAATATTCACTTTCATCATTTTTGTAAATGCCATCACTTAATAATAAATGAAGCTCTTCATCAACTTCAATTTCTTCAGTTTTTCCACATCTACAACAATCAATTTCAGTACTGCCTTTTAGTACTCCGTCAATTTTTACTAATGATTGCGACATTTTACAAAAAGTACCTTCAATTTTAACTGAATTGGAAATAAACTCCAATTCTTTGCTTACTTGAGGAACTTTTTTAAATTCAATTTTCATTATAAAGTGTATTTATTAATAGTTAATTAACAAATTTCTTTTTGTGCAAAGAAGAAATTAATCTCATTTGCTGCATTTTCTAATGAATCAGAACCGTGAACTGCATTTGCATCAATTGATTCTGCAAAATCTGCTCTAATTGTTCCAGCAGCAGCTTCTTTAGGATTAGTTGCACCCATTAATTCTCTGTTTATTGCCATTGCGTTAACACCTTCTAAAACTGTTACTACAACTGGTCCTGAGATCATGAATTCAACTAAATCTTTAAAGAAAGGTCTTGCTGCATGAACTGCATAAAAAGCTTCAGCTTCAGCTTGGCTTAATTGCATTTTTCTAGTAGCTGCAATTCTTAATCCAGCTGTTTCGAATCTGTCTAAGATTTTCCCAACTACATTTTTTGCTACAGCGTCTGGTTTAATGATTGATAATGTTTGTTCCATTACTTGTATTCCTCGATTTTTTTAAAGTCGCGGATTATACCTAAAAATAAAAAAAAAGGCAAGTAGCAAAAACTACTCACCTTTTTTTAGTTTAAATAATGGTTAAAATTAATCTTCAACTACAGGAGTACCAGGAGTTCCTCTGTCTTCTTTTTCAACAGAACTTGAACCAGCTTCATCCCATACAATACAACCTTCAGTTGGACATGCATCAGCACATGCTGGAGCATCATTATGACCTACGCACTCAACACATTTATCAGCGTATACATAATATGTATCTGCTCCAGTTGGATTCTCATCATTATCAACGATTGCTTCTACTGGACACTCATCTAAACAAGCATCGCAACTAATACAAATATCAGTAATTTTTACTGCCATAGTATATCTCCTAATTAAAATTTAGAAAACTTTATCACAGTAAATATAAAATTATCTTTAAAATGTAGAAATAGTATTCCTCTAAATACCCTAATTGTAATAAATGAATAATTATTTAATATATAATTTTACTAAAAGGATAATATTTATTAGATGATAATATTTTTTATAAATTTCAAAATTTAAGGAAACTCACAGTTTGTTTTAAAAAAATTGTTATATAATTTCAGGATAAAATTAATTATTTAAAAGGAAAAAAGATATGTTAGTAACAAAAAAAGCTCCAGATTTTACAGCAAAAGCTGTACTTGCAGATGGTCAAATTGTAGAAAATTTTAATTTATATGAAAACATTGGTGAAAAAGGTGCAGTATTATTCTTTTACCCATTAGACTTTACATTTGTTTGTCCTTCTGAAATTATTGCTTTCTCAAAAAGAATTGAAGAATTTACTTCAAGAGGAGTATCAGTAATTGGTTGTTCAGTTGATTCTCAATTTTCTCACTTCGCATGGAGAGAAACTCCAGTTGAACAAGGTGGAATTGGAAGAGTTAAATTTCCATTAGTAGCTGACCTTTCAAAATCAATCTCTAGAGATTATGATGTATTATTTGGTGAATCAGTTGCATTAAGAGGTTCATTCTTAATTGATGCAGATGGAACAGTAAGACATGCAGTAATTAATGACTTACCATTAGGAAGAAACATTGATGAGATGATCAGAATGGTAGATGCAATGTTATTTACAAATGAGCATGGTGAAGTTTGTCCTGCTGGTTGGGCAAAAGGTGACGAAGGTATGAAAGCTAACACTGCAGGTGTTGCTGAATATTTAGCAAAAAATGAAGGTAAATTATAATATTTAACTATATTATAATAAGTAAAAAGGTATCAAATTTTATTTTGATACCTTTTTTTATGTAAAGCTATTTTATTGACAATTTTTCAAATTAACACTACAATAACGCTAATACTTTAATAAAAACTACAAAAAACTACAAAAACTACATAAACTTATGTAAAATCAAAGGTAAAAAATACTCATGGAAGAGTCTAAAGAAGAAACAAAAACAAAAACTCCAACTTCGAAAAAAGCAAGAACGCATATTCCTGTTGAAGGTTATAAGATTGAGCAACTAAGAGAATTTCCCCTAGAAGAACTTATAAATATCGCAAATGAACTTGAAGTAGAAAATCCTCAAGAGTTAAAACGACAAGATTTAATGTTTACAATTTTAAGATCACAAATTGATGCTGGTGGATTTATTTTATTTACTGGTATTTTAGAGATTAAAGAGGGTGGTTTTGGATTTTTAAGAGCAATTGATGGAAACTTTTCTGATACATCAAATGACTCTTATGTAAGTGCAACACAAATTAGAAAATTTGCTTTAAGAACTGGTGATATTGTTTCTGGACAAGTTAGACCTCCAAATAAAGAGAGTGAAAAATATAACGCATTATTAAAAATAGAAGCAATAAACTATCTTCCAGTAAAAGAGTCAAAAAACAGACCTTTATTTGATAACTTAACTCCTCTTTATTCAACAAAAAGATTTAACTTTGAATATGAATCAACAAGAATGACAGGAAGAATGCTTGACTTATTTGCTCCAATGGGTAAAGGTCAAAGAGGACTTATTGTTGCACCACCAAAAACTGGGAAAACTGAACTTTTAAAAGAGTTAGCTCATGCAATTGCAAGAAATCATCCTGAAGTTACATTAATGGTTTTATTAATTGATGAAAGACCTGAAGAAGTTACTGATATGCAAAGAAGTGTTAGAGGAGAAGTTTATTCTTCTACATTTGATTTACCTGCACATAACCATGTAAGAGTTGCAGAAATTGTTATTGAGAAAGCAAAAAGACTTGTTGAAATGAAAAAAGATGTAGTTATCTTGTTGGATTCTATTACTAGATTAGCGCGAGCTTATAATACAGTAACACCATCATCTGGAAAAGTTCTTTCAGGTGGGGTTGATGCAAATGCTTTACATAAACCAAAAAGATTTTTTGGAGCTGCTAGAAATATTGAAGAGGGTGGAAGTTTAACTATTATTTCAACTGCACTTATTGAAACTGGTTCAAAAATGGATGAAGTTATTTTTGAAGAGTTCAAAGGAACAGGAAATAGTGAAGTTGTACTTTCAAGAAATGCTGCAAATAAAAGAGTTTATCCAGCTCTTGACATTACAAAATCTGGAACAAGAAAAGAAGAGTTACTTCTTACTCCTGATGTTCTACAAAAAACTTGGATTTTAAGAAATGCAATTTCACAAATGGATGAAGTTGAAGCTCTTAAATTCTTATACTCAAAAATGCAAAAAACTAAAAACAACGAAGATTTTTTTAACTCAATGAACGAATAGAAGGAGTGCATATTGCACTTCTTAATTTTATTAATTATATATTAATTATACTAACTTACTTAAAAATTACACTTTTAAATCATATCTTATTCATTTTTCTATATTATTGCATCTCTTATAAGGATAAAAATTGATTAAGATTAAAAATTTAAACAAACATTATGGAGATATTAAAGTTTTAAATGATATTTCTATTGAGATAAAAAAAGGTGAAATTTTTGCTATTGTTGGACATAGTGGTGCTGGAAAATCTACATTAATGCGTTGTATTAATGGCCTTGAAAATTATACAAATGGCTCACTAAAAGTTAATGATAAAGAGATTAAAAATTTACAAAAGAATGAATTAAGAGAATTTAGAAAAAATGTAGGAATGATATTTCAGCATTTTTCACTAATTCAAAGAAAAACAGTATTTGAAAATATTGCTTTACCAATGCAACTTTGGGGATATAAAAAAGATGAGATTTTAAAAAAAGTAAATGATTTATTAGTTTTAGTTGGTTTAGAAGAGAAAATAGATTCTTATCCAAATCAATTAAGTGGAGGACAAAAGCAAAGAGTTGCAATTGCTAGAGCTTTAACTTTAGATCCTGATATTTTACTCTCAGATGAAGCAACTTCTGCTCTTGATCCAAATACTACAAGATCAATTTTAAATCTATTAAAACAGATAAATGAGAAACTAAATATAACTATTATTTTAGTTACACATGAAATGGAAGTTGTAAAACAAATTGCACAAAAAGCACTTTTGTTGGATCATGGAAATATTATAGGTTTTGATACTACAGAAGAGTTGTTTTTAAAGCCAGATATAAAAATGAAAGAATTTTTAGGTGAAACAGAAGTTGTACCAAATAATGGAGTTAATATAAAAATCTATTTTCCAAAAGATAATGCTTTTCAATCTTTTATTACAAAAATGGCAAGGGAACTTGATAAGGATTTTAATATTGTATGGGGAAAACTTGAAGAGATAAATGGTCATATTATTGGAAATATGGTTATAAATATTGAAGATAAAGATAAAGAGTTAGTTACTAATTATATAAAAGAGCATGATATTGTTTGGGAGATATTATAATGACAGATATTTTAACTACTGCACTTGGCGAGACTATTTATATGTCATTTGTATCTACATTTTTTGCTGTTATCATAGGTTTCTTTTTAGCAATTATTTTAACACTTACTTCAAAAGATGGTTTAAGAGAAAATTTAAAAGTATATGCAACTTTAGATGTTGTTATTAATACTTTGCGGTCTTTTCCCTTTATTATTTTAATGATAATTTTATTTCCAGTTACAAAATTTTTAATTGGTAAAAGTATTGGAACAACGGCTGCTATTATTCCTCTTACAATTGGAGCTGCACCTTTTATTGCAAGATTAATTGAAAGTGCATTTAAAGAAGTAGATTTTGGGGTAATTCAAGCTGCAAAATCATTTGGTGCTAGTGATTCTCAAATTATATTCAAAATCATGTTTGTTGAAGCACTTCCTTCTATCATCTCAGCAATTACCTTAACTTTGATTACAGTAATAGGATTTTCAGCAATGGCTGGTGCTGTTGGTGGTGGAGGATTGGGTGATGTTGCCATTAAATATGGTTATTATAGATTTCAAACAGAAACAATGATTTATACAGTATTAATCTTAATTGTATTGGTACAAGTTGTTCAAAGTTTGGGCAATTATTTATACAAAATTACAAAAAAATAAAGGAAAATTTATGTTAAAAAATATTTTAAAATTTACACTTGCAAGTGTTTTAGCATTTGGATTTAGTGCTTGTAATGATTCAAAAGAATCAAAAGAAGTTAAAGAAACAAAAGTTGAAAAAAAAGAGATAGTTATAAAAGTTGGAGCAACACCAGTTCCCCATGCTGAGATATTAGAAGCTGTAAAACCTATATTAAAAGCAAAAGGTTATGATTTACAAATTGTAGAGTTTACAGATTATGTAACTCCAAATATTGCTGTAAATGAGGGTGAATTAGATGCAAACTTCTTCCAACATTTACCATATTTAGAAGAGTTTAATAAAAACAAAAATACAGAATTAGTAAAAACTGTAAATGTACACTTAGAGCCAATGGGATTATATTCTCATAAAATCAAAACATTAAGTGAATTAGCAGATGGAGCAACAATTGCAGTTCCAAATGACCCTACAAACGAAAGTAGAGCTTTAGATATTTTAGCTAAACAAGGTCTTTTAACATTCAAAGATGTTCCATTTAAAACAATAGTTGATATTGTAAATAATCCAAAAAATCTACAAATCAAAGAGTTAGATGCTCCTCAATTACCAAGAGTTTTAGATGAAGTTGATGCTGCAATTATTAATACAAACTATGCACTTCCTGCAAATTTAAATCCATTAACAGATGCAATAGTTTTAGAATCAAAAGATTCTCCTTATGCAAATATTATTGTAGTAAAAAGAGAAAATGAAAATAAAGATTCTATAAAAGCTTTAGCTGAAGCTATTAATGCAGAAGATATTAGAACATTTATCAAAGAAAAATATAAAGGTTCTATCATAGAAGCGTTCTAGAAATCTAAAAGTAGGGCAGTATTATTTAGATAATATTGCTTATGCTTTTTTTAATTATTTTAAAATCCTAAAATCATTCCTTAAAAACCTTTCCATACTGCTCAACTCTAAAATCAAAAGTTGTGTAATTAGGATTCTCTTTTTTTCTTTTTTTATAATATTCATTTGCGCCTATACTTTTATTTGCAGCATTTGATGGTGAGGTTAATGATATAGTTGTAAAAACTCTATTATCGAAAGTGAATTTATGTTTTTTTGGAAGATTGTTATCTATTAGTTCTATTTTTATATTGTTTTGTTTTAAGATTTTTCTCAAGAAATATTCTGGGCTATTTTTTGAATTTCCTCCTGTAAAAATAAGGGTATCTATAGTTGTATAACTTTTTAAATATCCTAAAATATCTCTTAATATAACCTCTTGCATTGTTGCATCACTGGCATCAAGTTTTGTTCTTGTGCAACTTTCAACTATGTCACAAATTCCAATTTTATTTTTTAGTATAAATTTTTCTCTTTGTTTTATTGCTTCTTTTGAATTATCAAAAAGTAAACCTAAATTAAAAATTTTATCTAATACTTGCCAAAGTAGATTATCTTGCGAGCCATATGGAAAATATACATCTTTTATTTTTAAATCTTTTTGGCAAAATCTAGGTGGTGGAAGAGTTCCAACAATTAAAAATTTTGTATTTTTGTCTAAAATTGGTTTATATGGATGAAAGTGAAAAAACAAAAAAATCCTTTTTGATTAATAGATTGATTTTAACATTTTAGTTATATCTTTTTTGATATAATCTTAATAAATTTTATATAAGGCTTAAATTGAAAGTAGGTGTATTTGATTCTGGGCTTGGTGGATTGACTGTTGTTAGTGCAATTCAAAAAGTCTTTAAAGGGGCAGAATTATTTTATATTGCAGATACAGCTTATGCTCCTTATGGTGAAAAAACAGTTGCTGAGATTTTAAATAGATGCGATAATATTACTAGATATCTTTTAGAAAAACATGGAATTGAAGCTTTAATTGTTGCTTGTAATACAGCTACAAGTGCTGCTATAAAACATTTGAGAGAAAAGTTTCCTTTTTTAATAGTTATTGGAACTGAACCTGGAATTAAACCTGCTATTTTAAATACAAAAACTTCACATGTTGGAGTCTTAGCAACACCCGCAACTTTAAAGGGCGATAAATATCAACTTTTAGTAAATGAGTTATCAAATATTAAAAAAGTAACTCTTTATGAACAAGCTTGTGTTGGTTTAGTTGAGCAAATAGAAAAGGGTGAAATTGACTCACCAAAAACTTTTGATATGTTAGAAAAATGGTTAGAACCAATGAAACAAAATGGTGTAGATACAATTGTTTTAGGTTGTACTCATTATCCTTTAGTGGATGAAGTTATAAAAAAAGTTATGGCAAATGATGTGACTTTAATAGAAACTGGAAATGCAATAGCAAAAAGATTATTGCTTTTAAGTGAAGAAATAGGCCATAAAAATGAGGGAAATCTTGAAATAAATGTTTGTTTTACTGGTGAAATAAATAAACAAATGATTGAAAAAATTTTAGAAAATAAAAATATAGAAGTTAGGAAGTGTACCATATGAGTCAAGAGATTTTAGAAAAAAGAGTTTTAGCCTTAAAATATAGACCTCATAGATTTGAAGATTTAGTTGGGCAAAGTACAGTTTCTCAAACTCTATCATTAGCTTTGGATTCAGATAGGTTATCTCACGCATATTTGTTTTCAGGTCTTAGAGGAAGTGGAAAAACTTCAACAGCTAGAATCATGGCAAAGGCTTTGTTATGTAGTGAAGGACCAACTTCTAAACCTTGTGAAGTTTGTGATAATTGTAAAAGTGCAAACTCAAATCGACATCTTGATGTTATTGAAATGGATGCTGCCTCAAATCGTGGAATTGATGATATAAAAGATTTAATAGAACATACAAAATATAAACCAAGTTCTGGAAGATTCAAAGTATTTATAATCGATGAAGTTCATATGCTTACAACTCAGGCGTTTAATGCTTTATTAAAAACTTTAGAAGAACCACCACCTTTTGTAAAATTTATTTTAGCAACAACAGACCCACTAAAATTACCAGCTACGATTTTAAGTAGAACTCAACATTTTAGATTTAATAAAATTGCAACTGCTGATGTAATTCATCATTTATCTCATATTTTAAATGAAGAAAACATAGCTTATGAAAAAGATGCCTTAGAGATACTTGCAAGAACTGGACAAGGAAGTTTAAGAGATACTTTAACATTACTTGACCAAGCTATTATTTTTTCAAAGGGAAGAGTAAATACAACAAGTGTTGTTGATATGTTAGGTTTGATTGACCCAAAATTAATGGATAATATCTTTTCAATTATTTTAAATAAAGGTGATATAAATCAAATAATCAAAGATTTAGAAGTTTACGAAGTTTCTCAAATTTGTGATGAAATGGCTATTTATTTAAAAGATAAGATGTTAAGTAAAGATACAAAGTTTGATTTACTTTTATTTGATAGATTTTTCAGAATTTTAAGTGATGCAAAACATTTATTAGCAATAAATAGTGATGGTGGTTTTGTTTTAATTTTAACTTTTATGAAAATGATAGAAGCTACAAATTTAAAAACTATTGATGATATTATAAATCAAGTTGAAAAATTAGAAGTTAGAAAAGAGACGCCAGTTTCTAAACCTGTAGAAAAAATAGTTGAAAAAGTTGTTGAAGCGCCAATTGAAAAAATTGAAGAAAAAGCAATTGAAAGAGTTATTGAAAAGATAGAAGAGATAAAACCAGTTTTTGTTGAACCTGAAACAAAAATAGAAGAAGTAACTCCTTTTGATGAGGTATTAGTTCAAAGTGATAATATTATGGATTTAGGAATGATTGATGCAATTGAAGTTGTTGATTATTCAACTCCATTTGATGATTTGCCAATGACACCAGCTCCTGCAGTTGCAAAAGAAATTGAGATAGAAAAACCAAAAGAGATTGCAATTGAGCCAATAATTGAACATCAAGTTCCAGCAAATATTTTTGAAGAGATAGAAATTGTTCCACTAGAAGAAGTATTTGAAGAAGAAACAGATATTCAAAATGAGTTATATGAAAAATTAACTGCAAAAGTTTATGATAGAGACCCTGATTTAGGTGAATGTTTTGAAAAGAATTTTATATTTAATGGTTTTGAGAACAAAAAATTATATATAACTTCTTATGCTCAAGATGAAGATAGAAAGTTTTTATATAAACATTTTGGAATAATAAAAACTTTCGCTCAAGATATTTTTGGAAATGATGTTGAGCTAGATTTCAAAAAGGAAGAACCCTCCGTACTAGAAAATAAAAAAGTAGAAGAAAAAGAAGAAACAAATTCTGTTTCTCAAAATGAGATTTCTTCTAATGAAGTTATTGAAAATTCAAATGATACAAGTTCGATGCTTGAAGAGATTGAAATGGGTTCAGGTTGTGTGGCTGATATGCATAAAGGTGCAGTTACTCAACCCTCACAACAAGAGTTACAGTTGAATGATATATTAAATTCAAAAATGCTAGATAAAGCAAAAGAGCTTTTTGATATTAAAAAAATCACAGTAAAAGCAAGAAGTTAAATATTAACTTTTTATTAATATTAAAAAGATAGACTATAATCTAACTTTCAACAAGGAAAAATAAATGAATAAATTTTCAAAAATTTTATCAATAAGTATTTTATTATCGAGTGCATTATATGCAGCAACAAGTGATGAAAATATCATCAGTTTTGAGCAAAAAAGAATATCTCAAAATCCAAACGTTAAAATTAATGATATAAAAATTAATACAAAAAAAGAGTTACCACTAAGTGGTTGGTATGGATATATATTAGATGTTAAAGCTAATATTCAAGGAAAAGATATAGATGCAAAAGATATTATTTTTTCTGATGGAAAATATATCTCTTTAGAATTAATAGATTCAGAAACTGGAAAATCTTTAAAAGATGTAGTAACACCAAATTTAACTGACAATTACCATGATAAAGCAAAATTAATTGCAGGAAATCCTAATGCAAAAGATAAACTTGTAGTTTTTTCTGATCCATTATGTCCATTTTGTAAAGATTATTTACCAGATGTAATTAAATATGTAAATAAAAATAGTGATAGTATTGCTTTATATTATTATAATTTCCCTCTTTCAATTCATCCAGCTGCAACACCTTTATCAAAATTAGTAGAAATTGCTAAACACAAAGGTCTTAAAAATGTTGAGTTAAAAGCTTATGAAACAGATTGGGAACCATATTTTGATGTAAAAACAATAGATGAAAAGAAAATCTTAGAAGCATTTAATAAAGAGTTTAAAACAAATATAAAAATAGAAGAGCTTTCAGATAATAAAATAAATGAACTTATAACTAAAGACATTAAAATGGGTGAAGAAGTTATGGTTCAAGGAACTCCAACTATATTTGTAAATAAAGTTAAAGATTCTACAAGACAAAAATATGAGACATTAGGTAAAAAATAAATTTATTAAGAAGGTAATATGGAAAAATTAGTAATAGCAACAAGAAGAAGTCAACTTGCCCTTTGGCAAAGTGAATATGTAAAAGCGAAACTTCAAGAACATTATCCAGATATGCAAATTGAACTTCAAGAGTTTGTAACAAAAGGTGATAAAATTTTAGATGTTCCTTTGGCAAAAATTGGAGGGAAAGGACTTTTTACAAAAGAGCTTGAAGTAGCAATGCTTGAAGGAAGTGCACATTTAGCAGTTCACTCTTTAAAAGATGTTCCAACACAATTTGAAGATGGCTTACAACTTGCTGCTGTTACAAAAAGATTTGACCCAAGAGATGCACTTTTAAGTAATAAATATGCTTCTTTAGATGATTTACCTCAAGGTGCAATTGTAGGAACAACAAGTTTAAGACGAAGAATGGCTATTAAAATGTTAAGACCAGATATTGTTTTAAAAGATTTAAGAGGAAATATTAATACTAGAATTGCAAAATTAAATGCAGGTGAATATGATGCAATTATACTTGCAGCTACTGGTATTCAAAAACTTCAAATTGAAAATGAAGTTAAATTTTTTACACCAATTGAAACAGATGTTATGATTCCATCAATGGGACAAGCAACACTTGGAATTGAAACTACAAATAATCCAGAAGTATTAGAAATTGTAAAAGTATTAAATGATAATGATGCACATATAGAATCAACAATTGAGAGAAGTTTTGTTGATACACTTCAAGGTGGTTGTCAAGTTCCTATTGGAGTAAAAGCAACTATTATTGATGAAAATTCTGTTAGAGTTCAAGCAATTGTTGGAATGCCAGATGGAAGTGAATATATAAGCGAAGATATAACTGCAGATGTTAATGATTATGAAAAAGTTGGTCGAAATTTAGCTCAACTTTTTATTGACCAAGGTGCAAAAGAGTTACTAGAGCGAGCTGAAAAATTAGCTTTTAAATAAATTTAAATCAAGGAGATAATATGAGAATAAATGTTGAAGATGCACTTTTTTGTTTAGTTGACGTTCAAGATAAGTTATACCCACATGTTACAAATAAAGAAGAGACTGAAAAAAATCTAGTTACATTAGTAAAAGGTTTAAAGGTTCTTAGTGTTCCTTTTATAGTAAATGAACAGTATAAAAAAGGAATTGGTGAGACAATTCCATCTTTAAAAGAATTAGTTGAAGAGTATCCTCACTTTGAAAAAGTGACATTTTCTTGTTATAAAAACGAAGAGACAATAGATGCAATTAATGTAACAAATAAAAAAGTTGTGATTGTTGCTGGAATTGAAACTCATGTTTGTGTTTTACAAACTTGTTTAGATTTACTTGAGGGTGGATTTGAAGTTGTTTTAGTTACTGATTGTTGTACATCAAGAAAACAAAAAGATACAGATATGGCAATTACTAGATTAGTTCAAGCGGGAGTAATTCCTACAACATATGAATCTTTGCTTTTTGAATTAACTTTAACTGCAAAGAATCCAGTTTTTAAAGAGATTTCATCTTTAGTAAAATAAGAAATTTTTCTTATTTTACTATCGCGTTTTTACCACTTTTTTTAGCTTCATACATTTTTTTATCTGCTAAGTTTAAAATTTCATCATAAGTTTTGAATTTTTTATCAAACTCTACAATTCCAATACTAAGGGTAACTTCTCCAAATCTTGTTGTAGAAAATTTTTCTGAAGTTATACTCATAATTCTATTCATATGTTCATTTGCATATTGAAGAGTATTATCAATACTAATTACACAAAACTCTTCACCACCAAGTCTAAATACGTAATCTAAACCCTTTCTTGTATTATCCAATAATATTTCTGCAAAATATTTAAGAACATCATCCCCACCTTCATGGCCATATTTATCATTTATACTTTTGAAGTTATCTATATCAATATATGCTAAAGTTGCTTTTGTAGAACCTCTATTAACTTGTGCAAAAACATCAGAACAAACTTTTCCAAAATATCTTCTATTAAATAAAGAAGTTAATGTATCAGTAATTGTTAATTCTTGTAATTGATTTCTAATTATTTGGTTCTCTTTTTCTAACTCTATTCTTCTCATTTCTCTTTCAATTTTTCTTGAATATATTAATGCTATATCATTAATTTCTACTGGTAATTCTCTAGCCAATTTAGAGTAAATTGCTATATGTCCTACGCAATTACCTTTCCCATCAGTTATAGGAATACCATAGAAACTTTCAAATTTTTCATCAAGTAAATCTAAAAAGTTATATTTTACATGCTCTTTTATTTTTATAATTTTATTATCAAAAACAAATTTCCCTGGAACTCCATTTAAATCTATAATATTTGGAACTTTGTCATTTGTAGAATATAAAATTTTCACTTTTGTTGTAGGATTAAAATCTATAGCTTTAGTTATATATACTAAATCAGCTTGGAATAATTTTTTAATTGCTATTGCTGTATGTTCTATAAATTCATCACCTGTGTGATAAGAAGTTATTTCAAGTATTGATTTTAGGGCTTCATAAGGATTAAATTTAAATGAATTATCCATTATTACTTGTCTCCTAGATTTTATTGCGGAATGGTAACATAATATTAATAATTAAAGGATAAAAAAAGGCCTGAAGTTTCACTTCAGACCTTTTTTAAGTAGAATTTAAAGATTAGGAATGATTATTAATCAATAGTTCCTGCAGGAACATGAACATGACCTTCCATGATAATTCTAGCACTTCTACTCATAGTTGCTTTATCAACTATAAATTTACCATTTTCTTTTTGAATAACCGCACCAACTTTTAAAGTTCCAGATGGGTGACCAAATTCAACAGCAGATTTTTCTCCACCACCAGCAGCAATATTTACTAAAGTTCCTTCAATACAAGCAGCAACTCCAATAGCAACTGAAGCAGTTCCCATCATAGCATGGTGTAATTTTTGCATAGATAATGCACGTACGTGTAAATCAATCTCATTTGCTTTAATCTCTTTTCCACTTGAAGTAGTAAAATCAGAAGCAGGTGCAACAAAAGCAATTTTTGGAGTATGTTGTCTAGTTTCTGCCTCTTTTAAATCAGAAATTAAACCCATTTTTAATGCAGCATAAGATCTGATTGTTTCAAATCTAGCAAGTGCAGCTGCATCTGAGTTAATATCAGCTTGAAGTTCAGTTCCTTTGTATCCAATATCTGCAGCATTAACAAAACAAGTAGGAATTCCAGCAGTTATCATAGTAGCTTTAAATGTACCAATTCCTGGAACTTCTAAATCATCTACTAAGTTTCCTGTTGGAAATAATTCTTCACTTGGGTCAACTGGTTCTGCAAATTCTAAAACAATCTCTTCAGCAGGGAATGCAACACCATCGATGTAATAATCTCCCATCTCTTTAACCATACCATCAACCATTGTTACATAACAAAGAATAGTTTTTTTGATATTTGCTTGCCAAATTCTTACACAACAAACACCATTTTCAGGTACATTATCAACTAGACCTTCTTTAATAGCAAAAGGACCTACTGCACTTGATAAGTTTCCACAGTTTCCACTCATATCCACAAAATCTTGATCAATTGAAACTTGACAGAAATAGTAATCAACATCATGATTTGGAACAGTTGATTTTCCAACTAAAATAGCTTTAGAAGTAGAAGAAGTAGCTCCACCCATTCCATCCATTTGTTGTTTATAAACGTCAGGACTTCCTACTATTCTTTGAAGTAGTCTATCTCTTTTTTTTGGATCTTTTTGTGCTTCTATAGGTAAATCAGCAATATTGAAGAAAGTACCTTTCGAAGTTCCACCTCTCATGTATGTAGCTTTAACTTTGAATTGTGGTTTGTAATTACTCATGTGTTTTTTCCTTAAAAAAATAGTTTTGCTTTAAAAACTCTCAAAAAAAATCTTTTGATTTTTTTAAATAGTTTTTCTAAATTCTAAAGAGCAAAAGCTCTTTAGATATTTATTTTTTTGAAGATGCAATAACATCTTTAGCGAATTTTTGTAAAATACCACCATTTTTGTAAACATCAACTTCAGCAGAAGTATCTAATCTACATAAAACATCGAATTTAACAACTTCACCATTTGCTCTTGTCATAACAACTGTTAAATCACATCTTGGAGTAATTTCACCCTCAATGTCAAATACTTCAGTTCCATCAATAGAGTAAGTATGTCTTGTTTCACCATCTTTGAATTGTAATGGAAGTACACCCATTCCAACTAAGTTAGTTCTATGAATTCTTTCAATTGATTCCGCAATTAAAACTTCAACACCTGCAAGTCTAACACCTTTTGCAGCCCAGTCTCTTGAAGACCCTTGACCATAGTTAGTTCCAGCGATGATAATTAAAGGTTGTTTTCTAGTTGTGTAAGTTTCAATAGCTTCCCACATTCTTGATTCTTTACCTTCTGGCATAATCATAGTTAAAGAACCTTGTTTAACACTTCCATCTTCTTTTTTAACCATTTCGTTAAATAATTTTGGATTTGCTAATGTAGCTCTTGAAGCTGTATGATGATCCCCTCTATGTGTTGCATAAGAGTTTAAGTCTTCAACAGGTAATCCCATTTTTAAACAATATTCACCAGATGCAGATGTTGGTAAAATCGCATTTGATGGAGATAAGTGGTCTGTTGTAATATTATCAGGGAATACACCTAATGGTCTCATACCTTTTAGTGCTGGCATTTGCATATATTCATCTTCCCAATAAGGAGGTTTGTTAATATATGTAGATTGAGTATTCCATTTATAGAATGGATCAACTTTAATTCCAGCTAAACCATTTCTTGCAAACATTGGCTCATAAATATTGTTATACATTTCAGGTCTAACACAAGATTTTTCAACAGCATTAATTTCAGCATCTGATGGCCAGATATCTTTTAATTTAATGTCATTTCCATTTTTATCTTTACCTAACACATCATTTTCAATATCAAATCTGATAGTACCAGCTAATGCATAAGCAATAACAAGTGCTGGTGATGCTAAGAATGCTTCTTTTACGTATGGGTGGATTCTTCCATCAAAGTTTCTGTTTCCTGATAATACAGCAGTAGTATAAATATCTCTATCTACAACTTCTTTTTGAATTTTAGGGTCTAATGCACCTGACATACCATTACAAGTAGTACATGCAAATCCAACAACACCAAATCCTAATTTTTCCATTTCAGGTAATAATCCAGCTTCTTTTAAATAAACTTCAATTACTTTTGAACCTGGTGCTAATGAAGATTTAACCCATGGTTTTCTTGTTAATCCAAGTTCGTTAGCTTTTTTAGCTAATAATCCAGCCGCAATAACGTTTCTTGGATTTGAAGTATTTGTACAAGAAGTAATTGCAGCAATTAAAATACCACCATCAGGAATGAAATCACCTTCTTGTGACCATTCTTTTACAATACCTTCAGCTCTTAAAGTTGAAGTTGGTACTAATTTGTGTGGTTTAGAAGGACCAGCTAATGATCTTGTAACATTTGATAAATTAAATTCAATAGTTCTTGCATATGTTGCATCAGCAAATTGATCAGCCCATAATCCATTAGCTTTTGCATAAGCTTCAACTAATTTAACTTGAGAAGCTTCTCTACCTGTGATTGTTAAGTAAGCAATAGTTTGTTCATCAATAGCAAACATACCAGCACTTGCTCCGTACTCAGGAGTCATATTTGCAATAGTAGCTCTATCACCTAAGTTAAGGTATTTAATACCAGGTCCGAAGAACTCTAAGTATGCAGAAATTACATTGTTTTCTCTTAAAAATGAAGTCATAGCAAGTGCAATATCAGTTGCTGTAATTCCCTCAGCTCTATCACCAACAATTTTTACACCGATGATTTCAGGAACTCTCATATAAGATGGGTTTCCTAACATTACGTTTTCAGCTTCTAATCCACCAACACCAACAGCGATAACACCAAGTGCATCAACATGAGGAGTATGAGAGTCAGTTCCAACTAATGTATCAGGAGATGCAATTCCATCATTTAAATGTACAACAGGAGACATTTTTTCTAAGTTGATTTGGTGCATAATTCCATTACCTGGAGGAATAACGTCAACATTATTAAATGCTTCTTTAGTCCAGTTAATAAAGTGGAATCTATCTGCATTTCTTCTATCTTCAATATCTCTATTTTTTTGGAAAGCATCAGGGTCAAATCCACCACACTCAACTGCTAATGAGTGGTCAACGATTAATTGAGTTGGAACAACTGGATTTACTTTATCAGGGTTTCCACCTTTTGATGCAACAGCTTCTCTTAAACCTGCAAGGTCAACGAAAGCAGTAAGTCCAAGAATATCATGACAAATAACTCTTGATGGGAACCAAGGGAAATCTTTGTCAGTTCTTTTTTCAATTAATTGAACTAGTGAATCTTTTAAATCTTCGCTAGGACATTTTCTAATTAAATTTTCTGCTAATACTCTTGATGTATAGTTAAGTTTTGCGAATGAACCTGGAGTGATATCTTCAACTGCAGATTTAACATCATAATACTTAACACCATCAACACCAGCTAGGTCTTTAAGATATTTTTCGTTTGTCATTTTTTATATCCATATAATATAGTTTTGTGAGATTTTGGCAATTGCCACCAATTTTTAAGTAGTCTCAAAATTTGAGACTAACTTAAAATCGTATTTAAAAAGTAATTATTTTCTGTCTTCCATAGCAACAAATTCTCTTGGCTCTGGTCCAGTATACTCTGAACTTGGTCTGATAATTCTGTTGTTTGCTCTTTGTTCAAATGCGTGAGCAGCCCATCCAGCAGCTCTTGACATAATGAATAATGGTGTATAGTATAATCTTTCGATTTCCATATAGTGGTAAATTAATCCACCGAAGAAGTCGATATTATCTGGTAAACCTTTTTCAGCTTTTACTTTGTCTCTGATAGCTTTTGCAATATCAAATAATTTAGGGTCAGAAGTTTCTAACTCTTTTAATTCATTTGCTAATTCAAATCCAACTGGAGATCTTGGGTCTAAGTTTCTATATACTCTGTGACCGAATCCCATGATTTTTTCTTTTTTAGCGAATAATTCATCAACTGATTTTAATGCATGTTCAACATTGTCAAATTGTAATACGAATTTAATAGCTACTTCATTAGCTCCACCATGTAAGTGACCTTTTAAAGTACCAATACCAGTTGTCATACAAGAGTAGATGTCTGATAATGTAGAAGCAGTAATTCTGTTTGCAAATGTAGAAGCATTAAATTCATGCTCTGCATATAAAGTTAACATAGCGTTCATAGCTTTTACTTCAACAGCTAATGGTTTTTTCTCTTTTAATCTTTCTAAGATATAACCAGCAATTGTAGTTTCTTCAGATTTTAATTCAATTTCTTTACCATTTTTATGCCAGTGGTGCCAGTAAACTAAAAATGATGGGAAAGCTCCTAATAATCTAATGATTTTAGCCATTTGATCAGAAAAATCTTCTGCTTCTGGTTCAATACATCCTAAAGCTGAAGTTGCAGTTTTCATAACATCCATTGGATGAGAAGAAGCTGGAATTGATTTTAAAACATTTTTTACAGAAATTGGTAATTCTCTTCCTGCAATAATTTTTCTTTGGAAATTTTTTAATTGAGCTTTATTTGGTAATTCACCAACTAATAATAAATATGCAACTTCTTCAAAATCAGTTTTTAAAGCTAAATCTTGAATTGCATATCCTCTATAATTTAAACCATTTCCTAATCCACATGTACAAATTGCTGAACTTCCAGCTGTAACACCTGCTAATCCACCCATATTTTCTCCTTAGTTTTATTTATTCAAATTTTGTTTTTTGTAAAGCTAATTACTTAGCTTTACCTTTTGAAAATAATTCATCCATTTTTTGCTCATAAGCATGGTAATTTAACATATCGTATAATTCCATTCTTGTTTGCATAGTATCAAGAACACCTTCTTGAGTACCTTTATCTTTTAATTCTTGGTATACAGCTAAAGCAGCTTTATTCATTGCTCTAAATGCTGATAATGGGTAAAGAACCATTGCAATACCAACAGAAGCTAATTCTTCAGTTGTGAACATTGGAGTAGCTCCAAATTCAGTAATGTTTGCAAGTACTGGAACACTCATTTGATCAGTAAATTCTTTGTACTCTTTTAAAGTGTGAACAGCTTCAGCAAAAATTGCATCTGCTCCAGCTTCAACATAAGCTTTTGCTCTAGCAATTGCAGCTGCTTGACCTTCGCTAGCATGTGCATCAGTTCTAGCAATGATGTAGAAATCTGGATCTAATTGCATTTTAGCATCAACAGCAGCTCTAATTCTGTCACACATTTCTTCAGTAGATACTAACTCTTTATTTGGTCTGTGTCCACATCTTTTTGCAGCAACTTGATCTTCAATATGCATACCAGCTGCACCAGATCTAATAAATTCTTTAACAGTTCTTGCAACATTAAATGCATGTCCCCAACCTGTATCTGCATCAACGATTAATGGAGTATCACAAATAGAAGTAATTCTTCTAACGTCAATACATACGTCTTCAATCATTGTCATACCTAAGTCTGGTAAACCGTAAGAAGCATTAGCAATACCTCCACCTGATAAGTAGATTGCTTTATGTCCTACTTTTGTTGCTTGTAATGCTTGGTAAGCATTAATTGTTCCTACGATTTGTAAAGGAGACTCTTCTTTTAAGGCTTCTCTAAATTTTTTTCCTGCGCTCATACACATCCTTTAAATTTAAGTTGTAAGTAATTATACATAATTTATACATAGTAGTGATGTATGATTCTTGAATTATAAATTACAATTTAATTACATAAAATATATAAATGTACTATATTTGATTTTATGTAAAAAAATAGTACAATGGTGTAAATATTACATTCAAGGTGTTGTTATGAACTATAAAAATTCAATAGAAAAATTTATAGAGATATTTAAAAGATCAAACTTAAGTATTTCAAAATTTGCGGTATTAATAAACAAAGATAGAAGAACGGTTACATCGTGGATTGATAAGATTACAGACATAGAACCAAACAAAGAAATAAAAGACAAAATTTGTCAAACATTCAGGTATCCAGACTATATTTGGGAGGATGGTTGTAATGGTGAAGAGTTTTTAAAATCAATAACACAAATACCCCAAAAAGAGGTAAGAATCATTGATGAAGACTATCATGGAAGATTAAAATACATAATGGAACAAGAGCAAAATAGAAGATTTGTAATTCAAGCGCAGTTTCCAGGACCTATGTATAGGGATTCTGCTGTACAGAAAGTGTACAAATCAACAACAAGTACAGATATTGAAGAATTGAAACAAGCAAGAATAAATCAGATGCTAAAATATGATTATGATACAACTGAATGGTATTCAATAAAATCCATTTTATCTTTTTGTTTTGCAATCATTGGAAATTTTTATACTAAAGATGAAAAGATTAAAATCTTAGAACTTATATATGAACTTTTTAATAATAACTATAATAAAAAACTTTTTTTATTTGATTCATATTCAAGAAAAATTTACGGAATGGAAACAACATATATTTCAATAAATGTAAAACAAAAGGTGCTTTTTTTTAAATCACCAATTGAATCTGTTTTTATAGAAATTAGAAATAAGTCATTGGTTGAAAGAATGCATAAATATTACTCTTCACCAATAGAAGCTCCATCTCATGTGAATTTTTTAGAATCTGTAAAAATCATTAAAATTTTACAAGATGCACTAAAATATAATAATGATATTAAACAGGCTTATGAAACTATTAATAGAGAGACAAATTATGGAGAACTTTTTTACAATAATTTAAGTGTTGATTTACAAAAAGAGGTAACACCTCCAAAACCTGGACAAAGAAGAAATTAGGAGATAAATATGAAAATAGCAATTTTAGATAGAGCAACTTTAGGATTTGATATTAATATGAGTATTTTTGAGAGTTTAGGTGAAGTGATTTCTTATGACATTACACTTCCAACTGAAACAATTTCTAGAGTGAAAGATGTAGATATTGTAATCACAAATAAAGTTGTTATTTCAAAAGAGATTATGGATGCTTCAAATTTAAAACTAATTTGTATAAGTGCAACTGGAACAAATAATGTAGATTTAGTTTATGCAAAAGAAAAAGGTATTGAAGTAAAAAATGTAGCTGGATATTCAAGTTCTAGTGTAGTACAAGTTGCCTTTGCAATGATTTTTCAATTTGTTCAAAAACTTGATTATTATAAAAAATATGTAGATGAGCAAAACTGGCAAAATTCAAAAATTTTTACACACATTGATAAACCATTTTTTGAACTAGATGGAAAAAAAGTGGGAATTATAGGACTTGGTGATATTGGAAGAAATTTTGCAAAAAAAGCGCAAGCCTTTGATTGTGAAATAGTATATTTTTCAACAAGTGGGAAAAATAGTAATAGTGAATATAAGAGAGTTGAATTAAATGAGTTATTAAGTACTTGCGATATTATAAGTATTCATTGTCCATTAAATGAAAATACAAAGGATTTATTAAACTATGAAAATATGAAAAATATAAAAACTGGTGCAATTTTACTAAATTTAGGACGTGGAGGGATTATAAACGAAGCAGATTTGGCAAAAATAATTGATGAAAAAGAGATTTATTGTGGAATTGATGTGGTTTCAGTTGAGCCAATTTTAGAAGATAATCCACTTTTAAAAGTGAAAAATAAACATCAACTTTTGCTAACTCCACACATTGGTTGGGCAAGCGTGGAAGCTAGAACTAGACTTGTTGAAATGGTGGCTAATAATATTAAAGAGTTTATTTCCTTAAAAAGAATCTCTTAATTTTCCTAAAGAAAGAAAATTTATTTTTCTTCTTTAGTTTTGCATTTATCTCAGCTCTTAGAGCTTGCAGATTTTTAGGTTCATAAAGTGATTCTTTTGATATTTTCATCACTCTTTTGTTCCTAAATAGTTTTGAAGTTCTTTTACTGCTTCATCATTTTTGATGATAAATTTAATTTCAATTCTTCTTGAATTATCTTTATCTTCTGAACCATCTTTATTATAAATTAATTCAGAAGATGATTTTCCACTTGAACTTACATATTTATTTAATAAGTTTTTATCAATTCCACTTGTTTCATGTAAAAATTGCATAACTTCTAAAGCTCTTTGTTGAGAAAGCTGTAAGTTACTTAAATATGTACCATCACTATTTGTATGTCCTTCAATAGTAATTCCATAGATATATTTTCTAATCTCTTTATCTTCAAGAAGTGTAGAAATATATTTTTTCAAGATTCCATCTAACTCTTTTTTTGAGTCCTCTTTTAATTTATATGCACCTTGGTCAAATAAAATATTTGAAGAAAATTTTATAGCT
Organism: Aliarcobacter sp.; assembly: GCA_028688995.1. Classification (GTDB taxonomy): domain Bacteria; phylum Campylobacterota; class Campylobacteria; order Campylobacterales; family Arcobacteraceae; genus Aliarcobacter. Next base: position 58,412 of record JAQTXB010000013.1, read on the forward strand.
CCACTTTTTTCATCTATATTTATAGATTTTCCAAGTCTCTCTTTTAGTTTTGTAATAACATTTAGTTTTATTCCAGTTAGGCTTTTGATTTTAGCTTTTGTAATATCAAACTCTTCAACAGTTTTTTGGTGAGCTTTCTCTTGCTCCAATAGTTTATTTACTAAAACAGTTAATTCACTATCTTTTAGAGTTATTTGATTTTGTCTATTTTCAAGTTCAGTTGTTTGTTCTTTATCTTTTGCTTCATAACCTAATAAAACATCTTTTAGTTTTTGAAGTTCTTCATTATTTAGATTAATAGTTTCATTTGATTTTGACAACTGATTTGATAATTCTGTTTTTTCATCTTCAAGATTTTTTATTAAAGAGTTTAATTTATTTAATACTTCAGTCTTACTTATTAACTCTTCTTGACTTTGATTTAAAGCATATTTTTCTTTTTCTAAATTACTTTGTGTGTAAATATATTTTATTACAATAGCACCAAGTACTAATATAAATACAAAAAGTAATCCAGCCATTAAATCTGCATAAGAAATCCAGAAGTTTTCATCATTTTTTTGTTCATTGTTGTACATTTATGGCTACTTTGATAGTTCTTTAAATTCTGTTAAATCTTCTATAATTTTTACTGTTTGTTGGTCTATTGTTTCAAGTGAATTTTGTAATTTATCTGTAAACTTAGCGTCATATTCATCAAGGCCTTGTTTAAATTTCCACTCAATTTTTTCCATATCACTTTTCATAGTTTCAATACTTTTTATAATATTTGAATAAATTGCTTTTAGATTATCTGAACTTAAATTGTCCATATGTCCATTTAATTTTTCAATACTATTATTTAGTAATTGTGCACTTAATACATAAGAATCTTTTTGTTGTTCAAAACTTCTAATTGTTGTACTCATATTTAAAGTCATATCTTTTAACATGATTGATAGTTTTTCGTTATTATCAATATTATCATCAATTTTTGCAGATAATAAAACTTCTTTTTTCAAAATATCATCAAGTAGGGCAACTCTTTTTTCTATTAAAAGATTTATATTGTCCATTAGGTCACTTGAAGTTAATTTTTCAAATACTTCTGACATTTTAGAGAAGTTATCAAGATTACTTTTTATGTGAATTGATTCAATATCAATTCTTGTCCAGAAGAATGATTTTGTCTCTTCTTTGATTAAAAAAGTGTCATGTTCAAATCTGCTCATTCCTATTTTTTCAAAAAAAGTCCACCAAATTGATAAGAAAATACCATAAATAGAAACATAAAAAGCAGTTCCTACTCCACCTAAAAGTAATGAAATCTCTTTTTCTAAAGCATCTGTAGTTCCAGATGAAAAATCAGGCATACTAAGAGCAATTGATATAAAAGTTCCTAAAATACCAAGTGTTGGAAAAATTCCTGAGGCAATTGATGAAAAGTTTGTGTTTCTTAGATTACTTGTATAATCTTTTAAAAAGTCATCAACACTTCCATTTGCTTTTGTTATATTATCAATAGTTAGTAAATTATTATCAACATAATCTTTTAAAGAAAAAAACATACTTTCATGTTGAGTTTTAAATTTGCATGAAACATGATATGCATTGTGTTTTATAAAAAATAGATAAATAAAATAGATAAATCCTATTAAAATCACACTATGAATTTCTACTTTTAATGGTAATTGACCTAAGTAGCATAAAACTATAATTGCAAATAAGGCAGTTGGAACTGTAAGTAAAATAAATATTCTAGACATTGGTTTGCAAGTTGTTTGAAATTTAGTACCTAAATTTATAAAATTGTCACTTGATAACATTAAAATTCCTTATAATAACGGATGTAAATTAATTTGGAAGTTTAGCATATTTATTATTTTATAACACAAAATTCCAGATTTAAGCGTAAATATTTGTAACTATTTTACAAATTTATAAGAATTAAAAGGTAAAATAGTAGCATTATGGAAATGAGGAATAATTTAAAACAATGATAAAAAAAGTTTTGCCTTTATTATTAATATTAGCTAGCAGTTCATTTATTTATGCATCAACGCAAAAGTATACTATCTCTGTTTGTATTAATTCAGTTTTAGAAGATGCTATCAATTGTAAAAATAAAATTTTAGAAGATACTCCAATAGATGTATTTATCACAAAAGATAAAAGTGGAAAATATTTAACTGATTTTGGAATTTTTGCAGATGAAAATAGTGCAAAATATGCAATGAAATTTTCATCTACATTTGTGAAAAAACAAAGACCTTTTATAAAAAAATTATCAAATGAGATAATTGCTTTAAAATCTAAAAATGAGTTATTCATAGATTTAAGTGAAAAGTCAAATGAGACTGCAGAAAACAATGGGATTCCTGTAAAAAATGAAAGAAGAGGCGAAAAGATTTTAGAGATAGTATCTCCTAATCCAAAAGTAGAAGAGTTAAAATTTGTGGATTCATACCCTTTTTATGAGGGACAAAAGCTAGCAGAAGAACCACCTAAAAGAGTTAAAAAGCCAATTGTTTATACTAAAGATGAATTAAAATATATGGAAGAGTTAAGACAAATAAGTATGGAAGAGTTTGACAAAGCTGATGAAGAAAAAAAACAAACAAAAACTCAATCTACAAAAATTCAAAAACCAATAGAAGAGCAAAATACTCCAACTGAAGAGATTGAAAAAGTAGAAGCTCCTAAAATTCAAAAGCCAGTAGAACCAATTGTTGAAAAAAATGTACCAAAACTTAGCGAGCATATTCAACATGTTCAAAGAGTTATAAATTATGAAAAAGCTGATAAAACAGAGGAAGTGGAAAAAATTGAAAAACCACGAGTTAAAAAAATAGTTGAAGTAAAAGAGCTAAAAAAAGAGAATAGTTCAGATTTCTTATCGAATGTATCTCAATATGAACAACTTCTAATTGAAGTTGATTCAGTGACAAATAAAATGAGTTTAAAAGCAAAAATAAATGATGAATTTAAGGAACTTAAAACTTTTAGAGTATCAACTGGAAAAGATAATATTGAAAAACCTTTTGGTGTAGGAAAAGTTTCAAAAATTTCACTAAATCCTATTTGGTATCCAACAGCTGATACAATTAAAAGCTTTAAAAAAAGAGGAATAAATCTTCCTAATAAAGTTCTTCCTGGAGATAAATATAACTATATGGGTGCAGCAAAAATAAATCTTACCCATGAAGTTGATGGAAAAAGCACTTTTAGAATACATGGTACTTTAAATGAAAAAACAATAGGAACAAATGAATCAGCTGGATGTATTAGAATGAAAAACAATGAAGTTGTACAATTAGCAACTCTATTAAATAAGTTTTCAGATTTAAAAAGTTTGAATGATGTAAAAGTTATTTTGAAATAAAAGAGATAAAAAATATGATTAGTTCACGAGATAAATTATTAGATGTTGCCTTTGATGAAATCTATCACAATGGATATACTGCAACATCTATTGATAAAATACTAAAACAAGCTTCAATGAATAAAGGCTCAATGTATCACTATTTTAAATCAAAAAAAGAGTTGGGATTAGCTGTTGTAAATGAAAAAGTTAATTCTTATATTGAAGATAAATATTCTGTTTTATTAAAATATGAAGAGAATATTTGTGATGAACTAATGAAACTAATCAAAAATAGAAATAATTTTGATTTTACTTGTGGCTGTAAACTAAACAATCTTATGCAAGAGTTATCACCAATTGATGAAGATTTTAAAATTGCTTTAGAAAAAGTATATTTTAGATTTGAAAATATTATTGAAGAGGTTTTAATAAAAGCTATAAATAAAGGTGAAATAAAACATAATGATACAAAAGCTTTATCAATGTTTGTAGTGGCTTCCCTAGAAGGTTGTTTAGGAACTGCAAAAAAATCTCAAGATGGTAACTATTTTCAAATTTGTATTTCTCAATTAGAACTATTTTTAAACTCACTTAAATAAAATTATTTTTCTTTTTTAATCTTGACTAATTAGTCAAGATTTTGCTATAGTTTTACTTGACTAATTAGTCAATAAAATTAAAGGATTTGCAATGCCTTATATCAGAAGATCAATTTTGCCATTTTGTTTTATATTTTTATATGGAAGTGGATTTATTTTTGCCCAATATGGTTTGGTACATTCAACTCCAATGGCTTTTTTGGCAATAAGATTTTTAATCACTTTTTTGATTTTACTTTTGATTGCATATTTTTTTAAAGTTACATTTCCTAAAACAAAAAAAGAGTTTTTTCAAATTGCAATTGCAGGAAGTTTAACGGTTGGAACTTTTTCAATAGGCGGATTTTTATCTATGAGTTATGGAATATCAGGGGCAACAAATGCTTTAATTATTGCACTACAGCCAATAATAGTTACATTTTTAGCGTTAAAATTTTTGAATGAAAATATAAATAAAAGAGTTTGGTTAGGATTAATTATTGGATTTATTGGAGTTGGATTTGTAGTATTTTCAAAACTTGATAGCTCATCTTCTTCATATCTTGGTTTATTTTGGTCAATAGTTTCACTGTTGGGTTTGAGTTTTGGAAGTTTGTATCAAAAGAAATACTGTTCCCATATGAATGTTTTTTCAGGTGGGGCAATACAAACTTTTAGTTCAATGATTTTAGTTCTTCCTTTTTTATTTTTTGAAGATATAAAAATAGATTGGAATACAGAGTTTTATATTTCAATGTTTTATATGGCAGTTGGAGTAAGTATTGGGGCATTATCACTATTATATATTATGATAAAAAATGGGGAAGTTTCAAAGGTATCTTCTATCTTTTATTTAGTTCCCGTAAGTGCAGCAATTGTTTCGTACTTTTTATTAGATGAAAAGTTAGAATTAAATGTAATAGTTGGAATAATAACAGTAATTATAGGAATAACATTAATCAATAAAAAGGAGAAAAAATGAATAAAGCATTAATAATTATAGACATTCAAAACGACTATTTTCAAGGTGGAAATTGCGAGTTGGTAAATCCTGTGGAAGCTAGCTTAAAAGCAAAAGAGTTATTGGACTATTTTAGAAAAAATAAAATGCCAGTATTTCATGTGCAACATATAAATCTACGAAAAGGTGCAACATATTTTTTACCAAATACAAAAGGTGTGGAGATACATGAAAATGTAAAACCCCTTGAAAATGAAATTATTATTCAAAAGAATTTTCCTAATAGTTTTTTAGAAACAAATTTAGAAGTAGAATTAGAAAAACTAAGTGTAACTGAATTAGTGATTTGTGGAATGATGAGTCATATGTGCATAGATTCAACAACCAGAGCAGCATTTGATTTAGGATTTGAGTGTACGGTTGCCCATGATGCTTGTACTACGAAAGATTTAGTCTTTTTAGATAAAAAAGTAAAAGCAAGTGAGGTTCATAACTCTTTTATGTCAGCACTTGGGAGTATTTTCTCAAAAGTGCTTGACACAAAAAGTATAATAAACGAGTAGATTTTTTTAAGATAAAAATAGTTTAATTGATATTGCAAAACTAATAATTACAATAATTGGTCTAATAATTTTAGGCCCATTTTTAAGAACTAGTTTTGCACCAATTAACGCACCGCACATTTGTCCTACTCCCATACATAAACCAATACTCCAGTAAATTTTTCCAAAAAACATAAAAAAACAAAGTGAAGAGATATTACTTACAAAATTTAACACTTTAGCATGGGCAGTTGCTTTTGTTAGATTAAATCCTAACAGTGCAATAAATCCAATAGCAAAAAATGAACCAGTTGCTGGGCCAAAAAAACCATCATAAAAACCAACACCAAAAGCTAAAGTAAAACTAAATAATATAACTGAAATACGTTTTTCTTTATCCATTGAACCAATATTAGGAGAAAATAGGAAATAAAATCCAATTATTATAAGTAAAACGGGAATAACTTGTTTTAAAATTGAAGCATCAATTTGTAAAAGAGCAAATCCACCTAAAGCTGCTCCTAAAAATGTAAGTATAATCATTGACTTCATCTCTTTTATATTAACCATTTTTTTTCTAATAAAGTATGTGGCTGCCGTGAATGAACCAAAAGTTCCTTGAAGTTTGTTTGTTGCAAGTGCCGCTGCTGGTGGTATTCCCACATATAAAAGAGCAGGGATTGTTAATAATCCACCACCACCAGCAATTGTATCAATTAGTCCTGCTACAAAAGCAACACTAAAAAGAATTAAAAATATATCAAGTCCAAATTCCATTATATATATCCTATTATTTGATGCGCAATTATAGTAAAAAAAATAATTAATAAAATAAAGAGTACAATATTACACCAAAATAAGGAGGACAAGATTATGAAAAATATTGTAAAAATATTTAAGTTAAGTTTAGTAGTTGCTGGTTCTTTATCAGCTTTAACGAGTGCCGTGGTTGCACAAGAATTACCAAATAGAGGTCCAATAGAGTTTTCAACTTATGATACAAATAAAGATGGATTCATAAGTGAAAAAGAGTTTAAAGAAATACAAGAAAAAAGAATAGCGCAAAAAGAATCTGCAGGAATGCCAATGAGAAATGCAGGAAATGCAGGTGAATTTGCAATGTTTGACACAAATAAAGATGGAAAATTGACTGAAATAGAGTTATTAAAAGGTCAAAATAAACAGATGCAAAATAATCAAGGAAACAGAGGTATGGGGCAAGGTATGATGGGTCAAGGCATGGGACAAGGGTTCAATATGCCAAACTTTGAAGATTTTGATTTAAATAAAGATGGAGTAATTAGTGCCAAAGAGATGGACGAAGCTCGAGAAAAAAGAATGGATGAAAAATCATCTGAAGGTAGAATGATGAAAAATATGGGGAATCAACCACCATTTTCAGAGATTGATACTAACAAAGATGGAAATATTAGTAAAGAAGAGTTTTTGGCTCATCAAATGAAACAAAGACAATAATTCTATCTGAGGGTGTTTTTTACACCCTCAATATATACTAAGAGTTTTTTTATTCACATAATTATTTTTGTAATGTTATGAAATAGTTTCTCTTGAAGAACAAGTTCTTCGCTTTTCTTACTTTTTAGTTGTAAAAAGTAAGACAAAAAGCAACCAGACAAATTGTTGAAGGCAAAGCTACCCTACAGTTTTAGAATAAGTTTTCTGCCTTGCGGAACTCGTCGAAAGAGTGCATTTAGCACTTTTCTCTCCTCAAACAGTCCTCAGGCTTTTCCGAAAATTATTCTAAAACTTCCGGTTTCAACAAAGTCTGGAAATCCCTAGTGTTCAAACTATCTTTTTTAAATTGAGTAAAGAGAAGTTATAAGTATAAAAATCAAAGTTGAATGTTTGTTTTCTCTTTTCGAAAAGGCTTGCAACTGTTTGAGTAAATAAATATGCTGGGAGCATATTTATTTATGAGTTTTGCAAGACAGAAAAGATAAAACAATAAGTGAAGGAACCCAAAGGGCTTCGAAGCTGTTGGTGGTTTTGCTTACTTTGTCCATACAAAGTGAGATATGTGAAAATATTTAATGTCAGAGTTGAGCAAAAAGTTGTTTATAATATGATTCGCTTTTTAATAGTATGTATAATTATTATTTGTGAATACCTTCAAGTCTAGATTTTAGCTTATTAATAGCCTCAACAAAATTTTCAAATTGTTGCCAATCGTTAAAAGTTACTCTTTCACCTTTATGTGCTTCACCAATAGGCCCAATTACAATTTCTGGTACAGAATGATTGTCTAAAACTTCAACTTGTCTTGGATTACATTCTACTCTGCTGTTGTTGTTTAACGATACTTCTTCATCAAAAAAAAATAGTGTTCCCATCTAATTATTCCTTTTTTTTTATTTATTACACACATTCTATATAAAAGACACTTAAAATTAAACGATAACTATACCTTTTAAAACAAGCATTTATAATGGAGATATACTAAAACATATAATTTGATTAAAAAGTGATGAACCTGAAATTGAAGAGATTAAAAATGAACTTGAAAAGAAATTTCATACAAAAGTTAATTTGATTCCTTCTAATATTAAAAATACTCTTATTCAAAAATCTCGAAATAAGAGTAGATTTTAATAAAATTGATTTAACAAAACAACCTTTTACTAACCCCTTATTCAAACTATGTTACCATCCCAAATGAATAAAAAATACCAAATACTAAAAGATATTTTCGGACACGAGCATTTTAGAAGCTTCCAAGAAGAGGTTGTTGATTGCATTCTTAACAAACAAGATGTTTTGACAATTTTGCCAACTGGTGGTGGGAAATCACTTTGTTATCAACTTCCTACACTTCTTATGAATGGAACTACTGTTGTAATTTCTCCACTTATTGCACTTATGCAAGACCAAATAAAGGCTTTAAATGATTTGAATATTAGTGCAGAGATGATAAGTTCTGCTACTTCAAATGATGAAAATAGTTTCACTCTTCAAAAGCTTTTAAATGGTGAACTAAAATTTATCTATGTTGCACCTGAAAGGTTCACTTCAAATGAGTTTGTTGCCGTTTTACAGCGAATAAATATAAACTATTTTGTAATAGATGAAGCTCACTGTGTTTCGGCTTGGGGGCATGAGTTTAGGGCTGAGTATAGAAATCTTGATAGATTAAAAAGATTTTTTCCAAATACTGCTATTTGTGCATTTACAGCAACTGCTACAAAAAAAGTTGAAGCTGATATTGCTTCTTCTTTGAACTTGCAAAATCCTAGACATTTTAGAGCAAAAACTGTAAGAGATAATCTTGATATAAAAGTAGAACCCAGAATCGCAAATGGGAAAACACAAATATTAAACTTCCTAAAAACTCACAAAGGTTTATGTGGAATTATCTATACTTTTACAAGAAAAGAAGCAGAATCAACAGCTGAGTTTTTGAGTGAAAGCGGATATAGTGCAAAAGCTTATCATGCGGGACTTAGCAATGATAGAAAAAATGAAGTTTTTAATGATTTTGTATATGAAAAAATAGATATTGTGGTAGCAACTATCGCTTTTGGTATGGGAATTGATAAATCAAATATTCGTTTTGTAATACATACTTCCTTGCCTAAAACACTTGAAAACTATTATCAAGAAATAGGTCGAGCAGGTCGTGATGGAGCCATGTCTTATGTTTATATGCTTTACTCAAAATCTGATGAGGTAAAAAGAAAAATACAAATAGAAGAAGCCATCGATAATGCTTACAAACAAACTGGACTTGATAAGTTAGAGTTTATGTATAGATATTGTGTGAGCAATAATTGCCGTCATAAGATGATTGCAGGTTATTTTGAAGATGAGATAGAAGCTTGTAAAACTCTATGTGATAACTGCACAAAAGGTGAAGTTGAACAGGTTGATGTGAGTGTAGATGCTCAAAAACTTTTAAGTGCTATTTATAGAAGTGAACAAAGATTTGGATTAAATCACATTATAGATATTTTGAGAGGTTCAAAAAATCAAAAGTTATTAGATTTTGGACATGATAAACTGAGCGTTTATAATTTGGGTGCTGATAAGAGCAAAAATGAGTGGATAGCAATTGCAGATAAATTAATAGATATTCAAGCTCTCACTTTAGGGGAATTTAGAGCTTTAAAAATAAGTACTTTAGGTTTAGAGATTTTAAAAGGGAAAGAGAAACTTTTTATTGATAGTGATAAACTAGGAATCGCTTCAAAAATCCAAGAAGAAGAAACAGAGTTAAGTTTTGATGAACTAATTTATGAAAGATTCAGAACCTTACGAAGAGAGATTGCACAAGAGAGCGAAGTTCCAGCTTATGTGATATTTGGAGATAAAACTTTAAAAGAGTTTGCCCTAAAGTTGCCAATTACAAAAGATGAAATGTTAAATATAAATGGTGTTGGTCTTGTAAAATATGAAAAATATGGAGAGACTTTTTTGAATTTATCAAAAGAGATAAAAGAAGAGTTTTCTGAAAAACTTGAACAAAAAGAGCCCTTGAAGAAACTCACAAAAACATATCTTGAAACTTACGAACTTTTAAATGAGGGAAAAAGTGTAGAAGAAATATCTCAAATTAGAGATTTAGGATTAACCTCAGTTCTTAGTCATATTTCTGTTTTGACTGAACATGAAAAAATCTCAAAAGAGAAAAAAAAAGAACTTTTAAAACCTTTGGAGATTCCAGAAAATATAAAAAATTGGATAGAAGAGGGAACAAAACTTGAAAGCCTAAAAGAGTTAAGACAATATTTGTATTTGTATGAATATTTATCAAATAATGGATAAATAAAACTTGACATAGTTTATTATATATGATAATATTTTCATATGATAAAAATAACATATGAAAAGGATTAATTATGAAAAAAACATTTAAAGCTAAAAATATTTCTTGTATGAAATGTGCAAATTTAGTAAAAGGTTCTTTGGAAGATGATTTTGGACCAATCGAAGTAAATTTAGAATCAAGTCCAAAAGAAGTTACTGTTAATATAGAAAATGAAGAACAAGAAGCAAATTTTAAAGCAGAAATGAGTTCAATCGGATTTGAAATTATAGAAGAGTAATATGAGTAATTTGAAACAACTTATTCGTTCTTGTTGTGAAGATATAAGTTATATTTGTGATATAGAAAAAAAATTACCCAATGAGAATGAACTTGCCCAATTAAGCAATATTTTTAAAGCATTAAACGATCCTATACGAGTGAAAATTTTATTTGCTCTTTTAGAGTATGAAATTTGTGTGGGAGAGATGGTGAATTTATTGCAAATCCCTCAATCTCATGTTTCTCATCAACTTAAGATTTTAAGAAAATATGGAATTGTTGAGTTTACAAAAGATAAAAAAATGTCTTTTTATTATATAAAGAATGAATATATAAAAAACTTATTGCTAATCGCACTAAATGGCATAAAGGAATAACAATGTCAAAAGAAAAAATCAAACTAAATATTTCTGGAATGACTTGTGTAAATTGTTCAAATGGAATTGAACGAGCTGTTTCAAAAATGAAAGGTTTAGAATCTTCAAAAGTTAGTTTTGCTTCAAATGAAGGCGAATTTTATATAAATACAGATTTTTTGGATAAACAAAGTTTAATCAATAAAATAGAAAAACTAGGTTATTCGGTTGAAGAAGATTTAGAAGCTTTGGAAAAGAGTAAACTAAAAGCATATAATGAACTAAAAAGAGTTTTTATTCTTAGTGCAAGTATTGCTGTGATTATGTTTTATTTAATGTTTTTTCCTCTAGAAAATATGCAAACAAATCAATATATGATGTTTTTTTTAGCTTCGATTGTCCAATTTTATGCAGGGGCAAGATTTTATGTTTTGGCATACAAGGCAGTTAGTAATAAAAACTATGATATGAATGTTTTAGTTGCTTTAGGAACTAGTGCTGCATATTTTTATTCTGTTTTTGTAGTTTTATTTCCCTCTTTATTCCCTGAAAATTTAAGATTTTTATATTTTGATGGTGCGGTTGTTATCATTACTTTTATACTTTTAGGGCGATTACTTGAGGAGCGTTCAAAAGCAAAAGCAACAGATTTTTTGAAAAAATTGATGGATTTAGCTCCTTTAAATGCAACTTTAATTTGTGAAGATGGAACATATAAAACTATCTTAGCTACACAGTTAAAAGTTGGAGATAAAGTTCTTATAAAATCAGGAGAAAAAATATCAACAGATGCAATCATAAAAAAAGGAAATGCAGATATTGATACTTCTATGCTTACAGGTGAATCAATGCCTGTATATAAAACAATAGGTGATGAGGTAATAGCTGGAACTTTAAATACTTCAGGTGTTATAGAAGTTGAAGTTTTAAAAGAGTCAAAAGATACAACACTTTCTAAAATAGTTGCTCTTTTAAGTACAGCCCAAAGTAAAAAACTTCCTATTAGCAGATTTGCAGATAAAGTTGCTAATATTTTTGTACCAACTGTTATAGTTATCTCAATTGCTACTTTTTTGATTTGGTTTTTTATTGTTGGTGATGCAATGGACGCGATTTTAGCTTCAATTTCTGTTTTGATTATCTCTTGTCCTTGTGCTTTAGGTTTAGCAACACCAATTGCAATAGTTAGTTCAGTTGGAAAAGGTGCACGTGAGGGAATTTTGATAAAAAATCCAGAAATACTTGAGCTTATAAAAGATATAAAATATGCAGTTTTTGATAAAACTGGAACTTTAACAACTGGAATTATAAGTGTTAAAGATGCTTTGTATGAAGAGAAATATCTTGAGATATTAGCTTCCCTTGAAACACAAAGTGAACATCCTATTTCAAAAGCAGTTGTAAATTTTGCTAAAGCAAAAAATCTAGCTTGTGACAAAATATTTACAGATATTCAAATCATCGCAGGAAAAGGAATAAGTGCAAACTTTGAAGATAAAAAAGTATTGATTGGAAATCTTGATTTTTTAGAAAAAAATGAAGTTTTATTAGAAAATAAATATTTAGAGTTTTATACTAAATCACTAGAGGAAGGAAGTGGAGTTATCTTAGCTTCTTTTGATAAAAAATGCGTTGCAGTTTTTGCCTTGGCTGATACGATAAAAGAGGGTGCTAAAGAGTTAATAGAGAATTTAAAACTAAAAGATATAACACCTATTTTATTAACAGGTGACAATAAAACTACTGCAAATAGTGTAGCTCAAAAGTTAGGAATAGAAAAAGTATATGCTCAAGTTCTTCCTGATGAAAAATATAAAGTAATTATGGAACTTCAAAAAGAGGCAAAAGTTATGTTTGTAGGTGATGGAATAAATGATTCACCTTCAATCAAACAAGCAGATATAGGAATTACATTAAATTCTGGTTCTGATATAACTAAAGATGCAGGAGATATAATACTTATTAACAATGAGTTAAGTGCTGTTTTAAAAAGTATAAATTTATCAATTGAATCAATGAAAATCATAAAACAAAATCTATTTTGGGCATTTATTTATAATGCTGCTGGAATTCCACTAGCAGCTGGATTATTCTATCCAATATTTGGAGTAATGCTAAGCCCAATGTACGCTGGAATTGCTATGAGTTTTTCTTCTGTTACAGTTGTTTTAAATTCTTTGAGATTAAAGCTCAAAAAAATATAAAGAGAGTTTTACAACTAGTTTGTAAAACTCTCTTTGTTGTACATATAAACACTTTTTGATTTAGAAACAAAGATTCCTGAAAGAGCTTTTTTTAAATAATTTAACATAATAGATCCTTTTTCACAGATATATTACTCTTAATACATCTTCTATTCCTTTGGGAATTTATTCATCACTAAACCATTTTTTATTGTAGTCTTTTAAAGATTCAGGATAATATCTATGTTTTGGAATATTATTCACAACTACTGCAATTATTAATAAAATAAAAGCTCCTGATGTAACAGGAACAAGAACATATAAAAAACCTAATTCATGTATTTGATTACTTCCAATTACTGCAATTAAAGCTGTTGCGCCGCCAGGTGGATGTAAAGTTAGGGTTAATTGCATTAAAAATATTGAAGTTGCAACGGCAAAGGCAGAACAAAACAGAATATTTCCAGAAAATAGTTTGAAAGAAATAACGCCAATAATCGCAGATATGATATGTCCACCAATAAGATTTCTAGGTTGTGCAAGTGGAGAATTTACAGCTCCATAAACTAACACCGCACTTGCTCCAAAAGAACCAATTACAAAAGTTAAATCAGTATCTTCTAAAATATCACGATGAAAATATGAAATTGCAAGAATCCCTATAAATGAGCCAATCCATGACCAAAAAAGATTTGATTTTTCTAAAGGTTCAGAGTTTATTTTTTTGAATTGTTTTAAAAATGTTTTCATGGCTTATGCTATCAAAAAACATTTTTTTGATAAATGATTTGAATCAAGCTAAATTATAAGAAGAGAATTCTTCTTATAAAATATTTAGTTGGTGAGCTAAATCAGCAGCAATTCTTTGGTAGTTTCGAACGGCTAATAATCTTTCTTGACCTTTTACTCCAACTTGTGTTACGTCGTCTTTTGATAGAGAGATAATATATTCAAGTTTATTTCTAATAGATTCTTCATCAAAGTCTGTGAACCAAGCACTAACATTATCTTCAAAGATTGAAGCATTGTTTTCATTATCACTCATGATACAAGGAACAGCACTTGAATAATAATCTAAAACTTTCATAGGTGTTGAACTATTAAATAAAGCAATATCAGGAAGTGGTGATAATCCAACATCAGCTCTTGCAATAAGTGCTAACAACTCTTTTCGTGTTCCTGCATCATGGATTTCAATATTAGGTCTTAAATCTGGAAAATTATTTAATAAATCATCTAAATATTCAGGGTCTTTTGTTGAAATCATAAGTTTATAATTTGAACTATCAATATTGCTAAATGCTTCTAAAATTGTTTCAAACTCTCTTAATTTATCTAAAGTTCCAGCATAGAAAAATCTTTTTTCATTTCCTTCATGTTGAATATTGTGGTGTAAAACATCTGGGTCAATTGCTGATGGAATTACAAATGTTCTTGTTTTCACATCTTTGAAATAATCATTTTTCATTTGAAATGAAGTTGGAAGAAAAATATCACATTCATTTATTAAGCTAACTTCACTGTATGTTTGTATTTTATTGCTAATTACGTCTAAAATTGATTTTTTATTATTTGCCAAATCAGTTTCAAGTTTTGCAATTCTTTTAGGAAAAGATAGCCTAAATCCAACTTTAAAGTTATATTTTGCTTTTTGTTTTATTATCTCTTTTAATAATTCAGTATTATTTCTAACAACAACAAATTGGTATTCATTTAGATTTATTCCATGTTTTTCTAACTCAGAAAGTATATTGTGTTTGAATTTTTCAGGAATAATGATTCTTCCATCTTCTTTTATTTCTATTTCTGATTTTTCTTTAGAAAAAAATGTTGTATTTATATCAAAATGTTGTGTTAAATATTTTTGAAATAAAGGTCCAATAAAACTATGGTCAGTATATTCATCTTGGTCTGTAATATATAAAAACTTACTCATGGCTAACTCCTTTAGAATTTATGAAAGATTCTAACATTAAAGTGTCGCAACAAAAAAGCATTTTAGTTATTTTTTAATTTAATAAAGTTTTCCAAATAAATCAACATGGGTTAAATAAACTCTCAAATCAAATTCAACTTGATGATAAGAGGGCATTACAAAAGTGCAAAGATTATAAAAAGCTTTGTCATGCTCTTTTTCTTTAAAGTGGGCAAGTTCGTGAACAACAATCATTTGCAGAAATTCTTCTGGCATATTTTTAAAAACAGAGGCAACTCTGATTTCATTTTTTGATTTTAGTTTTCCACCTTGAACCCTTGAAACTATCGAGTGCATTCCAAGAGCATTGTTGATTACATTTATTTTTCCATCGTACATTACTTTTGAAACTTGATATTTTTTGAAGTATTCATTTTTGAAATCCATCACATAAGAGTACAAAGTTTTATCATTTGTAAAGCTGTGAGCAGTTGGATATTTTGTTTTTATATATGATGATAGTTTTTCTTTTTCTATTAAAACTTTGATTTTATCTTGTAAATCTTTTGGGTAGTGGTTTATATATTTCATGGGCGAATTATAACTTATTGTATTGTAATTCGTCCTTTAGCTCATTTTTAATAATAATTTTAATCTATCATAGATTTCATTTTTTGTTTCTTCTTCATCCTTTGCGTTAGTATTCTTAGAGCTATTTTTAATTTCTTGAAACATATTTGTAATATTTCCAATTGTAGCTTCCAAATCAGAATTTGGATTTTCAGTTGAAGTTGTATTATCAGATGTTTTTACTAATACTTGACCAGTTCTAGTTTTTTTAGCTTCTAATATCTCTCTTTCTAGTTGTTTTATAGCTTCATTAATATCTTCAATAGTTATATCTTTACCAGACTTTTTATCTTGCATCATTTTTAGAATCCCTTTTAATTTCTCTTCAAATGCTTTTAACTCACCAACAGTAAAACCTGTTCTAAGTAAAGAGATAATGTCATCGTAAAGGCTTTGAGTTGAACTCTTTTCTATAGTTACTTCTTCTTTTTGCGTTGTTGGAGTTGGCGTTTTACTAGATGAAGTTGAAGAAGAAGTCAAATTTTCAGAATTATCATTTTTGGTTTTATTTATTACTTCATTGTAATTTTTTTGAAGAACTTTATATACATCTACAATATCTTGATATTGAGGCTTAATTGCATCAATTACTTTTGGATTATTAATAATTGCTTCATGATGATTTATAACATCTTTGATAAATTTACCAAAATTACCATTCATTTTATCATATTCCCAAGGATTAGCTAAATAAGAACCCCAATATTCAAATGTTGCTTTTAATTCTTTTCCTAAATATAATTGCCCTAAGTTATTATCCACTTCACTTCTTAATAGTTGCTCTTCTTTTGGATTTAACTCTTTTAAAGTATTATAAAAAGCTTCATTAAATTGTCTATTTCCAGTTACTCTTGTTGCAGTTAAGTCTACACCCCTTTGAACAATTGGCATTGCATCAAATTCTTCTTTAGATAAAGGTAAGTTAGTTGTTAGTAAATTAGATATTCTTTCAACTTGCTCATAACTCAAACTATCTGCTTCTTCTTTTGTTAGTTTATTATCAGATAAAATATCTCTAAATATTTTTTCATCGGTTGGAGATAAAGTTGAGAATTTATTATATCTATCAAGAAATTCAACGATTTTTGGAGTCCTTGGCATTTTACTTATGGGTATTGTTTCTTGTTCTTGAGTATTTACTAATGTATTAAAAGAACAACTTGTATTTTGTGAAGTTGCTGTTTGTGATGTTGAAACAGTTGAATAAATACTACTATTTGTTGATAATATTTCCATTTTATTTTCCTTTTTTAAATATTAATTTCTAAGGGATTTGGTTTACTATTATAAGTGAGTTGATTTAACATTGAATCATTTTGAGAAACTCTTTTTTCATACTCATTTTTAACATTATCAAATAAAGCAAATTCATTTGGTAAATATTTTTGAGAGTATTCTGATAAATCTTTTCCATACTCTTTAAAATAGTTTTTACTTGTTTCATAAAATTTAAAATATGTTTTAGCATCAACAATTCCATCTATTTCTTTATCTAGTGGATCAACAGTGATTTTAGCATTTTTGATATATTTTACATATTCACCAAAAGAATCAAAGCCTTGTTCTTTTAAAAATTTGTCTCTTTCTTCACTTGGTAATGTTTGAACCATTCCTATTATTCCTAATTTTGCTTCTTCAGATTGAGCAAATTCATTTCCAGAAATCAAGGCTTTTTCAGTTTCTGCTGTTTTTAAAGTCCTGTCAAAAAAGTTTCTAGTTGAAATATCATTAAAATCAGCATTCTTTGCTTGATCAAATAAAACTTGATTTAATGTTTCATCTGGAGATAAAGTTGCTAATAGTTGTAGTTTATGTGCTTTTTCATTTTCATGGGGCATTTTATCCCAAGGAAATATCTCATTAATATCTTTTGCAGAAAGTTTCTTATATTCATCATATGTATAATCACTTGCTTGTGTTTTTTCATTATTAGAAATTGTAAAACTATCTGTTTCTGATTTTGCTTTAGAACTTGTTTGTAAAGAAGTAATTGCTGTATAAATACTGCTATTAGTTGTTATTTCCATTTTAGTTTCCTTTTGATTGGAATTTTATAACTATATTTCTTATTATACTTTTTTGGCGTCACATATGGTGTCACAGAATAAAAATCATTTATAATATTACTTTATATACATTTAACTAAAAAAAGAATACACTCAACTATGTTTTTAAAAAGTCTTCATCATGGAAGTTCAATTATAAATTAATTGAAACTATAAATTCTTTGGGATGTAAAATAAATGACAACAATAAATAAAACTCAAACAGATTATTTAGTAAATAAATATTCTTATGATAAAAACAATCAAGCAAATTTTATTAATACTGACTTTACTACACAAATAAATTCAAACATTGAGCCAACTGATATATCATTTGATGATTATAAAAAATTAACATACGATGCACTTGAAACAATATTTAATGGGGATTCAGAAAAAATTGGTACAGCATCTGGATTATTAGGAACTGCAAAATTAACAAATGATGATGTATTAAATAAAATTTATTTTGATAAGAAATCTGAATCTATAAAAAATAATACGCCAGATAAGTATTTTCATACGCTTGGAATGATTGCTATTATGAATTTTAAAATTGATGAAAATAATGATGCATTTCTTCCTAATGATTCAACTTCTCTTGCAAAAATAGGAGAATCAAATAAGAGTAATATTACTTCACAAGAATCTTTGTTTACAACAAAAAATAAACTCTTTTCAGATTTTGATAAATTTAAAGATTATTATGAAAATAGTAAAGAAAACTGGACAAGTAATATTGATATGAGTGAGATATTTAAAAATATGGATGAAATAAAAACCATATATAATCAAAAGGTTGAGGAAAATAATGCTATTTTAAATAGTTATATGAGAAATACAAAAGAACAAATTTTTTGAAATAAGCAAGAGTTTTTAAGGCAAGAATTGAATATTTAAAAGAAGAGATTTAAATCTCTTCTTTTATCTTTTCTAAATCTTTGATTTTTTCTAAATATTGCTCTTTTCTTGAAGTTACAAATTTGATTCTATCTTCATTTATTTCTAAATATTGTTCTTTTGAGTATTTTACGATTTTAAATAAGTAGTTTCTTTTTGAAGTTAAGAAATCTTCTATTTTTTCAAATCCAAAATTTGCTTTTAATTTTGCAACAATCTCATCTTCTCTTGGGTGAGAAATAGAGAATTTTGATGGCTCTTTTTTGTATAACTCTTCAGATTCTAAGATTTGTTGTTCAAAGTGAGCAATAGTTGCTTGTGTTGTTTGAATGTAAGAATATGATAATGCACCATTAAAATATGCGAATTTTTTTCTAATTGCTGAGATATTTTCTAAAATAGCTGTGTGGTATGTTTTTAAAACATTTTCATAAACTTTTGCTGCAAAGTGTCTTGTATTTGAAAACTCTAAATCTGAAGCAATTTCCCTTTGTTTTCTAATAAGTTCATAAGGTTCTTGCCATTTTGTAACTTCATTTTTGATGATATTATAGGCATCTCTAAATGCTTCATCAGTGTCAAGTTCAATATTTTTAAGAAGTTTGATTGATCGTTTGAACATTTTATCAATTGTTTGGTCATCATAAAAAAGTTTTTTATATATGCTATCTGAGTCAATCCAAAAAGTTTCATAATCGAATTTCTCGATTTTTGCACCTAAAAAGCTTTTTGTTTCTTCAAATCTGAAAGCAGGTTTTTTCTTGATATTTTTGTATGTTTCATGGGCAATTTTTTCCATGATTGTTTCTACTGAGTTGTAGATATTAAATAGTTCTTTTGAATATTTCTTATGAATATTTTCAAAATGCTCAATAACAGAATTTTCACATCCTTTTAAGATTTCAATTAAAGCATCATAGATTTTTGTAATTGTTTCATACTCTTTGATTAAAATATCACAGATTCCTCTTAAATCTTTTTTGATTGCAAACTCTTTCGCATCAGCAGCTTGTGGTCTTATGATATTTTCAATAAATTCTAAAACTTCATTGATATTTGACTCTTTTAAAAGTTTCATATCTCCTGACATATCTTTAGTATTAATCTCTTCAACTTTTTTGTGGAACTCTTCAAAAGATTCTTTGAAAAAGTCTAAAGATGAAATACCAATGTTTTTATTTAGTTCTTTTTTAAACTCTTTTGTAATAGCATCAAATGAATCATCAAGTAAAACTCTTTTTTGGTGAGTTCTTGATTCAAGTGCCATTCTTGCAGAAATTGGTGTTACTTGAGCAAAATATTTTCCAAATTTTTCTGTTACATATTTTGTAGTTGTTTCAACTTGTTCAGGAGTTAATTTATCTTTTTGATTTAAAACACATAAAGATTTATTTTTAAAGTGTTGCATATACTCTTCTAAAACTTCAGCTTCTGAAAGTTTTCCAGCATTATCAATAAGTGTAAGCCAAATAATTCCTCCTACATCTCTTAAAACTTTTCTTGTTGTATCAGTATCACTTTGTGATTGAGAGTTTAATCCTGGTGTATCAACAAATGAAATATCTTTTAAAATATCCATTGGAGCATAAAGTGTAAGATATTTTATATCTTGCATTTCATGTTCTCTTTGGTCTGTAAAATCAGCAATTGATTCAATTGGAGCAAACTCTT
Organism: Aliarcobacter sp.; assembly: GCA_028688995.1. Classification (GTDB taxonomy): domain Bacteria; phylum Campylobacterota; class Campylobacteria; order Campylobacterales; family Arcobacteraceae; genus Aliarcobacter. The sequence continues at coordinate 78,577 of JAQTXB010000013.1, forward strand.
GAGCACCTGAATAATAAGTGATTTTTAGTTTATACTCTTCTCCATAGTTGATAAAGTTAACTTTTGATGTAACTGGAGTAATTCCAGTTGGAAGAATATTTCTTGAAAGTAGGGCATTTAAAAATGTTGATTTACCTGAAGAAAATTGTCCAGTAATTGCAATTTCAATCGGGTATCTTGCACGTCTTATTTGTTTATTTAAAATACCTACAAGTTGCGTCGATGGTAAAAATTTCTCATCAAGTAGTTTTGTTTGTACTCTTTTTATATCACCAACTAAACCATCTTCGTAAACAACTTCTTGTAAAGCATAAGTAGTTTTATACTCGTTTACAAAACTTTTTAGGATATTTAAATTTGCACTCATTAGTATAATCCTTTTATTGTTGTAGAAATATTTTCTAATTTTTTAATATTTTTATGAATATCAATTGATAATTGAGCTCTATTTTTATCATTTTCTTCAAATGAATTAATTTGATTTTGAAGAACTTCTTCATCGTTTTTAAGTTTTTGCTCAAATGTTTTTAATGGAGCATTTAAAGTTGTAAAGAATGATTCAATCAATAATGAACTAACTTTTTTTGCTTTTGATTTAATATCTTCTTCAATAGAAGTAAATTGATTTTTAATAAGTTGTTCAATCTCTCTATCAAGTTCATTTAGTTTTGAATCTTTTGATTTTGAAACAGCTTCAATTACTAAAGAGACTAATACTTCATTATTTGATGTTAAAAATCCTGCTTTAAAATCATCTTGGAAAAATCCTCTTGCGTCAAAGTTCTCATTTTTATGTCCAATTGTAAAACCTAAATCATGATATTTTTGTTCACATTGTTCACCAATAGTTTGAGATTTTTTGATAAATTTATATCTATAATCTCTAATAACATCAATAATTCCATCTTTTATTGCAGTTTCAACAATAACTTTTATTCTTGCATTTTCAGGTCTTTTTTTAGTTTTTTCAAAAGAGTAACGAACGTCTCCCACAACCCTTTGTTTAATTACATTTTGTAAGTCTATAAGTTCACTTTGTAAAAAAGTTTCTAGTGAGTTAATGTACTCTTTTGCATCATTTTTATAGTAATTAATATCTTCATTCATTGCTTGGAAGATTCTTGTATTAACAGATTTTCTTTTATTAAAATCTACAAGTTCTTTTTCTAATTCATCTTTTGATTTAGAAAGAAGCTTTAATTCATAGTTTAAAAAAGATGTTTGTTTTTCAATAATTCTTTGTAATTGATTTTTTGAAGATTGAATTACAAGTTCACCTTTTTGTGAATTTGAACCAAAAAGAGTTTCTGTTAAATATTGTTCAATCTCTAAAATACCAGTTTTTTCAAGAGTATAACCAGCATCTAAAGCTTCTTGTTCTCTTCCAGTTCTATGTAATAAAGCCATTCTTCCAGAAATAGGAATAAACTTGATAGTTTTTAAAATATAATCAAGTTGAGAATCTTTATTTTGTGCTCGTAATTGTTTTTCAATAGATGTTTTTGTATATTTGATAACTTCATCTAATTGTTCTTTTGAAACTGTATCAGCTCGTGTGATTACTACTAAAAGTTTTGAAATATTTTGATAAAGTAGGGCATCAATGATAAATTCTACGTCTTTTAATGTGGCACTTTGAGATACATTCATAAGATGTAGCATCATATCACATTGACTAATATACTCTTTTGTAATTTCTTCCCTTTGAATAACTGGGTCATCAAGTCCTGGTGTATCAACTATTTCAATTCCATCAGATAAAAAGTCAAGTTTAGAACCAAGTTCTACGTATTTTACTAAGTTACATTTTTTACCGCTTGCTTCTGCTGAAGTATAAGATGATAAATCATTAATATCAACTTCATCAAATCTAGAAACTGGTTTAATATAATTTTTTAAATCATCCCCAAAGATTTTATTTGTTTCATTAACAAAATCTCTCATAGATTCTAATTGTTCTGCAGATTTTAAAATTCTATCCCATTCTTGAGTATTCCAATAAAATACTTTTGCATTATCTGTAGGATTGTGTTTTACAATTGTTAAGTTTGCAGTTTCAGGAACAACAGCACTTCCAAGAATTTCTCTACCCATTAAAGCATTTAACATTGTAGATTTACCAGCATTCATAACACCAGTAATTCCAATAGAGAATTTTTGAGTATTTAAATAGTTTTTTGTATTATTTAACTCATTTGAAATCTCTTCATTTGTAATGTCTATTTGTAATTGTGATATTAACTCTTCAATAGTTGATTTTAACTCTTTGAATGATGATTTTTCTAATTCATCATCTACTTTATTACTTGTTATTAAAGCTTCATCTGTAATATCTAATTCTTTATAATCAAATAGTGAAATTAACTTATTATAATTTTCACCATTAATAATATTTTCGCTTTTTAGGTATTCAAAAGATGAGTGTAAAATAGAGATGTTTTGTTTTGATTTATTTGATAAAATTGATTGAACAATATTGTGTTGTAAATGATTTAGTTCATTTATATTTGAAGGACTTTTAACATTTATTTGCTGACATAATGTTTTAAATGATGTTAAAGGTAAATATTTATCATAATTCTTTCTACTTGCACTAATAATTAATGCATAAATTGTAAATATTTCTTCATTTATTGTAGTCTCAATAGGTTCTACATCTAAATTTTGTTCAAAAGTTATACCGTGATATAGTAAAAAATAATCATTTGCCAAACTCATTTTGTCACTCCATAATGCCCTAAAATATAAAAAGTTAAATATCACTACTGATATTTAACTTTTTATATTTTTTATTAACGAAGGAGTAAATCCTTCGTAATAATTATCTAAGTGCTACTAATTTTCTTCTTAAGTAAGCAATTTTATTTTGTAATGGTAAGTGTTTTGGACAATGGTCTTCACATGCCATTAATGACATACAACCAAAAATTCCATCATCATCACCGATTAATTCATAGAAATCTTCAGCAGTTCTTTTGTCATGTGGGTCAACTTCAAATCTTGCAACTCTGTTTAGTCCAACAGGTCCAACAAAGTTTGGTCTCATAAGCATTGTACCACAAGAAGCAACACAAATTCCACACTCAATACATCTATCTAATTCGAAAGTTTCATTTGCTACATCTGGATCGATTCTATCTTCTAATTTAGAAATGTCTACTTCATGGTCATTATGAATCCATGATTCAACTCTTTTAGACATACCATCCATCCATTTACCTGTATTAACTGATAAATCTTTGATTAATTCAAATGCTGGCATAGGCATTAATTGTAATTTACCAGTTGGGTAATTAGCAATTAAAGTTCTACAAGCTAGTGTTGGTTTACCATTTACAACCATACCACAACTTCCACAAATTCCAGCTCTACATACGAAGTCAAAAGATAAATCTGCATCCATTTCTTCTCTAATTTTCATTAAAGCAATGAAAAGAGTCATCCCTGGAGTCTCTTCTAATTTATATTCAACGAAGTGAGGTTTTGAAACCTTACTTCTTGGATTAAATTTAAGAACTGATATAGTTATTTCTCTACCTTTTTCAATACTCATTATAAATCTCCTGCTCTTTCATTTTTCTCTTTATAATTCATTGGTAAGTCAAATGGCATTAATGCATGTTGAATTTCATGTCTATCTTTACCTTCAGCTTGTAATTTTTCAGTTAATTCATCAACTTGCGCTTGTCTTTTTTCTGATAATTCATGCTCAATAATCATACCTTTAGCACCATAACCTCTAAATGCTGGTGGTAATTCCATAGTCATAATATCTAATGGCTCATAAGTAATTGTTGGTAATGTATCATTTTCATTTGGCCAAGAAGTTAATGTTCTGTTTAACCAGTTAGCATCATCTCTTTTTAAATAATCTTCTCTATAGTGAGCACCTCTAGATTCTGTTCTTTGTAATGCACCTCTAGCAACACAAAGTGCTACTTTTAACATTCTTGGAACTCTATATGCTTCTTCTAGTTCTGGATTTCCAGATCTTTCTTTAGATTTTACATTGATTTGTTTTGTTTTCTTTAATAATTCTTCTAACTCATCAACTGCAGCTTTTAAATTTTCACCATCTCTAAAGATACCTACTTTTTGATCCATTAAATTTTGCATTCTATTTTTGATTCTGAATATATCTTCAGTACCATTGTAAGCTAGAATTTCATTTAAATAAGAATCTTGTTTATCTAAAAATTTTTGAACTGTTGAAGTTGGAATTGTTACATCATTTGCTAAACAATAATCAGCAAAATAGTTACCAATAATCATACCTGCAACAACTGTTTCAGAAACAGAGTTTCCTCCAAGTCTGTTAAATCCATGCATATCCCAACAAGAAGCTTCACCACAAGCAAATAAACCATTTAAGTTTTGTGATTCACCAGTTGGTTTTGTTCTAATTCCACCCATAGAGTAGTGTTGCATTGGAAGAACTGGAGCCCATCCTTTTCTACCTTCATCAGCTGGATCTATACCATTAAAGATTTGACAGATTTCTTGAACGTCTCTTAAGTTTTTCTCAATATGCTCTCTACCTAAAATAGAAATATCTAACCATACGTGGAAACCATAAGGTGAAGGAACACCTTTTCCATTTCTAATATGCTCAATCATTCTTCTAGAAACAACGTCTCTTGAAGCAAGTTCTTTTTTCTCAGGTTCATAATCTGGCATAAATCTGTGACCATCAACGTCTCTTAAGATTCCACCATCTCCTCTACAACCTTCAGTTAATAAAATACCTGATGGTACGATTGGTGTTGGGTGAAATTGAACTGCTTCCATATTTCCTAAAGTTGCAATTCCAGTTTCAAGAGCAATTGCAGCCCCAATACCTTCACAAATTACAGCATTTGTAGTTTGTTTAAATACTCTTCCATATCCACCAGTTGCGATACATGTACCTTTTGCAACATAAGCTTCTAATTCACCAGTAATTAAATCTCTTACGATTGCTCCATAACATCTTCCACCTTCGTGAATAATTGATAAAGCTTCTTTTCTATCTCTAATATCAACATTATTTCTTAATGCTTCATTTGCAACACCAAATAACATAGTGTGACCAGTAGCATCCGCTGTATAACAAGTTCTCCATTTTTTAGTTCCACCAAAGTCTCTTGATGTAATTAATCCATGTCTATCTTTTTCTTCAGTAATAGTTGTTTTTTTAGCATTAATAACAGCTTCTCTTGAACCCTCTTTAACTCTAGACCAAGGAACCCCCCAAGATGCTAATTCTCTAATTGCTTTTGGCGCAGTGTGTACGAACATTCTTGCAACAATTTGATCACATCCCCAGTCAGAACCTTTTACAGTATCTGCAAAGTGTAAATCTTCATTATCACCGTCAGACATTTTTGAGTTACCTAAAGATGCTTGCATACCACCTTGAGCAGCAGCAGAGTGAGATCTTTTAACAGGAACTAAAGATAAAACGATTGTATTTAAACCTTTTTTTTGTGCAGCAACAGCAGCTCTTAAACCTGCTAATCCTCCACCGATTACTAATGCATCACAGTAATTAATTTTCATTATGCAATTCCCCCAACACTTTTATTTGTAATTTTATATTCGATTACACTTGCAGTTGGAGTATATTTTTGACCAACTGTTCCATTTTTAGCATTTTCCATACCAATTTTCATATAAGCAGCTAATGAAGCAAATCCTAATACTAAGAAGAATACTGTTAATAACCATTTAATTTTTTTAAGTGTTTTTCTTGTAGCTTTTGGATTTTCACCATCAAACCATCCCCATTTAACACATAATCTATAAAGACCAATTGTTCCATGGAATTCAACTGCTAATAATAAAAGAATATATAATGGCCACATATACTCAGACCAAACTCTATCAGAACTTTCGTAAGGTCCGATATCTGCAGAGTGAGTAGTAATTATATATAAATGTACAGAACCCATGAAGAACATTGCAAAACCTGTGAATGCTTGAATAAACCAAAGTTTTGTATCATCATGATTCATACTTTTTGAATGAGCTTTAATTACTTGATATTGTTTGAAATTACTAGGTAATTTTCTCATACCTAAAGCAGCATGAACGATAAAAATTACAAATACAACTATTCCAACAATAGAAACTAATAGTGGATTTCCACCCTCAAAAATAAAACTTCCTTCTAAAAGTTTTGTAATCTTGTACATGAAATCATTTGATATTAATATAGATGATACTAATAACATATGTGCCCACATAAATAAACCTAAGAAACCACCAGTAAAACTTTGAATAAAATCAAGTTTTGCAGGTAATCTACTTTTTCTTCCTTCAACTGTTTTCCCCAAATAACCTTCTATTAGGTCACTCATTTGCTATCCTTTCTGCGATTTAGATTTTTTTGAATAATAGCGAAATAATAGCTTAAAACTACTTCAAACATCTTTATGATTTTGTAAAA
>JAQTXB010000027.1 GCA_028688995.1 Aliarcobacter sp.
CTCTCCTTAGTATTTCAGTATAATATCACTATTAATGATATTAAGTCAAATACTAAATCATGATTAATGATATAAGGAAAAGAGATATGGATTCAAATTTACTAAAAGTTTTTGTTGAAGTTGCCCGAGAAAAGAGTATTACAAAAGCAGCAAATAATCTAGAATTTGCCCAATCAAACGTAACTTCAAGAATAAAACAACTAGAAAAGTCTTTAGGATTTGCCCTATTTCATAGAGTTCCCAAAGGTGTTATTTTAAGTAAAGAGGGAGAAAAACTTTATCCTTATGCTGTTGAAATTGTAAAAAAAGTTAAACAAGCAACCTATGATATGAAAAATATTGATAATCAAGAACATCTAATTGTTGGATCAACAGAATCAAATGCCTCAACAAGAATTGTTCCTTTTTTACTTCAACTTCATAGCGATTTTCCAAACATGAGTTTAGAATTAATTACAAATACTACTCGAGAAATTACTAAAGAATTATTAGATTATAAAGTTGATATTGCATTTATTAGTGGCGAACCAAAACATGAGGATTTGATTATTTTAAATAAAATTGATGAAGAGATAGTTTTAGTAGAAGCAAAAAATGAAAATTCTCCAAATGTTTTTTTATCTTTTAAAAATGGTTGTGCATACAATGAATTTGGTCAAAATTATCTAAAAGAATTTTCAGATGAAAATTTTAAAAACTTAGAATTTGGAAATTATGAGACTATTTTAGGTTGTGTCAAAGCAGGAATGGGAAAAAGTTTATTACCCTTAAGTATTGTAAAAAAACTAAAATATGAAAAAGATTTAAAGATAATAAATTTGCCAAAAGAGTTGGCAAATATACCAACTTGTTTAGTTTGTAGAAAAGATAATATCCCTAAGATAAAAAGCTATTTAAAAGATTACAATTTTTAAAATTCAAATACATCAATATAAATTTCAAGTTTATGTTGATTAAAAGTTTTTTGAATTTTATTTTTTAACTCTTTTATATCTTGTTCTATTTCATAACCAGTTTTATCATCTTTTACATTCATTGAAATTATTAATAAAACCTCATCAGAACCTATAAACATACTTCTAACAGAATTTATATGAACTAATACATGAGATTCTTCTTTTACTAAGTTTTTTATCTGTTTTATAGTCTCTCTATCTAAACTCTCACCAACAATCAGTTTTTTTAATTCAATAAATAAAATTGTAGATAAAGAAAGAAGTAATATTCCTATCATTAAAGCAGCAATGCCATCAAAAATAGGATGTACAAATAAAGAAAGTCCTAATCCAATACCTAAAATCAATAATCCTAATAAAGCCCCTGAATCTTCTATTAGAACAACTAAAATATGAGATGAAGAACTTTTTTCTATAGTTTTAAATATATCTTTTAATTTAGAATTACTCTCTTTTAAGGCAACACTTAAAGCACTACCTTCTAAAGCAACAGCAAAAATAATGATTGATACGATGAGCCAAGGATTTTCAATCTCTTTGGGATCCATTATTTTATGAACTCCCTCATAAATAGAGAACAAACCTCCCAACAAAAATAGAACCACCGCAACAACAAAAGACCAGAAAAAGTTAGCTTTTCCTTGGCCAAAAGCATGAGCTTCTGATTTTCCTCGTTTAGCTTGACTTTGCCCAACTAAAACTAAAATCTGATTTCCACAATCTGCTGTACTATGAATAGCTTCTGCCATCATAGATGCAGATCCTGTAAAAAATGCTACTACACCCTTTGCACATGCAATAAGAGCATTTGCAAGTAATGCAGCTTTAACACTTTTGGACATTAAAAAAATCCTTTATGGTTTTATTGTAAAAGCTGAAATAAAAAATATCTTTATAAAAGAGCATTTTTAAATTTTTTTAATTCATCTTCAATACTTGGAACCCTCATAAAATGCTCTCCTATTAAAAAAGCATCAGCTCCAATTGAATTTAATCTTTTTATCACCTCAGTATCAGAAACTCCTGATTCTGCAACTATTATTTTTCCATTTGGAATTAATGGAATTAATTTATCACATAAACTCATGTCCATTTCAAAAGTGTCAAGATTTCTATGATTTATTCCAATAATTGTAGCTCCACACTTAATAGCTTTTGTTAAATCCTCTTTATCATGAATTTCAACTAAAACTTCAAGTCCTAAATGAATTGCGTAGTCGTAAAGCTCTTTCAATTCTTTAGTTCCAAGTGCCTTTGCTATAAGTAAAATAAAATCAGCTCCATAAACTAAAGCTTCAACAATTTGATATTTATCAACTATAAAATCTTTTCTTAAAAGAGGCGTTGGTACAAATCTTCTAATTTGAGTTAAATACTCTAAATTACCTTGAAAATAGTGAGGTTCAGTTAATACAGAAATTGCATTAGCTCCATTATTACTATAAGCTTGTGCTATTAAAATTGGATCAAAATCCTCTTTTATAATTCCTTTACTAGGACTGGCTTTTTTTACCTCAGCAATAATTCTAATAGGTTCTTCTTTAGTAGATCTTAAAAATGGTTTTACATCCCTTGGAGCATATGGATTTGAAGATAATGTTCTTCCTAACAAATCCAATGTTATCTCTTTTTTTCTAATCTCTAAATCTTGTTTCGTCTTTTCTATAATCTCATCTAAAATCACTTTTTACACTCCTTAATTTTTTCCCAATGTAATTTTATCTCTTCATCATTTAAACCAATTTCGTCAACAACTCTTTTCATTTGTTTATAAGCTTCTTTACAATTCTTTAGTTTATATTGCCCCCATGCTAAAGTATCAATATAAGCCATATTATTTGGCTCTTCAACCAATGCTTTCTGAACAAGAGTTACACCTCTTTGTGCACTTATATTAAAATCTATCAAGATATAAGCTAAATAATTTTCATATACATGATTACTTTCAGTTTCTAAAACTTTTTCAAATTTTATAACAACATCATTTAGCACTTTAGTTTTGTCTTCTGCCATTTCAAACTCAAGAATTGCCTGTTGAGCAAGATAATCTAAATTATTAGATTTTTTGTATAATTTATCTAATAAATAATAAGCTTTTTGTGGTTGATTTGTTATTTTATATAAATTTAATAAAATATCATCTTCTTCATTATTTTGTTCTAAAAACTCAATTGCACTTCCAACACTATCTTTTGCAATATATTTTACTAATAAAAGTTTTGTTTTACCTAACATTAATAATTCATTATTTTTTTTATAATCAAAATACATCTCTTTTAGAAAAGGAACTAATTTTTCAGTTTTTTGCTCTTTTTCATAAAAAGTCAAAAGTTGAATAGATAGATTAAAATCATATCCATTTGATTTAATATACTCTTCAAGTTTACTTATTGCTTCATTCTTTTGTTCAAGGTTGTAATATTGAATATTTGTTAAATTAAGAAAAGTATTTGATGATTTATTTATAAAATAAGCTTTATCAAAAAATTCATATGCTTTTAGATAATTTTTTTGTTGTAAATAAATTGTTCCTAAAACTTCGTAATTAATATCATTTTTAAATAAGCTTACTAATTTTTCGCCACTTTTTAAAGCTTCAGTAGACTCTCCTAATTTAAACAATGAAAAAGTATATAATCTTAAAATAATCTCTTCTTGTTTTATATTACTTATATAATATTTCATTGCATTTATCTTTACTAATTCATAATCTTTTAAATTAGTAGATAAGGCTAAATATTTTACAAAATATTCATAATTGTTTGTTTCTTCAAATAATTTAAAGTATAAATCCCTTGCATCATAATACATTCTTTGATTTTCTGACTCTAATGCTAAAATTATATATTGATTCTCTGATTCAAAATTTTTAGTTTTTACTTTTATAAATTCTGTTTTTTCTGGTTCTTTTTTTTCTAAATCTAATGTTTTATTACTACACCCATTAAAAAGTAATAATAAGCAACAAAGGACTAAAGATTTCTTATAGCTGGGCACTCTTTGTAAACCTCTTCTTCATTTTCTTTAAAATAATCCCAAAAAGGGAAAGTTCTACATTGATTTGGTCTTGCTTCATAAATAGAACATTGACGTTTATCCAAATCAAAAAAACAACAAGCATAGTTATTTGGAGCTAATTGTATCTCTTTTATACTGTATTTATATGCGATTTTATTTAAATATCTATTTTTTAAATCTTCACTAGAAATTTTTTTATATAAAGCTAATGCTTCAATTTCTTGTGAATTTATCCAAATATATCCACTTTCACCAATACAACAATTACCCTTACAACTATCACAACCACTTGGCTCAAAAGCAAAATTAAAGCCCTCTTTTTTAATTAAACTACTCAATATCAACCTTTATACTATGTGTAGAAGATTTTTTGTATATATCTTGAACTTCAAGAGTAAACTCATTATTTTCATCAAAAACTATTAATGGTTTTAATACTTTTGTTAAAGATTTAGAGTTTCTTTTTGCATAAACTAAAATCAATGTTGCATCTTTTGAAACTTTTGGATGAACAAACTGTAAAGCTTCTAAATTAAATTTATATTTATTTAACAACAACAATATTTGATTAATCTGTTTTACATCATAACAAAAAAAGAATTTCCCTTCACTATTTAAAATAGATGCTGTTTTTTTTATAAACTCTTCAAGGGGCAAAGAATCATTATATCTAGCAATTTTCAAACTTTCATTATCACTTTTTATTACATCACTATGATAAAAAGGTGGATTTGAAACACAAATATCAAACCTCTTATCAAATTCAATCTTAGAAAAAGAACCTTCATATAAATTTGAATCAATCTTATTAGTAATAGAATTTTTTTTTGAGAAAAATTGAAACATTTTTTGTATTTCACATTGATTAAGTTTTAGCTTCTCAAACTCTTTTGCAACTAATAGACCTAATATTCCACTGCCACTTCCAATATCTAATAACTCACCTTTAATATTTTTATATTTTTTAAAATTCTCTACAATAAAGTTATATAAAAAATGTGTATCACTATTATAACAATAGCCATTTGTTGGCTGATATAAAACCAAAAATAATCCTTCTTTAATTTAATACAATTATATCTAAGTTAAATAAATCTGAGTTTTAATTGAAATATTACTTTGTACTTTCACATAAAAATTAGATAATTATCTTAAGCTAGATATTAGTTCGTAAGTCAATTTAAAATAACTTATTATCTTGTAGCAAAATGTAACAAGAGCAAAATTCAACTTATAAATTGTAAAGATTAAATAACCAATAATACTATTATAGGCTATTATTTGACGATAATATATTGAGTTTATTCAAGTATTGATATTAAAATAATTTAAGGAGAAATTATGTCTAATATGGAAGCTCCTGCAAATACTCCAGTTTGGGTTGATGAAGCTAGATGTAAAGCATGTGATAAGTGCGTTTCAGTTTGTCCAGCTGGTGTACTTGCTATGAGACAAGAAGTTCATTCTACTTTAGGTTCAATGATTAAAGTTGTTCACCCAGAATCATGTATTGGTTGTACTGATTGCGAATTATCATGTCCTGATTTCGCGATTTATGTTGCTGACAAAAAAGAGTTCAAATTTGCAAAACTTACAGAAGAAGCAAAAGAGAGAAGAGAAGCGGTTATAAAAAATAATTATAGAGAACTAGAGGCGTAAGGAGAATTAATGGCAAGAGAAATAATTTCAACTGGTAATGAACTAGCAGCAAAAGCTGCGATTGACGCTGATGTTGAGTTTTTTGGTGGATACCCTATTACTCCTTCAAGTGAAATAATGCACGTACTTTCTTCTGCATTACCAGCTAGAGGACATGCATGTATTCAAATGGAAGATGAAATTGCAGGTATTTGTACAGCAATTGGTGCTGCAATGTCTGGAAAAAGATCAATGACAGCAACTTCTGGACCTGGTATTTCTTTAAAAGCAGAAAACTTAGGTGTTGGATATATTTCTGAAGTTCCTTTAGTAGTAGTAAATGTTATGAGAGGTGGTCCATCAACTGGTCTTCCAACAAGAGTTGCTCAAGGTGATGTTTTACAAGCAAAAAATCCAACTCATGGAGATGTAAAATCAATTACTTTAGTTCCTGGAAATTTAAGAGAATGTTATACTGAAACTGTAAGAGCATTTAACTTAGCAGATAGATTTATGCAACCAGTATTTGTTTTATTAGATGAAACAATTGGTCACATGAGTGGAAAAGCTATACTTCCTGATTTAGAGCAAGTTCAAGCAGAAAAAATCTCTAGAAAAAGATTTGATGGAGATAAAAAAGATTATAAACCTTATGGTGTTGGTGCTGATGAGCCTGCTGTATTAAATCCAATGTTTGAAGGTTATAGATACCACTTTACTGGTCTTCACCATGGACCAACAGGTCATCCAACTGAAGATGCTGATATGTGTGATGCTTTAATGAAAAGATTATTTAATAAAGTTGATGCACACTTAGATGAATTAGAATTAAATGAAGAATATATGTTAGATGATGCTGACATTATGATTATTGCTTATGGTTCTGTTTCATTAGGTGTAACTGAAGCTATCAATAGATTAAGAAAAGAAGGTATCAAAGTTGGTATGTTCAGACCATTAACAATTTGGCCAAGTCCAGCAAAAAGAATTAAAGAGTTAATGGATAAATTTAACAAAGTATTAGTTGCTGAGTTAAATATGGGTCAATTTGTTGAAGAAGTACAAAGAGTATCTGGAAGATCTAATTTTGATACATTATTCAAAGCAAATGGAAGACCATTATCTCCACTAGAAATTATTGAAAAAGTGAAAGGAATGTAATTATGGCTTTTAATTATGATGAATATTTAAGAACAGACAAAATGCCAACACTATGGTGTTGGGGATGTGGTGATGGAGTTATTCTAAAATCTGTAATTAGAGCTATAGAAAAACTTGAGTGGAACATGGATGATGTTTGTGTTGTTTCAGGAATTGGATGTTCAGGAAGATTCTCTTCATATATCAACTGTAACACTGTTCACACAACTCACGGTAGAACTTTAGCATATGCTACTGGTATTAAATTAGCAAATCCTACTAAAAAAGTTATCGTTGTTGGTGGAGATGGTGATGGTCTTGCAATTGGAGGAAATCATACAATTCATGCTGCAAGAAGAAATATTGACTTAAATTATATTATTATCAATAACTTTATTTATGGATTAACAAACTCTCAAACAAGTCCTACTACTCCTCAAGGAATGTGGACAGTTACAATGAGTAGAGGAAATATTGACCCTACTTTTGATGCTTGTAAATTAGTTGAAGCAGCTGGAGCTTCTTTTGTTGCAAGAGAAACAATGCTTGATCCTAAAAAACTTGAAAGAGTTTTAGTTAAAGCTTTTGAACATAAAGGTTTCTCATTTATTGAAGTATTCTCTAACTGTCACGTTAACTTAGGAAGAAAAAATAAAATGGCAACTGCTATGGCAAACTTAGAGTGGATTGATTCTATTTCTATGGCTAAAGCTAAATTTGATAAATTAGAACCAGAAGAACAAAAAGGTATTTTCCCTACAGGTATTTTAAAACAAGATACTGAAGCAATGGAATATTGTGAAGCTTATGATAAAGTAAAAGAAGCTCATAAAAATAAAACTATGGTTCAATTATAAGGAGATACACATGGCAACAAATAAAACATTAATGAGATTTACAGGTGTTGGTGGACAAGGTGTACTTCTTGCAGGTGCGATTTTTGCAGCTGCAAAAATCAATAATGGTGGTTATGGTCTAAAAACTGCAACTTATACATCTCAAGTTAGAGGTGGACCAACTGTTGTTGATATTACTTTACAAGATGATGAAATTTTATATCCATATGCAAATGATGGTGAAATTGATTTCATGCTTTCTGTTGCTCAAATTTCTTATAACCAATTCAAAAATGGTGTAAAAGAAGGTGGAGTTATCGTTGTTGAGCCAAATCTTGTTACTCCAACTGAAGAAGATAGAAAAAAATGGAAAATCTATGAGATTCCAATTATTACTATTGCAAAAGAAGAAGTAGGAAATGTTATTACTCAATCAGTTTTAGCATTGGCTATGGCTAACTATTTTACAGGTGAAACTGTACCAAATGATGTTTTAAGAAAAACAATGCTTTCAAAAGTACCTGAAAAAGTACATGCGATTAATAATAAAGCATTTGATTTAGGTCTTAAATACGCACAAGAAGCAGCTAACGCATAATAAAATATCAGAAGGTCTTTTTAGACCTTTTGAATTTATCTTTTCAAATCTTAATTAATATACTTATTATAATTTTCTATCTTCTCTTTTAATCTATTTGCTAAATAAATATTTGAATTTCCTAAACAAGATAAAATAAAACTTGCCTCTTTTTGATATTTCTTTATTTTCTCAATATCCCAATGTGTTGGAGGAATTCCTAAATTTGTAATTCTATCAGCTAATTTAACCATTTGAACTTCATAAGGTTGAGTAAGTAATTTTTCAATGCTATCTCTCATTTGTTCTTGTTTTGATTCTTTTGTTTTATCTTTTGTTAAAGCTTCAACTCCATTAGCAATATTTTCTCCGAATTTAGTATATAACTCATCATATGTAATATTAGCATCTTCAATAACATCATGTAATAGTGCACAAGATATAGCTAAATTAGCTTTTTCTTCCTCTAAAGAAGACTTTTCACAAGCATTTATTACTTCCATTGCTACACATGTTATATGGGTAAGATATGGCAATCCCTTTGGAGTTTTTTGCTCACCATGAGCAAGTGCAGCAAAAGTAAGAGTTTCAATATAATTTTCTTGGCTAAACATTTTTATTCTCTTTTTTGTGATTATTAATAATATTATCACTTTTTGAAAATGCAATTAAATCTTCTACAGTTTTAATTTTTAAATTATCAATATTTGATAAACTCTTTTCAAAAACAATAGCTGTAGTCAAAGCATCATAATAGGCTCTGTGGTGATTATCAACATTAATATTAAGTTGTTCTTTTAAAAAACTCAAACCATATTTTTCAGATTCTATTGTTCTTTTTGCTAAATCAATAGAACAAATTTTTCTATTTAACAGTTTTCCTAAATGAAACTTTTCAAAAGAATCTGAAATAAATGTGTAATCAAATTTTATATCATGGGCTACAAACACATCATCTTCTAAAAATACTTTAAATTCTTGTAATACTTTTTCAAGCCTTGGAGCATTTTCAAGCATTTTAAGATTTATTTTTGTAACTTCTTGAACATATTGAGGTATCTCTTTTGCATAAACCAAAGATTCAAATTTATCAATTATTTGTCCATTTTTATATTTAACAGCACCTAACTCAATGATTTGATAACCTTTTTTTGCACTCCCACCATTTGTTTCAATATCAACAATACAAAAAGTTTGCTCATTAATTGGTGTTCTAGTGGTTTTTAAAAAAACAAAATCTCCATCAAACTCTAAAGGTAAACCATTTGATAAAAGTAATTCAAATTCAAGCTCTGGTGTTTCATAAAAAGTATCAGTGGCTTCATTTAATAATTCTAAAAATTCAATATATAAGATTGGTTCTTTTAATAATCTTTGTAAAATATTTTGAAATTTAAACTGTGCTTTAGGAACTATCCTTTTATTTGATTTCATTTGCTTCTTTTACAAAATCTATCATTTTTTGTTTAGATTTTTTTCCTTTACTTTCTTCAACTCCACTACTTACATCAACACCATAAAAACCATATCCAGCTATCTCTTTTAAATTATTTGAAGTTAAACCACCAGCAAGAATAAATCTAGAACAATCTATATCTTCAAACCATTCCAAAGCTACTCTTTTGCCAGCACCTCCAAAAGCATCTACAAAAGCATCTACTAAATAAAAATCTTTATTTAAATTTTTCAAGTCTTTTTGTGATTTAACTCTTATTACTTTTATATATTTAGTAGTAAGTAACTCATAATTTAATATCTCATTGTCATCAATAATTTGTGCTAATTGCATTTTTGACTCATTACAAACTTCATTTATAAAATTTTCATTTTCATTTACAAAAAGTCCAACTGCTTGAACAAAAGGAGGAAGTTTTTCAACTATCTCCTTTGCTTTTAAAGGGGTAATATATCTTGGAGAATTAGCATAAAAAACAAAACCTAAAGCATTTACTCCAGCATTTACTGCATCAAGTGCATCTTGTAAATTAGTAATCCCACAAATTTTTACTCTCATATTTTAAACCTGTAAACTTTTTATAGCTTTTGAATAATCAGAGTTTCCAAATACATAAGATCCAGCAACAACAATATCAACACCAGCTTCTTTTAATTCATGAATATTCTTATCATTTACTCCACCATCTACTTCAATTAGACAGTTTGGATTTCTTTTATTTATTAACTCTTTTAATTTTTTAGCTTTTTCGATAACAGATGGAATAAATTTTTGTCCACCAAAACCTGGATTTACAGACATTAATAAAACCATATCTAAATCTTCAAGTAAATATTCTATAGCTTCAGGAGGAGTATGAGGATTTAAAACAATTGCAGGTTTGATTCCATAATCTCTAATTTTTTGAATAAGTCTATGGGGATGATTTTCGCTTTCTATATGAAAAGATATATATTCTGGTTTACATGGAGCAAATAACTCTACAAAAAATGTATTATTTTCAACCATTAGATGAATATCAAGGGGTTTTGTTGCAACTTTAGCAACAGGATTTACAACAACTGGTCCAATTGTCATATTAGGAACATAATGTCCATCCATTACATCCACATGAATTAAATCACATCCAGCATCACAAATTGCTTTTATTTCACTTGCTAGATTTCCAAAATCTGCTGATAATATAGAAGGTGCTACTAGCATCTTTTTCTAACCTTTTTTTCTAAATTTTGGTCGATTATATCATTTAAACTCTTTTATAAAGTATAAAAATATGCATATAATATTTTTTGATGTAGAATATAAGAAAAAATAAATTGGCAAATCATGAAAAAATTTTTACCCTTACTTTTATGTAATTTATGTTTCGGTGAAAGTGTAGATAAACTCTATAAAGAAGCTCAAGATTTAGAAAATCAAGGAAATTATAAAGAGGCAATGTTTTTATATAAAAAAGCAGCTGATTTAAATATTTCAAAAGAAGATAAATATATACTTGATTTATCAAAAAATGATGAACATAAAGTAGAATCTTTTACAAAAATGAAAAAAGCTTTTTATCAAAAGCAAATTGATAAAGTAAATGACAAAGAGACTGATGAAAATTTAAAACAGATGATTACAGGCGATTTTAGTCTTTATCCTTACAAAAAAAATTATCTATTACCTGCAACTTATGATTTTCATCAATCTGATGATAGAAATTCATTTGAAACAGCCTTTCAAATAAGCATTGAAAAACCTCTTGCATATAATATTTTTGGTTTAAATGAATCTATAAGTGCTGCATATACACAAAGATCATTTTGGCAAACAGCAAAACACTCTTCACCTTTTAGAGAAACAAATTATGAACCTGAAGTATTTATTCAATTTCCATATAAAAGCACAAGTACTTTAAAAGGTTATAAGGTTGCCCTTAATCATGTTTCAAATGGAAAAAATGATGAATTATCAAGATCATGGAATAGAGTTTATTTTGAAAGTTATTTCCAACTTGCAAATCTTTTTATAATCCCAAAAGTTTGGTATAGAATTCCAGAAAATGGTACAGATGATGATAATCCAGATATTGAAGATTATTATGGAAAAGGGGATTTAACTTTTTTATACGCTTATAAAAAACATACCTTTGAATTAGCATTACGAAATAATCTTAAGTTTGAAAATGCCAATAAAGGTTCTGCCGAATTAAACTGGACTTTCCCATTACCAGAATTTTTAGCTACTAATAATTCATATGGAATATTTCAAATATTCTCAGGTTATGGAAATAGTTTAATTGATTATGATAGAGAAATAAATAAAGTAGGTTTAGGAGTTGCTTTTTCTAGATAAAATAGCCAAGGCTATTTTATATTTTGTATATAATAAAAAATTGCCTCGATTTCTTCTTCAACCAAAAAGTATGTAGGCATCACATTTGCATAATATATTAGTTTTTCGCAAACTTGCTCTTTTTCAAATTTTAAATTTGGATTCTTTTTAGAATTTACTTTTGTAGAAAAGGTTTCATAATCAATATTTTTAATATCTGGGATAACTAAACTACAATTGTAAACTTTTTTATCTAGTAGTTGCTGCTTAAAGTCAACCATTTTCCTACCCCTTGCATCATTTCCATGACAAGAGTTACACCCTATTCCCCTTGGATTATTATAAAGCATTTTTCCATATTCATATTTTGTAATAAAAGAGTTATTTATATCCAATTGATCTTGCTGTGGTTTTGGTTCAACTGTTTTTTGTTCTAACTCTCTTAATTCAGGTTGTTGATTTTCTTCTGCATTTACTGTGTAAGAAAATGCATATGCAAACAATAAAATTAAAAATATATTTTTCATTTAAAACCTAATTTTTCACTATTTTTTAAAAACCAATAAAAACTAAACATTAATCCTGGTGTTTTTGCCTTTGACTCATCAAAAATAAATTCATCACTATGTTCAATTGGCAAAAATGAGAGTTCAATTTGTTCATCATTAATTCCACCACCATCATGAATTCTCATTGATTCATCAATTTTTGCAAAAAACAGATGCTGACAAGCACCACTAATTCCAACATTTGTATAAAATGAAGTTATTTTTATAATATCATTTAATTCAACAAAATAACCACACTCTTCATCGATTTCTTCTTGGGCTATCTCTTCTAATGATTTATCTTTATCAACTAAACCAGCACACAATTCATATGTAAAAGTTTTAGAGCTATCATTTAAAAAAACTGGCATTCTAAACTGTTTTACAAGTAAAAAGGCATTTTTTTGTGTATGATATAAAAGTATTGCAACACTATTATGGCTTTGAACTGCTTCCCAAGTTCTGCTTTTTCCATTTTGATTATAAGTTACTTTTACTGGATGAATAAATTTTGTATCTTTTAATTCGCTAATCTCTAAATCTTCAATAATATTTATCATTTAATATCTTTATAAATTTTTTCGTATTCTAACAAAAAATTAATTCAATTTACTTTTTATTTACTATTGAAGAAAAATCCACACTAAATATAGTCTCTTTTGCAGTTTGCGATTTTAAATTTAAAAGTAAATTATACTCATTACAAATTCTTTTTACTATATCTAAACCTATTCCAAAACCACCTTCATTATTATTTCCTCTTTTATATCTTTTGAAAATTTCTTCTTGTTCTTCTTTACTTATTCCTATTCCAAAATCTTTTACATTTAAAATATTTTTATCTAAAGTAACTTCTATATTTGAATCTTTATGACTATATTTAATTGCATTTGAGATGAGATTATTTACTAATTTTTGAGTTTTTGTTCTATCCATTTTTATAAAACAACTAGAAAGATTTGAATTTATTTTAATATTTTTTGTAATAGAAATATCATTAAAATAATCCACACTTTCACCAACTAAATCTTTTAAATCAAACTCTTCATAAACATCTTCATTAATTTCATTAAATGCTGAAAAATGAATATCATTATATATTTGAGAGATTTGTTTACTGCTACTTAATATATATTTCATCATCTTTTCTGGGTTTTTCCCACTTTTTAACATTGAAACCGAGGTCATCAAAACAGAGATTGGAGTATTCAATTCATGGGCTGAATCTTTAATAAATTTATCCATAGATTCAACTCTTTTTCTAGCAGGATTCAATAATATTTTCGATAATAAATATCCAATACAAGCTATAAAAAGAGAACTTATTATCAATTTAATTGCAATTAAAACTTTTATATTATTCTTATCAGTTGCAACTTGACAGCTTTCCATTACAATGTATTTAATTGCAATATTTTCTTCATCTATAGTTGTAATAAAATAGTTATAAGAGCTATTTTCATAAAGATTTTTTGAAAAATCTATTTCATAGTCATCATTTATATTTGAAAAAATTACTTTTTTATCTTTATCCAAAAGTGCATATCTAACATTATCTTTTTGTAACTTTTGAGGAATAAACTCTTTTTTCTTCATATATTTATCTAAAATATCTGCTTTTATTTGCATTGAAGCATTTTTCAATTCCATATTACAAGTTTCACGAGCCATTTTTAACTCATTTCCATAATAAATATACAAAATAACACTAACCAAAAATAGTGTTGAAGTTACGTAAATAAATAAAAAATTTCTAAGGGCTTTTTTTTCATCACTATTCAAATTTATATCCTATTGAGCGTATTGTTGTAATTTTTTCTTTTCCTATTATTTCTCTAAGATTCTTAATATAAACTCTAATTGTTGCATCCGTTGGCATTTCATCATAAGCCCAAATATTTTGTAACAACTCATCACTTGAAATTACTCTATTTTTATGTGTACAAAAATATTTCAAAATATCTCTTTCTTTCTGAGCAATGCTAATAATTTCATTTGATTTAAAAATTTGACAAGTTTGTGGTTCAAAAAATAGAGTTTCATCAATTTTTATTTTATCTTCTTGCTCAATAAAAAATTGTCTACACAATTTTAAAATCCTTTGATCAAGTTCTTCTAAATCAAAAGGTTTTTTTATATAATCATCAACTCCACTTTCAAAAGACTCTTTTAAATGTTTTGTATCTTGATAAGCTGTTAGAATTATTGTTGGTGTATTATTTTTATACTCATTTCTAATGGTTTTTAAGACATCTATGCCACTGATTTGAGGAGTGTTAATATCAAGTAGTGCAATATCAAATTTTTGCTCTATTAAGGCCTCTAAAGCATCTTGTCCATTTGTACATAAGGTTACATCAAAACCTTTATCTATTAAATGTTCATTTAACAAATCACTTAAAGCTACATCATCTTCTAGTAATAAAACTTTCATATAAAATCCTAATGTATAATTTTGATTATATTCAAATTTCGTTTACTTACTGTGTATATATTTATTTAATCAATTTAAAATATTTTAAAACCTTACCTTGAATAATCACATATAAAACAGAACAAATAAAAGCAACAATTGTTCCAAAAACTATACCAATTTTTGCATAAGCAAAATAAACAACTAAAGAATAAATAACAACTGAACTTAATCCATAAGGAGTATTTTTAATTATAGTTCTTGCTTGAAATCTACTATGTCTAAAATGAATAATTAACATCAATGGCAATAAAACTGTAGGAAATGAAGAAAAAATTCCAGCAATATTTGAAGGAACATATTTTGGTAAACTTGTAATTATTAAAAAAATAGATATTGTCAAAAGTGATCTAAAAAAAATATCAGAAATTGATGTTTTTATTCTTTTATCAATTGAAAAATTCTCTTTTTTTGCAAAATAAATTGTTGCAATTACCATTAATGTTATTACAATTACTGGTGTTAAAATTACATGAGGTGGAACATAAGCTAAAATAAATGCAATAATTAAATATGAGATAAAAGAGATAATAAGACTCAAAAATATCTCAAATTTCCCTTTATAAAAAGTACTAATATAATAACCTATTGAAAATGCTAAAGCTGCAAAAAGTCCATGGATATTATATAAAGCAACTTTTGTTACATAATCAACTCCATTTTCTATTGCAAAAAAAAGTAGTGTTACTGCACTTCCTATTGGAAGCCCTGATAATATTCCTGATACTTTTGGACTGAGTTTTTCAGCAATAAAACTAAGTAATAAAACAAGTGATACAACTGTAATTGATTTTATAATTAAGAGTTCTATAATTCATCCTTTTATCTAAAGAATGAATTATATAAAAATTACATATAAATTATATAAATTTCTTTGAGTTTTTATTTAAAATTATCAAATACCAAAGGAGCTTTAAAATCAAGTGATTTTAAATGTTTCATTATTGCTTGTAAATCATCAATATTTTTTCCAGTTACTCTAATCTCATCTCCTTGATTAGCAGCACTTACTTTTAATTTTAGATTTTTTATTTCTGTTTGAATTCTTTTTGCTTCGTCTTTTTCAATACTATCAATAATTTTATATGAATATTTTCTATTTCCACCACTTGAATCCTCTTTTTTTAACTCTTCAAGTGAGTTTATTGATATTCCTCTTTTATTCATTTTTGAAATTAAAATATCTCGCATCGCATCTATTTTATTATCGCTTGAAGAGATTAATGTTAGAGTTTTAGCTCCAACATTTAAATCTAACTCTTTAGAAATACCTTTAAAATCATATCTTGTGTCAATCTCTTTTTGAGCTTGAATAACTGCGTTTTTCATCTCTTGCATATCTAATTTTGCTGAAATATCAAATTGATGTTCTTTTACTGCCATAGTTTTATCCTTTAATAATTAATTATTTTATTGATTTCTTAGATTTTAACATTTTTTTATAAAGCTTTTGGTAAAACAAAGTTTAAAATAATTCCAATAATTTATTCATATCCAATAGTAGCAAAAAGTTCAAGATGCTTGTCAAAATATAAATATTTTATAATTCAAATATATTATTATACTTATATTCAAATCCTAATTTTTCTATTTTTGAACCATCAATTACTCTATCTAAAAAAGATTTATCATCAAGAAATATTGGCATTTCAAAATTATATTTTTTTGAATTAAAAGTATAAATCTCTTTTTTTGTAGGATGTACATTTGAGCAAAGATTAAATATCCCATCAAAATTTTTTTCAATAACAAATTTTGTAGCATTAATAACATCATTTCTATGAACAAAATTAATTACACTTAGTGGAGATTCAACTACTTTATTTGCAGATCTTTTCCCAAAATATCTACTTCCTCCTACAAGTCCAGAAACTCTAAATATTACATCAGTTCTATTTTCTATAAGCTTCTCAGCTTCAAATACAATTCTTGAACTTGAATCATTAATTCTATAATTCTCATTAAAACTACCCTCAATATTTGGATAAATTGAAGTTGAACTAATAAATATGATTTTTTCAATATTTTTAATTTTTTCATGTTTATAAATTTTATCCAGAAAACCTAAATAATCATCAAATTTTGAAGGAGGATAATTTATAAATAAATAGTTGGTATCTAATAATTCATCTAAAAATGATAAATCATATTCATTTAAAATAAACGAAAAAAAACCTAAATTATCAAATAACTTAGATTTTTCCTCATTCCTTGCAGAAACTTTTATTTTATATTCATCCTTTAGTTGATTCGCAAGTTCTAAACCTAACCAACCTGTGCCTAAAATAGTAAAAGTTTTCATTTCTTAATCTTTTAATATTCCATAAGTTAATAAAAGCCAAGCAACAATAAGCATTGTTCCACCAATAGGAGTAATTGCACCTAAAATTGGTATTGATAAAATAGCTAACAAATATAATGAAAAAGAGAATATACACATTCCAATAATTATAAGCCATAAAGAAATATATATTTTTTTTGATTCTGGTTTTAAAGCATAAATAAATGAAGCTGCAAAAAGTCCTAAGGAGTTATAAAAATGGTATTGAACACCTGTGTTGTAAATTTTCAACATGTATTCATCAAGAATTGATTTTAAAGCATGGGCACCAAAAGCACCAAAAGCAATACCTAATGCCATCATAAAAGAAGAGATTGCGAGAAAGATTTTTGTTTTATTATTTAATATCATATATTTTCCAATTTTTAAATTTTGGAAAGTATATCAAATTAAACTTTATTTCTTTGATTTTTCTTTAGAAGATTTTTTCTTAGAAAAACCTGCACCCTTTTTTTCTTTTTTTTCCAATTCCAAAGTAGAAATAAGTGTTCTAAAATCAACTCCATCTTTATTCATTTTAGCAAAACATGCAGCTAGCGAAGCTATCGTATTAGGTACTTCTTTTTTCTTTTTGTATGCTTGAATATTTTTTTCACTTACTTTTATAAGTTCTGTAAACTTGGGAATTGTAAGTTCTGCATCTAAAAGTAATTTTTTAAAATCAATAAAAGTCATAATATAGCCTATTGTTAGTTTTATTCATTATACATAAATAAATGTAATTTCTTATTTAACATCTACTTCCCAAAAAAAATCAATCCATTCATTTGCCTCTCTAACACTAAAATCTGGTTTTATTAAAGCTGTATTTTTATAAAACAATGTAGCTAATTTAAACTCGACCTTTGGAAATTTTTCTTTTAAAACTTTTAGAATTTCTCTCATTGTTTCTCCTGAATCAACAATATCATCAACAATCAAAACTTTTTTAGTACTAGAAAGATCAGGAATATTAAATATATTAAAAGTTTCAAGTTTTAATTCACCTTCATAATGAATAGAATTTAATGTATATAAATTTCTCATATCTAAAGCTTGTGCCATTAAATGAGAAAGTGTTAATCCACCACGTGCAACAGCAAGTAAAACTTCTGGATCAAAATCTCTACATTTATCTACTAATATTTGAGCATCTTTTTTAAATAAATCATAACTATAATATAGTTTTTCCAACTAAAATCCTTTGTAAAAATTAAGTTTTGATTATACAGAAAAAGGAGAAAAAATCAAAGAATAAAAAACCCACATAAACAAATAAAGAAGCTGCTAGAGGAGTGAGATAGGAATGCTCGCAAACGGACTTGAACCGATAACCTCTTCCTTACCATGGAATTGCTCTACCGTTGGAGCTATGCGAGCTAAAAAGAATAAGAGATGACTAACTGAATATGTGGATAGAGTTAGTGTAAAAATAAAAACAAAGATCAATTATACTAGAATAATAGGATAATAAAGAATGAATAGTAAAAAAACCAAAAAAGAGGGCTAAAAAAAAAGCTTAGC
>JAQTXB010000003.1 GCA_028688995.1 Aliarcobacter sp.
ACTGTTTTCCCCAAATAACCTTCTATTAGGTCACTCATTTGCTATCCTTTCTGCGATTTAGATTTTTTTGAATAATAGCGAAATAATAGCTTAAAACTACTTCAAACATCTTTATGATTTTGTAAAAGAAGAACTAATAAAAGTAAAAAAATATCGTTAGAAAAGCCCTCATAAGGGGCTTTTAAATGGTAAGAATTTTAGTGAAAAAATTAATTAATATAAGAGGGCAATGTTACTTATTAACACAATCTATTTTATGAATAAAGATTGAACAGCTAATTGAGTTAAATTAATTATTTGGTCAATATTCATTGCAGGAATGAAAAATACAATTGCAGAACCAATTCCACCTAATACTGTAATAATTGCAACAAAAGCAATTGCATAAGTTGAAACTCTTTTATCATTGAATTCAATAGATATACATTCAGCTTTTGGAGGATAAAAATACATCATTGCAATTAGTTTAAAGTAATAATAAACAGAAACAATAGTTGCTACAATTGCAACTATTGTAAGACCTATGTATCCAGCATTTATTGCTTCTGTAAATACATACAATTTACCAATAAATCCTACAGTTGAAGGGATTCCCGCAAGTGAAAATAGAAATATTGTCATCATTGCAGCTAAAAATGGTCTCTCTTTTGCTAAACCTTTAAAGTCATCATAGGTAACTTTTACATTAGTTTCTGAAATAATATGTGATGCTAATCCAAAAGCTCCAAGAGCTGATAATAAATATGCAATTAAATAAAACATTGTTGCATAGGCTGAATCAATATTTGTAATATGACCATCTTTATAACTTAATGCAATAAAAGCTAAAAGTAAATATCCTGTATGAACAATTGATGATGCTGCTAACATTCTTTTTATAATTTGTTGTGTGATTGCTAACCAAGTTCCAAATACTAAAGTTAAAACAATAATTACAGTTAAAATTCCATCCCAAAAATCTATTATTGGTGAAATATAATTTAATATTGTTCTTAAGAAAAATGAGAATATCGCGATTTTAAATGTTGATGCCATATATGCTGTAATAACCATAGGCGCACCTCTATAAACATCAAGAACCCATGATTGAAAAGGAAACGCGGCAATTTTGAATAAAAATGTAAATAATATAAGAGTCAATCCTATATATAAAAGAATCATATCATCTGCACTTGCATTTAATATAAACATTGAAATATCAGCTAAGTTTGTACTTGCTGTTGCTCCATAAACTAAAACTACACCTAAAAGATAAAATGCTCCAATGAACGAACCAAGTACTAAATATTTAAAAATAGCTTCTACTCTTTTTGAGTCATCAGAGTTATAACCAACCATGATATAAATAGAAAAAGATGCAACTTCTAATGCAATATAAGCAGTTATTAATTCATTTGCATGTGCTAATAACATCATTCCAAATAAAGCAAATAACAAAATTGAGAAGAACTCACCTTTAAAATAGGCTCTGTGTTGAAAATAGTGTTCACCTATTAAAAGTGTAAGTAAAGTTCCACTTATTAATAAAATATTAAAGAAATTTGAAAAACTATCAAAGGTAAGAACATTATTAAATAAGTTTCTATAAGGTTGCACTGAAAATGAGCTATTAACAACACTTAAAGAAAAACCTAATGCAATAAGTAGAAAAACTGAAGAAACAATAATAAAATGTTTAACAGTAAATTTTTCATACATACTCATAAACATAAGTACTAATGCACCTACTAATATTGTTAATGCAGGAATTAAATAGAAAAATTGACTCATTTTGCTGCTCCAATTTGTAAAATATCATTTAAATAGTGAGTAACAGTTGGCTCAAATTTATTTATAAAAATTTCTGGATAAAATCCCATTAGAAAAATTAAAATAACCCAAGGAGCTAATCCTATAATCTCTTTTATTTTTAAATCTCTCATTACTAATTCAACAGTTCCTTCAGGTCTATTTTGAAGTATTGCTCTTTGAAACATCCATAACATATAAGAAGCTCCAATTATTACAGTTAGTGCTGATATATAGCCTAAAGTATGATTAAATTCATAAATACCAAAGATGATTAATAACTCAGATACAAATCCATTAGTTCCTGGAAGTCCAATATTTGCAAATAACATTACCGCAAATATAAAAGTGAATATAGGAGCTTTTTTTGCAATTCCACCTAAATCTTTTATTGTTTTAAATCCTGTTTGTTCATGCATTAATCCAACAAGTAAAAATAGAGCTCCAGTTGCAATTGCATGGGCAATTATTAAATATAAAGCTCCATTTACTCCGTAAGAGTTGAGTGAAAAAATACCAGCAGATATAAAACTTAAGTGTGATGCAGATGAGTATGCAAACATTCTTTTTATATCATCTTGCATAAGTGCAGCTATTCCAAAATAAACAAGTCCAAATAATCCAACAGCTACAAACCAAGTTGAAAACTCTACATAAATCTCTGGAAAAATTGGAATCATAAATCTTACAATTGCGTAAACTCCAAGTTTTGCCATAATTGATGATAATAAAAATACTGCACCAGTTGGAGCATTTTTATATGTTTCCATAATCCAAGTATGAAGTGGAAAAATAGGAATTTTAATAGCAAAGGCAGCTAAAAATGCTAAAAATAACCAAACTTTCGTATCATAAGGAATAGTAGTAATTTGCATTAATTTATCATAAGCAAAAGACCAAACACCAAATTCATTATGGTAAGAAACACCCAAATATAAAATGGCGATGAACATTAATAATGAACCAGCCATTGTATAAACAGTCACTTTTATTGTTGTAAATACTTTGTTATCAAATCCATATTGTCCTATTAATAAAAACACGGGTAATAACATTGTTTCCCAAAAGAAGTAAAAAAGAACAACATCTAATGATAATAAAGTTCCAGTAACTCCCGTTTGAACTAAAAGCATATTTATCCAATAACCTTTAGTTTTCCCTTCCCATAAAAGTAAATATGAAGTTGGAATTAAAATAGCAATCATCATTAAAATTGTAAGAGAAAAACCATCTAATCCAATATAATAATTAATTCCATAAGTTTCTATCCAAGGAACATTTGTAACAAATTGCATTCCAGCACTTGGAATAAATTCGATATAGATTTTTAAAACTAAAGCAAGAATTACTGTAGTAGTTAAAAAAGCGATGTTTCTAATTGTATTTACATCCCTTGTTGTCACCATCAATCCAAATGCAACAACTGCAGGTAAAAATATAATAAATGAAAGAATATCTGAACTCATACTATAATCCTAATGTGATATATAAGTAGATAAATATTGCAGTCATACCAATAAGCATAAAGACTGCATAAAATCTAACATTTGCATTTTGTATCATAGCAACTCTTTTCCCTACATTTACAAAACCGATTGATGTATTCATTACAAATGCATCAATAACTTTTTCATCTAAAACTTTATCAATAAAAGTTGATAGTTTTTTTGTTGATTGAACGAATAAAACATTATAAATTTCATCAATATAAAATTTATTTCCTATTAATCCAGTTTCATCTTCAGGTTTAAACACATCAAATTTAGCATACTTTGAATAAGCTGCCATAATTCCCGTAGCTGCAACTATTATTGATAAAGCCATTAAAACATATTCAGTTATTGCGTCCATATGAATATGTTTAGAATGAAGTTGTTCTAACCAAGTATCAATAAAGTGATTTCCACCAAAAATTGCAGGAAGATTTAAAAAACCAGCTCCAATTGCACCAATAGCTAAAATTAACAAAGGAATAGTAATTGTTTTTGAAGTATAAACATAATGCTCATCATGATGATTGGGTGCTACAAAAACTATAAAATACATTCTAAACATATAAAATGCTGTTAAAAATGCTGTGAACATTGCAATCGCCCAAATTAAGTATTGTTCTTCTTGAAAAGCAGCTGCTAATATTGCATCTTTTGAAAAAAATCCAGAGAATGGAGGAATTCCTGAAATTGCAATAACACCAACTAAAAAAGTTGCACCAATTATTGGTAAAGTTGCTCTATGTTGTGCAATTTTAAAAATATTTTGTTCATGATGAATTGCCATAATTACACCACCTGCTCCCATGAATAACATTGCTTTAAAAAAAGCGTGTGTAAATACATGAAAAAGTCCAGTTGAATAAAATCCTAAACCAACAGCAATAAACATATAACCCAATTGACTCATAGTTGAATAAGCAAGAATTTTTTTAATGTCTGTTTGACGTGTTGCAATGATTGCAGCAAATAGTGCTGAAAATGCACCAATATAAGCAATGAATGTTCCAATTTCTTCAATTCCACTATATAAAAAGTGAAATCTAGCAACCATATAAACCCCAGCTGTTACCATTGTTGCTGCGTGAATTAAAGCTGAAATTGGTGTAGGTCCTGCCATTGCATCAGGAAGCCAAACATAAAGTGGAATTTGAGCTGATTTTCCCATCGCTCCAACAAATAGTAAAAACCCTGAAAGAATAAGTAATTCATTTGTTGCATTACCTAAGTTTGTTTCAATAGATGTAAATGATAAATCAACTTGACCTAAAGCAAAAAATAGAGTTACAACACCAAGTAAGAAACCAAAGTCTCCAACTCTATTTGCAATAAATGCTTTATTTGCGGCAACAACATTTTCAGATTTTCCATAATAAAATTTGATTAAAAGGTATGAACAAAGACCAACACCTTCCCATCCTATAAATAAAATAATTGGATTATCAGCTAATACTAAAATTAACATTGAGGCTAAAAATAGATTAAAATAAGCAAAAAACTTACCATATCCATTATCACCTTTCATATAACCAATTGCGTAGATATGGATTAACCAACCAACAAAAGTTACAAACATTGACATAAATATTGAAAGATTATCACCTAAAAAAGCCATTTCAATATTTAACTTATCAACATTTAACCAAGTAAAAAGCTGTTGTTTAAATATAATTTTTTCATCTAACATTCTTAAAAACAAAGAAAGTGTAATTAAAAAAGAGATAAAAGGAGTTATTGTTCCAATTAATGAGAAATAAATATCTGATATTTTTGTTTTTTTAATATTGTAAAAATATAACAAACCACTTAAAATTGCACCCAATAAAGGAGATAAAATAATCCATACTAATAGTGATGTATTCATGATTTTTCTCCTTGT
This sequence comes from Aliarcobacter sp., assembly GCA_028688995.1. Taxonomy (GTDB): domain Bacteria; phylum Campylobacterota; class Campylobacteria; order Campylobacterales; family Arcobacteraceae; genus Aliarcobacter. The sequence goes on from JAQTXB010000003.1 coordinate 5,158, forward strand.
GTTAAAGTTGTGAAAATATCTGTATCTAAAGATTTTCTTGAACGATATAATAAAATTATTACAGATAAAAATATTGCAGCTTCCGCAGCAGCAATTGATATAACCATAACTGTAATAATTTGTGCATCCATGTTAAAATGGTATCTAGCAAAGGTAACTAAAAAAAGATTTACACCATTTAACATAAGTTCAATTGACATATAAATAACAAAGATATTTCTTCTTGCGATTACTCCAATTACTCCAATAGAGAACAACATCATTGAGACAAAAGCATAAGATGTTAATGAAATCATAATTGCTCTCCTTTGTCATTTAGTTTAGATTTTCTTTTTTTTGCAAGTACAACAGAACCTATAAGTGCAATTAAAAGTAAAATAGAAATTAACTCAAAAGGAATAATCCAATTATTATAAAGTTCCATTCCCAGAGGTTTAATATTTCCAAATTCACTATCGCTAATTGTCAAATCTTTTACAGGTAATTTTGCAACAGCTTTTAATACAAGAATGTTTAATGGAATCATAATAAATGCTCCAATAATCATAAACTTATATTTATTTGGCTCTTTTGGTAAATCTTTTTCTTTTATATTTAAAAACATTAATATAAATAAAATTAGAGTCATTATTGCACCTGCATAAACAATAATTTGAACTAAAAATAAGAATGTTGCATTTAAAAGTGCAAACATTCCTGCAACACTTAACATTGTAATTAAAGCTCCAAGTGCACTATACATGGGATTAGCATATACAATCATTGCAATTGCACCACTAATTGCTAAAAATGCTAAGGCAATAAAAATTAAATCAGCCATTGTTTAAATCCTTTGCTCTTTCATTTGCCATTAAAGCTTTTTTATCAAGTACAAAATCTTCTCTTTTACTTGCCGTAAATGAAAAAATTCCCGTATCCATTCTAATTGCATCACAAGGACAAGCTTCTACACAATATCCACAAAATACACACTCTAATAAATCTATTTTAAACTCTTTTGGTCTTTTTTCATCGTACCCATCAAATCGCTCTTCAGCTTCTATAAAAATACAATCAGCTGGACATGCCGTTGCACACATAAAACATGCAACACATTTTTCAGTGTCATTTTCATGTTTTGTAAGTCTATGAACACCTCTATATCTTTCATTTAAATCTGTAGGTTGAACTTCTGGATATTGCATTGTTCTTAGATTATTATTATCTTTTATATTATGTATAAAGTGTTTAAGCGTTGTTTTCATTCCCCCTGCAATTGCAGGAAGATAGAGTTTATCTTTAAATGATTTTCCGTATCTTGGTACTACTTTTATTCCCATTTTAACTTCCTCTTACTACAACAACAATTGCTGTAATTATGATATTTAAAAGGGCTAATGGAATTAGCACTTTCCAACCTAACATTTGTAATTGGTCATATCTAAATCTTAAAACAGTCCATCTAACCCAAATATAAACAAAAGCCATTATAAAAAATTTTATTAAAAAAGTTCCAATCTGAATAATTGCAGTTGCTATGTTAACGCCATTTGTTCCAAGCCCAAAAATTAAAAATGAGATTAATAAAAGGGCAATTGTAATTGCTAGGAACCAGAAAATAGAAGTTAATACTTTTGTTTCTTTTTCTCTTGATTCATCACTTCCAATTGCTTTATTATTTTTTTTCATCCAAGAAGTTAAAAAATAAACTTTTATTGGAAGTATTATAATGATTGCTAAAATAACATAATTTATATTATTCTGAATTGCTTGTGTATCTAACCAAGGAACTTGATAACCACCAAAAAATAGAGTAACAATAATGGCACTTGAAGCACTCATCGCTCCATATTCACCAACTTGAAAAAGTCCAAATTTCATCGCAGAATATTCTGTATGATAACCAGCGACTAATTCAGATTCACCCTCAGCTAAATCGAATGGTGCTCTATTTGTTTCAGCAAAAGCACAAATTATAAAAATAATTGCTGCAAGAGGTTGAATAAATATTCCCCACATTGGAACAACTTCTAAATATGTTCCAGTTTGTGCATTTACAATATCTGTTAAGTGAATTGAACCATAAGATATAAGCATAGAGATAATTGATAATCCCATTGCTGCTTCATAAGAGATAACTTGTGCTGAAGCTCTGATTGAACCTAAAAGTCCATATTTACTACCAGATGAATAACCACCTAAAATTATTCCATAAACACTAAGTCCAGCAAATGCTAAAAACCACATGATTCCTAATTGTGTAGGGATTGCCTGCATAATATTTTCTTTTCCATCAATAACTAAAACATCTGCAAATGGAATAGCTGCAAAAGTTAGAAATGAACAGATAAAAACAATAACAGGTGATATTGTAAATAAAAATTTATACTTAATATGTGATGGCACAAAATCTTCTTTGAATATCAGTTTTAACATATCTGCAATACTTTGGATTATTCCACCTAATCTAAATGGTCCAATATGACATCTATTTGGTCCACTTCTATCTTGCATAAATGCTGAAATTCTTCTTTCCCACCATACAAAAAGTGGAGTTAAACCAACAGCTAGAATTACTGCAATAACAATATTTGCAATTATGATAATTATTGATGAAGTACTCATAGAGTTCCTTTTTCAATCATAGATTTTAAATGTTCTATTATAGTAGTTATTGTCTCTTTTTGATTGTTTTTGTTAATTTTAGATATTACTTTTTGTTTAATACCATTTTTATTTATGTATATTCCTGATTTTTCATAAAATGAAGCAATAGGAATTGCAATATTTGAATGTTCTATAGTTAAACAATTATGGCTAAATAAAGAGATAACTTTTTTGTTTTCTAATAATTTAATATTATTTTCAAAATAGCTATTTTCAATGATTATTACTAAAGAAGCAGATTCTAGTTTTGATTCAAAATACTCTTTTGTTTCATCTATTTCTAATTCTTTAAAAGCAGTTCTATTCGCAGTTTTATCAGATGTTTTTAAATAATCATCTGCAAAGTCTTGATCAAAAGTATCAGGTGAATATCCTGAAATATTTCCATTTAATTTTGAAGCTAAATTTTTTACATTTTGCATCTCTTCATATGAAAGATTTGCACTTAATACGAATAAGATATTTTTATTTGTTGTTAATTCTTTAAATAAATTTGTAATTGTATTATCAATAACTGTAGGAATTTTATTTAATAATGGAGTTTCAAATCTATTATCACTCTCATTTTTATAAGATAATCTTCCATAATCACAAATAAAATGACCATTAACACTTTTATTTATTCTAGGTCTAAATCTGAAAATTTGGTCATCTTTATATTTTTCTTTTCTATGATCAACATAAATATTACAACCTTTTGAACAACCATTACAAATTGCATCAAAAGTTTCTAAAAACCAAACCCTTTGTTTAAATCTAAAATCTTTATTTGTTAATGCACCAACTGGGCAAATATCAATAACATTCATTGCATATGGATTACTTAATGGTCGACCTGGAAAAGTTCCAATAACCGAATGGTCTGCTCTGTTAATTACACCTAACTCATTAGTTTTAGTGATTTTTGAGCAAAATCTTACGCATCTTGTACAAAGTACACATCTTTCTTGATCAAGCATTACATTTGAACCTAAGTCGATTCTTTTTCTTGCATGATTTTTTGATTCTACATTTATTCTTGATTCATAAAAACCAGATAACATATAGTAATCTTGAAGTTTGCACTCTCCAGCTTGATCGCAAGTTGGACAGTCAATTGGATGATTTATAAGTTCAAGTTCAAGAATATCTCGTCTAACTTTTTCAATATTTTTTCCCATTGTTCTTACAATCATTCCATCTTTTACAGGTGTGTCACAGGCAATTTGAGGTCTTTTTTGACCTTCAATTTCAACCATACACATTCTGCAATTTCCATCTTTACCAAGTGCTTGATGATAACAAAAGTGAGGAATATGGATATTTTCATCCAATAATTTGTCAATTAGCAAGCTATTTTTATTAGCTTGCATTTCAACTCCATTAATCGTGATATTAACCATTTCGCTCATTTATTATCCCTTAGATGGAAGTTTGTAATTCTTAGTTACCTGTATATAATTGTCTTGGTCTTGCTATTTTATGTTTTGGATCTTGTTTTAATTCTGACCATTGTGCTAACCATCCTGGAGTTCTACCAATAACGAAGATTGGAGTAAACATTTCAACAGGAATTTTAAGTGCAGTTAAAATTACACCTGAATAGAAGTCAATATTTGGATATAAACCTCTTTGTTTGAAGTAATCATCATTTAATGCAGCTTCTTCAACAGCAGCAGCAACATCTAATAATTTAGAATCAAGATTTAATTCTTCTCTTAATTTATCTTGTAAACCTTTTAATGTTTCAGCTCTTGGGTCTCTATTTTTATAAACTCTGTGACCGAATCCCATTAATCTAAATGGATCATTTTTATCTTTAGCTTTTGCAATATAAGTTGGTACATTTTTAACATCACCAATTAATCTTAATTGATCCATAACTTTTTCATTTGCACCACCATGAGCAGATCCCCATAATGCAGAAATACCAGAAGCAATAGCAACATAAGGGTGAGCTTCAGTAGAACCAACATTTCTTACAGTTGTTGTAGAAGCATTTTGTTCGTGGTCAGCATGTAAAGTTAAGATTGCATCTAAAGCATCAATTTCAACTTGTTTGATTTCGTCATTTTTCCCATTTCCTAAATATTTCATTCTTCCACCTGGATATGCTCTTAACATATATAAGAAGTTTTCAGTGAAATATCTATTTACATCTGGGTAAATTAGTGGAGTACCAATAGAATTTCTATAAGCCATTGCTGCAATTACTGGCATTTTAGCTAAGATTCTTCTTCTCATCATTTTAAATGCTTCTTCATCTTCTAAATGTAAGTGATCTTTATAGAATGCTGCAAGTGCCATAGTAGCAGCTCCCATAGTTGCCATTGGGTGAGCACCATCTGGTAATGCATCAAATAATCTAATGATTCCTTCATTTAAGAATGATCTGTGTCTGATTTCTAAATCAAAGTTTTTAGAAGCTTCAGGAGTTGGAAGTTTTCCTCTCATTAATAAATAAGAAACATCTAAGAAAGAGTGTTTTCCTGCTAAATCAGTAATATCATAACCTCTATATCTTAATTCTGAGTTTTCACCATCAATAAATGTAATTTTTGATTCGCATGATGCTGTTGATGTGTAACCTGGGTCGTATGTGAACATACCTGAATCTTTGTAAAAAGTAGATATATCTACAACGCTTGGTCCTCTTGTACCATCAATAATATTATATTCATATTGTTTACCATTTCTGTTGTCTGTTAACGTCATTGTGCTTTTAGCCATAAATTTCTCCTGTTTATTAAAGTTTAGTTTTTAGTTTTTTAGTTTTTAAAATATGTTTTAAATTCGTGAGGGAATTTTTTTATGATACTTGAAATAATGTCTTTTACAGCTGGTGCAAAAACACAAACGGTTTTTCCATTCATTGTATTACATACATCAAGTATTGTATTTAAATCCTCACTCGAACCTTCACCTTTTAAGATTTTTTTCAAAATCTTATCAATCCAGCCAGTACCCTCTCTACAAGGTGTACATTGACCGCAAGACTCATGGTGATAGAACTCTATCAAATTTTTAGCTACATCAACCATAGATGTATCTTCATCAATAACTATCATTCCTCCTGTACCTAAAGTTGAACCAATTTCTCCCATTGATTCATAATCTAATACAGCTCTTTGTACTTCATCTGCTGTCAAAATAGGACACGATGAACCTCCTGGGATAATTGCTTTTAATTTTTTTCCGTCTATCATTCCTCCGCCAATTTGATTTAGAAAATCTATCATTTTATTTCCATATGCCATTTCATAAACACCTGGATTTTTTACAGGTCCTGAAATTGCAAATAGCATTGTTCCTGGTGATTTTTCTGTTCCATATTTTGTATAACCCTCTGCGCCATTTTCTACAATATTTGGAACAGATGATATTGTTTCTACATTATTTACAGTTGCTGGATTATCAAAGAACCATTCACACTCTTTCCCTGCTGGTTTAAGTCGGGGATGACCACGTTTCCCCTCAAGTGATTCAATAAGTGCTGATTTCTCACCACAAATATAAGCTCCACCACCTCTATGAACAGTAATATCAAGTTTAAAATCATATTTATTCATAATTTTATCACCTATTATTCCAGCTTCGTAGGCTTCTTTTATTGCAGTATTTACTCTATCAATAAAAAACTTATATTCACCTCTTATATAAATATAAGCGTGATGTGCATTAATTGCATAACAAGAGCAAATAATTCCCTCAATTAAAAGATGTGGGTCATATTGGAAAATTTGTCTATCTTTAAAAGTTCCTGGTTCTGATTCATCACCATTTACGATTAAAAAAGCCGGTCTTGGATCATTTTTAGGCATTAATTCCCATTTTGGTCCACATGCAGCTCCACCACCACCTTTTCCTCTAAGTCCTGATTTTGTTACTTCTTTTATAACATCATCTGGTGTCATTGAAAATAATTTATCTATTGAAGAGTATCTACCATTTGCAAGGGCAACTTCTAATTTGTGAGAATTTGGAATGTCAAAATTTTTGCTTACAATTTTTGTTATCATTTTTTGCACTCCTTAATTAATTCATCAACTCTTTGTGTAGTTAATTTCTCATGATAAACACCATCTAAAGCAAACATTGGAGCTCCACTACAAGCACCAAGACATTCAACTTCACTTAAGTGAAATAGACCATCTTCACTTGTTTGTCCTGCTTCAATTCCAATTGTTTGTTTTATATAATCTTTAATTTTTTGTGAACCACATAACATACAAGAAAGTGTTTTACACAGCTCTATATGATGTTTCCCAATTGGTTTTAGGTTAAACATTGTATAAAAAGTTGCTACTTCATATACTTGAATTGGAGTTTTCCCTAATTTATTTGCCACGTAAATCATAGATTCAGGACTGATCCATCCAATTTGTTCTTGAACTAACCACAAAGCTGGTAACATACAAGAGTCAATTTTTGGGTATCTACTTACATATTCTTGAAATTTTATTTCATTTTCAGGTGTATATTCAAATGTACTCATTATCTATCAAACTCCCCTGCAATAAAATTCATACTTGCCATTGTAACAACTGCATCTGCTAACATTCCACCTTCAACAATTTTTGAAAAAGCTGCAAGGGAATAAAAGCAAGGTGGTCTACATTTGATTTTATAAGGTTTTCCACTTCCATCACTAACAATAAAGAATCCTAATTCTCCATTTGCAGCTTCTGTTGAAGAGTAATATTCACCTTTTGGAACTTTTATTCCCTCAAATGTTAGTTTAAATTGATTCATTAAACCTTCAATATTTCCATAAACATCTTTTTTTGATGGCAGTATTATTCCAGGTGCATTTACATTTATTGCTCCATCTGGAAGTTCACGCATAGCTTGTCTGATGATTCTAATAGATTGTTTCATCTCTTCAAATCTACACATCATTCTGTCATAAATATCACCATGACTTCCAATTACCATATCAAATTCAAAATTTTCATAACCATAATAAGGTTTATCTTTTCTCAAATCATGTGCAATTCCAGCAGCTCTTAAATTTGGTCCAGAAATACCATGTTTAATTGCAAAATCTGCTTTTATAACTCCTACATCTTGAGTTCTATCTAAGAAAATTTTATTATGCGCAATAAGTGATAAAGCATCATCAATTGCTGTTTCAGTCTCTTTTAAAACATCAGCTAAATCTTCACTAAATCCATCATATAAATCAAATTCTAATCCACCAATTCTAGTATAAGTATTTGTTAGACGTGCACCTGTTAATTTCGATAATAAATCATAGGCTTTGTCTCTTGGAGCAAATAGATACCAAAAATTTGTAAGTCCACCTAAATCAACCATATTTGCACCATTACAAACTAAATGATCAATTATTCTACTTAATTCACCAATAATAACTCTAATCATTTTAGCTCTTGGAGTTATTTCAATATTTAACATCTCTTCCACAGCTTTTGAATAACCTATGTTATTTAAAATTGCACTACAGTAATTTAATCTATCTGTATATGGAATTATTTGAGAATAAGTGTGATTTTCACAAGATTTTTCAAATCCTCTATGTAAATATCCAATTTCTGTTACACAAGCAGTAATTGTTTCACCCTCTAATGCCACAAAATTTCTAATTGTTCCGTGACTTGCAGGATGTGATGGTCCCATATTTAAAAGCATTAAATCATTAATATCTTCAGGTGTATAACCTTTTGAAGCTAATAATGGATTCATTTCATCTAATAAATCATCTGATTCAGTACAAATTTGACCTTTTGTGATTTCATAATCTTTTCTTAAAGGATGACCAATAAATTGATGATGATTTAAAACTCTTTTTAGATTTGGATGACCTTTAAATATAATTCCATATTGGTCATAAGCTTCTCTTTCAGCCCAATTTGCTGAACCGTATAAATCACTTATAGAGATAACTTCTAAAGTAGAATCATTTACAAAAGCTTTTACAGATATTTGATTTTTAAATGAAGCATCTCTTAAAATATAAACTACAGCAAATCTTGATGGTGTAATATCAGGAAATTTTAAATAGTCAATAACTGTAATATCTAATAAAGTAGAATAATCATCTTCATTTTTTAATTTTAAAATAGTAGATTTTATATCATTAGAATCAATTAATAAATCACATTTAAGCATCTAAAATTCCTTTAAACTCTTTGATTCTATCTTTTAGAATTGATTCATTTTGAGCTTTTTCTTGAATTCTCATAATTGCATCAAGAATTGCTTCAGGACGTGGTGGACAACCTGCAATATATTCATCTACTGGAATAATTTGATCAATTCCTTGAAGAGTCGTATAATTATCATAAAAACCTCCACTACAAGCACATGCACCCATTGAGATAACCCATTTTGGTTCGCACATTTGTTCATAGATTTTTTTTAGAATGGGAGCTTGTTTATATGAAATAGTTCCAGCTACGATTAATAAATCTGCTTGTCTTGGAGAAAATCTTACAACTTCTGCACCAAATCTTGATATGTCATATCTTGAACCAGCTGCTGCCATGAATTCAATTGCACAACAAGCTGTTCCAAATACCATTGGCCATAAAGAGTAAGTTCTTCCCCAATTTACTGCATGGTCAAGTTTTGTAGTAACAATAGAGTCACCTAAATTAGCTTCAACTCCTAATCCCATGATAATGCCTTTTTCTTATAAAGATAAATTAGCCCAGCAAACAACAATCCCATAAATATAAACATTTTAAAAAGTCCTAAATAACCTAATTCTAAAACATTTAAAGCCCAAGGGAACATAAAAACTATTTCAACATCGAATAATAAAAAGGAGATGGCAATTAAATAAAACTTAACTGAAAATCTAATATTTGTAGTTCCAATAGGGTTTGTAACACCACTTTCATAGACACTATTTTTTATTTCAGAGTTCTCATTTTTAGGACCAACGAATTTTGTTAGTACAAACACAATAGAAAGGATAAAACCTATTGCCACAAATATAACAGAGGCAAGAATTAATTCAGTTGACATTTTTTCCCCTATTTATTAATATTATTCACTGATTGTACACAAATTTTAACACATAATAAAGTTTTTTAGATAATTACAACTATTAATCTACATAGTGAGAAAAAATGTAATACTTTGCTATTTCAATGCTATCTAAACTCTTCAAATATCTGATTTAATGCTATTTCTAGGGCTTTTTGACTAAGTGCTAAATTTAGTCTAAAATATTTATTTCCATTGTAACCAAATGAAACACCATCATTTAGGGCTATTTTTGATTTTGTTAATAAAATATTTTTTATCTCATCATGGGAAAGATTAAATTTTGAGAAATCTAACCATATAAGATATGTAGCTTCTGGTGGAAAGAAATCAATTTTTAGGCCATTCTTTTCAAAAAACTCTTTTGTAAATTTAATATTTGATAAAAGATATTCTTTTAACTTTTCAACAAAAACTGCTCCATTTTCATATGCTGCTTTTGTTGCAATATATCCAAAGAAGTTTACTGATTGAATTTCTCTTTTTTGAGCTATTTTTTTGAATTTATTTAAAATATCTTTGTTTTTACTTATGGCATAAGCACAATTTAATCCAGCAATATTAAAGGTTTTCCCCGCACTATTTAGAGTAATCGTTTGATTTGCAATCTCATTTGAAATTGAAGCTAGTGGAGTGAATTTTTTAAATGTAATATCTGAATGAATCTCATCTGAAACAATTGTAATATTGTGTTTTATACAAATATTTGCTAACTTTTCAAGTTCATCTTTACTCCAAACTCGTCCAACTGGATTATGAGGTGAACATAAAGCTAGAATTTTTGTTTTTGGAGTGATTTTAGACTCTAAATCTTCTAAATCCATAGTGTAATAACCATTGTCATTTTTTAGTTCATTTATTACAACTTTTCTATTATTTGCAGTTACACATTTAAAAAGTGGAGGATAAATAGGAGTTTGTACAATTACTTCATCTCCTTCTTCACTAAACGCTTCAATACAAGCGCTATATGCTGGAACTACTCCATTTATCATATAAATATCTTCTTTATTTATCTGCCAATTATGTTGAGTATTTTGCCAATTTATTATTGATTGATAAATCTCATCACTATCGATGCTATATCCATAAAGTGAATTCTTTGCAGCATCAATAATTGCATCATTTATAAAGCTTGGAGTTTTAAAATCCATGTCAGCTACCCAAAGTGGATTTAAGTCTTCATATCCAAAATATCTTTTTAATCCATCATATTTTGCGCAATTTGTATTTTTCCTATTAACCACTTCATCAAAATTGTATTCAATATTATTAATCATATTCAAAACCTCTATTATAAACTATTTTTTATTGATAAAATGATATAAGATTTATACTAATTACCTTATTAGGTTAACTTTGGGGAAGAAATGAAAGAAGCGATTGAACTATTAAAAAAGAATGATTTACTAAAAATTATTGATGATGAATTAGATATTTATTTAGAAATTCCACACATTGCATATATAGAAGTTAAAAAAGAGGACTCTAAAGCAATTTTATTTACAAATGTGGTTGATAGAAAAAATAATAAAAAATTTGATATTCCAGTATTAATGAATGTATTTTGTAATGAAAAAGCTGTAAACCTTTTTATTGGTGATGGCGATAAAATAGGAAGAGAAATTGAGTCACTTCTTAAAATGAAACCACCTACAACATTTAGTGAAAAACTTTCAACTTTTGGAAAACTATTTGCACTTAAAAACACAATTCCTAAAAAAAATAAAGGAAAAGGTGAGTGTCAAGAAATTATTAAATTAGGTGCTGATGCAAAACTTTCAGATTTACCAATTCTTACAACTTGGGAACAAGATGGAGGACCTTTTATTACAATGGGGCAAGTTTATACAACTTCATTAAATGGTGAATTAAAAAACCTAGGAATGTATAGACTTCAAGTATATTCTGATAATACTCTTGGAATGCATTGGCAAATTCATAAAGATTCAAATCACTTTTTCCATGAGTATAAAGCTGCGGGCAAAAAAATGCCAGTAAGTATAGGAATTGGTGGAGATCCTATGTATATTTGGTGTGGACAAGCTCCACTTCCAATTGGTGTTTTTGAACTTATGCTTTATGGATTTGTAAAAAATAAAAATGCTCAACTTGTAAAATCAATAACAAATGATATTTATGTTCCAAGGGATAATGACTTTATTATTGAAGGATTTGTTGATCCTTCAAAACTTCGAATCGAAGGGCCTTTTGGAGATCATACAGGTTATTATACACTTGAAGAAGAGTATCCATTTATGGAAATTACAGCAATCACATCAAAAGAAAAACCTACGTTTTTAGCAACAGTTGTTGGAAAACCACCACTTGAAGATAAATATATGGGACACGCAACTGAGAGAATATTTTTGCCATTATTAAAAACAACTGCACCAGATTTGATAGATTATTATATGCCTGAAAATGGAGTATTTCATAATCTAATTTTAGCAAAAATCAAAACTTTATACCCAGGTCACGCTTCTCAGATGATGCATGCATTTTGGGGAGTAGGGCAAATGAGTTTTGTAAAACATGCTATTTTTGTAGATGAAAAAGCTCCTGATTTAACAAATCATGATGAGGTGATAAAATATATTCTTAACAGAATAAATGTTGATGATATGTTAGTCTCTCGCGGTGTAGTTGATGCTCTCGATCACTCAAGCCCAAAATTTGCAGTTGGTGGAAAACTAGGGCTTGATTGTACTGGTGATGAAATAGAAGAGTTAGGAATCACACTTTTAGAAGATAGTGAATTATTAACTAAAATGCAAAATGTTACAGCTGAAGTAAAAGATTTAAAACAATATTTTCTTGATACAAAAAATCCAATTACAGTAATAAGTATAGAAAAAACAAGAAATCAAAAATATCTTTTTGAAGATTTAAAACCACTATTTGAACATATCAAAATTTTAATAATTGTTGACGCAGCTAAAAATGATGTGACTAATCCATATATGTTAGTTTGGAGAGTTGCAAATAATATTGACTCTAATAGAGATTTATTTATTGATGGACACACTATGTGTTTGGATGCAACTGATAAAAATTCATATGATAATTTCAAACGAAGATGGCCTGATGATGTTGATTGTACAAAAGAGGTAATTGAGTCATTAAGACAAAGAAAAATCTTAGATGTAAGTGATGAGTTTATCAAAAAGTTCTATCTATAAGAAGTAAAGAGAAAATTTCTCTTTACTAAATAATTGGTCTATTTAATCTCATAAAATATAAAGATGGTAATGCTAAACCAAAACTAATAGCTCCTAAAATTGAAACAGCTTTTAACCCATTTTCAATAAATATTTTTATTAATTCAGGTGTTACTCCATGAGAATTCATATCAACTAAAGATATCATTGCTGCAAAGGCAAAAGTTCCTGGAATCATAGGAATTATTGATGCAACAGTATAAACAGGTCTTGGAATTAGATATTTTCTTGACCATTTAAGGGCAATAATTCCTATAAAAGTTGCAGCTAAAAAAGTAGAAATTTCAATTCCTAATCCTAAATGTAAAAATATTGTTCTTGATACATAGGTAATTGCACCACCAACTGCACAATAAATCAAAGTATGTTTTGGAACATTAAATACCATTGCAAAACCAACAGAGGCAATACTTGCAAACATTGATTCTAAAATTAATTTAATTATTAAATCGCCCATTACCAACCTTTCATATTTAAAATAGCCATTGCTATGATTATTCCAATTGAAGTTGCAATTGTAAGAAGAACACCATCCATCCAACGTCCCCAACCCATCATTAAATAACCTTTTAAAGAATCTAAAAATGAATTTACAAAGGCAAATCCAGGTGCTAGTAATAAAACGCTTGAAGCAAGGGCAATATTTGGAGTTGAACTTATACCATTTATTTGGGAAATACTTGCAATCATAGTTGCTACAAATGCAGTTACTCCAAAAGTTATAATTAAAACAAATTTTCTTTTTGCTAACTCTTGTCTTACAAACATGGCTGTTGAAGAGGCTAATAAAGTTATAAAAAATGCAACTAAATCTGAACCTTGAAGATAGGAAAATGATGCACAAGCAAGTCCAACCATAAGAATTACTAACCATCTATTGTAATAGTTTGGTTGAATTGCCTTTAATGTTTCTGTTAAATAGTTTATATCATGTTCATTTTTTTCAAGTTCAATTACAGTTTTTTGTATTTCACAAACTATTGACATATTTATGGGTTTATGATGAACTCTTCTAGTTGTAGTAACTGATTGATGATTATAAAGGGTTGTTAAAACAATAGCTGAAGGAATTAGTGATATTTCAACTGAATCAATTCCCAATGCACGACCAAGTCTTTGGGCAGTTTGTTCTATTAAAATACTTTCAGCTCCAAATTCTGACATTAAAACGGCAGCTTTAATTATTCCTCTTGTGATTATAGTTTGGTTTTGATAGTCGATATTTTCCATTTTTCCTTTTATCGTAATAAATTTTATTAAAATTATATCTAATAGGTATGTTAAATTTATGATAATTTAAAAGAGTTTATAGATATAATCTATACATAAAGGTGAAAATTGAAAAAATTAACAACATACTACACAAATAAAAATATACTATTTAAAGAGATAAAACAAATTTCCCCAAAAGAGTTAGATTCAAGAAAAAAAATTGATATTTATGCTGGAACTACGTCAGATTCAAAATTTTATGCAATATTTATAGTTGATTCAAAAAGTAGATTTATAAGAAAAAATGCCGATGATTTAATGGAACTTTGTGAAAAATTAGCAGTTTATTTAGACCATAATTTTAAGAAAAAAGAGTTATTAATAAGTAGTCCATTATGCTCAAAAGCAAAAGAGTATTTAAAACAAAATGATTGGAGTGTTAGAGTTGATTTTATGTGATATTGGAAATACAACTTACCATTTTTTGATAAAGGGTAAACATAAAAAGTATTTTTTAGATGAGAAAGTTCCTACTTTTGATGATGAGATTTATTTTGTTTCAGTGAATGAAAAAGCTACTAAACGACTTTTGAAAAAAAATCCACACGCAAAAAATATAAACAAACTATTTAATTTTCAAACTTCATATCAAGGATTGGGAATTGATAGAGCAATTGCCTGCTCTTTTCAAGATAATTGTGTAATAGTTGATGCGGGAAGTGCAATTACAGTTGATATTATGGAAAATGGTAATCATCAAGGCGGATTTATATTATTGGGTTTGAGAAGATTTATGAAAAGTTACCCAAAAATATCAAAAAAACTAAAGTTTGAGTTTGAAAAAGAGATAAATTTAGATAAAATACCGCTCAAAACGAAAGATGCTATTTTATATGCTATGTTAAAATCTATCATTTTACCAATCAAAGAAGTAAGTTTAAATAAAAATATTATATTCACTGGTGGTGATGGAGAATTATTAAGTAAATATTTTGAAAATAGCGTATATAAAAAAGATTTAATATTTGAGAATATGAAAAGGATTATTGATGCTAACAATTGCATTGCCTAAGGGAAGAATTGCTGAGGAAACTCTTGATAAATTTGAAAAAGCTTTTGGTGAAAAGTTTATTTTTGAAGATAGAAAATTAATACTTGAAAAAGCTGGATTTAGATTTTTAAATGTTAGAAATCAAGATGTTCCAACTTATGTAATGCATGGCGCTGCTGATTTAGGTGTTGTAGGACTTGATGTTCTTGAAGAAAAAGAGTACGATTTAATTAAACTTCTTGACTTAGAATTAGGAAAATGTAGAGTTGCTTTTGGATTAAGAAAGGGTGAAGAACTTGATTTTAATAAAAGTAAAATTACAATTGCTACAAAACATGAAGTTATTGCAAAAAAGTTTTTTGAACAAAAAGCAATGGCAGTTGAGATTATCAAACTTTATGGTTCTATAGAATTAGCACCACTTGTTGGACTTTGTGATTGTATTGTTGATATTGTTGAAACTGGTGAAACAATGAAACAAAATGGTTTAGAAATTGGACCTACAATTATGGAAAGTAGTGCGCACTTAATCGCAAATAAAAACTCATTTTATGCTAAAAAAGATTTAATCTTAGACTTAAAAGAAAGAATAGAAGCGCACATATAATGGGATTAGATTTATACGCAAAGGTTGAACCCTATTTAGATTTTGAAGAGGAAGTTTATACTTTACATAAAGAGTTTTTACGATTTGTAATGGTAAATGAACTTGATAATATCATTGATATTGGTTGTGGTCAAGGATATTTTTTAGAAAATCTAAAAGTAAATAAAAAGAAATATTTTGGAATTGATTTAAGTGTTGAACAAATCAAAGTTTGTGAAGCTAAAAATTTAAATGCACAAGCAATATCTTTAGGCGAAGTGAAAGAGAAATTTGATTGTGCAACAGCTATTTTTGATGTATTAAATTACATTCCAAAAAAAGAGTTAAAGCAGTTTATAAAAGAGACAAATCTTGTTTTGAATCAAGGTGCTTATTTTATTTTTGATGTAAACTCACTTTTCGGATTTGAAGAAGTTGCTCAAGGATGTATTACTATTGATGTTGAAGACAAATTTATTGCTATTGATGCAAATTTTGAAAACAACAAACTTCAAACAGATATTACTCTTTTTGAAAAACAAGAAAATGGACTTTTCTCAAAAGAACAAGATTCAATAATCCAAGAATACCACTCAAAAGAGTTTTTAACAAAACTTCTAAAAGAGTGTGGTTTTGAAATTCAAGAGATAAAAGAGTTTAATTTACATACAGACGAACATGCTGATAAATTAATCTTTATTTGTAAAAAAATAGCCTAATACAAAACACTCAAATTTTTGTGTTAGAGCAAAATGCCAACACAAAGGTTTGACTTATGATGATTTACCCACAATTTTTTAATAAAATCCCAACAATAAAACTACAAGATGATTTAGCCTCTTTTTTAGGTGCTTTTGAAGATGGAATAGTAGAATTCTCTTATTTGGATGTAGTAAAAAGTGCAGGGCATTCTTGTCCTACAGTTTTAGGAGCTTATCTTATGACTTTAAAAGGTTTAGAAGCTTTATATGAAAATGAGATTCCAAAAAGAGGTGAAATTATTGTCGAATTTAGAGAAAGCCAAACTACGGGTGTTGCTGGAGCTATTGGAAATGTAATTATGAATATTACAGGTGCAACTACAACAAATGGTTTTAAAGGAATCGCTGGGAAATATGATAGAAATCATTTAATGAAATTTGAACAAGATATAAATGGTGCAAATGTAAGATTTACAAGAATAGATACTTTAAAAAGCATTGATGTTTTTTATGATGCCTCAAGTGTAAAACCCCATGAGGATATGAATTTTTTAATGGAAAAATCTTTGCAAGGAAAAGCAACAAGTGAAGAAAAAATTGAGTTTGGAAAACTTTGGCAAAAACGAGTTGAAGATATTTCAAATAGCGTGAATGAAGTTATAAAAGTTAAACTTTTATAACTTCACCATTAAGATATATTTCCCATATGTTCCATTTCAACTCTATTTCTTCCAGCTTTTTTTGCCTTATAAAGTGCTTCATCTACTCTTTTAAATAGAGTATCTTTTTCTTCATTTTTATGAAATTGACTTACACCAATAGAACAAGTAATATGTGTTACATCATCAAATTTATGTTTCTCGATTGTTGCTCTTAATTTTTCAGCAACAAAGAAAGCTTGTTCAATATTTGTTTGAGGAAGCATTAAAACAAACTCTTCTCCTCCCCAACGAGCAATAATATCTGTATCTCTTGAACAAATAGTTAAAATTTTACTTATTTCTTGTAGAACATAATCTCCAACTAAATGGCCATATTTATCATTAACATTTTTGAAGTAATCAATGTCTACTAGTAATAAAGATAAATGTTGCTCACCATATCTATTTGCTTTTGAAATTTCATACTCTAAAAAAGAGTTAAATTTTCTTCTGTTATATAGTTTTGTTAAAAAATCAAAAGAGGCTTTTTCTTCAAGTTTATTAGCTTTTGATAATAACTCTTCATTCATCTTTGATATTTTGTCACCTTCTTCTTTGATAAAATCTATCCATTTATTATAAATAATTCTAAGAAGTTCTTTTTGTGTTAAAATTCCTGTAATCTCATCAGTTTCATTTGTAACAACTATTCTTTTGAAATGTTTATCTCTTATGAAATCAATTGCTTCAGATATTGTTGAATATTCTGATAGAGTTTGAACAGGTTTTGTCATATATAAACTAATAGGTTTATGTAAATCAGAATTTAAATGAATTAAATTTATAAAATCTTTTGTTGTAAAAATTCCTATAGGTTTATGCTCATCATCTATAATGATAATAGAGTCACTATTATTATCTTTCATTAATCTAATAGCTTGAATAGTTGATGTATTTTCATATGTAGTTGTAGCTTTGTATTGTAAAATTAAAGCTGCAATGGTTTGTCTTTTCATTAAGATTTTTGGGTCAATATTATTTATTATATCTGTATAAGATACAACTCCTATTAGTTCATCATCTTCAACAATAACCATATACTTATCACTTGTATCCACTTCATTTAAAACATTTAAAATATTTAAATCTCTTCTTAAAACTTTTGCTTTTGTGAGTTCTAAGTCTTTTAATAAAATATCTCCATTTGTATTTCCAAGCTTATAATCTATTAAATCGTTTATAGTAAGTAAAAAGAATTCTTTATGATTATTCTCTTCATTTTTAACTACAACAATATTTCTAAGATTTGATGAAGCCATTTTATTTATGGCTTCTTTTAATGGTCTATCTATCTCTATGGAAACAATAGTTTTTACTGCAATTTCTTCAACAGTTGGCATCATAGTAAGTTCTCTTTATTTATTTTAAATTAATCCAACCGCGTCTCTAATAATTTCCATTTTAGCAGATGCAATTTTTCTAGCTTTTTGCGCACCAAAAGCTAATATTTCCCTTACTTCTTTTTTGTTATTTAAGTAATATTCTCTTTTTTCTTCATAAGGTGCAAAATATTCATTTATTTTTTCAAGTAGAGTCATTTTAAAGTGACCATATCCTTCACCTGGAGTTGCATATCTTTTTTGTAAATTTTTTAATTCATCTTCATTCATAAATAGTTTACATAAAGTATAAATATTACAGTTTTCCCACTCTTTTGGTTCATCTAATTCTTTAGAGTCAGTAACTATTCCCATAACTTGTTTTTTTCTTTGTTTTGGTGTTGTAAACATATCAATTGTATTGTTGTATGATTTAGACATTTTAGCTCCATCAGTTCCAGGAACTGTTGCAACTACTTCATCAACTTTCGATTCTGGTAAAACAAAAATCTCTTTTCCATAAGCGTGATTGAATGAAGTTGCAATATCTCTTGCCATCTCAACATGTTGAATTTGGTCTTTCCCAACTGGAACTATATTTGAATCAAAAATTAAAATATCAGCAGCCATTAAAACTGGATATGAAAATAGTCCATGATTTGCAACTATTCCTCTTGCTGTTTTATCTTTGTAAGAGTGCGCTCTTTCTAATAGTCCCATAGAAGTGTGATTTGATAGTATCCAGTATAATTCAAGAACCTCTTTTACATCGTGTTGTACCCAAAATGTTGATTTTTCTGGGTCCATTCCAAGTGCTAAAAAGTTAATCGCTGCTTCATAAGTATTATTTTCTAAAGCTACTTTATCTTTTACCGATGTTAAAGCATGATATGATGCTAAAAATGCGAAAAGTTCACCTTCATTTTGTGACTCTATCATCTTTTTTATCATACCAAAATAGTTTCCTATGTGTATTGTTCCAGATGGTTGAATACCTGATAAAATTCTCAAATCAAAATCCTTCTTTTTTTTGCGCAATTATATCTAAAGTATCCAAAATTTAAAAAAGTTAAATATTTAGAATCATTACTTCTTTAAAATTAATTAAATAGCTATTTGATTTTTTATATATTCTTAAGTTTTTCTAATATACTATACCCCTATATGGTATATAAAAGGAAAAATATGAAATATTGTTGTGATGTAGAGAGAAAAAAATTACAAAATAGAATAAGTAGAATACACGGTCAAGTGCATTCATTAAAAAATAAATTTAATGATGAAAAGTTTAAATTAGAAGAAGATCCTTATGAAACTATTAGACAATTAACAGCAATAAAAGGTGCAGTTAGTGGAATGATAAGTTCATATATTGAACATTATGCAAAAGGGCATATGTTAGAAAGTATAAAAAATGGTTCAAATTCTGAGGCAGAAGCTCAAATTGATAATTTATTAGAAATTATAAAAGTATATGGAAAATAAAATGGAAAATTGTAGATTTGGTCTAAATGACCATAAACCTTTTTTAAAAGAAGAAAGTCATCACCATCATCATGATGGAGAAAATTGTTCACATCATCATGACCATGACCATGAACATGAGCATGGACATTCTCATGACCATAGGGGAACAGATAAAAAAGTTTTAAAATGGGCTTTGAGTATTACTTTAGTTACGATGTTTTTAGAGTTTTTTTATGGATTTATGTCAAACTCTTTAGCTTTAATTTCAGATGCAATTCATATGTTTACTCACTCATTTGCATTGATTATTTCATTAATAGCAATAATAATAGCAAGTAAAAAAGCACCAATAGCTAAAACATTTGGTTATTATAGAACAGAAGTACTAGCCGCTTTTATAAATGGAATAACAATAGTTTTATCTATTATTTGGATTTTATATGAAGCTATTGAAAGATTCTTGAATCCACAAATAATTGATATAAAAATGGCAATGATAGTTGCAATTATTGGACTTGTTGTAAATATTATAACAGGTGTTATTTTGATGCAAGGTGATAAAAATAATATCAATTTAAAATCAGCTTTTGTGCATATGTTAAGTGATGCTTTATCTTCTGTTGCAATTATTATTGGATATATTATTATTTATTTTACATCTTGGTATTTTATAGATGTTATTTTAGCAGTTATTGTAGCAATTGTTATTGGAAAATGGGCAATTGATATTTTGAAAAATTCAACAAATACTTTGCTTGAAAGTTCACCTTTGGATATAACAATTGTTAAAGAGTTTATAGAAAAAAAAGAAAAAGTGCTTGAACTTCATGATATTCATATTTGGGAGATTACACAAGATATGTATAATATGACAGCTCATGTAAAAATAGATCAAAAAGATTTAGAGCATTATGAAGAAATATTACATCAAATAAATCATGATTTAAAAGAGAAGTTTAGAATAGTTCATACGACTTTTCAGTTTGAATGGTAGAAAAATTTTAAAAGATAGTTCTAATCTCTTTATGATACAATTCGCAAAAATTTTTTATAGGAGATAATATGGCAACAGTAAGAGTTGAAAGAGCATGTGGATGTTTTAAAAATTCTGATTTTGAAGTGGAAACACATTTTGAAACAATAGATGACGCATTAGAAAAAGCAAATGAAATGTGTACAATTATGAATGAAGATTTTTGCCATAAGCATAAATTCAAAGCTGAATATGTTGATGGTGAAGTATTAATAAAAATGGAAATGAACGGATAAATTTAACCTATCATCTAATCTCTTTGTAGAGTTTTTTTAGCTACAATGCACAAAAAATAAAACAAAGAGCAAAGATGATAGATATAAAACTACTACAAAAAGATTTCGATTATGTTGTAAACGCTTTACAAAGAAAAGGTGTTGATAACGAACTTTTAAATAACCTAAAAACACTTGCCTCTAACACAAAACAAAAAAGACAAGAGATGGAAGATGTTACAGCTGAGCAAAATGTTCTTTCAAAAGAGTTTGGAAGATACAAAAAAGAGAACTTAGATGTTGCTCCACTTCAAGAAAATATAAACAATCTAAAAAATAAAAAACAAGAATTAGAAGAAGAAGTTAGAGTTCTAGAAGAGGAATTAACTTCAATTATTCTAGGTGTTCCAAATATGCCAGATGAAAATGTTCCAAGTGGCGCTGATGAAAATGAAAATGTAATTTTAGAAGTTGTTGGGCAAAAACCAACTTTTTCATTTGAACCAAAAGAACATTGGGATTTAAACAATGGTTGGATTGATTTTGAAAGAGGTGTAAAAATTGCAAAATCAAGATTTGCAGCTTTAAGAGGTGATGGAGCAAGATTAGAACGTGCTTTAATCAACTACATGCTTGATTTTAATAGAGCCCGAGGTTTTAATGAATGGTATGTTCCATTTATGGCAAACTCAAATACTCTTCAAGGAACTGGACAACTTCCAAAATTTGCCGATGATTTATTTAAAATCGAAGGTGAAGATTTATATTTAATTCCAACTGCTGAGGTATCTTTAACAAATCTATTTAATGATGAAATTTTAGAAGCTGAAGAACTTCCTATGTTACTTACTTCTTATACTCCTTGTTTTAGAAAAGAAGCTGGAAGTGCAGGGCGAGATACAAGAGGATTAATTAGACAACACCAATTTGACAAAGTTGAAATGGTTGCAATTACTTCTCAAGAACAATCTGATGAGGTATTTGAAAAAATGGTATCTTGCGCATCTGATTTATTAACTTCACTAGGACTTGCTCATCAAAAAGTTCAATTATGTACGGGAGATTTAGGTTTTAGTGCAGCTGTTACTATTGACTTAGAAGTTTGGCTTCCAGGACAAAATAAATATAGAGAAATTTCATCTATTTCAAATACTAGAGATTTCCAGGCAAGACGAGCAAAAATTAGATATAAAGATGGAAAGAAAAATGTTTTAGCTCATACTTTAAATGGTTCAAGTTTAGCTGTTGGTAGAACATTAGTTGCTATTATGGAAAATTATCAAAATGAAGATGGAAGTGTAAGAATTCCAGAAGTTCTAAAAAAATATATGTAAATAAATTTTGATTACAAAAATAAAAAAGGGGAAGTTGGTGAAACTTCCCCTTTTTTTATTTGTACAAATTAAGTTTTGTAAAAAATATTGAATAAATGTAAAAAAACTTATTTGAAACGAAAAAAAGTATTTGATTGTATTTACGCAGTAATAAAAAAAGAAGTTCTATCTTAAAAAAAAACTGTCACTAATGGCATAATTTTTTAACTAAGGAGAGATAAGTAGATAAAACCTCTTATTTGTGAAATTATACACACTTGAAACTTAAAGAATGCTATTTTAATGCTACGTTTATAAAATTTGCATTAAAAATTTGTATTAATTTTAATATTTATAGAAAATATCTTATTCTAATAAATGTAAATATAAAAATTATTTTACAAAAACTTTACTGTCATAAATTCGTCCATCGATACTTACTTCAAAAAGTCCTCTTGAAACGTTATAATGTAAAAAAGTGAGTTCATATCCTATTAAGATTTTCTGAATATTGTATATTGGAACAGAGTTTTGGAAATAACCTAAAGAATCACCGATTCTTACTTTGATATTTTTATTATCTATTTTCCCAAAAACAGCAATTTTTGAATAGCAAGTTCCTTCATAGTCTTCTTCTGTAGCTGTAACATGTTGTATTTTTTCGCCTCTACCATTTTCATGGAAGACACCAATTGCAATTGCTTTTTGAATATCTGAAGATAAAGCAAAAAGATTTAAGTTTATTAGTAATGAGATTAATATTAATTTTTTCATATGAAATATTACTATTTTATAGTGAAAAATTTGTATAAAAATTAAGTGTAGATTACTTTTCTTGTTGTTTCATTATTCATTTTTTTTATTTCATCGTAAAGTAATTGGTATTTTATCTTATCTTCAAATGAGATAGGTGTTCGTATTGATTTATATTCTACTAAATTACCATCTTTTATAACTTCTGATATTTCAGCATAGACCCAATAAAAACCTTCGTCTTTTCTAAGATTTTTTACAATTCCACTCCAAGAACCCTTTGTTTCCAAACTTTTCCAAAGTTCTTTGAAAATGGATTTTGGCATATCAGGATGTCTTACAATATTATGAGGTTTTCCTACCAATTCATCTATGCTATATCCTGAAATCAAAGCAAAAGTTTCATTTGCATAAGTAATAATACCTTTTAAATCTGTTCTTGAAACTATTAATTCTTCTTTGGGAACAATAGTTTCACATAAAAAATTTCCTGATAAAAATTCCATTTTATTTTCCTATTTTGTCAAAACTTTTTGCAAAACCTTCTAAATCTTTTTTTCTTAAATCACCGTTATAAACAATATTTGAAGCCTCTATTGTATTATCATTTAAAACTTTTGGAACAACATCTGCATTTTCTAAAACTTCCATATGAGAACTTAATTCATCTTCACTATAAGCCATTTGCATATCTGCACTCATTACGTGAGGAATGCCTTCAATAACTTTTAGTTTTTTCAACTCTTCTTGAACACCAGTTCCTTCTATTGTTATAATAATTCTTCCTAATTCATCATGCATATGATAATCACATACATCACAGTTTTTTAGACTTTCTACCACTTCATTTATATGTTTTGGTAAAGTTTGTACAACAATACTTGAGATATTCATTTTAAAATCCTTTTTTTAATTGAGTTTATAATAGTTTATTTTTTTATCATCACTTGTAACAAATATTTCATTTTCATTTAAAAATAAAATATTTGTTAAAGTACTTTTATTTTGTGTTAATTTATATAAATCTTTTTTTGTATTTGTATCAAAAACTGTAACATTATTTTCTTCATCACTTGAAAATGCACCTAATTTTGCACTTGGACTAAGTCCTACACTATAAATTAGAAATGAGCCATCTTTATAATAAGAGTTATTTTGATTTATGTTATAAATAACAGTTCGTCTATCTTGTCCTGCTGTTATTATCAAATCATTTTTTATATCAACTTGAAAAACATTATCTAGATTTTGCCCTTTGAAAGTTCTTATAATATCAAAAGTTTTTGAATCAAGCATTGTTAAATTTCCACTCTCATCAGCAACTATTATTTTAGATTTATCATTAGATAAAGAAAAATTTGAAAATCTTGATTGTGATATTTGAATCTCTTTTGAAATTCTTTTATTTTTTATATCATAAAGATATAGTTGATTTGAAAGTAGGGCATAAATTATATGATTATCATCTAAATATTTTGCACGTGCAATAAATAATCTATCTTCATCCAAAATGATTCTTTCTAATTTTTTGTTTTTGTAAATATCTATATTTCTTCCACCATTTTTTCCCTGAGAAAGAATTAGAATATCTTTATCTAAAACATCAACACTATAGACTTTTGAATCAATTTCATCACCAGTAAAATCTGTGATTTTTGCCACAGTTATTTTGTCTATTCTTTCTTTTGTATTTATATCAAAAATATCAATTGCTGAAGCAGTTGTTGCTACATATAATTTTTCGTCATTTATCAATAAATCAGTCACTCCTCCACTTGTATCTAACGAATAAAATGGTGTTAAATCTTTTGCATTCAAAAATGAGAATGTTAAAAAAGTTGTTAAAAATATGAATATAATACTTCTCATTTTCTCTCCTTAACCAACAATTTTTATTGCACTTGTTGGACATGATTTAATACAAAAACCACATGAAGAACAAGAGTCATTTATACTAGGTCTAAACATTGCTAAAAAATCTATTGCATTATCTAAACAAGGGTCTTTACATGAAAAACACATGGTTTTATTCCAAGATAAACAAGATAATACATCAATTTCAATTTTTGCATTTATTTTTCTTTTATTTTCTAAAGTTAAAACTTCATTTGGACAAACTTTTGCGCACTCATCACAATAGGTACAACCTCTTGAGGTGAAATCTAACTTGGGAGTAAAATCTTCTTGAATAAATATAATATTTTCTTGACAAGCCGTAGCACATAATCCTTCACAATCTTTACAGTTTGTAAAAAAAATATCTTCATCCTTATAATATGGAGGTCTGATTATTTTCTCTTGTTTTTCATCTTTTTTGAAAGATGAAACAAGAGAACTAAAAAGTTCTCTTCTTTCCATTTTTATTTAACACCCTCTTCAATATTATCAATTAAGTTTGATTTACTATTTAAGTCTTTCGCTCTAAAATCAGCTTTAAAGTTGTTTTTTGGAGTGTTTGCACCTTCTGATTGTGGTGCATGACATTGTGAACAGTTGAATCTTGCACCTGAAAGTGTCTCAAGAGGTTTTTCAACAACCTTAATATCACTTGTATTATTAAGATGTTTTCCCTCTTGTAACATTGTTCCATCTTCAGTTAATTTAGTTTCTGGTCTAAAATTTGTAAGATGTGATTTTGGGAATGGAATTGCTCCCATTGAAGCTGCAACTGCTGGGTCATGACACATAACACATTGATTATTACTTATTGTAATTGGAAGCATTCCCTCAACATCATGTGGAATCATTGGTGGAGCATTTTCAAAAGCTCTATCAAATTTTTTACTTGAACCTGCTGCATCAGTGCCGTATTGTGTTTTATCACCTGTAATTTTATCTTCTGTATATACAGATGTTTTTCTTAAACCTAAAGACTCTTCTTTTACTGTAGTGTTTGCAGCAAAAGTGCTAACAGTAAAGATTACTGTTGAAGCTATTATTCCTAAAGTTAATTTACCTAACTTCATTTTGTATTTCCTTTTTTAAATTTATTATTGAAAAATTAAGAGCATTATCATCACAAACTTCTATACATCTTCCGCAGTTTATGCACTCTCCACTTGACACAGGAATAGAAGTTTTTGTTACCATATATAAAACTTGGTTTTCTGGACAAACTTCTTTACATTTCATACACGCTGTACAATTTGGTGCATTATGATGAACTCTTATTAAACTAAATCTACCAATAAGTGAATAAAATCCACCAAGAGGACAAATATGTCCACACCAACCATTTTTTAAGACAAACAAATCAAAAAGAAATATTACAAGTATTGCTGCCCAACCAAATCCCATTCCAAATATGATTCCTCTATGAACCATTGAAATTGGAGAAATCAACTCAAATGCTGCAACACCCATAAAAAAAGAGATAACAAAACTAATAACAATTACCCAATATCTCATATTTCTAGAAGCTGGTTGTTTTTTTTGGATTTGATTAAATCCAAATCTTCGTCTTAAATAATTTGACAAATCTGTAATCATATTTACAGGACAAACCCAAGAACAAAAAGCACGACCACCAACTATTAAATAAAATAGAGTTATTATTAAAGCTCCTATTAGAATATCAAATGATATAAAAGCACCTGCAAAAAACATTTGTAAAACAGCATATGGATCACTTAATGGAATAGTTTTTAAGAATATTGATGTACTTAAATTCCCCATTAAGATATTTATTCCATAAACATTTGCAATTACATACAAAACCATAATAGATGTTTGAGTGATTCTTCTAGCTATTAAAAATCTATATTTTTTTATCATTTTAATAAATCCTCCATATCCCCACTATTGTTTAAAGAGTTAATTGCACTATCTTTACTTAATTCTGTAGTAGTTGTTTTACTTGTTGCATTTTCTACTCTTTTTTCATCCTCTTTATTCCAACCTTGAACATAGTGATCTCCCACTTTTCCTAAAGCAATCTTTCTAGGTAGTACAAAAATAGCTGCTTTTTGAGTAACACAAGCTTTTTCACATAATCCGCAACCAGTACAAACATCAGGATGTACTGTAGGTTTTAAAAAAGCATGTTTTCCTGTTCTTTCATTTTTTGAATATTCAATAGTTATAGCTTCACCTAAAAGTGGACAAGCTCTATAACAAGCATCACATTGAATACCCCAAAAAGCAATACATGAACTATCATCAATAACCGCCACACCCATTTGAGCTTTTGTAATATCTAGTTTTTTATTTTCATTTTGTACTGATTTTATATTCAAAGCATCCGTTGGACAAACAGGAACACAAGGAATATCCACACACATATAACAAGGAATTTCCCTTGGAATAAAAAATGGTGTTCCTAAAGGTTTATTATCCCCTGGTTTTGCCAACTTTAATGTATTAAAAGGACAAGCTTCTACGCACATTCCACATTTAATACAAGTTGCTAAGAAATCATCTTCATCAAGTGCCCCTGGCGGTCTTAAAATTAATGAAGTAGCTTTTACTTCATTAACAAAAGCACTCCATGTTAACCCACCAAGAATTGCAAGGCCAGTAGCTCTTGCAATACTTAGGAAGAATTTTCTTCTTTCACTTATTGGTTGGTTACTTGATGTGTTCATCTCTTTTTTCTCTTTCTTTTAACTTTTTATGCTTGGTAAATTTTTACTGCACATTTTTTAAAGTCTGTTTGTCCAGATTGTGGACAAGTTGCATCTAAACAAACTTTATTTATAAATACTTTTTCATCAAACCAAGGTACAAATACTAAACCTCGACTTGGTCTATTTCTTCCTCTTGTTTCAACTCTTGCTTTTACTTTTCCTCTTCTAGATTCAACCCAACATAAAGAACCTTGAGTAACTCCATAAGTTTTTGCATCTTCAGGGTGCATATAACATAGTGCTTCTGGAACTGCACGATACAGTTCAGGAACTCTCATAGTCATAGTTCCACTATGCCAATGCTCTAAAACTCTTCCTGTACATAACCAAACTGGATATTCCTCAGTTGGAATTTCTGGTGGATCCATATAAGGACGTGCAAATATTTTTGCTTTATTTTTTAAAGATTTTTTAGTTTGATCTTTAACTCCAAGTAAATCACCTTGTGCTAACTCTTTTGCTAATGTTCCATAAAATGCAAAATCACTATCAGGACTCTCTTTTTTAGCGTAAGGGTCATATTTTGTATTAAATCTCCATTGAGTCTCTTTTCCATCAACAACTGGCCATTTTAAACCTCTTACTTTATGATAAGTGTCAAAATCAGCTAAATCGTGTCCATGTCCTCTTCCAAAACCAGCGTACTCTTCAAATAGATATTTTTGAATAAAGAATCCATAACCTTTGAATACTTTTCCATCACTTCCAACTACTTTTCTTGAGTCACCAAATCCTTCACTATTATCAAAACCTGCTTGAATTGGGTCTTTTGGGTCTAATTTATAAGATTTAGCTTTTTCATTAGCAAATAAAATTTCATACATTGTTGTATTTTCATTGTATCCTAGTGCTTTAGCTGCTTCTATTACATTTGGAAGTTTTACTTCACCTTTAGAACTTGCAAGTGTTTGTTCACCCCATAAATCTTTTACAGTAAATCTTTTTGAAAGCTCAACCCATTGCCATGTATCTGACATTGCATCACCAACTGGTAAAACTTGTTGTCTCCAATGTTGTGTTCTTCTTTCAGCATTTCCATAAGCTCCCCATTTTTCATAAATCATAGCTGATGGTAAAATTAAATCAGATACTTTTGCAGAAATTCCTGGGTATCCATCTGATGTTACAATAAAGTTATCCATTTCTCTTGCGGCTTTAATCCAGTGAGTTGCACTTGCTGTATCTTGATATGGATTACAAACATTTACCCAAGCAAATTTAATGTTTCCATCTTCAATATCCCTATGAATTTTCATAATATGTTGATGACCTTTAGGATTTAAAGTTCCCTCTGGAATATTCCAAGCTTTTTCAGCAATTCCTCTATGTTTTGGATTATCTACCATCATATCTGCTGGAAGTCTGTGTGCAAAAACTCCAACTTCTCTTGCAGTTCCACAAGCACTTGGTTGTCCAGTTAGAGAAAATGCTCCAGAACCTGGTTTTGCTTGTTTATTTAATAAAAAGTGAACATTATATGAAAGAGTATTTACCCAAGAACCACGAGTATGTTGATTCATTCCCATTGTCCAGAAACTCACAACTTTTCTATCTTTTTCAATATATAAATCTGCTAAAGCTTGAAGTTTTTTCTTAAATACTTCAATATCTTCATCAGGATTTCCTTTTGAAATTTTTGCCACATAATCAAGTGTATAAGGTTCTAAAGATTTTTTGTACTCTTCAAAAGAGATTTCCCAATGTGCTAAACCTGTATTTTTATTCACCATTTTATCACCAGCTTTATATCCATAAGGCTCAAGTGCAGGTGCTTCTGTAACAGATACTATTTTTTCCATTTCTTTAGAAATAGTTTGCATTTCTAAATCAGAATATTTACCCTCTTTGATAGATTTTTCATCACTTCTTCTCATACCATAACCAATATTTACAGGACTTGCTGCAAATACAATATGTTCTTTTATGAAATCCCAATCAATAGCTTCTGGATGATTGTATACGATTTCTCTTGCGATATAATTCCAAAGAGCAAGGTCAGTATTTGGAGTGAAAATAATTTCAATATCAGCTAAATCAGAAGTTCTATGTGTATATGTAGAAAGATTTACTACTTTTACTTTTTCTGGATTTGAAAGTTTTCTATCTGTTACCCTTGACCATAAAATTGGGTGCATTTCTGCCATATTTGCACCCCAAGTCACAACTGTGTCTGTTAGTTCAATATCATCATAACAACCTGATGGCTCATCAATACCAAAAGTTTGATAAAAACCAACAACAGCTGATGCCATACAATGTCTTGCATTTGGATCAATTGCATTACTTCTAAATCCTGCTTTCATCATTTTTTGAGCTGCATAACCTTCCATAATAGTATATTGTCCAGATGCAAAAATACCAATTCCTTCTGGACCTTTCTCTTTTAATGCAATTCTTATATGTTTTTCCATTTCATCAAAGGCTCTTTGCCAAGAAACAGGTGCAAAATCAGCTTTTTTATCAAATTCACCCTTTGCATTCATTCTTAGTAAGGGTTGTTTTAATCTGTCAGCCCCATACATAATTTTTGCATTGAAATAACCTTTGATACAATTAAGTCCTCTATTTACAGGTGCTGCAGGGTCACCTTTAACTGCAACAATTTTCCCCTCTTTAGTTGCAAGCATAATCCCACAACCAGTTCCACAGAATCGGCAAGCTGCCTTATCCCATCTCCAACCACCTTCTGCTGCAGTTGCTTGTGCTTGTAAATCAGCTGGAACACTCATACCAATAGCTGCTGCTGCACTTGCTGCTGCTGAACTTTTCAGGAAGTCTCTTCTTGATAGCGACATAATTTCTCCTTTTATGAAATATAATTATTTACTTGTCAATTATATCTGAGAAATAAAAGTTTTATATTGATTTATGTCAACTAAATTAAGTTTCAATTAAGATAAAAATTGTCTTGTTTAAAAGATAAATAAGTTTATAAATAAGTTTCAGTTATAATTTTTTTAAATAATAAAAGGTCTTTTTTGGAATTATCAAAAGTTAAATTGTTGAGGACAATTTTTTTAATATCTTTCTTTTATATAATTTTAGGAAAGTTAAGTATTTCGTATATTACTATGCCAGAGGGAATAGCAATAGTTTGGTTACCAAATGCAATTATATTATCTACTTTTTTATTAAGACCTAAAAATGAGTGGCTTTGGTATATTTGTACTTTTTTAATATCTGAAATAGTTGCTGATTTAGGAACTTTTACCCTTATTCAATCTATACAATTTGGCTTTATTAATGTATTTGAGGGATTGATGGCAGTTTTATTAATTCAAAGATTTAATAAAAACACAATAAATTTTAAAAATATTAAATATCTTATATCTTTTATGTTTTTAGCACTTACCTTAGTACCATCAATTACTGCAATATTAGGAGCTTTAGTTTATGTTACACAAATAGAAAGCCAAACTAATTTTTTAGAATTTTGGAGAATATGGTTTTTTGGTGATGCCTTAGGTTTACTTTTATTAGTACCTTTAATAGTTCTAATCTCACAAGGTAAAACTTTTTCATTTGAAAGAATAGTAAGATTTGACAGTATTATTATGATATTTATGACTACTATTTTATCTCTTATTATATTTTCTACAGAGGTGAAATTAGTAATTTTACCATCTACTCCAATGATTTTTCTATTAATTTTTATGTGGATTACATATCGAAAAGGCATTATATTTGCTATGAATTTAGCAACAATAGTTATTTGTATAGTTGTATATTTTACTATACATCAAAGAGGACCTTTTTCTATATTTACTCCAATACTAAACACTTTATATCTACAAGAATTTATTGCAACTTTACTGGTATTAATTTTATTTTTTGGAGTTTTATTAAAAGAGATAAAAGATAAAAATATTTTACTTCTAAGATCTAATTTTAAATTAAAAAAATTATCTAAAAACTTGGAAAAAAGGGTTAATGAAAAAACAAAGTCATTAGAAGATGCAAATGAAAAATTAAAACTTCTTGCCACCACAGATTCTTTAACAGAAATCTATAATAGAAGATTTTTTGATGAGAGTTTAAATAATGAGATAGAAAAAGCACAAAGATATAATAGTGAATTATCTTTTATGATGTTTGATATTGATTTCTTTAAAAACATAAATGATACTTTTGGTCATAATGTTGGAGATGCAGTTCTTATATCTTTAGCAAAATTAATCAAAGAGAATATAAGAAAGATAGATATATTCTCAAGAATTGGTGGGGAAGAGTTTGCAATTATTCTTCCAAATACAAATTTGAATAAAACAAAAGAATTAGCAATTAAACTTAAAGATTTAGTTCAAAATAATACTTTGTTAATAGATAATCAGAAAATAAAAATTACAATAAGTATTGGGTTGTCAACTTTAGATGAAGAAAACCAAACTTATAATCAAATTCTCAAAACAGCAGATACAAATTTGTATGAAGCAAAAAGAAATGGAAGAAATATAATAGTTGGTTAAGCTAAATTTTCTTTTTTTTACACAAGATTTACACAATATTAGACTATAATTTTTTTATATCAAAAATTAAGGAGAGATAGATATGAAAAAATTAGTATTAGGAACAATTACAGCAGCAATGCTTGCAACTTCAGGACTAGCAGCAGATTACATAATGAAAGTAAGTCACGTTGTAAGTGCAAGTACACCAAAAGGTAAAGCAGCAGACTTTTTTGAAAAAAGAGTTGAAGAATTAACTGGTGGTAAAATTGATGTTCAAGTATTCCCAAATTCACAACTATATGGTGATGGTGAAGAGATTAAAGCTCTTGCAATGAATAATGTTCAAGTAATTATGCCAAGTTTATCTAAGTTTACAAGTATTGCACCACAAATGCAACTTTTTGACTTACCTTTTATTTTTAGAGATAAAGCTCATCTTTATAATGTTATGGATGGAGAAGTTGGAGCAATCTTGAAATCAAAAGTTGATGAGAAAAAACAGATGATTGCACTTGATTATTGGGATGCTGGATTTAAAGACCTTTCAAGTAGTACAAAACCTTTAATCGTACCATCTGATGCTCAAGGAATGAAATTTAGAATTCAAAGTTCAAAAGTTTTAGAAGCTCAATTTAAATCAGTTGGTGGAAATCCACAAGTTCTTCCTTTCTCAGAAGTGTATTCAGCATTACAACAAGGTGTTGTTGATGGAACTGAAAATCCATTATCTAACTTCTATACAAAAAAATTCCACGAAGTTCAATCTAGTCTTACTATGAGTGAGCATGGATATTTAGGATATTTAGTAGTTATGAATGAGCAATTTTGGAATAAACTTCCAAAAGATCTTCAAGCAAATGTAACTCAAGCAATGAAAGAAGCAACAGCTCTTGAAAGAAAAGAGTCATCAATTGAAGATGCAAAAATTATGGAAGAGTTAGTTAAATACTCAAAAGAGACAAATAAGCTTCAAATTATAAACTTAACACCAGAGCAAAAACAACAATGGAGAAAAGCAATGTCTACTGTTTATCCTCAGTTTTATGATGTAATTGGTGAAGATTTAATTAAAAAAGCTATAGATACAAAATAATAAAGTTATACAATGAAAAAGTTTTTTGAAATTATTGATTTAATTGTTGGTACTATCAACCAAACAATGGCAGTCTTCGGACTGTCAGTTGGTGTTTTGCTGGCATTTATTAATGTAATATTAAGATATGTTTTTGATATGAGCTTAACATGGGCTGCTGAACTTACAAACTATCTTTTTATTTGGTCTGCACTTTTTGGTGCTGCATATGGATTTAAGAAAGGGGCACATATTTCTGTAACTTTACTTATTGAAAAGTTTCCTCCTCAACTTACAAAGTTTTTTTTAGTTTTTGCAAATTCTATTTCAATTGCATATCTTGGTTTAATGTCATATTTCGGGTATATGCTTATTGTTTTATTAAAAGATTTTGGTGAAGATAGTGTTGATTTAGGGATTCCAATGTGGATTCCACATCTTGTTCTTCCTATTTCCTTTGGATTAGCTGCATATAGATGTGCTGAAAAATTAGTTGAAATTTATAATACTGATTCTAGTGAAATTAAACTTTTTAGTGAACATGAAACTGTAATTCACGAAGTAACTTCACAAAAAGGAGAGAAATAATATGGTTATTGCAACTTTATTTATTTTGCTTTTTGCCTTAATGCTTTTAGGCGTACCTGTTGCTGTAGCATTAGGAACAACAACACTTGTTACATCGTTCTTTTTTACAGATATGGATTTAATGGGAATTCCATCAAAAGTTTTTGATGGTTTAAATAAGTACACACTTATGGCAATTCCTATGTTTATATTAGCTGGTTCTTTATTATCTAGAGGTTCATCGGCATCGAGAATAATAGAATTTGCAAAAACTTTAGTTGGACATCTTCCTGGTGGACTTCCAATTGCTGCTATTCTTGCATCTATAATTTTTGCTGCTGTTTCAGGAAGTTCTCCTGCTACTGTTGCTGCTATTGGTTCAGTTATGTATGGTGCAATAAAACAAGCTGGATATAATGAACAATTTGCTATTGGTACAATTGCAACATCTGGAACATTAGGTATTCTAATTCCACCTTCAATTGTATTTATCGTATTTGGAGTAACTGCTGATCAATCTATAGGAAAACTTTTCATGGCTGGGGTAATACCAGGACTTATGATTGGTGCAATGATGATGATTGCTACTTATTTCTTAGCAAAAAGAAGTGGATTTAAAGGTGGGAAAAGTGCAAGTTTTAAAGAAAGATTTATAGCTTTTAAAAATGCATTTTGGGCTTTATTAATTATTGTTATTGTAATTGGTGGAATATATGGAGGGATTTTTACTCCAACTGAAGCTGGTGCATTTAGTGTTATGTATGCATTCTTTGTTTCATTTTTTATCTATAAAGATACAAAATATAAAGATTTATACAAAATCATTTTAGATTCTGCGCAAACAAGTTCGATGATTTTCTTCATCATTGCAAATGCAATGCTTT
This sequence comes from Aliarcobacter sp., assembly GCA_028688995.1. Lineage (GTDB taxonomy): Bacteria > Campylobacterota > Campylobacteria > Campylobacterales > Arcobacteraceae > Aliarcobacter. The sequence continues at coordinate 39,962 of JAQTXB010000003.1, forward strand.
TTGCTCACTTCTTAACAGATGAACAAATTCCTCAAGATATAACTCAAATGATTATTGAGGCAAATGTTGGACCTTTAATGTTCTTATTAATTGTAAATATTTTACTTTTATTAATGGGACAATTTATGGAACCAAGTTCTGTAGTTATGATTACTGTACCTTTATTACTTCCTATTGGTATGGCTTTAGGAATAGACCCTATTCATTTAGGTGTTATTATGGTTGTAAATATGGAAATAGGTATGATAACCCCGCCTGTTGGACTCAATCTCTTTGTGGCCAGTGGTATTACGGGGCTTAGCTTAAAAGAAGTTATAGTTGCTTCATTACCAATGACATTTATATTATTACTTGGTTTAATGTTAGTAACATATATTCCAGTTATTTCACTTTGGCTTCCAAACTTTATGTATGGATAAATAAATTAGTAAGAGTTTTTCTCTTACTAATTTTTACTTTTATATTCTTTATTCAATTTCTTTTTTTATCTTTATCCTTTCAATTCTTGACAAATAAAATCTTTATAAAATTTAGATAAATCTTTATATTTATTTATAGTATTTCTACGTTAAAAAATGTATACTTCTAAAATATTTTTTACTAGGATTTAAAATGGATTTAACAGTAATTATTGGTATGATAGGTGCATTATTATCTATTTCAATAGGTGATTTAATGGAAGGGGGAAATCCTGTTCATGTTATTCACATTACATCATTAATTATTGTTATCCCTACTGCTATGTGTGCAGCAGCAACTGGTACAGAAGCTCATGCTATTAGGGCTGCATTCAAAGAGTTAAAAATGGTTTTTAAAAAATCACCTGTGAATTTTGAAGCAAGAATTGATGATATTGTAGATTATGCAATTACAGTTAAAAAATTTGGTGTTTTAGCTTTAGAAAAAGATTTAGCAACAATTGATGATGATTTTCTAAAAGAAGCATTAAGTATGGTTGTAGATGGAACAAAAGAGGAACAAATTGAAGAATCTTTAGAAGCAATCATTGAAGAGACAGAACATTATTATCATAGTGCTTCACATTATTGGTTACTTGCAGGTGAAACTTGTCCTGTTATGGGATTAATTGGAGCTGTTCTTGGATTAATTCTAGCTTTACAAAAATTAGATAATCCAGCTGAAATGGCAGCTGGAATTGCAGGAGCTTTTACTGCAACTGTAACAGGGATTGCAGGTGCTTATATTTTTCTTGGACCATGGGGAAATAAAATGAAAGCAAAAGCTCACCTTTTAATAAAAGACAAACAATTAATTTTAGCTGGTGCAAAAGCAATGGCAAGGGGTGATGTTCCTGGGGAATTGAAGTTGAAATTAACTAAAATGATTACTGCAATGCCTACAAAAGGTTAATTTATGGCTAAAAAATGTCCTAAATGTGAGTGTCCAGCTGGAGAAAAATGGGCTGTTCCCTTCGCCGATTTTCTTAGTTTATTACTTGCTTTATTTATTGCACTTTATGCTTTAGCCTCTATTAATATTGAAAAACAAAAAGCATTAAAAGAAGAGTTTATAAAAATTTATGGATTTAATGCTTCTGCTGATACCTTAAAAGAACAAGAAGATACGGAAAAATCAATGACTGATAAAGCTGTAGATAATGTTGAAGAAGGTAAAAGTGCAGCATTAGATGGGGCTATTGCACAACTAAATGAGTTAGAAAAACAACAAGAACAAGGTGGAAATCTCCAAGAAAAAATTAATGGAACTTTTATGTCTTTACCTGCACAGTTGTTATTTGAATCTGGAAAAGCAGAAATTACTAGTAAATATGCAGGGCCTTTTTTAAACAGAATCGCTAATCTTATCTCTGCAATGCCTGATGATACTGAGATAAATGTAAAAGGTTATGCTGATGATACAGAAGTTAAAGATTCTAAATATCAAGATGCTTTAGAACTTTCAACAGCAAGGGCAAATAATGTAATTAGAGAACTAAAGAAATATAAAGTATCAGGTGATAAATTATATTCTAGTGGATTTGGTTCTAGTAAATCTTATCAAATGAATGAAACAAGAGTAGTAGAGTTTGAATTAAAAACTATGAAAAGTATTAAAAAAGACGATTTAGATATAGAAACTATACTTCATAAAGTAGATTAATATGAAAAAAAATAAATTAAAAACTTTATTACCTATTTCTAAATGCTGTTTAAAAAAGTTTTATGATTTAGATCTTATTGCAAAATATGGTTCAATTTTTAGTATTTTATTTATCCTTTTTAGTCAAATATATAATATAGTAATTGAATATAATATTAGAAGTTCATTTTTTTCTATGATAATTAATCTCTTTTTTTTAGTGGCAATTTTGACAAAAGTTGAAATGATAAAAGTAACTATTTTAGAAGAGCAACTTGATAATATATTAAAAGTTATAATTTTTGTTCTAATCCTAAATTTTTTAGGATATATGGTGTCAAGCGAAGAAATACATAACTATTTATTTGCGCCAATGAGTTTTTTGGGAGCCTATTTTGTTTTCATTTTATTAAAAACAAAATAGATAATTAATTATTAACCTCCAAGTTTTTTACCAACTTCTTTTAAAGCTTTAATTCTTTCTTCCCTTTGATTTATTGAATCATTAATTTTATTTATTTTTTCTTCCGTGGATTCACTTGGATTATTTTTTACAGTTTTAGATTCACTTTTCATAAAACTATTTAAATCAAGAATATTTGCAAAATATAAGCCAAATATAATTAAAAGTAGAAAAACAAGAAATATCATTAATTTTATTAATATATTAAAATAAGTGTTCATTTTCTTCCTCTTTAGTTGAATGATTAAGTTTTTTATTTATATTATATTTTGGAATATAAATAGCAAATTGTGCTCCATCTTTTGTATTTTTTACTCTTAATCTACCTTTCATATTTTTCTCAACAATGATTTTTGACATATAAAGACCAATTCCTGTTCCATTACTATCTTCTTTTGTAGTAAAATAAGGTTCAAATATTTTACCTTTTGGTTCAACTAAAACTCCACCACCATTATCTTCAATATATAAAACAACATAATTCTCATCTTCAAGTGCATGAATTTTTATTTGTGGATTTTGTATGTTTTTTTCAATTAAAATATCTTTTGCGTTACTTAAAATGTTTAGTAAAACTTGTTTATATTCATTTAGATAAGTTGTTATTTTTATTTTATCATCAATTTGTATATCAATCTTTATGTTGTAATTAGCCAAAGCACTTGAAATAATACTCATAACAATTTTTACAGCCTCAGATAAATAAAACTCTTCTTTCTCTTTTTTTGGCATAAAGAAGTTTCTAAAGTCATCAATAGTGTGTGACATATACTCTAATACTCTATCTGCTTCTTTTGATTTTTTATCCATGGTCTCTTTGTCTAAAGCATCAATACTATATTTAAATTTTATAAACATTAAGATAGAAGAGAGTTCAGATAGTGGTTGTCTCCATTGATGGGCAATATTACTTATCATTTCTCCAAGAGCAATGAACTTTGATTTTTGTACTAATAGTTGTTCTTTTTCTCTGTTTTTTTCAATTTCTTCTTTTACTTTTTTCTCTAAGGATTGATTTAGATTTTCAAGTTCATTTGCATTAGTTCTAACTTTATCTTCGTAACTTTTCATAATATCGTCAATTTTTTGAGAAATTGCAATTGAAATTAAAATTGCAATGGATAAAAACATTAAAAACAAAATTACATTTTGTACTACTTGTTTTTTTACTCTCTCTCTTAGACTTTCTCTTTTTATTTGGATTTCATTTTCTATATCATCTGTATAAATTCCAACAGCAATCACCCAATTAAATCTCTCATAATATTTAAAATAAGAGAGTTTATAGTTTGCATTATTTGAATCAGGTTTTTTATAAGCATACTCTGTAAATGATTCACCTTTTTGTCTAATATCCCTTAGAAAAATTTCCCTAAACTTTTTCCCATCGGTATCTTGATAATTTGTTGATATTAGTTGCCCCACTAAATCTGGTCTATTTGGATTTACAACTAACTTTGCAAAATCATCTCCACCATTCATATTTTTGATTTCATAGGCAAAAAAGTAGTTACTTTTGTTTTCCTCAAAAGTTATGTTATTTAGTAATCTAACCGCATCCATTTTTAGTTCATCATCATTTAAATCAGATTTTACAATGTTATAATTTAATATATCAATAACGGTGTTTACGTCTTTCTTAAGTGTTTTCTTTTTATTTAAATAATACTCTTGAACAAATTTATCCATTTCTACTTCAAAATCATCATAGGTGTTATAAACATAAAAATATGAGATTGCAAATATCATTGATGACATGATTATAATAAATGTAAAAATTATAATTTTAGATAATTTTTTTTCCATTGTAAAATTCAAAATAAACCCTTAATTAGCATTAATCTGTTATGATAACATATGTTTTCTAATAAGGATTTTTAAAAAAATGAAAAATAATTTTATGAATAAACTTAATGCTTTTAGTGTACTTTATGTAGAAGATGAAGATGGTATTAGAAATAATATAGAAGAGATTTTAAGACATCTTTTCAAAGAAGTAGCTACTGCAAAAAATGCAAGTGATGCTTATAAAAAATATATCCAAAATAAACCTGATTTAATTATAACTGATATAAAAATGGGAAATGAAACGGGAATAGATTTAGTAAAAAAAATCAGAGAAACAGATTCTAAAACAAGAGTGATTGTAACTTCAGCCCATACAGATTTAGATTATTTATTGGAAGCAACACAACTTCACTTAGTTAAATATATAGTAAAACCAATCACAAATGATAATTTAATGGAAGCATTAGAATCTTTTATAAAATCCTATGATGATAATAAAATTTATAATTTAAATGAAAATTGGGTTTTTAATTCGAGTAAATCAGTTGTTTCAAATGGAACTGAAGATTTTATCTTAACAAAAAAAGAGGCAATATTTTTAAAACTGCTTATTACAAAAAATAGAGTTATAAGTTATGAAGAGCTTGAAAATGCAATATGTGATGATGATTCAATTCTTACATCAAATGCAATGAGACTGTTTATTAAAAATCTCAGAAAAAAACTGCCTGAGAATTTCTTAAAAAATATGCAAGGTATTGGTTATTATTATAATACTAAAACTTCAGAATAAAATCAGAACACTTAAATAATTTAAGTGTTCTTCTAAATATATTTATATTAATTCACTTTTTGTAATAATAACTCCATCATTATCTGCGTAGATATAATCTCCATTATTAAAAGTTACACCTTCAAAATTTAATTCTATATCTCTTTGTGATTCTGTAATCTCAAAATTTCTAAGAGGACAAGTTCCAATTGCAAATAGTCCAACATCTATATTTTTTGTTTCGTCTGTATCTCTTACATAACCATTTAAAATAATTGCTTTCCAATTGTTGTTTTTAGCAAAAGTCATTAATTTATCACCAACAACTCCAAAAAATTCTTGAGAATTATCAACTACAACAATTTTCCCTTCACCATCTTCATCTCTTAACATTTCTAATAATCGCCAATTACTTTTATCAAGTTTAACAGTTACTATTTGTCCACTAAACTCTTTTAATCCACCATAATTGTTAAATTTTGCCGATAAAACTTGTATTTTTTTCTCTTTATTTTCATCACATAAATCTGCTGTATGTATATTCATTTTTATATCCTTCTTCCTAAGTAGTTACAATGTTATATTATTAAAAAGAAATGTATAAAAAGTGTATAAATTAAAAAAAGATTAAATTAAAATATTAATTTTTTTAAATAAGCAAAAAAGTAACAATCAATCAAACCACTTAATCTGCTCACGTAAATTAACAACTTCACCAATAACAATCATAGCAGGAGTTTCTAAACCAATTGATTTTTCAACAATATTCTCTAAAGTTCCAACTACTACTTTTTGCTCTTTTGTTGTTCCTTTTGAAATAACTGCACATGGATAATCTTTTCTTTTTCCTAGAGAGATTAATTTTGAAGAAATTAATTCAATATTATGGTATCCCATTAAAAAAACAATTGTTTCATCATTTAAAAAACTCTCCCATTCTATTTGAGATATTTTCTTTTTTGGATTTTCATGTCCAGTTACTACTCTAAATGAAGTTGTTATTCCTCTATGTGTTACTGGAATTCCAGCATATGCTGGAACTGCTATTGCTGAAGTTATTCCTGGAATGATTTCAAATTTAATATTTCTATCAAACAAGTAAAGAGCTTCTTCACCACCTCTTCCAAAAACAAAAGGATCACCACCTTTTAATCTTACTACATTTTCATATTTTAAAGATGCTTGATAGATTAATTCATTTATCTCATCTTGAGGAAGAGTATGTTTTTTATCTTCTTTACCAACATAGATTAAATCACAAGATGGTTTTACCATTTCTAGAATTTCTGGGTTTACTAATCTATCATAGATTAGAACATCTGCATTTTGTATTACTCGAACTGCTTTTAATGTTAGCAGTTCTACATCTCCTGGTCCTGCGCCTGTTAGGTATACTTTTGGCATTTTATTATTTTACCTTATAGTAATTATTTTTTTGAATTATAGTAAAAAAATAAAATAAACTACTTAGATTTACAAGAATTCATAAGTTTATCAAGCTCATTTTTTAATTCTTCAAGTTTTTTTGTAGAATTTATTAAATTTTCTTGGGATTGAATTACTATATCTTCACTTTTATTTAATTGTTTAGAAATATCCGCTGAATTTTTAAGTTCATCTATAACTTTGTCAAATTCATCAGTTATCTCTTCAAGTTTTATAGAAGCATTTTTTGATTGTTCAATTGCATTTGCAGAGTAAGTCATCGCAGAGTTTACTTTATCTATAAAACAGTTTATTGTATCTGTGGCTTCTACAATCTCTTTTTCTGCTTTAATTTTCATTGGAACTAATAGTTCACTGCTGTCATTTTCTATGATTTTTTTTGATTCTTCAAAGAACTTTTTTGCATTTTCTTCTACAGCTTTTAATTGATAAAAACTATAAATAATTAAAAATATAATAATTAATGCAAAAATATATTGTACATATCTTACATAATTACTTTTTTGTTCACTATAAGTTGTATACATTGAAACTAAAGTATCAACTTCATTTAATAAAGGAGAGTTTGTTTCATAAATAGAATTCACAATATTTCTTAATGTAACTTCATTATCTGGAACTCTTTTTTGAATAAGAGTAGTAAAATTATTTATATTTTCATGAAAATTATTCCAAAGAATTTCAACTTTATATAGTTGTTTAGCGATTTCTTCTGTTGGAACTTTTGAAATACCAATTAGGTCATTTCCATTTTTTAAAGAGTTTAAATTATAGATAAATTCAATAGTAGAACTTTCCAATTCTGAATATGAAGCTTTATCATTATGGTATAAATAAAAGATATTTTTAGAAATATTTTGTGTTAGCATTCTTTGTTTACCTACAATATTTATAATCAAAGCGTCTTTTTCATTTTTATCATTTAAATGGATAGTTGTGGCAATAATGCTTGACATTAAAAGAATAAATAAAATTCCAATAAATCTTATTTTTGTACGTATTGTATTTTGTTTCATACCCCAACTCCTTTAAAATTTGAGATTAATTCTTCATTATTTATGATGATTATTTCACCATTTTCTATATTAATTGTCCCATTTCTAACTAATCTTTTTAAAACTCTTGATAGTGTTTCAGGTTGGATATGTAACATAAATGAAACTTCTTGCCGTTTTAATTTATTAAACATCTCTAAATCTTGATTTAGCATAAATGCAACCTTTGCAGTTGCATCAAAAACAAGTTCTCTATTTACAATACATTGCAATTGGTGAGTTTTTTTTAGCAATATTTCAAGTAATTCTGTAGTTAAAATATTTTTTGATAAAAATAGTTCTTGAAATTTCTCAAAATCTACTGATAAAATGGTTGAATCTTCAGTAAATTCAGCATTTGAGAAACAGTAAATATCACTATTATTCATGGAGCTGAGTTCACTAATCATTGAATTCTTATGAATGTGATATAAAAATATTTCATTATCAAATTTATCTACTTTGTAAATTTTAATAAGACCTTCAACTAAAAACAATAAATTCTTATTTATATCACTTTCATAGTATAAAATGGATTTATTAGGATATTTTGATACATTTGAAATGGAAGCAATTAATTTAATTTGTTCATCATTTAAATTATTAAAAAAACTTATTTTTCTAATGGTTTCTTCTATTGTCACATTAATCTTTCATATTGTTTTATTTAAGCTATTGTATATTATGCTTGTAAAAATACTAATTAAAAGATTTAAAATAAGGTTTATAATGAGTTTTAAAAAATATATAAAAGCAGTGGGAACTGGTGTAAAAGGTAATAGGGATTTAACTAAAGATGAAGTTGCTGATGCAATTGAACAAATACTATTACACAAAGTAACTCCAGCACAAGTGGGTGCTTTCTTAATTGGATGGAGAACAAAGTTAGAAACAAATGAAGAGTTAAGTGGTTGTGTTGAGGCTTTACGAAAGTTTATGAAATTTAAAAAGGTTGAAGATTCAATAGAACTTGGATATTCATTTGATGGAAGATGTGATAATCCATTTTTATTTCCTTTATTTGGAAAGATATTAGAAGAGTTTTATACAAAAAATAGTGATATTAGAAGATTAAATCTAGTAATTTCAGGAGATTTCCTACAACCTGCAAAAGTTGGGCTTACAACAAAAGATATTTTTGCAAATATTGATTCAAATCAATACTTACATTTTTTTGATAGGGTAGAATACTTAAAAGAGTTGAGTAATTTGACAGTTCTTAGACATGAGTTAGGTCTTAGAACAGCTTTTAATACAGTTGAAAAACTTTTAAATCCAGCACTATGTGAATATGGTGTTACAACTGCATTTCACAAACCATATGTACAAAAATATCTAGATATTTTTGCTCCATATTTCAAAGAAGTTGTTGTTGTAAAAGCAAGTGAAGGTAGTCCAGAAGTATTTAAAGATGGTAAATATTGGAAATTGGTAGATACAAACATAATAGAAGAGAGTTTTTCATTAAAAGATTATGGTATTAGTTATGATAGAGAATTTGAAAATATCTCTTTAGAAGAGTCATTAAATATGGTAAATAATCCAGATGATGAGATTTTAAAACTTGCTAAATTTAATGTGGCTTTATACCTACTATTTTCAAAAAGAGTAGCTTCGTTAGATGAAGCGTGGGAAAGATTAAACTAGGTTTTAATAAAAGGTAAAAAATGTTAATAGATGGATTTGGAAGGAAACATGATTATCTAAGAGTTTCAGTAACTGAAAGATGTAATTTTAGATGTCATTATTGTATGCCTACAAAACCTTTTTCTTGGGTTCCAAAAGAGAATTTGCTTTCTTATGAAGATTTGTTCAAATTTATAAAAGTTTCAATTGATGAGGGAATTAAAAAAGTAAGAATAACTGGTGGAGAACCTCTTTTAAGAGAGAATTTAGATGTTTTTTTAAAGATGATATTTGATTATAAAAATGACATAGACTTAGCTTTAACAACAAATGGATTTTTGCTTCCAAAAATTGCACAAAAGTTAAAAGATGCAGGTTTAAAAAGAATAAATATTTCGCTTGATTCTTTAAATTCAGAAACTGCTGCAAAAATTGCACAAAAAGATGTATTGAAAAATGTTTTAGAGGGAATTCAAGCAGCCAATGATGTTGGATTAAAAATTAAAATTAATTGTGTTCCAATAAAAGGAATTAACGATATTGATATTTTAGATGTTTTAGAGTTTTGTAAAGATAAAGGTTATGTTGTAAGATTTATAGAATTTATGGAAAATCATCATGCAAAAGATGGAGCAAAGGGTTTAAATTCGGATGAAATAAAAGCAATTATTTCTCAAAAATATCCAAATTTTAAAATGATTCCAAGAGATACAAGCTCACCTGCACAATATTATGAGTTAGAAGATGGATTTCAATTTGGAATAATAGAACCACATAAAGATGATTTTTGTGCCCAATGTAATAGAATAAGATTAACTGCTGAGGGATTTTTGATACCATGTTTATATTTTGAAGATGCAATGAGTATAAAAGATGCGGTTAGAAATAATAAAATGGATGAAGCAGTTGAAATTCTGAAAAAAGTATTACAAAATAAACCAGAAAAGAATAGATGGTCAAGCAAAGATGATAATGAAATCTCAACAAGAGCTTTTTATCAAACTGGTGGATGAAAATAAAAAAACTATACTTTTAAAGTAAAACTAAAGTAAAGTTTAAATATAATTCGCGCTCATTTATTGTAAATGAAAAAATTAACATATACCTATTAGGAGGTCAACATGGCTTTAGATCAGGAAGTAAAAGCAGCTATAGTAGCAAAATACGGTAAAAAAGATGGTGATACTGGTTCATCAGAAGTTCAAATTGCTTTATTAACAGAGCAAATTAAAATATTAACAGAACACTTAAAAGTTTTCAAAAAAGATCATTCTTCAAGATTAGGTCTATTAAAAATGGTTGGTAAAAGAAAAAGATTACTAGCATATTTAAGAAGAACAAACTATGCTTCATTCGTTGAGTTAGTGGCTTCTTTAGGAATTAGAGCTAAATAATTTTAGTTTTATTTACGAATAAAGGGTTGTAGCAATGCTACAACCCTTTTTTTTTGTTTAAATATTCAAATTATTTGATTTTAATAACGAATCTTAATAATAGTTCTTGTAGAATAAACAAAAAATATTGGAAATTTATAATATGTTATTAACAAAAAAGAGCGAATACGCACTACTATCTTTAATCGCTATTGCAAAAAGTGATGAGGCAAAGAATGTAGATGAGTTATCAAAAGAATTAAATATATCAAAATCATTTTTAGCAAAAATCATGCAAAATTTAGCAAAACATAATTTAGTTATATCTCATAGAGGTGTAAATGGTGGTTTTGCTTTAAATAAATCTTGGGAAACAATTACAATTTTAGAAATTGTTGTAGCTGCTGAAGAAAAATTACCGTCTGTTTTTGAATGTTCACCATCGGTTGGAAGTTGCCCAAATCAACTAGCAACACTTTGTACGATTTGGCCTTTATTAAATAATTTACAACTAAAAATCAATGATTTCTTAGAAAAATTAACATTAAAAGATATTGCTTAATGAAGTTATTCCACATTTCTCATACTGATTTAGATGGATATGGATGCCAATTAATCACTAAAGAGTATTTTAAAGAAGGTTTTTTTTATAATGCAAATTATGGGATTGAAGTAAAATTATCTATAAAAAAAGTTTTAGAACAAGTTCTAGAATATAAAGATGATGAGATTTTAATTTTAATTAGTGATTTAAATTTAACTTTTCCCGAATCAAAAGATTTAGATAGAGATGTAAATAATCTTATAAAAGATGGATATAAAATAAAACTTCAACTTTTAGATCACCATATAAGTGGTCAAAAAAGTGCAGAAACTTTTCCTTGGTACTATTTAGATGATAAAAGATGTGCTACAAAAATAGTTTATGATTATATGTTTGAAGAGTATGAAGGCTTTGATTGTAATACAAGTGCTTGGTTAAAACCATTAGTTGATGCAATAAATGCTGTTGATATTTGGCTTGAAAATGAAGTGAAAAACTTCGAATTTGGAAAAGTTTTAATGTCAATGATAACAAAAGTTAGAGAAATAAATAATATTTTATTTGCAGATTTAAATAGAGATTTTAGATGTCATTTATTAAAAGAAGCGGCAAAATATCTTGATGTTGTAGATGGTTATATAAAATTAGATAACGATGTCCATTTTATAAAAAAAGATTTTCTAAAACTTAGCGCAAAAGATGATACTTTAGATAATTTATCAGCAACTTATCTTGTTAAAACTTTGGCTGATGTTAAAGATGATTTAACAGTTACTTACAAAGGCCACAAAGGACTTTTAACTTATTGTTTAGGTTCTATCTCAATTCCTGCAAATGCTTTTTTAAGAGCAAATCCTGAGTATGATTTTTTTATTGATGTGAATAAAAAAGGTAATGCTTCTTTTAGAGCAGATGGAAAAGTAGATGTTGCTTTAATGGCAACAAAACTAGCAAATGGTGGCGGGCATGTAAATGCAAGTGGTGGAAAATTTGATGACTTCAAAGAAGTTATTGATTTTTGTGAAGTTAGAACTTATATACAAAATAAACTAGATAAAATCTAGTTTATCTCTTTTTTTAGCATACTTTTAAATAATTTATTTATAATAGAACAATTTATTATAAAGGATATAAAATGGAATGCGAATTTCCTACAGTAAACTCAAAAAGCGAAGAAATAATAGAAATTTTTAAAAATACAAAAACTATAGCAATTGCAGGTCTTTCGCCAGATTCATCAAAAGCTTCAAATATGGTAGCTGTTTATTTACAAAATGCAGGATTTAAAATAGTTCCTGTTTATCCAAAAGAAGATGTGATTTTAGGAGAAAAAGTTTATAGAACTATTTCAGAAATTCCTTTTAAAATTGATATGGTTGATATTTTTAGAAAACCAGATGCAATAGCCCAAATTGTTGATGAAGCAATAAAAAGAGGAGACGTTGATACTGTATGGTTTCAATTAGGTCTTGTAAATAATGAAGCTGCTGCAAAGGCAAAAGAGGCTGGTTTAAAAGTAGTACAAAATAAATGTACTAAAATAGAGCATAGAAATCTATTTTAATTTATCTTAGATGTGTTGTTTAGTACAAGTTTAGCAACACATCCACTTTGTCCATCTTCTCGATTTAAAAGTGTAATTTTTGCCCTTAATGCATCAGCTGCATTTTTAGCTAAAAATAGTCCTAATCCAACTCCACTTTGATTTCCAATTCTTTTAAATGGCGCGAATAAATCTACATTTTCAGGTATTCCAATTCCCTCATCAGTTACCGTAATAATTATTTTCTCTTTTGTTTTTTTTAGTCTAATTGCTATTGATTTCTCATTTGGAGTAAATTTTATAGCATTTTGAACGAAGTTCTGTAAAATTTGATTAAATAGAGTTAACTGAATTGAAGTTTCTAAATGATTAACATTTGAAAAAAATGTAAGTATAATATTTTTTTGAGCACTTAACATTCTGTAATCATTAGTTTTTTTCTTAACATATTCAACTAAATCAAGATGAGTAGTTTGCTCAAATTGTGCACCTTCTGTTCTTCCTATATCTAAAATTGATGAAATCATTTTATTCATTTCATCAATTTGTTTTATAGTTAATTTTAGTGCTTCCTCATATTGTTCAACTTCTCTTTTTTTTCTTAGAGTAACTTCATTTTTTAATTTCATTACAGCAAGTGGAGTTTTAAGCTCATGGGCAGCTCCAATAAATAGCTCTTTCTTAAATTTTACATAAGTTCCTATTCTATTTGTTAAAGAGTTTATTGAATCAGCAAGGGAGTGAAATTCTATAGGTAAATCTTTTTTATCAATTTGAGTTAAAGAATTTTCATCCATATTTGATAATTTCTTATTTATTTGAATAATCGGCCTTAAAAGCGATTTTGAAACAAATAAAGAATAAACAAGCATTAAAATAAAACCAGGAATTGCTAAAACAAATAGATTTTTATAAATTACTGAATATAAAAGTTCTCGCTCAAAACTGATATTTTTATCTATTTCTAAAAAAAGTTTGTTTTCTAAATCAAAAGGATAAAGAAGTTTTATATAGTAATCACCTTGTTTTTGGTAATTTAAAAATTTATAATTTTGTAGTTGTATATTATTTACTAAATTTATAGTTACATTTTCATTTTGAACAGAGATAAAGCCATTTGTAGAAAGGGAAGATTTATAAAGTTGTTCAGCATGATTTAACATATTTTTTTGAATATCATCGTAAACAGTACTTCTTGCATATTCATAAAATATAAATGAGAGAGTAATAATAAAAAGTGAGGTAGCTATAATCAGTTTTGTATAAAACTGTTTATAAATACTCTTACTTTCCATTTTTCTTAATAGCCTAAATTATTTAGCTTTGTTATCTTCTATAGTATTAGGATAACAGAATCTATAACCTCTTCTTCTAATTGTTTCAATAGTAGAGATATTTAATGGTTTGTCCATTTTTTGTCTAATTTGATTAATAGCAACTTCAATTACGTTTGGAGTAACTAATTCTGGTTCTTCCCAGATTGCATCAAGTAATTGTTCTTTAGAAACAATTTGATCTCTATGTCTTGCTAAGTGTGTTAAAACTTCAAAAGGTTTACCTTTTAGTTCAATTTCTACACCTGCATATTCGATTTTTTCTTCATCAGGATTAATAATTAAATCATCAATTTCAATGATGTTAGTTCCACCAAATCTAAGTCTTGCTTCAATTCTAGCTAATAAAATATCAAAATCAAATGGTTTTTTAATAAAATCATCTGCACCAGATTTTAATGCTTCAATTTCTGATTCTTTATCATCTCTTGCTGAAATGATAACAACAGCTGTTCTTGAACTTCTGTTTTTTACTATTTTACATAGTTCAATCCCGTCACCATCTGGTAACATCCAATCAGTTAAAACTAAATCGTAGTTTCTAATGTCGATAAAGTACTCTGCATCTTTATAATTTTCAGCAGTATCTACTTGATATCCAAAGTCTGAAAGACCTTCTTGTAGTGTTCTATTTAGTGTTATTTCGTCTTCAATAATCAAAATTCTCATAATATTCCTTAAATTTAAGTTAAATTTAAATTTGGACGGAATTGTATCATAAAAATTTCAAAATTTAAAGCCTTTTTAAGCTAAATTTTAAAATTTATAAATTCACTATTTTTTTTATGAAAATAATAGTTAAAAATTATTAGTTTTACCTATTAAATTAACTTTTTATTAACTACAAAAAGATAGAATACGCCAAATATAAAATATCAAGGAATATTATGAAAAAAATAGTGACAAGTTTAGTTGCATCTTTAGTTTTAGTTACAGCTTTAAATGCAGGTGATTATGGTTCAGTTGATGGTGAAGAAATTACAAAACAAGACATTTCTATGGTTCTTCAAGACCCAAGAATTGATTTTTCTAAATTACCAGATGCTGCAAAAAAACAAGTTATTGACCAAGTAGTTAATAAAAAATTAATTGCAAAAAATGCTATTAAAAATGGAATTGAAAAAGACCCACAATATATTGAAGCACTAAATGGTATTAAAGAAGATTTAGCACTTCAAGTTTGGCAAAAAAATGAAGTAGATAAAATTAAATTTACAGACCAAGATAAAAAAGATTTTTTTGAAAAAAATAAAGAAAAATTTGTGATTCCTGAGCTTTTAGAAGCAAGACATATTTTAGTAAAAACTGAGGCAGAAGCTAAAGATATTATTAATCAACTTGATAAAGCTAGTAAAAAAGAAGATAAATTTATTGAGTTAGCTAAAGCAAAATCTGCAGATGCAACTGCTCAAAATGGTGGATATTTAGGAAAAGTTCCAGCTGATAAATTAGTTCCAGAATTTACAGCAGGTGCAAGAGCATTAGCTAAAAATACATATTCTAAAACACCAGTTAAAAGTGAATTTGGTTACCATGTAATTTTCTTAAAAGACAAAACTGAGCCTAAAACATTAACATACCCAGAAGTAGAAGCTAAAATTTCTCAAGTTATGATAGGAAATGCTTTTGGTAAAAAAGTAAAAGAATTAACTGACGAATTAAAAAAAGACGCTAAAATAGTTATTAAATAAGGGAATAAAATGGGTGTATTAGACGTAGTAAAACCAGGAGTTTTAACTGGAAGTGAAGCAAAAAAACTTTTTGCTTATGCAAAAGAGAATAATTTTGCAATTCCTGCTGTTAATGTTGTAGGAACTGATTCTGTAAATGCTGTTTTAGAAGCTGCATCAAAAGTTAATTCACCAATTATAATTCAGTTTTCAAATGGTGGAGCTGGATTTTATGCTGGAAAAGGTTTAAAAACTGCTAATGCAGCAGTTCTTGGTGGAATAAGTGGAGCACATCATGTTCACACTATGGCTGAAGCTTATGGAATTCCTGTAATTTTACATACAGACCATGCTGCAAAAAAACTTTTACCTTGGATTGATGGATTATTAGAAGCAGGGGCTAAACATTTTGAAAAAACTGGTCGTCCTTTATTCACTTCTCATATGCTTGACTTAAGTGAAGAGCCATTAGAAGAAAATATTGAAATTTGTGTTGAGTACTTCAAAAAAATGAATGCACTTGATATGATGTTAGAAATTGAACTTGGAATCACTGGTGGTGAAGAAGATGGTGTTGACAACTCAGATGTTGATAATGCTTTACTTTATACGCAACCTGAAGAAGTTTGTTATGCTTATGAAGAGTTAAGTAAAGTTGGAGCTAATTTTACAATAGCTGCATCTTTTGGAAACGTTCATGGTGTTTATAAACCAGGAAATGTTGTATTAAGTCCAAAAATCTTAGATAATTCTCAAAAATATATCCAAGAAAAATTAGGAACTTCATCTCAACCTGTTGATTTTGTATTCCATGGTGGTTCAGGTTCACTACTAGAAGAGATTAGAGAAGCTATTTCGTATGGTGTTATTAAAATGAATATTGACACAGATACTCAATGGGCAATGTGGGATGGTGTAAGAGCTTATGAAGCTAAATACCATGACTATTTACAAGGACAAATCGGAAACCCAGAGGGTGAAGATAAACCTAATAAAAATTACTATGACCCAAGAAAATTCTTAAGAGCTGGTCAAGAAACTATGATAGCTAGACTTGAAGTAGCATTTTCTGACCTTTGTGCTTTAAATAAAAACTAATTAAAATAAAAGGGCAAATAATTTGATTATTTGTCCTTTCTTTGAATAAATATTTATATTAAAACTATATAATATACATTCAAAGGAAAATCTAATGAATATAACTCAAAATAAAAAAAACATCAATAAAAAAACTCAAACTGTTGAAATAATCATTTTAAATAAAATCAAAGATTTGGCTCAAAAAGAACAAGAATTATTAAATAGTATTAATTTCAATGAAAAATCTTTTAATATACATTTTGATATAAAAAATAGTAAATTATATGTTTCTTGTAAAAATCTTAAAAATGAAAATATAAAAACTGCAATTTCTACAGCAATTAACTTTTTGAAAAAAACCAAAATTGAAAATATAAAAATAGATATTACTCAAAGTAAAAAAGAGTTAGAAATCCAAACAATTGTTGAGGGTTTAGTTTTAGGAAATTATGAATTTTTAAAATACAAATCTGCAATAAATGAAGAAAAAATAAAAGATGTAGAAATCAACACTAACTCATCTTCTAAAACAAAAGAAGAATTAGAAGAGAATCTAAAAAAAGCTTTAATTATTTGTAATAGTGTGAATTATACAAAAGATATTGTAAACAGTTCACCTGAGGATTATTATCCACAAATCATGGCTGATGATGCTTTAAAAATTGCTCAAAATAATAAAAATATTGAGTGTAAGATTTTTGGTGAAGATTATTTAAAAGAAAAAAGTATGAATGCCATGTTGAGTGTTGGAATTGCATCACCACATGAAAGTAAATTGATTCATTTAACTTATAAAACTAAAAATCCAATAGCAAAAATTGTATTAGTTGGAAAAGGTGTAACTTATGACACTGGTGGAATGAGTTTAAAACGTGATGGTGGAATGGTTTCTATGAAATGTGACAAAGCAGGTGGTGCAACAATTTTAGGTGTTCTAGAAGCTCTTAGCACTCTTAATTTGCCTTTTGAAGTTCATGGAATCATTGGCGCTGTTGAAAATATGATTGGTGGAAATGCTTATAAACCTGGAGATGTATTAAAAGCTTCAAATGGAAAAACAATTGAAGTTACAAATACTGATGCAGAAGGAAGATTGGTTTTGGCTGATTGTTTACATTATGCCCAAGAAAATATAGAAGAGTTTGATTATATTTTTGATTTAGCAACTTTAACGGGAGCAAGTATTGGAGCATTTGGTGGATATACAACAGCTGTTATGGGATATAGTGAAAAACTAAAAAAGAAGATTTTAAAAGCTTCAAAAAAATCAGGGGAATTAGTAGGTTTTTTACCTTTTAATGATTATCTAGAAAAGCTACTTGAAAGTCAAATTGCTGATTTTGTAAATACAAGTGCAAATAAAAATGGAGCAGCAATTACAGCAAGTCTATTTTTGAGTAAATTTATAAAAAATAAAAACAAGAAAAAATGGCTTCATTTTGATATTGCAGGTCCATCATATAGAAAAGAAGTTTGGGCTTATCACTCTTATGGGGCAACTGGTGTTGCTGTTAGATTATTACTTAAATTTATGGAAGATTTGAAAAAATAGTTATTTCAAATCTTTTTCATAAGAGGGATAAAGATTTATGATACTTCTTTCAAACTCTTCTTTTAACATTGTAAAACTTTCAAATGCTTTTGGGATTGGTTTATTTAATATTTCATAAATATCCAATCCCTTTTTTGCACTATTTTTTAAAGTAGTTTCTAAAAACTCTAAATATGCAATATTTTCTTTTATTGGCTCTTTTGTAAAAGAGATTATTCCATGTCCGGGAACTAAAATAGAGTAATTAATTTTTTTCAACTCTTCTAAGGATTTAATCCAATTATCTAGATTTGCATGGGGAGTTGCAGGTGTTCTTTTATAAAAAACTAAATCAGAAGCATAAAGAATTTTTGTATTTTCATCATAAATAACAACATCACTTTTTGTATGTCCATCAAAATATAAAACTTGTAATTTATATCCATCAAAATCTAAAGTTTTTGTGCTTAGGATTTGATTTGGAACTTTTACTTTTGTGTTATTCATTGCACCTTGAACTAGATTTGTTAAGTTCATAATATATAAATCACCGTTTTTTTCTATCTCATTTTTTGTATATTCATCTGCAAAAATATCACTAGAAGAAAAGGCACTATTACCTAAAAAATGGTCAGGATGATGGTGAGTATTTAAAATATATTTTATTGGTTTATCTGTGATTTTTTCTATCTCTTTTTTCACTTGTTCACCATATTGTTGTGAACTTCCAGTGTCAATTAAAATTACGCTATTTTGAGTAATAATAAAAGAGCAATTTGAAATATTTCCACCATTTTGTTTTGAAAAATACTCCTCTTTTCCATGAAAGTAGTAGCTATTATCTGATAATTTTATGGGCTTTAATTTATAATCAAAATCAGCGCAAAAAAGAGTGTTAATTACAAAAATTAGAACTAATAAAGTTTTCATTTTGTTTCTACAAAAAATTTATTTCCATCTATATCTAAGAACTCAATTTTATAATTGTTTGCTTTTGTTTTTGTCTCAAATATAAATCTTGGATTTTCACTAATTGCCGAATATGTGCTTAGTTGTGCAATGTTTTTATCATCTGCTAAGACATTGATTTTATTTATATAAAATTCACTATTTCCAAATACAAGTCCAGTTTCCATTGGATGAAAAATTGAAGATTTTATTCTATAAACTCCATCATTTAAAAATACATTAGCTTTTGTTTTTCCAAGAAGTTTTGCAAAGTCAGTTCCACTTGAAGAGACACTTGCAACTGAACATCCACCACCAAAACTTTTGATATTTTTACTTGCAATATGCCAAACATTTTTATCATCTAAAACTAAAACTCTCAAAGGTGTCTCTTGTGCTACTTTGATATTTAAAGAAATCAAAGGTAAAAGAGAAGTTAGTTTCATATCAACAATAATTGGAATAGGGTTTAAATCAGCAAATAAAATCATCTGTTTTGCATTTTGAATCTGTTTTGCATCGGCAAAAATTGGAACTTGAATTGGATTATCAGCAAAAGCTGGAACTTCTAAAATTATATTTTTATCATCAAATATATATTTATCATTACCTATTATTGATTTTAAAATATCATCAAAAGTTGGAGAGGAGATAGGATTATTTGCATATAAATTTTGTACAAATAAAAACGACACAAGCAAATAAAATAGATATTTCATGATAAATCCTTTTTAATTTTTCGATATTGGAGGCATATACTCAATTCCATAATTATCAAAAATCTCTTTTATTTCATTGTTTGAAAATGCTTCATTAATCACATTATCAATATGATAACTAAGGTCTTTGTAGTTACTTGAAGCTGCTATTGCTAAATCCCATTGAGATTCCAATTGAGGTATTTTTTCACTCATGTAATATTTATCTTTATTGTTTTTATAATCCAATAAATACTCAAGTTGTGATTTTAATCCAGCAATTGAATCAATTTTTCCCTCTTTAAAATCTGCTATTGCTTCATCAAATTTAGCATAATGTTTTATATTTTTTCGAAGAAGTCCATTTGCAAATCCACTTAAATGAAGATCCGGAAGCATATCAATTTCAACACCAATAGTTTGATATGCAAATATAGCTAAAGTGTTGATTTGTGGGATTATCTCTTTATGTGTTGCAATAATCCATTTTTCACTTTGATAGGGTGATTTAATTGTAATTAAATCATTTTGTAAAGCGCCAGTGTATTTATCTGTTAATCTTAGATAATCATAATCATAAGGAACTCTGAACATAATATCAGCTTTATTTTTATGTACAGTGTTTCCTTTCCAAATATTGTTTCTTAAATCATCTGCTAGACTTTCACCGGTTCCTGTAAAATTCCATTTTGGTTCTACATCTAAAGATTTTGCGACCTTTTTACCAAGTTCAATGTCTATGCCTTTTGGCTCACCATTTTCAATAAATGAATAGGGTGGAAAGTTTTCATAAACTGCAATGATAATCTCTCCACTTGCTTTTATATCATCTATGTTTCTTGCAAATAAATTTATTGCAAAAAATAGTGTTAATGCAGATAATTTAAGAATTGTTTTCATACAAGTACTTATTATTCTTGGTGCATAGAAAGGATATATGTTCTAATAGCCCACATAGCTTCTTGAGTTAAAACACCTTCAAATGGTGGCATATAAACATTACCATTTCTAACTGCACCCGTTCTGATTCTTTCCATAAACCATTGGTCTCCATCAACACCTGGATCTAAATATCTTAAATCTGGAGCAATCCCACCAGAAACAACACCTAATCCATGACATCTTGCACAGTTTTCACTATATCCATGCTCACCAATTTCTTTTGCTTTTTCATTACCAACATATGGATTTTTATCTAGCCATGCAGCTCCAACTGGTGCTAAACCATTTGTGTCAACTGCTTGTGGAGTAACACTTCCATGACCAAATGCAAATACAGCTGTTGATAATACAGCTAAACCTAATTTTTGAATATTATTCATACGAATTCCTTTTGATTTTTTTTTTGTTTCCGAATTATAAACACATTTTATAGCCTGATTATAGCGCTTGGAAATATTTTTATAGCGCTAAATTCACGCTATAAAGATTAAATACAATTCCTTTAATAAATCTTCAAGGGGGATAAATTGAAATATAAAGTGATAATAATTTTATTTTTATGTTTGGTAAATCTATATGGTCAAGATAAACTAAGAATTGGAATTTTAGCTTATGGAACTGTTAATTGGGAAATTGATGTACTAAAACATAATAAACTTGATAATAAAAATGGATTTGATTTAGAAGTGGTAGCCCTTGCATCAAAAAATGCCCAAGCTGTTGCCTTACAATCGGGAGATGTTGATATTATTGTAACAGATTGGATTTGGGTTAATTCTCAAAGAGCAACAGGAAAAGACTTCACTTTTTACCCTTACTCAAAATCTATTGGAACACTGAATATTACAGCAAATAGTAATGCTAAAACTCTACTTGATTTAAAGGGTAAACAGCTAGGAATTGCCGGTGGAGTTTATGATAAAAGTTGGCTACTTTATAGGGCTTATTGCAAACGAAAATACAATATTGATTTAAAAGATATTGTAGAACCTGTATATGCCAGTTCACCTATTTTATATCAAAAGATGCTGGATAATTCCCTTGAAGCTTCTATTAATTTTTGGCATTTTAATGCAATGCTTGAACCAAAAGGTGTTAAACCATTAGTTGATGTTGATGAGCTTTTATCAGCGTTAGAATTAGACAAAGATGTTTCATTTGTTGGTTGGACATTTAATAGGGATTTTGCTTTAAAAAACAAACAATTAATAAACTCATTTTTAGATGCAACATTACAAAGTAAAAAGATATTAAATTCTGATAATCAAGAGTGGAATAGAATAAGAAAAGATATGAATGCAACTGATGATGAAACTTTTGAAGCCCTAAAAAGTGGATATAAAAAAGGAATAATCAAAGAGTTTAGCCAAGAAAATATAGATAATTTGATAAAAGTATTCAAAATTTTATTAGAAGAGGGTGGCTCAAATTTTGTAGGTGAAAGCACTTCTTTAAGTGATGAAACATTTTGGAAATATAATCCTAAGTTAGATTGGTAAAATTGTGAATCAAATAAAATACATATCATTTTTCTTTTTTATTATCCTTTGGCAAGGATTAGCAATTGCTATAAACTCTTCTGTATTTCCAACAGTAATAGACATATTAAGTAATATGTTTCACCATCTTGTAAATGGGGAGTTATTGCACCATTTATACATAACTTTGTATAGAGTTTTTATCGCATTTGTAATTTGTATGATTATTGGAATAACTTTTGGAATTTTAATGGGCGTGTATTCAAAAGTAAATGATATGTTAGATTTTTTATTAATTGTTGGATTAAATCTTCCTGCTTTAGTAACTATTATTATCTGTTATATTTGGTTTGGGCTTAGTGATTTTTCAGCACTTTTAGCTGTGATTATAAACAAAGTTCCAATAATAGTTGTAAATATAAGAGAGGGTGCAAGGGCAATTGAACAAAAATATTTTGATTTGGCAATTGTTTATAATATTCCAAAAAATGAAGTGATAAAGAAAATCTATTTACCTCAGTTATATCCTTATATTATGGCAACAACTAGATTGTCATTATCTTTGATTTGGAAGATAGTTTTATTTGTGGAACTCTTAGGTAGAAGTGATGGAATTGGATTTCAAATATCTATGTTTTTCCAATTTTTTGATATTAAATCAATTTTATCTTATTCATTCGCTTTTATTTTTGTTGTTTTATTAATAGAAAGTCTAATTTTAAAACCACTTGACAATAGAATAAAAAGATGGAAATAATATGATAAATATAAATATCCAAGAAAAAAAATATAATAAAAATACAATTTTAGAAAATATAAATATTGATGTAAAAGAGGGTGAGTTTTTATCAATAATTGGTCCATCTGGTTGTGGGAAAACTACTCTTTTAAATATTATTGCTTCTTTAGATAAAGATTTCCAAGGGCAATTAAAAGGTGACTTTTCAAATATCTCTTTTATGTTTCAAGACCATAGATTACTTCCATGGCTTACAATAAAAGAGAATTTACTGCTTGTTTCAAAAGATAAAAATTTACAAGAGATAGAAAATTTAATAAAATCTGTAGGTTTAGAAAATATTTTGGAACAATATCCAAATAAACTATCAGGTGGAATGGCAAGAAGAGTTGCACTTATTCGAGCTTTTTTAAATAAACCAAAACTAATACTTTTGGATGAGCCATTTATCTCTTTGGATTATCCAACTTCTATTGGTTTAAAAAAAGATTTTTTAAACTTTTGCCAAGAGTACAAACCAACTGTAATTTTAGTAACTCACGATTTAAGTGAAGCAATTTTTTTATCAAATAGAATTCTATTTTTTGGAAAAAATCCAGCAAGACAAATATATGAATTTATAAATCCAAATAATCAAGAGTTCAATTTAAAAAGAATTGATGAGATAAAAAATGAAATTCTAGAAACTTATCCCAAAATATTAGAAGGAATCCTATGAAAAAATGTAGTTTAATTTTAGCCTTAAGTTTAAGCTTATTTGCACAAAATCAAAAGATGCAAATTTATAAACCAGTTACAAGCTCTTGTCCTCAATCTTGGTTAGATGAGATGCAAAAAAATGTAGATGAAGTACAAATTGTCTCTTTAATGGATGTGAAAAATTTAAAAAGAGAAGTTGGAGTTCCAAAAGAAATTCAATCTTGTAATACTTCAATTATAGATGATTATATTTTTGAGGGAAATGTTCCTGCCCTTGCTATAAAAGACTTTTTTAAAGATATTCCAAAAAATGCAATTGGTTTATCACTTCCTGCTTATGAAAATGATAAAGAAGAAAAAACTGTATTTATCATATTTGAAAATAAAACATATAAAGAGTTTGGAAAATATCACTAATTTTAGTGATATTTTTTTTATTGTTAAAAGTTCTCAATCTAATCAAAAAAATAATTTTTATGGCACGCTATATTCAGGCTATATAAACGCTATAAATAGGCTATTTTAGGGCTATATTTAGGCTATTTGATGCTGTTATAATAACGAATGCGAGATTTGTTTTTAGGTGAATTCTTGTAAAAATTATTTTAGGATTGAAGATGAAAAAATTAGGATTATTAAGTATTGCTGCATCAATTGCTGTTACATCTATGATGGCTGGAAACGTTGAATTAGTATCTGATTTAAAAATTTATGGAGATGCTGAAGTTAGAGGAATATCTGTAAAAGGTGACACAGATACAGTAAAAAAAGATAAACAAGTATTAGACTCAAAACTTAGAGTTAATTTGGATTTTAAAACTGTTGAGGGAATAGTAGTTCATTCAAGAATAGAGTTAAAAAATGATGCATGGGGTGATAACTCAAATGATACATTTACTTGGGATGAAGCAAATGTTTTAGTACCTTTTGATAAAGATAAATTCTTATTAGCTGGACGTGTAAATGATACTTATGGAACACCATTTTATGGTTCTAATGGGGATAAAATCGATTTAGCACTATTTGGTTACAAACCAGTTGAAAATGTTTTATTATATGCCTTTGATTTTAAAGCTGTTGAGGGTAAAAATAATGACCAAAATACATTCTTAGGTACAAATACTACAGGTACAGGTGACTTTGATGCTTATTCTGTTGGGGGACAAATTACCCTTGATAAACTTGTAGTTGGTGGAAGATATGTTTATTTACAAAATAACACTGAAACATCAACTGGTTCATCTATATATAATGACGCAACAAGCCATATGTTTAATGCCTTTACTATGGGACAAATTGCTGATTTAGATTTACAAGCACAAGTTGAAAAAAGAATTGGTGATAAAACAAATTCAAGTGCTGGACAAACTGACGAAAAAATGTTTGGAGCTTATTTAAAAGTTGCTAAACAAATTAATGATTTTAATGTAGGAATGGCTGCTTTACAAACAAAAGATGGTTATGTTGCAGGTCAAAACTTACCAGTTACATATTTAACTAATGATGATTTAGGAACAGCTTCTCTTGATAGAGTTGGAAAATATGGAGATACTTCATTAGTAGCTTTAAATTTTGCATATGATGCAACAAAAGCATTAACATTAGAGGCAAATTTAGGTCAACATGATATTAAAGATGCAACTTTTATGAAAATTAATAAAGATTTAAAAATCACAGAATACGATGCGGGATTAGCTTATAAACTTAATAAAAGCGCAATTGTTAGTTTAAGATATGCATTAGGTACTTTTGATGAGAGTAGTTTAGATGATATGCAAACAGTTGTAGCAGCAGTTAATATCAACTTCTAAAAATAAAATGGATATTGTAAAAGAACATGGATTAGGTGTAATTGGAATAATAGGACTTATTGGTATTTATATCAATATGTTTTATCAAATAGAGTACATTTTAACCCATTAGAAAATATGCCATCTTTAAAAGGATGGCGTATTAAATAAAACAATTAATTGATTTAAATCAATTAAAAGTTTATTGGAAATAGTTAAAATTTATAATGGATAAAATTTAACTTGAGGGAATTTATTGCTTAATGTTTTTTTACTAACATATTTCACAAAAAAATTGAATTTGATTATTATTGAAAAAGACAACTCAATAACAAACAAATATGGTGAATATCTTTACTCAATTTTTAAAAATATAACAATATATGATTGTCAAAAAAAGTTTTTGTCTGAATTAGATAGTAATAACTTTGATATTTTGCTATTTGATAATGACATTTATGATATAGAATCTACATTTTTATTTGTGAAAGATGTACATACAATTAATCCCTTAATAAAAGTAATTATATTTTCTAAATATGTTGATTATCATATTTTGATGAAATGTTTCAAATATAATGTTACTGGTTTTATGTGTTGTAATAGTAATGAGCAAGATTTAAAAGACTTTTTAAAAGTAGCTGTTAAAAAACTTTTAATGAATAATAGTAATAAATTTAATGAAAATAAAAATAAATTTGATGTAATTGATTGTTTGAAATTTTTAAAGAATGAACAACCAACTATTAGATTAGTCAATCATTTTAAGGGAATAGCAATTATTAGAGTTGCTGAAATTTTGGATTTTAGTGATGAAATAATAAAAATAAAAATTGATAATACGCAACTAAAAACTATCAAAGAAAATGATCATGTAGTTATCTCTTCTAAACATTTAGGTGTTGAAATATTAACTATTACAAAATCTTTTGATTATGAAAAAAGTGAAATTGATTTAATCTATAACAATCTTATAGATTCATATGTTCATCATAGAAAAAAACCAAGAGTTGATCCTAAAAGAAATTCAAGTGTTATTATTGAAATAGATAATAAATTTATAAAAGTTGATATTATGAATATCTCAATTGATCATGTATTATGTATTTCAAAAGAATTAAATACAGAATTAAAAATCCATTCAAATGTAAAAATTGCTATAAATTGTCATATTGATAATAAAATTGCTAATAATCTAAATTATATTATCAAAACAACTGCTTTTGTAAAAGAGATATTTTATACAGTTGATGGTGAAAAAATACTTTTTAAATTTAAATTAGATGAACAAGATCATCGAATTTTAGATAAATATATATCATTTAGAATAAAAGAAATTATAAAAGAATTAAAAAGTAAAACTACATAAATAAAAGAGATAGTCTCTTTTCTTATTCCCAACGTCAACATTGGGAATGAAGAAAATCTTTTATAATCAAATCACTCAAACCAAACTTTAGAAATCAGTTCATAAGATTTTATTCTATCTTCTGGATTATATATCATACAATTTATCATTATTTCATTCGCACCAGTTCTTTCAATCAAATTTTCAAGTCTTTCTTTTACAACTTGGGGTGTTCCCCATATTGATTCTCTTGTTTTATGTCTTATGCTTTTTTCTTCCCACTCTTGCCATAAACTATTCATGTCTTTTGTGGGTTTTTGTAATTGTTTATCATCACCTCTATTTAGATAAAGAAATTTTTGTAGCTCACTTGTGGCTAAATATTGGGCTTCTTCATTTGTTTGGGCACAAATTACATTTATACAAATCATTACATAAGGCTCTTTTAGTTGCGCAGATGGTTTAAAGTTTGCATGATATATTTTTACTGCATCATCCATTGAATCAGGTGCAAAGTGTGAGGCAAAAACAAAAGGTAAACCTTTTTGTGCAGCTAATTGGGCACTAAAAGTGCTAGAACCAAGCAACCAAATTGGAATATCTAATCCATATCCAGGTATTGCTTTTATTCCTTTACTTCCAGCTTCATTTGATAAATAGTATTGTAAATATTTAAGCATCATAGGAAAATCTGAACCATCATTATTTGGGTCTCGTCTAAGAGCTAACATTGTTTGTCTATCAGTTCCAGGCGCTCTTCCTAAACCTAAATCTATTCTATTTGGATATAAAGACTCCAAAGTTCCAAATTGTTCAGCAATAACTAATGGCGCATGATTAGGAAGCATGATTCCACCTGAACCAATTCTAATTTTGTTAGTTTTTGCTCCAATATAACTTAATATTACAGAAGTTGCAGCACTTGCAATTCCACTAAAATTGTGATGTTCAGCAACCCAATATCTAGTAAATCCAAACTTTTCAACAGCCTGAGCAAGTTTTGTACTATTTTCTATGGCTTGTGATATTGAAAAACCCTGTGCAACTGGAACTAAATCTAATACGGATAGTGGTATTTTTTTATTATTCATTTTATCTCCATTTCAAAGAATAGTATATAAGAATTTTCTTTTACTATGATAGAACAAAATTACTATAAGATTGCCTAAAAATGCAAATTCCGGAATTTCTTTTATTTTAAACTTATACATTCCAATCCAGAGCTTGGGAACGAGAAAATCAATCTAAACTTTTAAGAATCAAACCCTTTAAAACCTCATTTATTTTATCAGCGATTTTATCGCCACTTTTAAAAGCTTTATATTTTTTATATGAGATGAAATTTTCATTTTTACTATTTTGATAAACAGACAAACCAAGTGGGCAGTAGTTTATGTTATTGGGATTTTCTTCTACCATTTGCAAAGTGAAGCTACTTTTACAAATACCTAGATTTATTCCTTCTTTTAAAACACCTTTTTTTTCAAGAAGAACGGCTACTTCATTTGTGGCTTTTGCAAGATTTAGTTCATATACGATTGTAAAACCCTCAAAATTTATCTCATCTTTTAGGTTTAGTAAATTCTCTTGAAAAGTTCTATTATCTGTTTTTATTATGAAAATATTTTCATTCTCAATTATTTCATAATTGGCTTTTAAAAAAGAGCATAATAGAAAAATGCTCAAGAGAATTTTTATCATTTTTTACACTTCATTTCAAATGGAGCAATTCCCAAAGTATCCAAATCAGTAATTGGATGTAAAAATCCCTCTTGTGGTGAAGTTGAGATTAATGCCCTTGGTTGAATCAAAGAAATAGGCATTCTTAACTGTCCATTATAATCCCTAAAAGATAGTTTTCTTCCCATATATGCTGCCACATCAAAATCATCTGAATAGATAAAATCAAGATTTGTTTTAAAATCAGCTGTTTTTGTTTTCATTATTGAGCTTATGATTGTTCGAACAGCTACCCAATTTGAAAAGTCTTTTGATTCCATCCATCTTGAAGCAAACCCTTCAAATCTACTTTGCATTTGTGCTGCTCCATTTGATTCTATTACTTTATTCCAAGTAACAGGAGTTAATCCTTGAGTTCCTGCAACTGGTCTTGGAAGCCAAGAGTTAAAATAAATAGACTCTCCAAAATCTCCAAAATAATCAGCAATTACAAGAACATCATAATCTTTTGCTTGGGTAAATACTGGAAACTCATCAGTGGCTCTTCTTCTAATATCTGTGTTATTTTCCCAAACTTTCTCTTTTACGATATTTGCACCAAACTTTTTAACAGCTCTTTTTATATCGTCACTTATTTGAATATCTTTTGGATTTTTTCCAGAAATTAGAAAAATATCTTTGAAGTTTCTTTTTACTAAAAATTGAACTAATCCATCATAAAGCATTGCATTACTGGCAATCGTATGAATTAGGTTTTTATTGCAATAATCTTTTCTTAAATCTGTACTTTGACTTCCTGCATTTATAAGTAAAACATCTTTTGAAAGGGGATTAGCGATTAGCTTTTTTAGAAGTTCATCTTCCACATTTAAAATCACATAAGAGTTTTTGTTTTTGATGAACTCTTCAAAAGCTGTTATTAGTTCATTTTCATCATAAGAAATTTTTGTGATTAGATTGTAATTTTGATTTAAAAACTTTGAACTTTTATTACTATCAATAACAGCTAATTGCGCTCCACTTAAACCTAAGTTTTTTGGCTCTTCAATTACATTTGATAATACAGGTGGTTTTTCTATTTTTTGTTCTAGATATAAAATATCTACATTTAACACTTGGGCATTTGCATATGCGATTAATAGTAAAAAAAATAAAACGATTTTCATAATTTCTCCAGTATAAATTTTACTAAGTATATTAAAAAATTATAGCCTCAGTTTAGCAAAATTTTTACGCTAAATTCAGGCTATAAATCTAGTATACAATCATAAAAATATAATTGGAGAAGAAAATGAAGAAAAAAATATTATGTATGGCAGTTATTACAAGTTCTTTACTTGCTGATACAATTTATGTTTCAAATGAAAAAGATAACACAATATCTGTAATAGATTCAAATACAAATAAAGTAACAGATACTATAAAAGTTGGACAAAGACCAAGGGGAATCCTTCTTACTAAAGATTATTCAAAATTATATATTTGCGCAAGTGACGATGATACGGTTCAAGTATTAGATTTAAAAACTAAAAAAATTGATTATAACTTCCCCTCAGGTGAAGACCCAGAACAATTCGCCCTTACTCCTGATGGAAAAGAACTTTACATTTCAAATGAAAATGATGCAATTGTAACTGTTGTTGATACAGCAAATAAAACAGTATTAAAACAAATAGAAGTTGGAGTTGAACCTGAGGGAATGGCTGTTAGTCCTGATGGATCTATGGTTATAAATACAACTGAGACTTCAAACTTTTTACATTGGATTGATACAAAAACTAAACAGATAGTTCATAGTACTTTAGTTGATCAAAGACCAAGACATATTGAGTTTTCAAAAAGTGGTGACAAAGTTTGGGCTTCAAGTGAAATTGGTGGAACGGTAATGGTTGTTGATTCAACTACAAAAGAGAGCATTGGAAAAATTAGTTTTAAGATTCCTGGAATCTTTAAAGATTTAATCCAACCAGTTGGAATTAAATTAACAAGCGATGGGAAATATGCTTTTATTGCCCTTGGCCCTGCAAATCACGTGGCGGTTGTTGACACTCAAACATTAAAAGTAATAAAATATCTATTAGTTGGAAAAAGAGTTTGGCAATTAGCTTTTGCTCAAGATGAGAAAAAACTTTACACTACAAATGGTGTAAGTGGAGATGTTTCAGTTATTGATGTGGATACATTAACTGTAGAAAAATCAATTAAAGTTGGAAGATACCCTTGGGGATTAGCAGTAATTCCAGATAAAAAATAAAGATTAGGAAAAGAAAGATGAATATTCATCACAAATATATTCGTATTGTTAATACAAAAGAGTCAGATTTATTAAATGATATAAAACAATTATCAAGTGATTTTACTCCAAAATTAGTTTTAGGATTTATTTCACCCCATATTGATTTTCAAAATGTATCAAAAAAAATAAAATCTGCCTTTTCAAATGATGTAAAAATAGTATTAAGTTCAACGGCTGGAGAATTATGTACTTTTAATTTGAATGAAAAAAGAGATAGTTTATATAATGATGCAAGTGGCGTGTGGGATAATATTGTATTACAAGCTTTTAGTGATGAAATTATTGAGCAAGTTGAAATCTTAACTATTCCACTACATAGTGAAAATATTACAAACCAAACAATTTCACATAATGAAAGAATAGAAAAAATCAAAAATGAGATTGATAAACAAAAAATTCCATTTAAAATAAATCATGAAAATTGTTATGCTCTTACTTTTGTAGATGGTTTATCTGCAAGTGAGAGTTTTTTAACAGAAGCTATTTATGCAAGTGGAAAATTACCTTGTTTGATTGTTGGAGGAAGTGCTGGTGGAAAGTTTGATTTTAAAGATACATTTTTATTTAATAATGAACAAACCCTAAGACATAACGCAATAATCATTCTTACAAAATTAAAATCAAATATAAAATATGGAGTATTTAAATCTCAAAGTTGTGAAAAAACAAATTTGAGTTTTTTAGTTGCCCAATCTAATATGTTAAATAGAAGTGTTCAAAGTGTATTAAATTCAAGGGGAAATAGAATTGTAAATTTTGTGGATTCTTTATGCCATCATCTAAATTGCAGTTTACAAGATTTAAAAACCGTATTAGCTGATTATACTTTTGCCATTGAAGTTGATGGGGAATTATATATTAGGTCAGTTTCAAATCTTGATATAGAGAAAAAACAAATTTCATTCTTTTGTGATATTTCATTTGGGGATTTATTGTATTTAGTAAAAAACAAAGAGTTTGTTTCTCAAACAAATATTGATTTTGCGAACTTTTCAGCAAGAAAAAAATCAAAACCAATAGGTGGAATATTAAATGATTGTATTTTACGAAGATTATTAAACACAGCAAATCTAAACTCTTTAAAAACTTTTAATGATATTCCACTTGCTGGATTTTCTACTTTTGGAGAACTTTTAGGATTAAATATCAACCAAACTTTAACGGCAATATTTTTCTATGAAGTTGAAAATGAAAACGATTTTTACGATGAATATGTAGATAATTTTGTACATAAATATGCAAAATTTAGTGGATATTTTATCCAAAGAGAAATCCATAAATATCAGTTAATTGCAAAAGTTAGAATGGCAGTAATTAATAGTTTAAAAGAGGCGTTTCCATTAATCAAAGATATGGTTGAGATTTTAAATTATGTTTATGAAGACACAACTCAAACTAATAAATTAATTACTCAAATGACGAAAAAATTTGAAGGTTTCTCAAGTGATATTTTAAGTAATGTAGAAACAAACACCGTTCTTGTTGAAAACATGGATAAATTAACAAAAAATGCAAGGGATACAAAACAAGTATTATCTTCAATTTCAAGTATTGCAATACAAACAAATTTATTAGCACTGAATGCTGCAATTGAAGCAAGTAGAGCTGGAGCTTTTGGAAATGGATTTAAAGTAGTTGCAGATGAGGTGAAAAAATTGGCATCAAAAACCCAAGCTAGTTTAAGTGATAGTAATCACTCAGTTGATGTGACAATAAAAAGTGTAAGTTTAATTTCTGAGGATATTAAAAATGCAAGTTTAAAGTTATCAAATGTATCAGATGATATGGAACAAATAAATGAAACCATAGGAAAAATACAAGAGAACTCAAATCATAGTAATAGTTTCATTGGAAATAAAAAAACAAGTTTTGAAAATCTAATTTCTAGTATGAATGTTATTGAAAAAATACAAGCACAGTTAGAAATTTTAGAAGATAATTTTTAAAATGAAAAAAAATATCCTAGAACTAAAAAATGTAGATTTTTCTTACGGAAAAAAACAAGTATTAACTAATGTTGCTTTAAATATAAAAGAGGGAACTTTTTCTGTTTTATTAGGACTTAATGGTGCTGGGAAATCTACGCTTTTTTCTTTGGTTACAAGATTGTTAAATCTTCAAAGTGGAGAGATTTTTATAAATGGTTTTTCAATTCAAGATTATTCAAATGCACTAAAAGATATAGGAATAGTTTTTCAAGAACCAACTTTAGATTTGGATTTAACAGTAAAACAAAATCTCTATTATTATGGTTCATTAAAAGGTTTAGGTTTTAAAGAGACAATACTTTCTATAAATGATGAAATAGAAAAACTTGAACTTTCAGATGTTATGGATACAACTGTGCGAAATCTAAATGGTGGACATAGACGTAGAGTTGAGATTTTAAGAGCTTTGATAAACAAACCAAAACTTCTTTTACTTGATGAAGCTACTGTTGGACTTGATTTAAAAAGTAGATTTGATATTTTAGCTTACGTAAGAGATTTGGTTAAAACAAAAAATATATCAGTTTTATGGATTACTCACCTTTTTGATGAGGTAATTTTAGAAGATGATTTATCTATTATAAAAGCTGGACAAATTATAGATAGTGGAATAGTAAAAGATATTGTTGCAAAATATGAAAAAGAAAATTTAGTTGATACATTCAACTTTTTGGTAAGGTAAAAAATGAAAAAATATATATCTTGTATGAAAGGAATTATCTACAAAGAGTTAATAAGATTTTTAAAACAAAAAAGTAGATTTTTCTCAGCACTTGTACGACCACTTTTATGGCTTTTTATTTTTTCTGTTGGTTTTAAAACAGCACTTGGACTTGCAATCATTCCACCTTATGAAACTTATATTACTTATGAAACATATATAGTTCCAGGACTTGTGGGAATGGTTTTACTTTTTAATGGAATGCAAAGCTCTTTGACTATGATATTTGACCGTGAAATGGGAAGTATGAAAATACTTTTAACTTCATATATAAATAGAAACTATTTACTATTTTGTAAAATGTTTGCAACGGCAATTGTTTCAACACTTCAAGCTATTACATTTTTAATTATTGCAAAACTCTATGGAGTTGAAATCTCTTATGTGGCAATAATTATTACAATCCCAATAATCATAGTTTCATCAATAATATTAAATGCCTTTGCTTTGTTTATTTCATCTGTAATTAAACAGTTAGAAAACTTTGCAACGGTTATGAATTTTGTGATTTTCCCAATGTTTTTTCTAAGTAGTGCCCTTTATCCACTTTGGAAAGTAAAAGACTCATCACTTTTGTTATTTAATATTTCATCTTTTAATCCATTTACATATATTGTAGAGGCTATTAGATTCTCTTTATATATGAAATTTGATTTAGGATTGTTCATAATTTTAGGAATTTCTTTTGTAATTAGCCTAATAATGGCCTTTGTTGGGTTTAAATCTAAGAAAATAAATCATAGCTAAACTTAGGCTATATTTGTTATGTATACTTTCAATAAGACAAATTTTTAGTTTGTTGCGACAAAAATTAAGGAGAGAAAATGATTAAAAAAAAGCTACTAACTAGTGCCGCTGCCGTTACACTTTGTGCCCTAATTAGCGCTCAAGCAAATAGTAACACAAATAAAGTTACAGAACCATCATACAATCCAGTTACATATACTGAAATTGCAAATGATGCAAAAAGTACAAATGACGTTTTAACTTATGGTATGGGTCAACAAGGACAAAGATATTCTACTTTGGAACAAGTTAACAAAAAAACTATTAAAGATTTAGTTCCTGTATGGAATTTCTCTTTTGGTGGTGAAAAACAAAGAGGACAAGAGTCTCAACCAATCGTTAAAGATGGTGTAATGTATGTTACAGCTTCTTACTCAAGAATTTTTGCTATTAACATAGCAACAGGTGAAGAGATTTGGCAATATGATTCACAACTTCCAGATGCAATTTTACCATGTTGTGACGTTATCAACAGAGGTGCTGCAATTTATGAAAATTTAATTATTTTTGGAACACTTGATGCTAAATTAGTTGCACTTGATAGAAAAACTGGAAAAGTAGTTTGGAAACAAAAAGTTGCAGATTATAAAGACGGTTATTCTATAACTGCTGCTCCACAAATTGTTAATGATAAAGTTATCACAGGTGTTGCTGGTGGTGAGTTTGGTATTGTTGGAAAAGTAGAAGCTAGAGATCCAAAAACTGGAGAAGTAGTTTGGACAAGACCTACAGTTGAAGGTCACATGGGTTACTTAAATGGAAAAGAAAACGGAATCACTGGTGGTGAAGCTGGAAAAACTTGGCCAGGTGATACATGGAAAACTGGTGGAGCATCAACATGGCTTGGTGGAACTTATGACCCTGATACAAACTTAATTTTCATGGGAACTGGAAATCCTGCTCCTTGGAATTCACATTTAAGACCAGGTGATAACTTATATTCATCTTCTAGACTTGCAATTAATCCTGAAACTGGAAAAATTGTTTGGAGCTTCCAATCAACTCCACATGATGGATGGGATTTTGATGGTGTTAATGAGTTAATTTCATTTGACTATAAAGATAAAGATGGAAAAACTGTAAAAGCAGCTGCTACTGCTGATAGAAACGGATTCTTCTATGTATTAAATAGAGAAAATGGTAAATTTATTACTGCAAACCCATTTGTTTCAAATATCAATTGGGCTAAAGGTATAGATAAAAATGGTAGACCAATCTATAATGAAGAGAATAGACCAGGAAATCCAGGAGCTGAAAGTAAAGGTACTTCTGTATTTGCAGTTCCTGCATTCTTAGGTGCAAAAAACTGGATGCCAATGGCTTATTCACAAAAAACTAAAAATTTCTATGTTCCATCAAATGAGTGGGGAATGGATATTTGGAATCAACCAATTGATTATAAAAAAGGTGCAGCTTATTTAGGTGCTGGATTTACAATCAAACCAATTTTTGAAGACCACATTGGTTCTTTAAAAGCAATCGAGCCATTAACTGGAAAAGTTAAATGGGAATATAAAAACCCTGCACCATTATGGGGAGGAGTTTTAGCTACTGCTGGTGGACTTGTAATTACAGGAACTCCTGAAGGTAAATTATTAGCATTTGATGATGAAACTGGTGAAATTTTATATTCATTCCAAGTTGGTTCTGGAATCGTGGGATCTCCAATTACTTGGGAAGAAAATGGTGAGCAATATATCGCAGTTGTTTCTGGTTGGGGTGGAGCTGTTCCTTTATGGGGTGGTGAAGTTGCAAAACAAATCAAAAACATCAACCAAGGTGGAACTGTTCACGTATTTAAATTACATAAATCAAAATAGATTTATGTAAATCTTTTGAAAGGAGGACCAATATTATGAAATGGGAAAAACCAATGTTCGTAGATAATAGATTTGGATTTGAAGTTACAATGTACATTTGTCATGAGTAATAGTAAGTCTTAGTCAAAGTTTAATTTTAGTTAGTTTTAGTTTTTGTAAATCAAAGGGAAACCTTTGGTTTACATTTTACTAATTGAGTTTATCTTCATAGATTCAATTAGTAAAATGAAGGATAGTTTATGAAAATAGAAGTATTAGGTTCAAGCGCTGGAGGAGGACTTCCTCAGTTTAATTGTAATTGCCATAACTGTAAAGGTTATAGAGAAGGAAAAACTACAATTAAAAGAAGAACACAAAGTTCAATAACTATTAGTGAAGATGGACAAAATTGGGTTTTATTTAATACAAGTCCAGATATTTTAGAACAAATTCATAATTCACCATTTTTACATCCACAACAAAGACGTGAGACAAAAATAAAAGCAATCATTTTTATTGATGCTCAAATTGACCATACAACTGGACTTTTGATGTTAAGAGAAGGATGTCCTCATCCTGTTTATTGTACAAAAGAAGTTCATGAAGAACTTAATACTTCTTTTCCTTTGTTTAAAATGCTTGAACATTGGGATGGTGGTGGAACTATTTATAATGAAATAGTTTTAAATAAAGCCTTTGAAATTCCAGTTATGCCAAGCCATGAGTTTTATGCAATGCCTTTAATTTCAAATGCTCCACCATACTCAAAATATAGAGACAAACCAAGGGATGGAGATAATATTGGAGTTGTTGTTGTAAACAAAAAAACGGGAAAAAGACTTTTTTATCTTCCAGGTTTAGGAGTTATTCAAAAACACATTATCGATGAAATGGCAAAAGCTGATGTATTGTTAGTGGATGGAACTGTTTGGACAAATGACGAAATGATAAAAAATGGTTTTTCAACAAAACTTGGAACTGATATGGGGCATTTACCTTTAAGTGATAAAGGTGGATTAATTGAAATTTTAGACAAATTAGAAAAACCAAGAAAGATATTAATACACATAAATAATACAAATCCAATCTTAGATGAGGCAACACCTGAATATAAAGAACTTATATCCCATGGTATTGAAATATCTTATGATGGCATGAGTATAGAAATTTAATTTAATAGTAGGAGAAAAAAATGGCTGAGCTTTTAAGTAAAGAGGACTTTGAAAAAAAATTAAGAGATATGGGAAGAATGTATCATATTCACCATCCTTTTCATATTAGAATGTACAAAGGGGAATGTACAAAAGAGGAGATTCAAGGTTGGGTTGCAAATAGATTTTATTATCAATGTATGATTCCTATAAAAGATGCCGCGATTATGTCAAATTGTGATAGTTTAAGCGATAGAAGAAAATGGATTGATAGAATCACAGACCATGATAGTGTTGGTGGTGGAATTGAAGCTTGGTTAGAGTTAGGTGAAGCAGTTGGTCTTAAAAAAGAGGATTTAATTTCTCATAAATTTTTATTACCATCAGTAAGATTTGCTGTTGATGCTTATGTGAATTTCGCACGTCAGCGACCTTGGAAAGAGGCTGCAATGTCATCTTTAACAGAGATGTTTGCCCCTGAAATTCATCAACAAAGATTAAATACTTGGCCAGATAATTATCCTTGGATTGAACAAAAAGGTTTAAGATATTTCCAAAAAAGATTAAGTGAAGCAAGACGAGATGTTCAACACGGTCTTGCAATCACACTTGAAGAGTTTAATACACCAGAACTTCAAGCAAAAGCAGAAA
The DNA here is from genome assembly GCA_028688995.1 of Aliarcobacter sp. Taxonomy (GTDB): domain Bacteria; phylum Campylobacterota; class Campylobacteria; order Campylobacterales; family Arcobacteraceae; genus Aliarcobacter. Next base: position 77,980 of record JAQTXB010000003.1, read on the forward strand.
CAATTTTACAGTTTAAATTAGATATATTATGGACAATGTGTGATGCTTTATATTTAGCATACGAATTAAAAAGACCACCATATTTTAATTGTAAGTAATAAAATGAAAAAAATAAAATTAAATCCAAATTTCCAGTTTCAATGGGAAGAAAAACAAAACTGTTATGTATTGTTATATCCAGAAGGAATGGTTCAATTAAATCAAAGTGCAGGAGAAATCCTGAATCTTTGTGATGGAAATAATAATGTAGAAGACATAAATAAAATTTTATGTAAAAAATTTGAAATAGAAGATTTAACGCAAGATATAAATGCTTTTTTAGAAGAAGCACAAAATAGAAATTGGATAAGTTATGAATAATGAAATAAAACCACCTTTATGGATTCTTTTAGAGTTAACTCACAAATGTCCATTGGAATGTGCCTACTGTTACAATCAACTTGATTTTGCAAACACAAAAGATGCTATGAGCAAAGAAGATTGGTTTAGAGTAATGGAACAAGCAAGAGAGATGGGAGCTGTTCAGCTTGGAATCTCAGGTGGTGAACCTTTATTAAACAAAGATGTAGTAGAAATTGTAAAAAAAGCAAATGATTTAAAATTTTATACAAATCTAATAACTTCAGGAGTTGGTGCTCCAAAAGGAATAGTTGCAAAACTAAAAGAGGCAGGACTAAAAACTGTACAACTTGGTGTTCAATCTCACGATAAAAATACAATGACTTTAATTACAAACAATAAAAGTGCCTATGATGAAAAAATAGCTTTTGCAAAAGAGGTAAAAGATGCAGGTCTTCAACTTATTGTAAATACTTGTATTACTAGACAAAATATTCATCAAGTGGGTGAGATTATTGAGTTTGCAGAAAGTTTAGGGGCGAATTATTTAGAGATTGCAAATATCCAATATTATGGTTGGGCACTAAAAAATGTGAATGCACTTTTACCAACACAAGAGCAAATAAGCGTTGCAAGAGCTGTTACAAATCATTATAGAAATGAAAGAAAAGATATGAAAGTATTTTTTGTAGTTCCTGATTATTTTGCAACTAGGCCTAAAGCTTGTATGAATGGTTTAGGAACAACTTTCTTAACTATAAATCCCGATGGAATAGCACTTCCTTGTAACACAGCAAATACTTTACCTTTAGAATTTCCAAATGTAAAAGAGTTTTCAGTTGAACAAATTTGGAATGAATCAGAATCTTTTAACTATTTTAGAGGCGATAAATGGATGAAAGAACCTTGTCGAACTTGTGATGAAAAAGAGAAAGATTTTGGAGGATGCCGATGTCAAGCTTATGCACTAACGGGTGATATGAATGCAACTGATCCTGTTTGTATAAAATCTCCAAATCATGGAATAATAAATAAAAAAATTGAGCAAAGTGTAATTCATTCAGATGATAAAATCATCTATAGAAATAGATTGAACTCTTTGACTTTTAGTAATTAAAATTTAATAAAAAAAGCGGAAAGACCTTATTCAGGTCTTTCAATCATATAACCACTACCTCTTATATTTTTAATAAAATCTTCCCTTAGAACAGTTTTTACTCTATTTACTTCTGCTCTAATTGTTGCATTATCAATATAATCATCATTCCAAACATAAGTTCTAAACATATCATATTGAACAACTAAACTTCTATTTAGTGCTAGAAGTTCAATTATTTGAAGTTGTCGTTTTGGTAAAATATGAGGTTCATTGTTATATAAAAGTGTCATATTTTCTGAGTCAAAACTATAATGTTTTGATAATCTTTTATGTCTTTGTGGAACTATTCTTGTTTTTAAAATCTTATTAATTCGTAAAGTTAGCTCTTTTAGATGAAATGGTTTTTTTAAATAATCAAAACATCCCAAATCAAAAGCTCTTGAAATCTCTTCAATATCTATAAGAGCAGAGATATAAATAGTTGGAACCATTCTTTTTTGTTCATGCATTTTTTCTAAAATAGTAAAACCATCAATATCAGGAAGATTTATATCTAAAATTAGTAAATCAAACTTCTCTTTTTCAAGAATTTCTAAAGACTCCATTCCAGTTTTTGCATTTTTTATTAAGTGTCCAGTAGATGAGATATATTCTGTAATCATCTCATTTAACATAATATCATCTTCAACTAATAAAATTTTCATAATACTCCTTTAAAAGTGTAAGTGAATGAAGCCCAATTCTCACCAGATTCTAGTTTTATTCCAACATTTTCTTCACTACAGATTCTTTTTACTAAATTTAATCCAAGTCCAAAACCTTCCTTTGAAACCTCTTCTCTATAATATTCTTCAAATATTTTTTGAGGATCTAAAATTTGAGCTGAACGACTCTCTATTATAAAATCACAATCACCCTTTGAAACCCTAAGAATTACATAAATTGTCTCATTTGGTAAAGTATATTTAATCGCATTTGTTAGATTATTATCTACAATTCTTTGCAGTTTTATCTCATTAAAATTTAAAATAACTTCATCAAAGTTGCAAATAAATTCAAATTTTGATTTAAATTTAATAGCTGTTTGAGTATAAAAATCAATTCTACTTCTCATAAAGTCTTTAAAATTTATTTTGTGTGTTGCTTGATTTACTTGATCTTTTTTTACAAGATAACTTAAATCATCATATATACCAAAGATATTTTTCATGGCTATTTCAATATTAGTTAAATATTTATTTTTCCCAAATTGAATCTCAAACATATCAATATTTCCCATTATGATTGACAAAGGAGTATTTGTTTCATGGATTGCGTATTTTAAAAATTGTTTTTGTGAAGCTATTAGATTTTGTGCATATTTATTACCAATTTCTAACTCTTTTGATTGTTTATTATAATCTTGGGCTGATTGTTGAATCAAATGAGTAAGTGCTTGTAAACTTCTTGCATGATCACTAAGTGTTGAATCTTGTAACTCCTTATCATTTCCTTCATCTTCATTTTCAATCTCTTTTTCACTAAGAGCTAATACAGTTAGTGTTTGATTTAATAATTCATTATGATCATAGTGATGATAAAATTCTCCATAAGTAAAGAATCCTGCAGTTGTAGCAATTTGTGAAAAAGGACTAATCTCAATATCTATTAAATTTGGCATATATCTTCTTCTTGCCATACAAGCATAAATAAAAAATGATTCAGTATTTCTTATCGCACACTTATTAAATAGGGATTTCAAAGGATTATTCATCATTAGTTCAACATTACCAAAACCTAATTTTACAATATCACCTTTGTGTAAGTTTCCTGCAAAACTTAAACTTCCATCATCATGTTTTGCTATAACTGCCCTAGCAAGTGGAATATTGTTTTTTTGAACGATTAAAGGAAACTCAATTCCAGTTGCAGGAAGTGAACGAGCTACATACTCTCCTAGATATTTTTTATAAAAATCCAAAGGTTTTAATCCAGCAATTTTATAGACTCTATTTCCTTCAACTTCTTCTATTTCATGTTCTATTCCAATTGGCGACCAGTTAAAATTGTAGGCATTACATACTTTTAAATCATCTGAGTTAAAAGATACTCCCACTGAACCCCTTGTTAATATATTGTTTTGCGATGAGATAAAAGTTTGTGTAAAGTGGGCATTATCTCCTGCCATTCCACCTGAAACTAAAACTTTATTATCTATTGAAGCAATACCATTTAAAAACTCTTCACCATTTGTTGTTCCTCCATCGGTGAAGGTTAATAGTAGTTTTGTATTTTCACAACATAAAGCTTGGGCTAATAAAACTCCATTTTTAAAAGAGTCCTCTTCATTAATATGAATTGTTTTTAATGTAGTCTTTTCAAAAGTTGAGATTGAGATTACTGTTTTAAGTGTTGTAATTTCCGCATTATTTATCTCTCCATCTGTAGAAGAACCAATACAAATAGCATGTGGTAATTGTTCTGTAAGAGTATTGAGTATTTCTTCTAGAATATTCTTTTTATTTCCACAAAATATTTGAACTAATACATTTTTTTCATTTTTAAATAATGAAAAATCTATCAACTCATCTAATGGTTTGTTATTTAGTGTGTAATTATATGTTTTCATAAAAAAATTGTAGCAGATATTTTAAAAAATTCAAAGAAAAAAAATCATTAAAAAGCTCGAAAATACGGTATTTTGTAACAATTCTTATCACCGCTATACTCATGCTATACTAAGGCTAAACTTACGCTATAAATGTCATGTAGAATTTCACTAAGAGAAAAGATAAGTTAATAAAAATAACGACTTTTTCCAAAATAAATAAACAAAAAGGATATAAAAATGATCTATAGTAAACCAACATATAAAGCACAATATGAGAACTTCATTGGTGGAGAATGGGTTGCTCCAATTAGTGGTGAATATTTTGATAATATCTCTCCTGTTGATGGTGAAGTTTTAACAAGAATTCCAAGATCAAATGAAAAAGATTGTGAAGCTGCTATTTTAGCTGCAAATAAAGCATTCCAATCATTTAAACATACTTCAGTTCTTGAAAGAAGTACTTTATTAAATAGAATTGCAGATGCAATTGAAGCAAACTTAGAAAATATTGCAATTGCTGAAACTTTAGATAATGGAAAAACTGTAAGAGAAACATTAGCAGCTGACGTTCCTTTAGTTGTTGACCACTTTAGATATTTTGCATCAGTAATTAGAGCAGAATCAGGAACAGTTTCTGATTTAGATGAAAATACAATTTCTCAAGAAATTCATGAACCATATGGTGTTGTTGCTCAAATTATTCCTTGGAATTTCCCATTATTAATGGCTGCTTGGAAATTAGCTCCTGCATTAGCTGCTGGAAATTGTGTTGTTATGAAACCAGCAAGTGCAACTCCAATGTCAATTTTAATTATGATGGAAACAATTCAATCAGTATTACCAGCGGGTGTTATCAATATTATTAATGGTGCAGGTGGAAAAATTGGTAAATATTTATCAACTCATGAATTAGTTAAAAAAGTTGGATTCACAGGTGAAACTACAACTGGTCAATTAATTATGCAATATGCAACTGAAAATATTATTCCTTCAACTTTAGAACTTGGTGGAAAATCACCAAATATCTTCTTAGAATCAATCATGGACGCGGATGATGAATTCTTTGATAAAGCAATTGAAGGTTTAGTATTATTTGCATTTAACTCAGGGGAAGTTTGTACTTGTCCTTCAAGAGCATTAATTCAAGAATCAATTTATGAGCCATTTATGGCAAGAGTACTTGAAAGAGTAAAAGCTATTAAATTAGGAAATCCTTTAGATACTGAAAATATGATGGGTGCTCAATGTTCTTTAAATCAAAAAGAAAAAATTATGGAATACATCAAAATAGGTAAAGAAGAGGGTGCTGAATTATTAATTGGTGGAGATGTTTACCAATCAGAAACTAATCCAAATGGTTTCTATATTCAACCAACACTATTTAAAGGTCACAACAAAATGAGAATTTTCCAAGAAGAGATTTTTGGACCTGTACTTGCTGTTACAACTTTTAAAGATGAAGATGAAGCATTAGCAATTGCAAATGATACAATTTATGGTTTAGGTTCTGGTGTTTGGTCAAGAGATGCTCACCAATTACATAAATTCTCTAGAGGAATTGAAGCTGGAAGAGTTTGGGTTAATTGTTACCACTTATATCCATCTCATGCATCATTTGGTGGATACAAAAAATCAGGAATTGGTAGAGAAACTCACATGATGATGTTAAACTCTTATAGACATACAAAAAATATTTTAACTTCATACAGTAAAAATAAATTAGGTTTCTTTTAGGATTTAATTCTAAATCAAAAACATAAAACCCATAGAAAGTTCTCCTCTATGGGTTTTTTTCGTTGTGTAAAGGATATAAAATGTCAACACAAAGAGTAGATGTGACTCCAGCTGCTGCTGAGGTTATTGAAAAGTTAAAAGAGTTACATGGTGAATTAGTATTTAATCAAAGTGGTGGTTGTTGCGATGGAACAGCTCCTATGTGTTATGAAAAGGGCGATTTTTATGTCCCTAGTAGAAATGTAAAAATGGGTGAAATATGTGGTTGCGAGTTTTTTATAGATAAAGATCAATTTGAATATTTTAAACACTCTTTTATCACCATAGATGTAAAAGAAGAAAAAGCTGCTTTTGGAAACTCTTTTTCGCTGGAGATAGATTTAGGTTATCAGTTTATTACAAAATCAAGGATTTTTACTGATGATGAATATAGACAGTTATTAGAAGAAGAAAAATTACAATAAAAAAAAGGGGAAAGAGTTAAACTCTTTCCCCTTTTTAAATAGTAAAGCTAAAATTATAAAGCTGTTACGTTTTCTGCTTGAAGACCTTTTTCACCTTGACCAACTTCAAAAGTAACTTTTTGACCGTCATTTAATGAAACTCTTCCATAACCAGAATTGTTGATGTTTCTGTAATGTACGAATACATCTTTACCACCATTTTCTTGCTCGATAAAACCATAACCTTTTTCGCTATTAAACCATTTAACTGTTCCGTTTACTAATGTTGCCATTGTAACCCCTTTTTTTTTAAAATACTTCATTTCTAAAGCGTTGAAGATATAAAATTGAGAATTCTTTAGATTGAGTGTGTACTTAAAACTAGCGTTACAAGAAAAACATAAACTATAGATGAACCCTAAACCATCTTTCAATGCAAACATTATAGCACAAAAATAAGAAAATGTACTTTTTTGTTAGAAATTTGCAATTATTCGTAAAATTGGCTACTTTTTAGATTCTTCATTTGTAACAAGAGCTAGATTTGTAAGACTATATTTTTGTAATAAATCTAAAACTTTTACAACTCTTTCATACTCTACTTTTTTGTCAATCCTTACTATCACGGCTTTCTCTTTGTTTTTTATAGCTTTTAGATTATCTTCTAAAGATGCAAAAGATACTTCAATACCTTTAATTGCCAATTTATCTTGATTTAGTTCAATAAAAATTTGTTCTGCATCAATTTTCATCTCTTTTGCATTTGAAGCAGGTAAATTTAGAACTAAAGCTAATTCTTCCTTTTTAAAAACAGAAGAAACAATAAAAAAGATTAAAAGAATAAATACAACATCTATAACAGGTGTTAAATCTAAACCTAAAGATTCTCTTCTTTTCATTTTAATTTTGCCCAACTAACTCTTTTTTTGCTTTTAATTCTATAGAATCAATCATTGATATAAAGTGATTGTAAGCAATTTGGTGAGGAATAGCTACAATTAAACCTGCAATTGTTGTAATCAAAGCTATTGAAATCCCATTTGAGAAAATTGTAGGATCGCCTAAACCATTTTGTGTTATTGCTTCAAATGATTTGTAAACTCCAACTACTGTTCCTAAAAGACCCAAAAGAGGAGAAATAGTTGCAATATTTTTTATAATAGTTAAACCTGATTCTAATTTTTTAACTTCATATTCAATTTGAGATAAAATTGATGAATTAATTGTTACTTTGTTTTTTATTTTACTAATCATTGCATTTTTTCTTGGAAGTGTTAAAAATTTCCATAAAATAATAGTAAACCCAATTATGTTTAATACAATTAATATATAAACAATAATTCCACCCTTATCAATATAACTCATTAAATCCATGTAAACCCCAATAATTTTTTTTGTATTGTACAAAATTTTTGTTAATAGATGGTACAATTTTCCCATGAACTACACAAATTCACCAATTCAAAAAATCACTTTTAATAATCAAAAATATTTTATAAAAAGAGATGATTTACTGCATAATGATTTTTCTGGGAATAAAGCCAGAAAATTTTATTACTATTTAATCAATGATTTTCCAAATATAAAAAAGATTATATCCTCTGGTTCTGCTCAATCAAATGCCATGTATTCATTATCTGTTTTATGCAAGATAAAAGGATTAGAGTTTGATTATTATGTTGACCATATTGCTTCATATTTAAAAGAGAATCCAATTGGAAATTATAAGTTTGCCCTTGAAAATGGAATGAATATAATAGAAAAAGATTTGCCAAATTCTTTTGATGAAGAAAGTTTATTTATAAGTGAAGGTGGAGCGGTAGTTGAAGCTTCAGTTGGAATTGAAGTTTTAGCAAATGAGATAAAAACTTGGGCAGAGGAACAAAATATTAAAAATCTAAAAATCTTTTTACCAAGTGGTACAGGAACAACATCTCTTTATTTACAAAAGTATCTTCCTTTTGAAGTATTAACTTGCGCTTGTGTTGGAGATGAAGATTATTTAAAAAAGCAGTTTTTAGAACTTGAAAAAGATAATTTTCCTACAATCTTACAAAGAGAAAAGAAATATCATTTTGGAAAACTCTATAAAGAGTTTTATGATATTCATAAAGAGTTATTAACACAAACAAATATTGAATTTGATTTACTTTATGATAGTTTAGGTTGGATTTGTTTTGAAAATTATGTAAATAGTCAGAAAAATAGAGATTATAATTTTCTTTACATTCATCAAGGTGGAGTAATTGGAAATGTTTCCATGTTAGAGCGATATAACTATAAATATAATAAATAAAATATTTATAATATTTTTAATGAAAAAAAGATAATATCCACCTATGTTATCAAAAAAAGAAATAAAACTTATAAAACTTATTAAATATACACCTATTTTTATTGTTGGAATTATTTGTTTAATTATTACTATACTTTTATCTATTGAAAAAAATGTTTCATTAAATAAAGAGTTGGAAACTCTAAGAAAAGATTATTTAGAAAGAAATAGAGAAGTAATTAAAAATGAAGTAGACAAAGTTTATGATTATATTTCACATCAAAAATCAATAAGTGAAGATGAATTAAAACATAATTTAAAAATTAGAGTTTATGAAGCCTACAATTTAGTTAATTATATATATGAGAAATATAAAAATAAAGAGAGTAAAGAACAGATAATTACTAGAATAAAAGATTCTTTAAAAGCTATTAGATTTAATGATAATAGGGGATATTATTATATTGATAGTTTAGATGGAATTAATATTTTTCATCCTATTCGTCCAGAACTTGAAAATCATTCAATCCTAAATATAAAAGATGAATTTGGGAACTCTATTTTAGGTGAGGTAATAGATAATGCAAAAAAATCAAAAGAATCATATACTACATATTATTGGGCAAAACCAGAAGATTTAAAAAATAAATATAAAAAAATCACATTTAATAAAGTTTTTGAACCATATAACTTTATTATTGGAACTGGTGAGTATCTGAATGATTTTGAGAATATTGAAAAAAAGGAAATTTTATCTTATATCTCAACTATTAGATATGATAAAAATGGGTATGTTTTTGTAATAGACGAAAAAGGCGTGTATTTAAGTCATATTGAAAAATCATATATTGGTTTAAATAGAATTGATTTAAAAGACCAAAATGGATTTATGATAACAAAAGAGATTTTAAATTTAGCACTTAATGAAAAAGGTGGATATTTAAAATATGTTGGAACAATAAAACCTGAAACAAAACTTCCTGCTGAAAAGATTACTTATGTAAGAGGTTTCAAAGATTGGAATTGGACGATTGCAACAGGTTTTTATACAGATGAGTTAGAAAAACAAATTTCTGAAAAAGAACTAGAGATAAAAGATAAATATGCAAATAAATTAGGAAATTTACTTTTAATAAGTCTGGGATTAACTGGAATTTTTTTAGTTATCTCTTTTTATATTTCAAGAAAATTGGAAAAAAGATTTTATAAATATAAACAACAAGTTCTCAATCATATTAAACAAGATAGGGAAAAAGATACTATTTTAGCTCAACAAGCAAAAATGGCTGCGATGGGTGAAATGCTTGAAAATATAGCTCATCAATGGAGACAACCACTTAGTTCAATTTCTACAATTTCAACTGGAATTAAAATACAGTATGAATATGCTGAGGTAAATAAAGAAGATGTTATAAAATCTATGAGTACAATTGCCACAACTACAAAGTATTTATCTCAAACTATTGATGATTTCAGAGATTATTTTAATCCTCAAAAAGAGCCTGCTTTTTTTAATTTGAAAACAATTTTTGAAAAAGTTTCAGATTTACTTGAACCTCAGTTACATCTAAAAAATATTCAAATTATAAAGGATATTGATGATGTTTATATTTTTGGAATGGAAAATGAGTTTTTACAAGTAATAATAAACCTTTTAAATAATTCAAAAGATGAATTTGAAACAAAAGAGTTTGAAAAGAAATATATTTTTATTGATACAAAAGTTACTGAAGATGAAATTTCTGTTATTTTAAAAGATAATGCAGGTGGAATAGATGAAAAAATAATTGATAAAGTTTTTGAGTCATATTTTACAACTAAACAAAAATCAAAAGGCACAGGAATAGGTCTTTATATGTCAAAACAGATTGTTGAAAAACATATGAAAGGCTCTATCTTAGTTTCAAATGAGAGTTATACTTACAAAGAGAAAAGTTATACAGGTGCAAAATTTTTAATAACTTTTGTTCAAAAAAAGAGAGAAAAGATTATTTGAAGTTTCTTACAAACTCAATAAAATCTTCTTCTTTTAAAGCCTTTGCATAAAACCAACCTTGAATTTCATCACAATTTTCTATCTCTAAAAACTCTTTTTGATTTATTTTTTCCACACCTTCAGCTATAACTTTTATTCCTAATCCTTTTGCTAGGGCAATAATTGTTTTGGCAATTGCAATATCTTTTTGACTCTGAGGAATTTCAGCAATAAATGATTTATCAATTTTTAATTTATCTATTGGAAATTGTTTTAAATAACTCAAAGATGAATAACCTGTTCCAAAATCATCGATTGATAATTGAACACCAATCTCTTTGAAATTTTTAAGAATTATTATTGATTCTTCAATATTTTCCATAATAAAGCTTTCTGTTAATTCTAATTCTAAAAATCTTGCATCTAAATTTGTTAATTTTAAATTATCAAGGACAGTTTTATAAATATCACTATGTTTAAATTGAATTGAAGAGATATTTACTGCAATTTTCCCATCTTCTAATAGATTCATTTCATGAAGTTTTTTCATAAATGAACAGGCAGTTTTTAATACAAAATCACCTAAAGGAATAATTAGTCTTGTCTCTTCAGCATGGGGAATAAATTCATCGGGAGTAATAACTCCCAAATTTTTATGATTCCATCTTAAAAGAGCTTCAGCTCCAATGATTTTATTTGTTTTAATGTCAATTTGTGGTTGATAATAAACTTCAAATTCATTGTTTTTAATTGCATCACTTATCTCTTGTTTCATTACTATTTTTTCAAATATTTCACTTGTCATCTCATCTTTGTAAAATTGATATTGATTTCTTCCAGCATTTTTTGCACTATACATAGCCGTATCTGCATGTTTAATTAAATCTTCACCATTTAATCCATTATTTGGGAAAATAGAAATACCCATGCTAATTGTTGTATCAAATAGATATTCTTCTAACTTTATGGGTTCTAGAAAATCATTTAGTATTTTTTTTGCAATTTTTTCAATATTTTTTCGCTCAAGAATATCTTCAATAACAATGATAAATTCATCTCCACCAATTCTAGAAATTGTGTCATTTTTTCTAACATTTTTTTGTAATCTTTGAGCTACAAGATTAATGATTTTATCACCAATTGAGTGACCATAAGAGTCATTTATTATTTTGAAATTATCAATATCAATAAAAAATATTGCCAATCTTTGAGATAAGTCATTACATTTTTCTATTGATTTATTTAGTCTTGCATTTAATAATAATCTATTTGGCAAATTTGTAAGTGGGTCATGATGGGCTAAATAATCAATTTTTGCAGTTGAATTTTTAATTTTTGTAATATCAGAAAATAGGGCAACATAATTTAATACTTTTCCATTTGAATCTTTTGCAACACTTAAATTTAGCCATTCAGGATAAATTTCACCACTTTTTTTTCTATTCCAAATTTCACCTTTCCACGAACCATTCTTTTCTAATTCATGCCATAAATTTGAATAAAACTCTTTATCATGTTTTCCTGATTTTAGAACTCTTGGATTTTGATAAATTATTTCATCAAAAGAATAACCAGTAATATTTGTAAAAGCACTATTTACAGAGATGATTTTTCCTGATTCATCTGTTATTATAATTCCCTCAGTAGTATTTTCAAAAACTATATCAGATAGTTTTAGTTTTTTCTCTATTATTTCTTCTTGTGTAATATCTTTAAAAATACAGTGAGTTCTGATTTCGTCATTTATATTAGAAATGTTTCCTGTAAAACTAGCTAGAAATACTTCATTATTTTTCTTTTTCATTCTAATATGTTCATCTTCAACATGGTTCTTTTGTAAAAATGTTTTAAATAATTCTCTTAATCTTTCAAAAGTTTCATCGGTGAAATGAAAGAATTTCTGACCAATTACTTCATCTTTTTCATAACCAGTAATTTCAAGCCATTTTTTATTAACATTACACACAATACCCCTATCGTTTAATGATTGATAAGGGTAGGGAGCTTCATCATATAAAAATTTGAATTTATTTTCCATCTCTTTATTTTTATTTACAATTTCTGTGATATTTGTAAATAGAAGTTTAATTATAGAGTTTTCTAATAAAACTGTATTTAAAACTGTTAATTGGAATTGATTATCTTTTATTTCAAAAATTTCATTATTATCAAAGGAATCAGTTTTTATTTTTTTATAAATATCTTCCCATTTTAAAGATGGAATTATTGTTGTAATATTTTTGTCAATTTCTATGTCAAATAAATCAGAAGCTTTTTTGTTAAACCAATAGATAATTTGTTCATCATCATTATCAAAAAGTTCAATAACAGCTTCATTTAATGAATTAAAAGTATTTTTAACATCTTTTAGTTTTGATTCTAAAAATAGATTGTAATTTCCTTTTATATTATTTAAAATATCTTTTGAAGTAATTACAAAATACTCTTTTTCTTTTTTACTAAAAATTATTGCTCTTCTTATCTCATTTATTTTCATTTTGTTTACAACATCAAATAAAAGTTCATCTTCATCAAAACAGATAAGATTTTTGTGCATAAACTCTTGAATATTCAAGTTTGAATTAATATGTTTTTGTGCAAGATTTATAACATCACTCTCTGTTAAAATCCCAATAGGTTCATTTTTATCAAAGATTAAAATAGAACCAATATTTTTTTGAGTCATTAAATCTATGACATGTTGAATATTTGCTTCTTTTTGAACATGAATAGCTTTAGAATTATTTTTTATTAACTCTTTTGCTTTAATATTAGTTTTAAATAAATCTTGTTCAAATTGGAAAATTATTTTTTCCTGAATAATACAACCTAAATAGTTATCCTCTTTATCTAAAACTAAAACTCTTCTAATATTATGATTTAGCATTAATCCTAAAACATAATCAATTTTTCTATAATGTTTACTTGTAATTAATCTCTTATTCGCAAAATCAAAAGCTTTTAAATTTAAATTTTCATGTTTTGCATATAAAAATAGAATATCTCTTTCTGTAATAATTCCTACAGGTTTTTTTTCTTTTAGCAAAACTGTATGTTTTGTTCTATTTTTTATCATAAAGTCTAAAACTTCTTGTAACGTAACATCACAATTTATTGAATCATTTATTTGTGAAATTAACTTAATTAAGGCCATTTTTATCCTATTTCTAAAGAGTTTTTAAGGGTAGATTTTATCTAACTCTAGCCCAATTTAAAGTAAATAGAGTAAATTTCGGTATAAAAATTTACATAACTTTAGATATAATCCCAAACTATGAAAAAGAACAATATAATATTAATAGGTTTTATGGGTGTTGGTAAGGGTACAGTTGCACGTGCTTTGGTTAAAAAATCAAATATGTTTGCAATTGATACTGATGATTTAATAGAAAGTATGGAAAACAGAAGAATCAAAAAGATTTTTGAAGTTGAAGGTGAACCATATTTTAGAGCCTTAGAAAAAAAGACTGCTTTATGGTTGGAAAAAAGTGTAAATAACACAATTATTTCAACTGGTGGTGGATTTTATAAGCAAGAAAATATAAACAAAATAGGAAAGGTTGTTTATCTAAAATCATCATTTCAAGGTATCTTAGACCGAATTAATGCTGCCCCAAATGCTGCAAATAAATTGAAAAAAAGACCACTTTTACAAAATATGGAAGAGGCAATAAAACTTTATAATTTAAGAGCAAAAGAGTATGAAAAAGTTGCAAAAATTATAGTTGATGTTGAGAATAAAGATATAAAAGATATTGTAAAAGAGATTTTAGGACAAATATAAATGAAAATAATTAATACAAAAGATGTAAATTTTAAATCAGAATTTGATGGAATTTTAGCTCGAGCTAAAAGTGACATCAAAGGTGTTTCAACAATTGTTATGAATATTATTGATGAAATTGTTCAAGAGGGAAATACAGCTTTAAAAAGACATATTGAAAAATTTGATAAATGGGAAGTTAAATCAGATGAAGATTTAATGATAAATCCAGATGATATGAAAAAAGCTTATGACAATCTTGATGAAAAATTAAGAAATGCTTTACATATAGCTTTCAATAGAATTAAAACTTATCATGAAAAACAACTTCCAAAATCATGGTTAGACTTTGAATCAAATGGAACAATCCTTGGACAAAAAGTAACTCCTGTTGATAGAGCTGGACTTTATATTCCAGGTGGAAAAGCTGCATATCCAAGCTCACTTTTAATGAATGCAATTCCAGCAATCGTGGCTGGTGTAAAAGAGATTGTTGTTTGTACTCCAACTCCTGATAATGAAGTAAATGAACTTTTACTTGCTGCTTGTTACTTATGTGGAATTAAAAAAGCTTATAAAGTAGGTGGTGCTTCTGCAATTGCAGCAATGGCTTATGGAACGCAAACTATTCCAAAAGTTGATGTAATTACTGGTCCTGGAAATATCTTTGTTGCAACTGCAAAAAAACTTGTTTTTGGAGAAGTAAATATTGATATGATTGCAGGTCCAAGTGAGATTGGTATTTTAGCTGATGAAACAGCAAAACCTCACTATTTAGCGATTGATTTATTATCTCAAGCTGAACACGATGAAATGGCAAGTTCAATTATGATTACAACTTGTGAAGAGGTTGCTCAACTTACAAGTAATGAAGTTGAAGAATATTTAAAAAATCTAAGTAGAGAAACGATTGCAAGAAAATCAATTGAAGATAGAGGTGCAATTATTGTTGCCTCTTCAATGGAAGAAGCACTTGAATTAATGAATGAAATAGCTCCTGAACACTTAGAAGTTATGACAAAAAATCCATTTGAATTATTACCATTTATTAAACACGCAGGTGCAATTTTCTTAGGTGAAAATACACCTGAACCAATAGGTGATTATTTAGCTGGACCAAATCATACACTTCCAACGGGAAGTACAGCTAAATTTTATAGTCCTTTAAATGTAGAAAATTTTATGAAAAAAAGTTCAATTATTAATTTTTCAAAAAATGCAATAAATGAATTGGGTGAAGCATGTGCATTACTTGCTGATACAGAGGGATTAACAGCTCATGCAAAAGCTGTAAGAGTTAGATTAGAAAATAAATAAGGAATATATATGTCAATGTTTGGTGATTGGTTTAGTGAAGATGAAGATGATATTTTTATGGGAAGCCCAAAATCTAAATTTTTTGATGTTTCAAGACAAGCTTCAAAAGAAATAGTTGAAGAAGAAACTGATAAAATAATTGAGAAATTAGCTGTTTTAGAGATGATAATTAGTGAAAATAAAGATGAAAATTTTGATATTAATGAATATATCAAAGAGTATACTTTAGAAAACTATGAAAAAGTTAAAGCTATGAAAAAAGGTCTTTATGTTGAATTCACAGGTGAGATAATCTGTAGATTAGATTCGTAAGGTTATAAAGTGGAAGAGTTACAACAAGTAAAAGAACAAATAAAAAAATTTGTAGAAGTTTGTAATCATCAAAAAAGTTTAGAACTTTTAGATAAGTTAGCAACAGGAAAGATGTTACGTTCTAAACTTATTTTGAAAATTGCTGGAATAAATGAAGAGAGTATTAAACTTTGTGCTGTTGTTGAGATGATTCATGCAGCTTCACTTTTACATGATGATGTAATTGATGATGCTGATACAAGACGTGGTCAACCATCTGTTAATGCACTTTATGATAATAAAACTTCTATTATGTTTGGAGATATTTTATACTCACGTGCATTTACAGAACTTTCTCAAATGAATAAAAAAGTAGCTTTTACTATTTCAAATGCTGTAACACTTCTTAGTATTGGTGAAATGATTGATGTTGATTTAACAAATAGTTTCAACAAATCTTATGATTTATATCTTGATATGATTTATAAAAAAACAGCTTCACTTATTGAAGCAGCTGCAAAAGCAGCTGCAATCTTAGCGGGACTAGATGAAAATAAATATGCCTTATATGGTAAAAATCTGGGACTTGCTTTTCAAATGATAGATGATATTTTAGATATTACTCAAGATAGTGCAACTTTGGGAAAACCAGCAATGCACGATTATGTTGAAGGGAAAGTAACAATTCCATATTTATTACTTCACGAAAGAGTTGAAGATAAAACAAAATTAGAGTCTTTATATAAAAAAGAGTTAACACAAGAAGAGAGTTCTTGGATAAAAGAGCAAATGAATATTACAAATGCACTAAATGATTCAATTTTACAAGCAAAAGCTATTGGAAATGAGGCTATTAATGCTGTAATTGATGAAAAAGATAGCCAAACTCTTGTAATGATTATGAAAGCTATGATAGAAAGAGAGTTTTAGATGAGTTATTTAGTAATTAGTTTTTCTCATAAAAATATTGATATTAAAATGAGAGAAAAACTAGCTTTTAATAGCGAAGAAGATAAAGAGAGATATTTAAAACAAATATTAGAAAATGAACATACAAAAGAAGCTGTAGTTTTATCAACTTGTAATAGAGTTGAGATAGTTACAAGATCTTCAAATATAAAAAATAGTGCAAAAAATATTATAGAAAAATTATCTACATATTCAGGTTTAGATTTTGATACATTGTATGAAAGAGCTGATATTTATGATAATGATGGAGCAGTTCATCATCTTTTTTCGGTTGCTTCAGCCCTAGATTCTTTAGTAATTGGTGAAACACAAATTGTTGGACAATTAAAAGATGCTTTTAGATTTTCTCAAGCAAAAGGACATTGCTCTACAAATATTACAAGAGTTATGAATTATGCTTTTAAATGTGCTGCAAATGTTAGAAATGCTACAAGTTTAGGAACTGGTTCTGTTTCTGTTGCATCAACAGCAGTTGCAAAAGCAAAAGAAATAATTGGAAATACAAAAGGTGTAAAAGCACTTGTTATTGGTGCTGGTGAAATGAGTGAACTTACAATAAAACATTTGATTTCATCTGGTTTTGATGTAGTTCTTACAAGTCGTGATATGAAAAAAGCTCAAATCTTAGCAGATACTTTCGATGTAAATGTAAGTGTTCAACCTTATAGTGAATTATCAAATTTACTTGCAACGACTCCAGTTATGATAACAGCAACTTCAGCTCCATATCCAATAATCACAAAAGAGAATGCTCCAAGTAGTTCAATTAATAGATATTGGTTCGATATTGCAGTTCCAAGGGATATTGATGAAAATATTTCATTGAGTGGATTAGAAGTTTTTACAGTTGATGATTTACAAGATATTGTAAATGAAAATATGAGTTTACGAGCAGAACAAGCAAAAACTGCATATGGAATAGTTAGCCGTATGTCAATGGAATTTTTTGAGTGGTTAAAATCTTTAGAGATTGAACCAGTGGTAAAAAATCTTTATTTAAAAGGTGAAACAATCATCGATAAAAAAGTTAAAAATGCCATAAAAAAAGGTTATATTAGAGCTGATGAAGAAGAAAATATTAGAAAACTTTGTCAAACAGTAATCACAGAATATCTACATAATCCATCAAAACAATTGAAAGATATTTCAAAAAATATGGAGTGTGATGTTGTTGTCTCAACTGTTCAAAATATGTTTGGATTAAGTAATGATTCAAACTTATCAAATAAATACAAATGTGATCATATTACAAAAAATTAAAATAGGAAAATAATCAATGAAATTTAGTAGAATGTTTATCCCAACTACAAAAGAGACTCCAAATGATGCCTCTTTACCATCTCATCAATATTTAATTAGAGGTGGATTTATAAATCAAGTTGGAGCTGGAATCTATAACTTTATGCCATTAGGAAAAATTGTTCTTGATAAAATTAGAGCTGTTGTAAAAGATGAAATGGATAAAGCAGGAGCAAATGAAGTTCAATTAGGTTTTGTAACACCTACTTCTTTATGGGAAGAATCAGGACGAGCAAATACAATGGGTCATGAGATGCTAAAATTCAAAGATAGAAAAAACACAAGTTTTGTTTTATCTCCCACAAATGAAGAAGCTATTGTTGATTTAGTTAGAAATAGAATCACTTCATATAAAGATTTACCAGTTAATCTTTATCAAATAAATACAAAATTTAGAGATGAAGCAAGACCTAGATTTGGTCTTATGAGAGGAAGAGAATTCCTAATGAAAGATGGTTATTCTTTCCACGCTAACGAAGAAGATTTAGTTAGAGAATTTAATCTAATGGAAGCAACATATAAAAAAGTTTATACAAGACTTGGACTTGATTTTAGGGTTGTAGCAGCAGATTCAGGAGCAATTGGTGGAAGTGGTTCTAAAGAATTCCATGTTTTAGCAAATAGTGGTGAAGATACTATTGTTGTTTGTCCTGATTGTGAATATGGTGCGAATATTGAAGCAGCTGTTAGAAAACCAAAACATGTAACAGCTTGGTTTGAAAATACTAACACTCCTGTTTCTATGGAAAGAGTTTTAACTCAGGATTTAAAAACTATTGAAGATGTAGCAAACTTTTTGAGTATTTCAAAAGCTCAAACAATTAAAGCAGTTATCAAAAAAGCTATTTATGAAAATAAAATACAAACAGTAATATTTTTTATAAGAGGAAATGATGAACTTGAAGAGACTAAAGCTTGTAATGCTGTAAATGCTTTAGAATTAATTGATGCAAGTGAAGAAGATATAAATGATGCTGGATTAATTGCTGGTTATTGTGGACCTTTCCATTTACCATCAAATATTGATTTTGTAATAGATTTAGAAATTAAAGATGAAGTAGGATTAGCTTGTGGAGCTAATGAAGAACATTATCATTTAATAAATACAGATTTATCAACATTAGAAAATGCGAAATATTATGATTTAGTTGCAGTTCAAGAAGGTGATAGTTGTGCTTGTTGTGGTGGAAAACTTCAATACACAAAAGGAATTGAAGCTGGACATATTTTCCAACTTGGAACAAAATATTCTGAAGCTATGAATGCAAACTTCTTAGATGAAAATGGAAAAGCAAAACCATTTATTATGGGATGTTATGGAATTGGAGTTTCAAGATTAGTTGCTGCTGTAATTGAGCAAAATCACGATGATAAAGGTTGTATCTGGACAAAAGAGACTGCACCTTTTATGGTTGATATTATTGTTTCAAACTCTAAAAAAGAAGAAGAAGCACAAGCTGGTGAAGAAATTTATGAGAAATTAAAAAGAGCAGGAATTGATACAATATTAGATGATAGAGTAAATGCGAGATTTGGTTTTAAAATGGGAGATTTTGAGTTAATTGGTTTTCCATATGCTGTTGTAATTGGTAAAAAATTACCTGAGGGATTTGTTGAAATCGTAGATAGAAAAACATTAGAAAAAATAGATGTAAAAATTGAAGATGTCCTTTCTAAAATTGTAGAATTAATTAAACAATAGGAGTAGATTTTGGAAAAAGAGTTAGAAAAAAATATTGATAGTTTAACTAAAGATATAACTTCTTATATTCCTCACAATATTGTAGAAATTATAAGTGGTTATGCATTCTCATTTATAATGGCACTATTAATTTTTGTTATTGGAAAATGGGCAGTTAATAAATTAGTTGCACTTTTAGGAAAAGTTTTACGAAAAGTTAAAGGTATGGATGAAACTCTAATTAAATTTTTAGAGAATATTGTTTATTACGCTTTAATGATAGTTGTTCTTTTAACAGCATTGGGAAAATTAGGAGTTGAAACAACTTCATTTTTGGCAATTTTAGGAGCTGCAGGTCTTGCTATTGGTTTAGCATTAAAAGATTCATTAGGAAACTTTGCTTCAGGTGTTATGATAATTTTATTCAAACCTTTTAAAGTTGGAGATTTAGTAACAGCTGCTGGAGTTACTGGAACTATAACAGAGGTTGGTATTTTTAATTCAATCTTTTTAACTGCTGATAATCAAAAAATTATTGTTCCAAATGGAGCAATTACAAGTGGTTCAATAATCAATGTAAATGCAAATGATACAAGAAGAGTTGATTTAGTTGTTAGCATTGGATATAGCGATGATATTAAAAAAACAAAAGAGGTTTTAAATAATATTTTAACTTCAAATGAAAAAGTTTTAGTTGATAAAGGAATTACAGTAGCAGTTGCAGAACTTGCTGAATCATCAGTTGATTTTGTAGTTCGAGCTTGGGTTAAAACTCCTGATTATTGGGATGTTAAATTTGGTTTAACTGAAACAATAAAATTAAGATTTGATGAGGAAGGTATCTCTATTCCATTCCCACAACAAGATGTTCACCACTACAACAATATTTAAAATACCAAAAGTATTAGAAGATATTTTAAAAAACTTACAAAAATTAGGAGCAACTTCTATTCTTGTAGGTGGTTGTGTTCGTGATTACTTTTTAAATATTCCTGTAAAAGATTATGATGTTGAAATCTTTGGAATAGATTGCTTTGAAACTATTGAAAAATCCCTACAAAAATTTGGTTCTGTTAAATTAGTTGGAAAATCATTTGGAGTTTTAACTCTAAGAGTTGATGAATATGATTTTGATTTTGCACTTCCAAGAACTGAGAAAAAAATTGGAAACTCACACCAAGACTTTGAAGTTATAACAAATGCAAAACTAAGCTTTAAAGAAGCCGCTATTAGAAGAGATTTTACTATTAATTCAATAGGATATGATTTTTTTAAAAAAGAGTTTTTAGACCCCTTTGATGGAATAAATGATTTAAAAAATAAAATTATAAAACATATTGATGACAATACTTTTATCGAAGATTCTTTAAGAGTTTATAGGGCAGTTCAATTTGCTTCAAGATTTGATTTTAAAATAGATAAAAATACGAAAAAACTCTGCAAAGAAATTGTTTTAAAGGATGAGTTAAAATATTTGCCAAAAGAAAGAATCTATGAAGAGTTAAAAAAACTTTTTTTAAAATCAGAAAAACCTTCGATTGGATTTGAACTTTTTCGTAAACTTGGAATTTTAAAATATTTTCCTGAATTGGAAGTTTTGATAAATTGTGAGCAAGATAAGGAGTATCATCCAGAAGGTGATGTTTGGATTCATACGATGATGTGTCTTGATGAAATGGCTAGAATTTTAAAAGAAGAAAAAATAGAAGATGAATATAGAAAACTATATCTATTTTATGCAATTCTTTGTCATGATTTTGGGAAGCCATTTTGTACCCAAGAGATAAATGGGAAAATAACTTCTCACAAACATGAATCTTTAGGAATTGAACCAACAATCTCTTTTTTATCAAAACTAACAAATGAAAAAAAGTTTATTGATATAGTTTGTTCATTAGTAAAAAATCATTTAACACCATTTCAACTCTACTTGGCAGAATCTTCATTAAAAGCAATAAAAAGATTATCTTTAAAAGTTAATATTGAAGATTTATGTTTAGTTTGTTTGGCTGATTGTTTAGGCAGAACAATTTTAAATAAAGAGAAATGTCCAAAGGCAACTTCTTGGGTTTTAGAAAAAGCAAAAGAGTTAGATATTCATAATGTTCCTGTAAAACAATTAGTTTTAGGAAGAGATTTAATAGAACTTGGATTTAAACCCTCAAAAGAGTTTAAAGAGATTTTAGAGTTTGCTTTTGATTTACAAATAGATGAAAATATGAAAAAAGAAGAGATAATAAAAAATATTATAAAAAAGTATTAAAATAACAATTTTAAGGCGATTTTAAAATTAATATTATAGAATATATCTAAATTAAAAGGAGAAAAAATGAAAAAAATTATTGGTTTAATTGCTGCAATTGGTCTAACTACATCAATTTATGCAAATGAAAATACAGGTTGTGGATTAGGTTCTCTAATAATCAAAAATCAGAACACAGTTGCTTTACAAGTATTAGCAGCTACAACAAATGGAACTTCTGGAAATCAAACTTTTGGTATTACAAGTGGAACATCAAACTGTGCTAAACCAAACAACTATGTATCAAATGACAAATTAAATAAATTTGTTTCAGAAAATATGGATGAATTAGCATTAGATATTTCTGCTGGTCATGGTGAAACACTTTCAACAGTTGCAAAACTTATGAATGTAGAAAACAATGCAGAATTTTCAGCTAAATTACAAGCTAACTTTTCAAATATTTACGCAAGTCAAAATGTAACTTCAGCTTCTGTTATTGATTCAATTGCTAAATATATGTAATTTTTTTAATAGGGGAGTTAAGTATTTATTACTTACTCTTCTATTTTCAACTTTTAGTTACTCTTCTCAAAATATAAACTCTTTTATTGAACAAACAAAACTTTATGAAAA
This sequence comes from Aliarcobacter sp., assembly GCA_028688995.1. Lineage (GTDB taxonomy): Bacteria > Campylobacterota > Campylobacteria > Campylobacterales > Arcobacteraceae > Aliarcobacter. Next base: position 100,633 of record JAQTXB010000003.1, read on the forward strand.
CCCTTATTGGTCAAAACTTTTACATTATAGAAATGGTGAAAGTGAAATAGATTCAAATAATTTTTTTATATCAAAAGATGGAAAAAGCGATTTAAAAAAAGAATTATTTGAAACTATAAACTCTTTAGAAAATGGAAAAGATGATGTATTATGCAGATTTCCACTAAGAGTACAATGGTTAAAACAAAATATTCTAAATTTAGAAAAACAAATTATTTCTTATTCTTGTCCAAAGTTAGATGAATTTTTAAAAGTAGTTGATGCAAAATACGTAACAATGGTTTTTCCTACAGCTCACATAAATTCACCAGCTTCTATGTATGGACATACTTTTTTAAGAGTTTCTTCCGATGAAGAAACTCCACTAATCTCAAATGCAATAAATTTTGCAGCAAAAACAGATGATACAAATGGCTTAATTTTCGCCTATAAAGGCTTATTTGGTGAGTATGAAGGAAGATATTCAATTCTTCCATATTATGAAAAAATTAAAGAGTATAATAATTTAGAACAAAGAGATATTTGGGAATATGATTTAGATTTAACTCAAGAAGAGATAGATAAATTAGTTTTACACAGCTTTGAGCTAAAAGATTCATATTCTGATTATTTCTTTTTTAAAGAGAATTGTTCTTATAACATTTTATGGCTCTTAGAAGTTGCAAGGGATGATTTAGATTTAGTTAGCCACTTTACATTTAAAACAGTTCCTTTGGATTCTATTAAAGTTTTAAAGGAATATAATCTAATAAAATCTTCAAAATATCGTTATTCAAGTATGAAAAAGATGAAAAATATTTTGGAAGAAAAGATTAAAAATAAAGAGTATTTAGAATCTTTTGTGAATGAAAATGAACCTTTAAATAAGACTTTGAGTGAAGAGGACAAAATCTCATATTTGGATTTTAAAATCTCTTATTTACAATATGAAAGAGCAAATAATAAGTATGAAAAAGATGAGTATTTAAAAAAATATTTACAACTATTAAAAGAGAGAAGTTCTTATAAAAGTGCTTCAAATTATGATGTGAAAACTCCTTTTAATCCACTTTATTCCCATGATTCTGCAAAAGCTTCACTTTTTTATAATTCAAATGATAGTTTTGAATTTGGTATAAAACCAGTTTACAATGATATTTATGATATTAGTGATGGATATTTAGCTGGTGCATATATTGATTTTTTTGATTTAAATCTAAAAAAAGAAAAAGATGAAAATATAAAATTAGACAGATTTACTTTATTAAAAATAAAATCTCTAGCACCAAGGGATATGTTTTTCAAACCCTTATCTTGGGGAATTGATTTAGGATATGAACATTTTAAAGACCAAAGTGATTATTTAAAAGTTAAGCCAGAAACAGGTTTTACTTTTGGAAGTGAAAAAGACTTTATTTATTTAATGATTGGTTCAAATGTTTATTATAAAGATAGTGACCAGTTATACTCTGCTGGTTCATCTTTGGGATTTGTAACAAATAGATTTGATGATTTTAAAATAGGAGCTTCATACTCTTATGATAGATACAACAAAGGTCTTGAAAACAATCAATTTGAGGTGTTTACAACTTATAAATTAGAACAAAATAGTGCGTTAAACATAAGATATTTAAATGATGATTTATACAAAAAAGAGCAAGATAGATTAAAAATAGGAATTTCTTACTATTTTTAGAAGATTAAAGAAAAATTCTTTAATCTTCTTATGGTCTATAAACTCTATTTTGACTTCCATTTACAACATGGAAAATATTAATATCATATTTTCTTGAGTAGTATTTTAATAATAGATGTTGTAAAGTTGGTTCAATTGATGGAATAAACCAAGCATTATTTGAAATTACTATCATATATTTTGTATCAGCTAAATTTTCAAAAATTTTATCAGTAGTTGCTTCATAACAAATTGCATTTCTAAACTTTTCACCTTTGATTGTAAAATCAGTTGGTGTACTAGCTTTTGAATAATCTTGTGCTCCATTATAAAAAATCTTATTTATAAAATCAACCAGAAACTTAGGAAAAGGAATCTCTTCCCCAAAAGGAACAAGAACAACTTTTTTAGCTATTTCAATTTCACCTTTGCTAAAATGATAAGAAGCATTATAAATTTGATTATCTTCAACATATAAAGCACCTGTGATAATATCAATTTTATTTGATAACTCTTTTAATCTTTCAAGTAGTGCACTATTTCTATTTAAAACTGTTGTAAATGCAGTTTCTGGTAATACAACTAAATCTTTTTGTAAATTTATAGCTTTATTTATCTCATCAAAATTTTGTTCATCAAGGGTTGATTTGTACTTTTTATCCCATCTTAAATCTTGATTTACATTCATTTGTGGCATATATATTTTTGCATTTGGGTTTTGAATATATAAACCTTTTGGAAAAGTAAGTGTAAATAAAAGAGGAATAATTGCTAATATTTTAAATCTTTTGAGTTTTATCATAAAATAAAAAGAGACTAAGATAAGAAAAAAATCTACTTTTCCAATACCAATATATGAATCAATGAATAATAATTCAAATTTCATCCAATTAAAACCAAACGGTGCAAAAAAAGTGAAAGCAAAAATTGCCAATATTCTAAAAGTTAATCTATCAAAAAAAGCAAAAAGATAAAAAATTATTGCATAAACAATACCTATAAAGAGTAAAATGATAGGTGTTAAATAGACTAAATCATAATATTGTAGACTAACTGCCATCCAATTACACCATAAAACACCTGTTAAAAATCCACTAACAAGTAGCGCTTTTTTAGGAATAATAAGTAAAAAATATAAAGCAAAAAGCCCTAATATTGTATTTAAAAATTTGATTTCTATATTAAAATAGCTTAAATATATGAAAGAACTTAATAAAATAGAACTAATGAAGCCTTTTATTATGAAGTTTTTGTTAGAATAATCGCGTTTTAGTAAAAACATAATAAACTACTTTTTAAAAGGAAATTTGATGAATACGGATTTAATAAATTCATTGCTACCTCTAGTTGCATTGTTTGCAATTTTTTACTTTTTGATTATCAGACCACAACAAAAACAAGCGAAAGCTCATAAAGAAATGGTTGCTAATTTGAAAAAAGGTGACAAAATTGTAACAAATGGAGGCTTAATAGTAGAGGTTGCTAAAGTAGAAGATACATATTTTCTAGTAAAAAACAGTGACAATACTGAAATGAAACTAATCAAAGAGTTTGTAGCAAAACTTTTAGAGGACTAATATCCTTCTTAAAATTTAAGATATGTAGGAATTACATATCTTATAACTTCAAATTATGAACCTAACTCAAGGAAAAAGAATTGAAAATCTTTAATTATAGACTTATAATATTTGTATTAAGTATTATTTTTGGTGTTGTTTTTTCAATCCCATCTTTATTACAAACTGATACAGGAAAAAAAATAGCTTTAGGACTTGATTTACAAGGTGGATTACACATGCTTTTAGGTGTTAATACACAAGAAGCTGTAACTTCAAAAATTAAAACTATTGCAACTACAGTAAAATATTTTTCAGATGACGAAGAATTATTAATAGATGGACTTTCAATTGAAAATGATGCTGTTGTATTTACAGTATTAGATAAAGATGAAATGCCAAAAATTGATGAAATGTTAAATCAAATAAAAGGTTTAGCTATTTCAAAAGATGATTTAAAATATACTTTAAAATTAACTGCTGAAGATATAGCTAAAACAAAAGATTTAGCAGTTGTTCAAGCGGTTGAAACTATTAGAAATAGACTTGACCAATTTGGTTTATCTGAACCTTCTGTATTAAGACAAGGTGATACTGACATTGTTGTTGAACTTCCTGGAATTAAAACAGCAGAAGATGAAAAAGCTGCACGTGAGCTTATTTCAAAACCAGCAAATCTTGAATTAATGGCGGTTGATGAAGAAAGAGCAGATCAAGTATATACTATGACTTCTTCACAAGCTGCTTCTTATGGAAATGTAATTTTAGAAGATACAAATAATCCTGATAAAAAATATCTAGTAAAAGAGATTCCTATTTTAACAGGAAGCCAAGTAATTGATGCTCAAGTTGCATTTGATCAATCTAACCAAGCAATTATTAACTTTACTCTAAATTCAACAGGTGCTAGAATTTTTGGTGACTTCACTGCAAAAAGTGTTGGTAAAAGATTAGCTGTTGTTTTAGATGGAAAAGTTTATTCTGCACCAAATATTAGAGAGAGAATCGGTGGTGGAAGTGGACAAATTTCAGGTGGATTTACTGTTCAAGAAGCTGGAAATGTTGCTATTGCTTTAAGAAGTGGAGCATTACCTGCAACTGTTACTATGCTTGAAAAAAGAAGCGTTGGTCCATCTTTAGGAGCGGATTCAATTAAAGCTTCAAGTTTAGCTTTAGTTTCTGGATTTGCTTTAGTATTTGTATTTATGATTATTTATTATAGACGTGCAGGTATAGTTGCAAATATTGCACTTATTGCAAATGTATTTATTATCATTGCAGTTATGTCTTTATTTGGAGCAACTTTGACACTTCCTGGTATGGCTGGAATTGTACTTACTATTGGTATGGCAGTTGATTCAAATGTTATTATCACTGAAAGAATTAGAGAAGTATTACATGAAGGTGCATCAGTAGCTAAAGCACTTGAAGATGGTTATTCAAATGCAATGAGAGCTATTGTGGATTCAAATATTACAACTTTACTTGCAGCTATGATTTTATATGCTTATGGTACAGGACCAATTAAAGGATTTGCAATTACTATTTCTATTGGTATTTTGACTTCAATGCTAACGGCAATTTTAGGTACACATGGAATGTATGAAGCATTATTACCTAAAATAACAAAAGATAAAAATCTAAGAAAATGGTTTGGAGTTAAATAATGGAAATTTTTAAAACAGAAAAAATTTACAATTTAATGGGTAAAAGAGTTGCTTTTTTAGGTTTTTCTTCTATCCTTGTTATTGCATCAATTATTTTACTTTTAACAAAAGGTTTAAACTTTGGTATTGATTTTGCTGGTGGAACTATTATTCAAGTAAAATATGAACAAGCAGCACCAATAAATCAACTAAGAGATATTTTTAAAGAGTCAAAATACTCAAATGCAGTAATTAGTGAATTTGGATCTGCTGATGAGGTTGTTATTAGAATTACTGGAAGTAGTTCTGATTTATCAAATGATATTGGTGATGAAATGAAAACTACTCTTGCTCCAACTGGAAAGTTTGAGATTAGAAGAGTAGATATGGTTGGACCTAAAGTTGGTGGTGAATTAAGAGAAAAAGGTTTAATGGCCTTAGTTTTATCTTTAGTTGCAATGTTAATTTATGTTTCATTTAGATTTGAGTGGAGATTTGCAGTTGCTTCAATTTTAGCATTATTACATGATGCAACAATTGCAATGGGGGCTGTAAGTTTATTTAATGTTGAAGTTAATTTAGATATTTTGGCTGCTATTTTAACACTTCTTGGATATTCAATTAATGATACTATTATCGTATTTGATAGAATTAGAGAAAATTTACAAACAACAAAAGATAACCTTTTAGAGGATGTAATAAATACTTCAGTAACTAAAACTTTATCAAGAACTACACTTACTTCATTAACAGTATTATTTGTTGTTGCAACATTATTACTTTTTGGTGGAGAGATTATTTACGGATTCTCATTTACTTTATTTGTTGGGGTTATTGTAGGAACTTATTCATCAATTTTCGTAGCATCAAGTTTCTTAGTTCAATTAAAATTCTCTGTTGAAGAATTTAAAAATAAAGAGGCAGAGAAAATAAAAAAAGCAAAAGAAAAAGCTAGAAATAGAGCTATGTATGAGCAAGGTACAGTTTGATAAATAGGTAGTTTTTAATAAATTATGTTTTTACAAAGGAGAGAGTTTTTGACTTTCTCCTTTTTTTATAGATTAGTTTTACGTTGGAGATTGTGGATTTGTTTATGGTGATACTTCTTACTTTTTGCCTGCAAGTAGGATTTCATCTTTTTACTAAAGAAAAGTTAGCAAAAAGAAAAGTAGAATCCTCAAAGAATAAGAAATAGAACAGTCAAACACAGTAAGTAAATTTTATATAAGACAAGATACAAGAAGAAAATAATAAAAGACTTGATACAAGCCTTTTATAATAGAAAGTTTTGATACAATAAAATTTCGTATTTAATAATAATTTCTTATTAATTGAAGGTCCCATGGAAATTGAAACTAATAATTCTTCTTTATACCAAACAATAAAATCAAAATTCGATTTTATAACATCAAACAATGAAAAAGATTGGCTTTTAGCATTAAATTGGATTTTAGTGTTAGAATATTTTTCTGCTGTTTTAGAGTATATTTTTATTGATAGTGCTAAAAAATTTATTATAAATATTCCAGATGGAATGTTAAAAGAGCTGCTAATTGCTATTATGATAGTAGTTTTTATTTGGTATAGTATTTATAATTTTATTTTTATGAAAAAAGAACAGTTTTTTATCTTTACCCTTTATATCTCTTTGTGTATTTATTTGTTAATTACAAATGATTTATCTTTTAATCTTTTAGCCCATAATTTAAACCTTTTTGAAATCACAATTGATGGATTTGGATTTTATATGATGTTTCAAATACTCTTAAAATTTGTTATTCTTTATTTAATTTATAAGATGTTAATTGCATTAAAAAACAGAAATAGACTCTTATAACTAGATAGATAAAAAGCAATCTTTTATCATTTTTTAGCTAATATATTTGCCTTAACAAAAGCAAAAATTATAATTAAAGGATAAAAATGGATTGGGGTAAAGTAATTTATATTTTCTTTTCACTAATGTCTTTAACTACAACTGCTGGATTTTTATATGAACCAAATGCAATCGCACTGTTTATAGCAGCTGGAGTTAATGTAATCTCAACAATACTAAAACTTGGAGTTAAAAATCTACTCTCAGCAGAACTATTAGCTAGTTCATTAGTTGCAGATTTACATCTAATCCCTTCATTTATGGTACTGACATTTACAAATGATTTACCATTATCAATATCTTTAGCAATAGGTGCTGTTGTTGCTAATATTTTCTCAATAGCATTAGCTTTAATTGAGAGTGCAAAAAGTCAAGAAAAGGATGAATTTTAATGGAATATATTTCAAAAGAGATTGAAAAAAAATGGCAAACTTTTTGGAGTGAAAATCAATCTTTTGAGCCAAGCGATGATTTAACAAAAGATAAAAAATATATTTTAAGTATGTTCCCATACCCAAGTGGAAGAATTCATATGGGACATGTAAGAAACTATTGTCTAGGAGATGCTTTTGCTAGACATTTTAGAAAATCTGATTTTAATGTTTTACACCCAATTGGTTGGGATAGTTTTGGAATGCCAGCAGAAAATGCAGCTATAAAAAATAAACTTCATCCAAAAAAATGGACTTATGAAAATATCGATTATATGAGAGATGAACTAAAAGCTTTAGGTTTATCTTTTTCTGAAACAAGAGAGTTTGCAACAAGTGATGAACTTTATACTAAATGGGAACAAGAATTTGTTATCAAAATGTATGAATCAGGAATTATTTACAGAAAATCTTCAATCGTAAACTGGTGCGAAGAGTGTCATACAGTTTTAGCAAATGAGCAAGTTGAAGAGGGTTGTTGTTGGAGATGTGATAATGAAGTTAAACAAAAAGAGATGCCAGGATATTATGTAGGAATTACAAAATATGCTCAAGAATTACTTGATGATTTAGAATTATTAAAAAATGACTGGCCAAGCCAAGTTTTAACAATGCAAGAAAATTGGATTGGAAGAAGTGAAGGTTTAGAGTTTAAATTTGAGTTATCAGAAGAATCAAAAGCAAAATTAGAGAGACAATTCTCTAAATATACAGTATTTACAACAAGACCTGATACTATTTATGGTGTTTCTTATTCAGCACTTGCACCTGAACATCCAATTGTAAAATATATAGTTGAAAATAATTTATTGCCTGATAATAAAATCAAAGCAATTAAAGAGATGCAAAAAGTAAGTGAAAGAGATAGAGCAACTCAAGATAAAGAGGGAATATCTTTAGAAATTGATGTAATGCATCCATTAACAGGTGCAAAAGTTCCTGTATGGGTAGCAAACTTTGTATTAGGTTCATATGGTGGAGGTGCAGTAATGGCTGTTCCTGCCCATGACCAAAGAGATTTTGAATTTGCAAAAAAATATGATTTACCTATAAAACAAGTAATTGTTGGTGAGGCTGGAATAATTGAAAAACCAACTGAAGCATTTACAGGTGAGGGTAAATTAATTGATAGTGAAGGTTTTACAAATTTAGAAAATCAAAAAGCAAAAAAATCAATTATTTATCATTTTGAACAAAACTCTTTAGGTGTAAAACAAGTTAATTTTAAACTAAGAGATTGGGGAGTTTCAAGACAAAGATATTGGGGAGCACCAATTCCTTTTGTTCATTGTGACTCTTGTGGATTAGTTCCTGAAAAAATTGAAAATTTACCAATTGCATTACCTGAAGATGTTGAAATCACAGGTGAAGGAAATCCATTAGATAATCATCCAACTTGGAAACATTGTTCTTGTCCAAAATGTGGAAAACCAGCAACTAGAGAAACAGATACTTTAGATACATTTGTTCAATCTTCTTGGTATTTTTTAAGATATGCAACAAATCCAAAATCTTGGAATGAAGTTGGTATTTCAAAATCTGATAGTGACTATTGGATGGATGTAGACCAATATATTGGTGGAATTGAACATGCAATTTTACACCTTTTATATGCAAGATTTTTCACAAAAGTATTAAATGACTTAGGATATACAAATTCAAGAGAACCATTTAAAAAGCTTCTTACTCAAGGTATGGTTTTAAAAGATGGAGCAAAAATGTCTAAGTCAAAAGGAAACGTAGTTGATCCTGATTTAATCGTTGAAAAATATGGAGCAGATACAGCAAGACTATTTATGTTATTTGCAGCACCACCTACAAAAGAACTTGAATGGAATGATAGTGCAGTTGATGGAGCATATAGATTTATTAAAAAATTCTATGAAAGAGCTGCTAATGTAACAAAAAATGGCCTAGCTAACTTTGCTACACTTGACCATTCAACTTTGAATAAAGATGAAAAAGAAGCGAGAAAAAAAGTATATGATGCTTTAATTAAATCAAATGAAGTTTTTAATAAAACTTATACTTTTAATACTTTAATTGCTTCTTGTATGGAAGCATTAAATGCTTTACAAGCTCAAAAAAATGAAACTGTTTGGGCAGAAGGTTATTATATTTTAACAAATATTTTAGAGCCAATTATTCCCCATGCATGTTGGGAATTATCAAAACAATTATTTAATCTTGAGAATTTCAATAAAAAACTTGAAATTAAAGATGAAGTTTTTGCATTTGATACTATAATTTTAGCAGTTACAGTTAATGGTAAAAAAAGATGTGAAATTGAAGTAACACCAGATACTTCAAAAGATGAAATTTTAGCACTTGCAAAAACTGCAGCTGCAAAATGGTTAGGTGAGAGTGAGTTATTAAAAGAGATTGTTGTTCCAAATAAACTTGTAAATTTTGTTATAAAAGGATAATACCAATATGAATATTTTAAAAAAAGTACTATTTGTACTTTTTACTTTTACTATTTCATTTTCATTTTTAGGATGTGGATATAAACCTTCAAGTTATTATGCAAAAGAAGAACTTTCTGGTAATGTATTTATAAATGTACTTGTAAATTTAGAAGATCCAAAAAATACAGTTTTAGTAAAAGATTCTATAAATCAAATTTTAATTCAAAAATTAGATTCACAGCTTGTTACAAAAGAATCCTTAGCTGATGTTGTGATGAATTTATCTGTAAATTCCGTTCAAATGGATGTTTTACAGTATGATACTTCAGGATATAACAAATTATATAAAGCAACTATTCGTATAAAAATTGCTTATTTTAAAAAGAGTGAAAATAAAAGAAGATCATTTGATTTAGAAGGTGAATATGATTTCTCTGTGGATAATGGAACTACAATATCAGATAGCCAACGATTTGATGCTATAAAAGCTGCTTCTGAAAAAGCTTTAGAGGAGTTTATATCAAAAGTAGCAGTTACAGCACACAAAAAATAAAATGCAATTGAATTTAAAAAAAATAAACTTAGAAGAGTTTTTGAAATATAAAACTCTTTATTATGACAAGATAGATTTTAGCTTTGTAAAATCTTCTTGGGAAAAACTATCAGAAAAAATAAAACTCCCTTTTGTAATTCATATTGTTGGAACTAATGGGAAAGGAAGTACTGGAAGATTTTTAGCTCATTATTTATATAAAAAAGAGTTCAAAGTATTACATTATAGCTCACCACATATTTTAAAATTTAATGAAAGAATTTGGATAAATGGTTTTGATGTAAGCGATGAAGCACTAGAAACCGCCCACCAATTTTTACAAGATTTATTTGAGATTGAGCTTTTAGAAAAACTTACATATTTTGAATATACAACTCTTTTAGCCTTTTATTTATCAAAAGATTTTGATTATTTAGTTTTAGAAGCAGGACTTGGTGGAGAGTTTGATGCAACAAATGTTGTAGAAAATAATCTTTCATTAATTACAACTATTGGACTTGACCATCAAAGTTTTTTGGGAAATACAGTTGAAGAAATAGCAGCTACAAAAATGCGCTCAGTTGATAATAAAATGCTTATTGGTTATCAAGTTTTTCCTGAAGTTGTGCAAACTGCTTTTAAAGTAAAAGAACAAATTTTAAAAGAGAGAAATAGAAATATTGAAATTCTAGAAGTAAAAGAGTTTGATAAATATTCAATAAATGATAAGTTTGCTTCATATTTAAAAAGAAATTTGCATCTAGTAATTACTTGTTTGCAAGAGTTAAAAATTCCTATTGATACAAAACTTTTTGATGATGTTAAACTTTTTGGAAGATGTCAAAAAATAGCTTCAAATATAACTATTGATGTGGGACACAATCCACTAGCTGCAACTGTAATTGCAAAAGAGTTTAAGAATAAGAAAATTACTTTAATCTATAACTCTTATGCTGATAAGGATTACACTGAGGTTTTAAGAATCTTAAAACCAATTATAAAAGAACTTGTAATAATTGAACTTGATGATAAAAGAGTTGTACAAAAAGAGGAATTATTAAAAGTTATTAAACAATTAAATATAACAAATATAGAGACAATAAAAATAGAAGAAAATGAAGAGTATTTAGTTTTTGGTTCATTTTTAGTTGTTGAAAAATTCTTATCTTTGATTGGCTTTAATGAAAACTCTTGAGAAACAACTTGAAAATCTTTATATTCAAAAAAATAAAATAGATGAAGAAATTGAGCTTTTAAAAGAAAAAATAAAATTTGAAAAAGAGAAAGTTCTTGTAAAAAAAGATTTTACAAAAAATGAAAAAATAGAACTTTTTAAATCTCTATTTGTAGCCAGATTTGATATTTATGCAAAAAAATGGGTTAGCCGTGATGGCAGTAAACAAGGTTTTTATCCAGTAACTGCCACTTTTCAAGGTGAAGATTATTTGCCTTTGACAAATTATCAAATTGAAGAGCATTTAAGAGGAAATGTTTTTTTAGCTACATATTGTATTGATTCTAAAAATTTCTCTAAATTTATTGTTTTTGAAATAATTGATGAAGATAAATATAAACTTCAAATCGCACTAAACTCTTTAAATATTAGAGCTTATTATGAATTAAACTCTTACAATGCAGTTTTTGCTTGGATATTTTTAGAAGAGGAATTGCCTTCAAAAATTGTTTTTAATTTTGCTCAATTTATATTAAAAAAAGCAAATATAAGTGCAAAAATTTATCCAAATAAAGAGTTTGCTACAAAAGAGAGTTTAGGAAATAGTCTTGAACTTCCCCTACATTTAAAATTAAGAGATAAAAATAAAACAGTTTTTATTGATGTAAATACAAATAAAATTTACGAAGACCAATGGATGGTTTTAAATTCAGTTCAAAAGGTTTCAAAACAGATTGTTTATAGTTTTAATGAAAATTCAGATTCTGTAAATTATGAAAAAGATTTTGAGAAAATAAGTTTTCCCATGGAAAAGCTAGAGATTGTTTTATCTGATTTTATCTATATTCCAACACTTAATTTATCAAAATCATTTTTGAATAAATTAAAATCATTTGCAACCTTTGAAAATCCTCAAATCAAAATTCTTTTGAATTTGAGAAAACCTTTGTACAACACTCCTAAATACATAAAATCATTTGATGAAGATGATAAATATTTGATGCTTCCACGAGGATTAAAAGAGAAAGTTGTAGATTTTTTTAATGTTAATGCTCTAAAGTTCTCTTTTATTGATAAAAGAAATTATAAAGGGATAGAAACTAAAAAAGTTACATTTACTTTGCGACCAGAGCAAAGTGATGCAATAAAAGAGATTAAAAAAACAGATTTCTCAATTTGCGTAGCACCTCCTGGTTTTGGAAAAACTCTACTTGGTGCCAAGATTTTTGAGCAAAGAGCATGTACAACTATGATTGTAGTAAATAAAAATATGCTTTTAAATCAATGGATTGAGAGGTTTGTTGATTATTTTGGATATGAAAAAAAAGATATAGGATATTTAGGAAAAGGTCATAATAAATTAAATGGAATAATTGATGTGGCAACCATGCAAAGCTTAAAAAATGACCCTGAAATAATTAATAACTACTCTTTTGTAATAGTTGATGAGTGTCATCATATTCCTGCAATTACCTTTGAGCAAATTATTAAAAACTTTAAAGGTAAATATATTTTAGGTTTAAGTGCAACACCAAATAGAAAAGATGATTTACAACCAATTTTATATCAACAATTAGGTGAGATTTCTTATGAATATAAGAAAAAAAGAACCCATACAAATAGGCTTCAAATCATTAGAACTGATTTTGAAAGTACAGCTGATAATTACGCTACAATCATAAATGAATTGTGTCTTGATGAAAATAGAAATAATTTAATAGTTGAAGCTATAAAAACTAATATTGAAAGAAAAATTTTAGTTTTAACTGATAGAATTGAGCATATAAATATTTTAGAAAATCTTTTACGAAAAGAGGAAATAGATTATATTTGTGTCCATGGAAGTCTTAATAAAAAAGAACAAGTAGAAAATATGGCTTTAGTAAATACAAAGTCTTTAATACTTGCAACAACATCGTATTTTGGTGAAGGAATAGATTTTCCTCACTTAAATACGATTATGTTTGTTACTCCAATTTCATATTATGGAAGACTTGTTCAATATCTTGGACGAATTGGACGAGGAAATCAAGAGTGTTTAGCCATTGATTTCTTAGATTCAAAAAATGCAATGTTAAACTCAGCCTATAAAAAAAGGTTAGAGGGATATAAACAGATGCATTACAAATAAATTTATAAAAAGGGAAGTAGATGTTAGGAATTATAGTTGCAACAACACTTATTGCATTAATCTTAAATTTAATTTTAAAAAAAGTGCAACTACCAACTATTATTGGTTATATATTAACAGGTACGATTATAGCTTATGTTTTTGATTTACATCACGCTGTAGATAATCACTCACTAAAAGAGATTGCTGAGTTTGGTGTGGTTTTTTTAATGTTTACAATTGGACTAGAATTTTCTTTAAATCATCTAAAAAAGATGAAACGAGAGGTTTTTGTAACAGGAACTTTGCAAATAGTTGTAACTACTGTAGTTGTATATTTAATTACAAGATTTATTGTTGGTTTTGATACACAAACAGCACTTATTATTGGAACAGCACTTTCACTATCTTCAACAGCAATTGTTTTAAAAACATTTAATGAAACAAAAGAGATAAAAAAACCACATGGTAGAAGAGTTTTAGGAATTTTAATAATGCAAGATATTGCAGTTATTCCAATACTTTTAATGATTTCATTTTTTTCAATGACAGATGATGGTGCTTTGATTTTTACAATTGGTAAAACAATTTTAGCAGCAATTGTATTGTTGGCACTTCTATATTTTAGTGGAAAGTATTTGTTAGAACCATTTTTAAGATATGTTTCTTCTACAAAATCAGATGAATTATTTGTGGCTTCAGTTTTACTTTTAGCTATGGGTTCTGCGTATTTAGCATATTACTTTGGATTTTCATATTCACTTGGAGCATTCATTGCAGGTATGATGATTTCAGAAACTAAATTTAAACACCAAGTTGAAGCTGACCTTATTCCTTTTAGAAATATTCTTTTAGGTGTATTTTTCGTAACAGTTGGTATGCAAATTAATTTTAAAGTTATCTATGAATATGCTTGGATAATTGCAATAATCTTACCTTTAGTAATGGGACTAAAATATATTGTTATTTACACGCTTATCAGATTTGAAGATAACAAAAGAGTTGCTTTTAAATCAGCACTTGCTCTAATACAAATAGGAGAATTTTCTCTTGCAATTTTAGAGTTAGCACGTAGTCAAAATTTAGTTGATGTAACTTATTCTCAAGTACTAATAGTTACTATTGTAATATCTATGATTTTAACACCATTTATTTTAAAAAATTTATCAAAAGCAGCCGCAAAACTGATTCCAGAAGATGTGATGATGATTACAAATACTTACAATGTTTCAGAAGACACAGAAAATCATGTTGTTGTTTTAGGATATGGAAGTTTTGGACAAGCAATTGTAAATGAATTAAAATCATTTGGACAAAATTATGTTATTTTAGAGCATAATATAAAGTTTTATCAAATAGGAAAAGAAAGGGGTGAACCAATTGTATTTGGAAATGCTGCCCAAAGACATATTTTAAACTCAATAAATATTACTAAATCATCAGCTGTAATTGTTGCTGTTACTAACCCTGAAATATTAAACCTTATTTGTGAGGCAGTTAATGATTTAACACATAATAGTAAAACAATTGTAACTGTTACAAATGATGAAGAAAGAGAAGCTTTAAAAGGTTTACATTTAAAACATGTTATTGTTGAGACAAATCAAATTGCGCGAGCTGTTGTGGATGAAGTTATGTATTGTAGGCTCTCTTAGTCAGAAAATTTAAATTTTAAGGTAATTCCATGAATATAGAAAATATGAAAATTATTTCAATAGATGATAATAAAACAAATCTTTTGATAATTGAGAGTTATGCCAAACTACTTTCTTTAAAAATAGATAGTTTTACAGAACCAAAAGAAGCTTTAATTTCTATAGAATCTTGTGAATATGATTTAGTAATAGTTGATTATATGATGCCTGATATTGATGGATTAGAATTTATAAAAAGATTTAGAGAAAATAATACTGATACACCAATTATTATGCTTACAGCAGTTGGTGATGATATGCAACTTCAAATAAAAGCATTAGAGTATGGAGCTAATGATTTTTTGAGTAAACCAATAAATGCACCTGCATTTAAAGCAAGAATTATTAATATGCTAAAACTTAGAAAAAGCCAGTTATTATTAAAAGATAAAGCTTTATTATTACAAGAAGAGGTAGATAAAGCAACTTTTCGATTAAAAGAATCAGAACAAGAAATTTTACAAATGCTAGGTAAAACTGCTGAATATAAAGATCCTGAAACTAATGCTCATACACAAAGAGTAGCCCACTATTGTAAGCTTTTAACAAAAGCTTATGGTTTGGATGAAGAATTACAAGATATTATTTATTATGCTTCCCCATTTCATGATATAGGCAAAATTGGAATTCCTGATAGGATTCTTTTAAAAGCTGGTAAATTAGATGATGATGAATATAATATAATGAAAAAACATTCACAAATTGGATATGAGATTTTAAAAGGTTCAAAAAGTAAATATTTAAAAGCAGGTGGAGTAATTGCATATAACCATCATGAAAAATATGATGGAAGTGGTTATCCAAATGGTTTAAAAGGTGAAAATATACCACTTTTTGGGAGAATAACAGCAATTGCGGATGTTTTTGATGCATTAACTTCAAATAGACCATATAAAAAAGCTTGGAATATTGATGAAGCGTTTAATCTTTTATTAGAAGAAAAAGAGAAACATTTTGATCCTATTCTTGTGGATTTATTCATAAAAAATAAAGATATAGTTATTGATATTTATAATAAATTCTTACAAGAAAAGAATTAATGTTTAAATTTATTTATAAGACGATTATTAACCCAATAATTGGACCTATAATTGTTGCTTCAACAGTTCTTTCATTATTAGCAATATTTTATTTACCAACTTTATCATTGAGTAATCAAAAAGAAAAAATAATAGTTGATTCAACTCAAATAGTTGATTATTTAAAAACATTTCGTGCATATTATAATGAATTTGTAGTTTCAAAGCTTATAAATAAAAGTAATATTAAAGTTGATTATAATCATGAGTTTTCTTCAGATACAATTCCTTTACCTGCTACTACAATATATAATTTAAGTGAAAGATTAACAAAAAATCAAGATATAAGAATAAATTTCTTTAGTGATTATCCATTTCCAAATAGAGCAGATAGAGTTTTAGATGAATTTCAAAAAAATTCTTTAGCATATTTAAGAAAAAATCCAAAAGAGTTTTATACAAGACAAGATACGGTAAATGGGAAAAAAGTTTTCAGAGTTGCATTTTCTGATGTTATGAGTTCTCAAAATTGCTTAGATTGCCACAATAACAGAGTTGATACGCCCAAAAATGATTGGAAATTAAATGATGTAAGAGGTGTACTTGAAGTCATTACTCCTATTAAAGAAGATTTTGTGTTAAGTGCAAAAGATACAGAAGCTATAATTATTTTTATGCTTTTAGTTATCTTATCTTTTATCGTACACTACACAATTTTATATTTCAAACGTGAAAAAGAGTTAAAAACACAAAATAATAAATTGGAAGATGAAGTTTTAAAAAGAACAAAAGAGTTAAAAGATTCTAATTTACTTTTATTAGAGTACAAAAAAGCTGTTGATGCAAGTGCAATTGTTTCAAAAGCTGATAAAAAAGGAAATATAACTTATGTTAATAAAACTTTTTGTGAAGTTTCAGGCTATTCTGAAGATGAATTAATTGGAAAACCTCACAATATTGTTAGACATCCTGATATGCCAAAAGAAGTTTTTAAAGAATTATGGGAAACTATAAAAGCAAAAAAAATATTTAAAGGTATTATAAAAAATAGAAATAAAAATGGTAGTTTCTATTATGTTGCAAGTACAATAGTGCCAATTCTGAATGATAAAGATGAAATAATTGAATATTTATCATTAAGATATGATATTACAGAATTAGTTGAAGCAAAACAAAAAGCTGAGATAGCTCAAAAAGCAAAATCAACATTTTTAGCAAATATGAGTCATGAAATAAGAACACCATTAAATGCTATTATAGGTTTTTCTGATATTTTATGTGAATCAAATATTGATAATGTAAATAAAGAGAATGCAAAAATTATATCAAAAAGTGCAAAATCTTTATTAAATATTATAAATGATGTTTTAGATATATCAAAAATGGAAAATGGAAAGTTAGAAGTTGAATTGATTGAATTTTCACTATTTGATTTAACTGAACATATCGTGGAGCTTTTTTCTGTAAATGCAAGTGATAAGAATATAAAATTTATATACAGTGTTGATCCTAAGTTACCACATTTAGTTATTAGTGATTCAATGAGATTACAACAAGTTTTATCAAATTTACTAAGTAATGCAATTAAATTTACAAGTGAATATGGAAAAATATTTTTCAAAATTGAAGTTTTAAATCATGATAATGAAATTGCAAAAATTAAATTTTCTATAAAAGATAGTGGAATAGGTATGACTCCTGAACAATTAAAAGTTATATTTAATCCATTTTCTCAAGCAGATAGTGGAATAAGTAGAAAGTTTGGTGGAACAGGATTAGGTTTGGCTATTTGTTTTGATATTCTTAAGATTTTAGGTGCACAAATTGAAGTTAATTCAGAAATAGGAAAAGGAAGTGAGTTTTCATTTGTTTTGGATTTAAAAATTGTAAAACTTAAAGAAGATTTGAAAAAAGAAAATATCTCTTTAGCCATTTGTGATTTAAGTAATGATGAAGATAATCTTAAAGAGAGTGTAAAAAATTATTTAGAAAAGATTGCAGATGTTTTTGATATTAGAAAAGAGCCAAATAAAAAAGTAGATATTCTTTTTTGTTTTGGAGGAAGTAATTTTAGTGATAATTTAATTCAATTTAAAAATCAAAATAGTAAAGCAAAAGTAGTTTATGTGGGAGATAAAGATAATTTAACTCAAGATATTTTACAACATATTGATTACAATATTAATTTACCAATTTATGGCTCTAAAATCTATAATATCATTGCTGATAATTCTAATATAAATAATAATGTTTTAGATAAATCTTTTGATAATGAGAAATTTCAAGGAAGAATATTAGTTGCTGAAGATAATACAAACAATCAATTATTAATTGAAATATTATTGAAAAAATTAGGATTAGAATCTACTATTGTTTCAGATGGTGAACAAGCTATTGAAATGTATAAAAAAGAGAAATTTGATTTAATATTAATGGATATAAATATGCCAATAATGGATGGTATTAGAGCAACAAAAGAGATACTTACCCTTAAAAATTCTTTTTATGATATACCAATAGTTGCATTAACTGCAAATTCTATAGCAGGTGATAAAGAAAGATATTTAAGTGATGGAATGGATGATTATTTATCAAAACCCATTGAATTTGATAAGTTAGTTGCTATTTTAAGAAAATACTTAGTCAAAGATAATCTTATAACATCAATAACTAATAATGTAATTGAGTTTGATAAAAATATAATAATTGAACGTTTGGGATTAGATGAAAGTACAGTTGATATGTTACTTGATAATTTCTTTTTAACATTAGATAATGATTTAATTAAATTACAAAATTCAATAAATAGTAAAGATAGTAGTAAGATTTCAGAAATAGCACATTATATAAAAGGAGCATGTTCTAATTTTGTAATGAAAGAAGCAGCTGAAATATTACAAGAAATAGAAACAAAAGCAAATAATCATGAGGTAAATTTTGATTTGAAAGAGTTGATTGATATTTTTGATAAAATTAAAATTAAGTTTGGGGAGAGATAAAATGGAACTAATAAATCTTGTTTATGATAATAATTGGTTGGTAAAAGAGGGTGATTTAAAAAATGAAGATTATTCTAAAGCAAATATAGTTTTTTTATTTGGTGATACAGATATTATAAAAGATGAAAAAAGATATTTAGAATTAGTTCAACTTTTCCCTTCCGCAAAAATTGTAGGTTGTTCATCATCTGGAAATGTTTTAAATTCTCAACTTAGCCAATATCCTTTAGTTGCAACTGCAATCTTATTTGAAAGTTCATGGGTTGAAATCTCTTCAATTAATTTCAATGAAGGCGATGATATAGAAAAACTTTCAGAAAATTTAATAAATAATCTTCCAAAAGAAAACTTAAAACATATATTTCTAATGAGTGATGGACTTTTGATAAATGGTTCAGCACTAACAAGAGGAATAAATAAAATTAATAAATTTACAACAGTAACAGGTGGAATGGCAGGTGATGGAGCTAGATTTCTTGAAACTTATGTAATTGCTAATAATATCCCAACAAAAAGAACAATAGTTGCCGTAGGATTTTATGGAGAAAATTTATGTATACAAAGTGGTTGTTTTGCTGGCTGGAGTGAATTTGGAACTCAAAGAACAATTACAAAATCAAGCGGAAATATTCTTTATGAAATTGATGGACAACCAGCCTTAGATTTATATAAAAAATATTTAGGAGAATATGCATCAGAGTTACCAAATAGTGGTCTTAGATTCCCTTTAAATATAAAAGAGAATGATGATTCTTCCGAAATTATCAGAACATTATTATCTATAAATGAAGAGGAAAAAAGTATAACTTTTGCAGGAGATGTTCCAACTGGATTTAAAGCAAGATTAATGAAACCAGATATAGATGAGTTAATTGAAGGCGCTGGCAAAGCTGCTGAGGTTATTAATAAAGTAAATGATAAAACAGCTTTTGGTTTAATTGTAAGTTGTGTTGGAAGAAAGATAGTAATGAATCAATTAATTGATGATGAACTTGAAATAATACAAGATATATTAGGTAATAATGTTCATTTAATAGGTTTTTATTCTTATGGAGAAATTGCACCTTTTCAAGATAATCTTTTAACTTGTGAACTACATAATCAAACAATGACCTTAACTACAATTTACGAGTCATAATTATGCATCGATTATTAGAAAGACAAATAAAAAGATATTTTGGGAAGAGTTTTTCAATAAATTCTTTTGATGAAAATTTATTAGATTTATTAAAAGATATTTCTCAAACTTATACGAATAATGATGGTGAAAGAAGATTCTTAGAAAATACAATTACCGTAAATACAGAAGAGTTAAATAATTTATTAAGGGAAAGATCTTCTTTATTAGAGTCAAGAACTCAAGAAAATCAAGAAGTAATAAATCTTTTACACCAATATAAAAATGCTATTGATAGCTCATTAATAGTTAGTATGACAGATATAAATGGAATTATCAAATATGCAAATGAAAATTTTTGTAAAACAAGTGGCTACACAAAAGATGAACTTATTGGTAAATCACACAATATTATAAAAAACCCAGATAATCCAGATAGTTTATTTGCTGATATTTGGAATACAATTAAAAATAAAAAAATTTGGTATGGTACTTTTTCAAATATAAAAAAGAGTGGAGAAATTTTTTATATTAATATGACAATAGTTCCACTTTTAGATAGAAATCAAGAGATAAGAGAGTTTATGTCACTTAGTGAAGATGTTACTCCTCAAATTGTTTATCAAAAAGAGTTAAAATTCCAAAAAGAAAGAATTAATACTATCTTTAATGCACAAGAAAACATAGTACTAATTATAGATGAATATAATGGTGTAGTTGATGCAAATAGAAGATTTTTTGAGGTTTTTAATTTTATTGATTTAGAAGATTATCGAAATAGAGTAAGTCATATTTCTTCTTTATTTAATAAAAATGAAAATTATAATGGTGATAATTTAAGTGAATCATTATGGTTTAAACAATTTCTTGAAAAAAGTAATCACTTATATAAAATTAGCAGAATAGATAATAATTTAGATGAACAAATATTTAGTATTCATTGTAAAAAAGTTATTTTGAATAATAAAACTTACTATTTATGTACTTTTATAGATATTACTGAACTTGAAAATGCAAGGAAAAAAGCAGAAATTGCACAAAAAGCAAAATCAACATTTTTAGCGAATATGAGTCATGAAATAAGAACTCCATTAAATGCAATTATTGGATTTTCTGATATTTTATGCGAATCAGATATAAAAACAGATGATAAAGAGAATGCAAAAATAATATCAAGAAGTGCGAAATCTTTATTAAATATAATAAATGATGTTTTAGATATTTCAAAAATGGAAAGTGGAAAACTAGATATTTCAAATGAATCATTTTTATTTGAAGTTTTTATAGAGCATATCGTTGAATTATTTTCTGTTATTTCAAAAGAGAAAAAAATTAAGTTTATTTATAATGCTGAATCATTTTTACCATACTCTTTGATTGCAGATAATACAAGATTACAACAAATTCTAACGAATCTTTTAAGTAATGCAATAAAGTTTACACCAGAAAATGGTGAAGTGATTTTTACAGTAAAAATTTTAGATAGAGTTGATGATAATGTAAAAATTAAATTTTCTGTAAAAGATAGTGGCTTAGGAATGACACCTGAACAACAAAAAATTATATTTAATCCATTTTCACAAGCAGATGAAGGAATAAGTAGAAAATTTGGTGGAACAGGTCTTGGTCTTGCAATTTGTTCTGATATTATTAAATTAATGAACTCTAAAATCGAACTTGTTTCAAATTTAAATGAAGGTAGTGAATTTAGTTTTACTCTTGATTTAAAAGTTGATAAGTTTGAGAATACAGATAAACTCTTAGAAAAAAGTTTGAAATTTTTATTATATTGTAGTGAAGGTAATAATGAAAAATTAAGAGCTAATATTCAAAGTCATATAAATAAAATTGGTTTTGTTAGTGATTATAACAGCCAAGATAATAGAATAGGAGATATTTTATTCTGCTGTGGAATGGATAATTTAAATTCAGTAATAAAAGAGTTTAAAAAAGAGAATAGTGATTCTCTTATTATCTATATAGGAAATTCAAAAAATATAGTAGATTTACAAATAAAAGATTATATAAATCACTATATTGATTTACCAATTTATGGATCAAAAATTTACAACATAATAATGGATAACTCAAATTTACACAAAGAAGTATTAAAAAAATCAACAAATGTAGAAAAATTTGATGGAAAAATTTTAGTTGCTGAAGATAATCCAAATAATCAAAAATTAATAGATATATTATTGGAAAAATTAGGTTTACAAGTTGCTATTGTTGCAAATGGAGAAGAAGCAGTAGAAAAATATAAACAAGATAAGTTTGATTTGATACTAATGGATATTAATATGCCAATAATGGATGGTTTAAATGCAACAAAAGAGATACGTAAAATAGAAAATGAGTATTATAAGATACCAATTGTGGCATTAACTGCAAATTCGATTGCTGGAGATAAAGAAAAATATTTAAATCAAGGAATGGATGATTATTTATCAAAACCTATAGAGTTTGATAAATTAGTAAATATTTTAAAGAAATATTTATTATCTAATGAATTCCATAAAATAGAGTTACAAAAGATTACTTCAAATAATATTTCAGAAAAACTTTTAATACCAAAAGAGATAAGTGAAGTATTAATTAAAAATTTTAAAAACAAGATATTAAAAGATATGGAAGAACTGAATCTTTTAATTATAAATCAAGATAGTGTTGGTTTAAAACAAAAGGCATATGATATTAAAAATTCTTGTTTAAATATGGATTTAACAATGGCTATAGAGATATTGGAAAAAATAGAAGAGTCTTCTTTAAATACGGAAGAATTAATTAGTGAATTTAATAATTTAAATAAAATTATTTTATTTAGTTGTGATTTATAAAAAGGGTGAGTTATGAAAAATATTACAATTAAAGTAAAGTTACTAATACTATTTATTTTAGTAAAAGTATTACCATTGTTATTAATAGCCTATATGGCATATGAAGGTGTTTTAAAACTAGATAAATATTTAACAAAAAGTACAAATTTTTTGTTCAACCAAAGTAAAGATATTATAATAAATACTGCCAATGCTTCAATAGGAGATAGTATAAAAAATCTTGATAAAAAATCACAAGAAACATTAGAAAAAGTATCTTATGAAATAGCAAATCAAGTAGCTAACTTTCTATACGAAAGGGATAGAGATATTTTGTTCCTATCAAAATTAGATTTGAATGATAAAGTATTGAAAAGTTTTTTTGATTCAAAAAACAAGAATATTACAATACATGGAAACTATTATTATGATGAAGTAAGTAATAGTTATAAAACTAATGAAGATCCAAATAAAAAAGAGAATAGAAAGCAAAAAGCTAATTTAGTAGATAATCAAAAAGAGTTTAATACAATTGAACCTGCTGAATTCTTAAAAAAAGAGATACCAATATATAAAGAAGTTACTTTTCTTGATATTAATGGAAATGAAAAATATAAAGTATCTTTATTAAATGAAGAAAAACTAGATGTATCAAATAAGAAAAATACTTATGTAAACTCTGAAACTTATTTTGATGAAATATCAAAATTAAAAAATGGTGAGATTTATGTTTCAGATGTAATAGGGGAATATATTGGAACAAAAGTGATTGGAACTTTTACAACAGAAAAAGCAACAAAAGCAGGAATTGCATTTGAACCACAAAAATATGGATATGCTGGAGTTGAAAATCCATTAGGTAAAAGATTTGAAGGAATAATAAGATTTGTAACCCCAGTTTTTAAAAATGGTGAAAAAGTAGGTTATGTGTCAATGGCTTTAGACCATAGCCATATAAGAGAATTTACAGATACAGTAAATCCAACAGGTCAAGAAATAAAACAAAATATTTCAGATGCAACATTGGGAAATTATGCTTTTATGTGGGATTATGAAGGGAAAAGTATTTCTCATCCAAGGGATTATTCAATTGTAGGATATGATAAAAATACAGGACAAAAAGTAATGCCGTGGTTAAGTGCAGATATAGCAGAGAAATATTATGCCTCAAACCAAGATATAAATGAGTTCTTAAAAAATTACCCAATTTTTGAAGAACAAAGTCTAAGTAAAAAACCAAACTTAAAACAATTAAAAGAAGATGGTAATGTAGGACTTGACTGTAGATACTTAAACTTTGCTCCACAATGTGAAGGATGGATGCAAGTTACACAAAATGGAGGATATGGATCTTTTATAATAAATTGGAGTGGAGTATGGAAGTTAACAACCGCAGCAACAATTCCATACTATACGGGTAAATATGGTAAAAGTAAAAGAGGATTTGGGTTTGTAACCATTGGAGCAAGTGTAGATGATTTTCATGCAGCTGCAAATGAAACAAAAAGAAATGTATCTGAAATATTAAAAGTACAAACTAATAATATGGAAGAAATTGTAAATGAGAATAAAATTGAGATAGCTGACTTTATAAAAACATTAATTAATGAATTAATTATTGTTACAGTTGGTATGGTTTTCATTATTATTTTTATTGCGATTTGGATGTCAAATTACATTTTGTCAAAAATAAACAATTTATTAGTTGGTACAAAAAGATTCTCAAATAAAGAGTTTGATTATAGAATAAAAGTTAGTTCAAATGATGAAATAGGTAATTTGGAAAAATCATTTAATAATATGGCGTCAGAAATTAATACACTTGTTAATGCTCAAAAAGATTTAACTGAACACTTAGAGGATAAGGTAAATGAGAAAACAAATGAGTTATTACAAATTAATCAAAATTTGGAAAAAGAGATAGATAAAAGAACAATATCTTTAAAAGAAGCACTTTTAAAAGCACAAAATGCAGATAAAGCAAAATCTACATTTTTAGCAAATATGAGTCATGAAATAAGAACTCCATTAAATTCTATTATAGGATTCTCAGAAGTTATTAGTATTTCAGATAATGTTGATGAAACAAGTAAAAAATATTCAAAAATTATTGAAACAAGTGCAAAATCACTACTTACTATCTTAAATGATATTTTAGATATATCAAAAATTGAAAGTGGTAATTTTAAGGTTTCTTTTGAAAAAGTAGATATTAATAAAGTATGTGAAAATAGCTTTGAACTTTTCTCTAATAGAGCAATTGATAAAAAAATAGATTTCACTTTTGATATGGATAAAAATATACCAAAATGTCTTTTCTCAGATGGTACTAGAATTAAACAAGTATTATCAAATATATTAAGTAATGCTATAAAATTTACTCCAGAAAATGGAAAAATAAATTTTAATGTACAACAATTAAGTAAAACAGATGATATTGTTAAAATAAGATTTAGTATTAAAGATAGTGGAATAGGAATATCTGAGGATAAAATCAAAAATATTTTTGAACCTTTTATACAAATTGATAATGAATCAAATAGAAAATATGAAGGAACAGGATTAGGTCTTAGTATAAGTAATCACATAATAAATGCTTTAAATTCACAGATTGAGGTAAAAAGTGAGATTAATAAAGGAACATCTTTTTGGTTTGATTTGGACTTTGAAATTTGCAAAGAAAATATTATTGAATCTCAATTTATAGGAAAAGTTTTAGTAGCTGAAGAGAATCATATAAATCAAGAAGTTTTAAGATATTTACTTCAAACTTTCAATGTTCAATTTGAATTAATAAATAACCCTAAAGACGTACTTGAAGAGTATAAAAGAAGTAAATATGATTTAATTTTGATTGACAATAACATGAATTTATCTAATGAGATAAAAGTATTTGAAGAGATATTAACTTTTGAAAAAGAGAATAATTTAAATCATATTCCATTAGTTTTATTAAGTACAAATAATATAAATGAAATAGATGGGGTGGATTCATATTTAAATAAGCCTATAAAAAAGGATGATTTAAAACAAGTATTGGGAACTTATTTAACAAATAAATCTATGAATTCTGAAGATTTAGCTATACCAAATATTATAGAAAATAATGATGCTGAGGTTAATACAGAAAAAGTAGTATCTTCATACAATAAAAATGATGCAATAAATGCACTCTCTTTAGATGAATCAATTATAGATATGTTATTAGATAATTTCTTTTTGACATTAGATAGTGATTTGAAAAAAATTCAAAATGCAATTGATTCTAAAAATAGTATTGAATTAAGAGAATCAGCACATTATTTAAAAGGTTCTTGCGCAAATTTAGTAATGAAAGAGGCTGTAGAAATTTTACAAGATATAGAAACAAAATCAAAAGAAGGTGAAACAAATTTTGATTTGAGAAGACTAAGATTATATTTTCAACGTATGAAAGAAGAACTTTAATATTAGTTTATAATAATTTATTTGGATTGATAAATCTAATTTTGTAATAACAAAATATTCTTCACCTGAAGATAAAGATGGAATAAATCAAAATTTGGTAATTTTTACGATGAACATTGTAAAAGTAGTAGATAAATTATCTACTACTTTTTAGTATCAGTTATTAAAGAAATATTGAATAATTGATTATTTTGAAGTACTTCTAAAACTTCTATAATTTTCTCATATTTTACTTCTTTATCAATTTTGAAAATAATATTTCTATTTTTATCTTCAACTTTTTCCATTTCATTTTTAATAGATTCAATGGTTGTTTCTTTTCCATAAATGGCTAGTTTGTCATTATTTAATTCAATAATAATCTCTTTTTCTTTTAATTCAATCTCTTTAGCACTTGAAGTTGGAAGATTCAAAACAAGAGCTAACTCATCTTTTTTAAATACAGATGAAACTATAAAAAATATTAAAAGAATAAAAACTACATCAATAAGTGGAGTAACATCAGGAGTTAAAATTTCTCTTTTTTTCATATTTTTTTAAGAACCTCTTTTTCAATTCTTAGTTCAATTTCATCTAAAATACCAACAATATAGTTGTATCCCATATAGTGAGGAATTGCAACTATAATTCCAGCAATTGTAGTAATTAGCGCTACAGAAATTCCATTTGAGAAAATAGATGGGTCGCCTAAACCACTTTTTGTAATAGAGTCAAAAGAGTCTAATACTCCAATTACAGTTCCTAAAAGACCTAATAATGGTGCCATTGAAGCAATTATTTTTACTGTATTTAATCCAAATTCTAATTTCTTAATTTTTCTATTTATTATATTTTGTATAGAATCTTTTTTAAATTCACTGCTATTATGTTGAGCAAAAGTTAATATTTCACTAACTAATTGTTCTTTATTATTTTTAGAAAGCGCAAGAACTACCAATTTCCAAAACATGATTGTAAAACCAATAACATTTAAAAGAATTAAGATATAAACAATAATCCCACCTCTATTTATATAATCTATTAAACTTAACTCCATTTCTTAACTCCTAGTGATTTGATAAACAATTGGTACAGTAATTTCCCAAGAACTTTTATTTAGTTTTTCTGGTATTGGCTCAAACTTATATATTCTTGCAAAAATTTCAATTGCCGCTTCGTCTAATTTCTCAAAATCTGATTTTTTTACAACTTTTATATCTTTAATTTGTCCATCTTTTGAAATTACAAAACAAACATTAACTTTTCCCATTTGATTTAATCTTTTTGCACTTTTTGGATAAGTTTTATTTTGTTCAATTAGTTGTTGTAATTTTGATAAATATTCATTTTCTAATAAATCTTTTTCATTAGAATCTATTTTTGTTTCTTTATTTTCAGATGTTAAAGGAGGTTGTTTTGAAGCTTCTACAACTTTAACATTCTCAACTTTTTTAGGAACATCCTCTTTTTTAACAACTTCGTTTATTTTTTTATGATTTTCTTTAATCATATTTTTACTAAGTGTTTTAGGTAGAGGTTTTGTTTCAATGTTTTTTTCTACAGTTTTTTCAACTACTGGTTCATGAATTGGTTCTGGTTTTTTTATTACTACATTTTGTAGATTAATTTTTGAGATATTTTGAACTGGTTTTTCCTCCATAACCATTTCTTCATCCACTTTTAAATTAGCAAAAAGAACCAAATGAGCTGATATTGTTAATATCAAGATTGTGATTAAACTTTTTTTATTTTCCATAAGTAGAAATATATTATAATATTGATAATAATTATCTTAATTGAAATAAAATTAAAGATTTTAATTTTCGTTAAAAAATGATTAAATAAAATTAAATACAATTACCAAAAGAAAAAAGGAGAAACCTTTGCGTAGTTTACTAATTTGCTCGTTATTTTGCAGTTTTGTTTTTGCTGAAAATTTAGAAATATTACAAAATGAAAAAAAAGAGTTAAGAAATTTAGAAAAAAAATCAATAGAATCCCGTTATGAGAGTTTAAAAAATGATTGGATTTCTCCAATTACAATAAATTCAGGATTAAGTAGAGACCATTCCTTTTCAAGTAAAAGTGGTTCATTTGATAAAAGTGCATCAATTGGCTTTACCCAAAGTATCTATGAATCAGGTGGAATTGAATTAAGTATTCAATATGCAAAGGATAAATATGATTCAGAAATGTTAGCTTGGGAAAGTGATAATTACACAATATTACAAACAGTTTATGAAACCTTACTTGAAATATCAAAAATTAAACTACAAATTGAACAAAGTTCTTATTCTCTTCAAAATAAAGAGATTGAATTAATATTAAAAAAAATTCAATATGAAGCAGGTTCTGGTGATATCACAGATTTAAATAATGCAATAATTGCAAAAAATTCTCAATATAAAGAGAATATCTCTTTACAAAATTCTTTAAAAGATAAAGAGTATGAATTATCAAAATATACATCTTTGAAATATGATGAAATAGAGATTTTAGATTTTAAAGGAATTAAAAAAGAGGATTTTATAAATCAAAATATTGCATTGCTTGTAGAAAAATCAAAAATAGAAATGTTAAATACAAGTTATAAACAGACAAAAGTTTCGTATCTTCCAAAGGTATCAACAACTTTAAAAGCTAATTATTTGGATAGTGAAGATTTTTATTCAAGCACACAAAAGGAAGCAAATAATACTGGATTAGCTTCTTTGAATTTAACTGTTCCTTTATATGATTATAATAAATCAAATAAAGTTGAAGAGTCAAAGGTAGATTATTTAAAACAAAAAGCCCAAGTAAATGATTTAAAAAATCAATTGGCTTATGAATATGAACAGATTTTAAATCAAATAGATAGTTATGAAAAATATAATGAAACAATCAAAAATAGTATCAAAATATATGATGATTTACTCTCTATAAATAAAATTTCAAATGATGCTGGAATGACTTCTACTTATGATTTAGATATTTTAAAAAATACAAAAAAAATAAATGAATATGATATAGCAATAAATGAGATTAATATCAAATTACAATATTCAAAATTATACTTTAAAACAAAAGGTGAACATTAATGACAAATTCGCAATTACAACAGGATTTAGATAGTTATAGTAATAAAAGTTCGAAAAAGATTTATATTTGGGTCGTGATTTTTTTATTGATTAGTGGTTTTTGTGCATACTATTATTTTTTTATAAAAGCTGATAATAAAAATCAAACAGTTGAATATATTACTACTAAGGTAAAAAAAGGCGATTTATCTGTGGTTGTTAGTGCTACTGGAAATTTAAATCCAACTAATAGTGTTGATATTGGTATTGAGGTATCAGGAACAATTAAAGAGATTTATGTTGATTTTAATGATGAAGTTGAAGTAGGGCAAGTTTTGGCAAAACTTGATACTAGAAAACTACAAATTGAAGTTGATGGTTCAAAAGCTGCTTTATCAATATCAATGGCAAATCTAAAAGAGAGTGAAGTAACTTTAAAAAATAAAAAAGCAAGTTACGATAGAACTCAAAAAATGTACAATAGTTCAAATGGAAAATATCCATCAATCAATGAATTGGATAATTCTAAATATACTTATGAAGCAGCACTTGCATCTTATGAAGCGGCAAAAGCAAAAGTTAATCAATCGGAGTTTAGTTTAAATACAGCCTTACAAAATTTAGATAAGGCAGTTGTAAAATCATCTATAAAAGGAATTGTTTTAAATAGAGAAGTTGAAGTTGGCCAAACATTAGCAGCTTCAATGAATGCACCAAAACTGTTTACCCTTGCAAAAGATTTAAGTCAAATGGATTTAATTGTAAGTATTGATGAGGCGGATGTTTCAGATATAAAAAAAGGTTTAGATGTAACTTTTACAGTTGATGCTTATCCAAATGATAATTTTAAAGGAAAAATCAAACAAGTAAGGCTAAATCCAGTTGATGTGAATGGTGTTGTAACTTATGAAACAGTAGTTTTAGTTGATAATGAAAAATTACTTCTTCGACCAGGAATGACAGCTAATGCAAAGATAATAACAAAAGAGAGTAAAGATAAACTAATTATTCCAAATAGTGCACTTAGATTTAAACCTAAAGAACAAGTTGAACAAAAAACAAATACTATGAGTTTAGTGCAACCTCCAAGACGAACACAAAATGGAAATACAACAAAAGAGTTAGGTAAAAAAGAGTTTTCTGCTATTTGGATAATGGAAAATAATACTCCAAAAAGAGTTATGGTTAAAGTTCTTGATACAGATGGAAAGTCAACTACAATTGAGTCAAATGATTTAAAAGTTGATGATGAAGTAATTAGTTCTCAAAAGAGTGGCAATGCAAAGTAGCAAAACTATTATTGAATTTAAAAATATAGTTAAAACTTATGGTGAGGGAGATGCTAAAACTTATGCATTAAATGGTGTAAATTTTTCTATAAAAGAGGGTGAATTTGTAGCAATCATGGGTGCAAGTGGAAGTGGGAAATCAACTTCAATGAATATGATAGGTTGTTTGGATAAACCAACAAGTGGAGAATATTTATTTAATGGAATTAATGTTGAAAATCTAAATAGAAACCAAATGGCACTTTTAAGAAGAAACTTTTTAGGATTTATTTTTCAAAGTTTTAATCTTTTAGGAAGAACTACAGCTTTAGAAAATGTTGAATTGCCACTTGTATATAGAAAGATTCCAGTAAAAAAAAGAGAAGAGTTAGCCTTAGATGCTTTAAAAAAAGTTGGACTTGAAAGTGTTGCTCATCATACTCCAGCAGAGCTTTCAGGAGGACAACAACAGCGTGTGGCAATTGCAAGAGCCATTGTTACAAAACCTTTAGTAATTCTTGCAGATGAGCCTACAGGAAACCTTGATAGTATAAAAAGTATGGAAATTATGAACTTATTAAAATCGTTTAATGAAGATTTTAATATCACAGTTATTATGGTAACCCATGAAGAAGAGATGGCAGCCTTTGCAAGCAGAATCATCTATTTTAGAGATGGACATATTGAAGATAGTTTAAAAAAAGGATATAAATAATGTTAACAAATGCCTTTTTAATTGCTATAAAAGAGATAAAAAGAAATATTTTACGTTCAATATTAACAATTTTGGGAATAGTAATTGGAGTGGCTTCAGTAATTGCTATGGTAATGATAGGTGATGGAACAACTGCAAATGTAAAAGAAGGAATCTCTAAACTTGGAACTAATATGTTAACTCTTAGAGTTGGACAAGAAAGAAGAGGGCCACCAAGGGAAGATAACAGTTCAAAAGCATTTACAAATGAAGATATTGATGCTTTAAAAAGTGAAATTCAGAATATAAAAGCAGCAACTGCAGAAAACACATCAACTATAAATGTAGTTTATGGAAATAAAAGTAATAGCTCATCAGTAGTTGGAACAACAAATGATTATTTTATAATAAAAGATTGGGAATTAAGTGATGGAAGATTATTTGATGAAAGTGAGTTAAATTCTGGAAAAACATCTTGTATTATAGGAACAACAATAGTAAAAGAGCTATATTCTGATAATGAAGATGCAGTTGGTTCAACATTAAGACTAAAAGACTTTTCTTGTAATGTAATTGGTGTTCTAAAATCAAAAGGAGCAGCAACTTTTGGTCGAGACCAAGATGAAATAGTTATTGTCCCTTTAAAAATGTTTCAAAGAAAAATAAAAGGAAACAAGGATGTTTCTTCAATTTTAATTTCAATTACTGAAGGTAAATATATTGAAGATGCAAAAACTGATATTGTTGCTTTAATGCAAGAAAGAAGAGCTATAAAAATTGGTGAGCCTGATAATTTTAATCTAAGAGATATGCAAGATTTATTATCAACTATGACATCAACTACAAAAACATTGACTTATCTTTTAGGCTCAATCGCAGCAATTTCTTTACTTGTTGGTGGAATTGGGATTATGAATATTATGTTAGTTTCTGTAACGGAGAGAACAAGAGAAATAGGAATAAGATTAGCAATTGGAGCAATGGAGAGCGAAGTATTATTGCAATTTTTAGTCGAAGCTATTGTTTTATCAACTTTGGGTGGAATAATTGGAATTATTTTAGGTTTAGGTTTTGGTTTTATTGGAGTTTCAATGCTAGATTTATCATTTATTATAAATAATCAAATAATTCTTATTTCTTTTATATTTTCTACATTAATTGGAGTTGTTTTTGGATATTTTCCAGCACGAAAAGCAGCGAGATTAAATCCTATTGATGCGTTGAGATATGAATAAATTTATAAATAAAATCTTTTCTTTTATGAAAGGATTTTATTTAAAATCTATTTTTTTAAAGAGTTAGAGTCTTGGCAATTCTCACAAATTCCATAAATACTCATTATGTGTTCTTTTAATATGAAATTGTTTTTTTCAGCAATTTTAATTTGATTTAATTCAATTAAATCATCTGTAAACTCTATAATTATCCCACATGAAGTGCAAATTAGATGATCATGGTGTTTTAATCGATTTAACTCATATCTGATAACTCCATCGCCAATATCTAATTGATTTACTAATTTCATATCATGAAAAAATTTCATTGCCCTATAAACAGTTGCAATTCCAATTGATACATTAAAATTTTGTTTAATTTTATTTGAAATCTCTTCAGCTGTTAAGTGTTCTTCTGAAAAATATAAAATTTTTAATATATAATCTTTTTGAATTGAATTTTTCAGACCTATTTTTAATACGTTATTTTTGAAATTTTTTAAAAAAATATCAAATGATAATTCTTGTGAATCTTCCATTATATAAAGCCTTTTATTAAAATAAAAATAATACCCAAAGAGAGAGTAAAACTATATAACTTCCATAAATTTTTATGTATTTTAACATTTTGTTTATATAACAATGAATTAGTTAAGTCTTTTTGATTTAATAGCTCTTTCACAGCAGCTCCTTTTATTGATAAAGTATATTATCATTAGTTATCTTAAAGAATATTGATTGTAATTATCATTTTAAGACTGAAATGAATAATTTATCTATATAAGAAAATATAAAATTAAATGACAATTAAGACAATATATACAATGATGATAACCTGTATATCATATTTAGGAATAAACAATGGATTTTAGAATAGAAAAAGACACAATGGGTGAAATAAAAGTTCCAAATGACAAATATTGGGGTGCACAAACACAAAGAAGTTTAGAAAATTTCCCGATTGGTGATGAAAAAATGCCAAAAGAAATAATTGAAGGTTTTGCATATTTAAAAAAAGCATGCGCAATTGTAAATAATAAATTAGATAGATTAGATAAAACTAAAACCGATGCTATTTGTATAACTTGTGATGAAATTATTCAAGGAAAATTGGCAGATGAATTTCCTTTAGTTGTTTGGCAAACAGGTTCAGGAACTCAGTCAAATATGAACGTAAATGAAGTAGTAGCAGCAAGAGCAACACAAAATTTAGGAAAAGATTTTAGAGTTGAAAAACTTATTCATCCAAATGATGATGTAAATAAGGGACAAAGTTCAAATGATACTTATCCAACTGCTATGAGAATTGCTTTTGTTTTAGATATTCAAAAAAGGTTAATTCCTGCAATAAATGTTTTAAAAACAACTTTTGAAAATAAATCAAAAGAGTTTGAAAATATTGTAAAAATTGGAAGAACACATCTTCAAGATGCAACGCCACTAACTCTTGGACAAGAGATTTCTGCTTATGTTGAAATGTTAGATAAAGCTTTAAATCAAATTGATGATAGTATGAAATATCTTGTTGAATTAGCAATTGGTGGAACTGCTGTTGGAACGGGATTAAATTCTCATCCAAATTTTTCACCAATGGTTAGTGAGGTATTAAATATTTTAACTGGAACAAAATATGAGTTTAAATCTCATCCAAATAAATTTCATGCTCTAACTGCTCACGATGCAGAAGTAGTTTTAAGTGGAGTATTAACAGCACTTGCTTCAAATCTTATGAAAATTGCAAATGATATAAGATGGCTTTCTTCAGGCCCTAGATGTGGAATTGGAGAAATTAATATTCCTGAAAATGAACCAGGAAGTTCAATCATGCCTGGAAAAGTAAATCCAACTCAAAGTGAAGCTATGACAATGGTTGCTGTTCAAGTTATGGGAAATAATACAACAGTTAGTGTAGCTGCAAGTCAAGGGAATTTTGAGTTAAATGTGTTCAAACCTGTAATTGCATTAAATATTTTGCAGTCAATTAGGCTTTTAAGTGATACGATGCTTGCATTTAACGATAATTGTGCAGTTGGAATAGAACCTAATTTAGTAAATATCAATAAATATTTAAATGATTCACTAATGCTTGTAACTGCACTAAATCCATATATAGGATATGAAAAAGCAGCACTTATAGCAAAAACAGCTCATAAAAATGGAACAACACTTAAACAAGAAGCAGTAAATCTTGGAATTTTAACTCAAGAAGAGTTTGATTCTTATGTAAAACCAGAAAATATGATAAAACCTACTTTATAAAACAAAGCATAGTTAATTATAATAACGATTATCAATTTTATTAAAGATTAAGTTTTACTTGGTTAGCATTCCATTAATATTTTGTTAATAGATTTAATAAAATAAATTGAATTAGGTATTAAAAGTGAAAGAAATTAAAGATAAACAAATAGATTCAAAAGAGATTTTCGATAAAGAAAAGAGCATTGAAATTATTCATGATGGACAATCTTATTATCTGAAAATCACTAAAGCGAATAAATTAATACTTACAAAATAACCACAATCTAGCCAGCAAGAGTAAAGTTCTCCTACAAATAGCCAGCCAATTTAAGACAAAAGTTTAAGTAATTAATTTACTTTATTGAGCTGGTGTTAAATAAATTTATTTAATTAAATTTATTTGAGAATCACAATGATTTTCTTGGAGGAAAAGAAATTGAATAAATATATCACAAGTAAAAAACATAAAAACACAAACTATTTTAAGGCATCTGTTGTAACTGCAACAGTTTTATTAATCTCGCCTGCAATGTTAAATGCAGAATCAACACTTTTATCAGATGTAAAAGTTGTTGAAAAAAGTGAAAAAACTGATTATACACAAAACTACAAAGTAGATAAATCATCTTCATCAAAAGTTACTCAAGATTTAGTTGATACTCCTCAAACTATCTCTGTAATTACAAAAAAAGTTATTGAAGAACAACAAGCAACAACTTTACAAGAAGCACTAAGAAATACGCCAGGAATTACTCTACAACTTGGTGAAAATGGTAATACAAACTCTAAAGATAATATTACAATGAGAGGTTTTGATGCTCAAGGAAGTATTTATAAAGATGGTATTCGAGATTTAGCAAATGCAAGTAAAGATACATTTAACACAGAAGCTGTTGAAGTTACAAAAGGTGCAGTTGGTGCTGATAATGGAAGAGGTGTTTCATCTGGATATATAAATCAAGTTACAAAATCAGCTACAAATAAAGATGAAGTTTCTGGAACAGTTGGTTATAGCACGGCTAAGAATGCAAGATTAACAGCTGATGTAAATAAAAAATTAAATGAAACTACAGGTGTTAGATTAAATGTAATGAAACAAAATGGCGATGTTGCTGGAAGGGACGAAGTAGAAATTGATAGAACTGGAATTGCTGGTTCTGTTGCTTTTGGTATTGGAACGGCAACTAGAACAACAATTAATTATGAACATACAGAACAAGATGATGTTCCAGATGGTGGAATTCCAACTGTGGGATTAAATGGAGGTGCACAAAAAGTTGACACTTCTAAATTTTATGGAAGTAATGATGATTATGAAAAATCTCATAGTGATACATTTACTTTAAAATTTGAACAAGACATATCTGATAATACTATGTTTACAAACACTGCAAGATATGCAAAAACTAGACAAAGAATGTTATTAACTTCTCCATTTAATTATAATACATCTGCAAATACTGTAGATTTAAGAATGCATGCAAAATGGCAAGAAAATGAGATATTAACAAATCAATCAAATTTTACAACAGAAGTGCAAACTGGTATGTTATTACATAAAATTAGTACGGGAATTGAATTAACAAAAGAGAGTCAACTTACAAAAAATTACACAGCTCAAAATGCTCAAATTACAAGTTTATATAATCCAGCAAATATTTCTTGGAATAATTTATCATTTTCAGGGCAAAAAAGTGATGGTGAAACTACAACAGTGGGAGCATATTTATTTGATTCAATAAACATTGGAGAAAAATTTATATTTACAGGAGGAGCTAGATTTGATAGATATGATACAACAAATGATATTGTTTCAAGTACATTAGTTCCTTCAACATTAGAAGATGAGGGAACTCTAAATAGTTATAAGGCTGGTTTAGTTTATAAACCACTTGAAAATGGAAGTGTTTATATTTCAAGAGCAACAACACAATTACCTCCAGGTGGAGCAAACTTTACTTTAAGTGCAACAACTACAAATGCAAATAATCCAAATATGGACCCTCAAAAATCAACTACAGATGAAATTGGTACAAAATGGGATTTATTAAATAATAGATTATCTTTAACAACTGCTGTTTATAAAACGGTTGTTGAAAATGAAACTATGACAGAATCAGATGGAAGTACATCTCAAAATGGAGAAAAAGAGGTTAAAGGTATAGAGCTTGGTGTTGTTGGGGAAATTACAGATAAATGGAATGTAACAGCAGGTGTTGCAAAAATGAACACAGAATACACACAAGCTACTTCAACAAATGATGGTATGAGCTTAAGATTCTCACCAGAACATACAGCAACTTTATGGTCAACATATAAATTTACTCCTGCAATTAATGTGGGAGCAGGGGCAAGATATGTGGGAACTCAAGATGTTAAAATAAGTACAACTTCAACTGAAGTTATTTCAAAAATTGATTCTTATGTGGTTTATGATGCAATGGCTTCATATAAATTCAACAAAAATTTAACATATCAATTAAATGTATATAATTTAACTGATGAAGATTATGTTGCAAATATGAATAATTCAGGTAGAAGATACACTCCAGGAGCTTCAAGAAGTGGGTTATTAACACTTGCATATAAATTTTAATTAATTCAATCCGAAAGGATTGAATTATTATTCTAAAAATAAAATAGATTCTATTTTATTTTTAGAATAATAAAAAAGGAAAAAAATGATTTTACATATTCCAAATGTTTTAAATAGTGAAGAATTACTTTTTTGCAAAGAGATATTAAATAGTGCAAAATGGATAGATGGAAAATTATCAGCAGGTTCACAAGCTGTAAATGTAAAAACAAATCTTCAATTAGCTTCAAATTCACAAGAATTAAATCAATTAAGACAAATTGTCACAAAGGCTTTAAATTCTAATCCTATGTTTATCTCTTCAGCTTTACCAAATCATATCATTTCTCCATTTTTTAATAGATATGAAAATGGTGCCTTTTATGGAAATCATGTTGATAGTGCAATTTTATATGATGAAACAGTTGGAAAAAGTTTTCGTACAGATGTTTCTGCTTCTTTATTTTTTACAGACCCTGATGAGTATGAAGGTGGTGAAATGATAATAGAGGATACTTATGGCTTACATGAAATAAAACTTCCAGCAGGTGATTTAATACTTTATGATTCAACAAGTTTACACAGAGTCGAACCAGTTACAAAAGGTGTGAGAATGGTGAGTTTCATGTGGATTCAAAGTATGATTAGAGATAGTGCAAAAAGAGAGATGTTATTTAATCTTGATACTACGATTCAAAATTTAAGAGCAAAATATCAAGAGAGTGAAGAGATTTTATCTTTGAGTATTCATTACCACAAATTAATACAACAATGGGCAGAAATTTAAAATATGCAAAATAGAGTTTTAGAGCCAAAACTGGATTTTATTCCACAAGAGTTAGTTAGTTTAAAAGATTATGAAGAGTTTGCAAAATCAAGAGTAGATGATAATGCTTGGGCATATATTTCAGGTTTTGCAGCAGATGAAATCACAGCAAAAACAAATAAAAAAGCATTTGAAAATATCTCTTTATTAGGCAGAAGTTTAGAAGATGTAAAAGGTGGAAATACAAAATTAAATCTTTTTGGACAAGAGTTTGATAATCCAATTATTCTAGCTCCTGTAGCCTATCAAAAATTAGCCCATGATTTAGGAGAAATAGCAACTGCTCAAGCTTCAAAGGCGATGGGAAGTTGTATGGTTGTTAGTGGCTTTTCAAGTTCCACTTTAGAGGAAATTAGCAATCATGCAGATAATTTATGGTTTCAACTTTATATGCAATATGATATGAATGATAATCTCTCTTTGATAAAAAAAGCTGAAGATTTAAATTATAAAGCTTTGGTAATTACAATTGATGCTCCAATTTCAGGTGTTAGAAATAAAGAACAAAAAGCAGGATTTTATCTACCAAATGGAATTGAAGCTGTAAATATAAAAAGCTTTAAACAAGCAAATATGCAAATAAAAGATAATCAAAGTATGGTTTTTGATGGAATTATGGCAACAGCTCCCACATGGAAAGATATAGAGTTTATTCGAAAAAATACAAAATTACCAATAATCTTAAAAGGAATTACCCATCCCTCTTATGCAAAAAAAGCCATAGAAATTGGAATTGATGGAATTGTAGTTTCAAATCATGGGGGGAGAGTTTTAGATACTTTAGTAACAACTATGGATATTTTGCCAAAAATTGTTGAGCTTGTGGATAATAAAATTCCAATATTACTTGATGGTGGAATTACAAGGGGAACTGATATTTTAAAAGCTTTAGCTTTGGGTGCAAGTGCTGTAATGATTGGAAAACCAATTATGTATGGATTAGCAACTGCTGGAGCTTTGGGAGTTGCCCATAGTTTAAAAATTTTAAGAGATGAATTAGAAATTGCCATGGCTCTAACTGGTTGCAAAACTTTAAAAGATATTAACAAAGATATTCTCTTCTAATTAATAACAAGTATCAGTTTGTTAAAAAATCGTTAAAATTGATTTGTTAAAATTTCAGCGAAAATAAAAAAGGAAAAAAATGTATAAAAATATTTGGTTTAAACTTCATTTGATTTTAGGTTTAAGTGCTGGTTTTATTTTACTTATTGTGGGATTCACAGGTGCTATGTTATCTTTTGAAAAAGAGATATTAAGTGCTATTAATCAAGATACATACAAAGTTACTGTTTTTGATAAGTCTAAACTTTCAACAAAAGAGTTATTAGAAAAATTCCAAGAACAAAAACCTCAATCAAAAATTAATGGTATTACAATATCTTCTTTTGAAGATGCTTCTGTTTCTATAAATGTGGCAGGTGAAGGACAAAATGCAAGAAAAGGAGTTACATATTATGTGAATCCATATACAGCTGAAATTTTGCCAGAGTTAAAAGGGGTGAGTTTTTTTAAGACAGTTGAAAATATTCATAGAAGACTTCTTTTAGATGATTTTGGAAAACAGATAGTTGCTCTTAGTGTGGTTTCTCTTTTAGTTTTAATGTTTACAGGAATTTACACATATTATCCAAGACTAAAAAAGAATTTTTTACAAAGTTTAAAATTGAATTTTCAATCAAAAGGAAGATTTCTTTTAGCAAATCTTCATAGTGCAATTGGAATGTGGGTAATTCCTTTTTATTTAGTGGCAAGTTTAACAGGTCTTTATTGGTCATATGAATTTGTAAGTAATGGTTTACACTCTATAACAGGAGTTGAAAAGCCTAAAAAACCACAAATGAAAGCTTCTGCAGAAGGTCAAAATAGAGCACAAGGTGAAAAAAGTGAACAAAAATCAAAAGAGCCAAGAGCTGAAATGCCAATTCAAACAGGTGAAAAAATCTCATTTGATGATGTTTCATTGGCTGTTGATACTTTTAAAAGTTTAGTAAAAAATGAATATTCAAGTGCAAATTTACGATTTCCTCAAAAAGGAAGTGTTTATAGTTTTGATTATTTAGCAGTAGATGTTCCCCATGAAAGAGCAAAAAATAAAATTGAGTTTGATATTAAAACAAATGAAGTTTCAAAACATGAAAAATATGAAGATAAAACTTTGATTCAGAAATTAATGGGAAGTATTTTACCACTTCATACGGGAGAATATTTTGGAGTGATAGGTCAAACTCTTATGTTTTTATCTTCACTTATGATGCCTCTTTTTGCAATAACTGGTTTGATTTTATATGTAAAAAGAACTAAAAATAAGAAATTAATAAAAGGGTAGTTTTAAACTACTCTTTTTTAATTATTTTCTATATATCTTTGACGTGCACTATCTTTTATTTTTGCAACTTCTACTAAAATAAATCCATCTATACAATCACCAAAACTATTATCAACATTAAATCCTAAAAATTTAACACCATTGTCTTCAGCGATATCGCTATATTGTTTGTAAAGTGTTGGGACAGAAACACCAATATTTGCTAAAGTTGATTTTAAAAATTTGAAATCTTTTTTCTTATCTTTTAAATCAAAAGTCTCTTTTATTTCACTTAGATTATTTGAGTAAGAATAAGGAACTTTTGCTTCAACCATATTCTCAGTATCACCATAATAGTGTGAATAATAAAATATCATCATATCTTTTGCTATTGTAGGAAATGAGGCACTCATAGAAACAGGTCCAAACATATATTTGATATTTGGATTAGTTTTTAAATATGCACCAATTCCAAACCATAAATAATCCAAAGCTCTTGTTCCCCAATATTTTGGTTGTACAAAACTTCTTCCTAATTCAATAGAATCTTTCAAATAAGGTGTAAACTCTTCATTATATTTAAACAAAGTATTTGAATAAAAACCTTTTACTCCAATATTTTTAAAAATAAAATCAGAGTTTCCAATTCTATAAGAACCTACAATTTCCAAGTCATTTTCATCCCATAAAATAATGTGTTGGTAGTAAATATCATATTTATCGGTATCTCTTTTTTTATTAACACCTTCACCAACTTTTCTAAAAGATAACTCCCTTAATCTTCCAAGCTCTTTTAAAACAATAGAATCTTCTGTGTAATCGTATAAATAGATTTTTTTACCATCATTAGTTTGACCAATTAGTTTTGACTTTTTTAATTCATTTAATAAATCAATTCGGCTTACTGGATGGGCAATTGCACTTTGAGTTTCAAAAAATGACTTTTTTCCTTTTTTTAAACTATATAGATGTTTTCTATAAAGATTTAATAAAAACTTTTTATCTATTCCTTTTGGAGCGATATTTTCATTTGGAATAATTTGCCCAACTTTCATGCCAATTCTTTTTGATTTTTTATTAAACATCTCATGTGATAATAAAAGTGTTGAAAAAGTTTTATTTATTACAGAAATTGTATAAAAAGTTTTTGAGTTTTTTGCATCTAAGAAAATTGGCAAAATTGGTGAATTTGTATTTTGTGCAAAGTTTAAAAAACCTTTATTCCAAACTGGATCTTTTATTCCCTTTGCAGTTGCACGGCTTACTTCTCCAGCTGGAAAAATGATAATTGCTTCTTCATTATTTAAAGCTTCATATATTTTTTTTATGTCATTTTTTGATTGTCTTAGTTTATAATTATCAATTGGAATCAATAAAGAATGTAAAGCTTCAAAACCTGCTAAAAAGTCATTTGCAACAATTTTTACATCTTTTCTCACTTGCGAAATAAGTCTTAATAAACAAAGTGCATCAAGTCCACCTAAAGGATGATTTGCAATGATTACCACTTTTCCACTTGTTGGAATATTTTGTAAATCACTACTTGAAACAGTGTAATCAAAATCGAAATAATCTAAT
Organism: Aliarcobacter sp.; assembly: GCA_028688995.1. Lineage (GTDB taxonomy): Bacteria > Campylobacterota > Campylobacteria > Campylobacterales > Arcobacteraceae > Aliarcobacter. Next base: position 142,854 of record JAQTXB010000003.1, read on the forward strand.
ACAGCATCTACAAATTCAAATCCTTTTAAGTGTGAGTTTTGTGTTAAAAATTGATTTATTGAGTCTTCGTGAACTATCTTTTTTGCAATTTTAAATAAAGACTTTTTTAGAAAGTTCTCTTTTTTGTCCATGTTTGGAAATTTTTTCTCAATCTCTTTTTGAATATCTATCATTTTATACTCCTAATTTATCGTAATTTTATTTTTCTTTGATTACAAAGGGGTGACAAAGATTATTTTGTAACTATGATTTTTTTTGTTATCAATATGTAATTTTTTATTTTTATACTATGCAAAATAAATAAGCAAGGAAAAATTTATGAAGATACAACTAAATGGCCTATTATCCCTTTATTTGGTGTCTTTATTTGCAGGTTGTGGGGGAGGAAGCTCTTCTTCTAATGGAAATACTTCTTCTAATACAAGTGATACATCAACAACAATAAATGTTGAAAGAGGAGCTGTTTTAAATGCAACAGTAAAAGATGCTTCAAATCAAGTAGCTACTTGGAATAAAGGAACAAATAGTTATACCTTTAAAAATAGTATAACTTACCCAATTAGTGTAAAGGGTGGTTTTGTTGATATTAATAACGATGGAATTAAAAATAATTCAGATTTTGATTTAGATTTAGAACTAAAATCAAGTAGTGGGAAAAATATTACTTTAATTTCAACTATTATTTACAATCAAGATGAAACAATCCAAAAGAATAATCTAAATATTTTAAGCAAAGAGTTTTCAATAAGTGAAGATGAGTTGTTAGATTTACCATCATCAAAAAAAGAGTTAGCACTTTTATCAAATATTATCTATAAAAATCTTGAATTGAATTCCTCAATAAACTTAGAAAATATTGTTGAATTAATCTCTTCAAATAAATTAGATTTAAAACAAGAATATGAAAAAATAGATTTACAAAACTATGTAAATTTAAGTTCAAAAGAGTTTTTAGAACAAAATGAATTAGAGACAATCAAAGAGATAAAAAATCTTAAATCTTTAAAAAATACACTACCTATTTATAGTGGAAGGGATTTAACTTCTACAGATGTTATAAATGAAAAATCTGCATATATTTCACCTCAATGTTATACAAAAACTCAAGATGAGAATCAAAATGTATATAACCCATGTTTTACTTGTCATATAAACTCAGTTGAACCAAATTATGTAAATGATTGGGATTTACAAGAGAGTTATGCTTTTAGTGAGAATAGCTATAAAAATCCTTTTACAAATAGTTTTAAAGATAGAACAACTTTAGTAAGTGCCATAAATGACACTCAAATACTTGAATATATAAATCAAGACAACTATAAAGATAAAGATAGAAATATTATTCTTAATACAAAATTAAAATATGATTTACCAAGCCAATGGGATTTTAATTTTGATGGAGTAAAAGATGGAGTTTGGAGTGGTTATGTTCCCGATTGTTATTTCAACTTTGATGATGAGGGATTTGATTTGGATAATAGTGGCAATTATACAGGTTGGAGAGCCTTTTCCTATACACCTTTTTTAGGAACATTTTGGCCTACAAATGGAAGTACAGATGATGTGTTGATTAGACTTCCAAAATCTATGATGCAAGATAGCAATGGAAATTTTTCAAAAGAAGTTTATAAAATAAATCTAGCAATTGTAGAATCAATGATAAAAAAAGAGGATATAACTTTGGGATTTGAAGTTGATGAATCAAAATATGGGGTTGATTTAAATCATAATAACATGATTGATAAAACATCAAAAATTGTATATCAATGGAGTAAACCAGATGCAAGTACAAACTATCCAAAAGTGATTTATTATAACTATTATGTGGGCCTTGCAAAAAGTAAACTTGAAACTAATGAGTTAAATATTTCTCCTGGACTTTATCCAAATGGCACAGAATTTTTACATTCAGTTAGATATATAGGAATAAAAGATGATAAAAGTGGAATAAAATTAGCCAATAGAATGAAAGAGCTAAGATATGCTAAAAAAACAACTTGGAACAATTATGCACAACTTAGTAATGCAGCATTAAGTGAAGTAAAAGAGAAAGATACTTTTCCTGATAGATTAAGAATAATTAAGGGAAATATTGAAAGTGGTTTATCAACTGGACTTGGTTGGAATTATCAAGGATTTATAGAAGATGCAAGTGGAAATTTAAGACCTCAAAGTTATGAAGAAACTTTATCATGCATTGGTTGTCACTCTGGGATTGGAGCGACTACAGACTCAACTTTTGCTTTTCCTCGAAAATTTGATAGTGCAGATAGTTGGTATCATTGGAGTAAAAAAGACTTGACAGGCACAAAAGATAGAATTTTGTCAAATGGTAAAGGAGAAATAGCTTTCTATTTAGAACAAAATAAAGCAGGAGATGAATTTAGAGGAAATGATGAGATAAAAAGTAAATTTTTTGATTCTAATAAAAATTTAATCAAAAGTGAAGTAGATAAAATTGCAAATGACATTAGCTATTTAATTTTCCCAAGTGTAAACAGAGCAATGAAATTAAATAAAGCATATAAAGTAATTGTAGATGAACAAAGTTATATTTATGGAAAAGATGCCCATGAAAAACCTTTAAATGATACTGTTTATGATGAGGTTGAAATAGATAAAGATACAGGAATAAGTGCAATTAAATTGTAATAGCAATAATTTTAAAGGCTAGTATTAATGACTAAAAGAAAAGTCCTTATTTAAATCTATTTTTATTTTCAATACTATTTATAAATGAAGTTGATTTTAAATCTACTTCATTTTGATACTACTACCTCATATATTCCTAGTCAATGTTATACAAAAACAGTAAATGATAAATATGAAAATCTCAATTCGATTTAAAGTGTTTAAATATACTAAAAAAACTTCATGGAATAAAATTTCATAATTATTGTAAGAAATAATTAAAAAAAAGAGATAAATCAGATACCACCATGAATTATAAATAAATGTAATCTTTCTCTTATAGCTCCATGTTAAGGGACTTTTAAATTACAAAAAAATTATTTTTTGGTTACCACATTGATAAATGTTATCAACTTGTAATTTGTTGTTTTTATAATTTAGCCCGTTAAAACTTATAAAGGAAATAAAATGAGAAAGTCGTATTTAAGTCTAAGTGCATGTGCTTTATTGTCCACATTTGTATTTGTAGGGTGTGGGGGCTCAGGAAGTTCTTCATCTTCAGGAAGTTCATCTTCAGGAAGTTCTTCATCTTCAGGTAGTACTGATAGTGTTGTTACTAATACAGGAACATTACAATTAAATCCATATTTAGCAAATATTGATTATACCTGTGGTACAAAAACTGGAACTACTAGTGCTAGTGGAGAGTATACATATATATCAGGAGATAGTTGTACTTTTGTAATAGGTGGAAAATCCCTAACTGCAGCAGGGAAATCGAATCTAACGATTGAAGAATTAGCAAGTCAAAATAATGGTGTTTCAAGCGAAGTATTATCTGCTTATATTATTGCAAAGATGTCGGGAAAAACAGGTTTAACTTATGATATAAATAATTTACCAACAACTTTTGAATTACCAGATGATATAGAAGGTGAAACATCAAATCCATTATCATTTGATACTTTTGATAATTTAAAAACTAAAATAAGTGATGAAACATTATTATCAAAAATTAATGAAATTAAATTTGATGTAGCAAATAGATTTGCAAAAAGAGTATCTTTATCAATAGAAGAAGTTGCAACACCAATAACAGAGGGAGAAAAATTAACTCAACAAGTTGCAACAAAAGCTTATGTAAATGGTGAAAAACAAGATATTTCATATACGCAAGTTATGAAAACTACTATGAGTGGAAATGGAGAAGTTTTAGGTCAATCAAAAGATTACCAAGATAATCCTATTACTTTTGGTGATGGAAGTCCTTATATTTGTAATGGTACAAATGCAGGTGAGGGTTCTGGAATGGACTTCACATCATTACATAATGTTGATGGAAAATTATTTGCAATTTCTCAATTTGAGTGTGCCCTTGGGTCTATGTATATGGTTGAATTAAATCAAGATGAAACATCTGGTAAATTAACACCAAAAACAAATACTTTAAAATATATTTCTCAAAAAGCTGGATTTGGTGGATTTGTACACTGTGCTGGTCAAAAAACTCCTTGGAATTCTCATCTTTCTTCAGAAGAGTATGAACCAGATGCAAAAGCACCAAATGGAAACTCATATTATACTGAATTAGCAAAATATTGGGGAAATGACGCAAATAAAGTTAGTGCATATTATTATGGATGGACTCCAGAAGTTAAAATTGAAAATAGTGAACCTGTATATTCAAAACATTACTCTATGGGAAGATTTTCTCATGAATTAGCTTATGTAATGCCAGATAATAAAACTGTATATCTATCGGATGATGGATCAAATGTTGGATTATTTATGTTTGTTGCAGATACAGAAAAAGATTTAAGTTCAGGAACATTATACGCAGCTAAATGGAATCAAACATCACCTGCTGGAGTAGGTTCTGGAGAAGCAGATTTAACTTGGATTAATTTAGGTCATGCTACTAATTCTGAAATCAAAACAATCCTAGACTCTGATGGAGATGTATCTACAAATGATGCTCCAACTTTTGCAGATATTTTTGATTCAGTTGCTCCATCAAGTGGAGTTTGTGATAGTGGATTTACTTCAGTAAATACAAGTGCTGGGCAAGAGTGTTTAAAAGTTAAAGCTGGTATGGATAAAACAGCTTCAAGATTAGAGACTAGAAGATATGCAGCAATCAAAGGTGCAACTACTGAATTAAATAAAGAAGAAGGAATTACTTTTGATAAAAATTCTGGAAAATTATATGTTGCAATAAGTGATGCTAGAAAAGGTATGGAAAATAGTACTACTAGCTCATATGATATAGGTGGAAATAATGATATTAAAATTGCACCTAATAAATGTGGTGCAGTTTATGCCCTTGATGTTTCAACTACTACAGTAAAAGATACATTAAATGTAGCAATAGATTCAGTTTATGTAGTTAAAAATATGAAAGGTATTGTTGCTGGTATACCAACAACTTATGATAGTAGTTCACCATATGTAGGTAATTCTTGTGATGTAAATGGAATTTCAAGTCCTGATAATTTATCTTTTTTAGAAAACTCTAGTACTTTAGTTATTGGTGAAGATACTTCTTATCACCTAAATAATGTAGTATGGACATATAATACTAAAACAACAGAATTAACAAAAACATTTACTACACCACTTGGTGCAGAAACTACTTCTGCATTCTGGTTCCCAAATCTAAAAAATGGATTTAGTTATTTAGGAGTTGTTACTCAACATCCTGATTTAAATACAACAGATGGTGGAGAGTCAGCTTATGGATATGTTGGACCATTTAAAAATTTAACAGATTTAAAAGAGAATACACCACAAGTATCTAAAAATGGAGTATCTTTACCTTATACTGTTTTAAAAGATGACTTATTAGATGGTGCTGGACAAGCTTTTGAGATTAGAAATGGTGGTTATGGTTCTGGTATGTCAGCAGATCCAGCTAATGCTAATAACTTCTATGCAATAACAGATAGAGGACCAAATGCAGATTATACAGGAACTCAAGGAAAAGGTAAAAAGTTCCCATTACCTGATTATACTCCAAAAATTGGTCACTTTAAAGTAACATCAACAGGTGAAGTGGTAAAAATTGAAGAAATTTTACTAAAAGATAGAGATGGAAAAAATATTACAGGTTTACCAAATACAAGTGCTTTAGGTGGAACAGGTGAAATTCCTTATGATGTAAATGGAAATGTAATTGTTGATTCAAAAGGAAATATGCGATTAGATGATTATGGTTTAGATAGTGAAGGTTTAGCTACTCTCAAAGATGGAACATTCTGGATTAGTGATGAATATGGACCACATATTGTTCATTATGATGCAACTGGAAAAGAGATAGAAAGAATTAATCCATTTGCAAGTGATTCAAGAAATAAATATACTTTGCCAGCTGAGTTTGCTAATAGAAGAGCAAATAGAGGGATGGAAGGTTTAGCTATTACGCCTGATCAAAAAACTTTAGTAGGAATTATGCAATCAACAATGTATAATCCATCAAGTTCAGTGAAAAATCTTGATATTACAAGAATTGTATCTATCAATTTAGAAAATGGAACAGTTAAACAATACTTATATAAACAAGAGAAAAAACAAAATGCTAACTCAGAATTAGTTGCAATTGACAATGATACTTTCTTAGTTTTAGAAAGAGATGAAAATTTCTTAAAAGATTCAGGAGTTGCTAATACTCAAAAAAATGTATATAAAATTAAATTAAGTTCAGGTACTGAACTTGAAAATGTTACATTATCTAATGGTATGGTTCAAAATGCTTCTTTAGGATTAACTATTGATGGAAGTACGCTAGAAGAGTATGCTTTAGCGAATGGTTGGTCAGGATTACAAGCGAAAGGAATAATACCAGTTGAAAAAACTTTAGTGTTAGATATGGTTGCAAAAACAAACTATTCACACGATAAAATGGAAGGTTTATGGCTTATTAACAACTCAACACTTGGTATTTTAAATGATGATGATTTTGCTGTAACAGCATCAGATACAGGAGTATTAGAACAAAAATATCTTGATACTAATAAAACTGTAATTGACGGTAATTCTTTATATATTATTAAAGGCCTAGATTTAAGTGCAGAATAATTAAGAGTTTACAAATAAAAAACTAACGAATTAATAAAGAGGTGTTTACCTCTTTATTAAAAAATCTCATATAAATTATTTATACTAAATTTTGTTTAGGCACTGTTTTACAAACTTATGCTAAAATCCCAATTATCAAAATAAGGAAGATTTAGTATGAACAAATCAGATATTACAAATATAATCACCGTTTTAATCATGGCTTTTGGTTACTCAAATGGAAATGAACTAATTTATATGGTTGGTCTATTTGCCCTAAGTGGAGCAGTTACAAATAGTTTGGCGATTCATATGTTGTTTGAAAAAGTTCCTTTTCTTTATGGAAGTGGTGTGATTGAAAGTAAATTTTCACAATTTAAAATCTCAATTCATAATCTACTTATGAACCAATTTTTTACACGTGAACATCTAACAAGATTCTTTCAAGAAGAGATGTCAAGTGCAAAAAAAACAATAGATTTTGAAAAAATCCTAAACAAAACAGATTTCTCACCAGCTTATGAATCACTAAAAGAATCAGTAATGCAATCATCTTTTGGTGGAATGTTAGGAATGTTCGGTGGAGAAGCTGCTTTAGAGCCTTTAAGAGAACCATTCACAAAAAAACTACAAGCTTCAATAATCTCAATCTCAGCTAGTGATGCTTTCCAAGATGTTGTAAATGAAGCTTTAAAATCAGAAGATTTAAGTGAAGATATTTACAATAAATTAAGCAAAATCGTAAATACAAGACTTGAAGAACTAACACCAAAAATGGTAAAAGAGATAGTTCAAGAGATGATAAAAGAACACTTAGGATGGTTAGTTATTTGGGGGGCTGTATTTGGTGGACTAATTGGTTTGGTTAGTGCATTGGTTTCTTAATATTATTATTTAAATATTTATCTGTATTTCAAAATAATTTTTGAAATACAGATAATAACCTCACGAATAATGTGGATAATGATGATTTTCATCATCTTTAAATTCTAAAATACTTTTTAATGAAATAACTTCATCCTTTAAAGTATCAACTTCTTCTTTTAAATAGATTCTTTCTTGTTCTATTTTTTTTACTAAAGTTTCTAATCTTTCCACTTCATTATGTAATATTTCATTTCTTCTTTTTAAAATTAGAGCTTCATTTTTTGATTTTTCTGCTTCTTCTAAAGCTAGTTTACTTAATAATTCGTAGTTCATTTTCACTCCTTAGAAACCAAAATCATATAATTTATTTAATAATAACATATAAAACTCATTCTTATTATCGTTTTAATTTAAAATCCAACGATTTTATATAAGAGTGTTTACAATCAATTACAAAACTTTTATATGTTAGAATAAGCCAAAATTTTTTTGGGGTTATTATGGATGGGATTGAAGTATTAGTTTTATTGGATGTTGGTGGTCTGCAAGATAAAGAAAAGTTTGAAAAACATGTAAAAAAAGAGGGATTTACTCCAGTTGAAGGTGAAGATTTTGTATATACTGCAACTTCAACAACAACAACTTTTTCTACAAAAGCATATATTTTAGAAGTTTTCAAAAAAGGGCTTCAAAAAAATGTTTTTAATGATGCAAATTTGATTTTTTTATTAAATGAAACACCATATCCAACATATTATTATGACAAAAATACAAATGATTTTGAGTTAATTCAAGAAGAGAAATAGTGAAAAATATTTACGAGTTTTTAAAGAATCTAAAAGACGAAAAAAGAACAAAAGAGTGTCAATTACTAATCGTAAATGATGATAGACAAGCTCAAATAGCTTCAGATATTGTGGCATATTTGGGTTTGAAGCCTTTTGTTTTATCTGATTTTAGAGCAAATTTTGGAGATGATTTATTGTCATTTTCCAATGAATTACAAGATATTACTGGAACTTTGAGTTCTTATTACTCTTACAAAAAACAAGACAAAATTCTAATCTCACCAATACGAACTGTTTCTTTCCCACTTCCAAAAGAGAAATGTTTTGATAGTTTTACAATAAATTTTGCAGATACAATCAAAATTGATGAACTAAAATCAAAACTTTACAATTGGGGATATTACTTTGTAGATATTGTTACAAGTGAAGGTGAAGTCTCTATTCGTGGAGATATTATTGATATTTGTCCACTTGGAAGTGAGTTTGGATATAGGGTTTCACTTTTTGATGATGAAGTTGAGAGTATTAGAAAATTTGACATTGAAGATCAAAAATCAACAAAAGATGAAATAGAAACTTTTACTATAAATCCAGCTTTTTTAGCCCTTGATGAAAACTCTTTAAGTGCTATAAATGAGCAAATAGAAAATATTTCAAGTGATGCTTTTATCAAAGATATTCACTCTTTAGGATTTTGGTATTTAGATGAATTAGGCGAATATTTACCTCAAAATCTTAGTTCATTTATAACTCAAGATGCTTTAGATGAACTTGAAGAAGTTTATGTTTTTGAAGAAAAAAGAATAAACAAAGATAAATTTTTATTAACACCTCAAATCTACAACAGCAAAAATTTTCAAGAAATTGCTCCTGCAAATGTAAAAGAGTTTATCTCTTTTCACAAAGAGAAAAAAATTACAATTATTTCAGGAACTGAAGCTAAAGTAAAAGGTTATGAGTTAGATTTAGCTGATAAAAATATCAAATATATTTTTGAAAACTACATCATAAATCTTCTTGGAAATGATGAAGTAATTATCTCTTTAAACAAAGAAGTAAAAAAACGAAGAAAGAAAAAAGTAAAACTTGTTCTTGATGAACTTCAATTAAATGATTATGTAGTTCACGAAAAACACGGAATTGGACAATACAAAGGAATCGAACCCGTAACTGTTATGGGTGCAAAAAGAGACTTTGTAATTGTAATGTACGCAGGCGATGACAAGCTTTTAATTCCCGTTGAAAATATTGATTTAATCGATAGATATGTGGCTGATGGAAGCTCTTATGCAGTTGTTGATAAGTTAGGAAAAGGAAGCTTTGCCAAACTAAAAGAGAAAGTAAAAGATAGACTTTTTGCCATCGCAAATGATATTATTAAAATTGCAGCTGCCAGAGAACTTGTCAATGGAATTCAAATCAACACAGATAAAAAAATTCTTGAAGATTTCCAAAAAAGTGCAGGTTTTGATTATACAAAAGACCAAAAAAGAAGTATTAGAGAGATTTTTACAGATTTAAGTAGCGGTCGAGTTATGGATAGACTTCTTTCAGGAGATGTTGGATTTGGTAAAACAGAAGTTGCAATGAATGCAATGTTAGCTGTAATTTTGGATGGTTATCAAGCGATTTTTGTTTGTCCTACAACACTTCTTGCAACCCAACACTATCATAGTATGCAAAAAAGATTTTCAGAATTTGGAATAAATATCGCCAAACTTGATGGAAAAACACCAGCGAAAGAGAAAACTGCTATTAAAAAAGCACTTGAAAATGGCGATATAAAACTTGTAATTGGAACGCACTCTTTATTAGAAATTAAAACAAATAATTTAGCTTTAGTAATTATAGATGAAGAGCATAAATTTGGGGTAAAACAAAAAGAAAAACTAAAACACCTAAGAGAAGATGTTCATATCTTCTCTATGAGTGCAACGCCAATTCCACGAACTCTAAATCTTGCTTTATCAAAATTAAAAGGTATGAGCTCACTTTTAACTCCACCAACAGAGAGATTGGGAGTGCGAACTTATGTAAAAGAGTTTAGTGATAAATTAATCAAAGAGATTATTTTAAGGGAAAAAAGAAGAGGTGGGCAACTCTTTTATGTGCATAATAACATAGCTTCAATTGAAGTGAAAAAAGCAGATATTGAGCAAATAGTTCCAGGAATAAAAATCCAAGTTATCCACTCTCAAATCAAACCAGACCTTGCGGAAAAAATCATAGATGCCTTTGAAAATAAAGAGTTTGATATTTTACTCGCAACTTCAATCGTTGAATCAGGACTTCACCTACCAAATGCAAACTCAATTATTATTGATGGCGCTGATAGATTTGGAATCGCTGATTTACACCAATTAAGAGGAAGAGTTGGAAGAAGTAACAAAGAGGGATTCTGTTATTACGTTGTTGAAGATAAAAAACAAATAACAGATGATGCAGTAAAAAGACTTGTTGCTTTAGAGTCAAACTCATACTTAGGAAGTGGAACGGCACTAGCTCACCAAGATTTAGAAATCAGAGGTGGTGGAAATATCATAGGCGAAGCCCAAAGCGGACACATAAAACAAATAGGATATGGTTTATATCTAAAAATGTTAGAAGATGCATTAGCAAGTTTAAGTGGTGAAAATAAACCAGAGAAAAAAACAGTTGATATAAAACTAGCAATTTCAGCATACATCTCAGATGATTATATCCATGAAGACAGAGTAAGACTTGAACTTTATAGAAGGCTAAGTAAAGCCAATGATATTCAAGATGTGTATAAAATTGAAGAAGAAATGGAAGATAGATTTTGTAAACCAGATATTTACACAAAACAGTTTATAGAACTAATCATTATAAAAATCTTAGCGTTAAATCTAGGAATCCAAAGTATCAGCTCTTATGAAATGGCTATTACATTTACAAAAGCAGATGACACAAAAGAGACAATCAAATCACCAAGCAAAGATGATGACGATATTATTGCTACAACTTTGAGGTATTTGAGAAAATAAAAAATGGAAGGATGTTTATAGAAATGTTAAATTTAGAATTAGCTGAATATCAACATGAAAATATTGAAGATATTATTAAGTTAATTAATAGTTCATATAGAGATAATAAATCTAATAAAGCATGGACAAGTGAATCTCATTTACTTACTGGAAAAAGAATAAATGAAATAATGTTCAAAGAAATATTAAATGACATAAATTCAAAAATATATATAGCAAAATCTGAAAATAATATTATTGCGTGTATTCAGGCTAAATTAGAAAATCAAGAAATTCATATTGGATTGTTTGCAGTGGATTCAAATTTTCAATCTGGGGGTATTGGTAAAAGATTATTAGGATTTGCAGAAACTGAATCTTCAAAAATTTGGAAAGTAAATAGTTTTGTAATGGAAGTAATTTCAAGCAGGAAAGAGCTAATTGAATTTTATATTAGAAGAGGATATGTAAATACAAATTTATATTTAGATTTCCCCGAATCAAAACTTTGGAATAGAATTTCCGATGATTTTAAGCTTTTAGTTTTAAGAAAGAGATTTTAATAAAAATATTAAAATCTCAACTATAAATATTTTTTTAACAACACTCCAACTCACAAACACTCAAAGCTTTCATTCCCGCTTCATCTTGTGCTTTTTCAAACAATTCATCCAAATAAAAAGAGTTTGAACATACAAGATATAATAAAGCCTCTTTTTCATCATCTTTTGCGTCTCTTGTGTAGTAAGCTTTTGGAATCATTGGAACTACTTTTTTCCAATAGATATTCATGTTTTTTGGATTTTCAAGAACCCTCAACATATTATCAATCACTAAACAAGCATTTTCAAAACAATTTATATTTTTGAAGCTCACATATCTTTCATCAATTCTAATTTCATTATTAGACATTAAGTCTCCTTCATTATTTTATATACAATTGTACTTCTAAATAAGTCTAAAGGCTATGTTATAATCTGAAGAATTAGTGACATTTTACGAAAGAAAAGGGAAATATGGCGGAAGTTTCAAGTGTTACCTTTCATTATGTGTTAAAGGCTTTAGAAAAAATAACAAATATTTCTATAGAAAAAATGTTAAATGAAGTTGAGTTATCACCTTTAGTTTTATCAAAACATGATGGCAAAATTGATAGTAAAAATCTCTCTTTTATTTTTAGATATTGTATGAAAGAATCAAATAATCCAGCTTTAGCTTTACATATTGGTCAAGCTGTTTCTTATCAATCTTTGGGACTTTTAGGATATTTACTTTTAAATACAAATAGTTTAAAACAGATGATTGAAAAATTTAATTATTATCAAAAAGTAATTAGTGGATATTTTAAATTTCAGTTTTTTGATGATGGAGTTTATTATAAATTAGCAATTTATATAAATGAAAATCCAATGATTCCCGTTCCTAGTTTTCATGCACAAGTTCATTTATCTTCCATTGTTTCAATATTAACTCAAATTTTAGGGCAAAAAGTAACTCCTGAATTTACATATTTTTCTCAAGATGTTGATGAAAATCTACTGGAATATCAAAAAATCTTTGGAGATAATATCTTTTTTTCAAAAGGTGAAAATGCAATATTTTTTAAAATTGATAGATTAAATATTCCAGTTAAAAATCCAAACTCTTCAATGTTGAACTATTTTGAAAATGAAGCGAAAAAGATTTTAGATGAGTTAGAAAATAAAACTTGGTATGCAAAAGTTGAAAAAGAGATTTTAAAAAATATAGGCGAAAAAGAGGTAACAATAGATTTAATCTCTTCAAATCTTGGAACGACTCCTCGAACTTTACAAAATTATTTAAAAGCAGAAAACAAAACTTTTAGGGATGCTTTAGGAAAAATTAGACAAAAACTTGCCCAACATTACATAGAAAATACAAAAATGGATTTGGGAACAATCTCATTTTTATTGGGTTATAGCGAACCTAGCTCATTTTTTAGAGCATATAAAAAGTGGAACAAAAAAACACCAAAACAAAATAGTTAAAATTTTAAACTGAAAATAAAAAAGAGAAAGTATCACTTTTCTCTTTTTTTTATAGGAGAGCTTGAACGATGGGTATAAAAGATTAAATTATTTATTTGAGTTGCTCTAATAATAAATTGCTGCTAATTTATTATATGAGAAATTATATAAAACCAAAGTGGCATAAAAGTGGCTTTATTTAAAAGATTTCTAATTCACATACAACTTGAGCATGATCACTATTTAAAAGTGAACCATTCTGGTTTTTTTGTAAGTGTTTATCAAAAACTTCAAATGAAGTTATTTCACCTAAATGATTTTCTCTATTTTTATCAAACATATTTGAAACAAAAATATAGTCTAAAACATTTCCTTTTCCAGCAAAATAACTTGTTGGAGTTCGTTTTATCTCTTTTTGTTCAGGATGTGGATTGTAAATCTCTTTTTCATAAAAATTATATGGATCAAGTAAGAGATAATCATCTTGCGTTAAATCTTCATCATGGTATCTTTTGTTTGTTAAAGCTTCAATTGTTATTGAGAACTCTTTATCGTTTAAATCAGTCATTAAAATAGCTGGATTTGATGTTAGTTTAATATCTGTAAAAAGTGAGCTTGCTTCGCAAAGTCTTTGTTTTAGTGATAAAGAATAGTTTTCTTCTAAAGATTTTTTTACTTTCTCTTTTTTTTCAACTAGAGTTGAATTTTTTGTAAAAACATATTCAAATTCATTATCTCTATTAGATTTTAAATGGCAAACATAAACATCTAACTCTTTTTGATTTGGTAATGCAATAGTTGCTTTTATAGGTTCTCTTGCAAATTTAAAAAAGTCATTTAAATAATGTTTTTTAAGTGCTGAAAAATCTATTTCAACTCTTTTTAGATTTCTAATGGGATACTTTGAAGCAAGGGCAACAACTGTAGTTGTATAAACTTTATCATTTTTATTATCAACTTTTGGACCATCAATTGTTTTAAAATATTTAAAACCTAAATCACTAAGTAGAGTTTTTAGAGCTTTTTTTGAAAAAACTTCTTGAAAACCTATAATGTCACAGTTCATTTCAATGATTTGATTTTTTATCCAAGCTGTTTTTTCTTGCCACTGTTCAATATTGAACTTTTCTTTTTTTGTATACCATGAATATGGTGGTTCAACAAATTGAAAAAGGTTAAATGTTCCTACTCTTATTTTCATGTTATTTAAAGTATAAAAATACTATTTCTCCCTAATTTTTTAGCTTCATATAAACAATCATCAGCTTCTTTATAAAGTAAAGAACTATTTGTAATTGATTCACCTTCTTTTGAAACAATACCAATTGAAACAGTTAAATATTTTGATATTTTACTTGTTTTATGTTCAATTTGAAGTTTTTCTATTTCATCTTTTATTAAATTCGCAAATTCTATTACCTTTTCTTTATCTAAAGTTGTAATAATTCCAAACTCTTCACCTCCAAGTCTAAAGGCAAAATCACTAGCTCGTGAAGTTCTTTTTCTTAAGATATTGGCTACTTTTTCAAGTACAATATCACCTTCTTGATGTCCATAAGTATCATTAAATTGTTTAAAATAATCAATATCCATAATTAAAAATGAGAAAGAATTGTTTTCTCTTTTTGCTCTATTTATCTCTTCTTCGATTTTTTTATTAAAAAATCTTCTATTATATAGTTGCGTTAATTCATCTGTAATTGATAAGTATTCAATATGTTTTTTATCTGTTATATTTGTTCTAATTGCTGTAAAGCCAACAAGTTCATGATTCTTAAAAATTGGTTTTATAATTGCATATACCCAATAATCTTTTCCTGATTTACTAATATTATGTATTTCACCTTTCCAAATATTTCCATCAAGAATTGTTGACCACATATCATCATAAAATTTAATCGCTGTTTGAGGATGTCTTACCAATTTATGAGTTTTTCCTATTAATTCTTCTTTAGAATATTCAGAAATTTTACAAAAAGCTTCACTAACATCAATAATATAACCATTTTTATCAGTTGAAGAGATAATGATATTTTCATTTATAATTTTTATATAATCTTGTAGTTTTTTCTCTGTTTCATTTTTACTTTCAAGGGTTAAATTTAAATTATTTGCAAGTGAAACAAACTCTTTGTAAGTTAATTTTTGTGTATCAATTTTCTCATTTTCTTTAGAAGCTTTTTCAAAAGATAAAACAAGATTATTTATATTTGTATCAATAAATTGAGCTATTTTTTTTGATGTAAGATATAGAGCAATAATCATTAATATGAACATAATTGACATATATATAAGTTGCTCATAAATAGTTTCTTTAAAAAGATCCTCTTTTCTGCTTAACTCTTTTTCTACTTCATCCAAATACATTCCTGAACCAATTATCCAATTATATTTTTCATATACTTTTACATAAGAAATTTTGTCATACTCTTTTGTTGTATTTATTTTTTTAAATTTATAAGAAAAAAATCCACCATCTGGATTTTGAGCTGTTTCTAGTTGTCGTTTAAATAGCTCTTCAGATGGATGTTTTGTTGGAACTTCCATTTTTCTACCATCAAAAACTAAAGTTTTAGCATTTGTAGTATTAACAAAAAGGTAATTATTCCCATCAAATCTAATAGAAGCAATCCACTCCAAAATTTCATTTTGTGCTTTTGCTCTTATTTCATCAACATATTCACCCATTCCAATATGCCAATTATATGGTTCAAATAGTTTAACATAAGAGATTTTTGAATATTGTTTATTATCATAAGTATCTGGTTTTACAAAGGTAGTATTTAAAAAACCCTCTTTATTCTCTAAAGCAATTTTAGCTTGTTGTTGAATTATATAATTACCATTTTCATCTTTTAAATTCCAAACATCATTGTAGGTATCTAATTTTATTTTTTTGTTAAAAAGTACAGCTTGTCCACTATTGCTATTTATAAAAAAGTAAGTTTTATCATCCCCATAACTTGAATTATTTAGAGCATCAGCGATTAATAATTGTATTTCTTGTGGTGTTTTTTTATTTTTATTCTCTTCATAGATATTTGTTGCTAAATTATAAGCTTGATTAACTCGTTCTTTTAATTTATCTTTTATTGAATTTGTTAATATATCTTCTTTGTGGTCTATTAAATTATAAACACTTAATACTTCCCTTTTAACTTGCTCTTTTTTTACCTTTGTAAACTCTTCTCTAATATGCAGTTTATCATTTTGGAAATTCTGATATTGAAAAAATAAAGATATGGCAAATGCTAAGAAAGTTGAAATAAATGCTGTTGTAAAGATAACTCTTGTAATGAAATTTGATAGTTGCATTCTTTGTTCTTATATTATATTTATATATTATATTGTATCTAAAGATAGATATTTTCCCTATTAAGATTGTGTTAATATTCAATTTATAAATCATTAAAAACCTCATGTCATACTTTCACATATCAAAAATAAAAGGATTAAAAAATGAAAACAAAAAATAAAGTAATATCTGGATTAGTTTTAAGTTTAGTGTTAGCAAGTGGTTTATATGCTGCTAATGATAATATGGAAAAAAGAGAAAATTGTGGCATGATGAAAAATGATAAAATGCATAAAATGCAAAATCATAGAGGTGGTTTAGTTCCGATGTTTCAAGAGTTAAATTTAACAGCTGAACAACAAACTAAAATTGAACAAATCATGGATGAAAGCAGAAAATCTTTTAAATCAACAGATGAAGCTTTCTCAAAAGATGGATTTGACAAAACTAAATATGTTCAAATTATGAATGAAAAAAGAGATAATATGATAAAATCGGAAGCAGAAGTGATTGAAAAATCTTATGCTGTTTTAACTCCTAAACAAAAAGAGCAGTTAAAAGTTCTTATGGATTTAAGAAAAGAGAAAATGAATCAAAGAATTGAAGAAAAAATAAAAGGGTAAATTTTGATTAAAATTGCAATGATTGAAGATGATTTAGAATTAGCAGAAGTTCTAACACAATATTTAAAGCAATTTAATATGGAAGTTACCAACTATGAAGAGCCATTTTTGGCTCTTTCTTCTTTGAAAATGAATAAATATGACCTTATAATTTTAGATTTAACCCTTCCTGGAATGGATGGATTAGATGTTTGTAAAGCAATAGTTAAAAATTTCGATATTCCAATTATTATTTCAAGTGCAAGAAGTGACATAACTGATAAAGTTACCGCTTTACAACTTGGAGCTGATGATTATTTACCAAAACCTTATGATCCACGGGAACTTGAGATTAGAATAAAAACAATTTTACGAAGATTTAATCACTCAAACATTCAAGAAGATGAACCAGTAAACAAAATTTTTCGTTTAGATAATGAAAAAAAAGAGATTACTAAAAATGGAAAATATATTAAGTTAACAGCAGCAGAATTTGAAGTTTTGTCCCTTTTATTAAAAAGAGAAGGGTTTATTATCTCAAGGGAAGATATCTTTGAAAATTCTGATATATTAAATCAAGATTATGAAAGTTCAGGTTCACTTGCAGTTATAATAAATAGAATAAGACATAAAATTGAAGATAATCCAAAAGAACCACAATATTTACACACAATTCGAGGAATGGGATATAAATTTATACAATGAATAGACAATCAATATTTTTTACAATAGGCGTAAGCTTTATAATATCAATACTTTTAGTAATAGTTAGTTTTTTAATATTAATTACCCATGATTATAGAATGAAAGAGGGCCAACTTTTAGATAAGTATGTACCAGTAATGAAAATGGTTAATCGACAAGAAAAAGCTAATTTTGATGAAGATTTTTTGAAAAGTTTGGCAGAGATTAATTATAAACTTTTTACACAAATGAATGAAGTTAATGCAATAACATATAATCCTCAAACAAAAGTCCTAGTTGAAAAAATCCATCCAAAACATGATGATGTTTTTAGAATTTTAACTTTAAATGATAAAAATTATATTTACATGAAAAAAAGAGGTGAAACAGTTCTTATTGAAGATAATAATACAACAAATAGTAATAGCCAGATTTATATTATTTTAGTTTTTGCAATTTTATTAATTACAATTATTTTAGTATATTTAATTACTTTACGAAAGTTGATGCCTTTAAAAATTTTAAAAGACAAAGTTAAAACTTTAGGGGATGAAAATTTTGATTTTGAATGTTGTAATTTAAAAGGAAAAGATGAAGTTTCACTTTTAGCGCAAGAGTTTAAAAAATCAGCGGAAAAATTAAAAAGTTTAAAAGAAGCTAGAAATATTTTTATTAGAAATATTATGCATGAGCTAAAAACTCCAATTACAAAAGGAAAATTTTTAACTCAATTAGAACATAATGTTGAAAATAATGAGAAATTAAAATCAGTATTTAATAGACTTGAATCTTTAATAAATGAATTTGCTTCAATTGAAGAGTTAATTTCATCAAATAAAAATATAGAGAAAAAGTTTTATTATTTAGATGATGTAATTGATAATGCAAAAGATATTTTAATGATTGAAGATGAACATGTTATTTCAAAATATGAAAATAAAAAACTTGAAATAAACTTCAAACTTTTTTCAATAGCAGTTAAAAATCTAATTGACAATGCAGTTAAATATTCTCCAAATAAAGAAGTTCTTATAAAAACCCAAGAACAAAATATAATATTTGAAAATAGTGGGGACTCTTTGAAATATCCACTTGAAAACTATTTTGAACCATTTTTTTCAAATGAAGATAAACAAAAAGACTCTTTTGGTTTAGGTTTATATATTATTTTTAATATTTTAAAAGCAAATAATTATACTTTAGAGTATGAATATATAAATGGAATAAATAGATTCATTTGTAAAAAGGATGAACCATCTACGATATAGCAATTATAGGAGCTGGAGCTAGTGCTTTAATGTTAGCTTCAAATTTGGATAAAAAGAAATATAATAATATTTGTTTAATTGATACAAATGCAAAAATAGGTTCAAAAATAAAAGTTTCTGGTGGAGCAAAATGTAATATTACAAATGAGCTTGTAACTTCAAATAATTATTTAGGTGATAGGGAATTTGTAGGAAAAATATTAGAAAAATTCTCTAAAAAAGATTTATTAGCTTTTCTAAATAGAAATGGTGTAATACCTAAAATAAATCCAAAAATTGTAAAAGGAACATATTTTTGTAACTCTTCACAAGATGTTATTGATATGTTTACAAAACTAACTACCCATGTAAAAAAATACTTAAATACAACTGTTACAGACATTGATTTCGATAAACATTTTAAGATAAAAACTGATACTAAAATCATTGAAGCAAAAAAAGTTGTTATTGCAAGTGGTGGTTTGTCATATCCAGTTTTAGGGGCTTCTTCAATTGCTTTTGATACTGCAAAAAAGTTTGGACACTCAATCATAAAACTCGAACCTGCACTTGTTGGATTTACTGTTCAAAAAGAGCAGTTTTGGTTTAAAAATCTTTCAGGTATTTCAATGCCAGTTTTTACTTTTGTGGATGAAAAAAGTTTTGAAGGTTCATTATTATTTGCCCATAAAGGATGTTCGGGTCCTGTTATTTTGACAACTTCTTTATATTGGAAAAAAGGAAAAATAGCAATTGATTTTTTACCAAAACAAAAAATTGAAACTTTTTTTCAAGGAAATAAAATCATATCTTCAGCACTACCACTTCCTAAAAGATTTATACAAGAGTTTTTATTAAGTGTTGAACTTGAAGATAAAAATGTATCTAAATTAACAAATGAAGAAAAAGATAAATTAAAATTATTAAAATATTATGAATTTCCACCAGCAGGAAATTTTGGTTATACAAAAGCTGAGGTTACAAAAGGTGGAATAAACACAAATGAGATAAATCACAATAATTTTGAGAGTCTTAAACAAAAAGATTTGTTTTTTATTGGTGAGTGTTTAGATATAACAGGTGAACTTGGAGGTTTTAATTTTCAAATAGCTTTTAGCGAGGGTATGATTTGTGCAAGGGGATTGAATAGTATATAAAAGTTATTTTTTTATATAAGTTTTATAGAATTTTGGTTATTATCATGACTAATTCCCTAGATATTAAAAAAGGTTATATATGTTTTTTGGAAACAACAAGAATTTAGAAGAAAAAGTTTTACTTTTAGATAAAGAGATAGCAGATTTAAAAAATCAACTACTTTTAAAAGATAAAGAGAAAGAAGAGATTCAAGAGAATTTTTCTAAACAGTTGGAAGATTTATCTATACAAAATGAAAAAAAGCTTGAAGTGTTTAGACAAATTGCAGCTCATTCTCAAGAAGAGGGTTTAGTTGTTTTTGATAATAACAATAAACTTATTTTTTCAAATACCCTTGCTAGTTCAAATATCAAAGATTTTTCAGTTGTTTTAAATGCAGTTTTAGAAAATAGTAATCGTTTAATTATGGAAGATTGCGAAGCTAATATTGTTGTAAAAACATATGAAAATTATAAAATTGTTTCATTACGAAGAACATCAATCCATGATAATAAAGATGGTGGATTATTAGATAGACATAATAAAAATATGACTAAATCTTTAGATAATACTCAAAAAACATATCTATCTTTACTTGATGAACTTCAAGAGATGTCAAAAGAATCAAAAGAGACAGCATCTGGTTCAACAGAAGGTTTAAATTTAATTAATGAAATAGTTTCTGATACAAATAATTTACACAAAGAGATAGAAGTTGAAAATGAAGTTGTAAATTCATTAGTTTCTAAAAGTAAAGATATAGCTCAAGTAATTAGTATAATCCAAGAAATTGCTTTCCAAACAAATATTCTTTCATTAAATGCAGCTGTTGAAGCAGCAACTGCTGGTGAAGCTGGTAAAGGATTTGCAGTTGTTGCAGCAGAAGTGCGAAATCTTGCAAATAGAAGTGCAGATGCAGCAAAACAGATAAAAGATGTTGTAAATTCAATTCAAAATGAAACAGGAAAAATAAAAGATAGTTCAGAAACTGTTGTAAGTGTTGTAAATGAAACAAAAGCTAGAATTGATATTTTAAGTAAATTAATGAATACATTCCAAAAAAATTCAAATAGATCAGTTTATGAAGTTGAAAGTATTTCAAATAAAATATTTATAAATCTAGCAAAACTTGACCATGTTATTTACAAAAATAATCTATACCAATTAATCTTCGGCGGAGAGCACAACTTTAATGCAGTTGATCACCATAACTGTAGACTTGGTAAATGGTATGACACAGGACTTGGAAAAGAGCAATTTAGTTATGTTCCATCATATAAAGGTTTAGAGAAACATCACCATGTAGTTCACCATGAAGCTAATTTATTAGCAAAAGAGTGTTCAGGGCATAGTGTTTCTTGTTCAAAACAGTTAATTGAAGATAAAATTGATTTAGTTGAAAATGGAAGTGAGCAAGTATTTATTTACTTAGATAAAATCTTAGAAGAAAAAAATGAAGTTCTTATGAAAGAGGCTGCAAAAAAATTATTTGATCAAGGAAATTAAAATGAATAATGAAAAATACTCTATCGTTATAATAGATGATGAAACAGAAATTCTAAATGTTCTAAGTAGATATTTAACAAGAAATCCAAATTTTTCAGTAACAACTTATTCAAATCCAATTAGTGCATTAGGTGCTATTGGAAATACAAAAGTTGATTTAGTTTTATTAGATATTATGATGCCACAAATGAATGGATTAGAAGTTTTAGAAAAATTAAAAACAAATAATCCTGAACAAAAAGTGATTATGATGACTGCGTATTCAACTTTGGATAAAGTTTTAAAGTCACACAAAGAGGGTGCTACAAATTATGTAATGAAACCTTTTGACTCTTTACAAGCTTTAGAGAAAAAGATATTAGAAGTTTTAAAGTCATAAACTAATGAATAATAAAAGCCTAAGTGCTAGGTACTTTTTTTATTTTCTAATTTCACTTTTTCTAGTAATATTTATTATAAATATGTTTAAAAAAGATGAAATAGAATACTCTTTAAATAATTACACAAAATTTGTAAATAAAGAGTATTCTAAATACTACAACGAATATAAAACAGATTCAGAATTAATCTATTTTAATGAGTTCATAAAAAATAAAGAACTTATTAAAATCTTCAAAAATATCAATATTAATAGCATTGAAAATAGTAAAAAAGAGATTTTTAAACAGATAAAAGATAGTTATTTTTTTTATAAAACGCTGGATGTAAATGATATAATTTTTTATTCATCTTCTAATGAACTAATATTGAGTATGGAGGAAAAACCTACAAATAATGAAAGTTCTAAAATTGTAAATGAAGTTATTACAAGTAAAAAAGAGTTTAATAGTTTCAAAATAATTGATGATAATTATTATTTAGTATTTTCAAAACCAATATTTGATGAAAATTTGAATTTCTTAGGAGTATTAAATATTGAGTTTGATTTTAACTCATTAATTAAAAATTTAGAATATAACAGTGAATTTTCATTTACAAAAGTAGTTTCTAATCAAATTAAATTTAGTAAAGATTTTTACTTTAATTTATCAGATTCACAAAAAAGTTTAATGATTAGTAATATGGAAAAAATAAAAGAGTTTTCGTTAATCACAAAAAATCATGCTATAGATTTTCCATTGATTTTTTTACCAATTTTAAAATCAGCTACAAATGATAATTTATATTTGTTAGCTTATAGTGTAAATGAAGATTCTAATATTGTTAAAATAAATAGATATTTTGATTTTCTTTTTATAATAATAAGCCTTTCAATTTGTATGATTTTTTATTTTATTTATAAATTAAAATATTATAAGATGCAAAAACAGATTATTAACAAAAAATTTAAAGAGTTATATAATCAGATTGATGATTATGTAATTAAAGTAGAAACAGATTTAAATGGAATTATAACTTATGCCTCGAAACCATTTTGTAGAATTTCTGGTTATTCACATTCTGAATTAGTAGGTCGAAACATAAATCTTTTAAAACATCCAAATATCTCAAGTATCTTTTTTGAAAAACTTTGGAGTGAATTAAGAAAAAATAATATCTGGGAAGGTGAAATAAAAAATCAAGATAGATATGGAAACTCTTATTGGATAAAAGGAATAATTTTCCCCAAATATGATTTTGAAAATAAAGTCATAGGTTATACATCAATTCGATCAAATATTACAGATACTAAACAGTTAGGGAAGATAAATAAACTTCTAAAAGAGGATTTATCAAATAAATTAAATGAGATAAAAATGAAAGATCAAACATTAATTGATAATACAAAAGTTCAATTAATGTCAAAAATCTTAGATTCCCTTGGACATCAGTGGAAACAGCCTATTTTAGATATATCATCACTAATTTATAATTTAAAAGTAATAATAAAAAATGAAGAAAATAGTAAAACAACTAATAAAAAATTAGGAATAATTGAACAAACCGAGTTTGAATTAAAAAATTTATCTGAAGTTTTAAATGAAATAAAATATCTATTTCAACAAAATCAAGGGGAAAAATCAAAGTTAACGGATGTTATAAAAGAGTCAATTATCTCTACAAAAGAAGAACTTGAACTAAATAAAATAAAAATTGTTTATGATTTAAAAAGTCAGATTACTACAAACATACCTTTTAATGAACTAAAAAACATTATATTTAATATGCTCAAACACTCTATTGAACAAACAAAATTAAATAATCAAGATGAAGTTCGAGTACAAATAAGTGTTATGAAAGAGAACGATTTATTGATTAAAATTGAAGATAATATAAAAGGTGGAGATAAAAAAATTGATGAAAGTATTGATAGTTATTTGTATTTAGTAAAACTTTTTGTAGAAAAGAACAAGGGGCTTTTTTGGTTTGAAAATAGAACTTATAACACAACATATTTTATAAAATTAAATGAAGAGAGTATTTAGAAATGAAAATCCCATTTTATATAAAACTCTTTTTTACATTTATAATTTTTGCTATTTTATTACTTGGTTTTGCATCTTTCGCTTTTAATAATTTTTATAAAATTAATAATGATAATAAAGAAAAAGAAGATATTGTAAATATTTTAAAACATCAAGAAATTACCTTTAAATCTTATATAAAATCATTTGATGAGAAGATTTTTTTATTAAGTGAAAAGAATTTTTTAGAAATGGATGATAAAGAAGATACATTAGATTTATTAAAAAAGATTCTTTTTAATAATGAGAATATTTTAGAATTTAAAGTTGTATCTTTAGATGCTCAAGAGATTTTAAAAGTAATAAATAAAGATGGAATTATAAAAATAGTTGAAAATGATAAACTCCAAAATATTTATTCAAACTCTTATTATAAAAATGTCAGAACCCTAAAAGAACAAGAGATTTGGCATGATAATTCAAATATTGAAAAACCTTCTATTGTTAATTTTATTTTAAGAGATAAAAATAATTTCTTAGTTTTAAAAGTTGATTTAAGTAACTTTTTTACAGATATTTATACAAATTTTAGTAAAAAAACTTTGGTTATATCTAATAACGATATTGTAATAAATGGTGAGAATAAAAACATTCTTATTGAGAACAAAAAATTTGAACTATATAAAGAAGAACTTTTAAATATAAAAAACAATAACTCTTATTCTACAAATGATTTTATGTCTGTAAAAACTTATTTAAATGAAAATAAATATTTTATTTTTATTATAAATATAGAACATGAACTAAATAATGGTTATTTCAAAGAGTATTATAAATCAATAATAATTATAGGTTTAGTTTTATCTATTGTTCTGGCACTACTTTTTTCAGAACCAATTGCCAAACTAAATAAAAAAATGGAAGATGAAAATAAAAATCTTGATTTAAGTATTAAAAAAAGTTTTATAGAACTAAGTGAGAATCAAGAAATAATTGATAAACACATTATGTTTATTAGAATGAATAAAAATAATGTAATTTTAGAAATAAGTTCAGCTTTTTGCTATTTTTTAGGTTTTTCAAAGGGTGAATTAATAGGTCACAACTACAAAATGTTAATTCATAAAGATACAAAAAAGAAAGAGTATATAAAATTATGGAGATTTGTAAAAGAGGGTAAACCTTATGTTGGTGAAATAAAAGGAGTTAAAAAAGATGGTGAATCTTTTTGGGTTGATTTGTTTATTGAGCCAAATTTTAATAATTTACGAGAAATAATTGGATACACAATTATTACTTATGACACAACAAATAAGAAAAAAATTGAAGATTTATATTTAGATATAAATAATAAAGTTGAACAATATAATGCAATTTTTGAGAATGTAAATAGTGGAATAGCTTTAATTGATTTAGAAGGAAATTTCAAAAAAATAAATAGAACTTTTACTAAATTTTTAGAGTATAAAAATGAAGAGTTATTAGAGATGAAATGTACTGATATTGTTCCTGAAACTTCAAAAGAGTTACTTTCAAAAATATTAAAAGAAGCACGAGATATTGGAGTTATTTCTAAAATAGAAAAGATTTTTATGAAAAAATATGGAAATCTTATTCATTTAGAATTATCATTGAGTCTTTTATCTGATAAAAAACATTTTGTATTTGTGGTTAACTCTTTGGAAGATAAAAGAAAACTGCAAGAATTAAATCAAAATCTAGAATTACGAATAAATCAAGAGGTTGAAAAAAGTATCCAAAAAGATAAACTTCACCAACAAGAACAGATTAAAAATGCAAAATTAACTTCAATTGGTTCACTTGCAGCTGGAATTGCCCATGAAATAAACACTCCACTAACTTACATAAAAGGTAATTTAGAGTTAATGGAATACGATATTATTGATTTGCCACAAAGTGAAATTCAAGAAAGAATGAAACATGATAGTGAAAAAATAAAAGAGGGAATAAATAGAATTGCAAATATTGTAGAATCTATGAGAGAAATGTCTCAAAGTAGTAAAGAAATTAAAGAAAAAATAAACATATACGCAACTTTGATTACCTCTTTAACAATGGCTTACAATCGTTCAAAGCAGGTTTGTAAGATATATTTAAATGATAAATTATTTAGTATTGATTCTATAAATAAAAATGAGTATACGTTTTACTCAAAAATTCAAAAACAAAGAATAGAACAAGTTTGGATTATTGTTATAAATAATGCTTTAGATGAACTTGTAAAAGTTGAAGATTATGAAAATAGATTTTTAAACATTAATGTTTTTGAAGAGAATAATGAGGTAGTTATCAGATTTAAAGATAGTGCTGGTGGAATAAAAGAAGAGATTATAAATGATATTTTCGAGCCATTTATTTCATCTAAAGAGCATAGTGGAATGGGTGTTGGATTAAATATTGCCAAAAAAATTGTAGATGAACAAGATGGAATTATAAAAGCTTATAATGAAGATTCTGGTGCAGTATTTGAGATTAGATTACAAAAGTGTGAAGAAGAATAAAAGGTTATTTTAATACAATTATAAAAATTTTTACCAAAGAAGATAGATGAGAATAGGTTTTATTGGCGATATTGTTGGTCGTCCAGGAAGAAAAATAATAAAAGAAAATTTAACAAAAATAAAAAAAGAGTATGAAATTGATTTTGTAATTGGAAATGGTGAAAATGCAAGTCACGGTTTTGGTTTAACAATTGAAGGTGCAAAAGAACTTTTAAAAAGTGGAATAGATTTAATAACTGGTGGAAACCATAGTTTCGATAAGAAAAAAGATATGATGGTTTTATTAGAAACTGGGAATGTTTTACGACCTGATAATTATCCAGAAGGATTAGTTGGAAGTGGAATTAAAATTTGTGAGATTGAAACTTCAAATGGAATTGAAAAATTAGCAGTTATAAATCTGATGGGACAATATGGAATGCCAACGGTCGAAAATCCTTTTAATTGGGCAAAAAAGTTAGTTTCAAATCTTCATGAACAAGAGATTAAAAATATATTTATAGATTTTCACGCAGAAGTAACAAGTGAAAAAAGAATAATGTTAATGATGTTTAAAAACCAAGTGAGTGCAATTTGTGGGACACATACTCATGTGGGAACAGATGATTTACAAATTTTTGAAAACACTGCATATTTAACTGATATTGGTTTAACTGGATGTCGAGATAATGTAATTGGAATGGAAAGTAAAATTCCAATTCAAAAAGTAACAACAGGAATTGGTGGACATTTTGAAGTTCCTAACTCTTGTAAATCAATTTTACAAATGCTTGTTGTCGATATTGAAGATGGAAAAGCTCAAAGTGCCTTTAAAATAAAAAAATATTGTAATAATCCTAAGTTATTTATTACTGAGGCTTTTATTGATTAGTATTTCAAACTCTTATGAGCTTTTAGTATATTTGAAAAACCAAAATTTAATAGATGAAAGTTTAGAATTTTGGTGGCCTTCAAATAATGATTTTGAGATTTTAATAGGTGCAATTTTAACTCAAAATACTAAATGGACAAATGTAGAAAAATCTCTAGAAAATCTGAAAAAATTAGATTTGTTAAATTTAGGAAATCTAGCAAATTGTGATTTAGAACTTTTAATTGATGCTATAACTCCAAGTGGATTTAAAAATCAAAAATCAAAAAGATTAATTCAATTAGCAAAAAATATACTAAAAGATTTTGAAACTTTTGAGAATTTTTGTAAAAATGTAAATCTAGATTGGCTTTTAAAACAAAAAGGAATTGGACCTGAAACTGCCGATGCAATTTTGTGTTACGCTTGCAAACAAGAATATATGGTTGTGGATAAATACACAGCAAAACTATTGGCAAGATTTGGCTATGAGTTTGATTCATATTACGATATACAGTCATATTTAGTATATGGAATTAATGATAATTACGATAAAATAAGCCAACTATATGGTTATGAAATCCCATTAAATAAAATTTATGCAAGGTTTCATGGCAAAATTGTCGAATTTATGAAACGAAATCCCAAAGGCTAATTGATGATTATAATTCCACAAACAAAAGGTGGCGTAGGTAAATCTACTGTTGCAATGCAAGTTTTAGCTCCATATTTATATAAAAAACATGGCAAAAAAATTACATACATTGAAATAGATGATGAGAATAATGATTCAAGATCATTTACAAGAACCGAAATTGTAAATAAAAAAATGTTAGGAACAAATAGATTAAGTGAATTAGATGAATTAATCTTAATGGATGATAATCATGAAGTTATCGTTGATGTTGGTGGAAATAAAACTTCATCTTTAGTTCTTGATGAGATTAAAAAAGTTGGCTCTTTTGGAAATGTTAAATGGATTATTCCTTTAGGTGATGGTGAGCTTGATGGAAAAAATGCAATTGCAACCATGAAAAAAATCAGAAAAATAGAAAAAAATCCTGAAGATAATATAATTTTTGCATTAAATAGAGCTATTTCAATGGATGAAGATTATTATAATGAACAATTCATCAACTTTTTTGGACATAAATATTTAGAATCAAACTCTGTAATTTGTGACTTTGTAAAAGACCCAAAATATTTTCCAGTTAAAAATGATAAAGTAATTACAATGAGTAGATACTTAGGTTCAACCGTTTGGGAAATGGCTTATAACAACACAGATTTTGCAGCAAAAGCTATTCAAGCAAAAGATGTTGGAGATATTGAAAGTGCCAGAAAATATCTATTTTTTAGAAGAATTCAAACAGAAGCAAAAGATTATGTATTAAACACTTTAAATAAGATTTTTTGTGATTTAGATAGATGGATTGAAATTAAAAAATGAGTGATATGAGTTTCAAACAAGCAAAAGAGCTTGTTGAAAGAATGGAATTCTCAGAAATTGCTTTACGAAAAGCAGCTGATAATTTAGAAAAATCAACACAAAATTTTGGAATAACTTTAAAACATCAAGAAGATATTATAAATAAACTGCCTTATTCTGATAAAAAATTGTCATATATGGCTATTGCAGTTGCTGTTAATGTTGGCTTGATTGTTGGCTTGATAATAGGTAAATATATTTTATAAAATAAGAAAATTAGGATAAATGTAATAATGGAAAAACAAGAAAAAATCGTATCAATGTTCAATGATATTGCAGGAACTTATGATGTTGCAAATAGAGTTTTATCAATGGGAATTGATAAATCATGGAGAAATAAAGCTTGTAATTTAGCTTTTAATTTTTATGGTAAAAAAAGTATTAGCAAAATCGTAGATGTTGCGTGTGGAACGGGTGATATGATTCTATTTTGGAAAAAAGTTGCAAATGAAAACTCAATTAATTTAGAAAATATCGTGGGAGTTGATCCAAGTGTTGGAATGATGGAAGTTGGTAAAAAGAAACTTCCTGATGTTGAGTTTATTGAAGCTGGAGCTGCATCAATGCCACTTGATAGCTCTAGTGCTGATATTATTTCAATTTCATACGGAATTAGAAATGTAGTACAAAGACAAGAAGCTTTTGATGAATTTGCAAGGGTTTTAAAAAAAGATGGATTAGTTGTAATTTCAGAGTTTACTAAAAATAAAAAAGAGAAATTACTTGACCATTTAACAGATTTTTATATGAATAAAATTCTGCCAGTTTTAGGTGGATTAATTTCAAAAAATAAAGAAGCATATACATATTTACCAAACTCTATAGATGAATTTTTAACAACTGAAAATTTATGTAAAGAGCTTAAAAATGCTGGACTTGAACCAATTCATGTAAAAGCATTTTCTATGAATATTTCAACTTTAATAATCGCTAGAAAAATTTAGTTTTCTAGCATTAAAATATGAATAAACCAATCTCTGTATCAACATTAAATGTTCAAATAAAATCTCTTCTTGAAACTACATTTATCCAAGTTTATGTGGAAGGTGAAATTTCAAATCTAACTTATCATAACTCTGGACATATCTATTTTTCCATAAAAGATGAGAGTTCAACACTTTCATGTGTAATGTTCAAAGGAAATACAAAATATCTAAAATTCCAACTTGAAAATGGTCAAAAAGTTGTAATCAATGGAAATATTACAGTTTATGCACCAAGGGGAAATTATCAACTTTTATGCAACAAAATTGAACCCTCAGGTCAAGGTGCATTAGCATTTGCCTTTGAGCAATTAAAAAACAAACTTGAGGCAAAAGGTTATTTTGATGGAAATTATAAACAACCACTTCCTAAATATCCTAAGAAAATTGCACTCGTAACTTCTCCAACGGGTGCAGCAATTGAAGATATGAAAAAAGTTGCAAATCATAGATGGCCTTTAGTTGAATTTATTTTAGTTCCAACTTTAGTTCAAGGAGAGGGTGCTGCTTTTGATATTGCAAACTCTATTAAATATGCAGATAAATTACATTGTGATATTATGATTGTTGGACGAGGTGGGGGAAGTATTGAGGATTTATGGGCATTTAATGAAGAAATAGTTGCAATCGCTATTCATGAAGCAAGGACTCCAATTATTTCAGCTGTAGGACATGAGGTTGATTATTTGATTTCTGATTTTGTTGCTGATATTCGAGCAGCAACTCCATCAAATGCAATTGAAATTGCTTTACCAGATATAAATGAACATAGAATTTATTTGGACTCTTTAAGTAATGAATATAATAATCGATTAAAAAATATTTTGTTTAATAAACAGCAAGAACTATCAAATATGAAAAGATTGTTTGAACAAAACTCTATTGAGACAAAATTTAATTATATTCAAACAGAAATAAATCTATTAAAATCATCATTTAAAACCGACCTATCACAAAAGATTTTAAGCTCTTTAAATGAACTTAATTTATTAAAAAATAGTATGAAAAATAGTTTTTCTGCTATTTTTGTTAAATCTCAAAATCAAATAGATTTATTAAAATCAAATTTTGAGTTAAATCATCCAGATAAAAAAGATAAAAATGGATTTGTGCAAATTTCTAAAGATAATAAAATAATTTCTTTCGAAGATTTAAAAGTTGGTGATGAAATAGATTTACAAACGCCTAAATATATTGCAAGCTGTATTTTAAATAAAATACAAAAACAATAAAATTTAAGTTTACTGTAGGTAAAATAATACAAAACAAGTGAAAACTCTTGAAGCGATTAAAAGGAATGTTTTATGGAAAATAATGAAAAAAAAGTTATAGATTATGCAAATACAAGTGAGTTTATGACATTTGAGTTAGGTGCGATGAAATACGCTATTGAGTTACCAAAAATTAGAGAAATTTTAACATATCCTGATAATATTACTCCACTACCTAATATTTCTAAATGGGTAAAGGGCCTAATTAGTTTAAGAGGTGAAGTTGTTCCTATTTTGGATATTAGACTTAAATTTAATACAGGTCCTGGAACTTATGATGAGAATACATCTGTAATTGCAGTAATCACTGAAGATAAAAGAATTATAGGAATAGTTGTAGATTTAGTTGATGATGTTCAAAGACTTGATACAAGTATGTTAGCAGCAGTTTCTGAAATGGGTTCTGCAATTCCATCAAAATACCTAAAAGGTTATATTAGACTTGCAAATAATGAAATGCTTGTTGTTATGGATATTGAAAGAGTTGTTGCAAAAGACGAGTTACGAGACTAAAATAAAAAAGTGAGTATATGAGTATAGATAAAAATTTGTTAAAAAGATTAACTCTTTTATATGTTGAAGATGATGATGTAATTAGAGTTGAATTATCTCAATTATTATCAAATTTTTTCTCTACAGTTCATGTTGCAAGAAATGGTAAAGAGGGATTAAGAACATATCTTGAAAATCAAGATGATATTGATTTAATTTTAACAGATATAAATATGCCTGAATTAAATGGTATCGAAATGATAAAAAAAGTTCGAGATTTTGATACTAAAATTCCAGTAATTTTAGCAACTGCATATTCTGATAATGAATTTTTAGCAGAAGCAATTAAATTAAGAGTTCAAGAATATATTGTAAAACCTATTGATGTTAGATATTTATTAGATTTAATGAATGATATTGGTAATAACTTGTATCATGAGTTTTTATTAAAACAACAACAAGATGAACTTGCAAAATATAAAGAGATTCTTGATAGTAATAATATTGTTATTAAAACAGATACTCATCTAAATATAACTTATGTAAATGAGCTTTTTTGTGAAATATCAGGATTTGAAAGCTCTGATTTAATTGGAAAAGAATTAAAGTATTTAAAATACCATGATATGGCAAGTGATATTTATACAAATCTATACGCAAATATTTTAAATAATAAACCTTGGCAAGGAAAACTTAAAAATATAAAAAAAGATGGAAGCTCTTTTACTACTGATGCTTATGTAATGCCAACGCTTGATGAAGCAGGTGAAATGAATGGCGCAATTTCAATTCAAAAAGATATTACAGATGAATTAAATAAAAAAAGAGAAATCCAATTAGCTTTAATGCGAGATAAAAGTGATATTTTTATTAGAAGTAAAGAGGGAACTTTAGAACAAAATCAAATAATTAATGATTTGAAACATAGACTAGATAGAGCTCAGATTGAGTTAGATCAAGCTTTGAAAAATATTGATAAATATATTTATAGTAATGAAAAATATAGATTAGAAAATAAAAATCTAAAGACAGAAATTGGATTATATAAGAAAAATTCTAATACTCATGTCGCATTTAAATTTTCAAAAGAGAATAGTGATTTAAGATTAGAGAATAAAAAATTAAAAGATAAACTATTTCAACTTGAATTAGATGAGGAAAAGTTACTTTCTCAACAAAAAGTAAATTATGATACAAAAGTATCAGAATTAGAAGATAGAATTGCTGAATTATTAGAAAAAATAGATTCAACTCAATCTGATGATGTTTTATTACAAAAATTAGAGTATTGGAAAGAAAAAGCAAAACAAGAAACAGCTCGAATAGAGAATCTTGAAAAACAGATAATTGCACATGGAGATAAAACTTTTATGAGTAAAATATTTGGATAGAAAAAAAGGCTGAATAAATCAAGAAAATCTTGATTTATTCTTCAATTTTTATAGATATAATTTTTACATCTTCTAAAGGTTTATTTCCTTCATATCTACTTGTTGTTGGAACATTTTCAATTTTTCTTACAACATCAAATCCCTCTTTAACATAACCAAAAATTGTATGTCTTCCATTTAACCAATATGTAGGAACTGTAGTAATAAAAAATTGACTAGCATTTGTATTTGGCCCAGCATTTGCCATTGCAAGAATTCCAGCTTTATCAAATACAGCATTTGGAGCAAATTCATCTGCAAATTTTCCACCCCAAATTGACTCTCCACCAGCACCAGTTCCTGTTGGATCTCCACCTTGAATCATAAAATCTTTTATAACTCTATGAAATATTAGTCCATTGTAATAACCATTTTTTGAATGTGTAACAAAATTTTCAACAGCTTTTGGAGCTAAATCAGCTCTTAGTTCAACTTTAAAATTTCCCTTTGAAGTTTCAAATGTTGCAATAGGATTAGCTTCCAAAAGTAAAACAAATGAAAAAAGAGTAAACAATATTTTTTTCATAAACAACCCTTAATTTAGTAAATTTGGGAAATAGTATATTATTTTAGATTTAAAGAAACATAAAAGAGATATTTTTAGTATAATTTAAAAAAAAAGTGTTAGAATTCAGAAAAATGTTATAAAATGCACATAAAAAAAGGAAAAATATGGAAATGCCAAGTATCCCACAACCAACATTTTATTTATTCAAATGTGAACAATCTTCACCTCCTGGAATGCCAAAACCATCATGTGTAAATGAGAATACAAGAGATTTATTTAATCACGCAGCTCAAAGTTTAATGAAATCAGGTGTGATGGGTCCTGTTCAAATTGTTAGAACTTCATGTTTAGGAAGATGCCAAATGGGACCATTAATGTTGGTAGAACCTGGGCATTTTATGTATGCTTCTCTATCTAAGGAAAAAATAGATAGAATTATAGATGAACACATATTAGGTGGAAACCCTGTTGAAGAGTATTTAATCTCTTCTCAATTTTGGGGTGAGCCTGTTAATTTAGTAAAATAAAAAAGGAATTAATATATGACATTTGATATGCTATATAGTAAAATTCATAGAGCAACTGTTACGGATGCAAACTTGAATTACGTTGGTTCAATCACTATTGATGAAGATTTGATGAAAGCATCTGCATTAAGAGTAGGTCAAAAAGTTGAAATCGTAAATGTTAATAATGGTGAGAGATTTGCTACTTATGTTATAAAAGGAAAGGCTGGTTCAAAAGATATGTGTCTTAATGGAGCAGCAGCTAGAAAAGTTGAAATAGGTGATAAAATTATCGTTATTTCTTATGCTTCTTATAGTGAAGCTGAACTTGAAAATTATAAACCAATTGTAGTTTTAGTAGACGATAAAAATAATATAGAATTAATCACTAATGAATTAGTTGGAAGTGACCATGTTTGATGGAATTGATTTAAAAAACCTGAATTTAGGTGATATGTTAAATCAATTTCAAGACATGGCAAAAAATGCCAAAGATGAAAATGCTTCAAGAATTTTCACATCAAAAGCTGGTGGTGGAATGATTGAAATTTCTATTAATGGAAATTCAGAAGTAATAGATTTAAAAATTGATGATTCTTTACTTGAAGATAAAGACTCTTTACAAATTTTATTGATTTCATGTATGAATGATGTTATTAAACAAAGTGATGAAAACAAAAAAATGTTGGCTATGAATATGATGGGTGGACTAGGTTCTTTTGGACAAAAATAACTCTATGGAAAAATTATTATCTTCATTTGAAGATTATTTATTAAATAATCTTCCTAAATCAAAAACTTTTCATCCTCATTTTGAGGATGCTTTAGCCGATATGTTAAAAGCAGGTGGAAAAAGATTTCGGCCTATGCTTTTATTATCTGTTGTAAAATCAAACAAAAGTTTACTAATTCCAAACTCATTTGATGTTGCTTTAGGTTTAGAGTTTTTACATACATATTCTCTTATTCATGATGATTTACCAGCTATGGATAATGCTGATTTAAGAAGAGGTTTCCAAACTTTACATAAAAAATATGATGAAGTTACAGCAATTTTAGTTGGGGATGCTTTAAATACTGAGGCATTTGCACTAATTGCAAATGCAGCACTATCGAATGACATAAAAATTGATTTAATTAAATGTTTAAGCTTCAATGGTGGAATTAATGGTATGATAATTGGTCAAGCGATTGACTGTAATTTTGAAAACCAAAAATTAGAATTATCTCAATTAGAATTTTTACATATTCATAAGACGGCAAGATTAATAGCTGCAAGTCTTAAAATGGGTGCAATTATTAGTGAATATGATTTATTAACTCAAGAAAAACTATATAATTTTGGAATTGATTTAGGTTTACTATTTCAGATTCAAGATGATATTATTGATGAGACTTGTAGTGAAGAAGAAGCTGGAAAAACTACAAAAAATGATGAAGCAAAAAATTCTTTTGTTAATTTATTAGGGCTTGAAGGTGCAAAAAAGAGTGCTGATGAATTAGCTTTTAAATGTACACAAATACTTGGTACATTTGATGAGAATTTAAAACAATCTTTAGAAGAGTTGCTTTTAAAATATATAAATAGACATAAATAAAAAGTTTAAACTCTTAGTCAAATTAACTCAAATCTCTTGACAAAATTTCTGAATTTTAATAAAATTTAGCACTTAGAATTTATGAGTGCTAAATGTCTAAGTTTTAATAGAAAAAAATATAATTATAATCAACAAAGGAAATACTATGAATTTTAAACCACTAGGTGAAAGAGTTCTTGTTAAAAGAACAGAAGTAGAAAATAAAACTGCAAGTGGAATTTATATTCCTGATAATGCTAAAGAAAAACCACACACAGCTGAAGTTGTAGCAATTGGTAATAAAGTTGAAGATGTAAAAGTTGGTGATACAATTGTATTTGAACAATTTAGAGGAACAGAATTTAAACTTGATGGTCAAGAATATCTGATTTTAAATATTGAAAACGTTATAGGAGTTATGTAATGGCAAAAGAAGTAATATTCAGTGATAGTGCAAGAAATAGATTATATGCAGGTGTTGAAAAGTTAGCAGATGCTGTAAAAGTTACAATGGGACCAAGAGGAAGAAATGTTTTATTACAAAAATCTTTCGGAGCTCCAACAATTACAAAAGATGGTGTATCAGTTGCTAGAGAAATCGAATTAAAAGATACTTTAGAAAATATGGGAGCACAACTTGTAAAAGAAGTTGCTTCAAAAACTGCTGATGAAGCAGGGGATGGAACTACAACTGCAACTATTTTAGCTCACTCAATTTTCAAAGAGGGATTAAGAAATGTAACAGCTGGCGCAAATCCAATTATCTTAAAAAGAGGTATGGATAAAGCTACTGAAGCTATTTTAGCTGAACTAAAAAAAGCTTCAAGAGTTGTTGCTAATAAAACTGAAATTGAGCAAGTTGCTACTATTTCTGCAAACTCTGATAAAGCAATTGGAGCTATGATTGCTGAAGCTATGGATAAAGTTGGAAAAGATGGTGTTATTACTGTTGAAGAAGCAAAAGGTATCTCTGATGAACTAGATGTTGTTGAAGGTATGCAATTTGATAGAGGATATTTATCTCCATATTTTGTAACAAATGCTGAAAAAATGATTGGTGAATTTAATAATCCATTTATTTTATTATATGACAAAAAAATCTCTTCTTTAAAAGAGATGTTACCAATTTTAGAATCAGTTAATCAATCAGGAAGACCTTTAGTAATCATTGCAGAAGATGTTGATGGTGAAGCATTAGCAACTTTAGTTGTAAATAGATTAAGAGGTTCTTTAAATATTGCAGCTGTTAAAGCTCCAGGATTTGGTGATAGAAGAAAAGCTATGCTTGAAGATATTGCAGTATTAACTGGTGGAACTGTAATTTCTGAAGAGATGGGAATGAAACTTGAAACTGCTGAATTCTCTTGTTTAGGAACTGCTTCAAAAGTTGTAATTGATAAAGATAATACAACTATCGTTGATGGAAGTGGTGATGGTGAAAGAGTAAAAGCAAGAGTTAATCAAATCAAAGCAGAAATTTCAAATACAACTTCTGAATATGATAAAGAAAAATTACAAGAAAGACTTGCAAAATTAAGTGGAGGAGTAGCTGTTATTAAAGTTGGAGCTGCATCTGAGACTGAAATGAAAGAGAAAAAAGATAGAGTTGATGATGCATTAAGTGCAACAAGAGCTGCTGTTGAAGAAGGAATTGTAATTGGTGGAGGAGCTGCTTTAATTAGAGCTGCTGCTAAAGTTAAACTTGAACTTGAAGGTGATGAAGCAATTGGAGCTGCAATCATTTTTAGAGCAATTAAAGCACCTTTAAAACAAATTGCTACAAATGCTGGTTATGATGCTGGTGTTGTTGCAAATGAAGTTGAAAAATCTACAAATGAAAATTTAGGATTTAATGCTGCAACTGGTGAATATGTTGATATGTTTGAAGCTGGAATTGTGGATCCTGCAAAAGTTGAAAGAGTTGCAATGCAAAATGCTGTTTCAGTTGCATCACTTTTATTAACAACTGAAGCTACAGTAACTGATATTAAAGAAGATAAACCTGCAATGCCAGCTATGCCTGATATGGGCGGAATGGGAATGCCAGGAATGATGTAATTTATAATAAAATTACATTTCACATAAAAGGAGAAGGTTTTTTGACCTTCTCCTTTTTTTATTTTTAAAATAATTCTATCTATAAATAACTTTCTGTTATAATATTATTACTTAAAAAAATTAGGATTTTATTATGACTTTAAGCCTTAATAAATTTTTATTTTCCATCTCTTTTGCATTAGACTTGGCAGAGAGTGAAATAAAATGTACTTCTGCAAAACATAGCAAAAGAGTTGCGTATATATGCCTAAAAATCGCTAATATTATAGGTTTAAGTGATGAAGCAAAATTTGATTTATGTTCTTATTCTCTTTTACATGATAATGGTTTAATCGAGAGTTATTGTAATTTTACTAATGAATACAAGGATAGTAACTCAGAAGATTATTTTGATATTATTAACTTCTCAGAACATTGTATTATAGGTGAAAATAATATTAAAGAATTTCCCTTTTTAACTTTCCAAGAAAATGTTATTTTATATCATCATGAGAATTTTGACGGTTCTGGACTTTTTGAGAAAAAAGGTGATGAAATACCTTTATTTGCTCAATTAATTTCATTTGCAGATATTTTAGATACAAATTTTGATTTAACAATTATTGATTATGATAAAAAAGAACAGATAAACAGATTTGTATTTGAAAATGAAGAAAAACTTTTTTCAAGAGACTTGGTTCTTGCCTATAAAGAATTATCTAATTCATTTTTGTTTTGGGGAGATTTGGAATATTTTGAAGAAGTAAATCCTTTAGAAAATATATTAGCTGATTTTAAAATGGAAGTAAGCCTTGATAATTTTTTATATATTACTAAAATATTTTCAAAAATTATTGATGGGAAGTCAAAATTCACAGCTAAACATTCACTTGATTTGGAAGAAAAATCTTTAAAACTAGCAGAATATTTCGATTTAGATGAAGAAACAAAATTAAAAATCCAAATTGCATCAAATCTACATGATATAGGAAAACTTGGAACTCCTAATTCTATTTTAGATAAAGAAGGAAGTTTAACAGAAAGTGAGCTTTTTGAAATAAAAAAACATGCTTATTTAACCCATTCAATTTTAAGTAAGATTGATAATTTTAGTGATATTACAAAGTGGGCGTCTGCTCACCATGAAAGATTAGATGGAAGTGGCTATCCTTTTGGTTTGACGTCAAATGAGTTGGGATTAGAAGAAAGAATTGTATCTTGTTTAGATTTTTATCAAGCATTAGTTGAAGATAGACCATATAGAAAATCAATGACCCATAATGATGCAATTAGTTTATTACGAAAGAATTTAAGTAATCTTGATATTGATGCTGATATTATTGATGGTATTGATGTAGTATTTAGATAAAATTTTGCCATAAAAAAAGGGGTTGTTGAAACCCCTTTTTATTATTATTTTTTAGTAAACAAGACTCTTATTTACCAAGATTTACTATAAAATAAATCTTTTGTATATTAATTTTTAACAACCATAAAAAGTGAAATATTCGTCATTCACACCTCCAAATCGTTTAGATAATGTAATTATAACATCTTTTTAGATTAAAACAAACTGAAACTTTAAAAAATTATTTATTCTTTAAAAACAAGGGTGATTATTGTTCCAAGATCAGGTTTACTATTAATTTTTATTAATCCTTTATGTATATCAATTATCTTTTTTACAATTGACATTCCAAGACCAGTTCCCCCTGAATTTTTATTTCTACTTTTATCTGTTCTATAAAATTTCTCAAAGATTTTTTCTTGTTCATTTTCTTCAATTCCTATTCCAAAATCTTGAATTGAGATATTAAGAGTGTTTTCTTGCTTATAACTTTTTACAAGTATTAAAGAATTTTCATGACTAAATTGGATAGCATTTTTTAGAATATTTTTAATTGCTATTTTTAAAAGATTTGAATATCCTTTAAATTCAATGGCATCAACTAAATCAAATTTGATTTCTATTTGATGTAATTTTGCAAAGTTTTTAACTTCATTTATAGATTCATCTATAATTTCATCAAAATATAAAATCTCTTTTTCTCTTTTTGTAATTAAATCTTTTTCATTTTTTGCTAAAAATAATAAATCATTTATGGATTGTTCAATTACAACAACTTCATCTAAAGAGGTTTTTAGCGTTTGTTTATACTCTTCTACACTTCTGTCTTTTCGTAAGGCTATTTCCATTTCACCTTTTATAATAGTTAAAGGAGTTTTTAATTCATGGGAAGCATCAGAACTAAATTGAGAAATTCTTTCAAATGAGGATTCTAATCTTTCTAGTAGATTATTTATTCCATTTATTAGTTGATTTATTTCGTCTTTATTATTTGTGCTTTTTAATCTAGCTGTTAAATCAATAGCAGTTATATTTTTCAACTCTTCCAAAATTTTTTCTATTGGTGAAAAAGATTTATATATTAAAAAGTTTCCACCAATAACTGAAAATATTAAAATAATTGGAACAATAAAACTTAAAATATAAACTATGTTTTCTAAATTTGCCCAGAGCATCTCTTTTGTTGTAGCAACTTCAATTACTATTTTTATAGAGGAATTAAAATCTATTTTTATTCTAGTTATTAAATAATTTGGCTGATCTTCAAAGGTGATAATATTATCTTTTAATTTATTTAGGTAATTATCATCAGTTTTAATATCATCAGGAAAGTTTGGAGTTTGTTTTAATGATTCATGACTTTTATTATCTAAAATTCTAATATATAAAGGTTCAAAGTTATACTCTTTATTTTCATCTAGAACTACATCTTCAATTTTTTCTTTTTCTTTAACATCATCTGTAACATCAAGAATTATTACTTTTAATGTGGCTTGGAATCTATCAATTGTTGAAATTTCAAGGGCTTTATATAAAGAGTAAGAAAAAATTGAGAGAATTATAAGTTGTATAAAAAAACTATAAAGTAAAAGTTTTTTTTTAATTGATAGATTAGTTGTCACTTATTTTAAATCCTATTCCTCTTATTGTTTTAATCAATTTTTTATCGAAATTCTTATCTATTTTATTTCTTAATCTATAAATATATACATTTACAACATTACTCATATTTGAATCTTCAAAAGAGCTAAGTGCTGAATTTATTGCTGTTTCACTTAAAACTCTATCTTTATTTTTTATTAGATATTCAAGTAAAGTGAACTCTTTTGCAGTTAATATAATATTTTCATTGGCTCTTATTGCAGTTTTATTTAATAAATCAAGTTCTAAATCAGCAATTGATATTTTTGTTTGTAAAGTGCTTTGTGTTCTTAATTGAACTCTTATTCTTGCTAATAATTCAGCAAAAGAAAAAGGTTTTGGCAAATAATCATTTGCTCCAATATCTAAGCCTTTTATTTTATCTTCAATTGAATCTTTTGCTGTTAGCATTATAATTGGAGTTTGAATATTTGAAGCTCTTAAACTTTTACAAACTTCCATTCCATCTTTTATTGGAAGCATAATATCAAGTAAAATTAAATCATATTCATTTACACTAGCAAGGTATAAACCTTCATCACCATTTGTTGAAGAATCAACTGTATAGCATTCTTCTTCTAAACCTTTTTTTAAAAAGTTAATTATTTTTACGTCATCTTCTATTATTAAAATTTTCATAAATTATTCTACACTTTTTGTTATTAATTTTAGAATAGTTATTTCAGCATTTGCTTTGTATCGTAGGTTAATACCCCAAGTTCCTATTCCTTTATTTACATAAATAGCTGTATTTTTTTTATAAAAAAGACCTGCTAAAAAAGGTTGAACAATTCTTACAAAATAATGAAAAGGGTAAATCTGTCCACCATGGGTATGTCCACATAAAAAAAGATTCGCCTTTGAATCAACTGCAATTTTATAATCTTTTGGTTGGTGGGAAATAAAAATTGAGGGTTCATTTAAAAGATAGTTTTTTATTTTTTCATCTTCTCTTTTTATTTTGAAAAATTTTGAAAATCTATCTGGCAATCCAGCTAAATGAATAATTTCATTCTTATAAATAATAACAGTGCAATTATTATCCATAAAAATAAAATTAAAAAGCTCTTTTTTTAAATCATTTAAACCATAAAATAGATCATGATTACCACTTATATAATAAACTTTGCCCTTTAAGCTATTTAAAATTTGAAGTTTCTCTTTTATGAATTTTACTTTTGTATCAATTATATCACCAGTAATAACTATAAAATCAAAAGTTTGTTTATTGCATAAAACTACAAGCTCTTCAATTTGTGAAATAGTTGTTTTTTTATTTATATGTAAATCACTTAAATGCAGGATTTTTAGATCATCTAATTTTTTATTAGTAACCAATATTTCTACTGTTTGAAGATTAGTAAGAGTCATTAAAAACTCTTTCTAACTCTTCTTTTGATGAGATATATTTAATATCTTTTACTTTTGCATCTTTAATTATATAAACACTTACTTTATGCTCTTTCTCTAAAAATTTTTTACTATTTTCATTATGAATCAATAAAATATCATAGTTATACTCTCTAAGTTTTGGAATAATAAACATTTTTACAATAAGTGATGAAACTTTTGAAATATCATCTATAAAAACAGTATGATTTTTATCTAAAAAATCATGATTTTTTGAAGATAAAAAATCATTTATTAACTCTACATTTTCTTTTTGAGAAGTAACAATGATTTTTGAAGTTTCACCATTGATTGTATGAATCTTATCAAATTGATTTGGCAATGAAAAACTACTTATTTTATCATCTATTTTTAAAGTAGATGCCTTTGCAAAAATACAAATTAGAAGTAATAAAATAAGTCTATTTTTCATCTATTTAGCTTCTAATGTTATATTATAAGAGATATCTGTTTGGTTTCTAACTGTTAAAAACATCATTGTTGGTGGCTCTAGTGAGAAATCAGTAAGATTAAATGAAAAACCTCCAGTTAATAAGATTTGATTATTTTGTTTGTTAATAGAAATTTTTGCTTTGATATTTCTTTGAACACCATTTAAAGTTAAAACACCTTTTATTTCATAATCTACATCAGTTTTTACAATACTTCTAATATCAAAAGTGATTGTTTTGAATTTTTCTGCTTGTAGCAATTCATACATGTGTTCATCTCTTGTTTTTTTATCACTAATTAAAGAAATAGTATCAAAATAGATTTTACCTTTGATTGACTCTATTGTGTCATTCATGATTAAATCAGCTTTTACATCTTTTGTAGTTGGATTTATTTCACTATCTCCAAAAACTTCTGTGTGAGCAATTATTTCACCAGTTTGTACACTAAGATTACTTGCATTTGCAAATAAAACTAAACTTAATATTATTAATAATTTAAACATATTCTATCTCCTTGTTATTTGGTTTATATTCGCCAATCATTATTTTTAGTATTATTGCTAATAAAACAATTGGAACAAATAAAATTAGATTAGCCAAAGCTACAAAAAGCCCAGCACCAGAAGCTACCCAACCAATAAAAATCATATAAAATGTAATTGTTCTAAAATCTTTTTTTACAATAGTTTGTAAAATTACAACGTTATAATATGATATTACTACTGGATAAATTATTGATAAAATAAATCCCTCCCTTAGAAAATAAAATAAATATGAAAGTGCAAACAAACTTATAATTAATAGACTTTTTTGATTTTTTTCAATTTTGAAATATAGTGCAGAAAAAACTCCAACTACATGAAATAAAGCGATTTGAAAACTAAAGCCATCTCTCCAAATAGAAAGAGTTACATCCCTTGAAAGTGATTCAAAAAGTGTAGAATCTAAAAATACCCATAAAACCATCATTAATATTGGAAACTCTTGATTTGAGCTTTGATTTAGCTCTTCTTTTGGTAAAAATCTTGAAGCTATCAAGGTAATAGTTGTAAGAACAATTGCAATTATTCCTCTATCATCAACTTCATAATTAAACAAAAAAGTTCCAGTTACATACGAAAGACAAAGTGCAAATCCAAGTTCTAATAAAGTTGCTTTTTTTATCTCATTTATAATTAAAGGTGCCATTGAACCAACTGCAAAGCCTAAAATAAAAAGTGTTAAAAAATTAAAATTTGGGTATAAAAAACTCATTATTAATTGAATAATTAAAAACGTAGAGATTTTATTTTTAACATCAATTTTTATATATGAAACAACAATTGAGCCAATAACTCCTCCAATTGGAAGTGGTGCAATTACAAATAAATTTGATGAAAAGTATTCAACAATTCCAGTTTGTGCAATTAGAAGATAATAACAAAGTTCACTTGCTATAAAAAGTATTAAGATTAATCTTTGCATAATTTATCCTTTTCATAGAAATAGATTAAGTAAATAAATACAAAAGTTAAATCAAATAGACAAATTGCTAAGGCTTCAAAACCTAGCTTTCCACTTGCATATAAAGCAAAAAACATGGAACTTGCAAATACTCTAATAACTACACTAAGATTTGTTAAAACAATTTGGTTTGATAGATTTTTTAAAGCCATAAAATGAATTACTCCTGTCATACTAACAAAAGTAAAAACAACATATTCATAAACTCCACTAAAAGTAAAATCAACTAAAGGATATATGAAACTTGCAAGTAAAATTAAAAAAATTCCACCTAATCCATCACTTAAAATTCCAGCGATGTTATAAAGTTCTATTTTTGAATAAGTTGTTTTCATTTTTATAAAAGCGAAAATAAAAATTAAAGCAAAAAATCCAAAGGCAGTTCTTAAAATCCATAACTTTTCAGTTGGAATATTTATAAATCCAGCTTGAACAAATCCAGAGATACTTAAAACTGCAAATATTCCAACAAGTGCAAAAAGGTATGAGTTTAAATAAATATCTTTTTGAAGCTCTTTTATATAAGAAATAAACATAGCAATAACCATAAAGAATACTGCAATTCCCATTGCCACATGTGCATGAGCAATG
The DNA here is from genome assembly GCA_028688995.1 of Aliarcobacter sp. GTDB lineage: Bacteria > Campylobacterota > Campylobacteria > Campylobacterales > Arcobacteraceae > Aliarcobacter. Next base: position 187,612 of record JAQTXB010000003.1, read on the forward strand.
ATTAAATCATTTCTATGAAAAAGCCATCTAATTTCAGGAATGAATATAATATTTCCCTCAACATCAACAAACAAAAAAGCTAATATAGAAATAAATAAAGCTTTTTTTGCATGTGGTTCAATATCGCTATCTTTAAACCATCTATATAAAAGAGGAACATATAAAAGTGTTAAATATTGTAAAAACCACTCTTGATTGTAAGTTAGTGGTCCTAAAATGATTCTGTGTAATACTGAACCAAAATAAAAAATAGTTGGAATAATCCATAAAATATTCCATCTAGCTTTAAATTCATTTATATTTAATAGTTTAATTATCAAGTAATAAATTGGAATTAAAGCTAAACTCATTCCTAAAGTATTATCACCATGAGGACCAGTAACTGTACTTTCAACTTGACCAATAATTGGATTCATTAGAATCAATAAAGCAATTGGCGCAATAATCACAACTCTTAAACACACTTTTATCCATAAAGGAAGAGTGTTTTTATAAAGTCTAATAAATTTATATAAAGCGATAATATAAAATATACCAGCAATTGCAAGTAAGAAATTTAATTCGTAAGCAAAATCATAAAAAGCCAAACCTCTACTTTTCCCAAGAAGTAGTGAAACTACCATAAATACAAGAAATATAAACCAAATAATAGTATAAAGATTTAAATATCTTAATCCATCTTTATCAAATCCAACTTCTTTATTTATTAATAAAAAAGGCAAATATGAAAGCATTAAAGGAACAAAACCATAAAGCATTAAAGAAATATGAATTGAACGCATATTTGCTGGATTTAAAGTTTCAGAATTTATACTAAAACCTAAAAGATTTATAGAATAAATTATTCCAAAAAATAGTCCAAGTGCAAAAAATGCTAGTGAAATTTTAAAGTTTCTAGTTATAAAATTGTTGAAATTATTTAAGTTTTCCATCTTTTACCTCATAAGTTATGTCTGCTTTTAAAGCTAATTCTTTATCATGTGTTGCCACAATTATTGTTGTTCCTTTTTTTGCCAAAGTTGAAAAAAGTTCGAATACATTTAAAGAGTTTTTTGAGTCCAAATTTCCAGTTGGTTCATCTGCAAAAATTACTTTTGGATTGTTTATTAAAGCTCTTGCAATTGCAACTCTTTGTCTTTGTCCTCCTGAAATCTCATTTGGATATTTATCTATTAAATTTTCAATCCCCAAAAGTTTTAATAAATTAAAAATCTCTTCTTTTGAAGCTTTTTCATTAGCAAGATTTATATTTTCTTTAACACTTAGATAATTAATTAAATAATGAAATTGAAAAATAAATCCAATATTTTCACGTCTAAAAGTATCTATATTTTTAATATTTTTGTAATTTGTATTTTCATAGACAATATCTCCACTTGATGGTTTTAATAGAGTTGATAAAATAGATAAAAGTGTAGATTTTCCACTTCCACTCTCTCCTATGATTGCAACAAATTCACCTTTTTTTATCTCTAAATTGATATTATCTAAGGCTAAATCTCTATTATAATAGTGAGTTAAATTTGTAATTTTTATCATATTTTATTTCCTTGAATTAACTCAACTGGGTCTGTTTTAGCAGCATTTAATGCTGGAATTATTGAGCCAAAAATAGCCATAAAAATTGAAGTTACAAAGATATAAAATGCTAATTCATTTGAAATTTCGCCATTTACATAACCTTGTAAAGTTGAGGCATTTTTTATAAAATATAAAACTATGTTTGAAAAAATAAAAGCACTAATAAAACTAAAAACTCCCAAAATAAAACTCTCAATCATTATTGAATAAACTATTTTAGAAGTACTTATTCCTAAAGCTCTTTTAATTCCAAACTCAGCTCTTCTTTGATTTATTGTGATACTCATTAAACTTACAATTCCCAACAATCCCATAGAAAAAGCGATAAATGAAATAACATTTGATGAGGTTTTTATGATTTTAAATTGGTTGTAATTATCCACGAAGTTTTGAGTTGATTTAGCTTCAATTTGTTCATCTAAAGCTTTGATATTTTTTATAATTTCATCTACATTTGAGTTTAGTGTTGTATTTACCATAATCATTGAAGCTGATTTATTGAAAATTTCTCCAGCATCATTAATTGTTAAAACCACTCCACCATTTTCAAAACCAATTTCACTTTTGAAAACTCCAGAGATTTTAAAATTTTTATTTGCTATTTGGATTTCATTTTTATTTATTAATTGTTCAAAAATAGATTTTCCAACTATTACATCACCTTTTAATGGATATTTCCCCTCTATTAATTTATAATTTTTAAATCTATTATCACTTGCTCCATAGATAGCAACAATTGGAAGTTTTTCAACGGGACTTGCTCCTACAATCAAAGCTGAAGCTTCTTTTACATCTTTGATTTGATTTATCTTCTCTATTAAATTTATATTTACATTTGAAAAAAATGTATCTGAAATTTTTGCTTGGGTGATAATAATATCTCCATCACTTTTTAGCATAGATGAATACATTGTTATTATTCCATTTGAAATGGAACTAATTAAAAAAATAGAAACTATTGAAAAAATTAGGCTTAGATAAATAAGTATAGTTTTTAATTTGTTAGCCATCAAAGCTTTAAATGCAAATGCAATCAAGATTATCCTTTTATATTTTTTGTTAGTTTAATCTTTGAATATGAATTAAGAGTGAATTAAATATGAAGTTTTGTTCATAATTGGGTAGAATAACAAAAAAATAATTGGTTGGAAAATGAAAAAAGAGTTAATAGAGATAATAAAAGAAGCTGGAAAGATTTTAAAAAAAGGGTATTACTCAAATAAAGATATTACTTTCAAAGCAAAAAAAGATTTAGTAACAGAGTTTGATGTAGCAGTTGAAACATATTTAAAAAAGAAATTCTCAAAGAAATTTAAAAAGTTTAATATAATCGCAGAAGAATCAGACAATGCAAATAAAGAGTTTAATAATTCAATAATAATTGACCCAATAGATGGAACAACAAATTTTGTAAATGGAGTTCCACATACTGCTATTTCAGTGGGTGTTTATAAAAATAAAAAACCATATTTAGCTGTTGTATATAATCCAATCTTAGATGAATTATATACAGCAAAAATAGGAAAAGGTGCATTTTTAAATGGTAAAAAATTAAAAGTTAGCCTTGAAGATAATTTTCAAAAATCGCTACTTGCAACTGGTTTTCCATATACAAGTGGAACAGATGAAAATGATTTAAATGATGTTGTTAAAAAAATAAAAGATGTACTTCCTTTATGTCAAGATTTAAGAAGATTAGGTTCAGCTTCACTTGATTTATGTTATGTGGCACGTGGCGTTTATGAGGGATATTATGAAATGAATTTAAAAGCTTGGGATGTAAGTGCTGGAATTTTAATACTTACAGAAGCAGGTGGAATTGTATCAAATATTAATGGAGAAGAATATACTTTATTTGAGGATAAATATATAGTTGCAACTAATGGTTTAATTCATAATGAACTTGTAAAAAGTTTGAACTTATAAAATAACAAAAAAGTTGTGAAAAGTACATATTTAGTAACTATTAAATATAATATATATAATAAATTTAAAAAGGTTTTTTGATGTGTGGAATAGTTGGTTATATAGGTAAAAAAGAGACTACAAAAATATTATTAGATGGTTTAAAAGAGTTAGAGTATAGAGGTTATGATAGTGCTGGAATAGCAGTTCTTAAAGATAATAAAATTGATGTTTTTAAAGCTTTAGGAAAACTTGTTAACCTTGAAGAAAAAGTAAATACTTTGGCATCAACTAATTATGAATTAGGAATCGGACATACTAGATGGGCAACCCATGGAAAACCAACAGAATTAAACGCTCACCCCCATTTAGGAGAATACTCTTATGTTGTTCATAATGGAATTATTGAAAACTATAAAGAGTTAAAAGAAGAATTAACAGCAAAAGGACATAAATTTGTATCTCAAACTGATACAGAAGTTATCGTTCATCTATTTGAGAATTATTATAATAAATTAAATGATGCAACACAATCTTTTAAAAATACAATTTCAAGATTAGAGGGTGCTTTTTCTATTTTATTAATCACAAAAGCTGAACCAACAAAGATATTTTTCTTTAAACATGGAAGTCCTTTAATTGTGGCAAAGGGAAATGAAAAAGATGAAGTTTTATTTGCTTCTTCTGATGCTCCTTTAATTGGTTTAGCTTCTAGTGTAGTTTATTTAGAAGATGGAATGGGTGGAGTTGCAAGTGCAAATTCTATTGAGTTTTTTAATGATAATTACTCTTGGTCAAACTTACCAACTTCAAAACAATTTGCTCAAAAAGATGGATATAGATTTTTTATGGAAAAAGAGATTTATGAACAAAGTAATGTTGTTAGTGATTGTATGCTTGGAAGAATAAAAGATAATGAAATTTTATTTGATGAGATAGAGTCTTCAATAATTGAAGGAATCAATGAAATAAAAATTTGCGCTTGTGGAACTTCATACCATGCAGGATTAACAGCTTCATATCTGTTTGAAAGACTTTCAAAAGTTAAGTGTAATGTAGAAATTGCAAGTGAATTCAGATACAAAGATCCACTTTTAACAAAAGACATTTTATTTATCGTAATCTCTCAAAGTGGTGAAACTGCTGATACTTTAGAAGCTTTAAAAATGGCAAAAAAAGCAGGATTAAAAACTTTGGTAGTTTGTAATGTGGATAACTCTTCAATGACAAGAGTAGCTGATGCAACAATTCTTACACGTGCTGGAATTGAAAAAGGGGTTGCTTCAACAAAAGCATTTTCAACTCAAACGGTTGTTTTATGGATGTTAGCTTTATATTTTGCAAAAGCAAAAAATATAATTTCAAGTGAACTTTTACAAAATGAGTTACACACTTTAAGAGAAGTTCCAAAAACGCTATGTATTAGTGATAAAGTTCATGAAAAAATGAAAAGATTATCAAAAAGATATTTACATGGTCATGGATTTTTCTTTATTGGAAGAGATGTATTCTTTCCACTTGCTTTAGAAGGTGCTTTAAAATTAAAAGAGATTTCATATTTACATGCTGAAGGTTATCCAGCAGGTGAAATGAAGCATGGACCAATTGCCTTAGCTGATCCAGAACTTTTCACTATTGCATTAATGCCACAAAACTTACTTTATGATAAAATCAAATCAAATGTAGAAGAGTTAAGCGCAAGGGATAGTACAATTTGTGCAATTTCTCCCCTTGATTTTGATTTAGCAGATGATTTTGTAAAAATTAATAAAACAGACCATTATATGCTAGAGTTTTTTGAAATGTTAGTTGTTTTACAACTTTTTTCAATGGAAATTTCAATAAGACTAGGAAATGATGTTGATATGCCAAGAAATCTTGCAAAATCAGTGACGGTTGAATAGTGAAGAAATATTTAGCATATATTCTATTAGTATTATTAGCTTATTTACTTTATATAAATCAAGACTCAAAATATATAATTGCAGGTGTTGGTATTTTCATCATTGGAATGTATTTTATGGAGGAAGGATTTAAGCTTTTTAGTGGAGGGATATTAGAAAAAGTAATTTCAAAAAGTACTGATAATATTCCTAAATCTATTGGATTAGGAGTAGTTGCAACTGCAATACTTCAAAGTTCATCATTAATCTCTATAATTGTAATCTCTTTTTTATCTGCAAAATTAATAAGTTTATCTGGGGCTATTGGAGTTGTTTTTGGCTCAAATGTTGGAACAACGGCAACTGCTTGGATAGTTTCATCTTTTGGTATGAAAATAGATATTGCAGCTTTTGCCTTGCCAATGATTATTTTTGGTGTGATTTTTAGATTTTTCAAACAAAAAAATATTCAAGGAATTGGAAATATATTTTTAGGTTTAGGATTTGTCTTTTTAGGTATTGGCTATATGAAAGATGGGTTTGAAGATTTAAAACAAGGAATTGATTTAGCTCAATTTTCAGTTGAGGGATATTATGGAATTTTTATTTATATTGTTGTTGGTATTTTAGCCACAATTATTATTCAATCAAGTAGTGCAACTTTAGCTTTAACAATTACAGCACTAGCAGCTGGTCAAATTATATATATTAATGCAATTGCAATTGCAGTTGGAGCTAATATTGGTACTACAATAACTGCTGTTATGGGTGCAATAGTTTCAAATGCAAACAGCAAAAGAATGGCACTTTCATTACTTATATTTAATAGTGTTACAGCTTTTATTATTGTTATTATAATGTATCCTTTTATAGATTTTATAGATTATCTAGCAAAATTGTTAGGTATAAATAATGATGATTATTCTATGAAATTATCACTTTTTCATACGGTATTTAATATTTTAGGATTAATGATATTTTCATTTTTTATTCCAAAATTAGTAAGTTTCTTAAAAAAATTATTTGTTGAAGATGCTGAAGTTTATATTCAAAAAACAAAATATCTTGATATGCAAGTTGTAGCTGTTCCATTTGCTGCATTAAAAGCAACAAGAAAAGAGACAATTCATTTATATGATAATGCAACTGAAGTTTTAAGTCATGCTATTATGTTACATAGACATAGATATTTGGGTATTTCTAATTTATCTTTAGTTGTAAAAGAGTCAACAGATATAATAGAGTTAAATATTGAAGATTTTTATCAAACAAGAATTAAATCTCTTTATAGTGATATAATCGATTATACAACTTATTTTATAAATGATTTAGATGATGTTGAAAAAATATATTTATATGATTTAAGAACTGCTTGTAGAGATATAGCTGAAGCTGTAAAAAATACTCAAGAGTTGCAAGAAAATATAAGTAAATATCTTTTAAGTGATAATAATTATATAAAAGATGAATACAACTATATTCGAGAAGCAATAGCTAAAACTATGAATACTATTAACGAAATAAAAAATAGTAAAGATGAAATAGATGTTCTTGCTAAAGCTGAGTTGTTAAAAGAGTATTTAAAAAGTTTAGATGTTATTGCAACGGGAAGAATTGATGTATTAATTAGAGAAAAAAGAATTGATAAAAGAATGGCAACAACATTATTAAATGATAGTGCCCATGCAAATACTGTAATCAATAAGTTGATAAATGTTGCTAAAGTATTATGGATAGAAGATTTAACTATTAAACAATTAGGAGAAGATTATGAAGCTGGAAAAGATTTATGAAAAAGCTAAAAGTTACTTGTCACTAACTGATAAAGAGGATATAAAAGAAAAAAAGATAGAAAAACTTCGAGATAAAATTGAAGAAAAAATTTCAAAATTAGAGAAAAAAATCAGAGATACAAAAGATATTGAAGAGAAGTCTAAATTGAAAGAAGAGAAAGAGATGCTTAAAAATTTTAGAAAGCAATTAAAAGAAAAAAGTAAATAACAGCTATCTTTAGCTAAAATTAGAAACTTTTTGTCTTTATGACAAATTGAATTCTTTAAATTTTTATTTTAAATTTCTTAACAAATATAGAAAACAAAAAAATGGAAAACAAAAGATGGAAAACAACTCAAGCATAGCTTGTGGAAAACAAAGGATGGAAAACAAAAATGGAAAAACAAACACAATACTTATTTACAAGTGAAGTAGTAAGCCCTGGACACCCAGATAAATGCGCAGATATAATAGCTGACTCTATCGTAGACAAATTAATTATTGCAGACAAAGATAGTAGAGTAGCTTCAGAGGTTTTTGTTGCAGGGAAACATGTTGTAATTGGTGGTGAAGTAAAATCATCAGCTCAATTATCAAATAAAGATTATGAAAAAATAGTAAAAGATGCATTAGCAAAAATCGGTTACGATGGAAAATCAGCTTTTACAAAAGAACAATGTTTACATCCTGATGATGTACAAGTTCAAGTTTTATTAAATCAACAATCACCTGATATTAATCAAGGTGTTGACCAAGTTGATGGAGAAATTGGAGCTGGAGATCAAGGAATCATGTTTGGTTTTGCTTCAAGTGAAACAGCTGATTATATGCCAGCAGCCATTACATACGCAAGAATGTTATGTGATAAAGTTTATAATTATGCTTTAAAACATAATCAAAAATTAGGTGTTGATATTAAAACACAAGTTACAGTTGATTATGGTACAAAAGCAAATTTTGAAAATTGTAATCCACAAAAAATTCATACAATAGTTGTAAGTGCACCTTCAGTTGAAGGAATGCCAATAGAAGAAGTAAGAGCATTAATTCAAGGATTAATTGATGATGCAGGACTTCCATCAAATATGTATGATAAAAAATCTACAATTATTCATATTAATCCAACAGGAAGATATGTAAATCACTCATCTTTACATGATAGTGGATTAACAGGAAGAAAATTAATTGTTGATTCATTTGGTGGATATTCGCCAATTGGTGGTGGAGCTCAAAGTTCTAAAGATTATACAAAAGTTGATAGATCTGGACTTTACGCAGCAAGATGGATTGCAAAACATATTGTTGCAGCTGGACTTGCGAAAAAAGCAGTTGTACAAATTTCATATGCAATTGGTGTTGCACGGCCAACATCTGTATCAGTTGATACAATGGGGTCTTATACAAAATTTGATGATGATAAATTATCACAATTTGTAATGGACACTTTCCCATTAACACCAAGATGGATTACACAAAAGTTTAATTTAGATAAACCAAGTGAACAAACTTTCCTTTATGCAGATGTAGCAGCACGAGGACAAGTTGGTCAAAGTGATTACCCTTGGGAAAAACTTGACGAATTAGAAAAATTTGAAAATATTCAGTAAATTGATTAAAGGATTATTATGGATTTAAGAAACTTATTTAGCAAAATATCTTTTGATACAAAATCAAAAGAACAGCCAACAAAAAAAGATGCACCAAGTCACTGGATTAAGTGTCCAGAATGTAATGCATTAATGTTTTTTAAAGAGGTGGAAGCTCAAGACAATATTTGTCCAAAATGTAATTTTCATATGAGAATTGGGGCAAAAAGAAGAATTGAAATTTTAACTGATAAAGATAGTTTTGTTGAGTTTGATGCTGAGTTAAAACCTAATGATCCTCTAAAATTTGTTGATAAAACTTCTTATAAAAAAAGAGTAGAAGAAGCACTTAAAAACACTGGACGTACATCTTCTGTTGTAAGTGGTGAAGCTACTATTAATCAAATTCCAGTTCAATTAGTAGTATTCGATTTTGCTTATATGGGTGGAAGTTTAGGTTCTGTTGAGGGTGAAAAAATTGTTCGAGCAGTAAATAGAGCTATTGAAAAACATCAAGGTGTTATTATTATTTCAGCTTCTGGGGGTGCTAGAATGCAAGAATCAACATTTGCTTTAATGCAAATGGCAAAAACTTCAGCGGCTCTTAAAAAACTTGACCATGCAAAACTTCCATACATTTCTGTATTAACAGATCCAACAATGGGTGGAGTTTCTGCTTCATTTGCATTTTTAGGTGATATTATTATGGCAGAGCCAGGTGCATTAATTGGATTTGCAGGACAAAGAGTTATCAAACAAACAATTGGAGCTGATTTACCAGCAGGATTTCAAAGAGCTGAGTTCTTACTTAAAAATGGTTCAATTGATATGGTTGTAAATAGATCTGCTATGAAACAAACATTAACAGATTTATTAAGTATGTTTAAAAAAGAAAAGATTAGTTAATAATTGATGTTATCAAATCTTGAAAAAGCTTTGGGTTTTAAACTTGAAGCTTTTAATCTCTTATATGTTTTATGTGATTATGAAACACTTCTGAAAAAAAATATCTCACTAGAAAAATTTGTAGATTTATGTAAAAAAAAAGATGTAAAAATAGTTCAATACAGAGATAAAATTTCTTCTTTAGAAGAGCAAAAAACAAATCTTTTATATTTAAAATCAGAGCTTAATATTCCAATAATTATAAATGATAAAATAGAATTAATTGAGTTTGCAGATGGTTTACATTTAGGACAAGAAGATTTAGACAAAATTCATAAAGATAAGAAATTAGCAGTAAAACTTGTGCGATTAAAAATAAAAGATAAACTTCTTGGCATTTCAACCCACAATGAATTAGAAATTTTAGAGGCTAACGAATTAGCAATTGATATGATTGGACTTGGTGCATATAAAAATACGAGTACGAAAGATGTATCAACAATTTTAGGTTCTAAAATTTCATATTTAGCAAAAATTTCAAAACATCCAGTTTGTGCAATTGGTGGTGTAAAAATTGAAGATATTATAGAAAATATTAGATTTAATGTGGTAGGAAGTGGATTTTATGAAGATTAATATTTATTCAATAATTAAACCATCAAAAGATGAGTTTGATGTTTTAATAAAAGAGTTTATAAAAATGTCTTCAAAATATGCAAAAGTTGAAGTATTTTATATATTTAATAAAAATATAGCAAAAGCACAAACCATTGGAGAAAAAGAGGCTCAACAATCTTATAGTGAAACCTATGAACCATTACTAAAAGGATACAATATTGCCCTTGATGTTCTTGGGAAAAAAGTTGATACCTATGCTTTTTCCTCACTACTTGAAGATAAAAATGAAGTTAACTTTTTCATTGGTGGGGCATATGGATTTCAAAGGGAATTTCTAACTAAATGTGATAGTGTAATATCACTAAGCGATTTAACAATGGCACATAAAGTTGCTAATGTAGTTTTAACAGAACAGATATTTAGAGCATTAAGCATTCAAAATAATCATCCGTATCATAAGTAATTTATAAACATTTTTGTATAATGAAAAAATAAATAAGAGTTCATAATAAAAAAGGATAGAAAATGGGTTTTAAGAAATATTTTATTTTCTCAATAATCTTAATTGTAGCCGTATTTGGTTTTGCATATAGCTTAGAGTTAGGTGATTACAATTTTACAATGTTTGATTATTCACTTACGTTACCAGTTGCAGCGTGGTTAATAATCCCAATATCTTTATTAGCAATAGTTACTTTTGTACATATCTTATGGTATGGAATGATTAACTATTTTAAACATAGAGCTGTTCTAAAAGACCATGAAACAATGATTAAAATGATTAAATCAAATCTACTAGAAAAAGATGAAACATATAAATTCAAAACAAAAGAGTTTAAAAATCTTTCTTCTATTCTTTCTCAACTAAAAATTGATGTTCAAGCTAATAGATTTACTTCTTCAGATGAAGAATTAAATAAAATAGTTGCTGGTGTTCAAGATATAAAAGATGGAAAATATGTAAGTGAAAAAGTAATTAAAATAAATGAAACTACAACACTAGCTAATTTAAACATGTTAAATAAAGTAAATGAGCAAATAGATTTTGCAGTTGATGTTCTTAAAAAACCAGAAAATTACTCTTCTAATGTAGTATTACAATCTTTTGAAAATGTATTAAAAGATAAAAGTATGACTACAATGAAAAAAGTATATAAAAATGTAAAACTAGACAAAGATATGGCAAAAAAACTTTTTGAAAAAGATGCTGCTAATAATGAATTTGGTTTTACAACTGAAGAGATTTTAAAAATTGTAAAAGATTTAGATTATAAAAAAGATGATTTTATAATGTTAGCAAAAAATTACGAAACAATTTTAAAACCTGACCAAATTATTGCATTATTTGAAAAACTATCATCTGAAATTGAAGATGCAACGTCTGCATATTTACATGTATTATTTGAATATGAAATGATTACTAAAGCAAAAGAAGTTTTAGTTAATACAAAAGATGGTGAATATTCACCATTTAAAGCACTTTTAGATTTAAAAGAAGCTGGAAAACACTACAATTTAGAAGCGATATCTTACAAATAATGAATAAAAAACTTGATTTTAGCCGACCCCTTATGGTGTTGGCGCCACTTGCTGGTTATACTGATTTACCTTTTCGTTCTGTTGTTAAAAAATTTGGTGCAGATTTAACAATTTCTGAGATGATTTCATCAAATGCTTTAGTTTATAAATCTGCAAGAACTCTTAAAATGATAGAAAAATCCCCAACTGAAGATCCTTATTTTGTACAAATTGCTGGAAATAGTGTAGAACTTGTTCGTGATGCTGTTTTGCTTTTAAATGATGTTGAAGGAATTGATGGAATTGATTTAAACTGTGGATGTCCTGCTCCAAAAGTTTTTAATCATGGAAGTGGCTCAAACCTTTTAGGTGATTTAAAAAAACTTGAAGAGATTTTATCAACTGTAAAAAAATATTCAAAAAAACAATACACAAGTGCAAAAGTAAGAATTGGAGTAAATGATAAAATTCCAGTTGAAATTGGAAAAGCAGTTGAAGCTTGTGGAGTAGATTTTGTTTCAGTTCATGGAAGAACAAGAGCAGGAAAATATAAAGCACCTGTTGATTATGATGCAATAAAAGCTATGAAAGAGGCTATTTCAATTCCTGTAATTGCAAATGGCGATATTAAAGATTATGATAAAGCTAAAGAAGTTTTAGCATACACAAATGCAGATGGTGTAATGATAGGTCGTGGTGCTATTGGAAAACCTTGGGTATTTTATCAATTAAAACATGGTATTGAAGATATTTCAAGTGAAATGAAAAAAGAGATTATTTTAGAACACTTTGATGCTATGTTAAAATTCCATGGGCCTCATGGTGCTATTATGTTTAGAAAATTATTACACTCGTATTCAAAAGGTTACACAGGTGCCAATGAATTTAGAGATATTGTAAATAAAATCTCTGATATTGATGTTATGAGAGATATGATAGAAAACTTCTTTTAAGCTTTTAATATAATTCAAAACTTATTTGGATAAAATATTACACTTTATATAAATAAAGAAATTATATATCGTTTAATAAAGGAAATATTTGTCTAAATACTATTTTGAATTAACCCTTAAACCAGATAATAACTACGAACTTTTTTTAGATTTATTAAATGCCGTAACTACTGATGCTATTGAAGAACTTGATGGAACTTTGATTGTAAGAAGTGAAGATGAGCTTGATGATTTAATTTTTGGTGTACAAGAGTTTATAATAGCACTAGATACAAAGTGTGAAATAACTTATGAAAAAAAAGAGAATATAGATTGGATAAAACAGTACCAAGAATCAGTTAAAGCTGTTGAAGTTGGAAGTTTTTATATAAGACCTGAATGGGAAGAGAAAAAAAATGGTAAAATTGATATTATAATCAATCCAGCTCTATCTTTTGGTTCTGGTCACCATGAAACTACATCTTCTTGTATTGAAGCTATCGATGAATTTGTAAATGATAAACAAACAGTTTTAGATGTTGGAACTGGAAGTGGGATCTTGGCAATTGCAGCTGCAAAAAAAGGTTGTATAGTTGATATTTGTGATACTGATGAAGTTTGTGTTGTAGATACAAAATCAAATTTTGAATTAAATGGCGTAACATTTAATGATTCATGGGTTGGTTCAACAAATAAAACAACAAAAAAATATGATGTGGTAATTGCAAATATTGTTGCTGATGTTTTAGTAATGATTGCTTCAGATTTAAAAAAATGTTTAAATGAGAATGGAATTTTGATAATTTCAGGTATATTAGATAAACATATTAATAGAGTTTTGAGTAAATTTAATGATTTAGAGCAAATCAAACTTATCCATAAAAATGAGTGGATGAGTGTTGTATTTAAAAATAATAAGGAGTTTTAGTTTATGGCTAAAAAACAACAAAATAATAACAATTTTAATAATAGTAACAACAATAATAAAAACAATGATAATGGAAACAATTTTTTTAATAACAATCCATTATTAATTTTTGTAATTTTTTCTATAGTTACAATATTTGCATTTAAAGCTATTTTCCCAGAAGATCAAATGGGTGGTGATGCTACAAATTCAAATATACAAGCATTTGGACAAACATCTAATAAAACAATTGCATATTCTGATTTGAAAACTTTAATTAGTTCTGGAAAAATAGATTATGTAGGTATTGGAAATACACAAATCAAAGCTATCTCAAAAGCTGGAACAGGTTCAATTACAACTTTTACAGCAAGAAGAGTAGTTCCTGATAATACTTTAATTCCAGAATTAGAGAAAAATAATATATCTTATGGTGGAATAAACGAAGAAAATATCCTAGCTGATATTTTATTTGGATGGGTTTTACCTATATTTATTTTCTTTGCTATTTGGATGTTTATTGCAAAAAGAATGCAAAAATCTATGGGTGGAGGTTCAGGAGGAATTCTTGGAATTGGATCATCTAAAAAGATGATAAATTCTGAAAAACCAAATGTAACTTTTGATGATATGGCTGGAAATAAAGAAGCAAAAGAAGAAGTTCAAGAAATTGTTGATTTCTTGAAATCTCCAGATAGATATGTAAGACTTGGAGCACAAATTCCAAAAGGTGTTTTATTAGTAGGACCTCCAGGTACAGGAAAAACACTTTTAGCAAAAGCAGTTGCTGGTGAAGCAAATGTTGAATTTTTATCAGTTTCGGGTTCTGCATTTATTGAAATGTTCGTAGGAGTTGGAGCATCAAGAGTTAGAGATTTATTTGAGCAAGCAAAAAAAGTAGCACCTGCTATTATTTTTATTGATGAAATTGACGCTATTGGAAAAAGCAGAGCAAGTGGCGGTCCAATGGGTGGAAATGACGAAAGAGAACAAACATTAAATCAGCTTTTAGCTGAAATGGATGGATTCTCAACTGAACATGCACCTGTTATTGTACTTGCTGCAACTAATAGACCAGAAGTTTTAGATCCAGCACTTTTAAGACCAGGTAGATTTGATAGACAAGTTTTAGTTGATAAACCTGATTATGAAGGAAGAATTGAAATTTTAAATGTTCATATCAAAGATGTAAAACTTGGGAAAAACGTAGATTTAAAAGAGATTGCAAAAATGACAGCAGGCCTTGCAGGTGCTGATTTAGCAAATATCATAAATGAAGCTGCACTTTTAGCTGGTCGTGCTTCAAAAGATCAAGTAGATCCAAGTGATTTTAAAGAGGCAGTTGAGAGACAAATTGCTGGTTTAGAGAAAAAATCAAAAAGAATTTCTCCAAAAGAGAGAAAAATTGTGGCGTACCATGAATCAGGTCATGCTTTAATTGCTGAAATTACAAAGGGCGCAAATAAAGTAAATAAAGTATCAATAGTTCCTAGAGGACTTGCTGCTTTAGGATATACTTTAAATACTCCAGAAGAGAATAAATACTTAATGCAAAAACATGAGCTTATTGCTGAAGTTGATGTTCTTTTAGGTGGAAGAGCTGCTGAAGAGGTATTTATTGGAGAAATTTCTACAGGTGCTGGAAATGACCTTGAAAGAGCAACTGGAATTATTAAATCTATGGCTACAATTTATGGTATGAGTGACATTGCTGGACTTATGGTTTTAGAAAAAAGATCTAATCAATTCTTAGGTGGTCAAACTCAAAAAGATTTCTCTGATGCAATGGCTAAAGATTTAGATGATCATACTAAAAATTTATTAAATGAAAGATATGAAATTGTTTTACAAAAATTAAGAGACAATAGCGTTTCAATTGAACAAATGACAGCTGAATTATTAGATATTGAAGTTATTTCAGGTGAAAGAGTTAGAGAAATAATTACATTAAATGGTGGAGAAGTTTTCATTGATGGAGATTTACACTCAGATGCAATTGTTGAAACAAAACAACAAGAAACTGTAGTTGAAGATAGTTCAATTAACAGTGATGATACTACAGAAAATAAATAGACTTCTATTTATATTTTAGGGTAAAAGACTATAGTTTTTTACCCACTCTTAAACACTCTCAATCAAATATTATTTTTTATTAATTTAAGTTATAATTGAGTGTAATAACATTTATATAGGAACACAATGCACAAATTTTTTTATATATTCTTTAATGAAAATATCAATTTAGAAGGTAATAATTATGTCTAGAATATTTAGAAGAGTATTTATCTTAAATTTTATAATATCATTAATTGGACTTTTATTATATTCACAATTAACTTTAATGCCATTTGAAAAAGAGTTCATTTATTTAAGTATCATTTTAATTTTATCTTCAATAATAATCTCTTTTTTAGTCTCTAAAATAGTAATTTTGCCAATAGTTTTAAATTTAAAGAATAATCAAAAAGAGTTTGAAAAATCTAATAATGATATGAAAAATATTACTCATCAGAAATCTTTTGAATTAGAATTAGTAAACACAGCTTTACAAGAAAAATATAAAGAACAAAAAGAGTTAGCTGAATTTTTACAAGAAAAATTAACATTAGAAACTTTAAATAGAGAGAAAAAAGAAGAGTTATTAATTCATCAATCAAGATTAGCAGGAATTGGAAAGATTTCAATAAATATGCTAGATGAGTGTGAAGAATCAATTTCAAGTTTGAATTTTATTTTACAAAATATAAATACTATTCATAAACAAATAAATTTTAAAAATGAACTTGTAAATAAATCAATGGAACAACTATATAGAATAATAAATGAAATGCATTTGAAAAATGAAGAATTAAAAAATTTCATTAAACCAAATGAAGTGAAAAAAGAGTTTTATTTAGATGAAATTGTAATGGAATCTTTGTCAATGTTAGAAGAAACATTTATGAGTCATAATATAAAAATTGATTATAATTTTAGTAAATCAATTAATCTATTTGGTTTTCCAACAGAATTTTCACAAGTTATTTTTAATATTCTTCAAAATGCTAAAGATGCACTTATTGAAAAAAATATTACTCCTAAAAAAGTTTTTGTTAGTATAAAAAAAGATCAAGAGTTTGCTTATGTATATATTCTTGATAATGCTGGTGGAGTAGCTTCAAGTATTATTGATAGTATATTTGAACCATATTTTACAACTAAATCATATAAAAAAGCTTCTGGTTTAGGACTTTTTATCTCCAAAATTATTATTGAAGAGAATATGCAAGGTAAATTAGAATTTGAAAATGCTAGTGAGGGTGCAAAATTTATCATAAAACTTCCTCTTTTCGATGAAGAAAAATAGAGTTTTTTATAAAACTTTATTTTTAGTATTGACAAATAAAAATTTATTAATTATACTTAAACACTTTAAAACAAAAAACAAGGAGAGATATATGAAAATATTTAATTTTTATAATAACCATTTCATCAAAAGTGTTAACTCTCTTCTGCTTCTTTCTTTTTCTCTCTAATTATAAATTTTTATAATTACAATCACAACAAAATAATCAAAACACAGTTTTTCTTTTTTTATTTAAAAAAAGATATAATAAATAACATTTTAAAAGGTTAATATGATGGATAAAAATAAAATTATAGTATTTGATACAACATTAAGAGACGGTGAACAAAGTCCTGGTTGTTCTATGAACACTGAAGAAAAAATTAAAATAGCTTTACAATTAGAAAAATTAGGTGTAGATGTAATTGAAGCTGGATTCGCTGCAGCAAGTCCAGGAGATTTTGATGCTGTTAGCAGAATTGCTGAAATTGTTAAAAATTCAAGTATCTGTTCATTAGCAAGAGCAATAGAAAATGACATTAAACAAGCTGGTTTAGCTGTTAAACATGCTCCAAAACATAGAATCCATACTTTTATTGCAACTTCACCAATACATATGAAATATAAATTAAAAATGAGTGAAGAAGAAGTAATTAAAAGAGCAATTCATGCAGTTCAATATGCAAAAACGTTTGTTGATGATGTTGAGTTCTCTTTAGAAGATGCTGGAAGAAGTGAAATTTCATTTATGAAAGAAGTAATGGATGCAGTTATTGGAGCAGGTGCTAGAACTATTAACTTACCAGATACTGTGGGATATAGATTACCAACAGAATTAGGTGCAATGGTTAAAGAATTAAGTGCATATGCTGGTGATAGAGCAATTATTTCAGTTCATAATCACAATGACTTAGGATTAGCAACAGCAAATACTTTAGCTGCTGTTTTAAATGGTGCTAGACAAATAGAAGTTACAATAAATGGATTAGGTGAGAGAGCTGGTAATTCAGCTTTAGAAGAAGCTGTAATGGCAATTAAAACACGAAAAGATGCTTTTGGTGATTTATATACAAATATCAACACACCTGAAATTTATGCAACTTCTAGATTAGTAGCAACTGTAACGGGAGTTGAGCCACAACAAAATAAAGCAATTGTTGGGAAAAATGCATTTTCACATGAGAGTGGAATTCACCAAGATGGTGTTTTAAAACATCAAGAAACTTATGAAATTATGAAACCTGAAGATGTTGGAGTATTTAAAGATTCTACTTTAATTTTAGGAAAACACTCAGGTCGAGCTGCATTTAGAGATAAAATTATTCATTTAGGATTTGATAAAGTAAGTGAGGAAGAGTTAAATGCTGCTTTTGAAAAATTCAAAAATTTAGCAGATAAGAAAAAAGACGTTACAGATGATGATATTAGAATGTTAATTACTGATGAATCGTTAAATCAAGATAAAACTTATGAGTTAATTGGATTACAAATATCAGATTGTACAGCAGGTGTTCCAACGGCTGCTGTTGCTATTAAATATAAAGATGAAATAATTAAAGATGCAGCAATTGGTGATGGAACTATGGATGCTATTTTTAAAACTATTGATAGATTAACAGGTTACAATGGGGAATTAAAAGATTACAAAGTAACTTCAGTAACTGAAGGGAAAGATGCCCTTGCAAAAGTTACTACAAGAGTTTCTTTTGATCAAACAAGTCCTTCTTTTGTTGGACATGGATTAAGTATAGATACAATGCTTGCAACTGCGAAGGCATATTTAGGAGCTTTAAACTCTTATCTTTCTCAAAAAGAGAGATTGTCTAAAAATAACGAACATCAAATCTAGTAAAATGTAAAGTAGTTTAACTACTTTACATTAAGTTCCTATGACTAAATATATAATTTCATTAGCATACAAACTAGAAACATCTACTAAATATAAGAGATTTAAAGAATTCACTTATAATATATTAGAAAATAATTCATATCACTATAAAAAATATTTTGATATGGTAATGATTTTTTTAGTTCTAAGTACTATTGGAATTTTGATATTTGAAGTAAATCATAAAAACTTAAGATTATTAACTGATTATGAACTTTTTGCAGTCGTTATTTTTGCAATTGAGTATTTAGGACGTTTGTGGATTAGTTCAGATATGCACTCTATTATCATAGAAGATTATGAAAATAATCAACTATTAAATAAAAAATATAAACTAAGTAAATCAATAAAAAAGATTATTTCAAAAAAAATTGATTTTATACTCTCCCCAATGGCAATAGTAGATTTATTAGCTATTTTACCTTATTATAGACCTTTGAGACTTTTAAGAATTCTTCTGATTTTCAGATTATTTAAAATTTTGAGATATGCAAACTCTCTAAAAGAATTTTTACAAGTATTTAAAGAGAGAAAGTTTGAACTTTTTACTCTAGGACTTTTATATGTAACTGTTGTATTTTTTTCATCAACTGTTATTTTTTTATATGAAGGACCAGAGGGTGTAAATCCAAATATTGTAGATTTTTTTGATGCAGTTTATTGGTCAATTATTACTATTTCAACGGTTGGTTATGGAGATGTTGTTCCAATAACTATTGAAGGAAAACTTGTTACTTTAGTTCTTGTAATTTCTAGTTTTTTAGTTATTGCTTTTGGTACATCAATTATAACAACTGGTTTATCTGATAGAATGGAAATTATAAAAGAAAATAGAGTTCAATCAGAGACTTCAAAGATGAAGGATTTTGTTATTGTTTGTGGTTTTGGAATGATGGCAAAATATTTTTGTGATGAATTATTGAATGTTGGGAAAAAGTTTATAGTAATTGATAATGATAAAGATGCTGTAAATAGTGCAAAAAATCTTAATTATTTAGCAATTCATGCTGACGCTACAAATATGCAAACATTGGAAATGATGGGAATAAATAAAGGTGCAAATTCAGTTATTGCACTTACAAATGATGATGCTGTGAATTTATCAATAGTTTTAAGTGCAAGAGCTTTAAATGAAAAAATAAAAATTATTTCAAGGGTAAATAAAAGCAATTCAAAAAAGAAATTTGAAATTGCAGGAGTAAATGAAACAATTTTATTTAATGATGTTACAGCTTTTGTTGCATCTCAATATTTAGGTCAACCTGTTGCCTTTGAGGCAATAGATGGAATTTTGCTAAATAGAGATTTTGATGTAGTTATTGATGAAGTTGAAATACCTAGAAATTCTAAAATTTTTGGTAAAAATATAAATATAATAGATTTTAAAAATTATAGTTTGACACTATTAGGTATTATTAATTTGGCCGATTTAAATGAATTTATTTTTAATCCTATAAATATTGAGTATAAAGTTCAAAGAAATGATATATTTGTAGTTATTGGTTTTAAAAGTGCAATTTCACAGTTAAAATCAGATTTAATAAATCTAGATTTCAAGGTTTGATATGTCAAAAGTAATAATTTATGGATATAGTAATCTTGGAAGTAAAATTGCAAAGAGTTTAAAAAATTCAAAATTTGAAATAATTATTGTTGATTTCGATGAAGATAATTATAACAAAGCAATTATTGATGGTTTTAATGCATTTCGTAAAGAGTTATTGGAAGATGAAGAATTAGTAGAAATTGGAATTAAAAATAATGTAAAAGCCTTTTATTGTGTAAGTGATTCTTCAAATAATAATTTTTTTGTTACACTTTCAGCAAGAAATTTAAATAAAAATATTAAAATAATAGCAAAGGCTAATAGTAAATCTGATAGTAAAAAAATGTTATTAGCAGGTGCTACAAAAGTAATCAATCCTTATGAAATTGGCGCTTTAAGAATGTTTAGGTTATTAGACAAACCAATTATTTCCCACGTTTTAGATGAAATTCTTTTTGGTGATTCCTTATTAAATATTGAAGAATTTTCAATAATTGAGGGTTCTCATTTAGATGGTAAATATTTAAAAGATTTTGATTTTAGTAAAGAGTTTAATATTATAATAATTGGACTAACGAATAAAGAAGTAAACGATAATTTTATATTTAATTCACATTCAAAAAATCACAAAATTGATGCAGGAGATACTTTGGTTGCAATTGGTTACAAAGAAAATTTAGATAAATTTAACAAATTTATTAGGAGTATAAATTAATATATGATGCAGTTTAACTTTTTTTTAAAGCTTTTAAGAGACTCCTTTAGAGATTTACTTCCTATTATTATAGTTATTCTTTTTTTTCAATTGGCAATTATTCAATCTGTGCCAGAAGGTTGGGTTGGCACTGCAATTGGTTTAGGAATTGTGGGTGTTGGTCTTGCTATATTTTTACAAGGTCTTGAAATTGGGATATTTCCAGTTGGTGAGGGATTAGCAAGAGATTTTGCGAAATCTGGTTGGACTACATGGATTTTAATCTTTGGATTTTTAATTGGTTTTGGAACAACTATTGCTGAACCAGCTCTCTCAGTTATTGCTGATAAAGCAGCATCAATTTCAAGTGGAAGAATAGATGCTACGGTTCTTCGATTTGTAGTTGCGGGTTCTGTTGGTTTTGCTATTTTATTGGGTGTATTTAGAATTATAAAAGGTCATCCAATTCACTATTATATAATTGCTGGATATTTAATAGTTGTATCAATTACATTTTTTGCACCACCTGAAATTATTGGATTATCTTATGATTTAGGAGGAGTTACAACTTCAACTGTTACAGTTCCCTTAGTAGCAGCTCTTGGAATTGGACTTGCTTCAAATATAAAAGGAAGAAATCCAGTTATTGATGGATTTGGATTAATCGCTTTTGCTTCATTAACTCCAATGATTTTTGTACAAATTTATGGAATTGCTGTTTATAATTTTGTAGATGCACAAAATGTAGCTAATGTTTTAATAAATCCTGTTGTTTCTGTTCCAACTGAAGTTACAGTTTTGAGTGTAATTACTGGATTAACATCAGTTATAAAAGATGTATTCCCAATTTTAGCAATTATTCTATTTTTTCAATATGGTGTATTAAAACAACATATTCATAATATAAAAACAGTATTTTTAGGATTTATTTTAGTAATTGTAGGTTTATATGCTTTTATTTTAGGTCTAGAAATGGGATTATTCTCACTTGGTGAGACTATGGCTTATGAACTTACAAAATCAAATTCAATTTTAATGATATATGTATTTGCTTTTGCAATTGGTTTTTCTACAACTATGGCTGAACCTGCTCTTATGGCAATTGCTAAAAAAGCAAAAGAGATTAGTGATGGAAAAATTAATGATTTTATATTAAGACTTTTTGTTGCTCTTGGTGTTGCAATTGGTATTGCTCTTGGAGCTTTTAGAATTGTTGATGGTGGACATATTCACTATTATATTATTGTTGGATATTTAGTTGTAATAATTTTAACTTTTATTGCACCCAAATATATTATTCCTATTGCTTATGATAGTGGAGGAGTTACAACTTCAACAGTAACTGTTCCTTTAGTTGCGGCTCTTGGAATCGGACTTGCTTCAAATATTGAAGGAAGAAGTCCTTTAATTGATGGATTTGGTCTAATTGCTTTTGCTTCACTTTTTCCAATGATTACAGTAATGCTTTATGGTATTATAATTGAAAAAATTGGAATTAGATCTAACTCTCAAATAGTAAAAGATGAGTTATTAAAAGATGGTATAGAAGATGTTAATAACATGGATTTATCAACTGTAAATATTGATGGTTCAAAAGTACGACACTCTTTAACTTTGCAGTTTTCAGCTGTTGTTATAATAATTCCAGAAGATAAAAAACTAGATGCAATTGCAGCTGCTCATAAAGCTGGGGCTTCAGGAGTTACTGTTTTAAAAGCAGATGGAATTGGACTTGGGGAAATGGAGAATTTTTATAGAACATCTTTTGAAGCAAATGATGCTTTATTATTATTCTTATTACCACAACATTTAGTAAATGAAGTTATAAAATCAATTATTCATACACTTCATATTACAACAACTGGACAAGGTGTTGCTTTTGCATTCCCATTATCTCATATGAAAGGAATATCACTTTCAAAAGAGGCAATTTTTAGAGAAAAAGCATACCAAGTAAATATAAATAAAGAGCAGCCAATAAAATGTGCTGGCGATGATTTGGAGGATGATTTTGATACAAGTTACGAATCTGAATCAATTACAAAATAGTATAAATTCTGGAAATCCTACATTAGTATATTTTTCTGGTGAAAATTGTTCTGTTTGTAAGGTTTTAAAACCAAAAATTGAAGAGGAAATAAAAAAAGCTTTTCCTAAATTTGAACTTTTTGAAGTCAAAACAGATTTAGATAAAGAGATTACAGCTAATTTTATGATATTCTCAATTCCTACAACACTTATATTTTTTGATTCTAAAGAGTTTAAAAGATATGGCAGAAATATGAGTGTACCTTTGTTTATCGAAGAGTTAAAAAGACCATATAATTTAATGTGTGAGTAAAATATGAAAAGAGCCTTATTAATATTATTTATTATATTTGTTGTTATGCAATTTATTCGTCCTAATAAGGAAAATTTTGTTGTACAAAAAGAGTTAGAGATAAAAGCTAATGAAGAAGTGATGACTATGTTAAAAACTTCTTGTTTTGATTGCCATTCAAATGAAACAGTTTGGCCTTGGTATTCACAAATTGCACCATTTTCATGGGTGATTTCAACCCATGTAAATAATGGAAGAAAAGCTTTAAATTTTTCTATTTGGGAAAATTATACTCCTGAACAAAAAGAAGAAAAAACTAAAGCTTTATTTAGAACAGCATATGCAGCAATGCCTTTACAAAGTTATTTATATATTCATGAAGATGCAAATTTAACTAAAGAGCAAAGAAAAATCATAAGAGATTGGACAGGAGTTAAATCTAAGTGAGAGAGCAAGTAGCAGAACTTTTAGCTAATAAAAAAGATTTATTAACAATTACCTATTTTAAACTTCAAAAATTATTTGAAAAAAAGTATGGAATAAATACAGTAGTTCTTATGGAAATAGGAACTTTTTTTGAAGTTTATGAGGTAAATAATGATGAAGAAAAAATAGGAAAAGCAAAAGAGATTGCAGAACTTTTAAATATTCAGCTTACTAGAAAAAATAAAGCAATTTTGGAAAACTCAAAAGAGAATCCAATTATGGCTGGAGTTCCTGCAATTTCACTTGAAAAACATTTAGCTAGAATTATTGCTGAGCAAAAATATACAGTTGTTTTAATCAAACAAAAGGGAATCCCACCAAATGTTACGAGATATTTGGACACGGTTGTAAGCCCTGGAACGAATTTTGATTTTGTACTTGACCAAGATGAAAATAATATTACTTCCCTTTTAATTGACCAAATTAGAGGAATTTATCTTGTTGGTTATAGTGCTATTGATGTAACAACTGGAAAGTGTTATTACAATGAGATTCATGGAACAAGCGAAGATAAATTTTTCGCTTTAGATGAAGTATTTAATTATATGAATATGCACAAAACAAATGAAATAATTGTTAGTTTTGCAGATAAAAATATAAACCAAAAAGAGGTTATTGATTATTTAGAACTCTCTTTAAAAACTTTTCATATTGGACATTTTAGACCAAAAATCTCTTATCAAAATGAGTTATTTAAAAATGTATTTAATATTCAATCACTTTTAACATCAATTGAACATCTTGATATGGAAAGAGTTCCACTTAGTACGGAATCCCTTGCAGTATTAATTGATTTTGTAATAGGACATGATTCAAATATTGTTCAAAAACTCTCACATCCACAAAAACTTGATGTTAGCAGATATATTTATTTGGGAAACAATGCCTTAGAGCAACTAAATGTAATAGAAACAACACACAATCCAAGCTTAATAAAACTAATAAACAATACTTCAACAGCAATGGGAAAAAGACTTTTAAAAGAAAGACTTACTCATCCTGTAAAAGATAGCAAAGAAATTTTACGAAGACTTGCCCTTTCAAAAGAGTTGTATGATTATCACGCTCCAATTGAAAATGAGTTGGCAAATATTTATGATATTGAAAGACTCACACGTAGAATAAAACTTAATCGTCTTCATCCTTTTGAGTTAAATTACTTATATGATTCACTTTTAAGTATCAAAGAAGTTGTAACTTTTATGGAGAATTATAAGTTTATAACTCCACCTTGTTCAAGTGCTGATTTAACGCTTTTTATTCAATCTATTGATTCAACATTTGATTTAAGTATTAGTGGAAAATATATGCTAAAAGATGTTGAAGTAAATATGATAAGTGAGGGAATAAATACCCAAATTGATGAATTAAATATTCAAAATGAGATTTTATATTCAAAACTAGAAATCTTACAAAAACATATATTATCTTATATAAAATCTGATGATTCAAATTTTGTTGGAATAAATAGACTTGATAAAGAGGGATTTTTTATAACTTTAACAAAAAATAGATTTAATTCAATCAAAGAAGAGTTATTAAATTCTCACTTGATTGTAGATGATGAATTATATTTATTCAAAGATTTTGCAGTTAGAGTTCAAACAAACTCTGTGAAGATATTTTGTAAATTAACAGAAGATATTTCAGATAAATATGTGCATAATTTACGAAAAATAATAGAGTTAAATAAACTTGTATTTAAAGAAAAGATTCTTGAATTTGAGAAAAAATTTGCAAATTTACTTGAAGAGTTAGTGCAATTTATTGCAGAAGTTGACTTAACAGTTTCAAATATAAAAACAGCAAAAAAATACAATTACTCTTGTCCAAAAATAGTAAAAACAAAAGATAATGAAAACTTTTTAGAACTTATTGATTTACGACATCCAATAATTGAAGCAAATGAAGACCAAGGTATTTATGTTCCAAATGATATTATTTTAGGAGAACTTAGCCTTGCTTCAAAAGAGTATAAAGATAATGTAATTATCAAAAATTCAAATCCTATAAATATGTTTGATAATAAAATGCATGGAGTTTTACTTTATGGAATAAACTCATCAGGTAAATCTTCACTAATGAAAGCAATTGGAATTTCTGTAATCATGGCACAAGCAGGATTTTATGTACCATGTAAATCTATGAGATTTTCTATTTTTGATGCGGTTTACACTAGAATTTCAGGAGCTGATAATATTGCAAAAGGTTTATCTTCATTTGCCGTTGAGATGTTGGAGTTAAAAAATATCTTTAATCGAGCTAGTAAAAACTCACTTATTTTAGGTGATGAAATCTCTCATAGTACAGAAACTATGAGTGGATTAAGTATTGTTGCTAGCTCAATTCTAAAACTTTCAAAACTAGAAGCTATTTTTGTTTTTGCAACACATTTACATCAACTTCCAGAAATTGAAGAGATTCAAAAACTAAAAAATATTATTGCACTTCATTTATCTGTTATGTATAAAGATGATGAAGATAAACTTATTTTTGATAGAAAGTTAGCCTATGGAAGTGGTTCATCTATGTATGGTTTAGAGTATGCAAAATCACTTCACATGGATAAAGAGTTTTTATCTGTTGCAAATGAAATAAGAAAAAAATTAACTGATGATTACTCTTCAATTGAAAGATTGTCACAAAGAAAAACTTCAAAATACAATAATAATGTATTCGCCTCAACTTGTATAATTTGTGGACGAGCATGTGATGATGTTCATCATATAAAAGAACAAGCAAGGGCAAATAAAGATGGCTTCATTGGACATATAAATGCAAATCATAAATATAATTTAGTTCCTTTATGTAAAGAACATCATAAAATGGTACATGATGGAACTATAAATGTAAATGGTTTTGTTTCAACTTCTAAAGGTTTAGAGTTACATTATACGATGGTGGAAAAGTAAATTAAATAGTATGTAAAAAGCTATTATTTATTTTTGATAATCCTATAAATTGAGCATATTCTTCTGCTTCAAAAAGAAAATTTTTTGGAGTTTTTGAAGTAAAACTTTTAAATTCTTTAATAAAATGAGATTGATCTGTATAGTTATTTTTTTGTGCAATATGTGCAAATTTCATATCTTCAGAGTTATATCTATATTCAGTTAGTACATTGTAGAATCTTGCTATTTTACTTATTTCTTTTGGGGATAATCCTGTAAATTCTTTTACTTTTCTTTGAATTTGTCTTATTGATAATTTTTGTTCATAGAAAAAATTATCAAGATTTCCTTTTTTATATAAATCAGATAATCCTATTATTAAACTATCTTTTTGAAAATCTTTTTTATAAAAAAGTTCAGTAAAGTAATTATTTAATAGTTTAATCATTAAATATTTATTATTAAGACAAGAGAATAATTGCCCAATTATTGAGTAGTCAAAATTTAACGAAAGCTCTTTTATATCATAAAATTTCAATTCTAACTTTTCTACAGGAATATTAAATAGTTTTGTAAAAATTCCTGGTTTTAATTGTATATCAATAATACAGCTATCTTTTGAAATATGAGTCTTATGAAATTTAGAAATAGGTGGAACTACATATATTCCTTTTGCCACAGTTGAATTATATTCTTCAACATACATATCACCTTTTAATATAAAAAGAATAGTAGCGCAACCATCTGGTAAAATTAGTTTTGATTGGATTGGGTCATTAATATCACTTTCCATAAACCAAAATACTTTTATCCAATCTTGTAAAATTGTGCTTGGTAAATACATTTTAGATGTAATCACTCACACTCCTCTTTTTAACGAATTGTAACATCTATAAATATTTCATAGCTCTATAAAGAGTATATTTTATATACAACATATATGTTCTATTATCTAATATCTGTCGTTTTTTTACAATAAACAATTTCTACTACTTTATATTATTACATTAATCAAAATTTTAGGAGAAAGAATGAAAAAAAAGTATATTAGTGCAGGAGTAGCATCTTTGATAATTGGATTGTCTTTAAATGCACAAACAATTAATGAAAATATGAGTGCAGATGTGGAATTAGGATTCTTAAATAAACAATATGATTCACCAAGTGATGATAAAAACTTTAGTACAGGAATTGTTAATTTAACTTTAGAAAATAAATTTAATGATGAGTTAAAAGTAAATTTAGGATTTAGAACTAATCAAAAATTATACCAAACTGATAATTATTATGATGATACTCATAAAGAGACTTCAATACTTTATGATGGAAATATCACTTATGAAAATGATTTAGTAAATGTAATTGTAGGTAGACAATGGATTGATATGGAGTGGCTTGGATATATCCATGAAGCAGCACTTGCAACTCTAAAAACTATACCTGATACCTTAGTTACTGTTGGATATACAAGTAGAATTAGTTTTACTGATGAGGATGAAATAGGAACTTTTAATAAAGATTTTGGAGATGCTGGTGCGTATATATTTAATACAAATTATCAAGGAATTAAAGATACATCAACAGAATTATTTTATCTTGATGCACCAGATTTATTTAATGCATATGGTTTGAAATTAGATTATACAAACAGTATATTTGGTTTAACTGGAAGATATGCTCAAACAAATGAACAAAATTCAAATGTTGATGGAGATGTATATCATTTTGAGGGACGATACACAATCTCTGATTTAAATTTAAAAGCTGGATATTTAGTAACTGATAAAGATGGAGGAGCTGGAAGCCTTAGAAAATTAGGTGGAAATTTAGTTCCATTTTTTGAAGAGGGGTATCAAATTTATGAAGTTGATGCAAAAACAGCATATTTTGGAGCAGATTATACATTTAATGACTTAGAGTTAATTGCTTTATATGGGCAAACTGATTATAGAAATAACCATGCAGATGAATTAAATCTAAAATTTAATTATCCAATAACAAGTAAATTAACATTATCTCCTGTTTACGCAAATATAAATTCTAATGAAAGTTCTTATGATTATGATATTTTTAAAACATATATCACATATAAATTTTAATTTGTATATTTAATAAACAAGAAAAATAAACAGAATATATAGAATGTCGCTTTTTTACAATATGAAAAAAAAGCAAAAGACTAAACTTACAACATATTTCAATAAAGGAGAATAACTTGAATTATAAAAAGTTTTCTAAATTAGGATTAGGGGTACTATTATCATCAACAGTCTCTCTTTTTGCAGTTGATGCAAAAACAGGTTCAGAAATTATCAATACAAAATGTGTTGCCTGTCATACTGGAAATCTTGAAAAAGGTCTAAGTAGAATTTCTGATTTAAGAAAAACCCCAGAGGGTTGGTTGTTAAGTGTAAGCAGAATGCAAAATAGTCATGGTTTACAATTAACAAAAAGTGAAGAATCAGATGTAGTAAAATATTTATCTGATAATCAAGGTTTAACTCAAGATGAAATTAAACCTTTTAAATATATTCTTGAAAAAGAACCAAGTAAACATGAAATAAATGATAGTGAATTATTAACACAAATGTGTAATAGATGTCATTCAAATGCAAGAATTGGTCTTGAAAGAAGAACAAAAGATGAATGGGAAACACTTATCCATTTTCATATTGGACAATTTTCAAATATAGAAGCAAATGCAATGGCGAGAGACAGAGATTGGTTTGGAATCGCGACAAATCAAATTGTGCCAATGTTAGCTGAGAAATTTGGAAAAAATGAACAAGTTTGGAAAGATTATAAAAAATCTATTGCAAATTATAAACTTCCAACTAAATGGATAATGTCAGGACATACACCAGGTCTTGGTGATTTTAAAGCAACTTATAATCTTCAAAAAATATATGAAGATACTTATAAAGTTGTAATGAATAGTGAATATACAAATGGTTTGAAATTTGAAGCAAAAGGTGAAGCTATTGTTTATAGTGGTGGAGAATTTAGAGCTAACTTAGTACAAAACAGTATTGAGTTTAAACAAGTTCTTCACATTGATGCTAAAGAAAATATTCTTGAAGGAAGAATGTTTGAAACACTTCATAGTGAAAATGGAAGTACACTAAAAGCAGTTCCTTTAGATAAAAAAGAGCTAACAATTGCAGGAGTTTATCCAAGTGCAATAAAAGCTGATGCTAAAACAACTTTAACAATAGTTGGTTCGAACTTAGAAGGAGATGTTAAGTTACCAAAAGATATTAAATTACTTAAAACTTTAAAACACACAAGTAATGAAATTATATTAGAAGTTGAAACTTCAAAAGATTTAAAAACATCACAAAATAGTCTAGTTATAGGTAATAAAACTCTTAACAATAGTATTACATTATTTGACAAAGTGGATTATATGAATATTACACCTGATTATGCACTAGCAAGAATAGGTGGTGAAGATTATGAAAATATTCCTAAACAATATGCGACTTTTGAAGCAATTGGTTATTCAAATGGAGCTGATGGTATTAAAGGCACAAGTGATGATATTAATTTAGGAGTTCTTCCTGTTACTTGGAATTTGGATGATTTCAATGAAGAGACAAAAAATGACCATGACTTACAATATATGGGAAGTATCAATAGATACACTGGAAAATTTACTCCAAGTGAAGCTGGATTAAATCCAAAAAGAAAATCTTCAACAAATAATGTAGGAAAAGCAAGTGTAATTGCAACATATAAAGTTTTGGGAAATGAAGTAGAAGCAAAAGCAGAATTAGTTTCAACTGTTCCAAAATATGTGAATCCACCAATAGATTAATATTATGACAAAATTAATGAATAATAAAAAATATAACCTTCTAAGAATTAATTACAATATCTTAGAAGTGGATGGTAAAAAGTATATGTTTCATATACCAAGTTCATCAATATTTGAATTATCAGCTGAAAGTCTTTTAGTTTTAAATAAACTTGAAAATGATGAAGATATTGAGAGTTGTAACAGCGAGATTATTGAAGAATTTATTGATATGGAAATTATAGGTTCTTTTTTTAAGCAAAAAGAAAAAGATGTAAAGATTGAGAATTTCCCTGCAAAAGCATTAATTTTAAATGTAACTTCAGGGTGTAATCTTAGTTGCACATATTGCTATAAAGAGGATTTAACATCTTTAAAGAATAGTGGGCAAATGACTTTTGAAATTGCAAAAGATGCAATAGATATGTTTTTTAAAGAATCACCATATTTAAAAGAGTATTCAATTACTTTTTTTGGTGGTGAACCAATAAGTAATTTACCTTTAATCAAAGAAATTATCTCTTATGCGAATAGTTTCTTTGGAGAAAAAGGTTTAAAAATTGGCTATTCAATGACAACAAATGCAACACTTTTAACAAAAAGTATTATTGAGTATTTATATGAAAATAGAGTTGATATTACAGTTAGTATGGATGGACCAGAAGCATTACACAATAAAACAAGAGTTTTTGAAAATGGTAAGGGAAGTTACGAAAAAGTAGCAAAAAATGTAGCTTTATTATTATCAATTTATAAAGACAGAGTCGTAGCAGCAAGAGTAACACTCACAAGAGGAGTTACAGATATATTAAAAATTTGGGATCATCTAAAAAATGATATTGGTTTCAAAGAGATTGGTTTTGCTCCTGTAACTTCTGGTGAAAAAGAGTTTTTTAATTTAAGTGTTTTTGAACAACAAAAGGTTTTTGAAGAATTTAAAATTTTAGGTGAACATTACATTCAAAATGCAATTAATGGAAAACTTAATGGTTTTTCAAATTTACATAGAACTGTAATTGATATTCACGAAGGAAGAAAGAAAAAACTACCTTGTGGAGCAGGAGTTGGACTTTTATCTGTTTCATATAAAGGTGATATAGATTTATGTCATAGATTTACAGGTTCTGATTTTCAATCTTTTGGAAATATAGAACAAGGGCTTGATAAACCTGCCTTGTCTAAATTCCTAGAAAAAAGAGCTAATGAAAAAGATGGAAGTTGTCAAACATGTAGAGTTAGATATTTATGTGCGGGTGGTTGCTACCATGAGAGTTATATAAAATCAGGAAACCCTGAAAACTCAGTTTCACACTATTGTGATGATCTTAGATCATGGATTGATTATGCAATAACTGCATATATTAGAATAAAAAATTCTAACCCAGATTTTTTTAATAAATTTATAAAATAAAAGGAGAAATGATGAAACATTTTAAGCCAATGACACCAAAAGCAGAACTTTTAAGTGAAGCTATGAAAAATGGTAATAGTGAAGAAGTTATAGCAATGTCAAGTGTTGTAGGATGTACAACAACTTATGATCCTGGATGGGAAGTTGGATTTGATGGAGGTTTTGCAACACTTTGTCAACCAATGGAAGCTGATTTATATGGTTGCTCTGATTCTTGTTGGTGGCCAGCACAAGTTCCAGATACAGGTTCAAGTTATCAATCTTGGACAGATAAAGCACCATCAAGTAAAGATAATTGGAGAGAGTTTGAAAATACTCACTCTAAGAAATAATAGGAGTTAAATTATGATAAATAAAAAACTTACAAAAAAATGTTTTACACTACTGTCTTTTTCAATGATTTTCTCAATGGCTAATACAATAAGTGCAAATGAGATTAAATTAAAAGCAGATAATGACTATCTTGTTACTTCATCAAGACCTGGAAATATTCTTGTGGTTGATTTAAAAACAAATGAAGTTGTAAATAATTGTAAAACAGATGAAAAATATAACCATGGAGTTTTATTATCTCCTGATTACAAAACAGCTTTTATTTTAGGTAATGGTTGGGAAGAAATAGGTGGATACAATATAGAAACTTGTAAAAAAGTATTTCATACTAATCTTTCAGCAGGGAATATTAAAGGTAAATCAACAGATGGTCTTGCAATTAGTAGTGATGGAAAAGAGTTATATGCCACATATAATAGAGTTGAACTAGGAAGTGATAGATATACAGTAAAAGACCCATATCTTTCAGTTTATAATATAAGTGATGGCTTAAATGCTAAACCTATAAAAAACATTACAATGCCAAGACAAATGTGTACAATAAGTGCTGCTGATAATGGAAAAATATATGGAACAGGTGCGCACTTTTATGAGATTGACCCAAAGGCTGGAACAGTTGAAATTGCAAAAAAAATGAGAGATTGGGATAGACCAGGATATAGTAATCCAGATTTCTTTTCGCCTTTTATTACGGGGCAAACGACAAAAGAGTATAGTATTCTTCACTCTGTATTTAAGTTTAAAGATGAAAAACAAAATATGGATGAAGCTACTCCTTATGTTGGAATCACAACAATTGATTTAACAGATGGAAAAATAACTCAAAGTGAATTTACTATTTTTGAAACAATAATGTTTACAGCTATGCATAATCCTAAAGATAAAAATATACTTTATGGAGTTTTAAATGATTTAAGTATGTTTGATTTAAAAAATAAAAAACTTTTAAAAAGAGTTCCTGTTGATCATACTTATTATAATGTTGCAGTTTCTCCTGATGGAGAAAAAGTTTATACAGGTTCAACACTAAATGATATTTCAATTTATGATGCTAAAACATTAGATAAATTAGGAAATATTCAATTACCAGAAGGTGATATGGGTGGAGGTTCTCTTCAAATTTTCCATAATATTTAATATAAATAATATGGTAAAAAAGTATGTCTTCTCTTAAAATCTAAGAGAAGATATTACATTTATATTGAAGAAAATTATCAGAGTTTTCTAAAAATTGTTTAGGTGTAAATCCAGTAAAGAATTTGAATTCTTTAATAAAAGAAGATTGGTCATAAAAGTTGTTTTCCGTTGCAATATTTCCAAAATCTACAATATTCTTATTGGTTTTTATAGTTTTTAATGTGTTGTAAAATCTATTTATTTTTTGAATATCTTTTGGTGTTATTCCTGTGAACTCTTTAACTTTTCTTTGTACTTGTCTTACTGATAATCTATTTTGTAGGTAAAAATTATCTAAATTATAATTTTTTGTTAATTGATATATATTCATCAAAATAGAATCATCATTATTGATATTATTGAAGATTTTAAAGAAGTAATTATTTAGATAATTAACTGTAGTTTGGATGTTCTCTTTTATGTCATATAAAGTTTCAAGTATTGATAAATCAAAATTTAAAGATAACTCATTTATTTCATAAACTCTATCTTCTAATTGTGAAACAGGAATTCCAAATAATTTATAAAATACTCCAGGATACAAAGATATATCAATGTAGTAGGTATTTTCATCAAATTTTAGAATTTGTCTATTCATTGATGGTGGGCAAATATATATTCCACTTTTTTGTGAAGAGTTTAAATTTGAGTTATTAATTTTAAATAATAGGCATACATTATCATATGGAATAACTATTTTTTCTTGGATAGCAGTTTCATTTATTTTTTTATAGTCAACAATCCAATAGGATTTTATCCATTTTTGTAATTTTATATGTGGTTCGAAAGTTTTAAAGCTAAACAATATTTAATCCTTTTTAATTAGCTGAATTCTAACATTTATTACTTAATAGAGTAATTTAAAAAAACAAAATATCTGTATAAAAAATATACATATTTGTCGTTTTTTTACTATACAAAAAAAGCTTATGAATCTATAATTCGGCAGACACTTACAAGAAATTAAATAGTGTAAGAAATTTTATATGAGGAGCAAATCTTGAACTATAAAAGATTATCTAAAATTGGACTTGGAGCTTTATTATCTTCATTACCATTATTCGCAATTGATGCACAAGTTGGTAAAGAGATTATAAATAGTAAATGTACTGCCTGTCACGTGGGCAATTTAGACGATGGTTTAAGCAGAATATCTGACCAAAGAAAAACACCTGAGGGTTGGTATATGACTGTTAAAAGAATGCAAAGGGAACATGGTTTATCAATCACAAAAGACCAAGAAACAAATGTAATAAAATATTTATCTGATTATCAAGGATTAACACCTGATGAGATTAAACCTTATGCTTATACTTTGGATAAAACACCAAATGCTACAGAAGAAGGAAAAGATGATTTATTAGTTGAAATGTGTGTTAGATGTCACTCTGAATCAAGAATTGGTTTACAAAGAAGAACAGCAGTTGAATGGAAAAAATTAGTTCATTTTCATGTTGGACAATTTACATCATTTGAGATTCAAGCAAAATCTAGAGATAAAGATTGGTTAGGTGTTGCTGAAAATGAGATTGTTCCTTATTTAGCTGAAAATTTTGGAAAAGACAAAGAGAAATTTGATAAATATAAAAAATCTATAAAAGATTATAAATTACCATCAAAATGGATTACTTATGGACATACTGCTGGTAAGGGTGATTTTACTGCAACAATTACATTATTAAATAGTAGTGATGAATCATATGCTTTAATGATGGATTATAAATATGCTTCTGGTGAAGAATTGCAAGCAAGGGGAATTGCTGTTGTTTATGGTGGAACAGAAGTGAGAGGTTCATTTGTTCAAAATGGTGTTAAATATAGACAAATCTTACATATTGACCCTAAAACAAACACATTTGAAGGAAGAATGTTTGAATCTTTACATGATGAAAATGGAAGTATTTTAAAAGGTATTGCTAAAAATTCAAAAGAAGTTTCAATTGTTGGAATTTATCCAAGTGCTGTAAAAGCAGGAGAAAAAGCAACTATTTCTATTGTTGGAACAAATTTATCTGGTGAAGTTAAATTACCTTCAGGTTTAAAAGTTTTAAAAACAGTTAAACATACAGAAAATGAAATTGTTCTTGATGTTGAAGCAAATACAAAAGCTAAATCATTATTAGGAAATATCCAAGTTGGAAGCAAAGTATTCAAAAATAGCTTGGCTGTATATGATAAAGTTGATTATTTAACAGTAATGCCAGAGTATGGAACAGCTAGAATTGGTGGAGATGATGGTAAAGATAAAATTCTAAAACAATACACAACATTTGAAGCAATTGGATTTACAAATGGTAAAGATGGTAAAAAAGGTACAGCTGATGATATTAATTTAGGTGTTTTACCTGTTAAATGGAGCCTTGAAGCATTTGATGAAGTAGCACATGAAGAAAAAGATTTAGATTATGCTGGTGTAATTGATGCAAATACTGGAAAATTCACTCCAAGTATATCTGGACCAAATACACAAAGAAAATTAATGACTAATAATGCTGGAAATTTAAGTGCAGTTGCAACATATAAAGATGGAAAAGAAGAATTAAGTGAAAAAGCTCATTTAATGGTTACTGTTCCAAAATATGTGAATCCACCAATTAACTAAGAGTTTATTATGAGTATTAATAATTATAGTTTAATAAAAACTAATTATCACATTTTAAATGTTGATTCAAAAGAGTTCTTATTTCATATTCCAACTTCTTCAGTATTTGAACTTTCACCTGAGAGTTCAAAGCTGTTGAAACAAATAGAAAATAATGAAGAGATTTTTAAATATGACCAAGAAATAGTGGAAGAGTTTAAAGAGTTAAATATTTTAGGTGGAAAGTTTTTTGCAAAAGCCGAAGATACAAAAATCGAAAAATTTCCTGCAAAAGCTTTGATTTTAAATGTAACATCTGGATGTAATCTTAGTTGTACATATTGCTATAAAGCAGATTTAACTTCTTTAAAAAATGGTGGACAAATGACATTTGAAATAGCAAAAAGTGCTATTGATATGTTTTACAAAGAATCACCACATTTAAAAGAGTATTCAATTACTTTTTTTGGTGGAGAACCAATTAGTAATTTACCTTTAATAAAAGAGATTATTACCTATGCAAATGAGTTCTTTGGAAGTAAAGATTTAAAAATTGGTTATTCAATGACAACAAATGCAACACTATTAACTGAAGAGATAATTCACTATTTACATGATAGTAGAGTTGATTTAACAGTGAGTATTGATGGACCAGAAGCTTTACATAATAAAACAAGAGTTTATGAAAATGGTAAGGGAAGTTACGAAAAAGTTGTTAAAAATGTAGCTAAATTACTCTCAATTTATAAAAATAGAACAGTAGGAGCAAGGGTTACACTTACAAAAGGTGTAACAGATATTCAAGCAATTTGGAACCATTTAAGATATGACTTGAATTTTAAAGAAGTAGGTTTTGCACCTGTAACTTCAGGTGATAGTGATTTTTATAACTTATCAGATAATGATTTAGCAAAGGTTTTTTCTGGATTTAAAGAACTAGGTGAAGATTATATAAATGAGGCTATAAAAGGTAATTTTAATGGTTTTTCAAATTTACATAGAACTGTAATTGATATTCACGAAGGAAGAAAGAAAAAACTACCTTGTGGAGCAGGAGTTGGACTTTTATCTGTTTCATATAAAGGTGATATAGATTTATGTCATAGATTTACAGGTTCAGATTATCCATCATTTGGAAATATAGAAAAAGGCCTTGATAAATTAGCTTTAGGTACTTTTTTAGAAAAAAGAGCAAATGAAAAAGATACAAATTGTCAAACATGTAGAATTAGAAATTTATGTGCTGGTGGTTGTTATCATGAAAGTTATATAAAGTATGGAACACCAGAAAAATCAGTATTGCACTATTGTGATGATATGAGAAATTGGATTGATTTTGCAGTAGAAGCATATATTAGAATTCAAGCAGGAAATCCAGAATTCTTTACAAAATATTTTAAATAAAGGAATAAAAATGAAACATTTAAAACCAATAACACCAAAAGCAAAACTTTTTGATGATGCCGTAAAAGAGGGAACTACCGATGAAGTTATTGCAATGTCAAGTATAGTTGGTTGCGTAACTACATTTGACCCAGGATGGGAAGTTGATAGTGATGGAGGACTTGCAAGTTTATGTCAACCATTAGAAGCAGATTTATATGGTTGTTCAGACCCTTGCTGGTGGCCAACTCAAGTTCCTGACACATCATCTAGTTATAAAAAATGGGCTGATAAAGCGCCATCTAGTAAAGATGATTGGCGAGAACTAGAAAATGTATATCCAAAAATATAAGTAAAGGTTAAAATATGTTAAATAAAAAAATAATAAAAAATAGTTTAGGATTATTGACTTTTTCATTAGTATTATCGTCATCTATTACTACAAATCTAAATGCTGCTAATGTGAAATTAGAGTCAGACCATGATTATTTAGTTGCGGAAACAAGACCTAATAATATAGTTTTAGTTGATTTGAAATCTAATAAAGTAATTAATGAATGTAAAACAGATGAAAGCTTTTCTCCTGGTGGAATAGTTTTATCACCTGATTATAAAATTGCTTATGTTTTGGGGGGATACGGGGAAGAGATTGGTGGATATGAAGTTGAAACTTGTAAAAAAGTTTTCCATACTTCTTTAACACAAGGAAATGTAAGAGCTAAATCACTATCTGGAATTGCAGTTAATGAAGATGGAAAACAAGTATATGCTATTTATAATAGAACAGAAATGGGAAATGATACATATACAGTTCTTGATTCTATGTTTTCAGTTTATAATGTAGCAGATGGATTAGATGCAAAAGCTGTAAAAAGCTTTAAAATTCCAAGACAAATGACAATGATTTCAACAGCAACTGATGGAACTGTTTTTGGAGCAGGAAGCCATTTATATGAGATAAATCCAAAAACAGGTGATATTAAAATTGCTAAAAAAATGAGAGACTGGGGGAAAGAAGGATATAGCAATCCTGATTCATCAGCTACATATTTAATTGGTCAACAACAAGGTGAATTAACAGCTTTATATACAACTGAGAAAAAAGATGAAACTAAGCCAGAAGAAGAGCCTATTCTTTATTGGGGGATTACAAGTGTAGATTTAAAAACTAAAGCTATAACTCAAGTTGAATTTACAGAGTATGAAACTTTAATGTTTACCGCAATTAGAAGTCCAAAAGACCCAAATATTTTGTATGGTACATTAAATGACTTAACTAAGTTTGATATTAAAGAGCAAAAAGTTTTAAAAAGAGTTTTAAATGATCATACATATTATAGTGTTGTTCCATCAGCTGATGGTGAGAAATTATATCTTGGTGGTTGTTTAAATGATATCGCAATTTATGATGCAAATACATTAGAAAAATTAGGAAAAATTTATCTAAGTGGTGATATGGGTTCTGCTGCACTTCAAGTATTTCACACAAAATAGTGACTAAAAACAAAATGTTTAAAAATACAATTTATCCTCTCTTAAAAGAAAATAAGAGAGGATTTTTTATCATCTTTTTCTTTTCAATTATTGTTTCTTTAGGTGGAGCATTACAACCATATATTATGCAACATATAATTGATAATGCAATTTTAATTTCAGATGTAAATCAACTTTTTATTTTAGTTGCAATTTCATTTTTCCTAACAATTTTTATAATGATAATAAGTAGTGTAAATGAGATATATTACACTTCAAACTCTATGAATATTTTATTTGAGTTTAGAAAAAGAGTATTTAATAAACTATTTTTACATAATAAAAGTTTTATGACGCGATACCATTCAGCTGATTTAATGTCTAGAGTTCAAGGTGATATTAGTGAACTTCAAAGATTTTATACTGATTCATTGTTTGCAATATTTTCAACTATCATTAGTCTTGTATTTATCTCATTTATTATCTACTCATATAATATAAAACTAATGATACTTATTTTAATTTTTTTACCAATAGAGTTTTTTTGTCTAAAACCTCTTTATCCATATATGCACGATAGTACAAAAAATATGAGAGAAAGCACTTCAAATATTGGTAAATTTTTTATTGAGAGTTTTAGATATATTTTAGTTCTAAAAAATCTTGGTGCAAAACAAATGACAATTTCAAAACTTGATGTTATTCAAGAAGATTATAAAAAAGTTGTTATCAAAAATAAAAAATTAAATCTAATTTTTACACAAGTTCCTGCACTTATTTCCTTACTTGGAAAAACAATAATCATCTCTTATGGAGGATATTTAACAATTACAAATGAGTTAAAACTTGGTGAATTAAT
This sequence comes from Aliarcobacter sp., assembly GCA_028688995.1. Classification (GTDB taxonomy): domain Bacteria; phylum Campylobacterota; class Campylobacteria; order Campylobacterales; family Arcobacteraceae; genus Aliarcobacter. The sequence continues at coordinate 227,362 of JAQTXB010000003.1, forward strand.
GGCTTTTTTAACATATTTTGGAATGATTTTAGCTCCTGTTCATACAATCTTAGGAGTTATAAATAATCTTCCAAAAGTAAAAGTAAGCCTAAATAGAGTCCTAGAAATATTACCAAAAGATGAAAAAATAGAGATATTAAAAACTATTAATTATGATATTAGTGTAAAAGATTTGAGTTTTTCATATGGCAATAATCAAATTTTTAACAAATTAAATTTAAAGATAAAACAGAATAGTAAAATTGCAATTATAGGAAAAAATGGAGTAGGAAAAAGCACCTTTGGAGATTTACTTTGTGGTTTACAAAGTGCTCAAAGTGGAACTATATTTTTAGGAAATGAACAAATAGGAAAAAATGATTATTCGAATTTCTCAAACTATATTGTAAAACTCGAGCAAACGCCAATAATTTTTGATGATACATTAAGAGGAAATCTACTTTTAGCAAAAATAGATGCTACTGATGAAGAACTTATAAGTGCTTTGAAACTAACTGGTATGAACTCTTGGTTTGAAAATCTAAAAGATGGACTAAATACAAATATCTATGAATCAGGGGATAACATCTCAGGTGGTCAAAAACAAAGAATTGCACTATCAAGAATAATTTTACTAAAACCAAAGGTGATAATACTTGATGAATTTACCTCTTCAATAGATGAAAAAGATACTCTTTGGTTTTATGAAAATATCGCAAAACTTTTTCCAAATTCAACTATTATTGCTATTACTCATCATCTTAATATGTTAAATAATTTTGAAAAAGTTTATTTATTAGAGAATCAAAATCTAAGGGAGTATCAAAATGCCTAAAGATATTTTTGTAGCTTTAATAGATAGTGGTTGCACTTTTAAAACCCATGAAAAGCTTGCAATAAAAGTTGAGAATAATAAAATTATTACAACAACTCAAAATGAAATTAAATACAAACATGGAGATGTTATTGGACAAATAATATCTTCTAATGAAAATATAAAACTATATGATATTCAAGTATTTGATGAAAATCTAAGAACAACTCCTTCACATATTATTGGAGCTTTAACTTATCTTTTAGATAAAAAAGTAGATGTAATAAATATGAGTTTAGGACTTAAAACAAACTATAAAGAGATAGAAGATATATGTAAAAAACTAAGTTCAAAAGGAGTTACAATAATTTCATCTTTCCCAAGAAGTGGAGCTGATTTTGTATTTCCAGCATCTTATGATGAGGTAATTAGTGTAACTTCTGATGGAAAGTGCCAAGAGAATGAAATTAGTTGTATAGATTTAGAGAAATCACTTTTTGGTGCAAATCCATTTTCAAAGGTTGAGGGTGTTGGAGGTTCTAGTGTTGCTGTTGCAAAATTCACAAAATATTTTTGTGAACAGTTACAAAAAGAATTAAATAAAGAAGAAATTTTAACTGAAATAAAAAGAGGTTGTAACAATGAATCAAAATAAAACAATAGTAGTTTTAGGAGCTGGAATTGCTGGAGTTACAACAGCAATTGGTCTTAAAAAACTTGGATTTAATGTAAAGATTTTTTATAAACCAAGACCATTTATATCATATGAGGGATTTAGTGAAAAAACAAAAGATGGATTAATCTCTAGTTCTTGCATAAGAGCATCACAACTAATAACAGAACAATCTATGCGAAATTCAAATTGGGCTAATAATTCAAAAAATGTAAATTATGAGTATGTAGTTTGCAGAGCTAATTTAGATGAAGCTTTACTTGAAGATGCAAAAGATAATGGAATTGAACTAATAGAAGCAAGAGTAATTGGTTCGATTGATTATAGTGAAGAAAAACCAAAAGTTATTTATAAAATAGATGAAGATAAATTACAAGTTTATGCTGATTTTGTAGTTGATGCAAGAGGAAGATTTACTCCTTTTAAAGATGAATATATAAATGGTCCAAAAAGTTTTTCTCTTCTTCAAGAGTTAGAGATGGATAGTTTTTCACAAAATAGAACTTCAATTGATTCAACAATAGATGGTTGGATTTGGCAAGCTTATGTGGGGAATAAAAAAGGTTATATTCAATTTACTTGTGATGAAGAGTTAGCAGTAAAAATAAATGATTTCGATGAATTATTAGAAATTTTGAAAGAACAAAAGGCAGATTTTTGGAGTTTACAAAATGCCAAACCAGTTGGAAAAATTGTAAAAAGAGACTCATACAGTAAAATCCACAAAGAGATAATCAACACTAAAATGATTTTAATAGGAGATAGTGCTTCAAGTGTTGATCCACTTTCCGGAAATGGAGCTTTTCAAGCAATGAGTATGTCAAGTATTGCACCTTATGTAATTAATACAATTATAAATAAAAATGAGATTGAACAAAAAGTAGCTATAAATTTCTATAAAAGTAGGGTGCAATTTATTTTTGATAAATTTTCAAAAGTTGGTAAAGAGTTTTATTTATTAGAAAAAAGATACACAAGTGATTTTTGGCAAAAAAGACAAAGTTGGCCAAATGAAAAAATAAGTGATGTAGAAAATTTGCCAAGAATAGAAGAAAAAGCGATAGTTAATGAACAATATGTATTGGCACAAGATGTGGTTGTTACAAAAAATAATCCGATGGGTGTTTGGTGTTATGGAAAAATAGAAGTTGTAGAATTAGCAAAATATTGTATTGAAAATAAACTAGAAAAATCATTGGATTATTTTGATGAGTTTTGCAAGAAAAATGATGTTTCTATGGGATTATATAACTCTTTAAAAAGATGGTGTATAGAGCAGGAGATTTTGAACTAAAACTTCTGCATATAAAATATATGCAGAAGAGAGATTCTAATAATTATCTTTGTCTGTACCTTTTAGTAGGTCACTTGTAAATCTTATAACTTTATTTCTTCCAGTCTCTTTTGCTTTATAAAGACATAAATCAGCATATTTAATACATTTCCAAATTTGGTCAGTATCAAGTGGAAAGAATGCATATCCAATACTTACAGTTTTACTAAATGAATCATTATTAAATGTAAATACAAGTTTTGCAAACTCTTCATTTATTTTTGTTGCTAATTCATTTGCACTCTCAGGAGTTGGATTTTTCATGATAATTAAAAACTCTTCTCCACCAAATCTAATGATAAACTCATTTTCACTAATTGAGTCTTTCATTGTCATTGAAAGTTTTTGTAAAATTGCATCACCAGCATCATGCCCATAAGTATCATTTACCATTTTAAAGTAGTCAATATCTAAGAACATAATTGCATAAGTTGTCCCTTTTGCTAATTCATGGTGCATTTTTTTATCAATAAATTCATCTAAATATTTTCTATTGTAAAGACCTGTTAATCCATCAACTAAGTTTCTTTCCCTTAGAACATCCATTAACATTCTACTTTCTAAAATAGGTTTTGTCTCTTCAAGATATTTTTTAATTATTCCAATTTGATATTTAATATGTTTTAAACACTCTTTATCTTGGCATAAAATGTGAACAGTTACACTTTTTTGTTCATTTATTAAAAATGGAATACAAATATAATCAGTACAATTCTTACAAGTTGCAACTCTACAAATTTCAGGGAAATTTTCAGATAAAACAACAGTATCTGTTCTTTCTGCTCTACATCCTTCTTTTACATTTCTTAAAACTGAACAACAAGGTTTTGTATCTTTTGTAGAAAAAATTATACTTCTTTCATCTTTTACTAAATCATTTTCAAAAATATAAAAGGCTTTAATATGTAATTTATCTTTTAATACTTGAACTAATCTGTAATAAATATCATCTTTTGTTAAATCAGTCTCTATTGTTTTTTTGTAATTATAGATTTCAGAAATATCTTCAATAATCTCTTTTGCTGTTAATAACTTATCATTATTTACATTTGATGCTCTATTATGAACAAAGGCTGTTAGATTTTTCTCAATTCCAGTTAAAACAGTTTCAAGTTTTTCTATAAGTTCATTTAACCATAAAGAAGCTTCTTTATCCTCTTTTAAAACACCTTCTTTTGCACGTACTGAATAATCACCATCGTGAACTTGTTTTAAAACTTCAGTTATTGCATCAAATGAACTTGTATATGGTTTTATTTTTCTACTAATATAAATTAATATAAAAATTAAGAAAAGAGAGATAATTGCTATTACATTTAGTAAAATTGCAATACTTGAAATTCTGTCGTCCTGAATATCGAATTTTAAAGAAATAGCACCTAATACTTGACCCTCTTTTGCATCATGGCAAGATAAACAATTTGGTTTATCTAGTGCTGATGCTGTGTAAGGAATAGTAATTCTTAAAGATGCATCTCTTAATGATTCATTGATAATAACTTTTTCTACCCCTGTTACTAAAACTTCTTCATCAACAGAATCCCTTGGAGTTTCATTACCTAAATTAGATTTACCAAACTGTTCACTAACAGCTTTTGATCTAATAATCCATAAATCATTTACCTCTTTTAGTTGAGACATACTACTTAAGAAAACGTCTCTTTGATTCATGTTTCCATTAATCATATGAGATGTTAGGGACTTTTTAACTATATCAGCTGTTAAATAAGCTCTTTTCTTTGCACTATCATAACCTGTTTGCCTAGAACCTAAAGCAACTAGAGCGACTATTACAATAGTTAACACTGTAACCATAGTAAAGATTATAATAGTTATTTTTTTGTTAGAGTTCATAAAATAGCCTTTATATATTTATTTAAATTATAATATCATAAAATAATTTTTATGTATAGACTTTTTAAAATAAATTTATAAATTTTAAAGGCTAAAAACAGCCATAAAATAAGACTTGAAGAATAAAATTATCTTTAAATAATTTATTGTTTTTTAGATTTTATAATATTTCTTGTCATTAATAAAACAAAAAATAAAGCAATGGATAGATTAATATAAAAGCCTTGCATATTTCCATCTTGAAAAAATGTATATGCTAAGGCAAAAAATACCAGTGAGATTACTAGACACACTTTTTTATTACTTTTCTAAAACTTTAAAAGCCTCTTCTAAGTCTAAAGTTCCTTCATAAAAAGCTTTTCCAACAATTACACCTGCAATATTTCCATTTGCTTTACAATTTATGATGTCATTTATATCTTTAACACCACCACTTGCAATTGTATCAACCTTTGAAGCAAGAGCGATTGATTCTGTAAATTCAACATTTACTCCACAAAGCATCCCATCTTTACTTATATCAGTACAAATAATTGCAAGAACACCTGCATTTGCAAACTCTTGAGCTAAATCAGTTGCTTTCATAGTTGAAACTTCTGCCCAACCCTCAACAGCAACCATTCCATTCATTGCATCAATTCCAACTGCAATTGGATATTTAGCAGCCATATCTTTTACAAATTGTGGATTTTTTACAGCAATTGAACCTAAAATTAATCTATCAACCCCAAGTTCAACATACATTTTGATAGTCTCTTCATCTCTAATTCCACCACCAAGTTCGATTTTAAGATTACAGTTTTCTCTAATTTTTTTAATTTGTTCTAAGTTTGCTGGTTTCCCTGCAAAAGCACCATTTAAATCTACAATATGAACCCATTTTGAACCTAACTCTTCAAATCTTTTAGCAACTTGCCAGGGCTCATCTGAATAGATTTTAGCACTATCCATCAAACCTTTACTTAGTCTTACAGCTTTCCCATCTTTTAAATCAATCGCTGGTAAAATATCCATATATTAATCCTCGTTATTTACATAAATTTTCTATTGTTTCTTCAATGGTTTTAAATTTAAATTCAAAACCTAAATCTAATAATTTTTTAGGAACTGCACTTTGTCCATCAGTTAAAACACGTGCTCCCTCACTAAAAATAAGATTTAAAACAAATTCTGGAACTGGAAGTATAGTAGGTCTTTTTAGTGTTTTTCCTAAAGCAAGGGTTAAACCTTTGTTTGTTGTTGGAACGGGTGCAGTTAAATTAAATATTTCTTCAAAGCAATTTTCAATAACAAACTTATAAGCACTCATTAAATCATCTAGGTGAATATAAGAAAATGCTTGTTTCCCACTTCCAATAACTCCCCCAAGTCCTAGTTTAAAAGGAGTAATCATTTTTTGTAAAGCTCCACCATCTTTACCCATAATAATTCCAAATCTAAAAATAGAGACTTTTGTAGTTTCGTTTTTTGCTTTTAAAGCTTCTTTTTCCCAATCTTGGCATAAAGATGAAAGAAAATCATTTGAAAAAGAACCGTTTTCATCATAAGTAGTTTTATTGTCATAAATACCAACAGCAGATGTTGAAATAAGAAGTTTTGGTTTATTTTGTACACTATTAATTGCATTTACAATTTTTGAAGTTGTATCAATTCTACTTGAATAAAGAAGTTTTTTGTAAGATTCACTCCATCTGTTTATAATGTTTGCACCAGCAAGATTAATAACAATCTCACTTGAATTTAGAACCTCTTCAAGTTTTGATTTATTATTTAAAATTTCCCTTGAAATAGGAATGATTTTATATCCTAAATCAGAAAAATATTTTGTTAAACTTGTTCCTACAAAACCATTTGCACCTGTAATTGCTATAGTTTTCATGGATTATCCTTTATTTTAAATTTATAAAGTTCTTTAAAATTCTAAGTCCATTATCATGAGATTTTTCAGGGTGTGGTTGGAAACCATAAATATTATCTTTGTTTACAGCACTTGTAAATTCATAACCATAAGTTGTTGTTCCTATGATATTTTTTTCACTTGTAACCGCATGAAAAGAGTGAACAAAATATAAATAAGGATTATGTAAACCCTCAAATAATGGATGCTCTTTATTTACAATTGTATTCCAACCCATGTGAGGAATTTTGAAATCTTCATGCATTTTTGACTTATCAAATTTTATAACTTCTCCGTCAATTAAACCTAGACCATCTGTATGTCCAAACTCTTGAGAACTTTCAAATAAAAGTTGCATTCCAAGGCAAATACCAATCATTGGTTTTCCACTTTTTGCAAACTCATAAACAGCTTCATTCATACCTGTTTTGATTAAATGCTCCATTGCATCTTTATAAGCTCCAACACCTGGAAGTATAACTCTATTAAAATTTTTTAAATCTTCAGGATTTTTAACTATAGTTGCTTTTGCATCTATTAATTTACAAGCATTGTAAACACTTGCTAAATTTCCCATGTTGTAATCAATAATTCCTATCACTGTGTTCCCTTTAGTAAAAAATAAATTATACTAAAGTTTTGCATCAGCTAGGGTTAAAGAAAATATCACTTGATTATTTTTTTTCTCAAGAGCCCTTTTGGCTTCCCTAATTGTAGCACCTGTTGTGATTAAATCATCACATAAAATTGTCATTTGATTGGATATATTTGTAAGTTTAAATTTTCTTGGATTTTTTTGTCTAAATTCCAAATCTTTTCCCGCATATTTGACTATATTCGAAGCTTTTAAACAGTTATATTTTGGAGTGATAAATTGTGATTTTAGATGTTTTGCAAGAATAGCAGTATGGGAAAAATCATGTCGTGTGTGGTCATCAATTGGAATTGCAAAAACTTGGTTTGAAAAAGTGAAATTTTGAGCAAATTTAGCAAAAGATAGTTTTGCCAGGATATTAAAAACTCTATCTCCATGAAAATAGTATTTTGAAGAGATTAAATCTTCAAGTTCTGAAAGAGTATAAAAAGAGTAGTTGAAAAATCCATCTTCTATTTCTCTTTTGTGGAAAGAGGGGATTAAAAGATTATTTTGACAATCTTTACAAATAATTTCAAATGATAGGTTTTTACAGGTTAGGCACAACATGAAAATAATAATATCATAAATTATATATTCTTTTCTTTTTAGTAAAGAAAAGAACCAAAAGAAAAGCGTTCGCAGGGATTCAAAATAGCTAAAAAATATATCTAAATTCTAAAATTTGAAAACTCGGTTCCGTTCCTCCACCTCAAACAGTTCAAATTTCTTTACGAATTTAGATAGATTTTTCTTTACGCTATTTTGAAAATGCTCACATTTAAGAGTGTAGTTCAGATTTTGATATAATGGCTAAATTATTAGAAGGAAGTCTATGGATATTACAATAATTGGAACAGCCTTTTCACATTTAAAAACATCAATGGATATTGCAAAACTTATTAGCGATAGTGCTAGTTCTTTAAGTGAAGCAGAAACAAAATTGAAATTGGCAGAATTGATTAGTTCTTTAGCAGATTTAAAAATGGAATTAGCAGATATTAAAGTGGATTTAATTGGTAAAGATGATGTGATTAGAGAATTAAAGAATAAAATTGAAGAAAAAGAATCCTTGCTTTTTGATGGTAAGTTTTATTTAAAAGAAGGTGATAAAATACCATTCTGCCCAACTTGTTGGGAATCAAATAAAAAAGCAATTCATTTAATATTTAAAAATTATCAATCTTTTGGAAAATGTCAAGAGTGTGAAGTATGTAAAACAAAATATTCTGTAGAATAATAAAGATAATAAATAGGTTTTGAAAATAGAGTTTTAGATTTTGAGTGAAGTTCAAGGAAAAGAGAGAATTTAAAGCGCAGCGTACTATAAGTACGTGAGCATTTAAATTATTGATTTGACGCAGAAATTCGCCAAAAGATGAAATTATATTTTTAAAACTGCCATGAATGCTTCTTGAGGTACATTAACCTTTCCAATTGCTTTCATTCTTTTTTTACCAGCTTTTTGTTTTTCTAGTAATTTTCTTTTTCTTGTAATATCCCCACCGTAACATTTTGCAGTAACGTTTTTACCTGTTGATTTTACAGTTTCTCTTGCAATTACATTGTTTCCAATACTTGCTTGAATTGCTACTTCAAAAAGTTGTCTTGGAATTAGCTCTTTTAGGGCTTTGATAAATTCTCTTCCTTTTGTAAGTGCTTTATTTTCAGGTACGATAATTGAAAGTGCATCGACAACTTCACCAGCAACTTTAATATCAAGTTTTTGTAAAACACCTGGTCTAAATCCAATTGGTTCATAATCAAAAGAAGCATAACCTTTTGTTGTTGATTTTAATTTATCATAAAAATCCATTACAATTTCATTCATTGGAATATCATAATCAAGTAAAACTCTTTTTCCAATATAATCCATTTTATTTTGTACAGCTCTTTTGTCATTTAGAAGTTTGATAACATTTCCCAAAAATTCATCAGGCACTAAAATTGTAGCTTTTACATAAGGTTCAAAAATTGTATCTATGTAGTTTGGCGCTGGTAATTCACTTGGATTTTGAATCGAAATTCTTGTTCCATCAGTTTTTAAAATTTCATAAATAACAGTTGGTGCAGTTGCAATTAAATCTAAGTCAAATTCACGTTCTAGTCTTTCTTTGATTACTTCCATATGAAGCATTCCTAAAAATCCTGTTCTAAATCCACTTCCAAGAGCAGCTGAACTTTCTGGTTCAAATGAGATTGAACTATCGTTTAATTGAAGTTTATTTAATGCATCTCTTAAATCTTCAAATTTATCTGTTTCAATTGGATAAATTCCTGCAAATACAAATGGTTTTGCTGGTTCAAATCCATCAATAACTTCAGCAGTTGGTTTTTTTGCATCAGTTATCGTATCACCAACGGCAATACTATTTACAGTTTTAAGTCCTAAAACAACGATTCCAATTTCACCTGTTTCAATAACATCAGTTTTTGTTGGTTTTCTAGGATGTGGATACATTAAACTAAGAACTTGATGTTCCTCTTTTGTATTCATCATTCTAAGCATTTGACCTTTTTTGATACTTCCATCATAAACTCTAACAAGTGCTAATGCTCCTAAATAGTTATCAAACCAAGAGTCATAAATTAAAGCTTTTGTTGGGGCATCTGTATCACCAACTGGTGAAGGAACTCTATCAACGATAGCATCAATTAAAGCTTTTACACCTTGACCTGTTTTTGCACTAATTAAGTTGCTTTCTGTACAATCAATTCCAATAGCTTCTTCAACTTCTTCTAAAACTCTATCTGGATCTGCACTTGGTAAATCAATTTTATTTACAACAGGAAGAATCTCTAAGTCATTTTCCATTGCAATATAAACATTTGCAATAGTCTGCGCTTCAACACCTTGTGTTGCATCAATAATTAAAAGTGCACCATCTGAAGATGCAAGTGAACGGCTTACTTCATAAGAGAAGTCAACATGGCCTGGAGTATCAATCAGATTTAAAATATAAGCTTGTCCATCTTTTACATAATTAAGTCTTACACTTTGAGCCTTAATTGTAATCCCTCTTTCTTGTTCAATGTCCATTGTATCCATCATTTGTGCAGATAAATCTCTTTCTGCTACAGCTCCACACTCTTGAATAATTCTATCGGCAAGTGTTGATTTTCCATGGTCAATATGAGCAATAATACTAAAGTTTCTAATATTTTTTTGCAAGGGTTATTCCTATCATTTGTTATTGTTTTATTTATTATATCGCGATTGTATCTAAAGTTATGTAAGTTTATAGTTAAATGGGAATTTGTAGAAATTTTATAAAAAAAGATTTAGAGTTTTAACTCTAAATCTTAGGAGTGATTATTGATTTAATAAAGCTGTTACTCTTCGATTAAGAGATTTTCCTTGTTCATTTTCATTTGTAGCAATTGGTTGAGTTTCACCATAACCTATCGCTTTTAATCTTGTCGAGTTAATATTGTATTTTTTTAAAGCATTAACTACTGAAATTGCTCTTCTATCTGATAATGTTTGGTTATATGAATCACTTCCTTTTGAATCTGTATGTGCTTCAATCACCGCTGTTAGATTTTTATTATTTTGCATAATTTTTGCAAATGTTGCAAGTTTTTCATTGTAAGTATTTTTAATTTCTGATGAGTTATTATCAAAATTAATATTTAGATTAATAGTTTCAACACAACCATCAGTATTTACTTTTACACCTTTTGTAGTGTTAGGACATTTATCTAATTTATTTATAACACCATCTTGGTCATCATCTTCTGGTGAAACTAAAGTTTTCTCAACTTTTGGAGCAAGAATTTCTTTTTTTTCTTCATTTACAATAGGAACAGTTGCTTTAATATCATCACTATATTTTTTTCCTAAAGGCATAGCTAAACCTAATGTATACATTAGGTCATTTTCATTATTTTGTGTTGCTATTAAATGTCTTACATCACTTTTTACAGAAATTCCATAATAAGGAATATCATATCTTAATCCTAAACCATAATTTAAGATAGCTGAATCTTTGTGTTCAAAGGCTTCATGTGTAACATCTTGATAACCAAGACCAGCTAATGCGTAAGCTGAAAGTTTTTCATTTAAAGGGAAGTTTTTTACAGCATTTAAAAATAGTCTATTTACATGAGTACTTCCAGTTGAATCTTTATATTTAAGATTATCACTTCGTAGATAAGCAACTTCAATTTGATCAATAAAAGTATCATCTAAATTTTTACCAAGAGAAATTCCAGCATTAAAATAATTTTTATCATCTAAACCTGCTTTGCTATCTGTTAAAATACCTGCTGCAAAAGGAGTGATTTCATAACTATATTCTTTACTTGGATTACTAGCAGCAAATAATATCATAGTGGATAATAGGGAACTTACTAAAATTTTTTTCATCATTTTTCCTTATAATAAATAATTTTATTTATTATAACATAAAAATAATTTAAATTATTAAATAAAACATATTATTTTATTTTGGAATAAAAAAAAGGGTTGAGATTACTCTCAACCCTTTTCAAAGAAAAATAATTTTAAAAAAATTATTTAACCATTATAGCTTCAACTCTTCTGTTTTCAGCTCTACCTTCAGCAGTTGTATTTGTAGCAACTGGTTTAGTTTCACCATATCCAGTAGCAGTAATTTTTGAAGGATCAACTTTTAATGCTTTTAATGCTTCAACAGTTGATGCAGCTCTTCTTTCTGATAATTTTTGATTATAAGCATCAGAACCAACAGAATCTGTGTGAGCAGCAATAGTTGCTTTTAATTTTGGATTAGCTTTCATCATGTTTGCAAATTCAACAATTCTAGTATTGTAAGAATCTTTAATTACTGATTTATCAGTATCAAAATTGATATTTAAGTTTACTAAAGTCATACATCCAACAGAGTCAACTTTTGCTTTAGCCATTGTATTTGGACATTCGTCTAATGAATCGATAACACCATCACCATCAGAATCTTTTGGAGCTTGTGCAACTGGAGCTGGTTTAGCAACAACTGGAGCTGGAGCTTCAACAACTGGAGCTGGTTTAGAAACTTCACCAAATGGAATAGCAAATCCAACGTTATATAATAAGTTGTTATCTCCATGGTCTGCTTCAATTAAATGTCTAACATCAAATTTTAAAGCAAAATTATCAGCAACTTTATATTTTACACCCGCACCATATTCACCAAAGATACCATCTTGGTTTCCATTATCTTCAGTATCAAAAATTTCAACACCAGCACCAACTAATGTATATAAAGATACATCTGAAGTTAATTCATACTCTTTTACTAAGTTAGTGAAAATTCTTGTAATCCCAGTATCAGAATTTGTACCTTCATAGTCTACATCTTCAATTGATCTTAAAAAACCTAGTTCTACTTGATCAATAAAAGAGTCAAATTGATTAAAACCTAAACTTAATCCACCATTTGCATAATTTCTATCTAATCCTAAATTACCTTCAGTTAAAGCTCCACCAAATGTAGGAGTAATTTCATATTTGTAATTTGAGTTAGCAGCTAGCATCATAGTTGCACATGCAACAGTTGATAATAATATTTTTTTCATTGTTTTTCCTTTTTATTAAATAATCACGCGAATTATACCAAAATTTTGCTAATTTGCATCACGCAGTAAAAATAGAATTAACAGATTCATTATTGTGAATTCTTCTAATAGCTTCACCAATCATAGTTGAGGCTGTTAATACTGTTATCTTTTTAGCATCTTTTCGTGTAGGAATTGTGTCTGAAATAACTAATTCATCCAATTCACCTTTCTCAATTCTTTCATATGCAGGTCCACTTAAAACTCCATGAGTACAACATGCCATTACAGAATTTGCACCTTTTTTCTTTAAAACTTCAGCAGCTTTTACTAATGTTCCAGCAGTATCAACCATATCATCTACTAAAATAACATCTTTACCTTTTACTTCACCAATGATATTCATAACTTCAGAAACATTTGCTTTTTCTCTTTTTTTATCAACTATAACTAAATCATAACCTAGTTTATCAGCATAAGATCTAGCACGTGTTACTCCACCAATATCAGGACTTGCAATGATTGGATTAGCTAAGTTTTTAGATTTAATATAATTTTTGAATAAAATAGATCCAAATAAATTATCTGCTGGAATATTAAAAAAACCTTGAATTTGAGCTGCATGTAAATCAATAGTTACAACTCTTGAAATACCAGCCTTTTCTAAAATATCAGCAACTAATTTTGCAGTTATTGGAACTCTTGGTGCTGCTTTTCTATCTTGTCTTGCATATCCATAATATGGAATAACTGCAGAGATTGTTTTTGCACTTGATCTTTTTAGTGCATCAACCATAATTAATAGTTCCATTAAATTGTCATTTGTTGGAGCGCAAGTTGGTTGAATTATAAATACATCTTGACCTCTTACACTTTCTGTAATTTGAACAGAGATTTCTCCATCACTAAATTTATTAAGTGTTGCATTTGATACATTCATACCTAAATATTCCGCTACTTTTACTGCAAATTCAGGATTAGCTGAACCACTAAAAAGTTTAAATGTTGACATAAAAATTCCTTACATTTTATTGATTTCGAATATTATCTAAAGTGTACTTAATGAATATTAAGTTAATCATAAATTAATATAAATATTATTATAATAATGATTATCAATAAAATTTTTAAAAAAGTAAGCAGATTGTATTTTAAATTATGTATATAAAATATACAGTATGCTTGTTTATTTTGAATTTTGTTGATGTTATAATTCTATTGTTCTTCTAAAATGAAAAACTATTAACGCGATGATAGTGATTCAAAATATATTTATTTACAAGGAAAAAAAATGAAAAATCTATTAACAGGTAAGACATTAAGCTTAGCAGCTTGTGGATTATTATTAAGCACATCTATGGCTTTTGGAGCGAATACAATCGATTCAGCATTTAAAGAAGGTAAAGTTTCAGGAAGTGTAGCTCTATATGGTGAAAAACATGACAACAAAAATGGAAATTTAGATTCTGGTTTTGGAAATGGTAATGCTACTGTAGCTTATGAAACTGCATCATTTTATGGATTAAGTGCAAAAGCTGAATTTAAAGGAAATCTTTATTTAGGTGAAATTGAAAAAGCTGATCATGATAATGCTTATACAAATAACTCTTTAATGACAGAAGCATATATTAAATATGCAATGGATGGTTTTTCATTAACTGCTGGTAGACAAGCTATTGATTTAGAATGGTTAGGTGATTACAATGAGGCTGTAGTTGCTGCTATAACTGCAATTCCTGATACAACAGTTGTTATAGGATGGGCGGATAGACAAGCTGAATCTGGAATTGATTTAAGTGAAGATTTTACTGATCTTAATGGAAACAAAGGTGCATATGTGCTAGATGTTAAATATGCAGGTTTACAAGGTGTAGAATTTAACCCTTATGCATATTCAGCTCCAGAAGTTGCTGATTGGTATGGATTAAAAACAACATTTACAGCTGATTATTTTGGTGCAATTGCACATTATGCTGTATCAGATGAAGATACACAAACTGATGGATCAATTGGACATGTTGAGTTAAATACAACTTTAGCAGGAATTTCTGGTGCTGTTGGTTATATTAAAACTGATAAAGATGTTGGAGCTGGAAGTATGACTGTAGCTGGTGATAATATCTCTCCATTTGATACAGGACTTAATACATATTCTGCAGATGCAAAAACAGTGTATGGTTCTTTAGGATATACAATTGTAGATGTTGAATTAGGTGCATTATATGGTGAAACTAAATTTGGTACAGATTATAAAGAGAAAGAGTTAAATTTAACTGCTTCTTATCCAATTACTGAGTCTTTAGCTACTTCTGTTTTATATGGAGAAGTTAATGCAGATGAAGCAAATGGAGATTCTGACGATAACTATGTATTAGCAAGTGTAGAATATACATTCTAATATAAACATAATTTAGGAGTTAACTCCTAAATTATAAAACTAAATAAATCTTTTCAGATTTATTTAGTTGACTCTATCCAAGCACTTCCAATTACTTTTTGTCCATCATAAAATACAGCTAATTGTCCAGCCGCAACTCCAAAAGCAGATTCTTTTAAAGTTATATAAGCTTTTCCATTTTCTATTTTTACATCACATGGTGTTGATGTTGATCTATATCTTAGTTTTACAGTACATGAAAATTCTGTATCATCAATAAACATATTTAAATCTTTTGCAATAACTTCATTTACTTCTAATGCTTCTTTTTTACCTACAACAATAGTATTATCTTTTGGATTTAATTTTGTAACAAAATGTGGATCATGAGCTCCATGAACTGTAAATCCTCTTCTTTTTCCTATTGTGTAGTGTGCATAACCTTTATGTTCACCTACAATATTTCCATTTTCATCTAAAACATTTCCAGGCATATCAATATTTGCATGTCTTTTTACAACATCTGTATAAACTGTTTCAACAAAACAAATTTCTTGAGATTCACTTTTTTCTGTAATTCTTTTATATGCAGAATCCAATTCAGCACCAAATTTTACAATATCTTCTTTTTTATAAGTACTAAGAGGAAACATCATATATGGAAGAGCTTCTTTATCTACTTGAGATAAAAAATAGCTTTGATCTTTTGTTTTATCATCAGCTTCATAGAAGAATTTACCGTCAGTTTTTGCATAGTGTCCAGTTGCTAAAAAATTAGCTCCATGTTCTTGAGCAAACTTTAACATAGCACCAAATTTAATTTGTTTATTACATTTAACACAAGGGTTTGGAGTTGTTCCTTGTAAATAAGAATCTACAAAATAGTCATAAATTTCAGCTGTAAATTTATCAGCTAAATCTAATATATGATATTTAATATTTAAAAACTTAGCTACATCTTCTATATAACCTAAATTTCTCTCGTGATAACCATCAGTTCTATTATGAAGTTTTAAGTAAACACCCTCAACTTCATATCCATCTTTTTGTAGCATATAAGCAGTTACTGAAGAATCAATCCCACCACTCATACCAACCATTACTTTTTTTTGCATTGTTACATCCTTTTTAAAGGAATAATCACTGACTCTCTATTTGCCCAATTTTTGTGAGGAATAATTAAATTTTCTGTATTTATTTTTTTATTATCAAAAAATATTATATCTATATCCAAGGTTCTAGGCGCATCTTGAAAGGATCGCTTTCTTCCGAATTTATTTTCATATCTTTGCATTGCTTTTAAAAAAGCATTAGGAGAAAGATTTGTTTTGAGCGAAATTATACCATTTAAAAAATCACTTTGCTCTAGGAATCCAAAGGGAGGATTTTGTAATAGTGGCGAAGTCATAAGTAAAGTAAATCTTGCATCTTTTTTTAAACATAAGATTAATTTATCAAATATTCTTTTTGAATTTCCAATATTTCCCCCAATTCCAATGGTTACACTATATTTCTTTTTTGAAATAAGATTGAATTTTTTAGGAAAATTACTAGAATAAAAAAGTGTTAAAGTAGGGGATAATTTTTTTTTCAAATTTCTCTCTTTTTGAGCAAAAAAATAAACCTGATAAAATAAATCAAGATTTATTTTTTACTATTTTTTTGTTTTATAGGATTATTGCTTTCCCATTTTGCATTACAACTGTATCTTCAATTCTAACACCAAATTCATCTGGGAGATAGATACCTGGTTCTATTGTAAATACCATATTATCCTCAATTATAACATCTGATTTAGAATTAATAACTGGAAACTCATGAATATCAAGTCCTACCCCGTGACCAGTGCTGTGAACAAAATATTTTCCATATCCAGACTTATCAATTACATCCCTAGTTAATTTGTCAATTTGAGATGCTTTCATTCCAACTCTTGCTTTTTCAATTGCATTTAGTTGAGCTTTTAAAACAATATCGTATACTTTTTGATGTTTTTCATTTTTGAATTTTTGCTCTCTTTTAAAATTAAAATTCTCAAAATCAACATGACTTGTACAAGTTCTATCAGAACAATATCTTTTATATTTAATTCCTGCATCAACTAACAATAAATCATGTAGTTTTAATTTTTTTGAAGTAGGCAGTGCATGGGGTTTTGCAGCATTTTCATTTATTGCAACAATTGGTTCAAAAGAGATATTAAGTTTACCTATTTGACTCATTTTTTCAAATGCTTTAAAATATAAAAATTGTTCAGTTTGATTAAAACCATTTTTTCTAATGAATTTTGCTAACTCTTTAAAACCCTCACGTCCAGCAACGGCGGCTTTTTTTAATAAGATAATCTCTTTATCGCTTTTTATCACTCTTTTTAGTTTTGAGAAATTTGCTTTTGCAATAAATTGAGTTTTTAAAGCCTCTGTTAAATTTGTATATGTAGAATAAGTGAAATCATTTGGATCAAAGACTATTTTTTTAATTTTATTTTTTCTTAGAATCTCTTTTGTTGTTTCTATTAAGTTTGATGATTGAACTACTTCACAATTTTTTGCATACTCTTTTGCTTCGATGATATATCTGGCATCTGTTATAAAATATTTTTCTTCACCAAGATTTAAAAAAATAACATTATCACAAGAAAATTTGCATTCAAAATATATTGCATTCTCATTTTGAAGAATAAAGTTTTTCATAAAAAGCCTTTAATTTGGTATTGTTTAACATAAATTTAATTATAATCTTACCTAAAATTTATAAAAGGAATATAATATGAAAATTGCCGTAATCCAAGGCCCAAACTTAAATATGTTAGGAATTAGAGAACAACACATTTATGGTTCAATGGGATTGGAACAAATTCATGAACAATTAAAAGCAGCAGCTACTCAAAATGGGGTTGAAATAGAGTTTTTTCAATCAAATTTAGAAGGTGAAATTGTTGATAGAATTCAAGAGTGTTTAGGAACAGTTGATGGAATTATGATAAATCCAGCTGCTTATTCTCACACATCAATAGCTATAAAAGATGCTTTAAGTGCGGTATCTATGCCAGTAGTTGAAGTACATATTTCAAACATTTATAAAAGAGAAGAGTTTAGACAAAAATCAATAACTGCGGGTGCTTCAACAGGTGTTATTTCTGGATTTGGACCATTTGGTTATCATATGGGTTTAATTGCTTTAATGCAAATAATTTCTGAAGTTAAAGCAATCTCTGAAGCTCAACAAAAAAATGCTTAATAGCCAAAAATTATGAAAATAATAAGTGCTAATTGGGTTATAACTTGCGACGAAAACAATAGTATCATTAAAAATGGTGCTGTTGTTTATGATGAAAAAATTCTAGAAATAGATACCCTTTTTAATATAGAAAAAAAATATCCAAATATTCAAATCTTAAAACTTGAAGATAACTCAGTTTTAATGCCTGGCCTTATAAATTCCCATGTACATTTAGAATTTAGTTCAAATACAACAACTTTAAAATATGGTAATTTTATGTCATGGTTAAACTCTGTGATTAAAAGTAGAGATGATTTAATAAATAAAGCTGACAAAAAACTAATCTCTACAAAACTAGATAGAATGAAAAAAACAGGAACTACAACAATTGGAGCCATATCTTCTTACTCTTTTGATATGGAGCCATGTGTAAAAAGTCCAATTAATACAGTATTTTTTTGTGAAGTAATTGGTTCAAAAGGTGATATGGTTGATACTTTATTTGCTGATTTCAAAGATAGATTAAAAAATGCAAAAAAATTTAAATCAAAAAGTTTTATACCAGCAATTGCAATTCATTCACCATATTCAGTTCACCCTTTTTTAGTAAGGGAGAGTTTAAATCTTGCACGTATAGAAGATTTAGCTGTTAGTTCACATTTTTTAGAATCACCTGAAGAGTTTTCTTGGCTTCATAAAGATGAAGGATCTTTTTTAGATTTTTTTAAAAACTTTTTAGGACAAGAAACAGCAGTTTCAAAACCTATGGAATTTTTAAATCTATTTTCAAATATTAAGAATCTCTCTTTTACGCACTGTGTGGAAGCTAGTGTTGATGATTTATCAAAAATTAGAAGTTTAGGCGCAAGTATAAATCACTGTGTTACTTCAAATAGAGTTTTAAATAATAGTAAATTAGATTTATCAAAACTGGAAGATATTCCATTTACTATTGGAACAGATGGACTTAGTTCTAATAACTCTTTATCAATGTTTGATGAATTAAGAAATGCTTTAATGATTCATTTTCAAGAGAATGTTGTGGATTTTTCAAAGATTTTATTAAAAGCTGCTACTGTAAATGGAGCAAAGGCTTTGGGTTTGAATAAAGGAATAATCAAAAAAGATTTTGATTCAGATATGATAGCTTTTACTTTACCTGATGAAGTGGAAGATATGGAAGATTTACCAATGCAAATTATTTTGCATACAAAATTCGTAGATAAAGTAATAATAGGAGGAGAGTTTGTTTAATTTTTTTAGAGTACTTTTTTCACCAATAATTGCTATTTTAGATTTTATTACTAAATATTTTAAAACAATTGTTTTTTTAACAATTATATATTTTATAGTAGTTCCCTCAGATGAAAATTTAACTGATACTAATAGTCATACAAATTTACAAAAAATAGAATTAACTGGTCCAATAATGGATGTTTCAAAAACATTAGAAGAGATTCAAAAAGCAAAAGAGAATAAAAATATAAAAGGTGTTTTATTTGTTGTAAATTCTCCAGGAGGTGCAGTTGCTCCATCTGTTGAGTTAGCTTATGCAATTAAAGAGTTAAAAGAGATTAAACCAGTTGTTGTATATGCAAGTGGAGTGATTGCAAGTGGAAGTTATTATGCTTCTATTTGGGCAAATAAAATTATTGCAAATCCTGGAAGTATGGTAGGTTCTATTGGGGTTATTATGCAAGGTGTAAATGCTGAAGAACTTATGCAAAAAATTGGAGTTTCAACTCAAACTGTAAAAGCAGGAAAGTATAAAGAGTCAGGAACACCAACAAGAAAATGGTTTGATTATGAAGAAAAACAACTTCAAAGTGTAATTGATGATACATATAATATGTTTGTATCAGATGTTGCAAGTGCAAGAAAGCTTGATGTAAAAAATCAGACAATATTTGCTGATGCAAAAATATTTACTTCAAAACAAGCAAAAGAAGTTGGTTTAGTTGATGAAGTTGCAACTTTATCTTATGCTCAAAATAGTTTGATAACTCTTAGTGAAGTTAAAAATCCAGTTTGGAATAAAGAAGATAAATTTGAGAAATTTATGGATAAATTAATTAGTGAAGCAGTTTCAAATATAAGCATGAATTTAGTTAGTGGATTAAAAGCGTATTAATTTAGATTTTAAGATAAAGGATAAAGGTGAAGTTTTTACTTCACCTTTTTTTATGAAATTATTTCTCAATTCCTGATACAATTTTATAAGTATCATTTGCAATAACGAACTCTTCATTTGTAGGAATAACAAAGATTCTAGCAGCTGAACTATTTGTAGCAATGTCTCTAGCAACAGATCTTCTTTTGTTATTTTTTGTAGGGTCAATGATTAATCCCATTCCATCAAGACCAGCACAAACAATCTCTCTGATTAACGATGAATTTTCACCAATTCCACCTGTGAAACATAATGCATCAACACCATCAAGTGCTGCAACATAAGCTCCAACATATTTTTTAATATTATATGCAACCATTTCAACAGCTAATCTACATCTATCATCACCATCTTGCATACCTTGTAAAACTTCTCTTAAATCTGATGATTTTCCAGAAATTCCTAAAATACCAGATTTTTTGTTCATAATATCCATAATTTGGTCAATATCAAGACCTTCTTGTTTCATCATATATGAAACTGCACCTGCACCAACATCTCCACATCTTGTTCCCATCATTAAACCTTGAACAGGAGTAAGACCCATAGAAGTATCAATACATTTACCATTTAATACAGCACTTACAGAAGAACCATTTCCTAAGTGACAAACAATAACTCTTGTATTATGTTTTTTATCTAACATTCCTCTTGCTTCATTTGATACAAAGTAGTGACTTGTTCCATGGAAACCATATTTTCTAATACCATGTTTTGCATATTGCTCATAAGGTAATGCATACATATAAGCATAATCAGGCATAGTTTGGTGGAATGCAGTATCAAATACAGCAACATTTGGTTTACCAGGCATTAATTCTTGACAAATTTCCATACCCATGATATTTGCAGGATTGTGTAAAGGAGCTAATGGAATTAATTCTTTCATTTTTTCTATAACTCTTGGAGTTACCATAACAGATGAAGCGAACTCTTCTCCACCATGAACAGCTCTATGTCCAATAGCATCAATATCATCAATAGAATTAATAACTTTACCTTCACTCTCAACTAATGTTTTTAATACTAATTCAATAGCTTCTTTATGAGTTGGCATTGAAACTTCTAAAGTTAATTTGTTTTCACCAAATTCATGTTTTAAAACTCCATCAATTCCAATTCTTTCACATAAACCAGTAGCTAAAACTTCTTTTGAAACTGGATTCATTAATTGATACTTTAGAGATGAGCTTCCTGCATTTAAAATAAATACTAACATAATACTTTCCTTTTTTTGAGTTTAAATTATTTGATTTGAGTTGCTGTAATTGCAACTAAGTTTGCTATATCTTCTACTGAACAACCTCTTGATAAGTCATTTACAGGTTGATTTAATCCTTGAACAATTGGTCCATGAGCTTCAGCTCCTGCAAATCTTTGAACAAGTTTATAACCAATGTTTCCAGATTGTAAATCAGGGAATACTAAAATATTTGCATGTCCTGCTACTTTTGAACCTGGTGCTTTTTTAGCTCCAATAGCTTCAACGATTGCAGCATCCGCTTGTAATTCACCATCAAAAGAGAAAGTTACATTTCTATCTTCAAGAATTTCACAAGCAAATTGAACTTTATCAACTAATGGATGTTTTGCACTTCCTTTTGTAGAAAAAGATAACATTGCAACTCTTGGATCAAGTCCAACAACACTTGCAGCAGTTGCAGCAGTTGCACAAGCAATATCAGCTAATTGTTCTGCATTTGGTTCAGGAATTACAGCGCAATCTGCAAATAATATTAAACCATTATCACCAAATTTACCATCAGCAGTTTCCATAATAAATGTAGATGAAACTGTATTAATTCCAGGAGCTGTTTTAATAACTTGAATAGCAGCTTTTAAAACATCAGCTGTTGGAGAGTTTGAACCAGCAACTAATCCATCTGCATCACCAAGTCTTACCATCATACAACCAAAAAATCTTGGTTCAGTTGTCATAATTTCAGTAGCTTCTTCTTTTGAAAGATTTTTTGCTTTTCTTAACTCAACTAACTCATCGATGTATTTGTCTATGTTATCAAATTGCTTAGGATCAATTATAGTTGCACCCTCAATATTAGCGCCACATTTAGCTGCATCAGCTTTGATAGTTTCAACATTTCCAATTAGAACAATTTTCGCAGTCTTCTCTTCTAAAACTTGTTGAGCAGCTTTTAAAACTCTCTCATCTTCAGGCTCAGGAAGAACAATTGTTCTTAATTTTAATTTTGCTTTTTCTTTAATACTTTCGATTAAACCCATGTTAAGTCATCCTTTCTACTTTGAACTTTGTGGAAAGATTATAATTGAAAAACATAGCATTAACATAGCAATGTTTTATAATCTTACTGAGTATAATTTTATATCATATTTCGAAAAAAGTACATTTTATATACATTAATATAAAAAAAATACAAATGTGTGCAAAATTGTAATAGGATATTATGTAGATTGATTTTTATGGGTATATTTAGAAGAACGATGTACAATAATTGTACATCGTTTACAATTTTAAGTTAAATTCCAAATAGTAACAAATTATTTAGATTTTACAAGATTATAAGTATCTTTTGCGATTACTAATTCTTCATTTGTTGGAATAATATAAATTTTTGTTCTTGAATCTTTTTTGCTAATTTCTCTATTTCCTAATTCTCTAACTCTATTTCTTTCTGTATCAAGTTCAATTCCCATGAACTCTAAACCATGGCAAACTTTTTCTCTAATTAAATCAGAATTTTCTCCAATGCCAGCAGTAAAGCAAATAGCATCAACTCCACCCATTAATCCAGCATAAGAACATAAATATTTTTTAATTCTATTGCATAACATTTCAATAGTTATTTTAGATCTCATATCTCCATCTTTTGAAGCTTTTATTACTTCTCTTAAATCAGAACTAATTCCAGAAACACCTAAAATACCAGATTTTTTATTTAAATAATCAAGGATTTGATTTGAAGTTAGACCTTTTTTCTCCATTAAATAAGGAATAACCCCAGCATCAATATCTCCAGATCTTGTTCCCATAATTAATCCCTCAAGTGGAGTTAATCCCATTGATGTACTAATAGATTTTCCATCTCTAACTGCACAAACAGATGAACCGTTTCCTAAGTGACAAACGATGATTTTTGAATCTTTTTTATTTAAAATTTTTACAGCTTCATTTGATACATAGTAGTGACTTGTTCCATGAAATCCATATTTTCTTAAATGATGTTCAGTGTAATCACTATATGGAACAGCATATAAAAAGTTTTCTTTTGTCATAGTTTGGTGAAATGCTGTATCAAATGTTGCAACATTTGGAACATTTGGCATTAATTCTTGACAAATTTTTATTCCTAAAAGATGAGCTGGATTGTGTAATGGAGCAAGAGGAATTAATTGTTCAATTTTTTCAATAACATCTTTATCTATAATAGTAGATTCTTTGAAAAATTCTCCACCATGTACAACTCTATGCCCAATTGCTTGAATCTCTTTAATTGAGTTTATTACTTTTGTTTCATCATTAGTTAAAATTCTAAGAACTAATTCAATAGCTTCTTTATGTGTTGGAATTGGTAATTCAAAAGTTAATTTCTTATTTTCCCCAACTTCATGTTTTAAAATCCCATCAATACCGATTCTTTCAACTAATCCACTAGCTTTTAATTCAGCTGTTTTAGCATTTATTAATTGATATTTTAAAGAAGATGAACCAGCGTTTAATACAAATACTAACATATATATTTCCTTTATCATTTTTGAGATAATTTTTATATCAAATTGTAGTAAATCTTAAATCTAAATTTGCTTTTAAAATTAATTTTATTCTATAAAAAAGAGAATATTTTAATTAAAAGAATTACAAAAAAAGAATAAAGAAAAAAATATTTAATGAAATTAGCTAAAAAAGATAATCAAAATGATTTATTTGGTTCGAATTTGTAAGTTTTAAAGTAATATGTACAATATATGTACACATTACTCAATTTTATAATATGATTCTGATTTGTAACAGATTTATTTTATTTAATAAGATTATAAGTATCTTTTGCAATAACTAATTCTTCATTTGTAGGAATAACAAAGATTTTAGTTTTTGAAGTGTTTTTACTAATTTCCCTAGTTACGTGTGTTTTTACTTCATTTTTTTCATTATCAAGTTCTACACCCATAAAATTCAGATTATCACAAACTCTTTCTCTAATAAGACTAGAATTTTCTCCAATACCAGCTGTAAAACAAATTGCATCAGCTCCTCCTAATAATCCAGAATAAGAGCAAATATATTTTTTTACTCTATTACACATCATATCAATTGTAACATTTGCTCTTTGATCTCCATCATTTGCAGCACTTATTATTTCTCTTAGATCTGAACTAATTCCAGAAACTCCTAATATTCCAGATTTTTTATTTAAATAATCAATAATTTGGTGAGTATCCATACTTTTTTTATCCATTAAATATGGAATGATTCCTGGGTCAATATCTCCACTTCTTGTACCCATCATCAATCCTCCTAGTGGAGTTAATCCCATAGTTGTGTTAATTGATTTTCCATCTTTTATTGCACAAATTGATGAACCATTTCCAAGGTGACAAACGATAATTTTAGAATCTTTTTTATTGTTTAAAAGTTTAATTGCTTCTTTTGAAACGTAATTGTGAGATGTACCATGAAATCCATATTTTCTTAAATGATGTTCTGTGTAATCTTCATGAGGAACAGGAAATAAAAAATGTGTTTCAGGCATAGTTTGGTGAAATGCAGTATCAAATACAGCTACATTTGGAATATTTGGCATTAACTCCATACATATTTTCATACCTAAAATATTAGCAGGATTATGTAGTGGTGCTAAAGGAATTAATTCCTCAATTTTTTTTATTACTTTATCTGTAACAAGAGTTGATTCTTTGAAATATTCTCCTCCATGTGCAACTCTATGACCAATTGCTTGAATTTCATCAATAGAGTTTATAGTTTTTGTTTCATCATGTGTAAGTGTTTCTAATATAAGTTCAATAGCTTCTTTATGCGATGGTATATATTCTTCAATAGTTAATTTTTTATTTTCAGAAATTATATGCTTTAATACACCATCTATCCCAATTCTCTCAACAATTCCACTAGCTTTTAATTCAGAAGTTTCAGCGTTGATTAATTGATATTTTAAAGATGATGACCCAGCATTTAATACAAATACTAACATAGATATTTTCCCTTTTTTAATTAATTTTTACTTTTGGTAAATTCTTAAGTTTTATGAAAATCATTGAAGTCATAATTGCGTCATTATATGCATCATGTTTTCCAAGACTAGGAATTTGTAATTCACTCATTATTGTATTAAATCTTAAATCAATGTGTCCCTGAGGAATTATTTCAATTTTGTAATCATGATAAATTGCAGAAACTTCAAGAGTTTTATTTGGAAGAGTAATTCCTAGTTTTGGTTTTACATATTTATTAATCATTGCAATATCAAATTCTAAAAAATATCCAACTAAAGTTCTATTTCCAATAAATTCTAAAAACTCTTCTATTACAGTATTTATATCCTCTGCATCTTCTAAATCACATACTCTAATATGATGAATTTTTATAGCATCTGCTTGAAGTTTTGTTTTTGGTTTTACAAATTTCACAAACTTTTTACTTGAAACTATTGTATTGTTTTTAATTATAACTGCACCAATTGAGACAATATCATCTTTTTTGGGATTTAATCCCGTTGTTTCACAATCAAAACAAACATACTCTTCATCATTTGGTTCATCAAATAAAAATAGATATTTATTATCTTTTAACTTTTTTTTATTAAAATAGTTTTTTATACTTCTAAACATAGTTCAACTTAAAGTGGAATTCTAATTTCTTTTTTAATTTGTTTACAATTTTAAATGACTCTTTTAATAAATCTTTTTCCATTGTATTTAAATTATTAGGATTGATATAGTTATCTACTTTTTCTTTTCTGTCTAATTTTTCTAAATTTGATTTTAGATTTATATTAGTTAAAAAATTAAGTGCCATTATTAATTCAGTTGCTAGTTCATTATCAATAACACCTTTTTCACTTAGGGTTTTTATTCTTTTTGTTGTATTTGTGTTAAAAATTTTATGTTCTAAACTTAGACTTCTAATTCCTTGAACAATTATAAATATTCCACCTTTTTTAATATTTATTTCATTTTTATGTTTGTCATCTTTGTTATTAAAAACAAATCCATCAAAAAATCCTAATGGAACATCAAAACTTGTAATTATTTTTGCAAAGTGTGCATTAAATAGTATAGAATTATCAGCAACTCCAAATAGATAATTTTTTAATTGAGTAAGTAAATCTATATCTCCAGAAACACAAATTGCATCATAAAAGATTGCAAGATTCATAAAATTATCAGGTGAAGGTTGATTTATCCAAGTAAAAATCAAATCTTTAAAATCAGAGACTTTTCTACACCAATATGGATTTGAAACCATGATATTCCCTTCACATCTAGGAAATCCAAAATCAACTAAAGTTTCAGTAAATTTAGATGTAAATTCTTGAAGTTCTTTTTCTCCTATTGGGCAATCATCTGCTAATATTATTGCATTATCTTGGTCAGTTTTTAGGATTTGTTCTCCTCTTCCTTCACTTCCCATAACTACTAAAGCTGATTTTTCATATAGTTCAACAGGTGCTAAAAGTTTATATAATTTATCTAATAATTTTTTATTTAGTTGATTTATTAATTTAGCAATAAATTCAATTTTAACACCTTTTGCATTTAAAGATTTGATTATTTTAATAAATGATAAAGAGGCTTCTTTTAACTCTTCAACAGTTTCTGCGTTTACGATTTGATTTGAAACTGCAAAAGTATTTGTGGCAAAAAATGAAGATAGAGAAATTTGATCTAATATTCCACTAATTTCATTTTTTTCATTTTTAACTACAACTCTTTTTAGCCCATGTTTTGCCATGATTAATTGGGCATTAAATAAAAAATCTTCTTCATTTATATAGATTAAGCCTTTTGATGCGATTTTTATAACTTTATCATCAAAATCCATTCTATTTAATATAACTTTTTGTCTAAAATCAGAATCTGTAATAATAAACATTTCACCACTTTTATCTTTTAGTAAAAGTGTTGGAACTTTTTCTTTTTTTATTATACTTGCAGCTTCAAAAATTGTTTTTTCTTCATCAATAATTACAGCTTTATGAATTTTTGCATCTTTTACTTTTGCAATCATAATATTTGCCATCTCTTTATTTTTTTCATTATTGATATTTGTATTCAATTTTTCTGAAATAGATTGAAAAAAGTAGTTTTCTAATGTAGGATTTTCATGTAGAGTTTTTATAAAAATTTCTCTTGGAAGTGTATAACAAATTGTCTCTTGAGCAGTTATAAAACTATTTTTAGAGTAGTTTTCAATCAATGAAACAGAATCAAAAATTTCATTATTTGAATAGATTGATAAAACTTCACCCTCTTGTTTTTCTTGAACCAATCCTTTTAGTATAAAAAAAAGGTGAGTTGGAGTACTTTCTTTTGCTTGTAAAACTTCATTTTCTTTAAAATAAACAATATCAATGTTTTCTACAAATGTTTCTAATTGGCTTGCAGTTAGGTCTTCAAATGGATGAATTGCTGATATGAAAGATTCTTGTTCTAGTATACTCATAGTGCTCCCTTTATATAAAATATACATAAATAATAGCTAAATATGTATAAGGAAATTATTACTTTTTATAGGATATTTTAGGAAAATAAATCAAAGAAGAATCCTCTTCTTTGATTTATAAAAATTAGTGAGAAACAGCTCCTGCTGCACCAATACCAGTATTTGCTCTAACATTTTGAGCTCTAAATAATTCTTTTTCTCTTTTTGCTCTAGGAGAGTTATCAATTTTTGAGAAGAACCAAATAGAAACAAATGCTACAGTTACTGAAAATAGTGCAGGGTGAGCATAAGGGAAAATAGCTTTTTCATTTCCTAAAATTTGTACCCAAACATTTGGCCCTAAAATTACAAGTGCAACAGCTGCAATTAGTCCCATGAATCCACCAATAAATGCACCTCTTGTAGTTAATCCTCTCCAGTAAATTGAAAGGAATAAAATAGGGAAGTTAGCACTAGCAGCAATTCCAAATGCAAGACCTACCATATAAGCAATATTTTGAGATTCAAAAGCGATACCCAATACAACTCCAATTATTCCCATAATAATTACAGTGATTTTTGAGATTTTTACAACTTTTTCATCACTTGCATTTGGATTAATTACATTTGCATAAATATCATGAGATATTGCACTTGCACCTGCAAGTGTTAATCCAGAAACAACTGCTAAGATTGTAGCAAAAGCAACAGCTGAAATAAATCCTAAAAATGCGTTTCCACCTAACATATGTGATAAGTGAACAGAAGCCATATTACTTCCACCAAATAGTTTTCCATCTACAAAATATTGTGCACCATCAGCAGAATTTAAAAATGCAATTGCACCAAATCCAACGATTGTAATAATTATCCAGAAATATGCAACAAATCCAGTTGCATAAACAACAGATTTTCTAGCTTCTTTTGCATTTCCAACAGTAAAGAATCTCATTAAAACGTGAGGTAAACCAGCAGTTCCAAGCATTAAAGCCATACCTAATGAAATAGCTGAAATTGGGTCTGTAATAAATCCACCTGGACTTAAAATTGCTTCACCTGATTTATGATTTTCAACAGCTTTAACAGCAAGTGATTCAAATGAAAAATCAAAATGGTATAAAACCATTACAGCCATAAATGAAACACCAGATAATAATAAACAAGCTTTAATAATTTGTACCCAAGTAGTTGCTAACATTCCACCAAAAGTAACATAAATAATCATTAATGCTCCAACCATTAAAACAGCATAAGCATAATCCATACCAAATAATACTTGGATTAATTTTCCAGCCCCAACCATTTGAGCAATAAGGTATAAAACTACAACTGAAATAGAACCAAACGCAGCTAAAGTTCTAATCTCTTTTTGTCCTAATCTATATGCAGCAATATCAGCAAATGTAAATTTACCTAAGTTTCTTAATTTCTCAGCCATAAAGAATAAAATTACAGGCCAACCAACTAAAAATGAAACCGCATAAATTACTCCATCATAACCTTTCATATAAATAAGACCAGATACCCCAAGAAATGCAGCAGCAGACATATAATCTCCAGCAATTGCTAATCCATTTTGAAAACCAGTAATTCCTCCACCTGCTGTATAAAAATCACTTGCAGATTTTGTTTTTTTTGCAGCCCAATAAGTAACACCTAATGTTCCAGCAATGAAAATAAAAAACATAATAATTGCAGGAACATTAAGTTCTCTTTTTGTTGCTTCAAAAGTTGCATCACCAGCAGCGAATGCACCTAATGCAATGATTGAAATTAACGCTAAAATTTTCAACATTATATTAGCCCCTTTACATCTTTTTTAATTTCGTTAGTTAAATCTTCAAATTCACCATTTGCTCTTTTTACATAAATAAGAGTTGTAATAAAACTAAGTACTAATATTGCTAATGCAATAGGAAATGCTATTGTTGTAATTCCATCACCTATTTTTGTAGCCAATAATTCTTTGTCAAATGCAATAACTAAAATATATGCATAAAACATCACTAGTACAAAAATACCTAATTTGATACCTAAGCCATTTCTTTTTGAAACTAATTCCTTATATTTTGGATTAGATTCAATTCGTTCAACTAATTCGTCGTTCATTTTGCTTCCTTTTTATCTAACATTTTTAAATGTTATCCTTATCTCTCCATTCCTTATTAACTTAATTTAAGCGCAGCATTAAAGTAGCAAATAAGGTAAATGTTTTTTATTATACATATAAATAAAAATTCAGAATATTTTTTTATAGGAATTGTATATAAAATAATACATGTTTGTAGATTTGTAACATAAAATATAATTATAAATTATTATATTTAATTGTTAAATTTAAGTTATTTTTAATAATTTAAAAATAAGTATCAATTGTGACTAAAAGTCTAAAGGAAGGAGTTTAATTTAAAATATTAAGATTTATTTAAGAAAATTAGATAAGAAGAGATTATAAAAGGAAATTACTAAAGAGAAAAATCTCTTTAGTAAAATTAAGACTAGTGAGCAACAGCTCCATCAGCACCGATACCAGTTTCAGCTCTAACATTTTGAGGCTCGAAAGCTTCAATTTCTCTTTGAGCACTTTCAGATTTATCAGTAATTGAGAAGAACCAAATTCCAATAAATGCAGTTGCAACAGAGAATAATGCAGGGTGTTTATAAGGGAAAATAGCTTTAGCATTTCCTAATATTTCAACCCATACAGTTGGACTTAAGATAACAAGTACAACAGCAGTAATTAGACCCATGAATCCACCGATAAATGCACCTCTAGTTGTTAATTTTTTCCAGTAAATTGAAAGGAATAAAATTGGGAAGTTAGCAGAAGCAGCAATAGCAAATGCAAGACCAACCATGAATGCAATATTTTGTTTTTCAAAAGCAATACCTAAAATAACTCCAACAATACCAATAATAATAACTGATCTTTTTGAAACTTTAATTTCATCAGCTTCAGTTGCTTTTCCTTTTCTTAATACGATTGCATAAATATCATGAGATATTGAAGATGCACCAGCAAGAGTTAATCCAGAAACAACCGCTAAGATTGTAGCAAATGCAACAGCTGAAATAAATCCTAAGAATACATCTCCACCAACAACATGTGATAAGTGAATAGCAGCCATATTTCCACCACCGATTAATTTACCATCTTTGAAGTATTGTGCAGCATCTGGCCCTTGTAAGAACACGATTGCACCTAAACCAATAACAGCAATAATTAAGTAGAAGTAACCAATAAACCCAGTTGCATAAACAACAGATTTTCTAGCTTCTTTTGCATTTCCAACAGTAAAGAATCTCATTAAGATATGTGGTAAACCAGCAGTTCCTAACATTAATGCTAAACCTAAAGAAATAGCAGAAACAGGATCTGAAATAAATCCACCTGGAGCCATAATAGCTTGACCTTTAGGGTGTACTGCAACTGCTTGAGTAGCTAATTCACTGAAAGAGAAACCATAATGTGCCATTACCATGAATCCCATGAAAGTAACACCAGATAGTAATAATACTGCTTTGATAATTTGTACCCAAGTAGTTGCTAACATACCACCAAAAGTTACATAAATAATCATCATAACACCAACAAGGATAACTGCGTACTCATAATCCATACCAAATAAGATTTGAATTAATTTTCCCGCTCCAACCATTTGAGCAATTAAATATAAAGTTACAACAGATAAAGAACCAAAAGCAGCTAAAATTCTGATTTTAGTTTGATCAAGTCTGTATGCAGCAATATCTGTAAAAGTAAATTTACCTAAGTTTCTTAATTTTTCAGCCATTAAGAATAAAATTACTGGCCAACCAACTAAAAATCCAACAGCATAGATTAATCCATCATATCCACTTAAATAAATCATACCAGAAATACCTAAGAAAGAAGCAGCAGACATATAATCCCCAGCAATTGCCATACCATTTTGGAATCCTGTGATTCCTCCACCAGCTGTATAGAAATCTGAAGCAGATTTTGTTTTACTAGCAGCCCATTTTGTTATTCCTAATGTTCCAGCAATAAATATGAAGAACATAATAATTGCAGGTATATTTAAGTCTGATTTACCCATATCACCTAGTGAATCACCAGCTGCAAAAAGTCCTGCAGCTAATAGTGTTAAGATTGTTAATATTTTAAACATTATTTACCACCCATAGCTTGTTTTTTTATTTCATTTGTTAAGTCTTCAAATTCACTATTTGCTCTATTAACATAGATTAATGTTGTTATAAAACTTATAACAATAATTGCAGCTCCAACAGGAAATGCATAAGTCATAACACCATCACCGATTTTTGTAGCTAAAAGCTCTTTATCGAATGCAATAACTAAGATGTAACTATAGAACATAGCTAAAACAAAAAGCGATAGTTTTAAAGAAAAAGAATTTCTTTTTGAAACTAGCTCGTGATACTTCGGATTAGATTTAATCTTTTCTACCAATTCTAAATTCATTTTTTCTCCTAAGATATATATTGTAACTAAAGGTACTGTGTAATTGTAAACAATTAAAGTTGCAACAACATAGCATTTAATTAATATCTGAAAAATATTTTAATAGAATTAGACTTAATAGGAGCAATATTGCTTTTAACTACCGATAATATCGCTATTTATGGAAGTAAATGTAATTTTATATTATTTATTAATTTGTATAAAAAGTTGTTTTTGGAGCAGTTAATTCTTTAAGTTTTAGAAACATCATAGATGTCATGATAGCATCATTTAGTGCATCATGCTTTCCAAGAGCAGGAATATCAAGATTTTTTAGTATAGTATCAAACCTTAAATCAATAAATTCATAATGAGTTGTTTTTTTTCTTATCTTATAATACATCGATGAAACTTCAATAGTTTCATTTGGTAGGTTTATTCCAATAAATTTTTTTGTATATTTAGAAATCATTGCAACGTCAAATTTTATATAATATCCAACTATTGGTCTTGAACCAATAAATTCTAATAATTGATAAATTCCATCTTCTGGATTTATTCCATTTTCCAAATCAATAGGTCTTATATGATGTATTTTTATTGATTCTGGATTAATATTTTTAGAGGGTTTTAGAAAAATGTTAAATGTTTTTCTCATTAATATTTTGTTCTCTTTTATATGAACCGCTCCAATAGAAAGTATTTCATCTTTTTTAGTATTTAATCCACTTGTTTCACAATCTAAACATACATATTCATTTGAAGTTGGTTTATTAAATAAAAAATCAAATCTTTTATCTAAGAGTTTTTTTCTATTCCAATTTTTAAAAAAGTTAGCAAACATTATGAAATTTTGTCAATTCTAAAAGTATAAGAGATGAATTTTTTAAATTCATTTACAATTTTGAAAGAATCTTTTAATAAGTCTCTCTCAATTTTTCCTAAGTTTTGAGTGTTTATCTCATTATTAACTTCTTTATTATTTTGAATATTTTCAAGTTGTGCTTTTAATCTTAGTGTATTTACAACATCAAATGCTTCTAATAGTTCAGCAGCTTTATCTTTTTCTAAAACTTTTTTATCTTCAAGAATTTTTATTCTTTTTACCGTT
Organism: Aliarcobacter sp.; assembly: GCA_028688995.1. Classification (GTDB taxonomy): domain Bacteria; phylum Campylobacterota; class Campylobacteria; order Campylobacterales; family Arcobacteraceae; genus Aliarcobacter. The sequence continues at coordinate 261,023 of JAQTXB010000003.1, forward strand.
GTTGTTTCTCTAATTCTTTCTCTTAATGCTAAACTTCTAATTCCTTGAACTATTGGGAAAACGGCTGCTTTTTTTATATCTATTGTATGGGATTTTGACATCATATAAGTAAGTGTATTTGGTGTATCAAAGGTTAAAGTTGCCCTTGAAAAATATGCCATAAATACATCTTGATTATGAAGTTTGTTAAATAAGTCATCTTTTAGATTGATTAATAACTCTTTATTTCCTGCAACTGCAAAAGAATCAAAGAAAATTGCTAAATCCATGTAATTTTGCATATCAGGAGCTTCAATCCATCTAGCAGTTTCATTTTTATATTCGTTCGCATTTTTACACCAAAATGGATTTGAAACCATAATATTTCCTTCACATGAAGGGTACCCAAAATCAATAAGATGTTTAGTAATTTCTTTCATATAAGGCCTATATTGTTCCACATCCACACCATCTTTTACTACAAGGGCATTATCTTGGTCTGTTTTTATAATTTGCTCATTTCTTCCTTCACTTCCCATAACAATAAAACAAGCATTATTTATTAGTTCACTTGGTAAAACTAAAGAGTAGAGTTTTTGGTAAACTTTTGTATTTAATTGACCAATTAAATTTGAAATGTGATTTACTTTTACACCTTTTGCATGAAGACTTTTTATTATATTTATTAAATCTTTACTTGCAGTTTTTAAATCTTCAATATTTTTAGCTTTTTTGATTTTTGAATCAACAACATAAGTATGATTTGCAAAATGTGAAAGAACATCAACTTGTTCTAAAACTCCAATCAATTCAAATTTATTGTTTATTACACCAATTCTTTTAATATTTTTTTTAATAAGTAAAGTAAGAGCTTCAAATAAATAGTCATCATTAAAAACTGTTAAAAGTGGAAATGTTGCAATTTCTTTTACCGGAATTGACAAATTTCTACCTTCTAATAATACTTTTATTTTTAGAAGTGAATCTGTAATTATTCCATATTCCCCATTTTTTCTTTTTATGATAATACTAGAGGTTTTATATTCCATAGATTGCTCAATAGCATCAATTAATTTTATATCTTCATCAACAACACAAGCTTCTTGAATAAGTGTATCTTCAACTCTTGAAATCATAAATGATGATAATTCAGAGGTATATTCTTTATGTTTTAATGTTTGAATTCTATTTACTAAATCTTTCAAAAAATAGTCTTTAAATTGCTGATTTAGTTCAAGTAATTTTAAAAAACTATTTTTTTCTAACTCATAACAAATCAAATCTTCATAAACTTTAAATGTATTATTACATTTTCCATAAATTAATGAGTTTGAATCAAAAGAATCTTGGTAATGATAATCCATAACCACAATATTTTCATCTGAATATTCGTAAACCGAACCTTTTATTATTATAAAAAAATAGTTGGGAATTTTTTCTTGATTTATCAATATTGAATCTTTAGGATAATATGCAATATCCATATGTTTTATACATATTTCCATTTGTTCTTGAGTTAAAACTTGGAAAGGGTGAATATTTGAAAGAAAAGTTTTTTGGTCTTGGATACTCATTTAGTTGCCTATTTTGTAAAAGTATACCAAAAGGTATACTTTTTGGGGTTGTTTCTAATGTTCGATTGCTTCAGATGCACCTGAGGGAATTCTAATTCGTTCAACAAGTTCTTGAATATGAAAAGGTGGTGGTGGAGTCATTCTTGATACTGCAAATGCTACAATAAAGTGTAATAAAGTTCCAAGAGTTCCAATTCCTGTTGGGTTTATTCCAAATAGATAATCTTTTGGATCTCCACCTAAGAATACAAAATAAACAATATAGGTAAATGTAAAAGTAAGACCTACAATGATACCAGCAATTGCTCCCTCTTTATTCATTCTTTTATCAAATACACCAAGAATAATTGTTGGGAAAAATGCAGCAGCAGCTAAACCAAATGCAAAAGCAACTACTTGTGCAACAAAACCTGGAGGATTAATTCCTAAGTAACCAGCCACTAAAATTGCAACAATTGCTGAGATTCTTGCCCACATTAACTCTGTATTCTCTGTTAATGTAGATCTTCCTGTCTCTTTATTTTTAAAAATAATTTGTCCCATTAAATCGTGAGAAATTGATGAAGCAATTACAAGTAGTAAACCAGCTGCTGTTGATAAAGCAGCAGCTAAACCACCAGCTGCAATTAAAGCAATAACCCAATTTGGTAAATTTGCAATTTCAGGATTTGCAAGAACCATAATATCAACATCAACATACAATTCATTAGCAACACCATTACCTTTTGCTAATTCAGCTTCCTCAGCCATAGGTTTCCCATTTGTTGTTAATTTATGCCCATCATTAGCTCTATTATCTCCATCAAATACAGGTTTTCCACCTTTCCCATCAAATGCTACTCCTGAGGCATATTGGATTTTCCCATCACCATTTCTATCATTCCATGCTAATAATCCACCATTTTCCCATGTTTGGAACCATTTTCCATGATTAATAGTTCCATCTACATTTCTAGCTTCACCATTAACAAACTCTTCATAGTTTACATTTTGTACATTTTTAATTAAATTTATTCTTGAAAATGATGCAACAGAAGAGATAGTCGTATACATAATAGCAATAAATAGTAATGCCCAACCAGCAGAAATTCTTGCATCTTTTACTGTAGGAACAGTAAAAAATCTAACAATTACATGGGGTAATCCTGCTGTTCCTAACATTAAAGCAGTTGTTAACATGAACATATTCCATAGATTACCTGGTTTTGTATATTCATTAAATCCTAAATCTAATAAAGATTGATCAAGGGCATGCAAAAGATAAGTTCCCTCTGGAATAACCTGTACTCCTGTATTAAAGGCAAAAGTAGTTTGTGAAAAAATACCTAATTGCGGTAAAAAAGTATCAGTTACTTGTAATGATAAGAAAATAGCAGGAATCATATACGCAAAAATCATAACCATATATTGAGCAACTTGAGTGTAAGTAATACCTTTCATTCCTCCAAGAACTGAGTAAAAAAATACAATTGCCATACCAATAATAACACCTGTATTAATATCAACTTGTAAGAATCTAGAAAAAACAATTCCAACCCCTCTCATTTGACCAGCAACATATGTAAATGATACAAATATTACTCCAATTACTGCAACTAATCTTGCAACATCAGAATAGTATCTATCACCAACAAAATCAGGAACAGTAAATTTACCAAATTTTCTTAAATATGGTGCCAAAAGCATTGCAAGTAGAACATATCCACCTGTCCATCCCATTAAATATGCACCACCATCAGAACCTTTAAAAGAGATGATTCCTGCTAATGAAATAAATGATGCAGCACTCATCCAATCAGCTGCAGTTGCCATTCCATTTGAAATTGGATGAACTCCACCACCAGCAACGTAAAATTCTTTTGTTGAACTAGCTTTTGCCCAAAGTGCGATACCAATATATGTAGCAAATGAGATGCCAACAAATAGATAAATTAATGTTTGTAAATCCATTGTATTACTCCCTATTCATTAACGCCATATTTTTCATCTATTCCTGTCATTACTTTTACATAAACAAAAATTAAGATAACAAAAACATAAATGGCACCTTGTTGTGCAAACCAATAACCTAATTTAACTCCACTAATTTCAATTGCATTCAGTTCATTGATAAATAGAATCCCACAACCAAAAGAAAATACGAACCATACTAATAATAATTTAACAATCATCGAGATGTTCTCTCTCCAATATGCTTGTGCTTTTTCAGGACTCATTTTACTCTCCTTATAAATTTGTATAAAAAATATTAAATAATTAAATTTGGTAATTATAATAGTAGTAAATAGCAAAAACATAGCAATTATTATTATTTAAGATAAGAATAAATAAGTTTTGAGTGTTTAGTAGAAGTTTAAAACTCCAAGTAATGGAGTTTAAGCTGAATAATATCTATCGATTTTATATCCAAGACCACGAATATTTTTTATGAAATCTTCTTTTAATGCTTTTTTTAATCTTGAAATTTCAGCTCTAATAGTGGGATTATCAATATCTTCTCCATCCCAAATATCAATTCTAAATCTTTCAAAATCTACAATCATATTTATATTAAGAGCAAGAATATGAATAATCTCTAACTGTTTTTTTGTAAGGTTTTGTGGTTCACCATTAAAATATAATGTTTGTTTATCTTTTGAATAAGAATAGTTTTCTGAGAATTTAATATGTGAAGTATTATTTTGTTCTTTCTTTAGAATTTGATTAATTTTAATACCTAATTCACCTAAATGAAAAGGTTTCTTAATATATTCTCTACAACCTAGATTATAAGCTTTTGAAATATCTTCAATATCAATTAATGCTGAAATAAAAATTGTTGGAATATAAATCTTTTTATCATTTAACTCACTTAATATTTCAAATCCATCTTTTGTTGGTACATTTATATCTAATACCAATAAATCATAAGTTGTCGAATCAAGTTTATCTAAAACTTCTTGTCCATCACAAAAACTTTCAACCATATGCCCTATATTCTTTAGATATTCGCTAATGGCATTATTAAGCATTAATTCATCTTCAAGTAGTAGTATCTTCATTTATTTTGAACCTATAAGTAAATTTTGTCTCTTTTTCATTTGAATCTAAATCGATTATAACTAAATTTTTATCACATATATCTTTGACAATTTTCAATCCAAGACCAAATCCACCCCTTGCATTATTTTCCCTATAAAAATCATCAAAGATTTTATTTTGATGTTCAATTCTTTTTGAATGGGTCGAAACACTAAATTCTATCTCTTCATCATTTATATAATGTAATTTAACAATTATTGGAGATTTTGCAAAAGAGTATTTGATTGCATTAGATAAGTTATTATCTATTACTCTTTGAAGTTCTGTAATATTAAATTTTATATAAATATCTTCTTCAATATCACTTGTAAAATGTAATGAGTTTGAAAGAGCAATTTCATCAAAAAAATCTATTCTTGATTGTAAGATTCTAGAAAACTCTAAATACTCTTTTTCATATATAACTCTGTCTTTTTTTACTAAATAGGATAAATCATCGTAAATATATTGAATTATTTTTGAACCTGATTCAATATTTGTAATATATTTGTTATTTGGTATTTTCATTTTAAGTAAATCAATATTTGTTTGTATTATTGATAGGGGAGTATTTATTTCATGAACAGAGTTTTTTATAAATTTTTTTTGTGAATCAATAAGATTTGTTAGTTCTTTAGTTTTTTCATTAACCTTATACTCCAAGTTTTTGTTTAAATCTTCAAGCATATTAGTTCTTAATTTTATATTGTTCATAGCGTCTGTTGCATAATTTGCAATAACTTTGAATTCTCCAAAAATTAATCTATTTTGATTTATTGGTTTATCATCTTTTTGCGATTCTTTAAAATATTTTCCAATTTCCTTAACATCATTTACAATTAAAATAGTGGCATTTTTATAAATGAATATAGAATATAAAACAAGCATAATTGTAAGAGAAGTAATTTGTAAAGTATAGTTAGAAATTTTTTGATTATAACCTTCTTCTTTTTCTTTTACTAATTTATCAATTTCATCTAAATAAACACCTTTACCTATAGTCCAATTCCATCTATCATAAGATTTAGCATAAGATATCTTGTTTGTTTGTTTTCCAATTTCAGGTTTATACCAAATATATTCAACATATCCACCTAAATACTTCTTAGAAGCTTTTATTAGCTCTTTTATAACTTCTTTATTGTTAATATCTTTTGTATTTAAAAAATTTTGGCCAATATTATTTTTAAATACGGAATCATGAATAAGATTACCATCAAAGTCATAAATGAAAACATATTCATTTTGAGTTACACCAATTCTTAACTTTTGAATAGCTTGAATAACTTCTTTTTGAATTGTTGCTTCTAGTTTTTTATCTTTGTTAGCTTCATAATAATAATCAATAAAATTTATCACATAATTAACGTGATTTTTTATTAATTCTTTTTGATTGTCAGTGTAATCATTTTTTAAAGTTTGTATTTTTTCTTGTAAATCTTCATGTGCATTATTAATAATTATGAAGGTAAAAAAAGAGATTAATACGATAATAAATAAAATACTATAAACGATTAGATGATATAAACTTTTTGCTTTTAACATTAAAAACCTTTTTTTAAATTGAAGGTATAATATCTAGTTTTATATGAGAAGCTTCTTTGAAAGGATTTAAAAGTGGCGCGGTTGAAGGGACTCGAACCCTCGACCTCCTGCGTGACAGGCAGGCATTCTAACCAACTAAACTACAACCGCACTTAAAAATACTATTTATAAAGAATAAATAGAAGTCACGAAAAAAATAATCTTTAAAAATCTAATGCCACTGCATTTTATAACTTTTAAAAATGGTGGTCGATATAAGACTCGAACTTATGACATCTACCTTGTAAGGGTAGCGCTCTACCAACTGAGCTAATCGACCATTTGTTGCATTTCAAACTTGGTGACCCCTAGGGGATTCGAACCCCTGTGGCATGGATGAAAACCATGAATCCTAACCGTTAGATGAAGGGGCCAAGATTATGCAACAAAAATATAAATGGTGACCCGTGATGGATTCGAACCATCGGCCCCCTCATTAAAAGTGAGATGCTCTACCGGCTGAGCTAACGGGTCACATAAACAAAATAAAAGTGGCGCGGTTGAAGGGACTCGAACCCTCGACCTCCTGCGTGACAGGCAGGCATTCTAACCAACTAAACTACAACCGCACTTAAAAATACTATTTATAAAGAATAAATAGAAGTCACGAAAAAAATAATCTTTAAAAATCTAATGCCACTGCATTTTATAACTTTTAAAAATGGTGGTCGATATAAGACTCGAACTTATGACATCTACCTTGTAAGGGTAGCGCTCTACCAACTGAGCTAATCGACCATTTGTTGCATTTCAAACTTGGTGACCCCTAGGGGATTCGAA
>JAQTXB010000014.1 GCA_028688995.1 Aliarcobacter sp.
ACTCTATCCATATATTCAGTTAGTCCTCTCTTATTCTCTTTAGCTTGCATAGCTCCAACGGTAGAGCAATTCCATGGTAAGGAAGAGGTTATCGGTTCAAGTCCGTTTGCGAGCATTCCTATCTCACATATCTAGCAGATTCTTTATTTGTTTATGTGGGTTTTATATTCTTTGATTTTTTTATTAGTTGATTGTTATATTATTCTCTTTACTTCTTACATTTAATTTATGGCATATCTTTACACCATACAAAAATATTATCCAAGATATATAAATCCAAAAAAATGTAAATAACAAAGTTGATAAAGAGCCATAAATAGTCGTATATGTTTTATTATATATAACATAATAGATAAATAGGTTTTTCGTTACAGAAAGGGCTATTAGAGTAATAAATGAAGAGATTAATGCTGCTTTATTATCTATATGTTTGTTTACAGTCAATTTAAATAAAGCAAAAAATATTATCCAAGCAAAAGTGTATGAAAGTAATTCTTTAAGAATTGTACTTTCATAAAATGACATTATAATATTTGAAAAAGCAAATATGAGTGGTAAAACAGCCATAAATATTGAATAAAAAATAAAAGAGAATTGTATAGATTTTCTTTTTGCTTTATGGATTTTATTAACAATATATTCATAATCTTTAATGAACATGATAAATACAAATAACATATAAATGATTCCGATAAATCCTAATTTACTTGAATTTGATACATAATTTTTTAAAGCATCTACTATATCAGAGGAATGTGTTGGATTTATTAAATTAAAAATATAGTTGATAAAAATATCCAAATAGTTTTCAAATTCTGAAAAAGAAGAAATAATTGCTATTAATAAAGCAATTATAGGAAGAATAGAAAAAATAGTGAAGAAACTTAAAGATGCAGCATAATAAGTGGTATCATCATTAAAAAATGAATCAATCCTTCTTATAGTTCTTTTTAGAAAGTTATCTTCACCATTTGAACTATTCATTTGATTTTATAAACCCATTTTAAACGGATTTAAAATGTTATTTGGGTCAAATGCTTTTTTTATATTTCTAAATAGGTTCATTTCAGCTTCAGTGAAAGCAATATGCATAAATGGAGCTTTAGAAGTTCCAATTCCATGTTCACCACTTAATGTTCCACCTAAATCAACAACATATTGGAAAATTTCTTCGATAGCTTTATGTCCATCTTCCATCTCTTTTTCATTGTTTTTATCTTTAACCATAACATTAACATGGATATTTCCATCACCTGCATGACCAAAACAAGGAACGTTGAATCCATATTTTTCACCAATTTTATAGATTCCTTCTAATGCAACTGGTAATTTACTTCTTGGAACAGAAATATCTTCATTTAATTTTTTAGTTCCATAAATCATAGTTGCTGGACTTGCATTTCTTCTTGCAAACCAAAGTTTTTTACCTTCTTCTTCATCTTTCGCAATGATGAAATCAATAGAACCATTTGCAGCGAAAGATTCTTTTAGAGTTTGAAGTTGTGATTCAATTTCAGCTTCGCTACTTGCATCAACATCACCAACTAAAATCCCACCTGCATGTTCAGGAAGTGAAATTTGTGGGAATTTTTGTCTTAAAGCTTTAATTACAAGTGCATCTAAAAATTCCATAGCAACTGGATTTGCTCCAGCTGCAAGTGATTTAAATACTGCTGTCATTGCACTATCAACTGAAGGGAAAACACCCATATATGTTTTTTTGTATTTTGGTTTTGGGATTAATTTTAAAGTAATTTCTGTGATAACTGCTAAAGTTCCTTCACTTGCTATTAAAATTCCAGCTGTGTTATAACCAGCAACATCTTTAATAGTTTTTTTACCAGCAACTATAATATCTCCATTTGGAAGAACTGCTCTTAAAGCCATTACATAATCTTTTGTAATTCCGTATTTTGCAGCTCGCATTCCACCTGCATTTTCACTTACATTTCCACCAAGTGTTGAATACTCTTCACTTGCTGGATCTGGTGGATAAAATAGTCCTACTTCTTCTACAGCCTTTTGAAATTGCATATTTATAAGTCCAGGTTGAACAACTCCAACCATATTTTCCATATCAATTTCAAGAAGTTTATTCATATGTCTTTCAAGTGAAAGAATAATTCCACCACTTGCAGGTAATGCACCACCAGTAAATCCAGAACCTGCTCCTCTTGGAACAATTATGATTTGATGTTCATTACAATATTTTAATATATCTGACACATCTTGTTCATGTCTTGGAAATACTACAGCATCTGGCTCAAATCTTGTTCTTGTAGCATCATAACAAAAAGCAATTAAATGAGCTTTGTCACTTTTTATATTTTCTTCTCCAACTATTGAAGTTAGATACTCTATATGTTTTTTGTCAATCATTATTTAATTCCTAAAATCTTTTTATAATAATCGTTGTAACTCAAACTTTTTTTACCTGAAAAGAAATCAAAGTATGATAAATTGAAAATTGATTCTTCAATCTCTTCAACTCTTGTATAAAATGGCATTGTAGCAGTTGCATTTTCATAATTTATTGCATAACTTGCTAAAATTGTAAATGTTTTTGCATCAATAACAAAAACTTTATTTTCAATAACCATAAAAATTGTTCCAAGATTTTGTTCAATTGCAAATTTTTGAATATCTTCTTTTGTTGGATAAGGATTATGGTCAACTTTTAGTTTTGCAGCAAAAATATCAGAGTGAATAAAGTTGTTTAGTTTGAAGTTTTCTCTTACATTTTGGAATGCATCTAAAGTTGGAGCAATTAAAAGTGAAGAGTTATACATATAGTTTAATATCAAAATGTCATTAGTAACAGCAACTCTATTTGATGTAGGAATTGCCTCTTGTTTTAAGTCATTAAATTCAAAAAATTCAACAACTGAGCTATTTGAGTCTGAACTTACAACTTTTGCATTTGATACGATTAATCTTCTATCTTTTTCAAAAATATGAATAACAATACCTGTTTGTCCAATAATTAAATTTCCCATAGGAATTACACTTTTATTATTCTCAATTTTTCCAAGTTTTAAACCCATTGGTTTAATAGAAAACTCTTTATTATTTTGAGTTACTGGTTCATCAATTGAAGTTTTTAATATAATGTTATTATCAACTTTTTGATTACCCGTACTTTTTGTGAAAAGGTATGTATAATTAAATTTATTTTGTGCAGAGTTAATTTTAATATCTAAAACATCCCAACCACTATTCTTCATATCGTTTAAAGATAATTTACTATTACAAATTCCACCATCAAGAGCTACATTCTCAATTAAAGATGGTTTTTCAATACCATTTTTATAACATGTTGTCTCTTGTGCAAAAGCAAGATTTGATAATAAGCAAGTACTTACACCAGCTAATAAAAGTTTATTAAATATTTTCGTCATTGTTATTCCTAATTAAATTGATTGTAATTCTTGAAGTTTCTCTCGAACTTCATCTACATGTAAAATTTCTATTTTTTCACCTTTTACACTTTTTTTCTTTCTAACACTAACTTTGTCCCAAATTGCTGCAATTTTTCCATCTGGATTTATAATAAATGTAGTTCTAACAACACCCATAAACTCTTTTCCCATAAATTGTTTTAACTGCCAAACACCAAAATCTTCACACATCTTTTTATTTTCATCAGATAAAAGTGTAATTGTTAAATCTTTAGCTTCAATAAATTTTCTATGTTTTTTTGTATCATCAGGGCTTACTCCCAAAATAACAGCATCTAAATCATCAAAAAAAGAGTGTTTATCTGTAAAATCACAAGCTTCTGTAGTACAACCTGGTGTTAAATCTTTTGGATAAAAATATAAAACAATCCATTTCCCTGCTAAATCTCTTGAGCAAATTTCAACATCATCTTGATTAGCAGCACAAAAACCAGGTGCTGTATCTCCTATTTTTAACATAATAGAAATCCTTTAAATTATTTTTTTATTGCTATAAATGTTGCAAAATTCACCCATTTGAATATAGTTTCACAGTGAGCAAATCCAGCATCTAATATCATTTTTTTATTTTCTTCTTCTGTATATGGTATCAATACATTTTCTAATGCTTCTCTTTTTTGAGAGATTTCAAATTCAGAGTAACCTTGTGTTTTTTTGAACTCATAATATTCATCAATAGATTGTTTATTTAAAGTTGAATTTGAAGAGATAACTTTTTCACTAAAAATAAAAATACCTTTTTCTTGCAAAGAATCATATATCTTTTTAACTAACTTTTCTCTTTGTAAAGGTCTTATAAATTGTAAAGTGTAGTTTGAAAGTATGAGTTTTGCATTTTCATAAGTTACATCATGTAAATCAGCATTGATAAGTTCTATATCAACTCCAAAAGCTTTGGCTTTTTTTGCTGCTCTATTTAACATAGCTTCAGAGTTATCAATACCTATTAATTTTAAATGGTTTTTACAATGTTTGCTAAGTTCTATTAATGTAGAAGCAGTAGAACAGCCTAAATCGTAAACTTTGTCATTTTCTTCTAAAAAATTGCATGCAAAATTTATTGATAATCTTTGCATCTCTTTATAAAAAGGAACTGATCTATTTAACATATCATCAAATACTGATGCTACTTCTTCATCAAATTCGAATTGTTTTGTAATTGATTTTTTAAATACTTTATCTACCATAGACTTATTTTATCTAAATGCATATTAATAAATATTAATTTGATAAATATTTATTTATTTGAAGTAATTTCTTGCAGATTCAATGTCATCTAAAATCTGTTTTTTTAACTCTTCAAAGCTATCAAATTTTTGATTATCCCTTAGCTTTTCATAAAATTTTATTTGGGTTGTGTAGTTATTATTTATAATATTTTTATCAATAATATGAGTTTCAACCGCATAACTTCCATCGGTTGTGAATCTGTGACCTAAAAAAGTAATTGAGTTATATTCTTCTTCATCTAAAATAGTTTTTGTAATGTAAACACCTTCTTTTGGTAGTAAAAATTCATCTATCTTTAGATTTATTGTTGGAACAAAACTTTTATTTCCTAATCCTTGTCCTTTGATTTGATGGCCATAAATTTTATACTCTTTGCCCAAAAGTTTATTTGCCATGTTTATATTGCCATCTTTTATATATTCTCTTATTATTCTTGAATGAACAGCAATATCATCGATTTTTATCTCATCAAGAACTAAAACTTCTCCATTAAAAAGTTTTTTAAGTCCTTCTATACAATATCTTCTATTTTTCCCAAAACAAAAATCAAAACCAACAACTATTTTTTTTAGATTTGGAAATTCTTGTTTAATTAATTTAATAAATTCATCACCTTCAAGATGTTTGATATTTTCTAATACATAATAATAAATTGGATAAGGGCTATACTCTTGTCTATATCTTTTGGGAGTTAGGTTTGCATATCCTGATTCTATTGAAACAATTGCTCCATGTTCATCCAAATTTTTGAAAAGTTGTTGATGGGCATAATGCATTCCATCAAAACCTCCAATTGCTATTGAAGTTATTGTATTTTTATTTACTAAAATAGAAGAGCTCTTCTTCATTCCCATCTTTCCCTTGTAATTTACTCATGCTTGAGTACTTTAATTTCCAATTTAATGCAAGTGTTGTATTTACAAATTTTTCTCTTGCATTTATGATGGCCTTTTTATCTTTTACTACACCTTTTTTATCTCTTTTTACATTAGTTCCAACTTCAAACTGAGGTTTAAAAAGAATAATAATATCTTTTGAAGCTAAACGATTTATATCATTTAAGATATTTAAAATAGAGATAAATGAAACATCACAAGTTACAATTTCAAAAAGTTCATCACTTTGAAAGTTTCTAATATCTGTATTTTCAAAAAAAGAAATATTAGGATTATATTTGATTCTTTCGTGTAGTTGGTTTGAACCTACATCCACACAAGTAACTTTTTTCACTTCATTTTCAAGTAAAATTTGCGTAAATCCACCAGTACTGCTTCCAATATCTAGGGTATTTTTTTCTTTTAATTCAAAATGTTTTAATTCTTGTAAAAAATATTTTAGTTTATAAGCAGCACGTGACACATAAAAATCATCTTCTAAAATCTCAATTTTGTGATTTTGCTCAACATTAAAAGAGGGTTTTGATATAATCGCACCATCAATTTTAACTTTTTCTGATTTTATTAGTTCACAAGCTTTGTTTCTGCTTTGAATATTAAAGGTTTCTGTTAAATATAAATCTAATCTCATGGAGGCAATTATAGTTGAAGTTTGTTCAAAAAGAGTTTAGCTGTATTTTTGAAGAAAAGAAATCAAAATTTATAGCATATTTGATGCCTCATCATTTGTTTGATATTGTGATGAAAAAAGTAAAAGAAGAACATCCAAAAGCAAGACATTATGTTTATGCCTATAGATATTTAAATGAGTTTGACCAAATAGTAGAAAATAGCAGTGATGATGGAGAACCAAAAGGAACAAGTGGAAAACCAAGTTTGGCAGTTTTGGCAGGAGCTGAAATAATAAATAGTGCAGTTATCATTGTGCGATATTTTGGTGGAATAAAATTAGGAACTGGTGGATTAGTTCGAGCTTACGGAGATAGTGTAAACGAAGTTATTAAAATAGCTGAATTTAAAGAATATGAAAAATTAATAACTAAAACTTTAGTTTGTGACTATACAGAGCTTTCAAAACTAGAATACTTATTAAATCAAGAAAATATAAATATAAAATCAAAAGAGTTTTCTACTCAAATAAATCTAACAATAGAACTAACATCTGAGCATTTTGAGCTTTTAAAAACTTTACTTTCAAGAAATACAAATATTTTATAATCTTGTAAAAATGAACTTAAATAGGTATAAATTTTATATCTATTTAAGTACTAATTAATATAATTTAATTAATTATTAATAATAAAATAAAATATTTTTGTAACCCAAATATAACCAAACTAAGATAGCATACTTCTTTTTTATAAGGAATTGATTTGAAAAAAGCGTTCTCATTAATGGAATTAATGGTAGTTATTATCATTTTAGGTTTATTAGCTGCTTTTGTTTTACCAAATTTAACAGGTAAAAGTGATGAAGCAAAAAATAAGTTGGTTTGTATTCAAATGAAAAGTATCGCTCAAACGTTAAAAATGTACAAACTTGATACTTCTAGTTACCCAAAAACTGAAGAGGGATTAAAACTTTTAGTTGAGAAAAAATACTTTGAAGACGGAAAAACTCCAAAAGATGCTTGGGGAAATGAATTCATCTATGTGTCAAATGAAGATGGATTTGATTTAGTATCATTTGGTTCTGACAAAAAAGAAAACAGTGAAGATGATATATATTTGTCAAAATGTGGCAACTAAATATGGATTTGATTAGGGTAAAAGCTTTTACTCTAATTGAATTAATCATTGTGATTATTCTTATTTCAACTACATATTTTTTAGTTTTTTCAAATAGTACTTTTAATATGAAAAAAGATGTTGAAAAATTAACTTTATTAAATCTAAAAGAGTATTTATTAGACAATTTTGAGTTTGAAAAAGAGTTATCTTTTTTGTGTATTGAAAATGATTTTTCTTGTTATATAAAAAAAGATGGAATCCTTGATAAGGATTTCAAAGTAACAAATTTTTTTAAAACAAAACCAGATATATATGAATACAACTCCGATGAAAGAAAAGTAGAGTTTGAAGAGTTAAGGGTTGATAATACAAATTATAATGTAATTTTTGAATTGAAAATAAATTCAGATTATAAAACAAATGAGTTTATAGTTGATACTTTAGATAGTGGAGTTTTTGTTTTTAATTCAATTTTTAAAAAACCTAAAATATATAAATCTTTATATGAAAGCACAGATACTTTTAGTATAAATAAAAAAGAGGTAAGAGATGCTTTTTAAGTATAGTGGTTTTGATTCAAATGGTTTAAAAGTCAAATCAAAACTTGAAGCAGCTTCTTTGGAAGAGGCAAAACAAAAACTAAAAGTAAAGAGCATTTTGCACACTTCTTTAGAAGAAGAGAATTTTTCTTTATCAAATTTCTCTTTTAAAAGAAGAAAAAGTATTAGTCTAGCCAACTTATCATATCTAAGTCGGGATTTAAGTATCTATTTAAATTCCGGAATCTCTTTGATTCAATCAATAGATTTATTAAAACAGAGATATAAAAATGACAAAACATTGGGTTCTTTTTTTGAATCAATTGCCACATATTTAGATGAGGGGAAAACTTTTTATTTAGCTTTGGATTCTCAAAATATACTAAAACTTCCAGAATTTTATAAACAATCAATAAAAATAAGTGAAAATGGTGGATTATTAGAGTCTGTTTTATTTGAACTTTCAACTTTTTTAAAAGAGCAAGATAGAATCAAAAAACAAGTGGCTTCTGCTATGGCTTATCCTATGTTTATTCTTTTTATATCTTTTTTTATGGTGGGATTTATGTTAAGTTTTATCGTTCCAAAAATTACAGATATTTTTACTCAAATAAATCAAGAACTTCCAACAAGTACAAAAATAGTTATAAAATTAGGAGATTTTTTCTCAAATAATTATCCTTATATAATCTTAGCTTTTATTGTAATCATTGGAGGATTTATTTTTTTATTGAAAAAATCAAAAACCTTCAAATATGCCTTTGATAAGTTTTGTTTAAAAATTCCATTTTTTTCAACAATGATAGAACAAGGTGAACTTTCAAGATTTTCTTATATGAACTCAATACTTATAAAATCAGGAGTTCCAATAGTTCAAGCCATAAACTTAGGTGCAAATATTTTAAAAAACTCAGTAATAAAAAGAGTTTTTATTGAAGCTTCTAAAAGTGTAGTGGAAGGGAAAAAACTCTCTGTGTTACTTAGCCATAATAAAATATATAAAATTGATGAAGCTTTTGTCCACTCAATTGCAATTGGAGAAGATACAAGTAAATTAGCTCAAATTTTAAGTAATTTAGCCTCTTTATATAATGAAGCAAATAAAGATAAAACAGATATATTTTTAGCTTTATTGGAACCTATTTTTATGCTTTTTGTAGGTTCTACTATTGGATTTATTGTAATTGCAATGCTTTTGCCAATCTTCTCGATGAATTTGGCTTAAGATGAAAAAATCTATTGTTTTACTTATCTCTTTATTTTTTATAGCAGCTGTGTCTTTATTGATTATCCAAAATCTTAAAGACATAAATTCTTATGTAAATGAGCAAAATAGTAAGTTTGCTAAAACACAAATAATGTTTTTTTTAAATAATACAAAAGATGAAGTATCAAAAGTTTTATCACAAAATGAAGAAAATGATATTCGCTCTTATTTGGATATGACTTATCCTATAGTTGTAAAAGATGCAAAGATTTTAGTAAAACTACAAGAGTATGATAAATATAATATCAACCTTTTAAAAAGTAAGGATGAAAAAGATTATGAATATATAAAAAAGTTTTTTGAAAAAAATGGTGTTTATGATACTGAGACTTTTAGATATTTAATGAAAGAGAAACAAGATATAAATAACTATATACAATTAAATGA
This sequence comes from Aliarcobacter sp., assembly GCA_028688995.1. Classification (GTDB taxonomy): domain Bacteria; phylum Campylobacterota; class Campylobacteria; order Campylobacterales; family Arcobacteraceae; genus Aliarcobacter. Next base: position 9,508 of record JAQTXB010000014.1, read on the forward strand.
TTTATTGATAAACATAACAAAAGAGAGTTCAGATAAACGAATTTTAGATTTAAAAGATTATTTGGGTTTTATAAAATTTGATAAAAAAGATACCAATATGAATGATGAAAAAAAAGAGATACTTTTTTATGAACTATTTGTAAAAGTAGATTATTTAAAACAATTTGTAAAAGCCTATTATATATTAAATAAAAATGGAGGAGTAGAGTATTTTGAGCTTAGTTTCAAGTAAAAGTAAAAAAGTCTTTTTATGTTCTAACATGAAAATAGGTGAAACTTCAAAGGTTGATATTATTTTATCACCTGAGTTTTATTGGGTTAGAGTATTTGATATACCTGTAAAAAATATAACACAAGCAAAAGCTGTAATACCAGCTTTATTTGAGGATATTTTACAAGAAGTTAGTGAACTCTCTTATCAGGTAATAAAATCCGAAGAGAATAAATATCTATGTTTTGCATATATAAATAAAAAAATATTTGAAGCAGTAAAAGATTCAGGTGTAAATTTATCTTTGGTAAATGCTATCTATTTTGCACAAAACGAGTGTAAGGAATTTAGACAGTTTTGTATAGATGATAAAAGTTTTTTATATACAAGTGATGATATTTTGGTAAAAGTTCCAAATGAAGTATTAACTCAAAAAGTAGTTTTAAATGATTTCATTGAAAATATAAATCTATCTTCAAATAAAATAGATATAAAGTTTTACAATAATTTTTTGAGTTCAAAACAAATTTATATAGTTTTGATTATTTGTACGATTATTTTTACAATTAATTTTTTTAAATATTTTGCTTATGAAAATGAAATATCAAAACTTGATGAAAAAATAGAAAAAATAAAAATCTCAAATAATCTTCCCTCAAGCACAATTCAAATTGATTCAATAATAAAAGCAAATACAACTATTGCCCAAAAAGAGATAAATAAAAGAGAAGCCTTGTTTTATCTTTTGGCAAATAATAATATTGATATAAAAGATATAACATTACAAGGTGATGTGTTAGATATAAATCTTTTAAATGTTGATAAGAAAAAAACTGAAGATTATATATCAAAAAAATATAAAATAATTTCAAGCACAACAAATAATTTGATTTTAAATATAAAGGTTCAGTTATGAATAGATTAAATCCTTTATATATAATCTTACTTTTTATTACAATAGTTTTTTTATCTTTTTACTCAATTTCAAATGAGAAAAATGCCTATTCAAAGAAAGTTGAAGAGGCAAGAGAATTAGAAATTAAAGCTTTAGAATTTAAGAATTTAGTAAATGCGTGGACAAGTGAAAAGTATATAAATAGTACTTTAGATGAGATTTCAAAAAGTCAGATTTTTGTAAAAGAGACAATTTCAAGAAGTTCAACAAAAGAGCTTATAAAAATAAGAATTGATTCTGCTAATCTTGAAGTTCTAGATATTTTCTTAAATAAAGTTTTAAATAAACAGCTAATAATCAAAAGAATGCAATTAGATAAAAACTCTATAAATTTAGAAATAGGTATTAAATAATGAAAAAAATATTAAAACTCTTTTTATATCTTTTTGTTTTTATTGTGTTTTTTATAATATTTTTACCAAAAGAGTCTTTTTATAATCTTTTGGAAAAAGAGTTAGAAAAAAATCAAATTGTAGTTTCTAATGAGACTAAAAAAGAAAATCCATTCTCCTTTTCTGTAATGAATGCAGATATTTTTTATCAAGGAATTAATATGGCAAAAGTAGATGAAATCACTTTTAAAACTTATCTACTTCAAACAAAAGTTACTATTAAAAATATTAATTTTCTAGATACTTTAAGTTCTTTTGCTCCAACACCAATAAATGAAATTGTTCTTAAATACTCTATTTTGGATGTTAATAAAATCAATATTAAATCTAATGGAACTTTTGGTGAACTTAGTGGAGATATAAATATTTTAAAAAGAGAAGTTAGAATTGAACTAAATGCTTCTTCACTGATGAAAAGTTCATATAGTAAACTTCTCAAATATATGAAATTTGAAAATGAAAGGTATGTTTATGAATATAAATTTTAATACACTATTTCAAAAATCTTTACCTTTGATATATGTGATTTTATTTGCTTTTTTACTAAATAGTGTAATCTTTTTTTATCTTCCTAAAAGTGGTGTTGATTTTGTAAAAAATGACTCTTTATTTTTAGATTATAAGAAATATGGTTTTTACTCAAATATAAAAAATATAGAAAAAAAAGTTGATAATGAAAGTTCAAAACAGATTGTACAAACTCTTTCAAAATATAATTTAAAAGCTATTTATTTAGTTAATAACGATATTGGTTGGATTACTATCGAAGAAAAATCAGGGGAAAGTAGTTTTATTTTAGCTCAAGATGAGCAAATTGATGGATATAAACTTTTTAAGTTTTATAAAAACTATGTATTATTTATAAAAGAGAATAAAGAGTTTAAATTGGAAATAAAAGAAGAAGATAATGGTACTTTAAATTTTATTGAGCCCTCAAATAATCAAAAACAAGAGATAGTTATAAAAAATAATGGTGCAATAATCAGTAGAGATTATCTGAACTCTTATACTTCAAATATAGATAAAGTCTGGAAAGATATAACAATAGATGAGATTAAAAATGCTAATAAAATTGAGGGGTTCAAAATAAGTAAGGTAGTAAAAAATTCTGTTTTTGAAAAGATTGGTTTAAAAGAGGGCGATATAATAAAAACTATCAATAATAATGCTTTAAACTCTTATGGTGATGCTATGAAAGTTTACAGCAATATTAAAGATACGACTTATTTGAATATTGAGGTTTTGAGAAAAAATGAAGTAGTGGAGTTGAATTATGAGATTAATTAGTAAGATTTTGTTGGTAGGAGTATTTGTTTTTACTTTAAGTGCTGAAGAAAAAATAAACATAAATTTTAAAGATTTGAAGATTATGGATTTAGTAAAAATTACTTCTAAAATCATAGATAAAAATATTTTGATAACAGAAGATATAAAAGGAAATGTCGATTTTATTTCAAATAAACCCGTGAATAAAGATGAGTTGATAAAAATCTTAGGATTTGTTCTTGAAGATAAAGGTTACTCTTTGGTTCAAAGTGATGAAATGCTAAGAATCGTTAAATTAAATGAAAGTGCAAATAGTAATCTTCCTATTGCAAACAATAATCCAAAAGATGACTTATACTGGATGGTAACAGAGGTTTTTACAGTAAAAGATACTGATGTTGATTATGTTGCTTCAAAAATAAGACATCTTGTTTCAAAAGAGGGAAAGTTAGTTACTAATAAAGATTCAAATGCCTTAGTAATTACAGATTTCAAAGATAATATAACAACAGTTAAAGAGGTTGTAAATATTATGACTTCAGGGGCAAATAAAGATACTGTAATTGTTGAATTAAAAAATATTGATGCAAGTGATGCAAAGAAAAATCTTGATGCAATAGCAAAATCAAAATTCAATGATAAAGTAGAAACACAAAAAGTATCAATTATTGATAATAAAGATAATAACTCTGTAGTAATAATAGGTGAAAAAAGTAATATAAATTATCTAGCTAGATATATAAAAAATGTAGATAGTAATAGCTCTTTAGTAAAAAGAGAAGTAAAAGTTTTCTCTTTAAAAAATGTGGATGCGGTGAATGTAATAAAAATACTTGATTCAATTGTAGGTAAAAAAACATATTCAGATCCAAATAGTAAACCTTTAGTTTCAGCAGATGAAGAATCAAATGCAATAGTTGTAATGGGCCCATCTGATGAGCTTGATTATATAAGTAAATTAGTTGAAGAATTAGATAAAGAGAAAGGTCAAGTTTATGTACAAGCTAGAATCATTGAAGTAAATGATGAGTTGGTTGATAATATTGGAGTTCAATATGGAATATTTGGAGGCACATCAGGAAGTAATGGACTTGCAACTTTCTCTTCAAATTTAAATGGAGGTTCGAATTCAATCTCTTTAGTTAAAGATGCAATTGGGTTAGATATTCCTGATATAAAATCAGGTTTAGCACTTGGAGCTTCATTAAATCTTTTAAAACAAAATGGTGCTTTAGATGTAGTTTCTGAACCATCAATTTTAGCTGTTAATAATAAAGAGAGTTCAATTTATGTGGGTGAAAAGATTTCAATTCAGACATCAAGTTCTGTAACAGATGGAGGAACAGAAAGAAAAAATTATCAACGTGAAGATGTGGGTTTAACACTTAAAGTAAAACCTAGAATCTCAAGTGAATCAAAAGTTACTCTTGAAATAAGTACCTTATTAGAGGGAATTAAAACTACTCAAACTGCCAGTGGAAATCCAGATACTTTGAAAAAAGAGATTAAAACAGCAGCTATTTTAAATAATGGAGAAAGTGTAATCATTGGAGGATTAATAGAAAATAAAAATGAATCAACAACACAGAAAGTCCCACTTTTAGGAGATGTACCACTTGTTGGAACTTTATTTACAAATGATGCAACAACAATGAAAAAGAATAATTTAGTAGTTATAATCACTCCATATATGATACCAAAAGCAAAAGATATAACATATGTTAGAAATCAGTTAGCTGAACTTAAAGGTATGGAAGATAGATATTTAGAAGAATCATTAGTTAAATTAAAAGAGGATGCAATTAAGAAAAAAATAGATACAAAAAAGAGAGAAGATAAAATAAAAGGATTAAATTCTCAATTAAAGGATTTAAATGGGGAAAATAGTCAAAAAACACAAGATGATAAGATAAACCATGAAAAAAGAATAAACGAGATTTTAGGGCAATAAAATGAATATAAATGAAATCCATAATCTAAATTTAATTCCTTTTGATGAAGCAAATAATTATACAACAGCCTTAAAAAACTATGTTTTATATACAAAAATAGATGAGTTAGTTGTAATTGCCCTCTCAAGAGATTATATGAGTATCTCTTTGGATTATCTCTCAAAACTTGACTCAAAAGAAGAGATAGTTTTTTTAGACGACCTCTCTTTTGAAAAGCTTTATAATAAATTTTTAGAGATAAAAACAGATAAAGAGATGAGTGCAATCCAACAAGAACAAGAGGACGCAACTTTAAGTGATGATGATTTTTCTGTTAGTGAGTTTTTAAAAGTTGGAAGTGATATTTTAACATCAGAAGAATCAGCTCCAATTATTAAATTTGTAAATTCACTTTTTTATCAAGCAATAAAGAAAAAATCATCTGATATTCATATCGAAATGCATGAATTTAAAGCTGAAGTAAGATATAGAGTTGATGGAGTTTTAACAAAACATATTGAACTTGATAAAAATATTATGTCTTTAGTAATATCAAGAATAAAAGTTGTTTCAAATCTTGATATTAGTGAAAAAAGAGTTCCCCAAGATGGACGAACTCAAATCAAAATTGCAGGAAAAACTCTGGATATTAGGGTTTCTATTCTTCCTACTTTTTATGGTGAAAGAGTTGTTATGAGAATTTTGATGCAAAGTGAAGATATTTTAAGTATCAAAGAGTTAGGTTTTCCTTCATATATAACTGATGAACTTGAAAGTGTATTAGGAAATTCTTATGGCATGGTATTAGTAACTGGTCCCACTGGAAGTGGAAAATCTACAACTTTACACTCACTTTTACATCAAGTTGTTAGTGAGGAAAAAAATATCATTACAGTAGAAGATCCAGTTGAGTATAAATCAAATGAATTCTCACAAATACAAGTTAATAATAAAGTGGGACTTACTTTTGCAGCTGGATTAAGATCAATTCTAAGACAAGATCCAGATATTATAATGGTTGGAGAAATAAGAGATAGTGAAACAGCAGCAATTGCAGTTCAATCAGCACTTACGGGACATTTACTTTTTTCAACACTTCATACAAACAGAGCACCAGCTGCAATTACAAGACTTATTGATATGGGAGTTGAAAAATTTTTGATTTCATCTTCATTACTTGCAGTTTTAGCTCAAAGATTAGTGCGAAAACTTTGTAATGATTGCAAATGCGCTGATGATTCATTAGCTTCACACAATCTTTTTGGATTTGATTCAAATAAAACTATATATAAACCAGTTGGTTGTAAATCTTGTAATTTTACTGGATATAAAGGAAGAGTTGCCATTGGGGAACTGTTTATTATAAATGATGAGATAAAAGAGTATTTAAAAGGTGATGTTGATGATAATACTTTGATGAAGATGGCTTTAAAAAGTGGAATGATTAGTTTAGATAACCAACTAAAAATGATGTTAGAAAATGGTGATACTTCAGTTTCAGAAGTTGTAAGAATAGGTATAAAATAGTGAATAAAGCTTTTTCTTTAATGGAAGTTATTATTGCAATTGTGATGTTAAGTGTTGTTATGATTGCTTTACTTAAAATAAAAAGTGAGAATATTTTTTTAGTTTCAAAAAGCAATGAGAATACCAAAGCAAATGAGTATATTCTTTTAGCTGTAGATTTTAATGATGAAATATCAAATAAAAATGAGGATGTTTTTTTAAATAAAAGATATACATATTCAAATGATGATGTAAGAAGAGAGTTAAAGGATATTAAGATTTCAATAAAAGATGATAAAGTTGAGTCAAAATCAATACAAAGTGATTTAAATAATATAAATACAACAATATTTTCAAGAACTTATAGTTTAGAAAATAGTAATATCAAAAAAAAGATTTATAGTTTTAAGATTGAATTATGAAAAAATCATTTACTCTTTTAGAACTTCTTATTTCAATTACTCTATTTTCTATAATAGTTGTTTTTTTATATAAAACAATTGATCAAACAAAACATTCTAATAATCTTTTTTCGGACAAAGAACAAACCTTAAAAGAGTCAAATCATTTACATAATATTTTTTTGGAAGATATTGCAGAATCTTCAAATATTACAATTACAAGTGATAAAAATAAAAACTCAATCGTTAAAATAGTAACAAATAATACCTATCACAATGCATCTTTTAATAATATCACTTATCTAATAAATTCATCAAAAAAGCTTGTAAGAATTGAAAGTTATCAAGCTTTTAATGAATTACAACCAATGACTTTAGATTTTGAAGCTAACTCTTACATAGATGTTTTATTGGAAGATATAGAGTTGTTTGAGTTAAAAAATAGTGGAGTTAATTATAACTTTTTATTAAAACAAAAAGATAGAGATAGAAGTTTTTTTAATACTTATAAACTTGGAAAAAATCTATGAATTTACAAAACCCATCAATTTATCACTTAAAACAAGTGATGCCATTGTATTCTTTGGATTTGTAGATGTTAGAATTTTATTACAATCAGTACATAAAATTATGATATTTTCAAGATTATACCCACCCCCATCTTTTATCTCTTTTACAAAATTAGTGTGAGTATCTTTTAAATCAATATTAATTCCACATCTATTACAGCATTTATTGTCTCTTCTCCATGCTGATTCTTTTCTTTGAGGCCAATCACTTGGATATTTTGGATTAGAAAGGGATTTATCTGTGTAATTTGCCCAAAGTTTTTCTTTTTGAATTGTTGTTTGAGTTTTTTTTAAATATTCAAAATTAAAAAATTGTTTAACAATATCTTCAACAATCAAAGTCTCTCTAATCTCTAAACTTGCTTCATTTTTTGTTTTTTCAATAATTGAAGAGTATTCAATATGGATTTTAGGATGATTATTTTGCATATGTGATTTTATATCATTAAGAAATAAAGTAAAGCTACCATTATTTTCATATTTAGCAGAAAATATTTTTTCTCTATAAATATAAAGTGGAATTAAACAAGCTATTAATAGGCTTGCTAAAATTGAAAAATCTGCACCTAAAATCAAAACCTAATCCCTTATATTATTTCAGGATTAATTTGATGTTTAGTCAAGGTTTTAGAAGCTTCTTTATGATTTCCTGATGCTAATTTTTGTAATTCATTTTTATGAATAATTGGAAGAATAACTTCTCTTCCACAAATTTTTTCTAATTGTTTTCTATTATAATCAAAAATATAGAAATCTTCATTAGTATCTACAAGTAAAAAATCAGCATTATTATCAAAGGCATCTAATAAAATTGTTGCTGCAACATGATAAGTAATTATTGGATTTTTATTAAAAGTGTTTTTTGCTAAATCAAGTTTCATTGAATCTAGTTTTAAAATATTTGCATCTAATTTATTTAATAATTCTAAAGTCTCTTCTGTATTTTTTGAAGGATAATAAGCTATATTAAAATCTTTAAAATCATGTTTTATTTCATGATTTTCTTCAAACTTACCAAAGTCTAAAATCAAAGTTTTATTTACTCTAAAATTTTGTTTTTCAAGAGGTTCAAATTGATTTAAATTATCTTGAACAGTTTGAATTTTCTCTTCTATACTTTTATCAAAGTTATAAATTCTATTTTCTAAACTTGTATGATATTGTGAACCTATTTCAACAGCATCAAGGGCAAGAAGTACATAATTTCCAAGGGCTGGATTTTTTTGAACTATGTCGTAGGCTAAAATTAAAATTGCATCACCAATATAATCACTTTTATAGTTTAATGTATTTGAAGCATAGAAATATTGTTTTAATTTTAAATATTCTATTTTATCTTCTGGTTGAACTAAATCTTTTAAAATTTTAATTTTTTCTTTGAAATCATTATCATCAATTAATAAATCATCATATGCTCTTCTAATTGAAATAGGTTCAATTGTAAGATCTTTTCCAAAGTTTTTTACAACTTCTTCTAATGTAATTGAAGCTTTTACATAAACTCCATTTATTACTAAATCAAAATCAGCAGAATCAGTAAATCCTAATTTTGCACTTTTATTTATTGTATTTAAAATATCTAATATATTTTTTTCATTTTCTGTTTTTAAAAAATGTTTTGTGTAGTATGGTAAATAATCAGAGTTTTTATCAAATTTGAATAAAGAAATTTCTAGTTTCATTAATAATGTACCTTATTTTATAGTTGTATAGATTTTATAGAATTTTTACTTAAAAAAAATGATAAGTAAGAGATTTTCCTACTTATCATTAAAAAAGATGTTATTCAGTAAACCTTTTTACATCAGCACCAATAAGTGATAGTTTTCCTTCAAGGTCTTCATAACCTCTATCAAGGTGATAAATTCTATGAATATTTGTTTCTCCATTTGCAACAAGAGCAGCAAGAACTAAAGCAGAAGAGGCTCTTAAATCTGTAGCCATTACATCTGTTCCATTTAAAGTTCCAGCTTTTCCATTGATTGTTGCAATATTACCATTTAAATGAATATCAGCTCCAAGTCTTAATAGTTCACTAACATGCATAAATCTATTTTCAAATAATCTTTCATCTATTGTACTTGTACCATTTGCTTGTGTTGCAAGTGCCATAAATTGAGCTTGCATATCTGTTGGAAAACCTGGATATTCAGTTGTTATGATATTTGCAGGTTTAATTTCATCAGTTGGTAGTATTGTTACACTATTATCATCTTGTAATACTTCAAAATTCATCTCTTCAAGTTTTGAAATAAGAGCTTCTAAGTGTAAAGGAATTACTTTTTTAATTGTTAGTTTTTGATTTCTAATAGCTGCTGCACACATATATGTTCCAGCTTCAATTCTATCAGGTATTACATCAAAAGGTTTTATATCTATTAATTGTTGTCCAGTTCCTTCAATAATAATTTTTGAAGTTCCAATACCTTGAATATTTATTCCTGAATTTGCTAATACTTCGCAAAGTTGCACTATTTCTGGCTCTTTTGCAGCATTAATAATAGTTGTTGTTCCATGTGCAAGAGCTGCTGCCATTACAGTATTTTCAGTTCCACCAACAGTAACTTTATCAAAAACTATTTTTGCACCTTTTAATCCATTTGGTGCAGTAGCTCTTATATATCCGTGTAAAATTTCAATTTTTGCACCCATTTGTTCAAGTGCTTTAAGATGTAAATCAACTGGTCTTTGACCTATTGCACAACCACCAGGAAGTGAAACTTCACATTGTCCAAATCTAGCAAGTATTGGTCCTAAAACTAAAATCGAAGCTCTCATTGTTTTTACAATATCATATGTTGCAGTTGTATTATTTATAGTTGTTGTGTTTATTTTTGCAGTATGATTATCTTTTTCATAAGTTCCACCAAGTTTTTTGATTAGCTTTAAAAAAGTGTTAATATCAACTACATCTGGTAAGTTTCCAATAGTTATTTCATTTTTTCCTAAAATAGTGCAAGCAATCAAAGGAAGGGCTGCATTTTTAGCACCTGATATTTCTACGCTTCCTGAAATATCTTTTCCCCCAATAATTTTTAAGTATTCCATGTTTCCCCTACAAAGTATTTATATATATGGTTATTATAATATCTAAAATAAGCTTTAAGATATGGAAGTGCCAATAATCTATCTTTAATAGGATTGTAAATACAATCTACTTTTAGAATAAGGGATTAAAATGGAAAATCAGGTTAATAAAGGCATACAATATATGCTTTTTGCCTCTTTATTATTTGCTTTTATGGGAGCTGCTGCAAAAGAATTAACTGATTCTATGAGTTCAGTTGAGGTTGTATTTTTTAGAAATATTTTTGGAGTCCTTTTTATTTTAATATCGATTTATAAATCTCCATTAAAACAAATTGGTGGAAAATTCTGGTTATTAACTTTTAGAGGAGTTGCTGGTTTTGTAGCTTTACTATTTTTCTTTTATAATATTTCACAAATACCTCTTGGTGAAGCTATGACTTTTTCTAAAACTTCTACAATTTTTACTGCTGTTTTAGCTTATATTTTTTTAAAGGAAAAATTAGGAATAAAAGGTTGGATTGGTGTTTTTATAGGTTTTATAGGAATTATATTTATTACAGAATTTGATGGAAGTAGTTTAGAAAAAAGTGATTATTTAGGGATATTATCAGGGGTTGGCGCTGCACTTGCTTATACTTCTGTTAGGGAACTAAGAACTTATTATGATTCAAGGGCTATTGTTTTATCTTTTATGACAATAGGTACAATTGGGCCTTTATTATTGATGATAATTGGAAGTGTTTATACAAATCCTAGTTTAGATTTTATGTTAGGCACTTTTTCTATGCCAAAAATTAATGATTGGTTATACATAATATTATTGGGAATATTTTCAACATATGCACAAATTTATATGACAAAAGCTTACTCATTTGCAAAAGCTGGAATTATAGGAACTATCTCTTATAGTAATATTGTTTTTTCAATAATTTTAGGGCTTATTTTAGGGGATGCTTTTCCTTCTATTTCGATTGTTTTTGGTATACTATTAATAGTTTTGAGCGGATTTTTAGTTTCAAGTAAAAAGGGATAAAATGGAGTTTAGTTTAGAAGAGATTTTTTGGATTTTGTTTTTTGTAATAATGATTGCATGGTATATTCATGATAAATATGTTCAAAGGGAACATCAATTACTTGTGAATTATCCAATAATTGGAAGAATGAGATATTTTTTTGAAGAGGTAAGTGAACCTTTTAGACAATATTTCGGTGATGAAAAATTTTATGAATCAAAAGATAAATTGGATTGGGTTTATAAAGCAGCTAGAGATAAACCAAATTATGCATCTTTTTCTCCCTCTCAACCATTACCACAACCTAAGTTTATGATTAGACATGCAAATATTGTTTTAAATGATAACGAAGTTGAAAATGATTTTGAAGTGATGTTTGGGGAAAGACGAAAAAAACCTTTTATATCAAAAAGTATAATAGCAAGATCTGCAATGAGTGATGGATCTATTTCTCCTGAGGGTACAAGAGCATTTGTTCAAGGCTCTTTTATTGGTGGATTTCCTATTAATTCAGGTGAGGGTGGAGTTACATCAAATTTTTTTGTTACCCATGAAAATTACGATGAAGCATATATGAAAATAGTTGATAGTAATAGTTTTTATAAGAATATAAAAAAGGTAACGAAATTCTTTTTTAATGGTTCAGTTGCAGCTGATGTTTATAGAAAATTAGTTTTTAAAAATGACCCAGAAGCAGAAACATACATTTTAGATTTAAATAAAAAAAGATTTTATAGACCAAATTGGGATGCACCATTAGAGGCTTTCCCAAAAGAAGTTCCAGCTGACATGCCAGATATTGTATTTCAAATTAGTTCAGGGCTTTATGGTGCACGTGATAAAAATGGAAAATTTGATGCTGATAGATACCAAAAAGTAATGAGTTTTTGTCAAATGACAGAGATTAAACTTGCACAAGGTGCAAAACAAACAGGTGGAAAATTATCTGGGCAAAAAGTAACTCCAGCAATTGCATATTATAGAAATGTAGAAGCATACAAAGATGTTTTCTCACCTAACAGATTTCCATTTGCTAACTCAATAGAAGAGTTATTTGATTTTATTGGAACTCTTCAAGAGTTATCACAAAAGCCAGTAGGTATGAAAATAGTAATTTCAGATAAAGAAAATATTGAGCCATATGCAAAAGAGATAAAAAGAAGAGTAGATGCTGGAATTGATGCTTATCCTGATTATATTACTCTTGATGCTGGAAGTGGTGGAAGTGCAACAGCTCCTTTGGAAATGATGGAAAGAGTAGGTTTAGATGTTAGAGATTCTGTTTATTTAGTAGATAAAATTCTAAAAGAGTATGGAATTAGAGATAAAGTTAGAATTGTTGCAAGTGGAAAAATATTAACTCCTGATGATATTATAATTGTAATGAGTTTAGGAGCAGATTTTTTACAAATCGCACGTGGATTTATGATGAGTGCTGGTTGTATTCGAGCAAGATATTGTTCTGGAACTACAGGAAGACAATGCCCAGTTGGACTTGCAACTCAAGATAAGAGTAAAAGAAGAAAATATTTCGTTTTCAAACATGCTAATTATGTTGCAAATTATCATAAAAATCTTTTGAAAAATGTAAAAGGTTTATTAGCAATTATGGGCTTAAAAAATATAAAAATGTTAGATCAAAAGAAATTACTTTTTGTTGATAAAAACTCAAGGGTACACGATAATCTTGATGAGGTATTTAGAAGAAAATTAGATTTAGGAAAAGATAAAGGAGAATAAAATGAATTTAGACAAGGTGATTTCAGGTTTTTTTATTATTTTAGCAATGACTTTAAATTTTGGTTTTTTTTATGGTGATATACACACAATTGAAAGTCATAGTAAATATGAACTTTTTGCTGCAATTATTGTAAATTTAATTGCAACAATTTTAAAACTTGGTGATAAAACGCAATTAGGTTCAGTTTTATTGGCAACTTCTTTGGTTGCAGATATTCAGTTAATAGCAGCTGCAACTATTTGGACTGTTGCAATTTATTCATCAGGTGTAGATAATTCAATTTTAGGAATGGTTGTTTCTTTATCTGGTGGGGCTTTATTGGCAAATTTAACTTCAGTAGTTTTATATGTGGGTGATACCATTAAATCTAAAAGATAAAATAGGTAATTAATTTGAGAAATAACTCTTTATTTATAATATTACAAAGGATGAGAATCCCTTTTTTAGTAATTATTATAACTTATACTATTGCAATTATTGGATTGATTCTAATTGAAGGTGTAGATGCAGATGGAAATCCTTATAAAATGTCAATTTTTGATGCATTTTATTTTATTTCATATACTGCAACTACTATTGGATTTGGAGAAACCCCATTTGTGTTTACGTATCCACAAAGAATTTGGGTAACTTTTTCTATATACTTAACTGTTCTTGGTTGGTTTTATGGGATAGGTTCTTTAGTTTCATTATTGCAAGATCAACTTTTTATTCAAGAGATGCAAAGAACGAGATTTTTAAGGCAGATAAAAAATCTAAATGAGAGATTTATTATTGTTTTAGGTTATAACCAAATAACAAAAAAAATCATTATAAAAGCATTGGAACAAGGTGTAAGAAGTGTTGTTATTGAAAAAGATAAAGCAAGAATAAATGATTTAATACTTGAAAATTTTACACCAACAGTTCCTTCTTTAAATAGTGAGACCTATTCTGTAAGAGTTCTTGAAGCAGCAGGTATAAAAAAGAAGAATTGTAAAGCAATTGTTTCTTTATTTGAAGATGATTCTTTAAATCTCAAAATTACTTTAATTGCTAAAAGTCTAAATAAAAATGTAAAAGTAGCAGTTAAATCTACAACGAAAAATCACACAGAAAATCTAAAAGATTTAGATGCTCAAATTATAGTAAATCCATTTTCAATTATTTCGTCTGAAATAAATATGGCTTTGATTGCTCCCAACTTATTTAAAATTGAGAAATGGCTTTATAAATTAGGCCATTTGAATTCAAGTTTGCCACTTTTCCCTAAAGGATTATATATTATTTGTGGATATGGTCGAATGGGAAAAAAGATTTTTGAAAAGTTAAGTGATAATAAAAATATTGAAGTTAAATTAATTGAAATAAATAAGAATAAAGATAATGAATTTACAAAAAATGAGATTTCCCATTTAGTTTTTGGTGATGCTGATGATAAAGAACTTTTAATTGATATAGGTGTAAAAGATGCTGTTGCAATTATTGCTGCAACTAATGATGATACAACAAATTTATCTATTTTAGCAACTGCAAAAAAATTAAATCCTTTAATTATGACAATAGTTAGAGAAAATGATTTAGCTGATGATTTTTTATTTAAAAATGCGAATATTGACCATATTTTTACACCGTCAAAAATAGTAGTAAATAAAGTAACAAATGCTTTAGTAAATCCACTTAGTGATATATTTTTAAAACAAATTTTAAAAAAAGATAATATTTGGGCTTCTGAGTTTATTAGTAGATTAGTACGTGAAATTGATCATAATCCACTTTTATTAGAATTTGAAATAAGAGAATTTTTTGCTCCTGAGATTTATAGATATTTATCTAATAAAGAGACATTATCTTTAAATATCTTTGCAACTTCACTTCATAATCACAATCAAAATAATAATATTGTTCCTTTGTTACTTCAACGAGATAATGATATAATGTTAATCCCTGAATGGGAAACCGTGATAAAAATAGGTGATAAACTTTTATTCGCATGCGATGCACATGCAAAAAATGATGTGGAGTATATCTGCCAAAATAATTATGAATTTTATTATGCATTAACTGGAAAAGAAAAATTAACAATATTTAAAAGGGATTAAATGAAAATTTTAACAGGACCATGTGTTCTTGAAGATAGAGATACAGTAATGAGAATTGCTGAAAAATTAAAGCCATTAAGTGAAGATAAAAGAGTTGATTTTTACTTTAAAGCTTCATTTGATAAAGCAAATAGAACAAGTATAAGTTCTTTTAGAGGACCAGGACTTGATGAGGGATTAAAAATATTTCAAGAGATAAAAGAGCAGTTTGGATATAGAGTTGTAACTGATATTCATGAATCTTATCAAGCGGCACCAGCTGGTGAAGTGATTGATATTTTACAAATCCCTGCATTTTTATGTAGACAAACAGATTTATTGGTTGCAGCTGCTAAAACACCTGCAATTATAAATATCAAAAAAGGACAATTTTTAGCAGCTGATGCTATGAAACATCCAGTTGAGAAAATTCTAAATACAAGAGGAATTTCTGAAGTAAATTATGAGAACTCAGAAAAAGCTGGAGTTTGGCTTTGTGAAAGAGGAAATACTTTTGGATATGGGGCTTTAGTTGTTGATATGAGAAATTTACTTTTATTAAAACAATATGCACCAGTTATTTTTGATGCAACTCACTCAGTTCAAATACCAAGTACTGGTGGAACTACTGGCGGAAACTCTGCTTTTGTTCCATATATGGCAAAAGCAGCAGCTGCTGTTGGTGTAGATGGATTCTTTTTTGAAACACATATTGACCCAAGTATTGCACTGAGTGACGGGCCAAATATGCTTAAGATTGAAGATTTATATAAAACAGTTGGCGACATTTTTGCAATACAAGACGCTTTAGGATATAATTAATCCTTATACACATATTTTTGGAGAAAATAAATGAAAATTATTGAAGGTAATTTAAGATTAAAAGGTAGTGAAAGAATCGCTATTATCAATGGAAGATTTAATCATATTATAACTGATAGATTAGTTGAAGGTGCACAAGATGCATTCAAAAGACATGGTGGAAATGAAGATAATTTAGATTTAATATTAGTACCAGGTGCTTTTGAAATTCCATTTGCTTTAGAAAAAGCACTATCTAGTGGGAAATATGATGCAGTTTGTTGTGTTGGCGCAGTAATTAGAGGTGCAACTCCACATTTTGATTATATTTCTGCTGAAGCTACAAAAGGTATTGCAACAGTTGGAATTAAGCATGGAAAACCTGTATCAAATGGTGTTTTAACTACTGATACAATTGAGCAAGCAATTGAAAGAGCTGGTTCAAAAGCAGGAAATAAAGGTGCTGAAGCAATGGTTACAATAATTGAAATGCTAGATTTATATAGCGAAATGGGGAAATAATTTGGCAACTAGAACACAAGCTAGAGAGTCTGTAATTGGTTTATTATATGCTTATGATTTAGGTAATGAAGGAATTGTAAAATTCGTAGATGAAATTTTAGAAGATAAAAAAATTAGAAATCAACAAAAAGAGTTTGCTTTAAAACTTTTTAATGGAACAATAAAAAATTTAGAAACTATCGATAAAGAGATTATTACTCATTTAAATCAAGGAACTTTAGAAGATATAGGTTCAGTTGAAAAATCAATTTTAAGACTTGCTGTTTTTGAAATTTTATTTGAAGATTTACAAAAAGCAATTGTTATTAATGAAGCAATAGAATTATCAAAAAGATTAGCTAGTGATGGTGCTCCAAAGTTTGTAAATGGTTTACTTGATAAGATTGCAAAGGCTTAATTTATGAGTAAGGCAATGAAATTATGTATATCTTTAGATTTACCAACAGCAAAAGAAAATTTAGCTTTAGTTGAACAAATTAAAGATTTTGATGTTTGGTTAAAAGTAGGTTTTAGATCATATATTAGAGATGGGAAAAAGTTTTTAGAAGATTTAAAAGCAATTAATCCAAATTTTAAAATATTTTTGGATTTAAAACTTTATGATATTCCAAACACAATGGCTGATGCAGCAGAAGAGATTGCTAACTTTGGATTAGTTGATATGTTTAATGTTCATGCTAGTTCAGGTGTTGAAGCTATGAAAACAGTTATGGATAGGATTAAAGATACTCCTAATAAGCCTTTAGTATTAGCAGTAACTGCTCTTACTTCTTTTGATAATGAGAGCTTTAAGGCTATTTACAATGAAGATATAAGTACAAAAGCTATTCAATTTGCAAAAGATACTTATATTTCAGGTGTTGATGGTGTTGTTTGTTCAGCTTATGAAAGTTTAGATATTAAAAATAATACTTCAAAAGAGTTTATCACTTTATGTCCAGGTATTAGACCTTTTGGTGAAGATAGTGGTGATCAAAAAAGAGTAGCTGATATTGCTTTTTCAAAAGAAAATTTAGTAGATTTTATTGTTGTTGGAAGACCAATATATAAAGCTAGTAATCCAAAAAATGTAGTTGAAGAGATATTAAAAAATATTTAATTATCTCTTTATACTTTTAAGTATGTTTTAAGTGATGTAGTATTATAATTTCCATCCTGATTTTAAGAAGTTAAAATTACGGAAAACAGCGGACAGTTGGGTGAGCTGGCTGAAACCACCTCCCTGCTAAGGAGACGTACTGGCAACGGTACCGAGGGTTCAAATCCCTCACTGTCCGCCATTTATGGGTTATTAGCTCAGCTGGTTAGAGCACTCGGCTCATAACCGAGTGGTCGAAGGTTCGAGTCCTTCATAACCCACCACTATTTTAGATAATAGTTTTCACTTTTTGTGATTTTAAAAATGTGTTTCGATACATTTTTATGCGGGAGTAGCTCAGTTGGCTAGAGCTTCTGCCTTCCAAGCAGACTGTCGCGAGTTCGAGTCTCGTCTCCCGCTCCATTTAATCCATTGGATTAAACGTTCTTTTATTTATATCGCGGAATAGAGCAGCTAGGTAGCTCGTCGGGCTCATAACCCGAAGGTCATAGGTTCAAATCCTATTTCCGCAACCAATTTTAAGTGTCAAGGTAGCTCAGCTGGTTAGAGCGCTGGTCTCATAAGCCGGAGGTCGAGGGTTCGAGTCCCTCTCTTGACACCATTTCGAAAGAAATACGGCGCTGGTGTAGCTCAGTTGGCTAGAGCAGCTGATTTGTAATCAGCAGGTCGGGGGTTCGACTCCCTTCACCAGCTCCATATTTAAACTTTATTTTCTTGGGGTATCGCCAAGCGGTAAGGCAACGGTTTTTGGTACCGTCACTCGAAGGTTCGAATCCTTCTACCCCATCCACTCAACTTACTTATTATAAAATCTAATTAATACTTGATACTGTTAATTTAATTACTAATCGCGGAATAGAGCAGCTAGGTAGCTCGTCGGGCTCATAACCCGAAGGTCATAGGTTCAAATCCTATTTCCGCAACCAAATTTATATATTAAATATTATTGTAAACTCTGCACCTTTGTAAATCCCATTTTCATACTTATATTCAACATTTCGGGCTTCAATTTTTCCATGCATTCCTTCATCAATTAATTTATAAGTCATATGTAATCCTAACCCTGTTCCTTGTGATTTATATTTTGTTGTAAAATATGGGTCGTATATTTTAGACATAATATTTTCTTGAATACCACCTGCATTATCTTTTATAGATATTTTTACAATACCATTTTGACAAGATGTTGTAATAAATATTAGTGGTTTAGTTTGTTTTATCTCTTCCATGGCATCTTTTGCATTATTGAAAATATTAATTAAACATTGTATTAATTCATTTGGATATCCATTTAATTTGATGTTATTGTCTAAATCAAGAACAATGTTTAAGTTATCTTTCTTTATTGAAGACTCTACTATATGTAAAAAATTATTTATAGTGCTTGTTAAATCATAATTTTTTATTTTTCTATCACCCTTTATAAAGTTTCTAAAATCATTTATAGTTTCAGATAAATACTGAGCATTTTTATTAATTAAATCCATGTTCTGTACTAATTCTTCATCATTTAATGTTCCAAACTCCTTTTGTATTTTCACTCCCGTTGCAACTGTAGAAATCATAGATAATGGTTGTCTCCATTGATGGGCGATATTACTCATCATTTCTCCCATTGAAGCCAGCTTATCAGCCTTAAAGAGTTTTTCTTGAAACAACTTATTTTTTTCAACTTCGTCTTTAATTTTTATTTCTAATGATGAATTTAATTTATCTAATTCATCTTTTTTTTGTTTTAAAATTAAATTTGAATTTTGTAATTTTTCAGTACTTTTTAGAATTTCATTTTTGAGAAAGTTATTAGTATGTTTTAGTAAGTATTGTCTATATAAAAAGAATATTAGCACAATTAAAAGAATTGCAGCTGCAACCCAAGCATAAGTATAATCTTCAATTTTCTCATATTTAATTGAAACCCATTTATTTGTAATATTTTGAATATCATCTTTTGTAATAGTATTAATTGCTTTATTCAAAATATCTTTTAATATTGGTTCATCATTTCTAGTTCCCATTCTTAAATGATTTTCATAACCATCTGGTTGATTTAGAATTTTAAGATTGAAATAGCCTTTTTCTTTAATTGTATAGGCAGAAATAATCATAGATCGAACAGTTAAATCAGCTTTTTTTTCTTCTACAAATTTAAATGCTTCATCTTCTGAATTTACAGGAATTATAACAAGATTAGGAAAGTCTTTTTGGAATCTTTCGTACATAGCCGTCTCTTTAGGAATGGCAATTGAGGCTTTGATTTTTGATAAATTTTCAATTCTATTATCTTCAATTCTTCCAATAATTACATTAGGGTCATTAAAAATTGGCTCTGTAAAATTTAGCCAAGTTTCTCGTTGAGGCGTTTGATTTAAGAAACTCATAATGTCACATTTTTTTGCTTTTGATAATTCAACACTCTCTTCCCATGATTTTGTTGGAATTACTTTTATTTCAATTCCAAGTTTTGTGGTTATTAACTTTATAATATCTGCTGCAATTCCAATATGTTTTCCTTTTTTATCAAGAATTTCAAATGGTTCCCAATCTGGATCAACGCACATTGTAAATTGTTTTTTTGTATTTAGATACTTTTCTTCTTCAATATTTAAAGGAATTATATTTATAAATTTTTTTGTTGTTGATGTATTTATCCATTTTCTTTTTAATTCAGTTAATTCTTCATTTGTGATTTCATGTTTTGCTTTTTCTAAAATTCTTCCTAAAACAATATTTTTTTTATTTGTTGCTAAATGCATATCAAGATTAAATCTTTCATCACTTACTTCAAAGGCTGGCTTTAAATTTGTGATAAGATTATTTTCAATGAAATAATTTGCAACTATGAAACTGTCAATAAAACCATCTGCTTTATCAAAAGCTACTTTTTTGAGTCCTTCTAGCACATTTTCAACAATTAGGAGTTTGATATTCGGATAATATTTACGCAATAATTCTTCTTCATAAAAACCTTTTACTACAGCTATTGTTTTTCCATTAAAATCATTTAAATTTTGAAAAAGATTTTGCTCTTTTTTTACAAATACAGAATCGAAACTTTTTGCATATGATGAAGTAAAATTTAAATATTTTTCTCTATCTTCTGTTTTTGCAATATTTAATATTACATCAATTTTATTTTCTTTTATCATTTGTAAAAAATCATTCCAAGTATAACCTGAAACATAATCAATTGATAATCCAATTTTTGAGGCTAATAAATTCATATAATCTATAGAATATCCACTCTCTTTTCCATTAACATTGTAATTAAATGGTGGCCAATCTAGTTCATTATTAACTTTTATAATTGGATGCATTTTTAAAAAATCTTTTTCTTCATCTGTAAGAAGATTTTCGATTTTATTTTTTTCACTAATATAATAATCCAATAACATAGAGTTAATATTTTGATTTTTATCAACTAATCCTAAACTTGTATACATATCTGCATTAAGTTTTATTAATTCAGGTGTAATTGCTCCAATTTTAAATACATTTGTTTTAAATAGCTTTTCAGTTTGATTTGCTTCAAATAATAAGGATTCTATGCTTTTTCTTTTTGTATATTTATTATAAATTAGATTAACAATCTCTTTTTTATTTTTGAAGGCATATTCCCAACCTTTATTAGTAGCTTCAACAAATTTTGTTACTTTGTCTAAATTTGTGTTTATAACTTGTTGGCTTGTAAAGAGTTCTACATCATATGAATAAATACCAAAATTTGCGGGATTTAAAACATTATATTTAACTCCTAATTTATCTAAATCAAAAAGTTGTGAAGTTATAAATACACTCATTGCATCTACTTCATTATTTGCAAATTTATCTATTTTAAAATCATGATTTATTAAAGTATAATCATTTTTCTTGATACCAAAATCTTTTAACATTACTCCTAAACTTGTATGTTCCATTTCCCAATCTACAGCCATGATTTTTTTATTTTTTAAATCAGCAGGGGTTTTTATTTCAGGTCTAGTTACGAGTGCAAGAGCATTTTGTTTAAAATATGATGCTATTAAAACTACAGGTTTATGATTAAGTTTTTCTAAAATCAAAGCAGATGATGATATTCCAAAAGTTGCATTTCCACTTAATACTTCATTTGTAATATTAATTCCCTCTTTAAACTCTTTTATTTCAACTTCAAGTCCAATATCTTTGTAATACCCTTGTTCAATTGCTGCATAAAAACCAGCAAATTCAAATTGATGTTTCCATTCAAGTTGTAAAGTAATTTTTTCTAACTTATTTGATTGATCTGTAGCGAATAGAAAATTGTTTAGAAATAGGATTAAATATAGTAGTAGTTGGAATAACTTTTTCATAATTCTTCTTTTTAATTAGATTATAATTTATAACTTGATTATTTTATATTATATCATTAAATAATCTCTTCATAATTCTTTTAAAATATATTTTAGATACAATATTATTAATTTAGCAAAAGAGGAAGTTTCATGAGTGATAGATTACATGAAATAATGGGAGAAATTGGTATTTTACACAATCAATTATTAGAAAATAAAAAGATTGAAAATGCCCTTGAAGTTTTAGATTTTATAAAAAACTACGAAATTGATGTGCAAAAACATTATTTAAATTTATTGTTACAATATTATTTTCAAAAAAATGATTTAAAAAATTTAAAAGAGTTATTGTTAGTTGGAGCAAAGTTTGATATTAGATTTGAAGATGTAAAAGAGGCATTTTTAAATATAAAATCAGAAGATGAAAATGTTATAGAGTTTATGGAAGATGCTGTTGTTTTTATAAAAGAAAAAATTAATGAAAAAGATTTAAAAGATATTTATGCCTATTATATGAACAACGTATCATTACAAGAAACCTTAAATTATTCTATAAATTTAATTAAAAAAAATAGATATGTTTGTGTCTATTGTTTTCATAATTTACAAAGTGTTTATGGACAGTTTTTTTTAAATGAAGATTTATTAGAATCTCTAAAAAGAGATTTACCATATTTGTTAAAATAAAGATATAAAATGCCTTCTTTTGAATTTATAATACCTCAGAGTTTTTTATTTCTTCCAGCAAATTTTTCTTTTGTATCTTTTTGTTTTTTTATATCTTTTATTATTTCAAAAATATTTAAAAGTTTAATAGTCTTTTTTATATTATTAATTTCATTATTAAGTATTGGTTATGGTGATTTGTTTTTGAAATATGTAATCAAAAATTATTATGAATTAACTCAAATGGATTCAAAAATATATTTATATCCCACAAAAAATGAGGGACAAAAAATTGATAGTTTGTCGATTTCTAGTATATATGCTCATCCCCTTAAATATTCTACAACATTAACTTCTATTGAAAAAGATGAAATTAGAACTATTCATGAAAATTATGTGGAGAGATTTATAGATATAGCAACCTATGCAAACAAATATAATAATATTGTTTCAAATGTAGAAAGGGTTAGTTTAAATAATAGTGATAAAAATTTTAATAGTAATGAAAAAGCTAGATTTATTATAGAAAAAAAAATAAAAACAACTTTTTTTCCTAAAGTTTATTCAGAGCAAGAGTATAAGTTTATAGATACAACAAATAATTATGTTTTAGCAACAGCTTTTAATATATCTTTTTTAGTGGATAATCATAAATTTAGAAACAGATATTTATATTGGGGAAATGAAAAAGAAGAAGAGTTTAATCCAACGCCTATTCAGAATTTTGACAATATATATAAAAAGATGTTTATATATGATTTAAGAGGAAAAGTTAAATAATTTTTATTTAATCAATATACATATTAATGACATAATAATGTGTTATTATATTAAAATAATTAAATAAGGAACACAAAATGAAAAACTTTTCTATAAAAAATAAATTATTGATTATAGTAATAGCTACTATAATTCTTGTTGCTACCATGATAGCTTTAAAATCTATATATGAGATTAATAATTTAACAAACCAAAATATAGAAGAGTATAAACAAAATGCTTATAATAATGCAAATGAAGAATTAAAGGCATTTACAAATTTTGCAAAAAATATAGCAGTTAATCTTTATAATCAATCATTACCCGAAAAAGTAAAAGAAAATGCAAAAGATAATTTGAAAAATCAAACAGACTTTTTATTTACTATGCTGACAAGATTATATGAAGAACAAAAAGGAAAAGTTCCAGAAGCAGAATTAAAAAGAATGATATTAGATACTATTGATGCTGTTAGATATGGAGAAAATAAAGATTATTTTTTTGTTTATGATGAAAATTCAACTATATTAAAACTACCAATTAGTCCAGAAAGAGAAGGTACAAAAAATACTCAACCTTATGTTAAAGAATTTATAGATAAAGCTACTAAAGATGGGGAAGGTCTGGTTCCTTATGAACAAGTTGTAAAAGATAAACCATCTAGACAAAAAGTATCTTATGTAAAACTATTTAAACCATATAATTGGATAATTGGAACAGGTACATATATTGATAATGTAAGTGAGTCTTTACAGAAAAAAGCTTTGGATGAAATTTCTCAACTTAGATTTGGTAAAGATGGATATTTTTATATTTATGATTATAATGGTGTGAATTTAATGCACCCAATAAAGCCTGATCTTGTAGGTAAAAATTTAATAGATTTAAAAAGTAAAAATGGAATCTATTATATTAAAGATTTAATTGAAGTTGCTAAAAAAGGTGGAGGTATTGTAACTTTTGATTTTGAAAAACCAAATGATAGTAAATTATATGAAAAAATAGGTTATTCAGTAGGTTTTGACGAATGGAAATGGATGATAGGAACTGGTGTTTATACTGATGATATAGAAAAAAATATTGAAATTATGAAAAATAATTCAAAAGATAAAATAACTTCAACAATTCTTGGAATTTTACTTATTGCATTAATTGTTTCTATTCTTATAATTTTATTTGTAACATATTTTATAAATAGAGAAATAATTACACCTTTAAATACATTTCAAATTGGACTTTTAGATTTCTTTAAATATCTTAATAAAGAGACAAAAAATGTTGAAAAAATCTCAATTAGATCTAATGATGAAATTGGGATAATGACAGAAATTGTTAATTCAAATATAGAAAAAACAAATAAGTTAATTGAACAAGATGAAAAATTAATTAATAATGTTAAGAGTGTTGTTTCAGAGATTAATAAAGGTAATCTAAAAAATAGAATAGAAGCTAAAAGTGATAATGAAAGTTTAGAAGAGTTAAAAAATATTTTAAATGAGATGTTAACTCTGATTTCAGGAAAAATCAATGATGACTTAATAGTTATTGATGAAGTTTTAAATGAATACAAAAATGTAAACTTTACAGTTAGAATAAGTAATCCCCATGGAGTTGTTGCTAAAGCTCTTAACTCTTTGGCTGATACTATTAATCATATGTTAGTTGAAAGTAAATCAAATGGATTAACACTAGAAGAGAGTTCAAATATTCTTCTTGCAAATGTTGATAAATTAAATATAAGTTCAAATGAAGCCGCAGCTTCTTTGGAAGAAACAGCTGCAGCAATTGAAGAGATAACAAGTAATATAAGAAATAATACAGAAAATATTGCAAAAATGGCAACTTATTCAAATAGAGTAACAGCATCAGCAAATGATGGTGAAAAATTAGCAAATCAAACAACTCAAGCAATGGATGAGATAAATGTACAAGTTAATTCTATTAATGAAGCAATTTCTGTAATTGATCAAATTGCATTCCAAACAAACATTCTTTCTTTAAATGCAGCTGTTGAAGCAGCAACCGCAGGAGAAGCTGGAAAAGGATTTGCCGTAGTTGCAGCAGAAGTAAGAAATCTTGCTTCTCGTTCAGCAGAAGCCGCTAAAGAGATAAAAAGTATAGTTGAAAATGCAACTACTAAAGCTAATCAAGGTAAATTAATAGCTGGAAATATGATTAATGGATATAAAGAGTTAAATCAAAATATTACAAATACAATTAATTTAATTCAAGATATTGAAATGTCAAGTAAAGAACAGCTTACTGGAATTGAGCAAATAAATGATGCGGTAAATCAATTGGATCAACAAACACAAAAAAATGCTGCAGTTGCATCTCAAACTCAAGATGTAGCTGAAATAACAGATGAAATTGCAAGATTGATTGTAAGTGATGCAAATGCAAAAGAGTTTATGGGTAAAAATGAAGTTAGAGCAAAAGAGATGAACAAAAAAAGTAATTCTTTATCATCTAATGTAAAAATAGCTCAACCAACACAGAATAAGAAAATAGTTGAAGAGAAAAAAAGTTCAACTAAAAAATCTGATGATTCAGAGTGGGAAAACTTTTAAAATATAAAAAAGGGAAGTTTAAATAAAACTTCCCATCTCATCACCTAAATAGGCATCAATTTTTTTTATAAATTCATCAAAAGATTTATTTCCAATTCTGTTAAAAATTACAATCTCTTCTCCAAAATCATTTTGAATAAAATGTTCTTCTTTTAAAATCTTTTTATATAGTTTTTGTAAATCATCTTCACTTTCATCTTTGTTAAATAAAAACCAGTTTGCAGTTGAATCTTCAATTCTAATAAGTCCATAAGTTTTATTTTCATCAACATAGTCTTGAATAGTTCCATTTTCAAATAAAGCACCTACAACTAAATCATTTTCATTAAGAATCATTTCCATTTTTTGCCTTTTTAATTATTGAAGGGATTATAATTAAACCAAAGTTAGCATAAGATTAGTTTTTATCTACTATTAGGTACAATTTCGAAAATTTCAAAAGGAAATATTATAAAAAAATTTAAAAAAGTGCATATAGAAATCACAAATATTTGTAATCTAAAATGTACATTTTGCCCTCCAAAAATTCTACCAAATGGAATAATGAGTTTAGAAAAATTTGATGATTTAAATGCTCAATTGAAACCATATACAAAAGAGTTAGCTTATCATATAGTTGGTGATCCACTTGTTTTAACAAATTTAAATGAGTATTTGAATATTAGTTTAAAACATGATTTAAAAGTAAATATTACAACAACTGCAAATAATATAAATGAAAAACATTATGATGCACTTATGAATTCAACAATAAAACAAATCAATTTTTCAATAAATTCATATAATGCAAATTCACATAAAAAGACACTTGATGAGTATTTAACTCCAATTTTAGATTTCGTCAAATTTGCCCAAAGTAAAAAGCACGAATATTTTATAAATTTTAGGATTTGGAATTTAGATGAAGAAAAAAGTGCAAAAGAGTTTAACAAAAAAGTTTTTGATAAAATAAATGAAACTTTTGATTCAAATATAAATATTGAAGATGTATATAAAGAAAGACCAAAAAATATAAGAATAGATAGAAAAATATTTTTTAATTTTGATGAATATTTTACTTGGCCAACTTTACAAAATGAAATAGTTTCAAAAACTGGATTTTGTTATGGTTTAGATTCTCATTTTGGAATTTTAACAAATGGTGATGTAGTTCCTTGTTGTTTAGATCAAAATGCTTGCATAAATCTTGGGAATACAAATACTACACAACTAGATGATATATTAAATTCTCAAAGAGTAAAAGCTATTCAAAAAGGTTTTAAAAACAACATTTTAGTTGAAGAGCTTTGTCAAAAGTGTGAATATCGAACAAGATTTGATAAATAGGAAATAAATATGAATGAAATAGAAATTATATTAAAAAGTATAAAAGATTTTTTTACAAGTTCAATGTTAAAAATTGCACTTGTACCTTTGATTGTAACGATGATTGTTTTGTATATGTTATTTTTTACAGCAGCTGATTTTGGAATCTCTTCTTTAGAACAAATCTCTCAAGCTTCTCAAAATGGTCAAGAAGTTGTTATTGATGAAAATGCTCCATTTTATTTTGTATGGTTTACTTATTTGATTGTATTTTTATTTAAATACTCATTTACTTCATGGATTGCTGGATTTTTATTTTATACAATTGGAACAGTGATTGTTTTACAAGCATCTGTTGTTTTGTCAATAATTGTAATTGGATTTTTAACTCCAATGATTTTAAAAATTTTACATAAAAGATATTATTCTCATTTAGTATTACATGAATATGGAACAATACCTTTATCTATTTGGGTTTTAGTAAAAAGTTTGTTTATGATGGTGTTTTTATTTATAATTTTGATACCAGTCTATTTTGTACCAATTTTAAATGTATTAGCTTTTTCTTTACCTTTTTACTATTTTTTTCATAAGCTTTTAAATTTTGATGTTTCTTCGACAATTTTAAGTAAAGAACAATTTAAAACAATTTACAAAGTAGAAGGGAATAATTTTAGGCTTAGAACACTATTTTTATATTTTGTTTCAATGATTCCATTTGCTACACTTTTTACAGCTGTTTATTATATTATTTATTTAGGACATGCTTATTTTATTAAACTTGAGCAATTAACTAAAAATGAGTTAACAAAGGATGAGGTAATTAAATCAGATTTTTTAAAAATTGAATCAAATGAAAAAAACTAAATTTTTAGCTCATAGAGGTTTACATTTTGGAACAAAAATTCCTGAAAATTCACTTTTAGCTTTTAAAAAAGCAGTTGAAAAAAATTATGGAATAGAACTTGATATTACAATTTCTAAAGATAATCAAATAGTAGTTTTTCATGATGATACTTTGGATAGATTATGTAATGTAAGTGGAAATATTGAAGAGTTTGATTACTCTTATTTAAAGAGTTTATATCTTTATAAAACTAAAGAAAAAATACCTTTATTTAGAGAAGTTTTAGAAATAGTTGATTCAAAAGTGGAACTATTTATTGAAATAAAAAAACATAAAAATATTGGGATTTTAGAAAATATTTTATCAATTTTATTAGAAAATTATAAAGGTGAATATTCTATTTGTTCCTTTGAAAAAGATATATTAACTTGGTTTAAAAAAAATAAAAGTACAACAAGAAGAGGTCTTATTTTTGAATCATTAAATAAAAAATTTCAAAAATACAATAAACTTATTTTTTTATATAAATATTTTAAAACAAAACCTGATTTTATCTCTTTGGATTATAGATTATTTAATAGTGATATTTATAAATTTTGTAAGAGTAAAAATCTTTTTATTTCTCTTTGGACAATTGATTCAAAAGAGAAATATGAAAAGGTAAATACAGAAGTTAATACCTTAATTTTTGAGAAAATTACTCCTTAGGGTTTTTATTTTGAAGTTTTTGCGTAAAATAAGCCAATAAAACTACCACAAATATGATAATAATAAATGAAAATATTTCAGATTCTAAGTCACTCAAATTCTATCCTTCTTTTTATTTTAGTTTATCTAAATTCAAATAAAAAATATTAGAATAAATTAGTAAAATGCTATTTTATATCATATCTACAAATTTTATACTGTATAAAATATATACTAAAATCATAAAAATAATGGATGTTTTATCTGTATAATGATGTATTATATAGATTCAATCTTCTATGTATTTAACTATATTTAAACTAATTTATTGTATATTATCCAACTTTACTACGGGATATAAAAGATTAATATAAAGGAAAATGATGGGGTGCAATTTAGACTTACTAACTTCTTTTAAAGATAATTGCGGGTTTGGTTTAGTAGCTGATATGAAAAACCGACCAAGTCATAAAAATTTAGAAGATGCAATAACTTCACTCGAAAGAATGATGCACAGAGGTGCAGTAGCGGCCGATGGTAAAACTGGAGATGGTTCAGGTTTATTATTATCAATGCCAGACTCATTTATGAGAAAAATAGCATTAGAAAAAGGTATTGATTTACCAGAAATATATGCTGTTGCTATGATTTTTACAAGAGATTTAAAAAATATAGATGTTTTTACAGAGTTCTGTGAAATTAATGATTTAAAAGTAGTACTTACAAGAACAGTTCCTGTTGATACTACAGCATTAGGGCAACAAGCACTAGAGAGTTTACCAGAAATTATACAAGTGTTTGTTGTTCCAGGTACGTTAATGTCATCAAAAAGATTTGATGCAATGCTTTATTTAACGAGAAAAGAGTGTGAACACAAATTAATAAATGATAAAGATTTTTATATTCCAACATTTTCGTCTAAAGTTATAGCCTATAAAGGGCTAATTATGCCAACGCATATTAAGAATTTTTATATTGATTTAAGAGATGAAGATTTTAAAATATCATTCTCATTATTTCATCAAAGATTTTCAACAAACACGCTTCCTTTATGGAGATTAGCACAACCTTTTAGAGCAATTGCACACAATGGAGAAATTAACTCTGTTGAAGCAAATAGATTTAATGTTGAAGTAAAATCAGAACAATTAAAATCAGAAATTTTCTCTGAAGAAGAGATGAAAAGATTATTACCAATTTTACAAAATATTGGTTCAGATTCTACATCTTTAGATAATATGTTTGAATTTTTATTAGCAAATGGTGTAGATTTCTTTAAAGCAGCTCGTGCATTAGTTCCAGCACCTTGGCAAAATGCTCCTCATATGGATTCTGACTTAAGAGCTTTTTATGAGTATACAGCAACTGCAATGGAAGCATGGGATGGACCAGCAGCAGTATCTTTAACAGATGGAAGACATATTGGATGTTTAATTGACAGAAATGGATTAAGACCTTCTAAATATGTAATTACAAAAGATGATAAATTATATATCACATCTGAGTATGGAACTTTAAAAATTGAAGATGATAATATTTTAGAAAGAGGAAGATTACAATCAGGACAAATGATTGCACTTGACCTTAAACATGGGAAAATATTAA
The DNA here is from genome assembly GCA_028688995.1 of Aliarcobacter sp. Lineage (GTDB taxonomy): Bacteria > Campylobacterota > Campylobacteria > Campylobacterales > Arcobacteraceae > Aliarcobacter. The sequence goes on from JAQTXB010000014.1 coordinate 39,754, forward strand.
AAGAAGAAGATATTAATAATTATTTAAAATCGTCTCAACACTATTCAAAATGGTTAAATGATGATATGGATTATATTCAAGAATATATCGAAGATACATTTTTAAATGTAAAAGATTATAAATTAGAAAATCTTGAGAAAAAACAAAAATTCTTTAACATTACTTATGAAGTATTAGACCAAGTTATTGAGCCAATGGCAAAAGATGGGAAAGAACCAGTTGGATCAATGGGAGATGATACTCCACTAGCTTGTTTTTCAACTGTAAATAGAAATTTTACAGATTTATTTAGACAAAAATTTGCACAAGTTACAAATCCACCAATTGATCCATATAGAGAAAAAGTGGTTATGTCTTTAGAAACAGGATTTGGACAAGTTCATAATGTATTAGATGAAAAACCTGAATATGCAAGAAGATTAAAAGTAACAAGTCCTATTTTAATGAAAGAAAAATATGATGTTTTATACTCTTTTGGAGATGAGAAATCACCAAGATATGATGCATATTATAAAAATAGAGTATTTACAACAACATTTAAATCAAATTTAAAAGCATCGTTAGAAAAATTAGCTTCTTATGTTGTAAAAGCTGTAAGAGAAGATGGTGTTTCTGTTGTTATTTTAGATGATAGAGCTGTAAATGAGCATGAAAAAGTAATTCCAGTTGCAATGGCTGTTGGTTATGTTAATCAACAATTATTAAAAAATGGTGTTAGACATAATGTTTCTATTGTTCCAATTACAGGAGAAGTTTATGATCCACATATGGCAGCTGTTTTAGTTGCATTTGGATGTACTGCTATGTATCCATACATGATGTATGCATCAACTGTTGCATTATTCCAAAGAGAAAAACCAACTAAATATGAGATGCAAAAGTATTTAAAAAATACACAAAAATCTGTTAATGCTGGTTTATTAAAAATTATGTCTAAAATGGGTATTTGTACTATTGCATCATATAGAAATTCAGGATTATTTGATATTATTGGATTAAGTGATGAAATCGTTAATGACTGTTTTACAGGTGCACATAGTGATTTAGCTGGTTTAGATTATAGTGATATTGAAGAAAGAATTAATAAAGCACATCATAATGCATATAAAGAAGAAAATACAATTTTCCCTCTTGATTTAGGTGGATTTTATAAATATTCTAATGGTGGTGAATACCATGATTATGGTCCAGCTACAACAAAAGCTATGCATAATAAATCAGCTTCTAAAAAAGAAGAGTTAACTGATTTTGATGGATTAAGAGAATTAGTAAAAAACAGAGATAAAAAATTTATTAGAGATTTCTTTGAATTTAACTCAGATAGAATTGCAATTGATGTAAGTGAAGTTGAATCAAAAGAAGACATTTTCAAAAGATTTGCAAGTGCTGCAATGTCTCTTGGATCAATTTCTCCTGAAGCTCATGAAGCAATGGCTACAGCTATGAATACTATTGGTGGTATGTCAAACTCAGGTGAGGGTGGAGAAGATTCAAAAAGATTTGGAACAATTAGAAATTCAAGAATTAAACAAGTTGCATCTGGAAGATTTGGGGTAACACCTGCTTATTTAAGAAGTGCTGATGAGTTACAAATTAAAGTTGCACAAGGTGCAAAACCAGGTGAAGGTGGACAATTACCAGGACATAAAGTTACTGCATTAATTGCAACACTAAGACATACAGTTCCAGGTGTTACATTAATTTCACCACCACCACACCATGATATTTATTCGATTGAAGATTTAGCTCAATTAATTTTTGACTTAAAACAAATTAATCCATTAGCTAAAATTACAGTTAAATTAGTTTCATCAATTGGTGTTGGAACAATTGCTGCTGGTGTTGCAAAAGCTTATGCTGACAAAATTATTATCTCAGGTGGAGATGGTGGAACAGGAGCTGCTCCTTTAACATCAATTAAACATGCTGGTAATCCTTGGGAAATGGGTCTTTCAGAAGCTCATAATGCTTTAAAAGCAAATAAACTAAGAGAATTTGTACATGTACAAACAGATGGTGGATTAAAAACTGGTCTTGATGTTGTAAAAGCAGCAATGCTTGGTGCTGAATCTTATGCATTTGGAACAGCTTCATTAACACTACTTGGATGTAAAATTTTAAGAATTTGTCATACAAATAAATGTTCAGTTGGAGTTGCAACTCAAGATGAAACATTAAGAGATCACTTTACAGGTACAGTTGAAAGATTGATTTCATACTTTACATTTATAGCTGAAGATGTAAGAAATATTCTTGCATCATTAGGTTATAAAACAATTGAAGAAATAGTTGGAAGATCTGATTTATTAAAAGTTATTGATGATAAATTTGCACAAAAATTCGATTTCCAAAATATCTTAAGAAGAATTGATGGAATTGATACTTGTCAAAAAGCAACAAATGCTCCTTTTGATGATAATAAATTTGAAAAAGAGTTATTGAAAAAAGTTCATAGAACTATTGAAAATCCAAATTCACCAATAAAAGTTAATACTGAAATCTCTAACTTAAATAGATCTTTTGGAGCATTAATTTCAGGAGAAATTGCTAGATTCTATGGAGATAAAGGTTTACCTGAAGATTCTATTACTATTAATTTAAAAGGAATTGCTGGTCAATCTTTTGGAGCTTTCTTATCAAAAGGTATGAATTTACATTTAGATGGTGCAGCAAATGATTACGTTGGAAAAGGTATGAATGGTGGTAAAATCATTATAAATCCTGTTCATCAAGGTAAAGATTTTGCAGGTGCCGGAAATACATGTTTATATGGTGCTACTGGTGGGAAATTATATATTAGAGCTGCTGTTGGTGAAAGATTTGCAGTTAGAAACTCTGGATGTATTTCTGTTGTTGAAGGTACAGGAGATAATCCTTGTGAATATATGACAGGTGGAATTGTAGTTATTTTAGGAAATACAGGAATTAACTTTGGAGCAGGTATGACAGGTGGTTTAGCATTTGTTTACGATCCAGAAAAAACTTTTGTTGATAAAATGAATCAAGAACTAATTGAACCTGTTCGTGTTGATACAGATGATACAGAAAGAGAAAGATTATATTTAAAAAGATTATTATTAGACTATTTACATGAAACACAAAGTGAAATAGCTGAAGGAATCTTACAAAACTTTAGAGCAGAGATTAGAAATTTCTGGATGATAAAACCTAAAAATATGACAGTGTTGCCACTGGATCCAGACAAGGGAGATTAGAGATATGTTAAACTTTACAAAATTTGAAAGAATTAATCCTGAAAAAAGAGATGTACTTCAAAGATTAAAAGATTTTAATGAAGTATATCAAGTATTTGGAAAACAAAGAGCTACAGAGCAAGCTGATAGATGTATGCAATGTGGAGATCCATATTGTCATACAGGTTGTCCATTAGGGAATTATATCCCAGCATGGTTAAAACAAACAGCAACTAAAAATCCAGATATGGCATTTGCCTTATCGAATCAAACATCTCCTTTTCCTGAGATTTTAGGAAGAATCTGTCCTCAAGATGTTTTATGTGAGGGTGCATGTTCTTTAAATACAGGTCATGGTGCAATCTCAATTGGTGCAATTGAAACTTTTATATCAGAAGATGCTTTTGAAAAAGGAATGAAGCCAAAATTCCCTGAGCATAAAAATGATAAAAGAGTTGCTGTAATTGGTTCTGGACCTGCTGGAATTTCAGCAGCAACTTTTCTTTTAAGAAAAGGCTTTAATGTTGAAATGTTTGAAAGAGCAGATAGAGCTGGTGGACTTTTAATGTATGGAATTCCAGGATTCAAACTTGATAAAACTACAGTTGATAGAAGAATTAACTGGTTATTAGAAGCTGGAATGAAATTACATACTAATTGTGAGATAGGTAAAGATAAATCAATTTCTGATTTAGAAAAAGATTTTGATGCAATATTCTTAGGGATTGGTGCAACATCAAGTAATAAAGTAAAAATTGATGGTGAAGAGTCTTCAAATGTTCATTTTGCAATTGATTTTTTAACAGGAATTCAAAAAAGAAATCTTGGTAATAAAAATGCACAATATATTAACGTAGAAGATAAAAAAGTAGTTGTAATTGGTGGTGGAGATACTGCCATGGACTGTGTTAGAACTTCGGTTAGAGAAGGTGCTCAAAGTGTTAAATGTCTTTATAGAAGAGATGAAGCAAATATGCCAGGATCTAAAAAAGAAGTTGTAAACGCAAAAGAAGAGGGTGTTGAATTTGTATTTAATGTTGCACCTAAATCTATAAAAATTGAGAAAAACTTAGCAGTAGCTGTTGAATTATATGAAACTGCTATGAGTGAAGCAGATGCTAGTGGAAGACAAAAAGTTGTAATTAAAGATGGAAGTGAATATTTAGAAGAGGCTGATATTGTTATTTTAGCATTAGGTTTCTCTCCTGAAGTTCCAGCATTCTTAAAAGAGCTAAATGTTGAAACTAATTCTTGGGGTGGAATTGTAATTGATTCTTCTTATAAAACTTCAAACAAAAAAGTTTTTGCTGGTGGAGATTGTAGAAGAGGTGCACACTTAGCTGTAACTGCTGCAGTTGATGGAAGAGAAGCTGCCAAAGCTATTATCAAAGAGCTATTATAATAAATGAATAATCTTACAGCCTCGTATAAAAATAGTTTTATAGAGGCTGTAATTCTTGCAAATAAAGAACTACATACTTACATAAATAAAAATCTATCTTTAAATGATTATGAATATACAAATATTACTGGTTTTGGTGGTGATAATTCTTTAAAAATGGATTTAATTGCGGAGAATATTTTTATAAAATATTTAGCAGAATTTGGAAATATATACTCAGAAGAGTGTGGATTATTAGATACAAATAAAGAGTTTACAATTGTTATTGATCCTTTAGATGGAAGTAATAACTTTTATTCTTCTTTGCCTTATTATGGGACTTCTATTGCCTTACAAAAAGATGGAGAGGTGATAGCAGGTTTTGTTACAAATCTTGTATCTGGAATCATTACATATCGAGCTTTTGAAAGTGAAATTAACTATTTTTCACTTCTAAAAGATAAAAAAATAATTCCAATAAATAGTAATAAAACAAAAATCTCAGTTTTTGAAAGAGCTTATGAATACCCTCAAATTTGTCAAAAACTCCATGATAATAAGATAAAGTTTAGATCTTTAGGTGCAGTTGCCTTATCTTTATGTGATGCAAAAAATTATAATTTTGTATTGTATTGTGGTCAAATAAGAGAGTTTGATATAGCAGCTGCTTTATATATTTGTAAAAATTTATTCATTTATAAAACAAAAAAAATAGTATTTATATCACAAAACAAAGATACATTTGATTTAGTTAAAGAAATAATTAATGAATTTTAGGTTATAACTCCACCATAAATAAATTATACTAGGGAAAAATTATATGTCTTTAATTATTACTGATGAATGTATCGCATGTGATGCATGTAGAGAAGAGTGTCCAAATTACGCTATTGAAGAAGGTGATCCAATTTATGTGATTGATTCTGATAGATGTACTGAGTGTGTAGGACATTATGAAGAGCCTTCTTGTATTGAAGTTTGTCCAGTTGACTGTATTATAATTGATCCAGATAACCAAGAAACAATGGAAGAGTTAAAGTTCAAGTATGAACAATTAATGGAAGAAGAAAATTAATGTCTAAAGTAACAACTATTATCGACATTGGGTCTAACTCAATGCGAATGGTTGTACTACAAAAAAGTAGCAGATTCGCATTTAGTTTAATAAATGAAACGAAAAGTAAGGTAAAAATATCTGAAGGTTGCTATGAAAATGGTGGAAATCTACAAGAAATTCCTATGCAAAGAGCATATGAATCTTTAAAATCTTTTTTAAATATATCCAATGCATTAAAATCAAGAAAAATCATTTGTGTTGCAACATCAGCTTTAAGAGATGCACCTAATTCAAATATATTTATTTCTAGAATCAAAAAAGATTTAGGATTAAATATAAAAGTTATTGATGGTGAAAAAGAGGCTTATTATGGTGGAGTTGCTGCGTTAAACTTACTTCATGATGATACTTTTGTTACAGTTGATATTGGTGGAGGTTCTACTGAATTTTGTTTTGTAAAAAATGGAAAAATAGAAAAATCAATATCTTTAAATATTGGAACAGTTAGAATAAAAGAGCTTTATTTTAATAAAGAAGATATAGAAGGTGCTAAAAAAAACATTTTAGATAATTTAAAAAGTATTTTTAATTTAGATGTGGAAATTCCAAAAAAAGTTGTAGGAATTGGTGGAAGTATTAGAGCCTTATCAAAAATGATAATGACTAATAATGAATACCCTTTAGATATTTTACATGGATATACATACCAAGTAAAAAAAGAGTTCTCTTTATTTGAAAAAATAATTGAAGCAAGAAATAGTGATGAATTAAAATCATTAGGTGTAAAAAAAGATAGATTTGATACTATAAAAGAGGGTGCATTTATATTTAAAACTATTTTAGATGAACTTTCTATATCTGAAGTTATAACTTCAGGAGCTGGAGTTAGAGAAGGTGCATATCTAAGTGATTTATTAAGAAATTCTAATCATAAATTTCCTGCTAATTTTAACGTAAGTGTTAGATCTTTGCTTGATAGATTTGAAATTGATCAAAAACAAAGTGCATTTATGGGAAATAATGCAGCAAAAATATTTGATATATTAAAACCAATGCATAATTTAGATAATAAGTATAAATCATTATTAGTTGTATCTTCTAAACTTCACTCTATTGGTTCAATGTTAAATTTTTATAAATCAAATGATAATGCTTTTGATTTTATTTTAAATGGTTTAAATTATGATTTTTTACACACTTCAAGGGTTGTTGTAGCCCATACAATTAAGTTTTCAAAAAAATCACTTCCAAATAAATCAGATATTTTAAAATATGAAGAGCTTTTACCATCACTTAATGTAATGCAATGGATGTCTTTTATGATTTCATTAAATATTGCAATAAATCATGATTTTTCAAGACCAAAAGTCTCTTATGAACTTCAAAATAATGTACTTAAAATAGCTTTATCAAATAACTCTTTTTTAATTAAATCAAATATTGACAAGTTAGAAAGTCCTGAAGATTTAATTGTAGAGTTGTAATATGAAAGAAATTAAATACAATAGAATAGCTATTGTAAAGTTATCAGCAATGGGTGATATTATTCATGCAATGGTAGCTTTACAATATATAAAAAAAAACTATCCAAAATTGCAAATAGATTGGTTTGTTGAAAGCTCTTTTGCTCAGGTATTAAAATACAATGAAGATATAGATAATATATATGAAGTTAATTTAAAGAGTATAAAAAAAGATAAAAATAAATTATTTCAACAAATTAAACTTATAAATCAGTTTTCTAAAAATAAATATGATTTAGTAATTGATGCCCAAGGTTTAATAAAATCAGCAATAGTTTCAAAAATATTAGGTAAAAATATTGCAGGTTTTGATAAAAATTCTATTAGAGAAAAACTTGCTTCTATTTTTTACAATATAAAAATAAATATTCCCTATGAGAGTAATACTATTGATAGAAATGCTAGAATATTATCTGAGCCTTTAAATTTTAATATTACAAAAGAAGAGATACTTAATAAAAAAGCTTTTTTGTTCTATAAAAATGAAGAGAATTTTATATATCAATTTTTAAGAGATGATAAAAAGAATATACTTTTTGTTATTGGTTCAACTTGGGAAAGTAGAAATTATCCAAAAGAAAAATTTGCAAATATTGCAAATGAACTTAAAGAAAATGTAATTGTTATTTGGGGAACTGAAGAAGAAAAAGAGAAAGCAGATTTTATTTCTAAAAGTTCAGAATATGCAAAAGTATTGCCAAAATGTAATTTAAATAGTTTAAAAGCATTAATATCAAAATGTGATTTAGTAATAGGAAATGATACTGGTCCTACTCATATGGCTTGGGCTTTAAATATCCCATCTATTACAATTTTTGGCCCAACACCAACTAACAGAATTTATGAAACAAACATAAATAAATTTGTAAAATCAAGTTCAAAAGTTAATCCATTAAAGTTAAACAAGAATGATTTTTCAATAAATGAAATTAAAGAAGAAGAAATTATTACAATTGCAAAGAGTTTATTATGATTGATTATATTTATTTAATATCTTTTTATATATTTAGATTTTTTGTTAGAATTATCCCAAAAATAATTTTAGATAAGTTCTTAAATATGTTTGCTTTTTTTGCATATGTTATTGATACAAAACATAGAAAAATTGCAAAAGTTAATATTGATTTAGCATATGAAAATAGAATAACAGAAGATGAAAAAACTCAAATTATAAAAAAGTGTTATAAAAATCTATTATATACTCTTGTGGATTTTGTTAAAAATCAAGGGGCTTCTAAAGAGGAAATCTTAGGAAAAGTTACTTTTTTAAATAGTGAAATATTAGAAAATGCATTAAAAGATGGTAAAAAAATCATTATGCTGACAGCTCATTATGGTAATTGGGAATTATTGTCATTAAGTGTTGCTGCAAAATTTACACCTATTTCAATTGTTGGAAGAGATTTAGATTCAAAAGTAATGAATAAGATTTTAACAAAAAATCGTGAACAATTTGATGTTGAACTTTTAAGTAAAACAGGTGCAATGAAAGGTATGGTAAAAGCATTAAAAAATAATCGTCCAATAGGTTTATTAGTTGATCAAAATACCAGTGATTCAGAAGGCCTTTTAATAGACTTTTTTGGTAAAAAAGCAAGACATACTCCCTCTGCTGCAATATTAGCAAAGAAATTTGATGCAATAATAATTCCAACATTTATTTCAACCTATGATAATCATAAGTCATATGAAGTTAAATTTTATGAGCCAATAGTTTTAGAAGAAAATGATGATTATTTAATAAAATGTGTGCAAGAGCAAGCTAATATTACTCAAAAAGTAATAGAAAATAAACCAGAAGAATGGTTCTGGCTTCACAAAAGATGGAAAAATCAATATGAGTATTTATACAAAAAATAAATAAATTTTTTGTAAGTAAAAAATAGATATACTAAGAGTATATATATATTTAGGATTAGTATGAAAATAGCAATAGCAGGGACGGGATACGTAGGATTGTCAAATGGTATCTTGTTGTCACAAAATAATGAAGTAGTTGCACTTGATATAATTCCTGAGAAAGTAGAATTAATAAATAATAAAAAATCTCCAATAGAAGATAGAGAAATAGAAGAGTATCTTTTAAGAGATGACTTAAATTTTAAAGCAACTTTGGATAAAAGTGAAGCATATACAAATGCTGACTTTGTAATAATAGCAACACCAACAGATTATGATGAAAAAACAAATTATTTTAATACAAAATCGATAGAGTATGTAATAGCGGATGTTTTAGAAATAAATCCAAATGCAGTAATGATAATAAAATCAACAATTCCTGTAGGTTATACAAAAAGTTTAAGAGAGAGATTTAATACTCAAAATATCATATTTTCTCCTGAGTTTTTAAGAGAAGGAAAAGCATTATTTGATAATCTGCACCCAAGTAGAATAATTGTAGGTGAAAAATCAAAAAGAGCAGAAGTGTTTGCAAATCTTCTTGCACAAGGTGCTATAAAAAAAGATATTCCTATTCTTTTTACTGATTCAACAGAAGCAGAAGCTGTAAAGCTGTTTTCAAATACATACCTTGCAATGAGAGTTGCATACTTTAATGAATTAGACTCTTATGCACAAACACATGATTTAGATACTAAACAGATAATTGAGGGAGTGGGATTAGATCCACGAATTGGAAATCATTATAATAATCCATCTTTTGGATATGGTGGATATTGTTTACCAAAAGATACAAAACAACTATTGGCAAATTACTCAGAAGTACCAAGTAATCTAATAGAAGCAATAGTAAAATCAAATTCTACAAGAAAAGATTTTATAGCGGATAGTATAATAGCTAAAAAACCTAAAATAGTTGGTGTTTATAGACTAATTATGAAAGAAGGAAGTGATAACTTTAGAAGTAGTGCAATTCAAGGAATCATGAAACGAATAAAAGCAAAAGGTATAGAAGTAGTAGTTTATGAACCAGTTTTAAAAGAGGATAATTTTTATAACTCAAGAGTGATAAAAGATTTAGATGAATTTAAAGAGATTTCAGATGTAATAATAGCAAATAGAGTTTCAGAGAATTTAAAAGATGTATTAGAAAAAATATATACAAGAGATATATTTAATAGTGATAGTTGAAAAGGAATAAGTTTTTTATGAAAATATTAGTAACAGGAACAGCAGGATTTATAGGAAGTCATTTAGCAATAAAATTACTTGAAAGAGGTGATGAAGTAATTGGACTTGATAATATAAATGATTACTATGACCAAAATGTAAAATATGGAAGACTTCAAAGAGGTGGAATTATAGACTCTTTAGAAGAGGGCAAAGATATAACATATGGAAAGTTAATAACTTCAAAAACAAATCCTAAATATAAATTTATAAAATTAAATCTTGAAGATAAAGATGCTATGATGAATCTTTTTGCACAAGAAAAATTTGATGCAGTTTGTAATTTAGCAGCTCAAGCTGGAGTTAGATATAGCTTGACAAACCCTGATGCATATATGGATAGTAATATTATAGGATTTATGAATATTCTTGAATCTTGTAGACACAATAATGTAAAAAATTTATCATATGCAAGTAGTTCATCTGTATATGGATTAAATGAAGAGTTACCTTTTAGTACAAATCATAATGTTGATCATCCAATATCTCTTTATGCCGCAAGTAAGAAATCAAATGAATTAATGGCTCATACATATAGTCATCTTTTTGGAATATCTACAACAGGTCTGCGATTTTTTACTGTTTATGGACCATGGGGAAGACCTGACATGGCCCTCTTCCTTTTCACAAAAGCAGCACTTGAAGGTAAAAAAATAGATGTATTTAATAATGGTGAAATGTTAAGAGATTTTACATATATTGATGATATTGTTGAGGGTATTATTCGAGTTATTGATAATCCAGCAAAAAAAGATCAATCTTGGAATGGAAAAACAGGTCAAGTATCAACTTCAAGTGCTCCATATAAAATTTATAATATTGGGAATAATAATCCAGTAAAATTAATGGATTTTATTACTGCAATTGAAAATAAGTTAGGTCTAACTATAGAAAAAAATATGATGCCAATTCAAGCGGGAGATGTTCCAGCAACATTTGCTGATGTGACAGATTTAGTAGAAGATTTAGGTTATAAACCAGAGACTTCTGTACAAGAAGGTATAAATAATTTTATAGATTGGTATTTAGATTTTTTTAAATATAATAAACAATAAGGAACGTTAATAAATGAATAAAATTTGTATAATAGGATTAGGATACGTAGGACTTCCTTTAGCACATGCATTCTCTTTTAAATATGAAGTAGTAGGATTTGATATTTCAAAATGGAGAATAGATGAACTATCAAGTGGGTATGATAGAACACTTGAACTTTCAAAAGAACAAGTTTCAGAAGCTATAAAAAATGGAATGAAATTTTCTTTAGATATTAATGATATTAAAGATTGTAATATTTATATAGTTACTGTTCCTACTCCAATTGATAAAAATAAAAGACCTGACTTAACACCTTTAATTAAAGCTAGTGAAACAATTGGAAAAGTTTTAAAAAAAGATGATATTGTTATTTATGAATCAACTGTTTACCCTGGTGCTACAGAAGAAGAGTGTGTTCCTGTTTTAGAGAAATTCTCAGGAATGACTTTTAATAAAGATTTCTTTTGTGGGTACTCACCTGAAAGAATTAATCCAGGAGATAAAGAGCATACAGTTACAAAAATTCTAAAAGTAACTTCTGGTTCAACACCTCAAATTGGTCAAAAAGTAAATGAATTATATGCAAGTATTATAACAGCCGGAACTCACCTAGCCCCAACAATAAAAGTAGCAGAAGCAGCAAAAGTAATTGAAAATTCTCAAAGAGATATTAATATTGCTTTTGTAAATGAATTAGCAATTATTTTTAATAAACTAGGTATCAATACAAATGATGTATTAGCAGCAGCTGGAACAAAATGGAATTTCCTTCCATTTAGACCAGGTCTTGTAGGAGGACACTGTATTGGTGTAGATCCATATTATTTAACTCATAAAGCTCAAAGTATAGGTTATAACCCAGAAATTATCCTAGCTGGAAGAAGACTAAATGATAATATGGGAATTTATGTTGCTAATCAAGTAATTAAATTAATGATTAAAAAAGGTCATAAAATAGAAGGTTCAAAAGTTTTAGTTCTTGGTATCACATTTAAAGAGAATTGCCCAGATATAAGAAATAGTAGAGTAATAGATGTAATAGAAGAACTACAAGAATTTGGATGTAATATTGATGTTTTTGATCCATGGGCAGATAAAGATGAAGTAAAACATGAATATAATTTGGAATTAACACCTGAATTAGATGCAAAAAAATATGAAGCAATAGTGTTGGCCGTAGCTCATAATGAATTTAAAAAACTTGAAATTAAACCAACAAATGAAATTGTAGTTTATGATATAAAAGGTATTTTTACCGATACTGATGGAAGATTGTAATAAAAAATAGTATATAAATAAAGTTATATATTATTTTGAAAGGATTTTATGGAAACAAATAAATTATCAGTCGTGATTATTACTAAGAATGAAGAGAATTTTATAACTGATGCCATAAAATCATCATTATTTGCCGACGAAGTTATTATTTTAGATAGTGGTTCTATTGATAGAACTTGTGAAATTGCAAAAGAACTTGGTGCAAAAGTTTATCAAAATGAATGGCTTGGTTTTGGTCCACAGAAAAATCGAGCTGTTGAATTAGCAAAAAATGATTGGGTTTTTGTTCTTGATAGTGATGAACGAATCACAGAAGAATTGAAAAATGAAATAGTTACTACTTTAAAGGAACCTTTTTCAAATGGATATTTTATTGCCAGATTAAATAACTTTTTTGGTAAAAATATTAAAAATTGTGGACTATATCCAGATTATTCTATTCGATTATTCAATAAGAATTATGGAAAGTTTAATGATGTTAGTGTTCATGAAAGTGTTCAATTAACTTCAAAAGCAGCTCACTTGAAAAATCATATGATACACTTAGCTTATGATAGTATTGAAGAGTTTATCCAAAAACAAAATAGATACTCATCTTTAAATCATAAGAAAAAATCATTGATTAAAGCAATAATAAATCCATATTGGACTTTTTTTAAATTATATATATTAAAAAAAGGTTTTTTAGATGGATGGCATGGTTTTGTTATATCTAAACTTTATGCACAATATACCTTCTGGAAATATATAAAATGAAAATAAATAGTCCTAAAAAGATTTTAATTATGAAGTTTAGAAATATTGGTGACGTGTTATTAACTACTCCTTTAATTAAGAATTTAAAATTAAATTATTCTGATGCTACAATTGATATTGCTGTAAATAAAGGTTGCGAAGATATGGTGACTTTAAATCCATCTCTAAATGATGTGATTATTTATGATAGAAATAAAATAAAAAAGCAAAGTATTTTAAAAAGATTAAAAGATGAATTCTCTTTTGCCTACAAAATTAGAAAAAATAAATATGATTTGATTATTAATACTACAAAAGGTGATAGAGGAGCTCAATTAGCACTTATTAGTGGAGCAAAAACTAAAATTGGTTATAAATCTAATAGTAAATTTGATAAAGTTTTTGATATATATTTACCTAAACAAGAGTTTCGTCACACTTTGGAGATGGATTTAGATACATTAAAGGCTTTAGAGCTAGAAACTTTTGAGAAAAAAGTTGAGATATTTTGGTCAGAAAAAGATGAAGAAAAAGTAAAAGAAATTTTGTCTAAGAATAATTTAGAAAATCAAGATTTTATTCATATTCATCCTGTATCTAGATGGTTGTTTAAATGTATAAATGATAGAACAATGGCAAATATAATTGATTTTTGTGAACTAGAATTAAATAAAAGAGTTATATTAACTGCTGCTCCTATAAAAGAAGAGATGGATAAACTAAACTCTATTATGAATTTATGTAAAAGTAAACCTTTAAACTTTGGAGGATTATTTACTTTGAAACAAACAGCTTGTTTGAATAAAAAAGCAAAAGCTTTCATCGGAGTTGATACTTCAATAATGCATATAAGTGCTGCAAATGATATTCCTGTTTTAGCATTTTTTGGACCAAGTGGAACTGACCATTGGGGCCCTTGGGATAATGAATCTTTTGAAAGTGGATATACAAAAAGAAATGGTTATCAAACAATGGGTAAACATAGAGTTATTGCAGAATCAAGAGATTGTCAACCTTGTGGAAAAGATGGATGTAATGGTTCAAAAATAAGTGATTGTTTAATGAATTTAGATATGCAGTTAATTAAAAATAATATAAAAGAGATGGTATAAATGATTAGAGTGCTTGAAATGGAAAGTTCGCGAGGTTGGGGTGGACAAGAAAAAAGAACTGTTAGGTTAGTTAATAATTTACCTGAGAATGAATTTGAAGTTTTTTGGGCAGTTGAAAAAAATAGTATTTTATATGAAAAAAGAGATGAAATTAATGCTACATTTTTCACATATAAACTAAATAAAATTTATAATATTTTTACAATTTTCAAGTTAATAAAATTAGTTAATTCAAAAAAGATTAATATTATTTCAACACATTCTGGAAAAGATTCTTGGATTGGAAATATTGTTGGACTTTTTACAAAAGCAAAAGTTGTAAGAGTTAGACATTTAATTTTACCTATTAAAGGCCCATATAGTTATAATTTAGCTGATAGGGTAGTTACAGTTAGTAATCAAGTAAAAGAGTACTTAATTTCTCAAGGTGTAAAAAAAGAAAAACTTTTGAATATTTATACAGGAATTGATACAAATAGATTTAATCCAAATATTGAATACGATTTAAGAAAAGAGTTAAAACTTTCAAATGATACTGTTTTAATAGGTATTGTTGCTGTGTTACGAGGAGCAAAACAGCATATAAAATTGATTGAAACTTTTTCAAAAATCAATCATGATAATGTTAAATTATTGATTATTGGTGAGGGTCCAATGAAAGAAGAGATAGAAACTTGTATATCTAACAATGATTTGAAAGATAAAGTTTTAATGTTGGGACATAGAGAAGATGTTCATTTGTTATTGCCAAATTTGGATATGTTTTGCCTACCATCAAGACACGAAGCTCTAGGTACAAGTTTACTTGAAGCTCAAAGTTGTGGAGTTCCTGTATTAGGAAGTAATGTAGGTGGAATACCTGAAGCTTTATGGGATGGGCAAACGGGTTATTTATTTGATGATTTTGATGATTTAGAAAAGAAAATTAATGAATTGTTAGAAAACAAAGAAAAGTTACAAGAATTTAAAAATAATTCAAGAAAATTTATTTTAGAAAAATTTTCTGTAGAAAAAATGATGGAAGATACAAAAAAACTTTATAGAGAGCTTTGTTTATGAGTATTCCTGTTGTAATGTATCATCATGTTTTATCAAAAGAGAGTTTTATTTCAAGTGGAATAAGCAATTTTGAAAAGCAGATGAAACTACTTTATGATGAAAATTGGAAAACAATCACATCAGAGGAATTTTATTTATTTAAAAAAAAGAGATTGAAACTTCCTAAAAAATCTGTATTAATTACTTTTGATGATGGATGGAGAGATAATTATGTGTATGCATATCCAATTTTAAAGAAATATAATTTAAAAGCTACACTTTTTATTGTAACCCAATGGATTGAAAAAGCCTCAAATGAAGATGATTGTGACTATATTGAGACAAAACATAGCGAGTGTAAAAGTTTAGTTTCTACAAATCCAAGAAGAGTAATTTGCACATGGGATGAATTAAAAAAAATGAGTGATGTTTTTGATTACCACTCACACACTCATAGTCATTATGATAATTATTTTGATCAAACTTCTTTAGAAGATGAGTTTATTAAATCAAAAGAATTAATAAAAAATCGATTAGGATTTGAGGATAAGCAGTTATGTTGGCCAAGGGGAATATACACAGATGAGTCAGTAAAACTTGCTAATGAAAATAATTTTGAAATCTTATATACAACAAAAAGAGGTATTAATCTATCAGATGATAAGCTTTTAGAAATTAAAAGATTTGCAGCAAAAAAAGATGATAAATGGTTGAAAAAGAATCTTTTTATATATTCAAATAATTTAATTGGAAAAATTTATTCATGGATAAAACCACAATGATTGATTTAAATGGAAAAAAAATATTATTAGTAAGAAATGATAATGTTGGTGATTTGATTTGTACAACTCCAGCAATAGAAGCATTAAGAAAAAAATATCCGAATAATCAAATTGATATTGTTGTTAATTCGTATAATTATGAGGCGATTTATAATAACCCATTTATTAATAAAATTTATTGTTATACAAAACCGAAACACAAAAAATCATTATTGAATAAAATTAGTGCAGGAGTAGGGAAGCTAAAAATATTATTAGATATTTATAGAGAAAATTATGATGTTGTAATTGTTTTTAGAAGTGGTTATTCAAAATCAGCAGAACTTTTCTCTAAAATTACAAAAGCTTCATATAAAGTAGGTGTAAAAAATCCTAAAGGTAAGGATGATTTTAATATATATGTTTCATCAAATGAATTACAACATGAAGTAGAATTTTGTTTGGATTGTCTAAAAGAATTTGGTGTAACTTATAATAATGAAAAGACTCTATATTTTATAGAGGAAGAATTATTTTCTAAATATACTGATTTTAGCGATTATATTCTTTTTCATATATCTTCAAGAATTAAAGAAAATAAGTACAGTAAAGAAAATTTCAAAAAAATATTTGATTTATTAAAAGATGAAAAAATAATTATTAGTGCAGAACCTGATGACTTTGAGATGGCAAAATGGTTAGATGAAAATACAAATGCAACATTTATTAAAACAAAATCTTTACAAGATTTAGGTGGGTTAATTAAAAATGTTAAACTTCTAGTTACTTTAGATGGTGGAGCTATGCATTTAGGGCCAGCAGTTGGAACAAAAACAATTTCTATTAGTGGTAAAACAAACATGAATAAATGGTATCCTTGGGGATATAAAGATTTTGTAATACAAAGTGAGAATAGAATTGCTGAAGAGATTAATGTTGAATGTTTATTTCAGAAATTAAAGGATTATAAAAATTGAGAATATATAAAAAATGGATAAAAATTACGAGTCTCATAATCCTATCTTTTTTACTAATAATAGCTTCATTTAATTACCTCTTAGATCCTTTATGGTCTTTTAATAATTTTTATTTTACAAAATATAAAAACTCTTATAATGAAAGAGTATTAAAAACAAATTATTTGGTATATTCAAAAGTTAAATTTGATGGAATTTTGTTAGGAAGTTCTAGAAGTAGCCTTATTGATACCCACAGGAAATTTGAAGAGTATCAAATTTTTAATTATTCTTGTGCATCTTTGCAGATTAGTGAATATGAGGGGTTTATAAATAATGCAAAGCAAATCAATCATAATAAGCTACCAATAGTTATACTAGGATTAGACTTTTTTACATATTTAAATGGGTCGAAATTAGAAAATAACCCTGAAAAGTATTATGAGGATAACAAAGACTTTTTTTATAGATTTAAGAATTTGATTAGTTATGATAGTTTTAAAAAAGCTAAAAAGAATCTAAGAATAAGTGATGAGTTAATTTCAGAAAGAGTTTATGACAGTAATTATAATGTTTTTATTTCAAAGAACTCAGAGGAAAATAATAAAAAAAATATTGAAGAATCTGTTCCTAAATTTGTAAAAGAGTTTTATCTAAAAGAAAGTTCTATTGAAAATTTTTCTTTAAAATTAAAAGAATTAAAAGAGAAATTCCCAGATACGAGATTTGTAATTTTTACTACACCTATTACAAAAGAACTATTTTCGAAAATTATTGAAAATAAGAAATTATATGAATTATATGAAAATTGGATTAAGGATGTAGTTGGTGTATTTGGTGAAGTAAATCATTTTATGTTTATTAATGATATTTCAACTCAATCATCAAAAAATTTTTATGATGGACATCATACATATCCTTTTGTAGGTGATATTATTTATGAATCTCTGATTTCTAATGTAAGTACTAATAATATGATGAAAATCAATAATGAAAACTTGGATGAAATGGTAGAGAAGCTCAGAAAAGTAAATTTTATAAATAATTAATAAAAGGATTTGAATGTTATTTAATTCAGTTGAATTTATCTTCGTATTTTTACCAATAACTTTTTTTGTCTATTTTTATCTAAATAGTAAAAGATTAACAATAGCCGCAAAAGGTTTTTTAGTATTTTCGAGCTTATTTTTCTACTCTTGGTGGGATATTACATATTTGCCTTTGATATTATCTTCAATTTTATTTAACTACATAATAGGGACAACTCTAAGTAAAAGTAGTGAAAATAATAAACTAGGTTTAAATAAAAGTTTTAGTAAAAAATCTATTTTGATTTTTGGTATAGTTTGTAATGTAGCTTTGTTAGGATACTTCAAATATACAAATTTTTTCCTAGAAAACTTTAATGGAATCTTTGAATCAAATATTCCATTGCAACATATTATCCTTCCTTTGGGAATAAGCTTCTTTACCTTTACTCAAATAGCATTTCTAGTAGATGCATATAGAAATGAAGTAAAAGAGTATGACTTAGTAAGATATATGCTTTTCGTAACATACTTTCCACATCTATTAGCAGGACCAATCCTTCATCATAAAGAGATGATGCCTCAATTTGCAAACCTAAAAAATAGTGTAATAAATTATAGAAATATAGCAGTTGGATTGTTTATATTTTCTATTGGATTGTTTAAAAAAGTAATTATCGCAGATACCTTTGCAGTTTGGGCAAATGCAGGATTTGATACGGCAACAACATTAAATTTAATTGAGGCATGGGTGACATCTTTGTCTTATACTTTCCAATTATACTTTGATTTTTCAGGTTATACAGATATGGCAATAGGTATATCTTTGATGTTTAATATAAAACTTCCTATTAACTTTAACTCTCCGTATAAAGCACTGAATATTCAAGACTTTTGGAGAAGATGGCATATGACTCTTTCAAGATTTTTGAGAGATTATATTTATATTCCTTTAGGTGGAAATAAGAAATCATCTTTTAGAACTTATACAAATCTTTTGGCTACCTTCATAATAGGAGGATTCTGGCATGGAGCTGGATGGACATTCGTATTTTGGGGATTTTTACATGGTATGGCATTAATAATTCATAGAGTTTGGTCAAATCTTGGATTTAGGATGTGGACTTGGTTATCATGGTTTATAACATTCAACTTTGTAAATGTAGCATGGGTGTTTTTTAGAGCCAAAGAGTGGAATGATGCAACTAGTATATTGAAATCAATGTTTTTTTTAAATGATAGTTTAGTTGATGTTGGAGAAAAAATACTTATGCATTCAGATATTAAGCCTAAAACTTTAATTATTTTATTAATTTGTTTATTTATTGTGTTGAAATTTAAAAATTCAAATTTTTATTTGGAGAATTTTATAGCAAATAAAAAATATGCTTTATATTTTATAATTATGTTTTTTTTAGCAGTAATAAATTTAAATAAGTATCAAGTATTTTTATATTTTAATTTTTAGGATTAAAATTGTATAAAATATGGGTTAAAAATGTTTTATTAATTCTTTATAGTATTATATTTTTATTAATGTTAACAAATTATATAACTGATCCATATCAACATTATAGAAAAACATCTATGTATCCACCTTTTTATGGTGGAAATCAACGATATTTAAATTCAGGTATTGCAAAAAATTATAATTATAATGGCGCAATTATTGGTACATCTATGACTGAACAATTTTATATTCCAAATGTAAATAAGATATTAGAATCAGAATTTTTAAAATTTTCTTTGTCAGGGGCCACTTTATATGAACAGAATTATATGCTGAAAACAATATTAGAAAATAATAAATTAAAAAGTGTGATATGGGGTATTGATTTATTTTCAATGGCAGGAAATGTGGAATCATATAGAAATGGCAAAGAAAATTTCCCTTTTTATTTATATGATGATAATATATTAAACGATTATCAATATTTATTGAATATCGATACTTTTTTTGAATTTTTAAAGATTTTTAAAAAATATTATATAAAAAAAGAGAGATTTTATTATGAGATAGATAATATGTTTATATCTCACAATATAGCTTCAAAAGAAAATGCATTAAATGCTTTTTATGAAAATAAATTGAATCAAGATTTTAAAAAAGAAAATTATACTTTTGAAAAATTAAAAGAAAATTTTGAACACAATGTTATTTCTATAATACAGGATAATAAAGATGTAGAATTTCATATTTATTTACCACCTTATTCTATTTTAGCTTGGTGCCAAATATCAGAAAATAATTGGTTAGATGACGCGTATATGATAAAAGAGTATATGTATAAAAGACTTAAAACTTTTAAAAATGTTTATTTTTATAATTTTCAGGAAGACATGGATTTTATAACAAATTTAGATAATTATATAGATACTACTCATTATACTAGTAGTTTTAATGATGTAGTTTTAAAACATTTAAAATACAAAGATGTTTCTTCATATATTGAAGATTCTAAAAATTTAATGAAAGAGAATATTGCTCTATCAAAAAAGTTATATAAAAAGGAAATTATTAAATAATGGGATTTCAAAATTTATTTTATAATATATATTTTAATAAATATGTAAAAAGTAATAAAGAACAAATAAAAAATATAAGAGAATTGAAAGAAATACCTCTTTCTATTTTGGTTATTTCTAATACAGCATTAGGGGATACGATTCTTTCAACAGCTGCTTTAAAAAGTTTAAAAGATTCTTTCCCTAATACAAAGATAACTTTGTTAGTACATTTTAAACTTAAAAAACTTTTTGAAAAGTTTCCCTATATTGATAATTTAGTTTTATATTATGGTGGATATAAAAAATTCTTTTCTACAATAAAGGAAATAAAAAAATATAATCCTAAAATGTCTTTAATTTTTCATGGAAATGGTCCTCAAGATATTCAAATATCGGTATTGAGTGGATGTGAGTATATTCTGAAACATCCAACAAAATCACCTTTAAAAAAATATTTATCATATGATTTTAAGTTTAAATTACATCACACGATAGAAGATAGAGTGGAAATTTTGAAATCTATTGATGCAAGAAAAATATCAAAAGAATTAACTTATCCTTTGTCTCTTAATGAAACAATAGAAAATAAGCTTGATGAATTATTAAAAGGGAATAAAAAAATAGTTGGTTATCAAATAGGTGCAGCTGATATTTATAAGATGTGGCCAATTGAAAGATTTATTAAACTTGGTGAAAAAATTTTAGATTATGATAATGATACAATTATTATTATAACGGGGATAGATAAAGAGTATGAATTAGGTGAAAAGATTGTAGATTCTTTAGGAAGTAGGGTATTAAATTTATGTGGGTCATGTTCAATTGAAGAGCTACCTTATTTATTGAAAAGAATGAATATTTTAATAACAAATGATACAGGTACAATGCATTTAGCAATAGCAATTAAGACGCCTACTATTAGTCTTTTTTCAACAACAAATAGTATTTTAAGTGGACCTTATCAAGATTTTGATATTCATAAAGTTATTCAAAAGGATGGTTTAGATGTCCAAAAAATGCCAAAGAAAGATAGAACAAATGAGAATATGAGATTGATTGATGTATCTGATGTATTTAATATATATGTAAAAATGCAGGCAAGTTTTCATGTTTAAATTTATTAGAATATATATTGAGAGAATCAAAAATAAGAATAAAATATCTTTAAATACTTATATAAAAAATTTTAAGAATATTAAATTAGAAAAGAATATAAATATTCACTCATTTGTTACATTAGATGCAACTAAAGGTATTATAAAATTAGGTAATAATGTTACTTTGAATAGGTTTTGTTTTATAAATGCAAGTAAGGGAAATATTTTTATTGGAAATGGAACAGAAATAAATACTTACACGGTTATTAATGGTACGGGAGAAATTTTAATTGGAAATAATGTTTTAATTGGACCAAATGCTCAAATAATCTCTTATACACACAATTTTAAAGATAAAAATAAAACTATAAAAGAACAAGGTATTGAAAAGAAAAGAATTATAATTGAAGATGATGTTTGGATAGGTGCTTCTGCAATTATTCTTTCAGGTGTTACTATTGCAAAAGGTTCAGTTATTGGTGCTAATTCTGTAGTAACAAAAAATACAGAACCTTTTTCAATTAATGTTGGTGTTCCATCTAAAAAAATAGGAATAAGAGAATAAAACAAAAGTACAGCATTATTTTAATATAATCTACTAATTTAATAAAAAAGAAGTTATTTAAATGAAGAAAATTCTATATTTCCCTTCAGAAGAATATGGTTCAAATCATACTTCTGTAGAAGCATTATTTAATAAATATTTAAGAAGATATTTTGATATACAAATAGTTTATAAAGATAATCAGACAAAAAAAGTTGAAAACAATAATTTAACGATTAATCATAAAAATAAGTCTAACTTTTTCTCTGAAATTAGTAGTTTAATATCGGAGGAATTTGATTTTGTTATAGTTAGGAATGATTATAATGTATTAAATAATGTAATTAATTATAAAAAAAAATTTAATAAGAATTTTAAAATAGGTTTTCAATGTACTTTCTTACATAGTTATAGAAGGATAGTTCAAGCACATATTGAAAAAAAAGCTCTTGTAAGAAAATATCTGCAATATAGTTTTTCTCAAAATAAAGAAGAAAAATTAATTAACCAATGTGATTTTTTAATTCCTAATTCAAAGATGATGAATAAAGTAATAAATAAAGCTAATCTTCCTTATACATATATTCACTCAAGTATAGATTTAGAGTTACTTCCTAAAATAAATATTGAAAAAGATCCTAAATTAATTAAATTTGTTTATATCGGTACTGTTGATAAATTAAGAGAAGTTGATTTGATTTTTAAAGCTTTTGGGAAAATAAACAAAGAGGGTTGGACTTTAGATGTTTATACAAAAGATACAGACTTATCTAATCAATATATAAATGAAATGGAATTAAATAAAGATAAAATATTTATACACAATTCATTAAATAGAAATGAATTGTATGAAAGAATTTCTTATTATGATGTTGGTATTTCACTTATTCCAGTTAATGATTTGTATGTTGTAGCTTCACCTATTAAATTATCAGAATATTTTGCCTGTAAGTTATCTGTTATGACAACCGCAATACCTGAAGCTGTTGATTTATATGCCGATAAAAATTGTGCTTTTTTTGTTAATTTTGACATAGACTCAATAGTTGAAAGTATAAATTCTATTTTAGTAAAAGAAAAAAAAGAGCTAAAGTTAATGGGTATAAATGGTTTTAATATAGTTAAAGAAAAGAGAAATTATGAATTTATTTCTATTGAAATAAAGAAATTTCTTGAAAAATTTGATGTATAAAGGCTTTTTTTGTTAGTTGAGAAATTTAAAAATTTTAAAATTTATAATATCTATGTATTTATACTATTTAGTTATATTTTATGTTTACCTATCGCAAAAATAACAGCAATACAGAATATATTATTTGTATGTTTTGTTTTACTATTTACTTATTTCAATTACAAACAATTTAATTACAAAGATTTCTCAAAAATAAAAATTTTTTTTATTTCATTCTGTGTCTTACTTTTCTTGGCTCTTCTCTCTTCACTTCATTCAATAAATTATATGGAAACTATACGTGAAATAAAAAGTGAATTTGTTAAGCCATTAATTTGGTTTTTACTTATTTATTTTTTGATTAGTTTATCAGATAAACAGAACATGAATAAACTATTCTTTTTATTAGGTTGTGTATTAATATTTCATACAATTTTAAATATAGCTATTTGGATTGATAATGGTGGTTGGCCAAGTAGAACAGGTGGATTGTTAGATGGTACTATAGTTGCTTTAAATATTTCAGCTGTAGGTGAAAGATTTGGAATATGGGCTACATATGCTTTGTCATTTGCTCTAAGTATGACATTTTCGAAATATAAAAAATTTGCATATTTATTTATTATAATTGCACTTATATCGATAATTGCGAATCATACTAGAGCTACATTTATTGGTACTATACTTATATTTCTTGTATATTTTATATTTTTATATAAAAATAAGATAATTAAAGTTTTGTCACTTTCTTTAATAATTTTATCAATATTATTTTTCTCAATTTATTCAAAAAATTTTGGAGAAAGATTTAATATTTATAATATGGTTACTTCTTTAAAATATTTAAATGATTATACCCCTAGTCAATTCAAAATATTAGAAGATAATTATGGACTTGGATACTCAACTGTAACTCGATTAGCTATGTGGAAATCTGTTATCGTATATAGAATAGAGGAACCTTTTATTCCTCAAAGTTATGGAAGATTTTTATATGGTAAATCTTTAAGTGAAATATATAAAGATAAAATAGAAAATATTCCTTATGTAGTTTTTCCTCAAGCACATAGTGATTTTATGTCAATGTTATTTAGTTTGGGTATTTTCGGATTGATATTCTTTTTATTATTATTAGGCTATACCTTGAAAGTAAGTTATGCATTAACTAAAGATGAAAACTATAAGAGTTTTGGAGTTTTAGTTTTTCTTGGAACATTTGGATATATAGGCTCAATGATGTTTGGTTCTTTTTTTGGAGATACTGAACAAATATTTTTCTATATACTTTTAGGTGCAACATTAGCTATATATGTTAGGTATTTAAATGAACATAAAATTAATTAGAGCAAATAGAACAAAGTTTGGTGGAGCAGAAGTTTATTTATCTAGACTTTGTGAAGAGTTAGATAAGTTAAATATACCCTATGAATTGGTATATTCTAATATTCCAAAGTTCTTACCTTCTTGGTTTAGGGTTCTTTTATTTAATTATCAAGTTTGTAAAAACAAAACTAAAAATGATATTTATTTATCATTAGAAAGAATTTCTTGTCCAGATATATATAGAGCAGGTGATGGAGTTCATAAAGTTTTTTTGAAAATTGAAAAGAAATCAAAATTTAATCCTTTACATTTTGTTTATTTATATTTAGAAAAAAGATGTTTTAATAATAGCAAAATGATTATTGCTAATTCAAATATGGTAAAAGAAGAGATTATATCAACATATGGAATTGATGAGAAAAAAATTAAAGTAATTTATAATGGTTTTCCTTTAGAAAAATTTGATAAAGAAAAGTCAAAGAAAAATTTGGAAAAAGAGTTTTCATTTGATTTAAAAGAGAAAATTATCCTTTATGTTGGTAGTGGTTTTAAAAGAAAAGGCGTTAAAGAGTTTTTAGAGATTTTATCTAAGTTAAAAAATAAAAATTTTAGAGCTTTTATTATTGGTAAAGAGAAAAAAATTGATTCTTATAAAACTTTGACAAAGAATCTAGGCCTTGAAAATAAAGTTGTATTTACTGGTGCAAGAAGTGATGTAAAAGATTTTTATACCATAAGTGATATATTCTTATTTCCTACAAGATATGAGCCTTTTTCAAATGTTGTTTTGGAAGCTATGAATTATGAAAATGTTGTAATTACAACAAAACAAAATGGTGCTAGTGAAATTTTATCTAATGAATATGCAATGAATAGCGCAGATGATTTCTCAATAGTTGAGAAAATAGATAAATTGTTGATAAATGATTTAGAAATTGAAAAAATAAAAAAAGATAATTTAGAAATAATTCAGAATTTTTCTATTGAAAAAAATGTTCAACAAACATTGGAAGTTATAAATGAAATTATTAATTGAAATACCAACTTGGTTGGGAGATGCTATTATGGCAACTCCAGCTATTGAAAATATAATCAAAAATTTTGATGAGGTAGAAATTACAATTTTTGGTTCTTTTGTATCTACAAAAATTTTTGAACATCATCCAAAGGTTAAAAATATCATCGTTGATGAGACAAAAAAATCAAAAAATAGATACGCTTCTTTATATACTCTTTCAAAAGAAATTGGAAAGTTTGATATGGCTTTTAGTTTTAGAAGTTCTTTCTCTACAAAGTTTTTCTTTTTTTTATTAACAGCACAAAAAAAGTTTATTTTTAAAAAAACAAAAACTGAGAAACACCAAGTTTTAAAATATAATGATTTTGTTAATCAATCATTGAAAACTGATTTGGAAGCAGGGGATTTAAAATTATATTTTAAACCTTTTTCTTATGATAGACCAACATTAGGAATAAATCCTGGTGCAACTTATGGAAGTGCAAAAAGATGGTATCCAAGTGAGTTTGCAAAAGTTGCAATCTCTTTAGCTTCAAAATATAACATTGTTATTTTTGGAGGACCAACAGAGACAGATATTGCTGGTGATATAGAAAATGAATTAATTCAAAATGGAGTTAAAAATTATCAAAATTTTGCTGGAAAAACAACAATTACAGAATTAATTGAAAAGATTGCAGGATTAGATTTATTTATTACAAATGATAGTGGACCTATGCATGTGGCAGCAGCTTTTAAAATAAAAACAGTTTCGATTTTTGGACCTACAAAATTTAAAGAGACAAATCAGTGGAATAATCCAAATGGTAAAATAATTTCAAAATATTTAGATTGTTCACCTTGCATGAAAAGAGTTTGTCCTTTAAAACATCATAACTGTATGAAAGAAATTACAGCAGATGATGTTCTAAAGGTTATTGAGGATTTAACTTAATTCGTTATCAATAATTTGACAAATAGTATGTCCAAAAAGTATATGCATTTCTTGAATTCTTGGAGTGTTGTTTGAAGGAACTATAAGATTTATATCACAAACTTCATTCATAGCTCCACCATCTCGTCCAGAAAATCCTAAAGTTTTACATCCTAACTCACGTCCAAGTTTTAAAGCTGAAACAATATTTTTACTATTTCCACTTGTTGAAATACCAATAATTAAATCACCTTTATTTGCAAGGGCTTCAACTTGTCTATCAAAAACTCTATCATAACCATAATCATTTCCAATAGCAGTTAGTGCACTTGTATCTGTTGTTAATGCAATTCCAGGTAAACCTCTTCTTTCAGTTTTATATCTTCCTGTAAGTTCTGCTGCAATGTGTTGAGCATCAGCTGCACTTCCACCGTTTCCACAAAGTAAAATTTTATTTCCATTTTTTAAAGTTTCAACTGCTAACTGTGAAGCTAGAGTTAAATTATCTTCCATAGTTTCTATTACTTTATTAATTGTTTCTAAATGTGATGAAAATTCATCTTTAATTGTTTGTTTCACTATTTTGAATCCTTTTAATTGTATTTGTTGTACTTTTTCCATCTACGAATTGTACCAGTTTTAATTCATTTGCAATGTCTTGCCCAACAACATCTTTACCTTCATAATCGCCACCTTTTACTAAAGTATGAGGTTTAATCAATTTTATTAATTCATAAGGCGTCTCTTCTTCAAAAATTACCACATAATCAACCGATTCTAATGATGCTAAAATATAAGCTCTATCTTCTTGATTATTAATAGGTCTTGTAGGCCCTTTTAGTTTTCTTACTGAACTATCTGCATTTAATCCTAAAATTAGAACATCTCCATAACTTTTTGCAACTTCAAGATATTTTACATGTCCTGCATGAATTATATCAAAACAGCCATTTGTAAATATGATTTTTTTACCTTTTTCATGAAGTCTTTTAGCTAAAGCTTCAATTTCATCAAATGTTTTTATATGTGATGCAGAAGTTGATTTATGTAAACTTGATTCATATTCATATATTTCATCAAGAGTAACTGTTGCACTTCCAATTTTACCAACTACAACACCTGCTGCTAAATTTGCAAAATTAATAGCTTCTTTGATTGTTAATTTATTTGATAAAGCAAAAGCAACTGAGGCAATTACAGTATCTCCAGCTCCTGTAACATCATAAACTTCTCTAGCAACTGTAGGAATAATTTCTAACTCATTATCAAAAATAGCTATTCCATTCTCACTTAATGTAATTAATGATACTTCAAGATTACATTCATTTTTTAAAATATTCAGAGCTTCTATTAAAGTTTCATCGTCTTTTATATTAACATTTGTTGCTTCCATAGCCTCTTTTTTATTTGGTGTTAAAGTATAAGCACCTCTATATTTAGAGTAATCTTTTCCTTTTGGATCAACTAATACTTTTACATTATTTTCATTTGCAATTTTTATTATGTCTTGTGTTAAAGTTTTTGTTAAAACACCTTTCCCATAATCTGATAAAATAATAGCATCAAGTTTTTGTATATATCTTTTTAAATTAGTTAATATTTCTTCACAACTACTATTTTTAATATCTTCAATACTTTCCATATCGTATCTTAATACTTGTTGTTGAGAAGCTATTAGTCTACTTTTTTTAGAAGTCTTTCTATTATTTTCAATAACTAAATTTTCTGTATTTATATTTATTTCTTTAAGTAGAGATTTTAACTCATTAGCAGTTGAATCATCACCTATAACACTTATAACTTCAACATTAGCTCCTAGAGTAACAAGATTATTTAAAACATTTCCAGCTCCACCTAAAACACTATTTTCTTTTTTTACATTTACAACTTGTACTGGTGCTTCTGGAGAGATTCTATCACAAGTTCCCCATAAGTAATGGTCTATCATTAAATCACCAATTACTAAAATATTAGGTTTAATTTCTAATCTAATCATTTATTTTACTTCTTCTTTATATAATCTTTTAATTTCTGGAATATACGCTTTTATTCCATCTTCCATTTCATACCTTGGTTGGTAGTTTAAATTTTCAATTGTTGATTGAATATTTGCTTGAGTAAAAAATTGGTATTGTCCAACAAATGGATTTGGGATATACTCTTTTCCATTGTCTATTTCTAACTCTTTTTGCAAAATATTTACAATATCTTCAAAACTTCTGGCTTTTCCAGTTCCTACATTGTAAACCCCAGATTTTTTTGGCTTACATGCTTTTATATTTGCTTGAATAATATCTTCTATATAAATAAAGTCTCTTAATATTTTATCACTTCCTTCAAATAATTTTGGAGTTAGCCCTTTTAAAATTTGATGTCCAAATTGAACTACCATTGAAGCAGTTTTATTTTTAAAAAACTCTTTTGGACCATAAACATTAAAATATTTTAATCCAACAATTGATATATCTAAATCTTTTTTTAGATATTCATAAGTAATATTATCCATCATAACTTTTGAGAAACCGTATACGTTATTTGGTTTTTCATATCCAATTTCAAATCTATCACTATCTCCATAAGTTGCAGCACTACTTGCATAAATCATATTTGCTTTATGTTTAATAGCAATATTTAATAAATCCTCATAGGCATTTACATTTGTTTTTAACATTAAATCTTGTTCATTAACTGTTGTATCAGAAATTGCAGCTTGATGAAAAATATAGTCAAATTTATAATCATTTTCTAAACTTTGTAGTAAAGATTTATCATTTATATTTCCACTAATTACAATACCTTTAAAACCTAATAAATTTTTAAAATGTCCAAAGCTTTTTAGATTGCCATTTGAGAAAGTTTCTTCATTTCTGAAGCAATCAAGCACAACTACTGTAGCTTCTGGGAATTCTTTTTGAAAATAAAAAGCTAGGTTAGAGCCAATAAATCCAGCACCACCAGTTATTAAAATAGTTTTATTATTAAAATCTATATCATTGTAAGTCATTAAAAACCCTTATTCTTTAATTATATTTATTGTATCAAATAGACTATTAGCTGTAATTGAAATGATATTACTGCTATCATTTTTTACGTAAGAACTATTTATTAATATATTGTTTTTGATTTTAGCATTTAGAGCTGTTTGTATATCTGAAATTTTATCTCCAATTAACCATGATTTATTCAAATCAATATCAAAATCATTTATTGCTTGATTAATCATTCCTGGTAGTGGTTTTCTACAATCGCAATTTTCATCAGGTGAATGGGGACAGTGATAAACTTTTAGTATTTTTATATTATTTTCATTGAATTTATCTATCATCCAATTTGTAAGTTTTAGAAAATCATTTTCAGTAAAGTATTTTCTACCAATTCCCGATTGATTTGTGATAATAATTATTTCATATCCTAGTTTTTGAAAATATTGACATGCTTTAAATACACCATCAATAAAATTAAATTTTTCAATTTCATATACATAGCCATAATCTTGGTTTATTACGCCATCTCTATCTAGAAAAATAATTTTTCTATTTAAATTTAAAATGATAAATCCTTTGTTTTTAACTCCTTAAATATTATCATAAAGCACTTTTAAGTATAATAAAAATATTTTGTAAATAGAAAGTAGCAATGACAAAAACAACAATTTCATATAAAACAAAAAACAATTTAATAGAAGAGCTTTCAAAACAGGGGAATGTTGAGGTTTTAAAAGAAGAAAATTTCTTTATGAAGCTTTTTTCACAAAAAAAATATGCGGATGTATATTTTCATTCAGGAAGCTTAGATGATAAATCTATTGAAAATATTAAAAATTCAAAAATTACAATAACAAATACTTTTGCTTCAATGAACCAAATAATAGCAAAAACTAAAATCTCCCATGAAAAAATAAAAGTGATTTATCCAAGTATAAATGTTGAATATAAAAAAACAAAAGAGGTTAAGGCTAAAATTTGTGAAGAGTTACAAATTGATTTATCAAATAAAATTATCTTTTTTACAGCTAAAAACATTAAATCTTCAGGTGTTAAAGAGTTTTTAGATATTTGTTCTTCTTTAACTTATCAAGATTTTAAAATTATAATTGCTGCTGAAAAAAAGCAAATAGCAGCTTTACGATTTCAACTACCAAAATATCAGAAATTACAAGATAAAATAGTTTTACTTGAAGATTATTCAAATATAAATGATTTATTTTTAGCTTCTGATATATTTTTATTACCAACATATAATAAATCTTTTTCAACGAATATTTTAAAAGCAATGTTTTGTAAGTGTGTTGTTTTTTTAAGTATAGACAATGATGCAAAAGAAATATTAGATATTTTTGCTTCATTAGATAGTCCCACAGATTCAAGTGCAGCTTTTAAAATTGATGCAATTTTACAAGGTGAAAATGATTTAAGACAGATAAAAAAACAAAATAGAAAATTAGCTTTAGAGTTTACTCTAGAAAATAATTTAGAGAAAATAAATCATATACTAGAGAATGTTTAAATTTAACTTAAGAAAATTAAGATACAATACGCAAATATTTTTCACCATAGAAGGAATACAAATGTCAAGAAGATGTGCAATATCTGGAAAAGGACCTATGTCTGGAAACAACGTAAGTCATGCAAAAAACAGAACTAAAAGAAGATTTTTACCAAACATTAGAACAGTTAGAGTTACATTAGAAGATGGAACTACAACTAAGTTAAAAGTTTCTGCAAAAGAGTTAAGAACTCTTAAAAAACACTCATAAGAAGGCTCTAGAAAAGTGCTTTCATGAGCATCTTTACTAAAGTAAAAAAGGCTATTGGCTGGGAAATAAGAACAGCCAAACCTCAATACGATTTAAATCCCTTAATATATTCACAATTAAAACCTTTTAGATTACCATTAATCCTAATTCAATCTATAATGATGATAGGAACATTAGGTTATGTTTACATTGAAGATTATTCAATTATGCATGCTATTTTTCAATCAGCTTATACATTTACAACAACTGGATTTGGTGCATTAAATGAAGCAAATTTCAGTAATCAAGGAATTGTATTTACTGTATGTTTGATGTTAGCAGGTTTTGCAACGCTAACTTTTTCTGTGGGGATTGTAATTGATGTTATAGCAAACGGTTCTTTATTAGTATTATTACGGGAGAGAAAAATGCTTTATAAAATAGCAAGATTAAGAAAACATTTCGTTATTTGTTATCACAATGAATATACTGCACAAGTAGCACGTCAATTTAGAGAAAATCATATTCCTTTTGTTGTGGTTGACCCAAGAGAAGATCTAGAAGAGATTGCCAAAGAAAATAACTATCCTTATTTTGTAAAAGAAGAACCTTATAAAGAGATAGCATTTTTAAAATCACATTTAAGTTCTGCAAAAGGTGCAATTTCTCTATCAAAAAACATTTCTGATAATATTACTTTAATTGCATCAGTTAGACTTTATGAAAAAGAGTTAGGTAGAAATCCTTTTCTAATTATTTCTAATGCAGAAACACAAAATGAAAAAATTCGACTTAAAAAACTTGGGGCTGATAAAGTTGTTGCAACTCCGTCATTAATGGCAAAAAGAGTAAGTGCAATGGCTATTAGACCTGATATGGAAAATGTACTTGATGAATTTTTATATAAAAGAGATACTCCTATAGATATGGAAGAAATTTTTGTAACAGAGGATTCATGGGTTGTAAATAGAGAGATAAAAGATATTCATTTAAGGGATAGATTGAAAGTTTCAATTATTGGAATTACTGAACTTAATGGAAAGTTTATACAAATGCCAAAAGGAACATTAGCAATAAATGCAAATTGTAAATTATTGTTAGTTGGTTCTCAAAAGGGTATTTTAAGAGCAAAAAGAATTATAAATTTAACTAAAAAACCAGAGGAAATATAAAATTATGTTTACTATTTTACCAATCAAAGGTTATATTGATCAAATAGATGGATTTTATTGTGATGGAATTCATGCAGGGCTTAAGCCAAATGGAAATAATGATTTAGGATTTATTTATACAAATGAACCTTGTACTGTTGGTGCTATTTTTACAGAAAATAGATTTCAAGCAGCACCATTAAAACATTTTTTACAATATGGTGAAAATTTTAAAACAAATTTTGTTTTAATAAATTCAAAAAATGCAAATGCTTTAACTGGAAGAAAAGGTATTGAATCAATTAATACTCTATTTTCTCAACTTGATTTTAATTTAGTAAATCCAGTAATGAGTAGTACAGGAGTTATAGGAAATCCATTACCAATTGAAAAATTAGTAGCTGGTGCTAAAAAATTTGATTTAACAACTAAAAATGGTGAAAATTTATCAAAAGCTATTATGACAACTGATGCATATCCAAAAACTTGTATGTATGAAGTAAAACTTGAAGATGGAACTTCTTTTAAAATAGGTGCTGTTGCAAAAGGTGCTGGAATGATAAATCCAAATCTTGCAACTATGCTTTGTTTTATTTGTACAGATGCAGCTGTTCCTTATGCTGATATTATGGAAGCTTTAAAAAT
The DNA here is from genome assembly GCA_028688995.1 of Aliarcobacter sp. GTDB lineage: Bacteria > Campylobacterota > Campylobacteria > Campylobacterales > Arcobacteraceae > Aliarcobacter. The sequence continues at coordinate 73,089 of JAQTXB010000014.1, forward strand.
AAATAGTGAAACTACTTTTAATGCAATTTCAGTTGATGGTGATACTTCAACAAATGATACAGTTATGGTTTTAGCAAATGGAAAATCAAATGTTTATGATAAAGAAGCATTTAAAGAGGTACTAAGACTTGTAATGCATGATATGGCAATGTTAATGGTAGCAGATGGTGAAGGAGCTAAAAAAGTTGCGGCATTTGAAGTTATAAATGCTGTTTCAAATGAACAAGCTATGATTGCAGCAAAAGCCTTATCAAATTCCCTTTTAGTTAAAACTGCACTATTTGGAGAAGACCCAAACTTTGGAAGAATTGCCTCAACTATTGGTGCATCAAGAATTGATTGTGATGATGAAAAATTAGTAATTTCTTACAATGATGTTGTTGTATTTAATAAAGGTGAAATTTGTTTTGATGCTTCAACTGAAGCAAAAGCAGCAGATGTTCTAAAAAAAGATAAGTATAAAATCATTTGTGATATTGGTTTAGGTGAAGGTAAATTCACAGCTTATGGATGTGATTTAGGATATAAGTATGTGGAAATTAATGCTGACTATAGAAGTTAATAAATAATTTTTTACAAAAAATTAAGTACATAGATAGTATAATCCCAAAAAATTAAATACATAGGATGCAAAATGTTTCACGAATACAGAGATGTAATTACAGAGTTAA
>JAQTXB010000028.1 GCA_028688995.1 Aliarcobacter sp.
GCTTTTGAATTACATTGTAATAAACCATATATTACAAACTTTTTTCAAAATCATTGTGTTGATACCAACGGTCTTGTAAAAGACTTTAACGTTTGTGTTTACACAGATGAAATTAACTAGAGAAAAAATCATGAAAAAAATAACATTAACACTGTCAAGCTTAGTAATCGTCGTACTTTTTTGGTACATTTTAGGAAACTTTTTTGTTTTAAAAGATGAACAAAAAGGTAGTTCAAATCCAAAACTTCAATGTGTATCATATGCTCCATTTGGAAAAGATGATTCTCCATTTATGATGGATAAAGGTTTAGTAATTTCTGAAGATTTAATTAGAAATGATCTACAACTACTTTCAAAATATACAAATTGTATTAGAACTTATTCAACTGTTGGATTAGAAATGATTCCAAAAATTGCTAGAGAAAATAATCTAACAATGCTTATGGGTGCATGGGTAAATGGAGATGAAAAACCAACAAGAAAAGAGATTGATACATTAATCAAACTTACAAATGAAAATAAAGATATTGTAAAAGCAGTTATTGTTGGAAATGAAGCTTTATTAAGAGGTGATTTATCTGATAAAAAACTTTATGAATATATAAAAGAAGTAAAAACTGCTCTTCCTGATGTAAGAGTTACTTATGCTGATGTTTGGGAATATTGGCTTAAATATCCAAATATTAAAGAAGTAACAGATTTTGTAACTATTCATATCTTACCTTATTGGGAAGATGATCCAATGGAAATTACTACTGCAATTAAACATCTTGCAGATGTAAGAATTGAAGTTGAAAGTATTTTAAAAACTTCAGATATTTTAATTGGTGAAACTGGTTGGCCATCTGAAGGTAGAATGAGAGAAGATGCACTTCCAAGTAAAACTAACCAAGCTATGTTTGTAAGAGAATTTGTTAAATTAGCTCAAGAGAAAAACTGGAATTACAACATAATTGAAGCTTTTGACCAACCATGGAAAAGACAAAGTGAAGGTGCAGTTGGTGGTTATTGGGGATTCTTTGATAAAGATAGAATTGATAAACATGTTTTTACTGGAGATGTTTCAGATTTTCCAAACTATAAATATTTAGGTTTTGGTTCTATTTTACTTGTTTTAGGATTTTCATTATTATTAAGAAACTCAACTATTTCAAAAAGAAAATTAGTTTTATTTACTATTGTAAATACACTATTTGCAATTTTATATATGCTTCAAATGGAGCAATTTAATATAACTGTAAGAACAAGTGGAGAAATTGTTTGGGCGACATTAGTGCTTCTTACTCATATTTCAATTTATTATTTTGTCCTTTTACATATAGCAAAAGATACAAAACCTCAAATTATTGGAATAAGACAAATATTAAAAGAGAAACATCTAAATTCAGATACTTTACCAATGGTAATGTTCTACTCTTCATTTATTTTTGTATTAATTTCAACAATAATACTTGCCTTTGAAGGTAGATATAGAAATTTTGAAGTTTATATTTTTGCAATTTCAGCAATCTCTTTTGTTTTACTTTATGCAGGAAGATTTGCAAATATGGAATTTAGAGCCTTTGAAAAATTATCAGCAATTATTCTTTTAATTACAGCTGGTATCTCTTTTTATAATGAAGGTTCTTTAAATATTTTCTCAAATGTTTGGATTATTATTGCTTTAACATTTACATATATTTTATTTAGAGGAAGTAATAATAGTTCACTTAGTGAATTAAAACATCTTGTTAAATATATTGTTATCTTCTTTATTTTCTCTATTGCTCTTAGATATGGAATTATCGCTGACAAAGATATTATTGCACAATGTCATCTAAATGAAGATACATTACTTTGTGGATTTAAAAATGCGATTGGATATTGGGGATATATTGGAGTATTTGGTGTTATTGCAATTTGTTTATCAATACTAACTCTATTTATCAAAAATAAAAAGTTCTCTTTAATTGCCCTATTTGCATCTGTATTTGCAATTATGATGTTTAACACTTATGTTGGATCAATTGCATTTATAATAGTAATTATGATGATGTGTAAAGAAGGAAATTTAAAAGCTTTAAACTCTTAAGTTTAGGCTTTTAGGTTTTAAGAGTTTGTACTAAATTTATATTTTAAATATAAAATTTAGTACAAAAGTTTTTATTTATTATTTAACTTTACCTTTTGCTTTCATCATATCTTCCATCTGTTTTTCTTGTTCAGGAGATAATTCAGGTTCTTCAGTACTTCCACTTAACATATCATCTACTGCTTTTACAGGAAATGGTGGTAATTTAAATTTATCATCTTTTATATCTACATTAAAAACAGCTAATTTTGCCTCTTGGATTTGAACAACATCTAAAGATTTACTAACAAATTTTAAAGGTACTGTATTATAAATCCAGATTTTATCTTCACCTAATTGCCAAATGTCACATTTATAACCTAAAATTGCTTCTGAACCAATTTTTTTAGCTCCCATTGAAGTTAATGTGTCAGCATTTTTTAGATTTAAAAGTGGATTTTCTTCATCGGGAACTAACTCTTGTTGATAAACAACTTGGTCGTTAAAGTCAACATTATAAATTTTTGTTCCTACAATTTTTGTAATATTATGTTCTTCTTCATTGTCACCCTGAACAGCTTGAACAATTTTTTCTTCAGTTAATTCTACTTTTCCAAAATCTTTAAAGTATAATTTACTACTACCACTAACAGTAGCTTTACTTCCCATAACATTACCACCACCTGCGATTTCATACTCAACAATAGCTGATTTTATATCATATCTATTTGTTTCAGCAAATAAACTCACAACACCAAATAACAAAAATCCAAAAAAATATTTTGATTTTCCCACTGTTTTATCCTCTGTCTAAATTGGCCGAATTATACATCTAATCTTTTAATTATGCAATAGATTTTTATAAATTAATACCACCAAAAGAACACCATATTCCTTTAATATACAAAAAATAAAAGGAGTTTCCATGTCTTATTCTAAAAAAAGATATTTAGTTTATGCTTCATTAACACTATTTATAATGTTAATGCCATTTATAACAATCAATGATAATCATCTATTGTTATTATCTTTTGATAAATTACAATTCCATTTTTTAGGTCTTGTATATAGTGTTAGTGAACTTTATGTTATGCCATTTTTACTTATGTTTTTATTCATAGGTATTTTTGCACTAACTTCAATGTTTGGAAGAATTTGGTGTGGATGGAGTTGTCCACAAACTATATTTAGAGTAATTTATAGGGATTTAATCGAAAGTACAATTCTTGATTTAAGAAGAATTAAAAACAAACAAAAAGATATTGATTACAATAAAAAATCTAATCAAATAAAAAAATATATTGCTGTTTTATTATGGTTTGTTATTACTTTAATAATCTCTTCAAATTTTATGTTATATTTCATACCACCTGAAGATTTTTTTGTTTATATTCAAAATCCTGCAGATCATAGTTTTATGATTATTTTTATTTTAACAGTTGCCCTATTTTTAGTATATGACATAGTTTTTATGAAAGAAAATTTCTGTGTTTATGTGTGTCCTTATTCAAGAATCCAATCTGTTTTATACGATGATAATACAAAACAAGTAACTTATGATTATAACAGAGGTGGAAAAGTTTATGAAAATAATGTTAAATCAATTTTCAAAGTAAAAGAGTGGAGTAAAAATGAAGAGTGTACAACGTGTGAAGCTTGTGTAAAAGTTTGTCCAACTCATATTGATATTAGAAAAGGTTTACAAGTTGAATGTATAAACTGTCTTGAATGTAGTGATGCCTGTGCTACTGTTATGGGGAAATTCAATAAAGAATCATTAATTAATTGGGGAAGTACAAACAAAGTAATTAACAAAAAAAATGTATCAATTTTTACTAAAAAAAATACAACATATTTTGTTTCACTATTTTTATGTATATTCTTAGCTTTTTATTTCTCACTAGAAAAAGAGAACTTTTTAGTAAATGTAAATAAAACAACAGAACTTTATAGTGTAAAAGAAAATGGTGTAGTTTCAAATAACTATATTTTAACTATTTATAACACTCAAGATAAAGATTATACTTTTGATATTAAATTAGTTGATGATAAAGATTTTAAAATAAAAAGATTTGAAAGTTTTGAATTAAAAGCTGGAGAAAAAACTAAGAAAGTTCTAATTTTAGAAACAACTGATGATTTCCAGAAATTAGAGAAAAAACCTTCTAAAATTAAAATAGAAATCTTCACAAAAGAGAATGAAACATTAAAAATCCAAAGACAAATTGCTTTCTTTTATCCAAAAAACTAAAGAGCTTTTTCAATAAAGAGGGAAAATGAAACACCCTCTTTTTTGTTTTCAACGAAAATCTTCCCACCAAAACTCTCTTCAATAATCATTTTACAAAGATACAAGCCAATTCCAGTTCCCTCTTCTTTAGTTGTAAAATATGGCTCAAATATCTTCTTTAAATTTTTACTTTTTATTCCGCCACCATTATCTTCTAAAGAGATTATTACCTCAGCTTGATTTGCTGAAATATTAATTTTTATTTTAGGATTTTTTATGTTTTTTAAAACATCAATAGAGTTTGAAATAATTGCAATTAAAACTTGTGAAAGTTCACTTTTTACTCCAAATATTTTAATCTCTTCATAAACTTCAAACTTTGATTCTAAAGTAATATTATTAGTTTTTAAATCTGCACTTAATATTGTTGTTGCATTTTGAACTGCATCTTTAACACTAAAAAGCTCTTTCTCTTTATCTTGCGTATAAAAATCTTTAAAATCATCTATTGTTTTTGATAAAAATTGCAACTGTTCATTTGCTTGTAAAACTTTTTTATTAAAATACTCTTCATCTAATTTCTGAGTATTAAACCTTTTTTTCAGATTCATTAAAATATATGAAATATTATTTAAAGGTTGTCTAAATTGATGGGTTATATTTGCAATCATTTCACCTGATTTTACGAACTTTGATTGTTGCAAAATCATCCTTTCAAAACTTTTATTTTCATTTTTTAATTCATTATATTTTGAAGCTATTGATGTTGTAAAAAGCATCGCTTCAATTGCAAAAACTACAAGAACAATATCTAAATATCCTCTTTGGAGATAAAAATTCTTAAAATCAAAAACAAATAAAACAATACATAAAACAGACCAACCAATTACATAAATGAGTGTTGGTTTAAATCCATCTTTTAAGTTAAAAATAATCGAAATAAATAAAATTGCATAAATAATAGTATAAGGAATATATTCAAATAAAAGATAGTGATAAAAAGCTGTTAAAATCACAACATTTAAAAGTAAAGTGTTAATTATTAACTCTTTATAGTTTGTGATTTTTGGTAAAAACTTTCCTTCATAAAAATTTATAGCAAAAATCATAGCACTAAGACTTGCAAATACTAAAGATAACTCTTGAACCAAAACTGCAATATTAAATAATTTACTATAAGAGACAATATAAACTAAAGAAAAAACTTGCATAAAACAGTAACTTATATAAAAAATTTCTTTTGAATATACATATCTAATAAATGTATATATTATTGTCATTATTAATATACCAAAAGTAATACCATAAAAAAGAATGAGATTAATTTCAGACATCTATTTTATAACCACTATTTGTAAGATTTAAAATTAGATTTTTAGGGATTTTAGTTTTTAGATTTTTAACTAATGTTTTTAAAGCATCTTTAGTCATAACACTATCATTCCAAACATAGTTTTCAATCTCTTCATAACTAACATATCTATTTCTATTTTTTACTAAAAGCTCTAAAAAAATCAGCTCTTTTGCTCTTAATTTTACAACTTCATTTTCTATTACTAAATTTTTGTTAAACATATCAAAATATGTATTTTCTTGTAGTTTTACGATATTTGATTGATTATTTTCTAAACTATCAATACATAAGGATAAAGCTTCTTCAAACTCTTTTTCCTTTACAGGCTTTACAAGATATTTTACGAGTCCTAACTCAATTGCTTTTAGTAAATAATCTTTATCACAAAAAGCTGTGATAATTATGATTTGAGTATTTTTATCTTTTTGTCTAATTCTTTTTACAAACTCCAAACCATTTAATTTTGGCATTTGAATATCTGTAATTATAATATCTGGTTTATGTTTTTCGTATAATTGTAAAGCAATAATTGCATCACTTGCTTCATAGATTTGCTCAAAAAAGTTTTCTAAATACTCAACACCATTTTCTCGTGCAATCTCATCATCTTCAACATATAGAATTTTTATATTTTTATAGAATTTTTTTATCATTTGAAATTATATCTTATAAATGATTATGATAAAATTCCGCCATGAGAGAATATAAAACCCAAACAAAAGAGTTAATTTTAACAACAACATTTTCAACCCCAATTGGTGAAATGTTTGCTGCTACTTCAAAAAAAGGTATTGTAACCTTAGCATTTTTTACGCCTTTTAATATAGAAGCAAAAATTCAAGTTTTAAAAAATACTTTAGATGCAGATGTAATTCCAGGTAATTGTGAAATATTTGATATGTTAAAAATACAATTAGAGGAATATTTCAAAAAACAAAGAACAACTTTTGAAATCCCATTACAATTAATTGGTTCACCTTTTCAAGTAAAGTGTTGGAAAGAGTTACTCAAAATTCCTTATGGAAAAACTATTTCATATAAAGAACAAGCTATAAAAATAGAAAATGAAAAGGCTCATCGAGCTGTTGGAAATGCAAATTCTCAAAATATGATTGCACTACTTGTTCCTTGTCACAGAGTAATTTCAAGTGATGGAGAACTTGGTGGATATAATGCTGGAGTTGAGAAAAAAGAGTTCTTATTAAAGTTGGAAAATGATAAATAAAACAATTTTTAGACAATACGATATTAGAGGTATCGTAAATGAAGAGTTGACCTATGAAAACTCAAAATTGATTGGATATTATTTAGGTCTTTATATAAAAGAAAAAGTTCAACAAACACCATATATTATTGTTGGTTATGATGTAAGAACCCACTCAAATATGTTATTTGAAGCTTTAATTTCAGGATTGAATTTATCAGGTTGTAAAATTTTAGATATTGGACTTGTGGCAACTGGAGTAAACTATTTTGCCTCTTTTCAAGAATTTTCAATAGATGGGAATAAAATAAAACCAAGTGCTTCAATTATGATAACAGGAAGTCACAATGCAAAAAAATATAATGGCTTTAAAATAACTATAAATAATGAACCATTTTTTGGCGATGAACTTTTAGCTTTATATTGCAAAATCCTAGAAAATCAAACTATAAAAATTCCAGATAATTTTTCTTGCATAAAAACAGATGCAAAAAGTTTATATGTAGATTATATGGTAAATCAATTTTCACATCTAAAAGAATTTAAAGTACTTTTTGCAATTGATTGTGGAAATGGCGTTGCAAATACTGTTTTGAGTGAAATTTTAGATAAATTAAATCTAAATTATCAAGCTTTGCATCTACTTCCAGATGGAGAATTTCCAAATCATCATCCAGATCCAACAAATGAAAAAAATCTTGAAGATTTAAAAACTCTACTAAAAGATGATTGTAATTTAGGATTTGCCTATGATGGCGATGCGGATAGAATTGCTGTTTTAACCCAAAAATACAATATCAAAGGTGATATGTTAGCCCTACTTTTTTCAAAAACTATGAAAAATCCAGTGATTATTGGTGAAGTTACCTATTCTCAAAATGTTTTTAATGAAATGAATCAAACTTCTAAAACTATTATGGATAAAACTGGCTACTCAAATTTAAGATTAAAACTAAAAGAGTTAAATGCTGATTTAGCAGCAGAAGTTTCTGGGCATATCTTTTTTAATGATAGATATTACGGTTTTGATGATGCAATATATGCTACATTTAGAGTATTAGAGCTTTTATATAAAGGAATAGATTTAGATAAAGAGTTAGATAAACTTCCAAAAGTTTATACAAGTTCAAATATTGAAATTGAAGTTTTAGAAGATAAAAAGTTTTTAATCATAGAAAAAATAGAAAATAAACTAAATGAAATTCAAAGAGGTTTTCCAATAATCAAAGATATTTTAAAAATAGATGGCCTTAGAATCAATTTTGAGTATGGTTGGGCACTCATTAGAGCTTCAAACACAAATGCTTTGATAATGACAAAATATGAAGCCACAAGCTTTGCTACAGCTATGAGTTACAAAAAAGCTGTAGAAAATTTAATAAATGAGGTAATAGATGAAATTAATAGCACTACAAATTAAAACAAAATCAGATTTTCAAGATAATTTGACTCACTTAAAAGAGCTTATAAACTCTTGTGAAAATGATTCTCTTATATTAGCTCCCGAATTAGCTCTTAGTGGATTTGCCTATGACAGAATGCAAGAAGCATCTGATTTTTCTATACTTGCAATAGAAGAGATAAAAGAGTTAAGTAAAAATAAAACTATTGCTTTAACATTTATAAAAGAAGAAAATAAAAAATTCTTTAATACTTTACATATTTTTCATAATCAACAAATTATTCATACCCAATCAAAAGTAAAACTTTTCCCTTTAGGAAATGAACTAGAGTATTTTTCCTCAGGAAATATTGATGATATTAAGATAATAGATATAAATGGTTTAAAAATTGCAACTTTAATCTGCTTTGAACTTAGATTTCCAGAACTTTGGGGAAAAATTAAAGGTGCTGATATTATTTTAAATCCTGCAATGTGGGGATTAAAAAGAAAAGACCATTACGAAACTATCTCAAAATCTCTAGCTTTAGTAAATCAATGTTTTGTAATAGCTTGTAATAGTGCAGATGATAATATGGCAAAAGGAAGTGCAATTATAAATCCATTTGGAATTGTCAAAAAAAATGATAAAGAAGAGATAATTGAAGATTTTTTTGATTTAAATGAGATAAAAAAAGTAAGAACTTATATAAATATTGGTTTAGATAGATAATTTTGTATTGATTAGAGATTTTTTCTCTAATCTACTTTTAGTGAGTTTCTTATTTCTTCTAAACTCACACCATTTTTTTTAGCTAATAAAGCTAATTTTGTAATTCTTCTAATATGTGTTGGAATCACTTTATATGTTGTAAAAGTCGTTGCTTTTACACCTATTTCTTCTGCAAATTTTCCCTGTGAAGAGAAGCCTATTTCTTTAATTATTTTCTTAAATTCTTTCTTTTCCAATGTCTTTCATTCTTGTCAAATTTTTTTGGAATTATATTGATATGAAGCTAAAAAATATATTAATTTCAACTCTAAAAACAAGCAAATTATAGTAATATTTGACAAATAATCTATTTTCAAGTATAATCCCACGCTTAATTTAAGAAAAAACAAAGGAGAAGACTATGAGGTTAAAAATTATTTTATTAACTCTACTATTGATATCTAATGTTTTTGCATCAGATTTTGACATAAAAAACCTAACACCACAAGAGCTTAATACTCTAAAAGAAATAAAAGAACATGGTAAAAAAAACGGTTTAAGTTACTCTTTAATGGCTATTGCAATTAAAGAATCTGGATTGGGTAAATACCTAGTAAATGTAGATACAAAAGATTATGGCATATATCAAGCCAATATAAAAACTGTAATTAACAGAGAAAATGCACAAGATACTTCATGGAATAGAAATGTTCTTGCAATGAAGCTTATTACTGATTTTCAATTTGCAACAAAAAATGCAATTGATGAACTTACTTTTTGGCAAAAAGTTCACAATAATGACTGGACAAAAGTTTGGAGCAGTTATAATGGTGGATGGAGATACAACAGTGATGCCGCAAGACAATATTCAAAAGATATAGCTTCAATTATTCGAGAACTTAAAAAAGTTGACGTTTAATATTTTTAACTAGGTTTATCCTAGTTATATTTTTAATTCCCTTCAATCTATCATACAAAATCTTTTTATTTTAAAAACATTCAAATCAATTTATTTTATACTTTTTTGATAATCATTCTTAATATTAATTTTAAATTAAGATTTCATCGGCTATTATTTCAATAATGATTATCAATATAAAGGATTTGAAATGATTAATTGTGAAAATAAAAATGACTTAGTAAAACCAACTGGTTGTACTTGTTAAAATAAAAGGGTTTAAAATGAGTGTATTAATAATTGGAGGAGATCAGATTTCTCAAATCTCTACAATGTTAGAAAGTTTGGGTGCAAAAACTATAAATCATTGGGATGCTAGAAAAAAATCTTCAGCTCCAAAGAAAAAAGTTCCCCAAGATACTGATTGTATTGTTATGATTACCTCATTTTTAAATCATAATACAATGCTTAAATATAAAAATGAAGCAAAAAAGAAAAACATCCCATTTATATGTTCTAAAAGATCTATTTCTTGCGTATATGAAGAATATGTAAAAATCATGGGAATAAAAGATTGCAATAATTGTTATGTAAATTGTACAGGAGTTTCAAATGTTAACGAATAATTTTATAGGTTTTTATGAAGATAAAGAGTATTTGCCAAAAGATTTTGATGAATTTAATTCAATAATTAAATTAAGACAACTATTTTTAAATTTAAGTAATAACATTTTTAGATGTACTTGTAAATTTTCAAAATATGAACAAATAAAATTAGCTAAATATTCACTTATGAGTGCTTTTACCTATAAAATAAGTATGTTAATGCCTTTTAGTTTTATAAGAACAAACAAAAAAAACGACAATAATAGTTTTAAATTGTGTGTAAATTCAACAAAAATAATTAATAATTATCTAAATCCAAATAGTAAAAAATCTATTTTTATTCCAGATAAGAATTTACTACCACTTGCAAAACTAATATCATATTGTTATACAAATAATAAAATGCAACTTCTTATTGATAAACATTTATTATTTCATGAATTTGTACTTAAAAAGATAAAAAAACTACATAATGATAAAACAGTTATAGATTTAGGTGATTCTATATGTATAAAATCTGAAGATTTTGTTGGACTTAAAATTTATACTTCATGGAAAGACATTGAAGTAAAAAAACCAAATATAAAAAATGAACTTGAAGATGCTATAAAATCTATAAAAAAAGGTGAATATTATCAAATATATTTAGCTTATCCAAAAAACAATGAATTTAAAAAACAAATACCTGTATTTGTTGATGAACTAAAAAATAAAGAGTATCAAATTAAAGCAATTCCTTATTCTTTAAGATCAACATTAAAATAGTAATTAGGAGTAAAAATGGCAACAGCAATATTTTTTGCAAGTAGCACTGGAAATTCTGAAGAAATTGCAAATAAAATTTCATCAGAATTAAATGAAATTGAAGTATTTGATTTGTCAGGTACAAAAATAAACAAAATAAACGATTATGACAAGTTGATACTTGGTTGTTCAACTTGGGGTGATGGTGAATTAAACGATGATTGGGAAGATGTTTGGGCAGATTTTTGTAAGTTAGATTTATCAAATAAAACTATTGCCCTATTTGGCTTAGGAGATCAAGAGAGTTACAGTGATGAATTTTGTAGTGCAATGGGAATTATTTATGAACAAATTGTTAACTCTAAAGCAAATATTATTGGTTTTACTTCAGTTGAAGGATATTATCATAATGCCTCAAAAGCACAAATAGAAGATAAATTTGTTGGACTAGTAATAGATGAAGATAATCAAAGTGATTTAACAGATAAAAGAATTAATAATTGGGTGAAAGATATAAGAGAAAATATTTTATAAGTAGTAGAATAAATTAAGATTAAATCTTAATTTATTCTTGACAAGCTTCACAAGTTCCATATAACTGCATAGAATGACTAGTAATTCTAAATTTATTTTTTTTGGCAATTTTATCTTGTCTTTTTTCTATTTCATCATCTATAAATTCAATTATTTTGCCACATGTTGTACAAATTAAATGGTCATGATGAGACTTACAATTACTTTCGTATTTTTTACCATCTGCTCCAAAAGTAATAGAAGTAATTAAATCTACTTCTTCTAAAAAACTAAGTGCTCTATAAACTGTTGCAATTCCTATATTAGAATTTGCATATTTCTTTTTTATTTCATTATATACTTCTTCTGCAGTTAAATGTTCTTTTGCAAGTAATAAAATACTAAGAACTATCTCTCTTTGTTCTGTATATTTTAATCCCTTTTGTTTAACAATTTTTTTTAATTCATCAATTATTTCTTCATTACTATTTTCATTTAACATTCAAATACACCCTTAAAAATTTTATAGCAATTTAGTATATCTAAAGTTAACAAAAAATTACAAATATTGTTTCTTTATAAATTAAGTATAAGAAAGCATAATTATATTATAATAATCATTATTAATCTTGTAAGGCTTGAAATGACTTTAGATCAACTAAAAATTAATGAGAGTGCAATTATTACAGCTATAAACTGTGATGAAATATTAAAAGATAGATTATACTCTTTTGGAATTAGCAAAGGTGTAAAGGTTGAAATCGTAGAATTAACACTAACTAAAAGTACTATTGAAATAAAAATAAACCAATCAAAAATGGCTTTAAGACTGATTGAAGCTTCTAAAATAGAAGTGGAATATGAAAAATAATATAATTAGAATTGCACTTGTTGGTCAACCAAATGTTGGTAAATCTATGCTCATTAACTCAATTTCAAATGCTCGATTAAAAGTTGGAAATTTTTCAGGTGTTACAGTAACAAAAGAACAAGTATTTTTAGAATACAAAGGTTTTCATCTTCAAATAACAGATCTTCCAGGTGCTTATTCTTTAAATGATTATACTATTGAAGAAAAAGTTACAAAAGATTTTTTAGATAGTAATGAATATGACATAATATTAAATGTTCTTGATTCAACAAATCTACAAAGAAATCTGCTTCTAACTGCTCAACTTCTAACACTTGATAAAAAAATGATTATTGCTTTAAATATGACTGATGAAGCACAAAAAGAATCAATTATAATTGATGAAGTACAATTAAGTAAAATTCTTGGAAAACCATGTATAAAAACAAGTGCTGCAAAAAAAATTGGTGTAACTAAATTATTAGATGAAATTATTTTTAAATTCCAAAGTGAAAAAGTTCCAAACAAACGATATTTTTCAAGTGCAATAGAAGAAGAAATAGAAAATATCTCAAATGTATTAAAAGACAATCATTTTGAAACAAAACATACTTATAGACATATTGCTTTAAACCTATTAAAAGAAGATAAGAATATTTACAAAATATTTCATGATGAACCAATTTGGACAAAAATTCAACCAGTTTTAAATGAAGCATTTGAACACTTATTTCTTCATTTTAATACAAAAGATATAAAAGATATTTTTAATGAAGAAAGATTTGCATTTGCAAAAGGTGCTGTTACAGAAACTGTAAAAGAGAAAAAATCTACTAAAAAAACTTTAACTGAGAACTTTGATTCAATTTTAATTCATAAATTTTTTGGCTTACCTATATTTTTATTTCTTATGTGGGGACTATTCCAACTAACATTTGAAATTGGAAATATTCCAATGGATATGATTGATTCATTTTTTGCAATGGTCATTGACAAAACAAAACAGATTATGGGAGATAATCAAATTTCATCAATTATTGCAGATGGTGCAATTGCTGGAGTTGGTTCAGTTATTTTATTTGTTCCAAATATAGTTATACTTTTTTTTGGTATTGCATTATTAGAAACAACTGGATATATGAGTAGAGTTGCATTTTTACTAGATGGATTTTTCCATAAATTTGGACTACATGGAAAATCATTTATACCTCTTGTAACAGGTTTTGGATGTTCAGTTCCAGCATACATGGCTGCAAGAACATTAAAAAATGAAAGAGATAGATTACTAACTCTTTTTATAATTGGTTTTATGTCTTGTGGTGCAAGATTACCTATTTACGTACTTTTTGTAGGAGCTTTCTTTTCTGGACATAATCCTGGTAATATTTTATTTATCATCTATATAAGTGGAGCAATTTTTGGTTTATTTGCAGCAAAATTTTTAAAAATTGTAGTATTTAAAAGTGAAGATGAACCATTTGTAATGGAAATGCCAAAATATAGATTACCTTCATTTAGATTAATTTGGCATACTGTATCAAATCAAGCAAAAATGTATCTAAAAAAGGCCGGTACTTATATCTTAGCTGCTTCTTTACTAATTTGGTTTGCAAGTAACTATCCAAAACATTTAGATATAGAAGAATCTTTTAATAATAAGATTGAATTAGCACAAACTAATGAAGAGAAAATAACTTTAAAAAATGAATTATCTCAATATAATCTTGAAAACTCTTATCTAGGTTACATTGGTAAATATTCAGAACCATTTTTTGAACCATTAGGATTTGAT
Source organism: Aliarcobacter sp. (assembly GCA_028688995.1). Classification (GTDB taxonomy): domain Bacteria; phylum Campylobacterota; class Campylobacteria; order Campylobacterales; family Arcobacteraceae; genus Aliarcobacter. Next base: position 14,335 of record JAQTXB010000028.1, read on the forward strand.
TGGAAAATGACAATAGCATTAGAGACAGGACTAGCTGCAAAAGAGATTGTAGTTTCTACTCTTTCAATATTATATGGTCTAGGAAATGATAATAATGAGAATTCTGATAGTTTAGTTGAAAAAATAAGAAGTAATATTTCATTTGCATCAGCTATCTCTTTTATAGTATTTGTAATGATTTATTTACCTTGTTTGGCTGCATCTATGGTTTTTGTAAGAGAAGCTGGAAATTGGAAATATTTAGGATATTTATTCATTTTTACAACTACAAGTGCATGGATATTATCTTTTATTGTTTATAATATTACTAAATTTTTAGTTGTATAAAGAAGTAAATTTCTAAGATTAAACTGTTTAATAGAAATAAAAAAGTGTTATAGTAATCTTAGGAAGATGTTTTCTTCCTTATTATTACTTAGATTTAAGTATTGTACCTGTGTTTATTTGAATCCCTAAAATAAAACCATTTTCAATTATATAAGATTTTGAATCATCTAATTCATCTTTTATAATATGTACTTCATTGCTATCTATTTTTTCATGAATGTAATTTAATACACTTTCCATTTTTCCTCCTTATATAAAAATTTTTCAATTATATTTATTTTAAGTTACAAATGGGTTGCAAAAAAATCAAAGAATAAAAAACCCACATAAACAAATAAAGAATCTACTAGATGTGTGAGATAGGAATGCTCGCAAACGGACTTGAACCGATAACCTCTTCCTTACCATGGAATTGCTCTACCATTGGAGCTATGCAAGCTAAAAAGAATAAGAGATGACTAACTGAATATGTGGATAGAGTTAGTGTAAAAATAAAAACAAAGATCAATTATACTAGAATAATAGGATAATAAAGAATGAATAGTAAAAAAACCAAAAAAGAGGGCTAAAAAAAAAGCTTAGC
>JAQTXB010000015.1 GCA_028688995.1 Aliarcobacter sp.
AAATAAAGGATTTACTAAACATTGGAAACAAATATCTCAAAACTTCTACAGTTGGAACACAACTGTAGAAATTGTGAAAGTTTAAAAGAACTTTATTATCAAGTAGTTAATGAAACAAGAAGTTTAGATAACTATGAATTAGATTTAAAAAGTAAAAAAGTTGGAGTTTTAGTATCATAAGGCGAGGCCTCAAATCTACCTAAATTTTCAACATCGTAATAAGTGCTATAAAAATTATCTATTATTCTTATATAGTTTAATTAGAAAAGATTAGTTAAACAGTATATTTTATTTCCCAATTTATTTATTCTGAATATTGAATTAACATTTAATATAAGAATCAATAAGCCACTATTAGAACACTAATAATAAATACAATTTCTAAATGCTAGTTAGTTAAATATTATCATTATTTTAAAAAGGAAAAAAATGAGAATAAATAATATTAAAAGTAATTTACAATTTTATTTAATGACAACGGGAAAAACAATAAAAGACTTGAAAGTGGAAGTAATATTAATATTTTGTATAAAGTTAATTCATGAATATATTCAAAGTGAAGATGATAAATTGGACTTTGGCTATAGTTGTTATATGACTAAGGAAGAACAGAATTTACTTTATATAAAAATAAAAGAACTAGAAAATCATCTACTAAAACAGATATTTACGATAGAAGAAATATATAGAATTATCAATGATAAGAGCTCAAAAGAAAGTTTAATCAAAGCAATAGTAATGGAACCTAGATTATATTTTTATGATATTTTAGTTAAAAGATTTATTAGTAAAATGAATCTATTTTCTGACAATGGCACAAAATATTATATACCTGAGTTATTGGCATTATATTTAATTATTGATATAAAAGAAAAAGGTTACAGTTTTAAAGAATTTAGATTTATTGAAGATTTTGATTTTTTTAGTTTAATTGAAATATATAACAAAATTAATATTCAAATAAAAAGAACAAATCACATCAAATTAAATACTCCCTTGATTAATCAAACAACTATAAATCAAATGCAACATCTATCATTATATTTAATTAACGTACTAGAAGAAGCAAAATACATTAATAAAAAGAAATTATCGCCTTCTTTTTAATTAAAGAGTTGGAATGACCCCGAAAATATAGACATAAATTAATTCAGTTAATTAATATAGCAATTTAGAGAAAATTGTAAATAATTGAAGGAATTAAAAATGGGAAGAAGAGAATATAGTGAAGAGTTTAGAAGGGATGCTGTAAAACAAGTTGTTGAGAATGGATATGGAATAGTTGAAACAGCTGAGAGATTAGGAGTACATCATGATTCTTTGAGAAATTGGATAAAAAAATATCAATCTCCTGAAGCAGAAGTAGAAACAAAAAAATCTCAAGATGCAGCAGCTGAAATTAAAAGATTACAAAAAGAATTAAAAAGAGTTACAGAAGAACGAGATATATTAAAAAAGGCCGCAGCGTACTTTGCAAGCAACCCAAATTAAAGTACGCATTTATTAAAGTGCATGAAATACAGTACACAATAAGAAGAATGTGTACTGTACTAAAAGTTCATCCAAGTGGGTATTACAAATGGTTAAAACAACCAATTTCAAATCTAGAAGAAGAGAATAACAAACTATTAGAACATATTAAATCTGCATATAAAGAATCAAATGGGATATATGGATATAGAAATATTCATAAGGACTTAAAAGCTTCAAATATTCATGTAAATAAAAAAAGAGTTGCAAGACTTATGAGAGAAGCGAAACTTTGTGGAATAGGAAATTATAAAAGAAAACCAAAGTATAAAGCTGGTTTAATTCATAAAGCTCATCCAAATCATTTAAAACAATGTTTTATATCACAAACACCAAATGAATCATGGGTAAGTGATATAACTTATATAAGAACTCATGAAGGATGGATATATCTTGCAATTATCTTAGATTTATTTTCAAGGAAAATTATAGGCTGGTCAACAAGTCATAGAATTACAACAGATTTAATAATCCAAGCATTAAAAAATACTAAATATAGAATTCCAAAAGATGGAGTAATTCTACATTCAGATCAAGGAAGCCAATATAGCTCATATGAATATAAAACTTTTTTTAAACATCATAATATCACACCAAGTATGAGTAGAAGAGGAAATTGTTATGATAATGCAGTTGCAGAAAGTTTTTTTAAAACATTAAAAAAAGAGTTAGTAAGAAAAACCATTTTTAGAACAAGAGAAGAAGCAAGAGATAAAATATTTGAATATATTGAGATGTTTTATAATTCAAAAAGAAGACATAGTTATTTAGGTTTTATAAGTCCAAATGAATTTGAGAAAAGGTACAATGAAAATGTTACTCAACCTGAGGTGTTAACTGAATAAGAAAGTGTCTACTACTTCGGGGTCATTCCAATTTTTAGATTATATTCTTTTATATAATGGTTATAAATGGCTTTAAATAATTCTATTATACCATTTACAGTTTGTGGAGATTTTGCTTCAGTAATTAAATTTCTTTTTTCTTGTATGTTTATTGGATATTTTAGTGTTCCATCAATTAGATTTTGTCTAAAATCTAAGATGTCTTTTTTTGTAATTGAATCAATATTTTTATTTCCAAAAAAAGGGTTTATATGATTCTCAAATTTTGATATTTGTTTTTCAGAAGTTTTTTTATCTTTGAAATAAAGATTAGCTATATTTTCTAAATTAATGAATTCTTTTTTTTTCTTTTTAGCAACAATGGAAATATCTTCTCCATGCTTCATTTTATTAATTTGTTCATTTCTAAGATTTACAGCATTTATTTCTCTTATACCCTCTGAATATTTTCCAACATTTACCCATTTCTTTTTAGGATTACCATTCTTATCTAAATCATTAATATCTTTATATGTAAAATAGAAAACTTTATCTCCATTTTCTAATTCATTATAATAGATACCTAATTTTTTTGTCTTATTCATTTCTACCCTAAGAATAAAAAACTATGAATAATCATACAAAAGTTAAGGAAATAATAAACTTAAAAAAGAGGCTTTTGATGGGTATTTTAGGGAACTTTGAATAACTTTAAGGAAGTATAAAAAAGTATTAGTGGAGATGTGCTTCATCTAAACTTATTCTAAAGTACTTATTTTAGGACTTCAATTCGCAGTCCTAAAATGAATACCGTAATAATTACCGTAAAAATCTATCTATTATTTTTTAATTAATCTTTTCCAGGTCCATGATTAAATTTTCTACCTTTACCAATAGCATAGAATTGACCACCAGCTACATAATGTACAGTACGTAATTCATCAGGTGCTTCGTCAAAAATCCAATGTCCATTACGAAATACTCGGTCATCACTCCAAGCACCAACAATTTCACCCATAAACAAATCATGTTCTTGTTCATTTTGAGCATTTGGAATAACTTTACATATTAACCAACCAGCACAACCTTCAACTAAAGGTAAATCAAAACCTTCTTGATAAAAGAATGAAAAGTAATCATTCTTATTTGGCATATTAGAATAACTGTGTTCACCAGCATATAAAACAGCTTCCATCTGGCTTACAACAGGAATATGAACAACATAATAACCACTTTTTTCTACAAGCTGACGAGTATAAGCTTGCTTACCAATAAATGCCATCACTTTTGTATTACCTACAAGTCCAACCCAAGCTGCTGCCATGACATTTTTTATACCATCATGTTTTGCAGAAATCATAGTCGTAGGACCTACTTGTAATAAACGATAGGCTTTGTTTAAATCAATAGGCTGTATAGCCATAATCTTTTCCTTTTTTTATAATCTTTGTATATATCGAAATTTTAGCTAAAATATATTTTCATAACAAGAACTTACCAAAAGGTAATATACTATAAGAAATAGAATGATAAAAAAATTAAGTTAAACCTTGAAGAAAAAATTGATAAACGTTCTTGCTGAAACTTTATAAGAGAGCTTGAATATATTCACTTCTTTTTGGATTTTCACTTGCTAGTAAATCTTCTTGCCATTTAACAGGCATCAAACCTTTTTGTCTAAGATAGATATTTGCTAACATTCTACTCCATCTACCATTTCCATTTTGAAAAGGGTGGATTTGAACTGCTCTGTGATGCAATCTTGAAGCTATTTCATAAACATCAAAAGATTTATTTTTATCCCAAAATAAAAAGTCATCACTTAGTTTTTTTAATTCCATTGGAACAAGATATGCTTTTATCCCAATTGATAATTCAATTTGTCTTGGTTTTCCAGCCCAATTCCAAACATTTGCAAACATCTCAATATGAAGTTTTAAAAACCAATCATAAGTAAAAGGAGCTTCTTTTTTTGTTGGAATGGCTGATAAATATTTGATTGTTGCATCTGCAATATTCTCAGCTTCCTTTACATATATCTCTTTTAAAGTATAAGATTTATTTTTTGGAAATTTTAATCCTGATGTATCATCAAGTGGTGTTGCATCGTCTATTGGTTTTATGCTATCAATCATTTATGCAACCCACAATCTATTTTTATATTGTCCTTGTCTTATTTAATAAAAAGTATAGAATATATAAAAATAAATATTAGAAATAAATCTAATTATGTATACAGATTATAAGTTGTATAATTGATTAAATTTAATGAGCCACATTTGTGTGCCACAGAACGAACAAAGTGGAAAAAAAGCCCATTTTTAGGGGCTGTATTTTAAGAAAATTCATTGGTGGAGATGTGCGGGATCGAACCGCAGTCTTAAAACAGCTTATATTAGCGTCTACATGTTTAGCAGAGTTGAAAAATTTCACTTAATGACAACTCAACTCCCGAAGCAATCAAAAAGCTAAGATTTGGAATTTCTTTTTGAAGTTCAATCAATCCCTCAAAAATAATCTATCTAGGGTGAACCAGCGATAATCTACATAGATAGAATCTGTAGTGCCAGCCTCCGAGACTCAAGCCGTTAGGCGAGTCAATAAGTTGTTAAACTTACGCAGCTTTTGCGTAAGCTGGAGCGTAATTTGTATTGTTTGCGTCTAAAAAAAATGAACCGCGTAACGGCATGTTCAGGCCGACATGCAACTAATACTCACTGCTCTAATCGATACCAAGTCATCCCCATAACTTAAAAACGAAGTTTACAAAATATATTATTAAAAGGATGTTAATGTAATCAAATTGTTATTAAATAGTAAATTGAATTTAGTTTCATTCGTTCTTATACTTTAAAACTGTATAATGGTTACATAAAAATATATCGGAGTGAATAATGAGTAAAAAAGGTATTTTAATTATCGGAGCAGGTGGAGTTAGTCGAGTAGCCACTGTTAAATGTGCAATGAACATCGACACTTTTGAAAAGATTACATTGGCATCAAGAACAGTTTCAAAATGTGAATCTATTGCTGCTGATATTTTAAAAAATCAAGGAGTACAAATTGATGTAGCTTCTGTTGATGCTGATAATGTAGATGAATTAGCAAAATTAATTCAAAAAGTAAATCCAAAATTAGTACTAAATGTAGCGTTACCTTATCAAGATTTAACAATTATGGACGCTTGTACAAAATGTGGAGTTGATTATGTAGATACTGCAAACTACGAACATCCTGATGAAGCAAAATTTGAATATAAATTACAATGGGCAAGAAATGACCAATTCAAAGAAGCTGGAATCATGGGATTATTAGGTTCAGGTTTTGACCCAGGTGTAACTGGAGTATTTTGTGCTTATGCTCAACAAAATCTTTTTGATGAAATTCACACTATAGATATTATGGATTGTAATGCTGGTGACCATGGTTATAAATTTGCTACAAACTTTAATCCAGAAATTAACCTAAGAGAAGTATCTGCAAATGGTAGATATTGGGAAAATGGACAATGGATTGAAACTACACCTTTAGAAATTAGAGTTGACCATGATTATCCAGAAGTTGGTGTAAAAGCTTCTTATCTTTTATACCATGAAGAGTTAGAATCATTAGTTAAAAATATCAAAGGTTTAAAAAGAATTAGATTCTTTATGACATTTGGAGATGCTTATATTCAACATATGAATTGTTTACAAAATGTTGGAATGTTAGGAATTGAGCCAGTTATGCATAAAGGTGTAATGATTACTCCAATCGAATTTTTAACTACTCTTTTACCAGATCCTGCAAGCCTTGGGCCAAGAACTGTTGGAAAAACAAATATTGGTTGTATCATTGAAGGTATCAAAGATGGAAAAGCAAAAAAAGTTTACATCTATAATATTTGTGATCACCAAGAGTGTTATAAAGAAACAGGAGCACAAGCTGTAAGTTATACTACAGGAGTTCCTGCAATGATTGGTTCTAAATTACTTTACAAAGGTATTTGGAAAAATCAAGGGGTATTTAATATCGAAGAGTTTGATGCAAAACCATTTATGGATGAGTTAATGACTCAAGGATTACCTTGGAAAATATTAGAATTATAAATTAATTCTTTTTTTCCATACTCAGCGGTGAAGATTAAATTTCAATCTTCACATTGATTATGAAAAAAATCTCTTAATTTAAACAATAATAAGGAGTTTAGTATGCAAAAATACATTTGTACAGCCTGTGATTATATTTATGATCCAGCAATAGGTGATCCTGATTCAGGAATTGAGGCAGGAACTGCATTTGAAGATTTACCCCAAGATTGGTCTTGTCCAGATTGTGGAGTAGGGAAAGAAGATTTTGAGCCATATGAAGACTAATAATATAATAGTTGATAGCTTTGATAAGCTTCCAAGCCCAAGTTTTGTTTGTGAAGAGAAACTTTTAGAAAAAAATTTAAAACTTTTAAAAAAAGTTCAAGATGAAGCCGATGTAAATATTCTTTTAGCACTAAAAGGTTTTGCAATGTGGTCAACTTTTGATTTATGCAAAAAATATCTAAAAGGATGTTGTGCATCAGGACTTCACGAAGCAATCTTAGCAAAAGAAGAGTTTGGTGGAGAAGTTCATACTTATTCTGCTGCTTTTAAAGATGATGAGATTGATGAGATTATCTCACTATCAAATCATGTGGTTTTTAACTCTTTTAATCAATTAAAAAGATATAAAGATAAAGCTTATGGAAAAACATCATTAGGAATTAGATTAAATCCTGAATACTCATCTGTTGAAGTCGATTTATATAATCCTTGTGCTCCATTTTCAAGAATGGGAACAACAAAAGCAAATTTTGATGAGTCGCAATTAGAGTTTTTAGATGGTTTTCATTTTCATGCTCTTTGTGAACAAAATGTTGATGCTCTTGAGGGTGCATTAGGTGCTTTTGAAGAGAAATTTTCTCAATATTTTGACAAGTTAAAATGGGTAAATTTTGGTGGTGGACATCATATTACAAGAGTTGATTATGATGTTGAGGGTTTAATCAAACTTTTAAAAGATTTTAAATCAAGATACCCACACTTAGAAGTTTATTTAGAACCAGGTGAAGCTATTGGTTGGCAAACTGGTTATTTAGTGGGAACAGTTCTTGATATAATAAATAATGGTATGGATTTAGTAATTTTAGATACTTCAGCAGAAGCTCATATGCCAGATACTCTTGCTATGCCATATCGAGCAATGATAAGAAACTCAGGCCTTGCAGGTGAAAAGAAGTATACTTATAGATTAGGTGGAAATACTTGTTTATCAGGAGATATAATTGGAGATTATTCTTTTGATGAACCTTTAAAAGTAGGGGATAAAATCATTTTTGAAGATATGATTCATTATACAATGGTAAAAACAACAACGTTTAATGGAATAAAGCTACCATCAATTGTGATAAAACATGATGAAAATAGTTATCAAATTGTAAAGAATTTTGGTTATAATGATTACAAAATGAGACTTTCATAGGAGATTAAATGAGTGGGCAGGAAAGAAATATTATTGATCATGAATTTTCAGATATGGAAGTTATTGATAGTAAAAAATCAATAAAACATGATTATAAAAATAAAGATAGAAAAAGAGAAGAACTAGAAAAAAAAGAAGAAGATGGAACAAAAAAAGTTCAAATTTGGGTTAGAGAAGAGACTTTAGAATATGAAAAAGAGCTAACAAAACTTCAAATTGAACTTTTAAAACTTCAAAATCATGTAAAAGAAGAAGGTCTAAAAATCTTAATGATTTTTGAGGGTAGGGATGCTGCTGGAAAAGGTGGAACTATTAAAAGAATTACAGAACATCTGAATCCTAGGGGAGCTAGAGTTGTAGCTTTGGAAAAACCAAGTGATATTGAAAGAACACAATGGTATTTTCAAAGATACACAAAATTTCTTCCAAGTGCAGGAGAGATAGTTCTATTTGATAGATCTTGGTACAACAGAGCAGGTGTTGAACCTGTTATGGGATTTTGTACAACAGAAGAGCACCATGAATTTTTAAGAGAAGTTCCTGAATTTGAAAAAATGCTAGTTAAATCTGGAATTATTTTATTTAAATTTTATTTCTCCGTGTCAAAAAAAGAGCAATTAAAACGATTTAAAAAAAGAGAGATAGATCCTTTAAAACAGTATAAACTCTCTCCTGTAGATAAAGAATCTCAAAATTTATGGGATAAATATACAATTGCAAAATTTTCTATGTTGATGGCTTCAAATACAGATAATGCTCCTTGGACAGTAATTAAAAGTGATGATAAGAAAAAAGCTAGATTAAATTGTATAAGACACATTTTATTAAATCTTGAATATGAAAAAAAATGTGAAAATAAAAATTTATTTAAAATTGATAAAGATATTTTAATAAGTGGTACTCAAGAGATTGAGAATATGGAACATGATCATAAATTAGCAAAGGTGTATTAAGATGAATTTAGGTGATTTTGAAAGAACAAATTGTAGTGGACTATATATTTCAAAAGAGAGTCATCCTGAATTTGGTAATAAATATATAGCTAGATTTCAACATGATAAAAAGAGATATGTAAAAGTTTTAGGTTATTCAAAAAAAGATAATTTGACTAGAAAAGATGCAATTGAATTATTTAAAGATTTTAAAGATTCTATTGTTTCAAAAACTGAAGTAAAAGTTGAAGAAAAAATTAAACTAGAGGAAAAAGTATTGTTAACTAAAGATAAAGATAATGAAATTGTTAAAAAGTTACAAGAAGAAAATGAATTTTTAAAATCAATTTTAGGAAATTATGAAAAATTAAGTCCTCATGTTTTATCAGATGGTATTCAAAAGATTTATGATTTAGAAGCTTTGAAAAAATATCAAATTGAGTTAATAAAACTTCAAAATTGGCTTGAAAAAGAGAATAAAAGAATGATTATTCTTTTTGAAGGAAGAGATGCTTCTGGAAAAGGTGGAGCAATTAGAAGAATTACTAGATATATGAATAACAAACACTATAGAGTAGTTGCCCTTGGAAAACCAACAGAAACTCAAAAAAATCAATGGTTTTTACAAAGATATATTACTCATTTTCCAACAGGTGGAGAGATAGTTTTATTTGATAGATCTTGGTACAATAGAGCTATGGTTGAGCCAATCTTTGGATTTTGTACACCTGAAGAACATGAAATTTTTATGGAAGATATTGTTAATTTTGAACAAGATTTAGTAAGACAAGGTATGGTTTTAATAAAACTTTATTTCTCTGTATCAAAAGAAGAACAAAAAAGAAGATTTGAAAGAAGAATTGAAGATCCATTAAGACAATGGAAATTCTCAGAGGTTGATATGCAAGCTCAGGATTTATGGGACGAATTTTCAGAAAAAAAATATGAAATGTTAAGAAGAACAACTTCAAGATCTGCTCCATGGCACATTGTAAGAAGTGATGATAAACATAAAGCTAGACTTGAAGCTATGAAAATAATTTTAAATTCTGTTGATTATGATGGAAGAAATTATTCATTAGATTTTGATGCTAATGAGGAGATAAATATTTCTGTTCAAAAAGAACTTCTACAAATGAGAAAATCAAAAGATTATTAAATCTTTTGATTTCTTTTATAATAAAAAACTATATTAATGACTACAAATTCTCTTTAAAAACTCTTTAAAAGCCATCTTTTAGTAAAGACTTAGTAAATTTTAGATAAAATCAGCGTTAAAATTATAACAATCGGAGTAAATTTAATGGAATTTAGCGCAAATAGAGTTGATGGTGCAAATGCGGTTATAACTGCAACTATCTCAAAAGAAGTAGTAGAATCAAATTTAGACAAAGTAGCAAAACAAGCTGCTAAAACTATGAATGTTCAAGGTTTTAGAAAAGGTAAAGTTCCTGTAGCTGTTGTAAAACAAAGATTTGCTGATAAATTAAGAGAAGATGCAGAAGCTGATGCTTTAAGAAAAATCTTAGATAACTCTTTAAAAGAATTAAATATAGCAAGTGCTGATTTAATTGGTGAGCCAACAATTTCAAAATTTGATAAAAAAGAAGATGGTTCTATTGATGTAGAAATTTCTGTTGCTTGTAAACCAACAATTGATTTAGGTGATTATAAATCTTTAATTCCAGCTATTGAAGATAAAATAGTAGAAGTAGTAGCAATTGATGCTAGATTAGAAGAAATTGCTAAATCTTCAGCTCCTTTAGAAAAATTAGCTAGAAAAAGAGCTGTAAAAGATGGTGACCATGCTGTTATCGACTTTGAAGGTTTTGTTGATGGTGTTGCATTTGAAGGTGGTAAAGCAGAAAAATATCCATTACAAATAGGTTCAGGTTCATTTATCCCAGGATTTGAAGAACAAGTTATTGGTATGAAATATGAAGAGCAAAAAGATATCGTTGTAACTTTCCCAACATCTTACCAAGCTAAAAACTTAGCTGGAAAAGAAGCTACATTTAAAGTAACTTTACATGAAATTCAAGAAAAAGTTGCTGCTGAATTAAATGATGAATTTGCTCAAAGAATGTTACCAGGTGAAGAAAATGTTACAATTGACACTTTAAGAGAAAAAATTAAAGAGCAAATGAAATCTGAAATCATGAGCAAATATTATAGAGAAGAATTAAAACCTGCATATTTAGAAACTTTAGTTGAGAGAATAGAATTTGCATTACCAAATTCTGTAGTTGATCAAGAGATTAACTATGCTTTAAATAATAAAGTAAGAACTATGACTGAAGAAGAAATTTCTGTATTAAGAGAAAATGAGTCAAAAGTTGAAGAAATGAGAAATGAATTAAAAGAAGATGCAGTTAATTCTGTAAAAGCTACATTCATTATTGATGCATTAGCTAAAGCTGAAAATGTTCAAGTATCTGATCAAGAAGTTATGCAAGTTCTTTATTATGAGGCAATGCAAATGGGACAAAATCCACAAGAAGTTGTAAAACAATATCAAGAAGCTGGATACCTACCTGCAATTAAAATGTCTATGATTGAAGAGAAAGTTATAACTAAATTATTAGATGAAAAATTAGGAAAATAATAAAATAGGATTAAATATGAGTTATATACCATACGTAGTTGAGAAAACAGGAAGAGGGGAGAGAAGTTACGATATTTATTCAAGACTTCTTAAAGATAGAATTATTATGTTAAGTGGAGAAATAAATGATGCTGTAGCTTCTACAGTTGTTGCACAGTTACTTTTCTTAGAAGCTGAAGATCCAGATAAAGATATCTATTTATATATCAACTCTCCGGGTGGAGTAATTACAAGTGGTATGTCTATTTATGATACTATGAATTATATCAAACCAGATGTTTGTACTATTTGTATAGGTCAAGCTGCATCTATGGGAGCGTTTTTATTAAGTTCTGGAACAAAAGGTAAAAGATACTCTTTACCAAATTCTAGAATAATGATTCACCAACCATTAGGTGGAGCTCAAGGGCAAGCAACTGATATTCAAATTCAAGCTAAAGAGATTCAAAGAATGAAAGATTCTTTAAATGCTATTATTGCTGAACAAACAGGACAACCTTTAGAAATTATTGAAAAAGATACAGATAGAGATAATTTTATGAGTGCAGAACAAGCTTGTGCTTATGGTTTAATAGACGAAGTTATAGCTAAGCATAAATAAGAAAGTTGTTAATGATTAGAGAAGTTATAACTTATCCAAATAAATTACTTCGATTAAAATCAAAGGATGTGGAGCAATTCGATAATGAATTGCACACTCTTTTAGATGATATGTATGATACTATGATGGCACAAAATGGTGTTGGATTAGCAGCAATTCAAATAGCAATTCCTTTAAATGTTTTAATTATAAGTCTACCAAATGAAGAAGATATTCAAGATAAAGAAGAATTAATAGAAGCAATAAATCCTGTAGTTACTCATAAAGATGGAACTCAAGTATTTACTGAGGGTTGTTTGAGTGTTCCTGGTTTTTCAGAAGATGTTACACGTGCTCAACATATCATTGTTGAATATTTTGATAGACATGGAAATAAGCAAGTTATGGAGTGTGAAGATTTTCTAGCAGTTGCATGGCAACATGAAATGGAACATTTAGCAGGTCATCTATTTATTGAAAATTTATCAATAATCAAAAGAAAAAAATTTGAAAAAGAGTGGAAAAAAAAGATAAAAGATAAAAAATAATTTTTATCTTTAACCTTGATTTTTTTTATGCTCCAAATCCTTTTCTTAATACATTAAATATCATTGAAAATAATATACTATTTGCTAATATCCAAACTCCCCAAAAAAATCCTTTTTCAAATTTTGTGAAAAAAATATCTTTAAATAATAATGGACAAGATTTAATTGCTAAATAGAAGAAAATAGCAATTCCTACATACATTGTGTATTTGTTTTGTGATGCAAATAATATTGTTATAAATGATATAAAAGGTACAAAAACAGTTAACGCAAAAAATTTACCATAAATTTTTCTTTTTTTATCTCCATCAAAATATCCAACTGTGTGACCACATTGTGGGCAAACTGTTCCTAATCTTGATAATATTTCATGATTGCACTCAGGGCAATTTATAAGTGATGACATTTTATTTAATTCCTAAATTTTTTGCCAATTATAGCAAGTGAAGTTAAAAAAATGGTTAGTATGGATAAATTGATAACTTATGTTTTATATAAAAGAAGATAATATATAATTAAATATATTATTAATTGGTTGTAAAATATGAAGATAATAAAATCAGCTTCCCTTGATACTTTAGATGCAATTAGTGTTGATGTGGAATCAACTTTTACCAAAGGCTTACCAACTTTTACAATAGTAGGAATGATAAGTACAAGCATTAGTGAATCAAAAGACAGAGTTAAGTCAGCACTTCTAACAAATGGTTTTAAATTTCCACCACTAAAAATTACAGTTAATCTCTCACCTTCTGAAATAAATAAAAAAGGAACGCACTTTGACTTGGCTATTGCTTTACAAATTGCGCTTTTTGAAGAGAAAAATATAGATTTCGAAGATATTTATTTTTTTGGAGAGTTAGCCCTTGATGGAAATATAAAAGATACAAGTTCAATTTTTCCAATTATTTTATCCCTTGTAAAACAAAATATAATCAAAAAAGTTTTGGTTTGTGAAGCAAGTGCAGAAAAATTATCAAATATTCCAAATTTAGAAATATACAAAGTAAAAAATCTAGAAGAAGCAATAACTTTTACTAAATCAAAAAATAAAGAGAACTTTTTATTTGAAAAGAAGATTTTAGAGTATAAAACATTAGAGATAAATGATGAAAAGTTTTATTATGAAACAATTTATAAAGATGACTTCTCTGATGTAATTGGTCAAGAAATGGCAAAATATGCAGCACTAATTAGTGCTGCTGGAAATCATAATATTATTTTTGAGGGAAGTCCTGGTTGTGGTAAATCTATGATTTCAAAAAGATTACAATATATTATGCCTCCCATGAGTTTAGAAGAGATTTTAGAAAAAGCAAAACTTCAAGCTTTGGATTTTAAAGAGGTTGATTTTTCTCCAATTAGAGCTTTTAGGTCGCCCCATCATAGTTCCACAAAATCTTCAATTTTTGGAGGAGGAAGTATAAATGCAAAGATGGGTGAAATTGCTTTAAGTAACAATGGTATTTTATTTTTTGATGAATTGCCACATTTCTCAAAATCAATTTTAGAAGCTTTAAGAGAACCACTTGAAGATAATAAGATTTTAATTTCAAGGGTAAATAGTAAAATCATGTATGAAACAAAATTTATTTTTATTGCAGCAATGAATCCATGTCCTTGTGGGAATTTACTCTCAAGTCTAAAAGAGTGCAGATGTAATGTTCTTGAGATTCAAAGATATAAAAACCGCTTGAGTGAGCCTTTCTTAGATAGAATTGATTTGTATGTTGTTATGAATGATAGTTTTAGTGATAATAAAAATATTGTAAGTTCAACGGAGCTTCATGAAAATGTCATAAAAGCTTTTAAAAAACAAAAAAATAGAAATCAGAGAGAATTAAATGGAAAACTAAATGAAGAAGAGATAAAAAAGTATTGTATTTTAGATGAAGAATCAAAAGTAATTCTTGAAAAAGCAAGAATAAATTATCAACTCTCATTTAGAAGTATAAACAAAGTTTTAAAAGTTGCAAGAACTATAGCTGATTTAAATGATAATGAAATTATTACGAAAAATGATTTATTACAAAGCTTAAATTTTAGAAGAAGATGAGGCAAAACTTAAACATAGTTTTAAAAAGTGCATTTTTATTGTATAATGTAAGAAAATTAGATTTTGCGAAGGAAAACTTCGTATTGATTACAAGGGATAAAAATGACAAAATGCGGATATGTATCAGTAGTAGGAAGACCAAATGCTGGTAAAAGTTCACTTCTAAATTGGTTAGTTGGTGAAAAAATTGCGATGGTTTCACATAAAGCAAATGCTACAAGAAAAAGATCAAATATTATTGTAATGCACAATGATGATCAAATAGTATTTATTGATACTCCAGGTATTCATGAAACTGAAAAACTATTAAATCAATTTATGCTTGATGAAGCATTAAAAGCAATGGGTGATTGTGATTTAATTCTATTTTTAGCACCAGTTACAGATAAAGTTTCACACTATGAAGACTTTTTAGTAAAAAATAAAAAAGGTGTAAAACATATCTTATTACTTACAAAAATAGATTTTGTATCAAATGCAGAAGTTTTAGAAAAAATGAAAGAGTATGAAAAATATAGTGATAAATATGAAGCTATTATTCCTGTTTCTATAAAAAAACAAACAACTCAAGCTGATATTTTAAATGATGTTGTAAAACATCTACCTGTTCATCCATATTTATTTGATCCAGAAATTATGACAACTGAACATCTAAGAGACCTTTTTAAAGAGTTTATTAGAGAGTCAATTTTTGAAAATATTAGTGATGAAATACCTTATGAAACTGATGTTATGATAAATAAAGTTGATGAAAAACCAGGTGTTGATGTTATTAAAGCTACAATAATTGTGCAAAAAGGTACTCAAAAAGGTATGATTATTGGTAAAGATGCAACAGCAATTAAAAGAATTGGAAAAGACGCAAGACTTAAAATAGAAAAATTAACTGGCAAAAAATGCTATCTTGAACTTTTTGTTTCAATTAAAAAAGGTTGGACAAAAAACAGACAAGGTCTAAAAGAATTAGGTTATGACGTAACTTTTTAAAAGAGAATATTTTCTCTTTTAAACTCACTTATTTAAAATAAAAAATAATTTTTAACTTTATTAATAAACTTAAGCAATAATTTTATATACTTTTAAAATAATATAAAAAATTATATAAATTGGATTTATATGTCAAATTTTGCTCAAGCTAATGAAATAAAATCTCTATTTATTGATGTTTCTGAAGAAATAGAGAATAAAAATCTAAAAAAATTTATTTTCACTTCACTAAAATTAAAAAACCTAATTATTAATAAAAATGATTTTGTACATATAAATTTTATATGTGAATTAAATCAGTATCAAATTTTGATTTTTCCAACTCACTATAAAAATGCTATATTTCAAATATATGAATTGTTTTATTTAGATAAAAAAGACTTAAAAAGTTTTGATTTGTATTTAGCTGAGGATTATTTTTGTTTATATAAGAATGGTAAATTTTACTATTATCAAAATATTGAATCAGAGATTTTAATAAATGATTTAATTGAATATATTAATAAAAACTTCTCTTTAAAAATAGATAATTATAAAATCATCAATAATACTTATGAAGAAGAGTTAAAAAATGATTATTTTGAAAAAACACTCAATAATAAACTTATAAATTTTAATAGTAAAAATAGTTATGGTTTTGTAATTTTTCTTTTTTATATTTTGATGCTTATATTATCTTCATGTCTGTTTTTTTTGAATAATCAAATAGATAAAATAGAAATTATTTCAGAAAATAGTTATGATAAGTTAAAAAATGAGCATCTTTTTATTTCTGTTGCTCCAAAATTTAGTGAGTTAACAGAATTATTAAACAAATATAATTTGAATTTAAAAACTCTTGAATATAAAGAAAACAGAGTAAAAATAACTCTTTCAACAGCAATAAAAGCTGATATTTACTCTTTTTTTAATGAATTGAAAACAAATCTGATTTCCCATGATATAAACTATTTTGAGAATGAAAAGATTTATGAATCGACTATTTATGTTAAATTATCTAAATAATAAATTCACTTCTAGTTCCATAAAAACTAAAATAGAGTTATATCTGCTTCCTTTATTACTTCTGTATCTTATCTATTTTATTTTTTCTTACTCAGATAAAGATAGTGTTGATATAAAAGCAAAAATAAAAACTGATGATTATTCAAATTTAGAATTTAAAGATTCATTTTTAGATTTATTTTCAAATATTCAAGATTATGCTTCAAAAAATCAAATTATAATATTTAATATAGCAAATAATAAAAAGATAGTTTCAATAAAAGCAAAAGCAAATTTGGAAAATATGAAAAGTTTTCTTACAAAAATAGAAAACCTAAACAATTTTACAAATATAAAATCTTTCATTTTAAATAAACAAGATTTAGAAAACTATTTATTTGAATTACAAATTGATTTAAATAAATTTTATATTAAAAAGATTGTAAAACAAACAGAACCTGCAGATGTAAAAGTAAATAATGAATTAATAAATAAGGAAAAAACTATCAAGTACAAAATAAATGGAATCATATCGGACTATGCTTTTATAAATGATTCATGGTTTAAAAAGAGTGAAAAAATTGATGATTTTATTCTTACTAAAATAGAAAGAAATTTTGTGATTTTAGAAAATGAAAATAGTAAAATTATATTAGAGTTAAATAATGAAGACGATATTAAAAACCTTAATTGATTACTCTTTATTCGAAAAATATGATAAAGATTATTTTATAACAAATAAGATATTACCTATTTTTGAAAATGAAATAAGTATAAAAATTGCTGTTTGTAAAAGTTCAAACTTACAAACGATAAAAGAGGATTTTAATAAATTAATCACTTTTATTGAGATTGAAGAGCTAGAACTTTTTTTTCTTTTAAGTCATATTGATACAAAAATTTTATTATATTCCTTTGCTTTTAAAGCAATTTGTCAAAATAGTTTTGAGAAATATATAGATAAATTTTTAGAAGAGTTACTTGCGTTTTCAATAAATCTAAGAGCAAGTGACATTCATATTGAACAATATAAAGATTTGGTTTTATTTAAATTCAGAATTGATGGAAGATTAAAAAGTTTTTTTGCATTTAGAAGTGATTTTTTTAAGTTAATTTCATCTTACATTAAATTGATTTCAAATTTAGATATGACTCAGGTTCGTCTTCCATTAGATGGTCGATTTTCTTTAAATATAAAGAATAGAACTTATGATTTTAGAATCTCAACTATGCCAACCCTTGAAGCTGAATCTATAGTTTTAAGAATTTTAGATAATAAAAATATAGATAAAAATCTTCAAACTTTAGGTCTATCACTAAACTTACTTGAAATTTTAAATCAAACACTAAAATTAACCCAAGGTTTGATTTTAATTTCAGGACCTACAGGAAGTGGAAAAACTACAACTTTATATTCAATTTTACAAGAGCTAAATTGTGAAGAAAAAAAGATAATTACTGTTGAAGACCCAATTGAATATAAAATTGATTCAATTTGTCAAATTCCAATAAACTCTAAAATTGGTCTTAGTTTTGAACTTGTATTAAAAAACATTCTTCGTCAAGATCCTGATATTATTTTCATTGGAGAAATTAGGGATAAATTCTCTTTAGATATTGCTTTGCAAGCTTCTTTGACTGGACATTTAGTGATTGCAAGTATTCATGCTAATAGTGCTGTTGAGACGATTTTACGGCTTATAGATTTACAAGCTGACCCATTCTTAATCTCAAGTACTTTAAAACTTGTAATGGCTCAACGATTGGTTTTGAATTATTGTAAATTTTGTGCTGCACTTGGATGTGAAAAGTGTAACTATACAAAATATTATGATAGGTCAACAATTGCAGAAATTTTAAAGGTAGATGAAAAAATATCCTCAATGATTTTTAGAAAATCAGATATAAATGAATTGAAGAATTATCTTGCAAAAATTGATTTTAAAACCATTTTAGATGATGGAAAACAAAAAGTAGAACAAAACCAAACTTCCCTTGAAGAAGTTTATAAAGTTGCTAGTTTTTAATGAAAAGATATAAAATAAAGTATCAAGATAAAAGTGAAATAAAAGAGCTAATTCTAGAAACAAAAAATCTAGCAAATGAAATTTTACCTTCAAATATAATAGAAATTAATGAGTTTAAAAAACATTTAGATTTTAAACTTTTTAGAAAAAAAAGATTAAATGATAAAAAACTAAACCTACTTTTTTATGAATTAAATCTGATGCTTCAAGCAAATTTAAATATTAGTGATGCCCTTGATATTTTAATTAAAAATAAAAAAGATAGAAATATTTTAGAATTTTTAGAAGTTGTAAAATATAGTTTTTCAACTGGAAAAGAAATAAATGAAAATTTAAACGATTTTAAAATAAATTATCTAATTCCAGCTTTTTTAAAAATATCCCAAGATAGAGGAAATATTGCTTTAAACATCAAAGCTTTGAGTAGTTTATTAATTGAAAATAGTGAGATAAAAAAAGCTTTTATAAAAGCAATGGCTTACCCTTTTGTTTTAATTATCTCATTTATTTTTTCTTTAATATCAATTTTTATTTTTGTTATTCCAAAGTTCCAAATGATTTTTTCTCAAACAACGACTGAACTTCCTTTTGCAACCAAATTGTTACTAAAGACACAATATGTTTTTGAAAATTATTCCTTAATTATTCTTTTTATATTTTTAGGATTATTTATTATTTTTAGTTATTTATATATGAGAAATAGCCATTTTACTTACTTCTTAGAGAAAATTCTTATCACAAAAATATTTCTAATTAAAGATATATATTTAAATATGCAGCTATATAAACTTTTTTTAATTATAGATATTATGTTGAAATCAAATTATGAATTTCATAAAGCTTTCATTTCTTCAAAAATTTTATTAAAAAACAAATATCTATTGGATAAAATATCTATAATTGATAATTCATTGCAAAATGGAAAAAGTATCAATGACTCTTTTTTAGAAATACAAATATTCGATGATATAGTTTTAAATCTTATAAATACAGGGGAAGTTTCAAACTCTTTGGGTATTACAATAGATGAAATAAAAAAGATTTACAAAAATAGATTTAATGATAAAATGAATTTACTAACATCGCTGATACAACCAATATTTTTGATTGTTATTATGGGTTTAATACTTTGGATTGTGTTAGGAATTTTTATGCCCATTTGGGATATGGGAAATATGATAAAAGTTTGAAAGAGGAGTTACTTTGATTAACTGTTACATCAAAAAAGGAAATAGACTTAATGTTATTGAAGGAATAGAATTTCTAGAGAGTAACGAAGATAAAAATAGTGTAATTTGGATAGATATGCTTCTTCCAACGCTAGAAGAGATTAGAGCAGTTGAAACTATGTTTGATATGCAATTTCCTACAAAACAAGAAACAGAAGAGATTGAGCTGAGTTCTAGATATTGGGAAGAAAATAATAGAATAGAGATAAATAGTTACTTTTTGATAAATGATAATAAATCTGCTTTCAATGAAACGGTTTCATTCATTTTACAAGGAACACTTTTAATTTCTGTTAGATATAAAAAATTAGAAACATTTAATACTTTTACAAAAAAACTTTTGATTTCACCTCGTGAGTTTAAAACAGGTTATTCAATTTTTTGTCAAATTATTGATATTAGAATTGATGCTGATGCGGATACAATTGAGAATTTATCAAAAGAGATAACAAAAATTAGAAAACACGTATTTACAGATTATTCAAATGATGATGAAGAAATTCTTGAAAAAATTTCTACATTTGAAGATTTAAATATGAAAATTAGAGAAAATTTAACGGATAAACAAAGAATATTAAATTCACTTTTAAAATCACAAAAATTTGTGGATGATAAACATGAATTACCAATCATGCTAAAAGATATTAAGTCACTGATTGACCATACAAATTTTAATTTTGAAAGACTTGATTATTTACAAAATATCTTTATTGGTATTTTAAGTATTGAGCAAAATAAGGTTATAAAAATATTTACAATTGTAAATGTAATTTTCCTTCCACCAACACTGATTGCTAGTATTTATGGAATGAACTTTGATCTTATACCTGAATTACATTGGGAATATGGATATGTAATATCTATTATACTTATGGTAATTTCATCAATTACACCAATCTTGATTTTTAAGAAAAAAGGTTGGATTTAATATTAGAAATAATATAAAAATTTAAAGGATAAATAATTAATGAGCAGTGAAATAGAGTTTGAAAATGCTATAAAAAAAATGTTAGAGCATGTTGGAGAAGATATAAATAGAGAAGGTTTAGTTGATACTCCAAAAAGAGTAAGAAAAGCTTATGAGTTTATGTGTAGTGGATATAAACAAGACCCAAAAGAGATAATTGAAAAGGCGCTTTTTACATCTACAAATGATGAAATGGTTGTTGTAAAAGATATAGAGTTTTATTCTCAATGTGAACACCATATGTTACCAATTATTGGAAAAGCACATGTTGCATATATTCCAAATGGAAAAGTTATTGGACTTTCTAAAATACCAAGAGTTGTTGACGTATTTGCAAGAAGATTACAAATTCAAGAACAATTAACTGAACAAATTTGTGATGCTTTAAATGAGCATTTAAAACCAAAAGGTGTTGCTGTTATGATTGATGCACGTCATATGTGTATGGAAATGAGAGGAGTTGAAAAGATTTGTTCAACTACTGTTACATCTGCTTTAAGAGGTCTTTTTAAATCTAATAAAACAACTAAAGATGAGTTTTTATCAATAGTTGCTCAATCACTACATAAATAAATCAATAGAATTTCTATTGGTTTATTTAGAAAATATTTATTTCACTTCTATCTGTAGTTCTATCTAATTTTGTAGCTACATTTCTATTTTGATTTTTAATTTCATCTTGGAATTTTTTCTGGATAGTTTTAGTACTTGCTAAGAATAGATTTCTTTCTTTCATCTCTAATGTATCAACACTTGGTTTGTTAATAACTGTTAAAGGATCAATTGCAGTTCCATTTTTATATAAACCTAAATGCAAGTGGGGCCCTGAACTAAGTCCCGTATTCCCAACATATCCTATAAGCTCACCTTTTTTAACAGTTTTACCTTGTTTAATACCCCTTGCCCAATCACTTTGATGGGCATATAATGTTTTGTATCCATTATTATGATTAATTATAGTAGTTTTCCCATAACCACCTTTTATTCCAGAAAATTCAATTCTTCCATCAGCAGCTGCAAATATTGTTCTTCCAACAGGTGCAGAAAAATCAGTTCCTAAATGGGCTCTAAATCTTTGTAAAACAGGATGCCATCGTTTGTTTGTAAATTCACTTGAAATTCTTGTAAATGATATTGGAATTTGGAAAAAATAGGATTTTGTAAAACCAGTTCCTTTTTCATCATAATATTTATCATCTTTTGAATTTTTAAATCTAAAATAAGATGTACCATCAATTTGAACCATTGCAGCTTTTAAATCTGGCATTCCAAGTGGTTTTCCTAAATAAGCTTTTTGTGAGTATTCTAAAGCTATAAAATCACCTTTTTGCATTTTTCTAAAATTAACACCTTCTGTGAAAATTGATTTTATTAATGCAGCTAAAGTTACATCTCCTGTTGCTTTTGCAATATCATGGGATACAGATTCCGTAATTTCAATAGCAACAACTTCGGTGAATTCTGTATAGTTTATAGGAAGAGTTTGAAATTTATATTCATTTTTACTATCTTTATAAATGTGTAGTTGAATATCTTCTGAAATAGGAATCAAAACTTGATTTAATTTTCCATCATCATCGGTATATAAGTAATATCTTCCATCTGCAGATATCTCAGAGCATAATTCTTGATCTTCTTTTTCTAAATCAAAATAGAGCTTTTGAGAAATTTTGTATTTATCTAAAAAAGTTAGAAAAGTTTCTCCTCTTGGCCAAGTTAGTTCTTCTACTTGTGCGGAGTGCAGGAAGTTAAAAATAAAAATAATTGATAAAATAATTTTTTTCATAGTATGTTCACTTTTTTATTAAATAATTAGGGCAAACATTATACAATGGCGCAACTTAAAGATTAACATGGAGGAATAATTGTTTAGATTTATAGTTTTTTTAGTACTAACTTTAAATATATATGCACAAGATTTAGTTACATTATATAGATATGAGGGTATTAATTCAGTAGAAAAAGAGATTGAAAATAGATTAAAAGATATAAAATATTGGCAAGATTATTTTAAAGATAAAAATGTTGATTTTGGTTATTACGAATTTAAAAAATTTGTATTAGTTGCACAAAAAGAGCAAGCTGAGATTGCACTTTATGAAAAAAATGGTAATGATTATAAATTAATATTAAGAAATAGTGTAATTGTAGGTGAAAATCAAGGTGACAAATATACAGAAGGTGATAAAAAAACTCCAGAAGGTGCCTATGAATTGTTAGAAAAAAAAGTGGGTGTAGACAGTTTTTATGGACCTTTTGCATTAGTAACTTCTTATCCAAACGTATTTGATCAAAGTTTAGATAAAAAAGGTTCAGGAATTTGGATTCATGGAATGCCTTTTAATGCTGATAGAGAAAAATTTACAAAAGGATGCATTGCTTTAAATAACAGTGATCTTGAAAATTTAGAAAAGAGTATTGATTTAAGTAAAACTGTATTACTTACTTTAGATAATAATTTTAGAAAAGCAACAAAAGAAGATATGGTTACGATTCTTTCAACAATTTATAAATGGAAAGATGCTTGGAAATACTCTAATATTGAGGAGTATTTATCATATTATTCAAATGATTTTAAAAGAGCAGATAAAACTGGTTTTGATCTGTTTTCAGAACAAAAAAGATCAATATTTTCTAAAAATGAACAAAAAACTATAAAATTCTCAAACATAGATATATCTCCTTATCCAAATTCATTAGGAAAAAATATGTATAAAGTTTTAATGGATGAAGAATACTTAAGTCCTGCTGTTAGATTTAATGGAAAAAAAGAGTTGTTTTTAGAAATAGTAAATAACCAAGTAAAAATTCTCTCAGAGGATTAAAATAAAATTTAACTCTTTTTAGATATAATCGCCTTAACTTAACAACCATATTTTAAGGCGAAAGATGCAAAAACAAGAGATGAACCTTCAAGAGATAGCACTTGCTCACTCTTTAACACTTGAAGAATTTGAAAATATCAAAGAAATTTTAGGAAGAGAACCAAACTATGTAGAAATTGGTATCTTCTCTGCTATGTGGTCTGAGCATTGCTCATATAAATCAAGTAAAAAATATTTAAATGGTTTCCCAACAAAAGCTCCTTGGGTTATTCAAGGTCCAGGTGAAAATGCTGGTGTTATAGACATTGGTGATGGATATGCTGCTGTGTTTAAAATGGAATCACATAATCATCCAAGTTTTATTGAACCTTATCAAGGTGCAGCAACTGGTGTTGGAGGAATTTTAAGGGACGTATTTACAATGGGTGCACGGCCAATTGCAAATATGAACTCAATTAGATTTGCTTCAATTGAAGGGAATAGTGAAACTGCACAAAAACATAGATTTCTTTTAAGAGGTGTTGTTGCTGGTATTGGTGGATATGGTAACTGTATGGGAGTTCCTACTATTGGTGGAGAAACTACATTTGAAGAGTGTTATGCTGGAAATAATCTTGTAAATGCATTTACTTTAGGACTAGCTAAAGCTGATGAAATTTTTTATGGAAAAGCAGAAGGTATTGGTAACCCAGTAATGTATGTTGGGAGTAAAACAGGACGAGATGGTTTAGGTGGTGCAGTAATGTCAAGTGCTGCATTTACAGAAGATTCAGAATCAAAAAGACCTACTGTTCAAGTTGGAGATCCATTTACTGAAAAATTACTTTTAGAAGCTTGTTTAGAGTTATTTAAAACAGATTTAATTGTTGGTATTCAAGATATGGGTGCTGCTGGACTTACTTCTTCTTCTTTTGAGATGGCTGGACGTTCTGGTTCAGGGATGATTATGCATTTAGATAAAGTTCCAGCTAGAGAAGAGGGAATGACTCCTTATGACTTTATGCTTTCTGAATCACAAGAAAGAATGCTTATTTGTGCTAAAAAAGGTTGTGAACAAGCAATTATCGACATTTTTGAAAAATGGGAATTAGATGTTGCTGTTATTGGTGAAGTAACTGCAACAGGGAATATGGAACTATTCTGGCATGGTGAAAAATGTGCAGAAGTTCCAGTTCAACCAGTTTCTGAACAAGCTCCAGTTTTAGATAGACCAACAAAAAAACCAGCTTATTTAGATGGAATTGAAAATATCTCTTTAGATAAAGAGATTTCAAATCAAGCTGCTTTTGATGATTTATTTTCTGATATGGAAGTTGTTGATAAATCTTGGGTTTATTCTCAATATGATTCAATGGTTCAAACAAATACAATCAAAGGTCCAGGAAAACTTGATGGTTCTTCAATTAGAATCAAAGAGACAGGAAAAGCATTATCTATGAGTGCTGATTGTAACACTAGACTTTGTTATATTAACCCAGAATTAGGAGCAGCAGCTGCTGTTATGGAATCTGGAAGAAATGTTGCAATGACTGGTGCAGTTCCAAAAGCAATTACAGATTGTTTAAATTTTGGAAATCCTACAAATCCAGAAGTTATGTGGCAATTTGCAGCTTCTTGTGAAGGTATCAAACAAGCTTGTAGAGAGTTAAATACTCCTGTTATTGGTGGAAATGTATCTTTATACAATGAAACAAATGGCGTAGGAGTTTTCCCAACACCTTCAATTGCAATGGTTGGAGTAAATGAAGATGCAAATAAAGTATTACCATCTTGTGTTCAAGAGAATGGAAATATTTTATATATTTTAGGTGAAACAAAATCAGAGTTTGGTGCATCACTTTATATGAAAAAAATGTATGGAAAAGTTGCTGGAATTCACCCAGAAGTAAATTTTGCAAAAGAGTTAGCTTTATGGAATACAGTAATTGAAGCAAATAAACTTGGATTATTAAAATCTGCAAAAGATGTAAACGTTGGTGGTATTGCAATAAGTGCTGCTAAAATGGCAGTTGTAGGCAATATTGGAATTGAAATCTCTATTTCATTAAATGATTCAAAAGATATATTCTCTGAATCTTTAAGTAGAGCTATCGTTGAAGTAAGACCTGAAAACTGTGAAGCATTTGAAAAAGTTGCAAAATCATTTAATATTGAGTGTTCAAAAATTGGTCAAGTTGGTGGAGATAAAATTTCTATCAATGATATTTATAAAGATTTAGATAAAGCTAGTTTTGTTTATTTCAATAGATTCAAACAAGTAATTGAACAAGATTTATAATAAATAAAATCTATTAGGAGAGTAAAATTTCCTAATAGACATAAACTCTATTTCTCCCACTAGTTTTAGCCTGATAAAGTGCCTGATCTGCTTTTTTAAACACATCTTCAAATGTATCATTTTTACTTTTAAATTCACTAACACCAATAGAAATTGTTATTTTATTTACTGTTTTAAATTTTGAGTTTTCTACATCTTTTCTTAAATTATCTGCAATATTTTGGGCTAGCAGTAAATCTTTTGTATCAAAAATAAGAACAAACTCTTCTCCTCCCCATCTTGCAAATATATCAGTAACTCTAATTTTATTTGAAATAATTGCTGCTAAATCCCTTAAAACATAATCCCCAACATCATGTCCATAAGTATCATTGATAGTTTTAAATTTATCAATATCAATAATTGCTAGGATATAGTCATTGTTTTTTTCCATAAGTTTTTTTAGAAGACCATTTCTATTTAAAATTTTCGTTAAATTATCATGGTATGCTTTTACGGATAAGTTTTGATTTGATTTTCTTAGTTCATTATTTTTTTCTTTTAACATACTAAGTAAATAGTTAAAGAATTTTGAAACAATTCCTATTTCTGTGTCTCTCTCTTCATATATTTTTTTATCAACATTTCCTGTTTTCATTATTTGAATAATACTTTGAATTGTATCAACCCAAGGAAGTTTTGCATTATGTTCACTTCTATTTAAGCCTAAAACTTCATGTTTTTTTCTTACTCTTAAAAGATTTATTTTATGTAAAAAAAGAAACAGTAATAATCCAAAGCCAAAAGAAAAAATAAATGCAACAATTACTCCTAATGTTTGTATATAAATAAATTCAAATCTAGTGAGATTTTCAGGAAGATTAGCAAATATTCCAACTGCAATTGTTCCCCAAACACCTACAAATCCATGAATTGCCACAACACTTAGTGGATCATCTATTTTAAACTTTTTTGTTAAAAGCATATCTGCATAATGCATTATAAAAGAAGAAAGAAATCCAACAAATGCTGATTGTGTTGTTGTAAATTCATAACATCCAGCTGTGATACCTACAAGTCCTGCAACAATACCAAAACTAAATATTTCAACACCAACTTTTTCTTTACTAAATAAGGTAATTATCCAAGCACTTAAACCACCAAAAACACCTGCTAATAAAGTATTTAATAAAATAGATGTTACATCTGCTTTAAAGGTTAATAAACTTCCTGCATTAAAACCAAACCATGCAAAAAATAAAATAAATACTCCAAATACTACAAAGTTGTGATTGCTTGGTGCAAAATAAGTTATTTTCCCTTTTCTGAATTTTCCAAGTCTTGGCCCTAATACAATTGCACCTGCAAGTCCAATCCAACCTCCAAGTGAATGCACAACAGTAGAACCAGCAAAATCAATAAATCCTAAAGTTTTTAACCAACCATTTTCACTCCAAGCCCAATGCCCAAAAACGGGGTAAATAATAGTACTAACAATAATTGCTACAACAATATAACCATTAAATTTTATTCTTTCAGCAACTGCACCTGATACAATTGTAATTGAAGTTGCTGCAAACATTGCTTGGAAAAAGAAAAATCCATTTAATTGTAAATCTTTGCCATCTATAAAAAAATTATCTGTGCCAATAAGGCCATAACTATCAAGACCAAACATTAGTCCAAAACCAAAAAGCCAAAAGAAAATAATACTAAAAACAGTATCAATAAGATTTTTCATTGCCACATTAATAGTATTTTTAGTTCTAACAATACCAGTTTCAACTAAAGAGAAACCAAGTTGCATCATAAAGACTAAAAACCCGCATACTAATATCCATAAAAGGTCTATTTCTTTAAAATTTTCCAATAGTAAACTCCTATAAAATGCTTTGATAAACTATTGTAACATAGAAAATAATTGCTAGATGAAGAAAAAGTATACACTTTTTAATCAAGGGAGTCCTAATTGCTTTTTTTGTATAATAATAAAAACTATAAAACTTGAGGAAAACAATTGAGAGCATTAATTAGTGTAAGTGACAAAAGTGGTGTTGAAAATTTTGCTAAAGAGTTAGTATCATTAGGTTATGAAATAATTTCAACAGGTGGAACATATAACAAACTTAAAGATGCAGGAATTGCAGTAATTGAAGCAAATGAAGTTACAAAATTTCCTGAGTGTTTTGAAGGAAGAGTAAAAACTTTAAATCCATATATTCATGGTGGAATTTTACACAGACGTGATAAACAATCTCATCTTGATCAAGCAAGAGAATTAGGTGTTGAAGGTATAGATTTAGTTTGTGTAAATCTTTATCCATTTAAAGCAACTATTGAAAAAACTGATGATTTTGAAGAAATAATTGAAAACATCGATATTGGTGGACCAGCGATGGTTAGAAGTGCTGCTAAAAACTTCGATTCTGTTATTATTGTTACAGATGTTGCTGATTATGATTTAGTTTTACAAAATCTAAAAAATGATACAAATACAGTTGAATTTAGAAGAGATATGATGATTAAAGCTTATGAGCATACAGCTGCTTATGATTCAATGATTGCAAATTATATGAACAAAAGATTTAACGGTGGATTTGGAGCAAAACAATTTATTGTGGGTTCTAAAGTATTTGATACAAGATATGGTGAAAATCCACATCAAAAGGGTGCATTATATGAATTTGATGCACAATTTACAAATAAATTTAAAACTGTAAAAGGTGAAGCATCATTTAATAATATGGGTGATATTAGTGGTGCTGCTAGAATTGCTGCTGCATTTGGAAAAGATAATGCAGTATGTATTGTAAAACACGGAAATCCTTGTGGTTTTGCAATTAAAGATACACTATTAGAATCTTATGTTGAAGCACTTAAATGTGACCCTGTTTCTGCATTTGGTGGAGTTGTGGCAGTTAATGGGACAGTTGATAAAGAGTTAGCAGAAAAAATGAATGAGATTTTCTTAGAAGTTATATTTGCAGCTAATTTCACAGAAGAAGCAGTTGCAGTATTTGAATCTAAAAAAAGAATCAAATTATTTGAGCAAGGAACACAATATTTAGAACTTGCTAATGATGCTATTGACTTCAAAAGAGTTGATGGTGGATTTGTATTCCAAGATGCTGATAAAGTTAAAGAAGATGAAGTTAGAAATTCAGAATTAAAATCAACAAGAATCGCAACTGAACAAGAAGTAAAAGATATGGAAATAGCTTATAAAATTGCTTCATTAACAAAATCAAATTGTGTTGTTTATGTAAAAGATTCTGCAATGGTAGCTGTTGGTATGGGTATGACTTCAAGAGTTGATGCTAGTAAAGCTGCTTTAAGAAAAGCAGAAGATATGGGAATAGACGTAACTGGTGCTGTATTAGCTTCAGAAGCATTTTTCCCATTTAGAGATAGTATTGATGCAGCTGCTGAGGCTGGTGTTAAATGTGTAATTGAGCCAGGTGGTTCAATTAGAGATGATGAAATTATTGCTGCTGCAAATGAATATGGAATGGCTTTATATTTCTCAGGTATTAGACACTTCTTACATTAGGCTTAATTAAATAACATCATAAATTTGTATATATTTATGGTGTTATTTTAATATATTATTTTATACATTTTCCATTTTTTTTTGATATACTCTATATAATTTTATTAAGAGGTTTATCTTTGAATTTATTAAAAAAAATCAAATTCCTATCTATCCTTATTATTTTATTCTCTCAATTATTATTTGCACAAGAATTAAAAAAAGTTACACTTCAATTATCATGGTTTGACCAGTTCCAATTTGCAGGTTATTATATGGCAAAAGAGAAGGGTTTTTATGAAGAGTTAGGACTTGATGTTGAGATAATACCTTTTGAATTTGGTATTGATATACCTAGAAATGTAAATGATGGAAAAATTGATTTTGCGGTTGGACGTGAGACTTTAATTCTTGAAAGAATAAAAAATCCAAATATTGTTGCATTATATGCACTTTTTCAATCAACACCTTTAATTTTAATGAGTACAAAAGAGTCAGATATTAATAGTATAAATGATTTTTCTAATAAAAGAATTATGACAACAATTGATGATGCTAGCGAAGTTTCATTAAAAGCGATGATTAGTTCAAATAAAGTTAAACTTGATAATCTAACATTTTTAAAACATACTCACAATATTAACGATTTAGTAAATAAAAATACTGATGTTATTTCTGCATATATTTCAAAAGCACCTTATACTTTGGAAAAAGAAGGTATAGAATATAATATTTTTGACCCTAAAAGATATGGTTTTGATATGTATAGTGATTTATTATATACAAATCAAAATCTTATTAATTATGATTTAAATACAGTTTTACTATTTAAAAAAGCATCTTTAAAAGGTTGGGAATATGCCTATTCAAATATGGATGAAAGTACTGATTTAATATTAAAAAAATATAATTCTCAAAAATTAGAAAAAGAAGAGTTATTATACGAGGCAAAAGAGTTAAAAAAACTTTCATATTTTAAAACTCCAAATTTAGGGGAAATTAGAAGAGATAAGATACAAAGAATTTACGATTTATATAATGTAATGGGATTGGTATCCTCTCCTATAAATTTAGATAAATTTGTTTTTGATATTAATAATTTAATAAATTTCTCATTTTCTGAAAAAGAGATAAAATATATTGAAGAAAAAGATAGTATAAAAATGTGTGTAATGCCAAACAGTATGCCCTATAGTGATATAAAAGATGGAAAACTTACTGGATATGTGGCAGATTATATGAGTTTAATTGAAAAGCAAATAAAAAAACCAATAACTTTAGTTCCTACAAAAAATTGGAGTGAATCCTTAGAGTTTGCAAAGAATAGAAAGTGTGATATTTTATCATCAGTTTCAAATACAAAAGAGCGTGAAAATTATTTTGATTTTACAAAATCATATTTAACTGTTCCTTTTGTCCTTTTAACAAAAAATGGTACATCTTTTATGATGGATTTATCTTCATTAAGAGATAGAAAAATCTCAATTGTTGAGGATTATTCTATTGTAAATTTATTAAAAGAAAAATATAAAAATATAGAATTTGTTACAGTAAAAAGTATTGATGAGGGCTTAGATAAGGTTTTAAATGGTGAAATATTTGGTCATATTGATACAATTGCCACTGCTTGGTATAAATTACAAACTAAATATTTAACTCAACTTTCTGTATCAGCAAAACTCGATGAAACTGCTAATCTATCAATTGGTGTAAGAAATGATGATTCAATTTTATTTAATATTTTTCAAAAAGCAGTTTTAAGTATTGATGATTTTACAAAAGATGATATGCTTAACAAATGGATTTCTGTTGAATATAAAAAAGAGTTTGATTACTCAATTTTATGGAAAATTCTTTTTGTTATTTCAATAGTTATTATCTCAATTTTATATAGACAAAGACTTTTAAATAAATTAAATGATTCTTTGAAAGAAAAAGTAGAAGAAAAAACAAAAGAGTTGAGAAGTATAAATAGTGATTTGGAAATTAGAATAAAAAAAGAAGTAGAAGAAAATCTAAAAAAAGACAGACTTTTATCTCAACAGCAAAAAATGGTTTCAATGGGTCAAATGATTGAAAATATTGCTCATCAATGGAGACAGCCTTTATCTTTAATTACAACTAGTGTTAGTGGTATTAAATTAAAAAAACAATTAAATGATTTAGATGATGAATTTTTATATAAAACAATTGATTCCGTTTTAAATACATCTAAATACTTATCAAATACAATTGATGATTTTAGGTATTTCTTTAAACCAGAAAAAGAAAAACAAGATTTTTATTTAGAGCAATGTTGTAAAAAAACTATAGATTTAATACATTCTAATTTTTTAAGTAAAGATATACAAATCATTAATAATATAGAAAATATAAAAATTTTTGGCTATGAAACAGAATTGATTCAAGTTTTAATAAATATTTTAAATAACTCAAAAGATGCTTTAGAGCTAATTTCTGATGAAAAACTTATTTTAATTGATGTTACAAAAGAGAATAATAAAGCAATTATAAAAATAAGAGATAATGCGGGAGGAATTGCGCAGGATATTATGGATAAAATCTTTGAACCATATTTTACAACAAAACATCAATCTCAAGGTACGGGAATTGGGTTGTATATGTGTCAAGAAATTATTTTAAAACATATGAATGGTTATTTTGATGTTTCAAACACGCAGTTTGAATATAATAACAAAAAATATAATGGAACTTTATCTCTTATAATTTTAGATATTGCAGATTAACCTAATAAATTTTTTTATCAATTATGTAATAATCTTTGGATATAATTTAGACAATATAGATATTAGGAAAATTATTGAATTGGTTAGAAATTGATAAAAATCATGTTTGGCATCCTTATAACTCACTTCCTTCGAAGACAAAAATATTACCAGTAAAAAGTACAAATAATACATCGATTTTTTTAGAAAGTGGTGAAGAATTAATTGATGGAATGAGCTCATGGTGGAGTGCAATACATGGTTATAATAATCCAAAATTAAGTGAAGCATTAAAAAAACAAGTTGATATTATGCCTCATATTATGTTTGGGGGACTTGCCCACGAACAAGCTAGTTTATTAGCAAAAAAACTTTCAGATTTAACAGGACTTCATAGTGTTTTTTTATGTGATAGTGGTTCTGTTTCAGTTGAAGTAGCACTAAAAACAGCAATACTTTATCAAAAAGCAAAAGGTTTAAAAAAATATAAATTTTTAGCTTTAAAAAATGCTTACCATGGAGATACTTTAGGTGCTATGAGTGTTTGTGATCCAGATAATTCAATGCACAGCATTTATGGAACATATTTAAGTGAACATATTTTTACAAAAGCTCCAGAATTGGGCTTTGATAGTGATTGTTCGGAGTCTATAATTGAGTTAGAAAAAAACTTTGAAGAACACCATGAAGAAATAGCAGGATTTATTCTAGAACCAATTGTTCAAGGTGCAGGTGGAATGAGAATATATAATCCTGAATATCTAAAAAAAGCACGAGAATTATGTACAAAATATGATGTTTTATTAATTGCTGATGAAATAGCAACTGGTTTTGGGCATACAGGAAAGATGTTTGCAGTTGAACATGCTAATATCAAACCTGACATTATGACTGTTGGTAAAGGATTAACTGGTGGTTATATGACTATGGCTGCAATGATTACTTCAAAAAATATAAGTGATATTATTTCAAATAGTCAAATTGGTGTTTTAATGCATGGACCAACTTTTATGGGGAATCCACTTTCTTGTAGTGTTGCAAATGCAAGTATTGATTTATTATTGGAATTTTCTTGGGAAAATAATGTAAAAAAAATTGAAGATATATTCTCTCAAGAATTAGAGTTTGCAAAAGAGTTAGAGCTTGTAAGTTCAGCAAGAAATATAGGTGCAATTGGAGTAATTGAACTAAAAGATGATTGTTATGCACAAGAGATACAAGATTATTGCGTAAAAAATGGAGTTTGGATTAGACCATTTGGAAAATTAATTTATTCAATAGTTGCATATACTATAAATGAAGATGATTTAAGAAAAATAGTAAGAACAATGATTAATGCAATTAAAAGTATAAAAAAAGATAATAAATGAAAAAAGATAATTTAAAAAAACTTGTATCAAATTTGCCAAAACATCCAAATGTTTTAGGTAGAGATAATTTTTTTAATAGTGCAGTTTTAATACCACTTGTAAAAATAAAAGGTGAGTATCATCTCTTGTTTCAAAAAAGAGCAGTACATATAAGACAAGGTGGAGATATTTGTTTTCCTGGTGGTGGCTTTGAAAAGGGTGTTGATAAAAATTTCCAAGATACTGCACTTAGAGAGACTTTTGAAGAGTTAGGAATTCCAAAAAAAGATATAAAAATATTAGGACAACTTGACACTTATATGGCTCCAATTGGAACTATAATTGAATCTTTTGTTGCAAAAGTTAAGAAAAAAGCTTACAAAAATATGAAAATAGATTTTAATGAAGTTGAAAAAACTCTTTTAATTCCTCTTTCTTTTTTTAAAGAAAATGAACCAGATGAATATACTTTAGCCCATGAAATCCATCCTTATAAAATTCATGAAAATGGTGAAAAAGAGATTTTTTTCCCCGTTGAAGAGTTAGGACTTCCTGAAACATATAGAAAACCTTGGGGAAATAAAAAACACAAAGTTTGGGTATATAAATATGAAGGTGAAGTAATTTGGGGAATTACTTCAGTTATTATAAAAGATTTGATAAAAAAATATTAAATAGTCATTACTGCCCAAGTATCATCTTTTAGGGCAGTTGTTAAAAGCTCACCTGTATGTGTAATTTCTATATTTAACTCTTCTAAAATAGAATTTGCATCATAATCTTCAACACAAACAATACAAGCACTCATTTTTACACCTGTATTCTGTATTTTTTTTAGTTGTTCTTGTATTTGTAAATTATCTTTTGCTAGTTTTATAGATGGTCCCCAAAGCATCAAGTGTGCAGTTTTCCAATATCCTCTATCTAAAATTACAGATGAGTATAAAAGTGGAAATTTATTGGCAACTTCAATATCTCCATTTGTCCAAACAATTAGTAAATTATCTTTCATTTAAAAGGCCTTTAGTTATAATTTTCTAAGATTATATAATAAATTTTTTAAAGGTATAAAATGAATAGAATATTATTAGGAAATAGTGAGATATTTCCATCAAAAGTTGTGTGTATTGGACGAAATTATATAGAACATATTAAAGAGTTAAATAATGAAGTTCCTGAAGATATGGTTTTTTTTATAAAACCAAATTCAGCTATTTCAGAAAAATTAGTTTTTCCAAAAAATCAAAACTCTTGTCATTATGAAGCTGAGATTTCATTTTTAATTGAAGACAATAAAATAAGTGCAGTTGCTTTTGGGCTTGATTTAACTTTAAGAGAAGTTCAAAGTAAGTTAAAAGAGAAAGGCCTTCCTTGGGAGAGAGCAAAATCTTTTGATGGTGCAGCAGTTTTTTCACATTTTGTAAATTTTGATGGTGATATATCAAAATTAGGAATAGAACTTTATATAAATGGTGAATTAAAACAAAAAGGTGATTACTCTTTAATGATAAATAAACCAGATGAAATTATAAATGAGGCAAGAACTTTTCTTAGTTTTGAAGATGGGGATATTTTAATGAGTGGAACACCAAGTGGAGTTGGAAAGTTTTTAATTGGTGATGAATTTGTTGGTAAGATATTATTAGATAATAAAATTATTGTAGAGTGTAATTTTAAAGTTATTTAATTAGGATATGGTTATTACGTTATAATATTTTTTATTTATTAAAGGCTTAAAATGAAACATTTAATTTTTATGATTTTTTTTATTAGTTCACTTTTTGCTTCAGTAAATGAAAATAATAAATCTATATTTACAAATGAAGAGTTACAATGGATAAAAGATAATCCAGTAGTAAAAGTAGGAGCAGATGCGGATTGGCCGCCATTTGAATATGTAGATACAAAAGGCAATTATCAAGGAATAGCTTCTGAATATTTAGAGTTACTTAGTGAATATACAGGTCTAAAATTTGAAATAAATGCAGAGAATTGGTATAGTGTAATATCTAAAATCAAAGAAAAAAAACTTGATATGTTAGCTTGTGTTGCAAAAACAGAAGATAGAGAAAAATATTTAACTTATACAGCTCCATATTTAAATATTGATGTTGTTGTAATTGCAAAAAAAGAGCTTCAAATCAAGAATTTTGATGAGATAAAAAATTATACAATTGCTGTTCAAAAAGGTAATTTTGTATATGAAAATCTAATTAAAAGATATCCTAACATTAAATTCATTTTTGCCACATCAAATAAAGAAGCCTTTGAAATGGTTTCTTATGGAAAAGCTGATATTTTTATTGGAAATATGCCTGTATTTTCTTACTTTGTTGAAAAAGAGTTATATACAAATATTGAAGTAAAATTCAAAGCTGATTTTGACAAAATTGATTTATCAATGGCTATTTTAAAAGAGAATGAAACTCTATTTAATATTATTCAAAAAGTTATGCCATTAATAATAAAAAATGAAGAAGAGAAAATAAATAAGAAATGGATATTTCAATTAAAAGAAGAAAAAAAATCAATTAGTTTTACAAAAGAAGAAATTGATTGGATAAAAGCAAACCCGAAAATAAAAATTGCAGGTGATGCTTTTTGGCCACCTTACTCTTTTTATGATGAGAAAGGTGATTATATTGGAATTGTTCCTGATTTAGTTAATGAAGTATTTAAAAATAGTGGTCTTAATTTAGAGTATATAAAAACTAATTCTTGGTCAGAAACAATTGATTTAATAAAAAATAAGAAAATTGATTTAATTGATGCAATATCATATTCTTCTTCACGAGGTCAATATTTAAATTTTTCAAATAAGTATATTGGTGCAGAAATAGTAATAATTGCCAATAACAAAGAAGATAATTATATTAATTCATTTAATAACATTACAGATAAAGAAATTGGAACTGTAAAAGGCTATTCTGTAATTGAAGAGATAAAGTATGATTTCCCTCAAATAAAAACAATCAAAGAGTTTGATACTCCTTTAGATGGATTAAAAGAGTTGTCAAATTCTCAAATTGATTATTTTATTTTAGATATTCCATCTTTTGAGTTTTATAGTAAAAAATATAGTTTAAGTAATTTGAAAATCGTAGGACCATCAGGATATAACTATAAATATGGTTTTGGTATAAATAAAGAAAGTATTGTTTTAGGCTCAATTTTAAATAAATTATTAGACAGTGTTCCAATCCAAAAAAAAGATGAAATATATAGAAAATGGATAAAAGTTGATTATAAACTAAAAATTGATTATGAATTAATTTGGAAGATATTAACTATTTCAATAATTATTTTGTCTATTATATTTTATTGGAATAGAAAATTAAAACAAGAAATCAAAGAAAAAGAGAAAATACAAAAAGAGTTAGAAAGTGAACGAAATAATATAGCTTCTTTAAATGAAGAGTTAAAAAAAGCAAAAGATATAGCAGAAAATATTGCAAAACAAAAAAGTGAATTTTTAGCAAATATGAGTCATGAAATTAGAACGCCTATGAATTCAGTAATTGGTTTTACTGAAATTTTAGATAAAGAGATAAAAAATCCACTTCATAAAGAGTACTTAAACTCAATAAAAAAAGGTGGAAATTCACTTTTGAGAATTATAAATGATATTTTAGATTTATCAAAAATAGAAGCTGGAAAACTTGAAATTAGAAATGAATCTTTAAATCCTGCAAATATGTTTGTAGAAATAGAGTCAATTTTTCACTCAAAAATTATAAGTAAAAATATTACATTTATAGTTGATATTGATAAAACAATTCCTAAATATATAATTATTGATGGAGTAAGAATAAGACAAATACTTTTTAATTTAATTGGAAATGCAATTAAATTTACCCAAAAAGGTCATATAAAACTAAAAGTAGAAAATGTTTATAAAGATAATGTAAAAAGTAAAATTGATTTAATTTTTAGTGTAGAAGATACAGGAATAGGAATAGATGAAAAGAATTTAGAATCTATTTTTAATGCTTTTGAGCAAGAAAATAATCATGATATTGCAAAGTATGGAGGAACAGGTTTAGGACTTGCCATTTGTACAAAATTAGTTCAAATGATGAATGGTGAAATAGGTGTTAAAAGTGAGAAAAATAAAGGTTCAATATTTACTGTAATTTTAAGAGATATTCCAGTTAGTTCAATGCAAGAAGAGGTAGTTCCTTCAAAATTATTAACTTCAAATATAGAGTTTGAAAAAGCTCAAATATTAGTAGTTGATGATGTTGAAGAAAATAGAAAACTTGTACTTGCAAGTTTAAAAGATTTTGACATAGATATAATAATGGCACAAAATGGAAAAGAAGCTATAGATAAATTAAAAAATATAAATGTAGATTTAATTTTAATGGATTTAAGA
This sequence comes from Aliarcobacter sp., assembly GCA_028688995.1. Classification (GTDB taxonomy): domain Bacteria; phylum Campylobacterota; class Campylobacteria; order Campylobacterales; family Arcobacteraceae; genus Aliarcobacter. Next base: position 37,824 of record JAQTXB010000015.1, read on the forward strand.
ATGCCAGTTATGGATGGATATGAAGCTTCAAATATTATAAAAAATAGTCCTAAATTAAAAGACATTCCATTAATTGCACTAACTGCTTCTGTTATGGGAAAAGATTTGGAAAAAGTGTCACAGTTTGGTTTTGATGGATATTTAAGAAAGCCAGTAATTTTAGATGATTTAATTGAAGAGTTGGCAAAATATTTGAAATATCATTTAATTAATAAAGATACAATAGAAGAGAATAGAGATAAAATAATTGATTTTAACAAATTAAATTTTGTTATTGAAAAATTAGAAAATGAATTAAAAGATGAGTGGGTTGAAATAAAAGATGCTGGAGATTTTACTTTAATGGAAAAATTTGCTCAAAATTTGAATAAATTGTCCATAGATGAAAATATCTATTTATTAAAAGATTATTCAGATGAATTAATAAAAAATATTGAATCTTTTGATATAGAAAAAGTTGATTATTTAATGAATAGTTATTTAGATTTAATAGCTAATTTAAAGGGTAAAATTGGAAACAAATAGCAAAATCTTAATTGTAGATGATATACCAAAAAATATTCAAATGGCAATGAATATTTTAAAAGATGAAGGTTATAAAATGTTTTATGCCAAAAGTGGAGAAATGGCACTTAAATTGGTTACTGAACATGATTTTGATTTGATATTGTTAGATATAATGATGCCAGATATGAATGGTTTTGACGTATGTAAAAAAATAAAAGATAATGAAAAAAGTAAAAGAATACCAATTATATTTTTATCAGGGAAAGATTCTTCACAAGATATAGAACAAGCCTATGAATGTGGTGGAATTGATTATGTTGTAAAACCATTTATTACTATAGAATTAATTACAAAAGTAAACTCTTATACAAGATTAAAACTTTTAGAAGATAAATTTGAAATATCAAAGGAAAATTAATATGCAAAAAAAATATGAAAATAAAATTTTATTAGTTGACGATGATACAAAAAATTTACAAGTTGCTATGAATATTTTAAAAGATTACAATGTCATTTATGCTCAAAGTGGAGATAAAGCTTTAGAGTTGTTGGAAAAAAATAGCTTTGATTTGATTTTATTAGATGTTGTAATGCCAACAATGGATGGTTATTTTGTTTGTTCAAAAATCAAGCAGAATGAAAAAACAAAAAAAATACCAGTAATATTTTTAACGGTCAAAGATGATGAAAAGGATATTGTAAAAGGGTTTGAATTAGGTGCAGTTGATTATATCACAAAACCTTTTTACAGTGAAGTTTTATTAAAACGAGTTGAGGTTCATTTAAAACTAGCAAGGGTAATGAATGAGCTTGAACTTGTAAATACAAATTTAAATGTATTAGTAAAAGAACAAGTAAACCAAATAAGACAAAAAGATGAGATAATTGTAAGACAATCAAAGATTGGTGCAATGGCTTCTATAATTGATGTTATAACTTTACAATGGAAACAACCACTTGATAAAATAAAATTATATCTACAATCTTTGGACTTAAAATTTACAAATATCGATGAGTTTAAATCTGATGATATATTCAAAAAAACATTGAAAGAAGTAAACAAGTTAGATATAGTTATGGATGATTTTCATAAGTTTTTTAATAATAAGAAAAATAAAGAAAATGTAAATATAAAAGTTTCTTTGGATAATGTACTTTTTTCCTTAAAAGAGGAAATGAATAGATTAAATATAAATATTAATATTGAAGGTGATAATCTTCTATCTTTAAATATCGTATTTGATGAATTAAAACATATTTTTAGTAAGTTAATATCAAAATCAATTGAGAATTTTAAATCTAATAATTTAGTTCAAACAAAACAAATAAATATCAGTATTGAAGATTCAAATCAATCAATTTTTATTATTTACAAAGATAATACAAATGCTTATGATGAAGAACAAATAGAGAAGTTTTTTTTAACGCCATGCTCTTTAAAACATGATAATTTTGATTTAGGTTTTTATTTAGTTAAAGTATTTGTTGAAAAGAATTTTGGATTATTAGGTGTAGAAAAGACGCAAGATGGAATAAAATATATAATAAGATTTGATAAATAAAAGGAAAATATATAATGAATTATAATGAATTAAATGATGAAGAAAAATATGTAATAGAAAATAAAGGAACAGAGTATCCTTTTACTGGAAAGTATAATGATTTTTATGAAGAAGGAATTTTCACATGTAAAAAATGTAATGCACCACTTTATAAATCAGATGATAAATTTAAATCAGGTTGCGGATGGCCAAGTTTTGATGATGAGATAGAAGGTGCTGTAAAAAGAGTTCCAGATAGAGATGGAAGACGAGTAGAAATTGTTTGTGCTTCTTGTGGAGGACATTTAGGACATGTTTTCGAGGGTGAAAGATTAACTGCTAAAAATACAAGACATTGTGTGAATTCTATTTCATTAAACTTTAAAGCAAAAGTATGATTATCCCTCAAATAAATATTGCAATGCTTATTGATTGTGATAATGTAAGTGCAAAATATATTGATAGTATTATAAATGATTTATCAAAATATGGCACTATAAATATAAGAAATGCCTATGGAAATTGGAAAGATAAAAGACTTCAAGGCTGGGAAGATATTTTACACAAATATAATATAAAACCAATCCAACAATTTGCATATACAAAAGGTAAAAATGCAAGTGATATTGCAATGGTTATTGATATTATGGATTTACTTTACACAAGAAATCTAGGAGCTTTAGCTCTTGTGACAAGTGATAGTGATTTTACTCCTGTGGTTTCTAGAATATTATCAAATGGAATTACAGTTTATGGATATGGAGAAGATAAGACTCCTGAATCTTTTGTAAATGCTTGTTCACAGTTTATTTATGTGGAAAAACTTTTTGATTATACAAAAGAAGATGTTGCCTGTGCTAGTTCAAATAACAGTAAACTAACAAAAGTACAACTAAGAAAAGATACAAAACTTGTGGCACTTTTAAGAAAAGCAGCTGAACAAACCTCTGATGATAGTGGTTGGTCAAATATTGCTGCTGTTGGTTTATATATCAATCAAAATTCATCTTTTTCCCCAATCAATTATGGATATAAAAAATTGGGTGAATTAATAAAAGCCACTGAATTATTTGATATAAAAATATTAGGTGAAAATAAAACAGTAATGTTAATAAGAGATAATAGAAATTAATCCAAAGAGTAGTTAAAAGGGATGCTAATTGTTACATCTCTTTTAGGAGCTACAAACTCTTTTGAGGCAATCTGTAAAATTTCTATGCTATTTTCATCTAAAAGTTCATATTTTGAAGCTTCGATAATTTTGATATTTTCAAGTTTCCCATCGGTTTTTATGGTACATTTAACAAGAACTTTTCCAATCATTCCTCTTTTTTTTGCTTGAAGAGGATATTTTTTATATTTTTTAATTGCTGCAATTATACTAGCTAGATTTTCATCTATATATTTTTGTTCATAGTTTTCTTGAGGTTCTACTTTTTTGGGAGTTTGAATTATCTCTTTTGTTGTTGGAATATTTTCAACAAGCTCTTTTATCTCTTCTTTTATAGGTTCTTTTGCAATCTCTTTTTTAGGTTCAATTTTTGGTTTTATTACCTCTTTTACAGGTTCAGGTTTTATCTCTTTTATTTGTTTTTCTATTTCAGGTTCTTTTGCTATCTCTTTTTCAACTTCTTGAGGTGTTTCTTGAATCTGTTCTTTTTGACTTATATTTTGAATCATGTTCATATTTAGAACAACAACTTCTTTTTTTTCTGGTTTTTGCTGTTCAAAATCAATAAACATTGCAAATAATGAAACATGAATTAACAAAGAGATAAAAAAAGCTTTTTTTGAATTATTCATCGTTGTAACTCAGTAACTATAGATATTTTATCCATTTTTAACTCTTTAAAAGCATCAATAACTTGAACAAAAACTTTAAAAGGAGTGTTTTCATCAGCTTTTAAAGATATGGGAGTAGTTTTTGGTAAAAGAGATAAAATCTCTTTTAATTGAGTCATTTCTAGAGGTTTTTCTTCAAAAACTATTTGTCCATTTGCATCTATTATTAACTCTTTTAGTTCCAAGTTTGTTTGCTCATTTGTAGAAGCTTTCGGAAGAGTAATCTCAATTCTTCCTTGGGCTATAAAAGTTGAAAAGGTTAAAACAATTGCTAATAATACAAGCATAATATCTATAAAAGGAATAACATTCATAGAATCAAATTTTTTAACTCTCATTTAAATCTTCCCATTTTGTCATTAGAACTTCAACTTTTCTAGCAAGTCCATTGTAAATTACTGTTGCAAAAATTGCCACTAAAATACCAAGAGCTGTTGCTTTTAGAGCTAAGGCTAATCCCATCATTACACCATTTGTGTCAAGATTTGAGCTTTCTGAGATTTTATAAAAGGTAATCATAATTCCACAAACAGTACCAAAAAGACCAATATAAGGAGCATTTGACGCAATTGTGGAGATTGTTGTTAGATTATTTGTTAAACTATTTTCAAGTTCACCTTTTTTTTTGTAATCTTGCAAGTTTACTTTTGAAAGAAAAAAGTATCTCTCAAGGCTAAACCATAAAGTTAAAAAGCTCATAAATACAAGTAATCCCATAATACTATATTCAATATAGAGTTTAATTGTTTCAATCATATAATTTCCTTTTTGTTTAATAAGTTTAGAATTATCATTTTTTTATTCCCAATGAAATTTCAATATCATTTGAATTTAATTGATGTTCTATTGGGCGTAATATTATGTGAGTTACACCTAAGCTTTTGAAAAATGCTAATTTATTTTGTATCTCTTCTTTTGTATCAATAAGACTTTCATCAAAAATCTTTTCATCTAATATTTTTGGTTCATGATTTTTATTAAAAGCAGAGACAATTTTTCTTTGTTTTGTCATATTTTCTTTTATTGATTCAATAACTTCTTTTTTGTTAGTTGTAGGACAAAACATACGAGAGAGAATAATAGATGGTTTTTTGTTTTGTGCATGATATTTTTCATAGGTTAATATCATATTCTTAATCTTTTCTATACTCCATTTGTGACCTGCCAATAAAGGCATATTTTGTAATGCTGCATATTTTATAAGTTCTTCATTAAGTGATGCAATAGAAAATTCTATAGGATTATTTATTTTGGGTGAAAGGGTAAACGCTTTTGTGTTAAATATTACAGATTCATTTTTCAACAAAGGCTGTATTATTTTTAAATTACTAAGTAAATATTTTCGTGCTAACTCTTCAGTTAAATTCAAATGGGAATTTTTAACTTCACTTCTTCCACCTTTCGCTGTACCAATATAGAGTTTTCGATTAATTAAATTACTCAACACTGAAATTGATTCAGCTGTGTATACAGGGTCATATAATCCCAATAATAAAGTTGCAATACCTAAATCTTTATTTGTATATTTTGCAATATGATTTAAAATCATCAAAGGAGCAGAGTTTGCCCTTAGTGGATTATAATGATGTTCTGTAACCCAAACTCTGTCAATAACCTTATCAAATAGTTTGATAAGGTTTAATTGTTTTTCTAAAGTATCTTGGAAATCATTTTGATGTTCAAATAGAAGTAATAATCCAAAGGTCATATAAAATCCTTAGAATGTACATTTTGGATTAATAAAAGATTCTCTTTTTTATTCTGTAATTTTTTTGCAATATTCATTTTTTCTTCTTTTAATAATCTCTAAAATTTAACTTGCAGTGCAACAGCACCATTTATTCCAGCTTCATTTGGTAAATAGTAAGCAGTTGAAGAGACTTTACTTAAGTGTTCTCTATAATTTTTATCAAAAATATTATTTAACTCAAAAGAGATATTTGCAGATTTAAAAACTCCAACTTTACCAAAAGCATAACCAACTGAACTATTTGTAAGTGCATATCCTGCTGTCTCTTTTTCTCCATTTACTGTTGAAATTTTGTTTTGATTATCAACTAATTCTTCTTCTAATTTCCAATTAAGACCTTTTTTTCTTTTTTGAGCTAAGCTTAATGTCAATTTTTGAGGTGTAATATATGCTAAAGGTTGATTATCATCTTTATTTTTTCCTCTCGTATATGTATAAGAAGCCTCTGTAAAAATATCATTAAAAATGTTATATCCAAGCATTAATTCTGCACCATAAATTTCTGCTTCATCTAAATTAACAAATTGTTTAATAGGTAAATTTCCAGTTGTTTTATAACCTGTATTTACTAACTCAATATAATCTTTATATTCTTGATAATATAAAGCACTCGAATAATAAGCTTTTCCAATTTGACCATCAGCACCAATATCTACACCATAAACTTTTTCATTATCTAAATCTTGATTTGGTATTTGTGAGCCATTACTTGGATTATTTCCATATTGTTCATTAAAATATGGAGTTCTTGTTGCATTTGATAATTTCAAATATGGTATAAATGCAGTTGAAACTTCATAACCAACCGTTGCACTAAGAGATATTAGATTATCTTTTTCATTTGTATTTTGTTTTACAACTTGGCTTAATAATGTTGCTGGAATTAATGAATTAAAATTATTTGTATTTACATTTGAAGTTACATCTCTTTTTACATATTCATAACCAGATGCTAGATTAAAAAATAGTTTGTCATAATGAATATCATCAGAAAGTGATAGATTATAAGATTCAATCTCTCCACCAGTAATTCCAAATGCACTCATCCAACTACCCCAAGTTTTTGTAGTTGAGTTGAAATTTCTTACACCATTTTTTATGTCCATATCTGAATAAGTTCCAGCAAGACTTAAATTATGATTACCCAACTCTTTATTTGTAGAGATTTTTACTCCATTTGTATTACTATCTCTAAATAATTCTTGCTGCTCTGATATAGTTGCTTCTTTTTTTGTATTTATATCATAGTGCAAATCATTTTTAAAATATTGAATGTCAAAATTATTAACCCCAGCAAAATAATCTTTTCTAAATCCTACAAAATAAGTTTTTCCTTTATCATTTGGTCTATCTGTATAAGTCCAAATACCATTATTTAAATATCTTGTATATGGATCTTCTGAATCAGCCTTATCTTCCATATATCTAGCGTATACATAACTATCATCTGAAGTTTTAAAGGCAACACTTCCATTAAGATTTGAAGTATCGTATTGTGAATGTAAAACTTCATCTGAATTACCATTTTCATAGTTGTTATAATCACTAATCGTGCCACTAAGTGATAAGTTAATAATATTGTTATATAAATTTGCCCCTAAAGAGTTACTATTTCCATCTTTTGATAAGAATTCAAATTCGCTATTTGCAAATCCAGAAACTTTAAAATCTTCTGTATTTGTAAACTCAGGTTCTTTGAATTTAACTACAACAGCACCACTCATAGCTCCCATTCCAAGTTTTGCTCCATTTGCACCTCTATATACATCAACTTCTGCAATGTCAGTCATTCCAAATAAGTTAGTAGAATCATCATGACCTGCATTCAGTCTTAAGCCTTCAATAAAAACTGGAACACCTTTATTTCCTCTTCCTCTAATATAAGGTTCAGATGAATATCCACTTGTTTTTTTGAATTCAACAAAAAACTCTTTATCTAAAGCATCATTCATAGATGTAACGGTTTCATCTTCTAGCTTTATAGTAGACTTAGTGCTACTTAATGATTCTTGCAATAAGGCCGTATCTTTAATATCAATTTCTTGAATTTTTGTATCTTGTGCAGCAAAGGCAGCTAGTGTACACATTTGTATTGTAATTAGTGATAATTTTTTTTTCATATTTTTCCTTTTATATATTTAGTATTTGTTTTATTTGTTCTGAACTTAGTTTTGTTCCCATGAATTTTTCATAAAATGAAGATGTCTCTTTTTCCATATCTATATCCTTAAAAAGTTCAGGATACATTTTTTTTGATACCCATAAAATACACAAAATTTGTTCTGGTGTATAATGTGTCCAAAAGTGGGCTCCCATTGGAATAGAGTAGACTTGATTGTTTTGTACTGCTTTTAAATCTTTAAATTTTGGATTACTAAGAGCTAATTTAACATCATCCTCTCCCCAAACAAAAAGAAAATCAGGATTTAAAACAAAGAATTTTTCCATATCAATAGAGACATGTTCTTGATTGATATTAGCTGTTGTTGGTATTCCACCAGCTTTTCTAAAGATGGTATTTGCTGTTGTAACCATTGGTAGTGATAAATTATTCATTCGAATATATAAAGCACTTTTTTTCTCTTTTATTGAAGAAGTTCTTTCATCTATAAGATTAATAATATAATCATAATAATTGCTATAGTTTTTTGCATTTTCTTGCATATTAAAAAGTTCACCTAAAAAGTTCATACTTCTTTTGATATTATCTTTACCTTGCCAATTAATGATTGCAGTTTTATAACCTCTTCTTTCAAGTAAAGAAGAAGCTAAACTATCATTAACTATGGCTATATCAAATTTTGTAAGTGCTAATTTCTCAAATTCTGGATTCCAACTTGGAGGATTTGATGAAACTTGAGGAAGTGAGAAAAGTTTTGGCATAAACCACTCTTGATGTTTCCAAAAGGGCATTTTTCTTAGATTTTCATCTTTAACACCATTTTGAATAATTCCTGCTTTTTTAAAAGCAAATAAAAAACTATTGATGGCAGGAGTTCCTCCAACACTCACTATTCCTGATATATTATCAGGAACAGTAATCTCTCTATTTTCCATATCTAAAATAGTGCGTTGTGCAAAAAGATTTAGACTTAAGAGTGTAAAAATAAAAAATAATTTAATTGTTTTCATGATTAAAACTTAACAGTCATATTAAATACAGCTGAGAAAGGAGCTCCTTGATAATATTCAGTAGAGCCAGTTCTTGTATCATCTAAACTATTTTTTACAATACCTATATATTTTTTATCAAAGATATTTTGTAGAGCTAAAGATAGTTCAACTTTATTTTTTTGAAGAATATATTTTGTGTTTAAATCAAATACTGTATAACCATTAACTTTTTCTGTATTTTCAGCATCTCCATATCTTTTCCCAATATATCTTGCAATTGGAGTAACAACAAATTTGTCATAGTTTAAATTAACTCCAAGCTTTGCTCCAAATTTAGCAACATCTGGAATTTGATTTCCTTTTGCTTTTAAGTAACTGTTTGTTGCAAGTAAAATATCTTCATCAAATTCAAATTGATTATAATAAGTTGAGGCAAATAGTGTTGCCATAGTATTAACATTGTAACTTCCCTCTAGTTCTGAACCCATTGAGGTAGCATTTGAATCACTTTTATAATAACTTAAATTTAAATTTGGGTCATAAACTGTAACTTGTTTGTTTTTGTAATCACCATAGAAAAAAGTATTTTTTAGTGCAAATTTTTCGTAAGAATATTTAGCATAAAGTTCAAAATTATTTGATGTTTCAAGTTTTAACTCATCCCATAAATCTTGTAAAGTAATACCTGCTGCTTGAAATTTTGCTGTATTTGAGTTATAAACTGACCATAATGGACCTTGCCAAGGATTTGCAAAATTTCTTGCATAACCTCCACCAATTTTCCAACTTTGATCTAATTTTTGCTCAATCAATAAACTAGGTAATAGTTCATTTGATGAACTAGAATCAACTTTCATTCCATTTTTTACGCCACTTGAAGCAGCAATTGCATCATCATATGATAAATCAGAAGAAATACCATTTGTGTTATATCCCGTGATTGCTGGAAAATCAAACATTAAATAACGTAATCCTGCATTAAAATAAGTGTTATTTACTGTTTTTTCATATCCCATATATGGCGAATTTGAAGTTCTTTCATCCACATCTGTTAACATTCCATATGATTTAAACTTCAAAGTTCCATTTGCTAAAATATCATAAACTGTTTGCATTTTTGGAGGTGGAGTACTTTGCATCTCTTGGTACCACCAACCACCATAAAGTTTACCGTCTACTAGTGGATAATCAAAGTCTAAATTTACTCCATAGGTTTCTTGTTCACTAATCATTTTTGTTATAGTACCAGTCGTAGTACTTCCACTATATCTTGTTCCTTCACTTCCAAAAGTGTATGGTTTTATTCTAATTTTTAAATCATTTGCTTGAGTATTTAATGCGATGTAATAAAAATACTCATCATAATCTTGTTTATTGAAGTTATAATATAAAGCATCTTTAAATTTATTTCCAGTAAGTTGTGTATTATAGTCGTTAGAGTAATTATCACTTAAAGATTGAGTTTCAGCATAAGACAATGGCTTATATTCATGTCTATCAAAACTATTATAAGCACCAAATAATTCAACTTGTGTTGTATCTGAAATATCAATCGTTGTCATTGCATTAAGGTTTTTACGTTTTATTTCACCTTCACCCTTCCATTTGTCATTTTCCATATCAGAAGTTGAAATAAAGAAAGCGACTTTATCTGCAATTTTTCCACTATCAACTCTGACAAAGGCTTTTTTGAAACTATCAGTTCCCGCACCAAGAGATAACATACCTCCAAAATCATTATGTGGTTTTATAAGTTGTAAATCCATAGAACCAGCAGTCGTTCCATACCCAAGACCTTTATTTGCTGGTGTTAATCCAGTTATAAAATCTACTGAAGATAGATTTTCTTTATCTACAATATAACCAGTTCCACCATTTCCCACATTTACACCAAAAGGAATACCTTCAATAGTTGTGCTTAATTTACTAAATGTGTCACCAACTTGACCTCTAACTCTTAACATATTTTGATCAACAGTTAAAGCATAAGCATCTTGAGTTTCCACATTAATTGAAGGTGCAAGTTCTAAACTTTTATAATAATTAGTTGAGCTAGTACCTTGTAATGTTGAAGATGTTTCCCCTGAAATTGTTCTAGTCTGTCCATTTTCATCTATATTATAAAAATAGTTTTCTAAACTATCTTCTATGTCAATTGATTCTAATTTTATATTACTTGTATTATCTGCAAATGATGATGAATAGAGTAATCCCAATAAAATTAAACTATAAGATTTGATTTTCATATTTTTTTATGCTCCCTTGTATATTTTTATATATAACGCTTATTAAAAAAATTTAAATTGCTATGCAAATTTTTCTATCATGTAAATCTTCAATTTTTGATTTTAAGTGATAAACTTTTTCAATATTCTCCTCCCTAATAATTTTATTTGGTTCACCTTTTTCTAAAATTCTTCCTTCATTTAAAAAAATAGCTTCCTTTGATGCAAAAAAAACATGATCAGGATGGTGGCTTGTTTTTATAAAAGTTAAATTTTTTTTTGATAACTCTTTGATTTTATTTAAGAGTTTGTATTGATTTCCAAAATCTAAACCATTAACTGGTTCATCCATAATAAATACCTTTGCTTGTTGAGCAATAGCTCTGGCTATTAAGATAAGTTGTCTTTGTCCACCACTTAAAGTTGTGTAGATTTCATCTTGTAAATGTTTCATTCCCAAAATTTCTAATGCTTCTAAAGCAATTTTTTTATCTTCATTGTTATAGTTTGAAAATAGGGATTTGTAAGGCATTCTTCCCATAAGTACAACATCTTTTACTAAATAACCAAAAGCTGCATCATGAATTTGTGGAATGTAAGCTACTTTTTGAAAAAATTCTTTTGTTTTTATATTTTTAATAGGTTCATTTTCAAAATAAACTTCACCAGAAGAGGGTTTTAAAAAGCCTAATAAAATTTTTAAAAGAGTAGTTTTCCCACAACCATTAGGTCCTAAAATTGAGATAATATCAGAAGAGTTAATTTCAAAATCAACTCCTTTTAGAATTTCTTTTTTTCCATATGAGAATTTTAAATTTTCAACCCTAAACATTAAGCCCATCCTTTTTTCACATTTTTTAAAGCATAAGCAAAAAATGGAATACCTATTAGGGAAGTTAATATTCCAATTGGAATTTCAACAGTAAATAACATTCTTGAGATATTATCAATTATAAGAAGATAAATTGCTCCAAGTAGGGCAGTAATTGGAACAATAATTATGTTATTAGAGCCAAATAACAATCGTGCAATATGAGGAATTACAAGTCCAACCCAACCAATCATTCCAGCTAAAACAACTGTAAAAGCACTTATAAAAGTGGCAGTTATAATAATTGTAAAGCGAACAAGTTTTACATTTATCCCTAAACTTCTTGCTTCTTCATCTCCTAGGCTTAGGATATTTAAATATTTTGATAAAAATATCATAAGAAAAATCCCAAGTAAAATTGGAATAGAGACGATATAAATAGTTCCTTTATCTATTAAAGCTAAACTTCCCATAAGCCAATAAACAATTGCAGGAAGTTGATTATAAGGATCAGCCATATATTTTGTAATTGAAAGAAGTGAACTAAAAAATGCTGAACTTACAACTCCACCTAAAATCAACAAAATAACTTGATTTTGTTTATTAAACATTGAAATAAATAGTGCAATAGAAACAGCAATTACTCCAAAAATAAATGAAGAAGCTTGAATTAGAATAAAATTTTTAAAAATAATCATTCCTAAAGCTGCTCCAAAAGAAGCCCCTGAAAGTACACCTAAAATTCCAGGAGAGACTAACGGATTTCTAAACATCGATTGAAATGCAACTCCTGAAATTGCTAAAGATGCACCAATTAAAATTGAAGCCATAATTCTTGGGAATCTAATTTCAACAATGATATTTTGAATTAGTTGAGAATTTGGCACTTCACCAAAACCTAATTTATATAATAAAAAATCAATAATTTGTTTTATTGATAAATCATATTGCCCAAGTGTTAGAGAAAATAGTGAAAGTAGAATTAGAATTACGAATAATATTAAAATTATTTTCATCTCTAAAATTCACCAAAATTAAGTCTAACAATAAAAAATATTTCCTTTGAGTTCATGCTTTTTTTTACCTTTTTTATATATAAAATTTCTTTCATTTTCTTGTTACTTACATTTTTCGTTGTTTATGCTAAGATATAACGATAAAAAAGTCAATAATGATTTACAGATAAATTGTATAAAAAATAGCATATTTTAAAATTATTTTTTATAATTTTGAGATATATTGGAAAAAATAATTAAAATAGATGAAAAATAATAATGAATAAAAAAGATGAAGATACAAAATAATGTATCTTCATTTTAATTTTTATAGAGCGTTTTTTGATATGTTTTTTAATGCTTCATCAGTTAATTCTACATTAAAAAATAGTTTATAAAAAGTTTTGATTTCTTTGTTAATATCTTTTGCATATAAGTCTTTATACATAATAGAACTTAACCAGTGAATTCCTAATAATCTCATAAAAGAGGGTGGTCTATCTATCCAGTTAAAGGGAATTTTTGGAACTAAATAAACCTTTTTTTGTTTTACTGCATCTAACATTTGCCAGTTTGTATCTGTAAAAATCTTATCATAGAATTGTGCTGATTGAACAATGATATATTCAGGATTTGCTTTTAAAATTGTTTCAAAACTAAGATTCTCCATACCAACAATATCTTTCTGAACACATTCAAAAATATTTTTTGCTTTTATAAATCTAAATTGTGTTGTGTGAAAAGAGTCTTGACAATCACTTTGTAAACCATTATTTCCTTGGGCATAATAAAAAGTTGCTTCTTTATCTTTTGGAATTTTTTTTGTCATCTTTTCAATATAACTTAGGGTTTGTTCAGCATATATGGCTAACTCTTCACCTCTTTTTTGATTATTAAGTAATTCTCCTAAAAATCTAAATGTTTGTGGTGTTTTTTCTAAATTATCAGCATCAAGCATTACTATAGGTATTTCAACTTTTTTTAGACTATTTTGAACTTGTTCAAGAAGAAACTCATTTTGCCAAGCTAAGATAACTTGTGCATTAACACTTAAAAGTTTTTCAATACTTGCACCCTTTTGATTTCCATGCCAACCACCTAAAATTGGTAATGACATAAAATATTTTCCAAGATACTCTTCACTTCCTAAATTATTTTCATTGTTTGCAGGAAAATTTAATCCAACTAATAATTCAGGATTATATAATGCAACTAAAAATGTAGTTGGAGGTGCTGAACCAAAAATTCTCTCTATTTTATCGGGAACTTCAACTTTAGTATTACTCATATCAACAATAGTTTTTGAAAATAATGTACTATTAAATATTATAAATAAAAATAGAAGTAAAGATTTAGTTTTCATCTTTTTCTCCTTTTTCAAACTCATGGGCAATATCTTTATATGGGTATCTTTTAGGGGCTTCCATCATAGTTCTTCTATTTATCATTCTTAAAGATAATGATTCTATCCATTCCCAAAAATCTTTTAGATATTCTTTAGGAAAATCTACTTCTTTGAGTGTTTTTTTGTAGAACATTAGCCAAATATCTCTTGCTTGTTCATCAATTGTAAAAGGAAAATGTCTTGAACGAAGATGTGGATGTCCATGTTGTGAAGTATATCTTTCTGGTGCTCCTAAAGCTTCCATAAAAAATTCAGCAGTTCTATTTGTAACTATTTCAAACATCTTTTCATCTTGTGAAAAAAGATGTCCTAAAAAACTTTTTTTTAGTAAATTGTGGTGATGAAAAACCATTTTTTTTATATTCTCTTCTCCAAACTCTTGATAAATAGTTTTTGGAGGGAATGGTACTTCTGGATAAATAAAATCAATCATGACAGGTTTTACACCCTCAGGATTAAATTTTTGTGTAGGATCACAGTTACTAAAACTTTTTATATCTGTGATTGGATCATGTTTTAAATTTATGAATACATTATTATGTTCCATATTATTTCCTTTACTTATTATTTTTGTGCGAAAAATGTAAGTAGTAAGTAAATGAATTTCGCAGTATATTTAAATATATAACGAATGTCAATAGAATAATCTAAAAAGAATTTAGTTAGAATAGCTTATTAATATAGGAGCTAATTATGATAAAAAAGGCATATTTCGCAGCGGGTTGTTTTTGGGGAGTTGAATATCATTTTGAAAAATTAAAAGGTGTAATCTCTGCAATATCTGGTTACATGGGTGGGCACATAGAAAATCCAAGTTATCAAATGGTATGTACTGGTTTTTCAGGACATTTAGAAGTTGTGGAAGTTACTTATGATGAAACTATTGTTTCTTTTGAAACATTAGCAAAATTGTTTTTTGAAATCCATGATTTTACTCAAACAAATGGTCAAGGTCCAGATATTGGAAGTCAATATTTATCTGCAATATTTTATGTAGATGATGAGCAAAAAAATAT
Organism: Aliarcobacter sp.; assembly: GCA_028688995.1. GTDB lineage: Bacteria > Campylobacterota > Campylobacteria > Campylobacterales > Arcobacteraceae > Aliarcobacter. The sequence goes on from JAQTXB010000015.1 coordinate 53,030, forward strand.
AAGTGAAAAATTGATTAAAGAGTTAAGTGAAAAAGGTTTTAAAGTTGCTACTTCTTTATATGAATTAGTACCATTTTATGAAGCAGAAGATTATCATCAAGATTACTATGAAAGACATCAAAAGATGCCTTATTGTCATAGTTATAAAAAGATATTTTAATTACTTCCAAGTATATAGTAAACGTGTTTATTATCAGTTCTTTCAAGGTTCACATTGTATTTATCAGCCCAATGTGAAACTTCTTCATGGAACTCTTGTAAAATTTCTTCAGAGTCATTTTCATCACATTTGATTTTTAAATGATTTGATTTGTTAGATAGACCTACATAAGCATTCATTTTTTTTAGGTGATCATTTAGTGTAAAAATATGTTTTGCAAATTTATCAAAATTTACTGTAGATTCCATCATTTTTTCAGCTTGTTTTAGTGAAGCTTCACCTTTTGAATATCCTAATTGCGATAATATAACTTCAGCAGATACTTCTAATTGCATTTTAATCCTTTTTATTTTTTTAATTATAATATATACTATCAAAATTATTTTAAATAATTACTAAAAAATATATACATTATTTAAAGCTACATGTATAAATTATAATCAAGGAGTTAATATGTCAATTTTAATGGAAATGTCGATGTTTCCAACAGATAAAAGTGAGAGTAAAAGTAAAGAAGTTTCGGAAGTAATAAAAATAATTAGAGAAAGTGGAATAAATTATCAATTAACAGCAATGGCTACTATTATTGAAACGGATACAATTTCAGAAGCATTAGCCTTAGTTGAAAAATGTTATTTAAAATTAGAAGAGTTAGGATGTAATAGAGTTTTTTCAACTTTGAAATTTGATATTAGAAAAGGCCATGAAAATAGATTAAAAACAAAAATAGAGTCTGTTGAGAGACATATTGGTGAAGTTTCAAAATAGTTTTAAAAGTTGGAAAATTTCTGTTAAGCTTGTAAAATTTCTTTTTTTACAAGCTTTTTATCTTTTTTAGAATAAATCAATACTAGAAACTTGTTCCGATTGGAATTTAATTACTTTATTTCTTCCTTTACTTTTTGCTTCATAAAGTGCAATATCTGCTTGTTTTATTACTGATTCTAAAGAAGATGAATCCTCAGGGAACATAGATAGTCCAATACTAACAGTTTTTCTTAATTTACTACCTGCATAAACATCAATTTCATTTTCGCTAACTCTAGTTCTAATTTTATTAGCAACTGCTAAGGCATCTTCTTCAGATTTGATATTAACTAATAAAACTATAAACTCTTCACCGCCATATCTTATAATAAGGTCAGATTCTCTTACTGTTTCATTTAAAATTCTAGCTAACTCTTTTAATACTTTATCACCAATATCATGTCCATATTCATCATTTACAGCTTTAAAATGATCCATATCTAATAATAATACAGCAACATTAAATTTATCTCTAATTGCTTGAGGAATGAGTTTTTTGGCATGTTCATCTAGGAATTTTCTATTATATAAACCAGTTAATCCATCTCTAAATGCTGATTGTTGTAGAGCTTCCATTAGAAGTTTAACTTCAATTGAAGGTGCAGCTTCATTAATATAACTTTTAATATACGAGATTTTATCTTTTAAATAATCTAACTCCTCATTTGTATCAAATACAAAGTTTATGATTAAATAAATATCTTTACTAATATCTGTGCTAATGCAGTAATGAAATTTGTTCTCTTTATTAAAATAAGGACAAGTATGATGATATGCAGTTGTAATCACATCATTTTTAGTTCTAGCAGCTCGACATAAATGTGGTTCATTTTCAATATTTTCTTTACAATAGAATGTGTTACCCACCTTTTTTGTTGTAGTCATTTTATGTTTTGCTACATCAATTTCAATAAAAGTAAAGTTTTTGATTTTAAAATGATTAATAAAAATTTCTGATAGTCTATTATAAATCTCTTCTTTTGTATTATCAAGCTCAATTTCTTTTTTAAATTGATATAAATTTGATAGATTTAAAACTATATCTTTTGAATCTTGTAAAGGATTAGTTTGACTGCTTATTTTACTTCCAATAAAACCTTTTAATTTTTTATCTATGTCCGTTGTAGTATCTTTGAAAGTTGTCATTAAGTTGTTAAATTTATCCATTAAAATTATCATATCGTTAGATAAATTTTCTTCATATGAAATTTTTTTAAATCTTCCATTAATTGCAGAATCCAAGCTTTTCGATAAATTATTAAAAATTAATGAGTATTGATTAAATATTTTTCTAAATAGGAATAGAATTAATAACATGCCAATAATCACTACAATTGGGATTAAATATATATTCTCAAATTCAGAGTCTTCAAGTTCACTTATATTTAGTTCTATTGATATTGCACCCAAAGTATCACCTGATGAAGCATTATGACAACTTAGACAGTCAACGCCATTTTCAAATACAACTTTATAGGGAACAGTTATTCTCATAATTGGATAATGAGAATTTTCATTTAATTTATATATGGTTTTACCACTTTTTAAAACTTCTTTATCAATTTCATCTTTTGCTCTTTTATTTTCATTAATGCCATATTGTTTATTTATTGATTCACTTCTAACTGTCCATAAACTAACAATGTTTTTTACATTTGACATGGAATATAAATAAGTTTCCATTTGATTCATATTTCTATTTATCATATGTGTAGTTAAATCATTTTTAACTATTTCAGAAATGATTTCTGCATTGTGAATTGAAGCTTTAATCGAATTGTTTTTTGAATTATATATAGAAATTGCGCCAACAATTAAGGTTAATAATAATGTAATAGTTATAAATTGATAGATAGTTTTTTTTTCCATTAATAAATTCCCTAATTAAATAATCAAATATTTTACTTTAAACAAGCTTTCTTTATAGTTAATAATCAATTGTCATTTGTGAATCGATTTGTTCATTTAATGCTTTTAATTTGAAACTTACTCTATGTTCATCACTTCTACCAAATTTTTTTATAGCTTCAACATGAGCTTTTGTACCATATCCTTTGTGTTTTGAAAAATCATATTGAAAATATTTATCACTAATCTCACACATATATCTATCTCTACTAACTTTTGCCAAGATTGAGGCAGCACTAACTTGTGGAACTGTTGCATCTGCTTTTATTTTACAATTAAGAGTTTGTATTCCAAAAGTTGTATTTCCATCCATTAAAAATTCATTACAATCATTTTCTAAAGTTTTCATAATTTCTGAGATTGAATTTTTAAGACAAAGGCTTAAACCTTTTTCATCAATTGTTTTTGCATCTGTAAAAACTATGTGATATTTCGATTTTTTTGTTATTTCTTCAAAAAGTTTTTCTCTTTTTTTTTCACTTAAAACTTTTGAATCATTTAATCCATTTATCTCCTCAATTAAAATTACACCAGCAACAACTAAAGGACCTGCAATTGGACCACGTCCAGCTTCATCAATACCACATAACATTAAACTTCCTTTTTAAATATGATTTATTATAACATTTATAGAAAAAAATTATATAATCATATATAAAAGTTAATAAGTAGGATTATAATGAAAAAGCTTTATCTATTAGTTACAATTATTTTAATGCTAGTTATTTATTTTTTGTTCTTTTTTAAAGATTCAAAGGAAGTAGTTAAAATAGGTTTTGTAGGAGCATTGACTGCAAAATATTCTGATTTGGGTAATCCTATGATGAATGGAATTATTTTAGCTTTTGAAGAAGAAAAATATGAAATTAATGGCAAAAAAATCGAGCTAATATTTAAAGATGATAAAAAAGATGAACAAGTAAATAGACAAATTGTAAATGATTACATAAGTCAAGGAATAAAAATAGTTATTGGAAATGTTACAAGTAGTATGTCGAAAATTTCTATGTCTATTATAAACCAACATAAAGATATGTTTATGATTTCAGCTGCATCTGCAAGTAATGAATTTTCTGGAATTGATGATCAATTTTTTAGGGTTCATGTTGCAAACAATGAACAAAGATTTTCAACTTTTACCAAATACATAAAAGATAATGGATATAAAAAAATTTATGGAATTTACGACCCTGGTAATATTACTTATACAAAAGATTATTTAGAAAATTTTGAAAAAAGTTTTATATTAAATGGTGGTGAAAAATTTATAAAGTATACAAAAACAAATGAAAATTTAGATGATTTAGTTCAAGATATAAATAGTTCAAATCCTGATTTGATTTTGATTTGTGCAAACTCTCTTGATGCTGCAAGGGTTGTTCAATATTTAAAAATGAAAGATGTAAAAACTCAAATAGCTTCATCTGAATGGGCGATGACTCCTGCTTTTATTGAGAATACAGGAAAATATAGTGAGGGAATGATTTTTAATATTGATTATGATGAAAATTCAAAAAGTAAAGATTTTATTAGTTTTTTAAATAAATATAGAGAAAAATATAAAATAGAACCATCCTTATATGCTTTCAAAGGTTATGAATTAGCAAGGGTTATTATTGAACTTCTTAAAATGGGAGATCAAACAGAACTTAAAAAGAATCTTTTGATAAAAAAGGAGTTTCAAGGTTTGCAAGATATTATCATTTTCGATCAATATGGTGATGTAGTTAGAAAATTTAATACATTTAAAGTAATAAATGGAAAGTTTGAAAAAGTAGAATGAAAAGAGAAAAAAGCCTAAAAAAAGAGATTTTAGTTATCTTAATTTCTTTTTCAATTTTTGTAGCAATTTCAGTGGGTTTAATTGCTATGGTGAATTTTTATTACTCTAAATTAAATATTATTGAACATAACCAAAAACAGATTTTATTTCAAATAGAGTCAGAAATTGATAAATTTTTATTAAAAATAGACAAAATTTCTTTATATATTAAAAATAACTACGATGAAAATAGTGATTTAATAAAAAATATTGTTGATACAAATACAAATATTTCTAGTATTTTAGTTTTGAATAAAGATGGAATAATCGAAAATTTTTATGCAACAACTAATCTTAATATCTACAAAGGTTTTGATTATTCTAATCAGGAGTATTTTAAAGAAATTAAAGATAATACTGATTATTGGTCAAATATTTTTTTATCTACTGTAGATGAAGAGGTATCAATTTCGTATAGTTTTAGATTAGAGGATAAAGTTGTAGTATTAATGATTCAGCTAAAAGAGGTTTCTGATTTTATTTCAAGATTTAAAAATCAAGATTCAACACATATGATAAAAGTTTTTGATAATAGTGGAACAATGATTTTAAATCCAAATAATCCAGATTTGGTATTACAAAGATTTAATGAAAAAACCCATGAAGTATTTACAAAATTAATTGATGTTTTAAAACCTTATGAATTTACAATATTTTACTCTACCAATTTTGAACAAGAACAATACGGAACTTATACTTCAATTGAAAGAACAGGTTGGAAAATTGTTATTAGAGAGAGTTATGAGATTATTTTAAAATCTTTAAATAGCATAATTTTTGGCATAATTTTTAGTATTTTAATTTTTATTATAGTTGCAATAGTTTTATCATTAAAAATTTCAAAAAGAATTTTTAAATCTTTTGATGATTTACAACAAACTACTACAAATATTGCCGATGGAAATTACAATATTGATATTAGAAAATCATATTACAGTGAATTTAATTTACTTTTAAATAGTTTTAATAAAATGAGAATAGAAATAGACAAAAGAGAAGAATCACTTGAAGCTTCTTTAAATAGTTTTAAATCTCTGTTTAATTCAACAATGGAAGTTATAGTAATACATGATAAAGGAATTTGTTTAGATGCAAATAATGTTGCAGTAAAATTTTTAAAACTTAGTAATAAAAAAGAGTTAATAGGAAAAAATTTATTAGACTTTATTGATGATAAATATAAAGAATTATTGGTAAAAAATTATAAAAAGAATACTTTACCTTATGAGTTTGAGATAATTGAAAATGGAGTAAAACATACTTGTTTAGGCCAAGGAAAGTTTATTAAATTAAATGGGAAAAAAGTAAAACTTTCTACATTGATAGATATAACAGAATTAAAAGCTAAAGATAAACTACTTTTCCAACAATCAAAAATGGCTTCAATGGGAGAAATGATTGGAAATATTGCCCATCAATGGAGACAACCTTTAAGTGTTATTAGTACTTGTGCTAGTGGTGTAAAATTTGAAAAAGAGTTTAATGAAGAAAAAGATGATAGATTATTTGATGCATTGGATTTAATTGTTGAAAACACTCAGTATTTATCAAAAACTATTGATGATTTTAGAAACTTTTTTAAAGCTGATAAAATTGTAGAAGATTTTTGTATAAATGAAAGTATTACACATGTATTAAAGTTACTAAAATCAAGCATTCAAAATCATAATATTCAAGTTGAAACCAATTTAGAAGGTGATTTAATTATAAATGGTTATCCAAATGAATTTTTACAAGTTTTAATTAACCTGATAAATAATGCAAAAGACGCATTAATAACACAAGAGGCAAATTCTAGATTTATAACTATTAAAACATATGCAAAAAATAAAGAGTATTTTATAGAGATAAACGATAATGGAGGTGGAGTAGATGAAAGTATAATTTCAAAAATTTTTGATCCTTATTTTACAACAAAACACAAGTCTCAAGGTACAGGAATAGGACTTTATATGTCACATCAAATAATTGTTGAACATATGAATGGAACTATTAATGCTAAAAATATTGAATTTAAAAAGAATAATGAAGTTTATAAAGGTTGTTCTTTAATTATTGTTTTACCAAAAAATGATAATAAGAATTTAGAAGATTATATTATATAACTTGACATTACTTGACTCAAGTGCTATAATTTTATTAGCAGTTAAATTAAAGGAGTGCTAATCATGAATAAAATTTTTGAAAAACTAACAAATCAATTAACAGAAACAATAGACTCAGGTGTGGCTTTAGCTTTACACAATAAAAATCAAGAGGTTGAAGTAATACATTTAATCTGGGCATTATTAACAAATACAAATTCTGTTTTAAATCAATTATTAAATAAAATGAATGTAAATAAAGCAGCAGTAGAACTTGAAGCTAAATCTTATGCACAAAAGCTTCCAAGCGTTTCAAGTGTAACGAAAGAGAGTATAAAACTATCAAGAAATCTTCTTTCATCTTTACAAAATGCGGAAGGATTAATGACAAGTTTTGGAGATAAGTTTATAGCTGTTGATACATGGCTTATTTCAAATTTTGATTCTCAAATAATAAAAGATGTATTAGGGAAATATATAGATTTAAGAGAAGCAAAAAAAGAACTTGAAGCCATGAGAGCTGGAAAAACAATTGATAGCTCAAGTAGTGATGAAAATTTAGAAGCTTTAAACAAATATGGGATAGATTTAAATAAAAAAGCTATTGATGGTGAATTAGATCCAGTTATTGGAAGAGATGAACAAATTAATAGAATGATGCAAATTTTAATTAGAAAAACAAAAAATAACCCAATACTTTTGGGAGAACCAGGAACAGGAAAAACAGCAATTGCAGAGGGACTTGCTCAAAGAATAGTAAATAAAGAAGTTCCAACATCACTACTTAATAAAAGAGTTGTAACTTTAGATATGAGTGCATTAATAGCAGGTGCAAAATATAGAGGTGAATTTGAAGATAGATTAAAATCTGTAGTAGATGAAGTAAAAAAAGCTGGAAATATAATCCTTTTTATTGATGAAATTCATACAATCATTGGGGCAGGTGCAAGTGAAGGTTCTATGGATGCTGCAAATATCTTAAAACCTAGTCTTGCAAGGGGTGAGTTACATACAATTGGTGCAACAACACTTAAAGAGTATAGAAAATATTTTGAAAAAGATGCAGCAATGCAAAGAAGATTTCAACCTGTAAAAGTTGATGAGCCAACAGTTAATGAAGCTTTACAAATTTTAAGAGGTATAAAAGAGAAACTAGAAACTCATCATAATGTAACTATAAATGATAGTGCATTAGTTGCAGCTGCAAAATTATCAAATAGATATATAACTGATAGATTTTTACCAGATAAAGCTATTGACTTAATAGATGAAGCAGCAGCAGAACTAAAAATGCAAATTGAATCTGAACCAAATGCACTTTCAACAATTAAAAGAGAGATTCAAACTTTAAATGTTGAAAAAGAAGCTCTTAAAATGGAAGAGGGCAAAAAGAATGAAGAACGAATTGTTCAAATAGAAAAAGAACTAGCAGATAAAAATGAAGAAAAACAAAATTTAGAAGCTAGATTTGCAAATGAAAAAGAGACTTTTAACACAACAAGTGAATTAAAAGTAAAAATCGAAGAGTTAAAAAATAGAGCAAATATTGCTAAACGTGAATCAAACTTTGAAAAAGCAGCTCAAATTGAGTATGGTGAAATTCCAACTTTAGAAACAAAAATAAAAGAAAATGAAGAAAAATGGAAAAGAATGCAAAAAGAGGGAACTCTTTTAAGAAACTCTGTTGATGAAGAAGCAATTGCAAGTATTGTTTCTAGATGGACTGGAATTCCTGTTAATAAAATGATGGATAGTGAAAAACAAAAAATCTTAATGGTAGAAGAGGTTCTAAAAAAAGATGTTATTGGTCAAGATGAAGCACTAAAAGCAATTAGTCGAGCAATAAAAAGAAATAAAGCAGGACTTAGTGAAACAAATAGACCAATTGGATCTTTCTTATTTTTAGGACCAACAGGAGTTGGAAAAACAGAAAGCGCAAAAACTCTAGCAAAATTCTTGTTTGATGATCCAAAATCACTAATTAGATTTGATATGAGTGAATATATGGAAAAACATGCTGTTTCAAGACTTGTTGGAGCTGCTCCTGGTTATGTTGGATATGAAGAGGGTGGACAATTAACAGAAGCAGTTAGAAGAAAACCATATAGTGTAATTTTATTTGATGAGGTTGAAAAAGCTCATCCAGATGTATTTAATATTCTTTTACAAGTTTTAGATGATGGAAGATTAACTGATAACAAAGGTGTAACAGTTGATTTTAAAAATACAATTATTATTTTAACTTCAAATATCGGAAGTGCAAGAATTATTGAAATTAGTGATAAAGAAGAGAGAAGAAAACAAGTTCTAAATGAATTAAAAAATCATTTTAGACCAGAATTTTTGAATAGACTTGATGATATTGTTATTTTTGAACAATTAAATTTAGAAGCTATTACAAATATTGTAGATATTTTATTTAATAATATTAAGAAAAAAGTTGAAGAAAAAGATATAAAAATTTCTTTAACGCCAAATGCAAAAGAGTATATTGCAAAAATTGGCTTTGATCCAGTATATGGTGCAAGACCTTTAAAAAGAGCCATTTATGAGATAGTTGAAGATAAATTAGCTGATTTAATTTTAGAAGATAAAATAGGTGAGGGAAGTAATATTGAGTTTGATGTTAAAGATAATGAAGTAGTTGTAAAAATTAACTAAAGAATATTTAAGCAAAATTTAACTATAATCCCCAACTTATTTAGTGAATATAGAGGAAATCTAAGATGAAAAGAACGTATCAACCGCACAATACTCCAAGAAAAAGAACTCACGGGTTCAGAGTAAGAATGGCTACTAAAAATGGTAGAAGAGTTATTAACGCAAGAAGAGCTAAAGGTAGACATAAATTAGCTGTTTAAATAAAGAACATCGACTTAATAGTTCGAAAGACTTTAACAAACTATATAAAAGCGGCAAGAGATGGCATACCACCAGCTTTGTCGCTTTTTTTAGTTCTAGCACTACATTAAAAGCTGCTTTCGTTACTTCCAAAAAAGTTGGAAATGCAGTAAATAGAAATAAAGCAAGAAGAAGAATGCGTGCTTTATTTGCTTCCTATGAACAACAATTAGTAATTGGTAATTATATATTTGTTGCAAAAGTAACCCTACATGACAAAAGTTTTTTAGAACTAAAAAAAGATTTTGATTTCGCATTAAAAAGATTAGAAGTTTTAAAATGAAAACAATTTTAAAATTTTTGATAAGATTTTATCAAAAATATTTAACTATTTTAGCCTTTGGATCGTGTAGATATTATCCAACTTGTTCCCAATATGCTTTGTGGCAATTGGACAACAATACTTTTTTTAAGGCGATTTATTTTACAATAACGCGTATATTAAAATGCAATCAACTTTTTTCTGGTGGATTTGACTATCCTATCATAAAGTTAAAAGCGAATCAAAATATCAATTTTGAAAAAATCAAAATAAAATATTGGTATATTCCATTGGAAAATGGTAACTATTTAGTAGTAAAGAATCGGGAGTGGAAAAAAAAGAATGAACAACATGAATCAAAATAACGGTATGCAAAAACGAATGTTAATTATGACATTAGTAGTTTTTGTATTTTTTATAGCTTATGAGTTTTTGGTTTTAAAACCACAGCAAGAAGCAAAGGCAGCTCTTGCTAAACAAGAACAAACTCAAAAACAAAACGCTGCACCAGATGTAAATACACTTGATACAAAAATGGTTTCAACAGATGTAAATGGTAATCCAGCTGATATGTCAAAATCAGCAGATGCTTTATCATCAAAATCAATAGCAACTTCGCAAATTGTTTCAACAATTAAAACAGCTAAAAGTACTATTGAAATAGATACATTAGGAAGAGTTGCACAAGTTACACTTGTAGAAGAGAAATATAAAGATGAGAATTTAAATCAAATTAAATTATTTGAAGCAAATCAATTAAGACCTTTAGAAGTTAGATTTGCAGATGTAAATGTAAATACTGAAGCTTTCAAAGTTGATGTAGTTGCAAGCTCAGCAAATGTTGATGCAACAACAACTGCTCAAGAATTAGTTTTAACTCAAAATTTAAATGGAACAGTTTTAACAAAAAAATTAACTTTCTATCCTGATGGACATTATGATTTAAAAGTTAGTACTACAAATGATAAACAATTTTTTATTACAAATGGATTTAGACCAAATGTTTTAGCTGATATGTATGCAGTTCATGGATTCATTTCAAAATTAAATGATAGTTCATTAAAAACAATTGAAGATGGTAATTTAGATAAAAATGAGAATATTGTTGGTGCAAAATTCATATCAAGTTTTGATAGATATTATGCAACAGTTATTTATAATTTTGATAAATCACTTAATATATCTTTAATGCCTGATTCTTCTTCAAATCCACAAGGATTTATCCATGGTGGAAGTGATGTATCTTTTTCAGGATTTATTGGGCCAAAAAATCATAAAGATTTAGCAGCTTTAAATCCAGAATTAATTGATGTAATTGATTATGGTTGGTTTACATTTATTGCAAAACCTATGTTTTTATTATTACAGTTTATCCAAGGTTATGTTGGAAACTGGGGTTGGACAATCGTTATTTTAACTATTTTAATTAAATTAGTGCTTTTCCCTTTATCATTCAAAGGAATGGTATCTATGCAAAAGTTAAAAGATTTAGCACCTAAAATGAAAGAAATTCAAGTTAAATATAAAGATGATAAACAAAAACAATCTATGCATATGATGGAGCTTTATAAAAAACATGGTGCTAACCCAATGGGTGGATGTTTGCCATTAATTTTGCAAATTCCAGTATTTTTTGCAATTTATAGAGTTTTATTAAATGCTATTGAATTAAAAGGTGCTCCTTGGATGTTCTGGGTACATGACTTAGCTGAAATGGATCCATATTTTGTTTTACCAATTTTAATGGGTGCAACAATGTATTTACAACAAAAAATTACACCAAATACAATGCAAGATGAAATGCAAAAGAAAATATTCCAATTTTTACCAGTTATTTTCACATTCTTCTTCTTATGGTTCCCAGCAGGACTTACGTTATACTGGTTTATAAATAACTTATTTACAATCGGTCAACAATACTATATAAATAGTGTATTTGCAAAAAAAAGAGCTGAAAAAAATTAGGAACTTAAAATGAAAAAGTTTGAAGCGAATTGTCTAGAAAAAGTATACGAATTAGCCACAGCAGAATTTAATTGCTCAATTACTGAGTTAGAAATAGATGTTATCCAACAACCAAGTAAGGGATTTCTTGGTTTTGGTAAAAAAAATGCCATTATACAAGTTTGTTTTAAAGATAATTGTAAGACATATGTTCAAGAAACTAAAATTTTTAAAAATAAAGATGTGAGAATTCAGGAAGTTTCAGAACGAATTGAATACTCAAATCAAAAAGAAGAGAATAATAATTTTCAAAAAGAAGAAAAAAAAGAACCTTCATGTAATGTTCCAAAAGTTGAATCAAAAGATAAAATTTTTGATAAATTTTATCATGAAGATGGGTCTCAAAACGAAATCTCAAAAATCGTTATAAAGAAAGATAAAGATAAGATATTAAAAGAAGTTGAAGAAGGGATTCATTTACTTTTTGATAATACTTGTTATAAATTAGATAAAGTTAATGTTGATTTTTATGATGAAGAGACTTTGTATATAGAGTTTTTAGGTGAAGATTCAGCTTTATTGATTGGGAAAGAAGGTTATAGATATAAGGCATTATCTTATATTTTATTCAACTGGATAAACGAGAAATATGGTTTAATGTTAAGACTTGAGGTTGCACAATTTTTGAAAAATCAAGAGGAAGCAATTTATACATATCTTGACCCAATAATAGAAATTATTAAAGAAAAAGGTACTTTTAAAACTAAACCTTTAGATGGTATTTTAGTTCATATTGCTTTGAAAAAATTAAGAGAAGAGTTCCCTGATAAATATGTTGCAGTTAAAACAAATGTTAGAGGTGACAAATATGTACTTGTTAATGAGTATAGAGCAAGAGAAATTTAATCTTGTTTGATGATGCTACAATTGTTGCAATTGCAACAGCCAATGGAATTGGCTCTATTTCAATAGTTAGAATTTCGGG
>JAQTXB010000029.1 GCA_028688995.1 Aliarcobacter sp.
AATGATTTTTTGACCGATTGAAAAATCTTCAAAAAAATTACCCATATTTATCTTAGACAAATTTTACTCCTTATTTATTAAATAGGTTTTGACCTAAAGCTTTATATGTTTCATATAAAGTTATCATTTTTTTAGCCCATTTAATTCTTGATGAATCAACTAATTTATCGTTATGTAAAATAACTTCTTTACCTTCTTTTGCAGCTTCTTCATATTTAGCAATCATTTTTTCATAATCTTCAACTTCTGATTGTTTTGGAGTGAAAATATCATTAATATATTCAATTTGAACTGGGTGAATTAATGATTTACCATCAAATCCTAAATTGAATGCATCTTTTGTTGAATCTTCACAAGCAAACTCATCATTAACGTCAAAGTGTGGTCCATCAATTACAGTTTTACCATAAGCTTTTGATGCTAAGGCAATTTGCGACAAGTAATTAAACATCGCTTTTGAACCTTTTTTAATGTCAATATGAAGTCTATTTGCAAGTTTATTTGAACCAACAACTACAACTTCTACTTTAGAAGATGCTGCACAAATTTCATGAATGTTTAAAACTGATAATGGAGTTTCAATCATAATCATTAAAGCTAAATTAGGATTTACTTCTTCTATTAATTTAGCTGCTTCTAAAACATCCTCTTTTGATTGAATTTTCGAGAATAATAAACCATCAATTTCAATTTCTCGTGCAAGTTCTAAATCTTTTCTTAAATCTTCAGAACCTAAATTATTGATTCTTAAAACTCTTTCTGATTCACCAAATTTTGAACCTTCTTTGTAAACTTCTCTAATAACAGCTCTTGCAGCTTCTCTTTGCTCTTGTAAAATTGCTTCAAGATCAAAAATTACAGCATCAGCTAATACTGTTTTTGCTTTTTCAACATTGTGTTTGTTATAAGCTGGTACAAATAACATTGATCTTCTTGCTTTATATTCAACAACTTTTGTACCAGTTGCAATTGCATGGTATTGTTCATGTAATTGTTTAACAAGTTGTTTTCTTAATACTTTTCCATTTTTAGTTCTTGGGTAATCAAGCATTGCAAAAATCTCTTTTGGAGCTTTATATTTTGCTAAATTTGCTTGTGCAAATTTTAAAATTTCTGCTTGTTTTTCTGCACTTAACTCTTCATGTCCAATTACAGCAATTGCAACTATTGTTTTTTCTTTTTCAATATCTAAACCAAAAGCAACACAATCTGCAACTGCATCGTGAGTTTTTACAACTCTTTCGATTTCATGTGGAGATACTCTAAATCCAAAAGTATTGATAATATCATCTTTTCTTCCGATAAACCAGATATATCCATCTTCATCTTTTTTTGCATAATCTCCTGTAAAGAAGTATCCATCATGTCTTGATTTTGCTGTTTCTTCTTCTAATTGCCAATACTCTAAGAATAATCCTGGATCGTCTTCACCAATACAAATCATTCCTTCTTCACCATCTTCAACTTCTTCTAAAGTTTCAGGGTCAAGTAGTTTAACTGTGTGACCTGGTTGTACGAATCCAGCAGATCCTGGTCTAATTGGATTATAAATTGAGTGAGAAATGTAATAAGAACATTCACTCATTCCAATTGCTTCATAAATATCTTGTTTGAATTTTTCTCTCCAAAGACCTAACATCTCATCAGATAAGTGCTCACCAGCACTCATACAATATCTTAAAGATGGACAATCTTCTAAAGTAAAATCAGTTTTTTGGATAATTTGTCTATAAATTGTTGGAACTCCAATGAATATTGTACATTGGTGTTTTTTAATTAAATTAATCCAAGTTGATGCATCATTTGCACCTTCATAAGCAATAACAGTATGACCATTATATAATGGATCCATTAAAGCTGAACCTAAAACATATGTCCAGTTAAATTTACCAGAGTGCATGATTCTATCATTCTCTTTAAAGTTAAACCAATAATTAGTAGCAGGTGTTCTTCCAACAAGTGATCTGTGAGAGTGTAAAACACCTTTTGGATAACCAGTTGTTCCTGATGTATATACTAAATATGCTGGTTCACCAGATTTTGAATTATAGTGATTTGGTTTTGTATCAATAGTTTTAAAGATTTCATTTAACGAATAGATATTAATATCTTTTGGTTTTTTTAATCCATCAACACTATCAATTCCAGCAATTACAATAGTTTTTAAATTATCAAGGTTTTCTAAGTATGGAACTAAGTTCTCATACATAGAAGCTGATAATACAATTGCTCTTGCTTGTGAATCTTCAGCTAAATATTTAACTTCACTACCACTTAAAAGTGTTGAAGTTGGAACTGCAATAATTCCAGCTTTCATTGTTCCAAAGAACGAAATAGGGTAAGCTAAAGAGTTTTTTAAACATACTAATACTCTATCTCTTGGCTCTAAACCAATTCCTGTAAAGAAATTACAAACTTGATCAGATTTAGTTGCTAAATCTTTATAAGTTATTTCATCTGTACCTAATTTATCATCTTCAATTACCATTGCAATACTGTTCTCTTTTGGTGTTCCAACATGAGCAGAAGTACAAGCAAACCCGATGTTTAAAAATTCAGGTATTTCAATTTTAACGTTTGAACTCATAATATAATCTCCTTACTAAATTTGACCGTATGGCCAGTTTTCTTTAAATGTGTGAATTGGCATTCTGTTTAATACAGATAATGCAAATATTTCATCCTCTTTTGCTAAAGATCTTAATGCATAAGCTCTTAAAATATTTTGTAAAGATTTACCAAACATTGGTGGATCTAACATTTCACCTTCGTATCTAATTGCACCACTTAATAGTGCATCAGTTTTAATTGCTTCTCTTAAAATAGCAACATCTTTTGCAATTTCATTTGGAGATGGAGTAAATGCAACTTTACAGATATTGATATGATTTGGAGTAATGATTTGTTTACCAGTTAATCCCATTGCATTTTCTCTAATTGCATGAGCATAAACATGTCTAGATGCATCATCACCATGTAAATCTAACCATCTTCTAATATCTTTTTTCTCAACACAAGAATCAGGTAATGAATGTGGTGTTAACATAACTTCAACTCCACCAATAACTCCTTTACCTTTAATTCTAGCTTCCATTGTAAGCATATTAAAGAAAGTTTCTAACTCATTAATCCATCCTTGAGGAGTGATTTTATAAGCCATTGCTTTTGAAAAATCGTGGATACCAAAAACAACGTGTTTAACAGTTGAGTGTTCCATTAATCTATCCGCAATTTGTAAAGATTTTGGATGTTCAATAATTGGTTGAATTGTTAATTTACTTCCGATTGAAATTAACCAAGAAGATAAATCTCTAATTTCTGCACTTCCATAAACTTCTCCAGCTTTTGCAAGAACAATAACATCAATATATTGATGAATTTGTTTTAACATTTTTAAATCTTCTTCATATTCATCAGTTCTAAAAGGATTAAGTCTTACTGCTATTTGAAAAGTTCTTTCAGGAAATTTTGGTAATTCTTGAATTAAAAGTTCTCTACTCATAGCTTTTTGTCTACAACCATCTTCTAAGTCAAATAACACTGTATGTGCTTTTGTTTTATAAGCATGTTTTTGTAATCTTAATTTTGCTTGCTCCATACTTTCATATGTTCCATCAAGTGGATTAAATTTGATTGGTGGGTAATATATTTGAATACCAGGCCAATATCCACCAAGAACTGGTGTTAAATCGTCATTTGCTGTTAACTTAGATAAATCTATTGCAGAAGTCATTTTATCTACCTTTCATTTTATTGAATTTTATACATTGTTTTTTTATTTTCGTCGTTATTATTATACTTGAAAACTAACAGGAAAGTTATACACCATTTAAAATGAATTGTTTTAATGTGTTTTGAAATAGCAAATAAATTTAAGTTTAAAATCAGAAATCATCAACAAAAGCCTAAAATAAGGGAAATTAAACTTAAATGAATAGGAAAAAATGCTTTAAAATCCATGAAATTTAATTAAAAAAGAGTGTTACAAAAAGAAAAAATAAGAAAAAAATTTGGAAAATTTTACAATTTTTCCAAATCTTCTAGAAAATTTAGCTTTTTGAAGTAATCAATTAAAAATGGTTTTGATACTTTTTCAAAGCTCTCAATATCCTGATATAAATTTATAAATAACTCAAAATCTATGTTTTTTTCTTTTAGAGCATTTACAGAAAGTAGGGTGTCATTAATACATCCTAGTTTTGAAGGAGCTATTAAAATTGCATTTGCTTCAAATATTTTTATTAAATCTATTATAAACAAATCTTTTTCTATTGGAACCATTAATCCACCAGCTCCTTCAATTATAAGTAAATCACAAAATTGTTCTAAATATTTTTTCTTTTCTTTTAGAAACTCTATATCTATGATTGTATTTTCCTTTGCCACATATGGAGCTGATGGAAGTTTGAATTGATATGGAACAACATCATTAATTGTTACATCAAAAGAGGGATTTAGAGTTTTTACTAAATTTAACATTTTAGTTCCATCAAGGGGAAAATCAACAACACCTGTTTCAAATGGTTTAAAATATCCAACTTTGAAACCTTTTTTTGCATAATGTTTTAGAAGTTTTCCGCAGGCATAAGTTTTACCTACATCTGTGTTCGTTGCGCTTACAAATAGAATTTTTTTCATACTTTCTCTTTATATTTTATTGCGAAAGTATAACAAAATAAAAATAGTGTAACTTGAAAGTCACACTATTTCATCTTCAAAGAAATTCATTAATTCATTTTTATCAATTTTATTGTTTGTTTTTTTATAAAGATTTTCTTCTAGTTTATTAAGTGTATTTGTGATTATTTCACTTTTTTTACTATAAGGTAAAAGTAATTCAAATAATTCTTTATCATTTTTTGCTTTTTTAATTGCCTGAACAATATCTTTTTCAACTTTTGTTGTTGGTTTTTTTCTAAAAAATAGTAAAAAAGCCAATATTATAACTAGAACAATAAGAGCTAAAACAATGTAAATCATATTTTTATTCTCTTTTGTATTTTCAATATTTTCAACTTGAGGTTTTTGTGAAACAGCAAGAGTATTATTAGAAGTTTCAATTTTTACAGCTGAGTTATTTGGATTGTTATTTATAACTTTAATATCTATTGGGTCTGAATAAATTGTTTTAACTTGATTTGTATTTTTATTAAAATAAGTTAATTCAATTTTTGGAATTGTATAATCACTTTGAGCCACAAAAGCTATCTTTTGTGTGAAGTTTCCTCCATATTCATCTGTTTGGAAAGTTGATTCAATTTTTGGTTCTTCTGCATAACTTACAACATTTGGAATTGTTATATTATATTTTTGAATATCATCAATATTCCCTTTTCCTGTAATACTAATAGTTAGATTAACGGGCTGATTCGCATCAACTGAAGTTTTATCAACAGTTGAGGTTATTGAATAATCTCCAAAAAGCTCCAAATTATTTGGTAGTGGTTTAACAGAGATATGTAAAGCATTTGAATAAATTTTTTGCCAAGTTAATCTATTTGTAACAGAATCAAAAAAAGAGTCTCTGAAAAAAGAGTTTTTAAATACAGGATCATCTAATATATCATTAGAAATTCTCTCTTTTACAATTTTTCCTATATCAGCTTCTAGAGAACTAAGGTCATATTCACCTGATTTTTGAGGAAATAAAAGATATTTTTGTTTATATACAATGTAATCTTTTTCACTTGTTTTTTCAACATCATCAACTTTTTTTATCCAAAAATTTTCAAGTTTTGGCTCACTCATTTGGAGTTTATCTATTTTTGAATCAAGTTTATATTTGAAAATTACAGTTAGATTTATTGATTCTCCTACTTTTACTTCTTGTTTATCTGCTTTTACTTCAACTACAAAGTTTTCACCATCTTTACTAGCGCTTGGTTGTAATACAGAAATCTTCTGAGCTTCTGTTTTATAGGTTTTACCATCTGCTTTTATTTCAAAAGAGGGAATTGTCACATCTTTTGTTGGAGAAAAACTGTAAGTTCTTGATACTTTTCTAGAATAGTTTCCATTAATTATTGTGGTTGAAGAAGATGAAGAACTTCCCTCAATATTGTAAGAATCAATACTATTGATTGTTGGAAATTTAATATCATCACCATCTGAAGTAATTGTAAAACTAGCCATTTCTCCTGCATAAATAGCAGGTGTATCTAATGTTAATTTAACATCTGCAAATAATCCGTTTAGAAAAATTGCACAAAATATAAATATTTTACCAAGGTTGTTTTTCATTGTTATCTCCTTTTGTTAATGGAAGTAAAAGAGTATTTATCTCTCTATCATTTAGAAGTTTTTGCCATTTTCTCTCTTCCATATTACTAATTGTTTGCTCTTTTTGTGATGTTTCTAGCTCTTGTGTTAGTTTTTGTTCTTCTTGCTCATTTTTATTTTGTTGTTCTGTATCTTTTTGATTCTCTTGTTTTTTTGATTCTTGTTCATTTTGCTGTTGATTAGGTTCTTGTTTATTTTCCTTTTTATTTTCATCCTCTTTATTGTTTTGTTCGTTTTTTGGATTTTGTTGATTCTCTTGTTTTTGATTATCCTCTTTATTTTGTTGTTTGTCCTGATTTTGATTTTGAGAATTTTGTTGTTTGTTCTCTTCATTTTGTTTGTTTTGGTCACTTTTGTTATCTTGCTTATTGTCTTGATTTTTCTTTTGTTCTTCTTTTTTCTTTTTCAAAAGTTCCAAATTATGTTTAGCATCTTCATCATCTTTTATTTTTAGAGCATCTTCATAACTTTTTATTGCCTTATCTATATCTTTTAAATTAGCATAAGAATTTCCCATATTATAAAGTTTGTCAAACTCCAAGTTTTTATCTGAAATTGAAGAATAGGCCTTTAACGCATCTTCATATTTTTTTGCTTTGTATAAAGAGTCTGCTTCATTAAATTTTGATTCATCACTATTTACTTTTGAATAAGAATCTGCTGCTTTTTCATAATCTTTGTTTTCATAAGCTTTTTTTGCATCATCTAAATGTTTAAAATCAAACACCGAAGCCCAAGAAAAACTCAATGCTATAAAAAGTAAACTTATAAATATTCTCATGCTTCTCTCCTTGGAAGTGAAAAAATTCCCATAAAAAACAGGATAATTGTCATCATCAATGGATAAATAAACAACTCTTTTTCGTCTTTGATAACATCTTCTTTTTCTTTTTCAGCTTTGTAATTATTGTTTATAATTTCACTTAATTGTTTTATATCATCTTGATTTAATGATTGTTGTAAATATGCCCCATTTGTATCTAAAGCTAACTTTTTAATATTTTCATTTAGTTTTACTAAAACAGCATTATTGTTGTCATCTTTGATAATTCCACCTTTTAAAGTTCCTATATTGTAAACATAAACAGTGATATTGTGGGTTTTTGCATAAGCTATCTCATCTTGAAAATTATCTTCATTTCCACCATCTGTAAAGATTAATAGAATTTTATTTTTTTCATCTTTTAATAAATCATCAGTAACTTCTAAAACTGATTTGATATTTGTACCTTTTAGATTTAGATAATCAAATCTTAGATTTTTCACCAAAAACTTTAATGAGTTAAAATCCTCAGTCAAAGGCGAAATCAAAAAAGTTTGAGAACTAAATCCTACAAGTCCAACCCTAATATTTTTTAACTCATCTAAAAATGAAAAAAGTTTATTTTTTTCAAATTCAAATCTATTTGGATAAATATCATCTGCCATCATTGATTTTGAAATATCAACAGCCACAAGCATATCCACAAAACTTGATTTTATTTTTATCTCACCATTTTGCATTACAGGTCTTGCAAGTGCAAAAATTAAACAAACAAAAGAGAAGATTAATATTACAGCTCTTGTTTTTTTTGAGAATCTATTATTTTTAAACTCTATTCTTTTAAATACTTCACTTGAAAATTGTCCTAAAACAAACTCTTTTCTTTTACTTATTAAATAAATCAAAGGAATAATTAAAAGAAGTAGATATAAAAACTCTATATTTTTAAAATAAAACATCCTTACTCCTTATTTGACATATAAAAATATGCCATGAAAAATAGCATTGCTAAAGCTAAAAAGTATTGATAGAAATATGTTTTTTTCACATATTTATCAGCTTTTATTTCACTTTTTTCTAATTTATTAATTGTTGAATATATATCTTTTAAACCTTGAACAGTATTTGCATAAAAATATTTTGCATCGGTTTGTTTAGCTATTTCTTGTAATACTGCTGGATTAAAATCACCAGGAGTTCCAACACCTATTGTATAGACTTTTATTCCATATTTTTTAGCTGTAGAAATTGCCACATCTAAAGGAATTGTATTTGTGTTATCTATTCCATCAGTTAAAAGTATTGCAATTTTGTTTTTTGATTTACTTGTTTTAAAGAGATTTGAACTTAAAAATAGAGCTTCATTTAAAGCTGTTCTTTGTCGTCCTGCAATTCCAACTTCTATTTTACTCAATAATCTTTTTATACTATTTTTATCATAAGTCAAAGGAATTGCCACATAAGCAAAATCTGCAAAAATACTTAAACCTAAACGGTCATGTTCTCTTTCATTTACAAAATCTGTCACTATATCTTTTACAATGCCAAATTTATTTGCTTCTATCATTGAACCACTGGCATCTAAAATAAGAGATATTTCATAACCTTCGTCATTTTTAATATTTACATCATCCTCTTTAATTGGTGAACTCAAAGCTATAACTAAAAATAAAATAGTTAAAAACTTTAAGCTATTTATTAAAAGCATAGAACTTCTCGAAGCTTTTTCAAGTAAAGCAATATTTGGAAAATAAAAAGAGATACCTTTTGTTTTACAAAATTTTAAACATACAAAAAAGAGTATTAAGATTAAAAAAGCATAAGGATATTCAAATGTATAATTTAAGAAATTCATTTAATCTCCTTTATCATGTTTTTTATTTTGTTTATTTGATCTTCTGAGAGTTTTTCTATCTCTTTTTTATATTTAAATATTTCCAACTCTTTTTGTAATTGTTCAAAAGATTCTTTGTTTTTTTCATCTATAAAGTATTGGAAATTTTCACAAAAAGTATAAACCGCACCTTTTGTATCATTAAAATTTATCTCTTTTAAATTTTTGATTGCAATTTGTTTTAGTGTTGGTTTTTTTCTCTTTTTTCTTTTGTTTTTAAAATAATAGATTGCCAAAATTATAAGAAGTAATACACCTATAATTATGCTCAATAAAATCCAAAGAGAATAATCAGGAACTTCAATAATTCCTTTTATATCTTTTAACTCTTCCACATTTATCCTTTTATGATTTGTGATAATCGTAGGAAAATATCATCATCAGTGTATATTTTTCCATGGGTGATTCTGTGTTTAAGAAAATGCTCTTCTAGTTGTTCATCTTGTAAATCTAAAAGTTCTTTATATTTTTTTGCCACATTTTTAGTAATATTAAATTCACTGCTTTTAAGATTTGTTGCATTTACAAGTTCGTATTCACCATTTAATAAAGGATATTCTTCTAATCTATCTCGTACAATTAATGCATAAACATCATTTGTATAAGCAATTTCACTTAAATCTACATCTCCATAAAAATCACCAACTACAAAAATAACAGAACGCTGTTTCATTGTATTATTTACATAATCACAAAAACTTTTATAATCTACTTCTTTTTTTATACATTTAATCTCCAACGCATCTTGAATGAGTTTATACATTATTGTCTCATCGTAGGTTGGTTCATAAAATATTTCACTTTTATTACTAAAAAAAATAGGAAAAAGTAAATCATGATTATAAATAGATGAAAAACCAAGTAGGGCGATAATTTCAGTTGCAATATCTTGTTTCATATTAACAGAACCAAACTCTAAACTTCCATTTATCAAAAAAGCCACAATTATATTTAATTGTCTACTTTCATCAAACAGATTTACTTTTAAAGAGTTACTTTTAGCTGTTGCTTTCCAGTTGATATTTTTTATATTATCACCATAGCTATACTCTTTAATCTCTTTAAAATCTAAACCATCACCTTTTAGGGAAGTTAATTGATTTCCAAGATTTGTATTAAAAATATTTGTTTTGGCTTTTATTATTATCTCTTTTGCTTTATCATACATTTTATTACTCCTTTTACTTAAGGAGTTTTGATTTTTTGGATAATTTTTTCAATAATATAATCAGTTGTAATTCCATTTGCTCTTGCTTTAAAGTTAAGAATTAATCTATGTCTTAATACACCTTTTAAAACATAAGAAATATCTAAAGGAGTAACATAATCTTTTCCTCTAATTAAAGCTGTTGCAATACTTGCTTTATATAAATCAATAGATGCTCTTGGACTTGCACCAAACTCAATATATTCTGCAATTTCATGTAAATCATAATCTTTTGGATCTCTTGTTGCAAAAATAAGTTTAGTCATATAGTTTTTTACAGCAGTATCAACATGAATCTCTTTTAATGACTCTTTCATTTTTATAATATCATCAACACTTGCAACTGATTCAATTTGTTCAAATCCTTTTATGGCAACTCTATTTACGATTTCAATCTCTTCATCAAAAGTGTTGTATCCCACTAAAACTTTCATCATAAATCTATCAAGTTGCGCTTCAGGAAGTCTATAAGCTCCCTCTTGTTCAACTGGATTTTCTGTTGCCATTACTAAAAATGGACTTGGAGATTTAAAAGTTGTATCTGAAATAGTGATTTGTCTCTCTTGCATTACTTCTAAAAGTGCTGCTTGAACTTTTGCAGGAGCTCTGTTTATTTCATCTGCAAGTAATAGATTTGTAAAAGCTGGTCCTTTTTTTATAGAAAATTCTCCACTTTTAGGATTATAAATTTCAGTTCCAGTTATATCACTTGGAAGTAAATCAGGCGTGAATTGAATTCTTTTAAACTCTATTCCTAAAGCTTGAGCAAGTGCATTAATTGCAGTTGTTTTAGCAAGTCCTGGAACACCCTCAACTAAAATGTGTCCATTTGCAATAAGTCCTATAAGTAAAGAGTCAATTAACTCATCTTGCCCAACAATAACTTTTTTCATTTCATTTTTGATATTTTGTATTAGGTTATTCATTTAATACCTTTTTGTTTAAATTTAATTTTAGATTTGTAAGTATAAGTTGCGTGAGTAAATAGAGTATTAATAGTATGCTAATCTTTCATTAACAATTGTATAGTATAAATTTTAGAACATTTTTTATTTTAATTATTGTAATTTTATTATAAGATAAGCGAATTAATAATTGATTATAACAAAGGTTTGAAGTGAGTAATGAAATAGAAATAGAATTAGAAGATGAGATAGATTTACAAGAGCCAAAAAAATATAAAGTTTTTTTACTGAATGATGATTTTTCAACAATGGATTTTGTAATTGATGTTTTAGTAAGAGTATTTCGAAAATCAGTAGATGAAGCAACAGTAATAATGATGAATATTCACAACAAAGGAAAAGAGTTGTGTGGAACATATACCTATGAAATAGCTTCAACAAAGGTTGCCCAAGTAAAAACTATGGCAAGAGAAAAAGGTTTTCCCTTAAAAGCTATAATGGAAGAAGAATAAAAAAATGATAAGTAAAGAATTAAGAAGCATTTTTACACAAGCTGTAGGATATGCTAAAAGTAGTAAACATGAATATCTAACATTAGAACATGTTTTTTTAATGTTAATACATGACCAAACTATAGAAAATCTATTTGTAGATTTAGGTGTTGATACAAATAAGTTATTTAGTGATATAAAAAAATATATAGATGAAAATACACCAAAATTACCAAAAGATATTGTTGATGAACCAATGGAAACAATTTCATTAACTTCTACAATAGAGTACATGGTTTCACATGTTCAAACAAGTGGAAAAACAAATGCTAATGTTGAAGATATGTTTGTTGCAATTTTAAAAGATGAAAAATCATATGCTAGTTATTTATTAAAAAAACTAGGAATTCAAAGGGTTGATATTTTAGAAGAGATTGCACACAAAGAACCAGATGAAGAAAATAGTTTAGAAAATGATAATGATTTGGATAATAAAGTTTTAGAGAAAAACTCTACAGAGTTAGTATCTATTGCAAAAAAAGGTGACATTGATCCAGTTATTGGAAGAAACACAGAAATTTCAAGGGTAATTGAAATTTTAAGTAGAAGAAAAAAGAATAATCCTATTTTAGTTGGAGAACCTGGTGTTGGTAAAACAGCAATTGCTGAAGGCTTAGCTTTAGAAATAGCACAAGAAAGAGTTCCAGAATTTTTACTAAAAGCAAAAGTTTTCTCATTAGATATGGGTTCAATGATTGCAGGAACAAAATATAGAGGAGATTTTGAGAAAAAATTAAAATCACTTTTAAAAGAAGTAGCAAAAATACCAAATGCAATTTTATTTATTGATGAAATTCACACAATTGTAGGAGCTGGAAGTGTTGGTGGAAGTGCTATGGATGCTTCAAATATCTTAAAACCAATGTTAGCAAATGGAAAATTAAGATGTATTGGTGCAACAACATTTAGTGAATTTAGAAATGATTTTTCAAAAGATAAAGCATTAAGTAGAAGATTTGCAAAAGTAGATGTAAACGAACCATCAATTGAAGACTCAATTACTATTTTAGAAGGTTTAAAATCAAAATACGAAGAGTATCATGGTGTAAAATATTCAAAAGGTGCAATAACAAGTGCAGTTGAATTAAGTAAAAAATACATTACTGATAGATTTTTACCAGATTGTGCGATTGATGTAATTGATGAGGTTGGGGCTTCTAAAAAAATAAGTTTAGCAAGTGAACTAAAAACAAAATCAGTAAGTAATATTACAATTACTACAAAAGATGTAGAGAGTATTATCGCTAAGATGGCACATATTCCAGAGCGAAGTGCAACAAAATCTGATTTAACTCTATTAAAATCTTTAGAAAAAAACATGCAAAAAAGAGTTTTTGGACAAGATAAAGCAATTACAACAATTGTTCAATCAATAAAAAGAAACAAAGCTGGTCTTGGACTTGATAAAAAACCAATTGGAAGCTTTTTATTTACAGGACCAACAGGAGTTGGAAAAACAGAAGTTGCCAAAGAGCTATCATCTCAACTTGGAATTCATTTTGAAAGATTTGATATGAGTGAATATATGGAAGCTCATACAATCTCAAGACTGATTGGAGCACCAGCAGGTTATGTAGGATTTGAACAAGGTGGACTTTTAACAGAAGCCATTAGAAAACATCCTCATACAGTTTTATTATTAGATGAGATTGAAAAAGCACATCCTGATTTAATGTCAATTCTACTTCAAGTTATGGATAATGCTGAATTAACTGATAATAGTGGTAATAAAGCAGATTTTCAAAATGTTGTTTTAATTATGACATCAAATCTAGGTGCAACAGAAGCAAATGTAATGGGATTTGCAAAAAATGAAAAACTAAATGAAAACAAAGCTATAAATAAATTTTTTGCACCTGAATTTAGAAATAGACTTGATGCAGTTGTTACTTTTGATTCATTAAGTATTGATATTGTTACAAAAGTTGCAGGTAAGTTTATTGAAGATTTAGAAAAACAATTAGTAGATAAAAAAATTAAAATTGAAATTAGTGCGAAAGCTAAAAAAGAACTTGCTACTTTAGGTTATGATAGAGCTATGGGGGCAAGACCACTTAATAGAGTAATATCAGACAAAATTAAAAATCCATTAACAGATGAAATTTTATTTGGCAAGTTAAAAAAGGGTGGTTTGGTAAAAATAGATTTCGAAAAAGAGTTTATTTTTGAATTTAAAGCTTTATAACACTATTTTTATACAAATCTTTGGATACAATTCGAAAATTGTTTTTTATATAAAACAAACAAGTTATTATTTTATTTGACAAAGGAACAAAAACATGAGAAAACTTTTATTAGGTTCTGCTGTAGCAGTTGCACTATTAACAGGTTGTGGAGATGAAAAAAAAGAATCAACACAAGCTACTGAAACTAAGCAAGAAATTAAAAAAGATGAAACTACACCTGTTGTAAAAGAAGAACAAACAACAAATAGTTCAGCAGCAGAAAAAGTTTCGGAGCAAGTAAAAGAAAATAGTGAGAAAATTGAAGAACCTAAAGAAACAACTACAACAATAGTACAAACTAAAGAGAATGTAGTAATTGCTCCAGATAAAGTAGATGGTGAAGTTAAAGAAGTAGTTGAAAATACAGCTACAGATGCAACAACATTATTTGCTACATGTGCATCGTGTCATGGACAAAAAGCAGAAAAATCAGCTTTAGGAAAATCACAAGTAATTGCTGGTTGGGATAAACAAAGACTAATTGATGCTTTACATGGATATAAAGCTGGAACTTATGGTGGAGTTATGAAAAATATAATGACAGGACAAGTAAGTAATAAAACAGATGCTGAAATAGACGCATTAGCTGACTTAATCTCAAAAATGTAATATTAGATAAAAGATGGAGTAAAACTCCATCTTTTTATTAAACCTCAAAAATCTACAAATTTACCTCTCTTAAACTCTAAAAAATTAAACAATAATAAAGAAAACCAACAATAAAACAAAAACCCCCAATAGAAAGCTAGTAAAATGGAGGGAATTGGATAAATCCAAAAATTTAAGCCAAATTTCAGCTGTAAGCTCTTGACAAAGAAGAAAAAACCTATTATAATTCCCGTCCAATTTGACTG
>JAQTXB010000030.1 GCA_028688995.1 Aliarcobacter sp.
AGTTTATGATAAAATTGCAAAAAAATTAAGATAAAAAGAATAAATATATGAAATTTTCAGTAAAAAATCCTAAAAAAACTCTACATTTAGTAAGCCTTGGTTGTACTAAAAATCTTGTAGATTCAGAGATTATGTTAGGTAAATTAAAAGATTATACAATTACAAATGATGTAGCAAATGCAGATGTTATCATTGTAAATACATGTGGATTTATAGATAGTGCAAAAGAAGAGAGTTTAAATACAATTTTTAATCTTCATGATGAAAGAAAAAAAGAATCAGTTTTAGTAATGGCTGGATGTTTAAGTGAAAGATACCAAGGAGAACTTCAAAAAGAGTTACCTGAAATTGACGTTTTCACAGGTGTTGGAGATTATGATAAAATCGATTTACTTGTACATGAAAAAAGAAGTGCCTTTTCAAATGAAGTATTTTTAGCAAGTGATGAAAATGAAAGAGTAATTACGGGTTCTTCATATCATGCTTACGTAAAACTAAGCGAAGGATGTAATCAAACTTGTTCATTTTGTGCAATTCCATCATTTAAAGGAAAACTTCACTCAAGAACTTTAGAGTCACTTGTAAAAGAAGTTAAATCACTTGTTTCAAAAGGTTATGTAGATTTTTCATTTGTATCACAAGATTCTTCTTCATTTTTAAGAGACCAAGGAATTAATAATGGACTTGAACTTTTAATTGAAGAAGTTGAAAAAATTGAAGGTATTAAAACAGCTAGAATTTTATACCTTTACCCATCAACTACAACTTTATCATTAATTGACAAAATCGCTGATTCAAAAGTATTTGTAAACTATTTTGATATGCCATTACAACATATAACTCCTTCAATGCTTAAAATCATGAAAAGAGGAAAAGGCGTTGAAAAACTAAATGAACTTATGAATCATATGAGAAGTAAACCTAACTCATTTGTTAGAACTACATTTATTGCTGGACATCCAGGAGAAACTGTTGAAGACCATGAAGCACTTTGTAAATATATCGAAGAGTTCAAATTTGATAGGGCAAATGTTTTTTCATATTCAACAGAAGAAGGAACTACAGCAGCCCTTTCAAAAGATTTAATAGAGCAGGAAGTTATTGATGAAAGAGCTGATATTATTGGTGAAATAATTGCAAAAACCACTCAAGAATCACTAGAAAATGAAATTGGAAAAACTTTTGAAGTTTATGTTGATGGAGAAAGTGAAGAACATGAGTATTTATTAAGTGCAAGAAAAACACTTTGGGCCCCTGATATTGATGGTGAAATTTATATCAATGATAATGAATTATCTGAGGGTGAGCAAATTAAATTTGGACAAATTTACACTGTAAAAATCACAGAACTTGCGGGAGATAAATTATTAGCAACTGTAATTAAATAGTTATGAACTTAGATTTTAGTGTAGTTAAAAATCAAAAAAATCTGCTAGCATTTTCAGCAGGTATTGATTCTACTGCACTATTTTTTTTACTCCTTGAACAAAATATTCCCTTTGACTTGGCAATTGTAAATTATAATTTAAGAGAGCAAAGTAAAGATGAAATCTCTTATGCAAAAGAGCTTGCAAAACAATACAAAAAAGAAATTTTTATCCATGAAATAAATCTTAGCGATACTTCAAATTTTGAAAAAAAAGCAAGAGATATAAGATATACTTTTTTTGAGACAATTATCAATAATAACTCTTACACTAACTTAATCACAGCACATCAGTTAAATGATAAGTTAGAGTGGTTTATGATGCAATTGTCAAAAGGTGCAGGTTTAGTTGAACTTATTGGTTTTAATGAGTTTGAGCAAAAAGAAAACTATCAAATTTATAAACCTCTTTTAAATATCACAAAAGATGAACTTGAAAACTATTTAAAAAACAATAATCATAAATATTTTC
The DNA here is from genome assembly GCA_028688995.1 of Aliarcobacter sp. Taxonomy (GTDB): domain Bacteria; phylum Campylobacterota; class Campylobacteria; order Campylobacterales; family Arcobacteraceae; genus Aliarcobacter. Next base: position 1,899 of record JAQTXB010000030.1, read on the forward strand.
TTGACCAATCAAATTTTGATGAAAAATATAAAAGAAACTACTTTAGACATAATTTCTCAAATAAATTTTTACAAGAGTTTAGTTCAGGTGTTAAAAAATCTTTTGAATACTTACAAAATGATTTGATTTCACTAAATATTCAAAATAGTCCAATCAAAAAAATAAAAGAATTAGAGATATTTTTAAACCAAAATGATGATAATTTAAATATTAGAACTATAGATTTATCACTTAAAAGAAGAGGTATTTTATTAACTTCAGCTCAAAGAGATGAAATATTAAGACAAAAAGAGATTACAATTTCTCATAAAATCAATATATCTATTCAAGAAGATACTATTTTGATAGCTCCATTTTGTAGTGAACCTATAGATAAAAAATTTAAAGAAGTTTACAGAATAAATCATATCCCTAAAAATATAAGAGCTTATATTTTTATGGAAAAAATAAAAATGGAAGAGTTAATTTTTTAGAAATCTCTTCATTTTTTGCATTTTAACAAGCTCTTGTCTTGTCTCTTCCCTATGAGTTTTTAGAAAATTAATATTTTTAAAAAAAAGCTCTTGAAGCCTTTTTAAATCTTTTAACTCTAAATCAAAATCTTCAATAGTATTATTTGTTAAATAATTCTCATGCCACCGTACTAAAGCATCAGCTTTTTCTGAAAGCTCCAATGAATCAACATAGGTTAATTCATTGAGTGCTTTTAAAGACCAGTCTCTTCTTTCCATGCGTCAATTAATCCTTGAGTAACTTTCATAACTTGATTAACTGCATTGATGTTATCATCAATCCCAGCACTAAATAGAGTTTCTATTTGATATAAGTATAAACCATCTAAGTAATATGCAACATCTCCACCATCAAAATCTAATACATTTCTTAATTCATCAAAGATAGCAATTGATTTGTTAATATAAGTAAACTTTAATTCAACATTCCCCTCTTCCATCGCACTTTTCACAAATGACAGATATTTTATAACACCCTCATAAAGTTTTAATACCAATACATATGGATCATCAGAGATCGCATTTTGTTGATTATATACTTCTATACCCATATTTCACATCTCCATAATAAACGTTTTATTTTGTTAGTATATTATATATTTACTTATTAATTCCCTGAAGTAGACTGTTGTATTAACATTTTCAACCCAGAGAATGATGATTCCATTTGATTTATTATACTACCATATGATGCAAATTGTAAGGCTAATTGCTCATATTTTGCATTTAATGCTTTTTCCGCTTTTTCTTTTTCAGTATTTAAATTTTTTTCTCTTGTTTGCATATTTAATTCATAGGTACTTAACACTCCTCCAGTAAATGTCATTTCATCCAAGCTCTCTTTTAATATTGTACCTAATCCTTTTTTCTCTGCACTACCTAAAAATAAATCTTTTAATCCAGCCATATCTTCTTGTACAGCTTTATTAAATTTTGTAGAATCTATTGATAATCCGCCATCTTTTGCTAATTCTATTCCATAATTAAACACTGATTTATCACCCAAAGAACCATATGAACCAAATAACTTACTTTTAATTTGAGATATAACATCTCTAATAGATGATTTATCAGCAATTTTTGAATCGGCATTAAAAACTTCACTATCAACTAAAGCAACTAATTCATTATATTTAGTAGTAAAATTCTTCATTTGTGTTTCAACTTGAGTATTATCTTCTGCTATATTTATACTACTACTTGAACCAGCACTATCAACTTTATTTACAGTTATTTTTAAACCATCAACAGTGATATTATTTGTTGAAACATTATATTCTACTCCATCTACTTTTGCCATCATATTTTTTGCTTCTAAAATATGATTTGTTGTATTAAGAGTTGTTCCATCAGTAGTAAAACCTAAAGCTTGACTAGCTGCACCAGTTATCGTAAGTTTGTTATCTATTCCAGATTCTTCACTTTTAATTACAAGTCTAAAAGAATTTGTTCCTACTTGTTCTACAGTTGCATTCATACCTGTATTAGCTGTGATTTCATCAGCTAATTGTTGATAAGTTTTATTTGTAGTATCAAATGTTATTGCCGCAGCAGAACCTGCTTGTATAGATAACGTACCTGCATTTATAACTGCATCTTTTACTGTACTATCTACACTATTTGATTGATAAACATCTTTTTGTGCAAGTTGAGACACACTAACAGTTGTAAAACCTTTTTTTAAAGCCTGAAGATCAACTGCATCAAAAGTAACAGAATCTCCTGATATAGTAGCCGATTTTTGATCAAATGCTGAAACCCCACCAGAAACAAATAAATCAAAAGGTTTGATAGCTGCTAATAATTCTGATACTTTTGTTTGAATATTTTTAAAAATTTCTTTTTCACCAGTTATTTTTTCAATATTCGTGTCATATGGATCAACAACAGATTTTTTCTCTGCTGCTTTTAATTTATCAATTAAATCACTATTTAATGCTGAGGCTTGTCCTGAACCTAATCCTAAAACACCATTTGCCATAATTTATCCTTTATTTTTTTAAGCCAAGTAGAGTTTGCAACATTTGATCTATCGTTGTTATCATCTTAGCATTTGCAGTATATGCTGCTTGGAATTTAATTAAATTCAACATTTCTTCGTCTTTATCAACTTTTGTTAATTGATTATATGTACTTTTTATTGACATTGTAACATTTGCTTGAGTTGTTTTAGAAAAATCTACATTTTCTTTATCTGATGATACATTTACTCTTAAATCCCTAAGAAACTCACCTAATGAACTTTTATTTGTTAAAGTTATATTCTGACCTTTTCCATCAAATGACAAATCTTTTTTCCACTGTATAGTTGCAAGATAATCTAACTTATCTTGAGTTAAATCATTTACTAAATCTTTATTAAATTTTAATGTTTTAATATTTGAACCACTAAATAATCCTGTTGAATTTATAACTCCTAAAGATTCATTTGCAGCTGCTTCTCCATAAATATATTCATTAGTTCCTGTTTGAATATATTTATCTGATATATCTGCTAAAGTTTGGGCAAAAGAATTCAATTTATCTAGGTAAACTTGATACTTATTATTAGATGAATCTGATGACAAATTCTCAATTTGAGCTTTTAATACTCCACTTTTAATTGGAACTTCTTTGTCATTAATTGCAATATACACTTTAGATTCAGCTGTAGTACTTTGGCTATCATTTTTGTAAATAGTCTCTCTGCTATCTACAATTGTAGAATCAGTATTATCTCTTTTTTCAATACTAATTCTCCCATCAAATTGGTTTGACACTCCTGAAAATTTTGATTCAATTCTTAAAAAATTATCTTGATTATTATTAGTAATTTTATTACCATTTTCATCAACTGAATAATCCCCATTATATGCTACTATTGAATCTTTCATATCTACATTTGAATTTATTTTAAAAACTAAAGCTCTAGTTAAATTATTCTGATCAATTGTTTGTGTCGTATCAGCAGTACTAGAATCATTATCCCAATCTGCAGTTAAACTCTCTCCCATTGTTACGGATACTGAGAATTCATTATTTAATTTATAAGTTACTATATCGTTTGTATCAATAGTTTTTGGTGTAAAATCTTCATTGTATTTTAATGCATCATACACAACATTAGGTGTAACAGAGCCATTTACTAAAGTATATTTATCTTTTTGTAAACTATTCTCTTCAACAACATTTAAAGTTCTAACATTCGTATTATTACTTATTGCAGTCTGTCCACCTAATGTCAATTCATAATAACCATTATCTTTACTTACTTTTACATCAGCATAATTTGATAAGTCTAATTCTAATTGATCTCTTTTGTCTAGTAAATCATTTGTTTCACCAAATTTTTCAATTTTTTCATTTAGAGCACCTATCTCTTTTAAAATATTATTTGCATCATCAACATTTACATAAAGTTCTTTTTTTTCTGTTTGTTGTTGTTTTTCCACACTTGTATAAAGATTTTGTAAAGATTCTACAACGATTCTACCTTGAGTTTGTAATGTTGTTTTATAAATTTGTGAATTAGGATTTGTTCTTAGATTTTCTACTGCTTGATAATATCTATTTAAATCTGCTGATAAACCACTATCTGTTGTTTCAGCAAAAATTGATTCAACATTACTCAACATATTAGATAATTTATCATAATAATTTGATTTTGTATTCTCAGACATTAATTTATCATACATATATTGAGAAGTAATTCTATATGCTCCACTTGCATTTACTCCTCGACCAGTAAATTGTGAATCCATTTGTTCCAATTCACTAAATTGTACAACTCTTTTCTTATATCCAGCAGTATTCTCATTTGCTATATTGTTAGATACATTTTCAACTGCTATTTGTGCTGCACTTAATCCTGTTTGTGCTACGTTTAATGTACTTAGCATAGAGACTCCTTTTGGTATAATTTTCCAAATTATTACATTACATTTCTTAATATTAGATTAAAATGGCCATATCGTTCTTATGAATTTTAAACCCCAAGGTGTTTCTAAGATATCAGCTTCTGTGCCATTTTTATCATATAGTAATTTTAAATTTGCTATTTGTGAAGAGTTAACTGAATTATCAGAAGTAATATCATATGGTCTTATTACACCACTTATTATTACTTCTTGTTTCTGCCCCTCAATCAACATCTCTTTTTTCCCTTTTATATAATAATTTCCATTTTGATAAGTTTCTTCTATTATTGCAGAAACCGTACTAGAAAAAGTCTCAGCAACTTGTGTTTTAACACTTCCTTTGTCTGCAGAAGAACTATTTGTACCAAAACCCACACCAAGATTTGAATTAAATTCATTTGTAGCACTACCAACTACTCCACTTAAGCCATTAGTTCCTGTTGCTGCTAATAACCCTCCACCCAAATTATTATCTCGTGTACTAGTCAATTCTCTTTTATTATTCGCAGCAGATTTAGTATTTTCTGATATAACAATTTGAATTATATCCCCAACTTGTAAATCTTTTTTATCTGCAAAAAGTGATGCTCCTTGCATAGAATATAATGAGCCCTTATTTTTTCTTGGCTCTGGTAATTTTTTTGGAATTTGAATTTCTGGTTTATCAAATTCTAATTCTTGTTTTTCTCCAACACATGCACTGAAAATAATTGAAATTAAAATTACTATAATACTATTTCGCATTTAATCTACTTTTTAATATAAAATTAATATCAACAGCTATTATTATTTCATTTAAAGTTTTTTTAATAAGTGCCATAGCACCATATCTTACTAATAATGCATCTAAATTAGTTGCTGGTTCACAAATTATAATAAGTTTATCTTCAATTATTTTTACATGTCTGATATGTTCTTGTCCTACTAAATCAATGGCCTTTTCAACCTCGCTTAGAATTGCATTTTCAATATCTTTTTTTTCTTTCTCTTTTTTATCTTCTTCTAGTTTTAAGGCTTGTTTTGATTCTAACTCTTTTTTTTGTTGTTCAAGAAAGCTTTTATTCATGTGGTAATAATATCCACCTATCATAGCAGCCAAAACTATTAAAGATACTACTTTTAATAAAGTTCGCTTTTTATTTCTTTTTACTGCAACTATCATTACTATTTAATTACAAAAGTTGTAAATAATATTTGTTTAATATTATTTTTTGCTACTTCGGGTTTAGTTTTAGTAACTTCATTAACAACATTATTTATATCTTGTAACAATTCATCTTTTAATAAATTTTTACCGCCAACTGTTAATAATTCTTCAGAACTTCTAGAACTAATTTGTGAGATAACAACATCAATAATTTCAGCTTTATACTCTTCAACAAGTGCTGCAATTGTTGGTTCATTACTTTTAATTGAAAAAGAGAGTTTCATTAATTTCTCTTTTCCTCTTGAATCTGTTAAATTTAAAACTAAGTCATTAATATCAGCTTTAAAAGAATCTGGTTTATCTGATGATTCTTCTTTTTTAACTTCAGATTGTGCTGATTGAGAATTATTTCCACCTAAAGCACCTTGAGAATAAAGGAAAAAACCACCCCCAATTACTGCTAATATAAGAACTACAACCAAGGCAATTAATACAATCATTAAGCCCTTTCCACCACCTGAACTTTTTTCTTGATTATCATCTGCCATAATTATTCCTTTTTCTCATTATTAACACTAAAATTTTTAAGCTTCTCTGTAATCATTGAGGCATTTGAAACACTTAAAAATTTCATAATCTGTGTTACATTATTCTCTTTTAATTTTATGATTATATCAAAAACATCTTCAATTTTGCCTTCACCTATCATCTGATTAAAAATATCTGCAGCATTTTTTGGCTTCATTGCATTATATATTTTTGCAGTTTTATTATCAACTTCTTGTTTAATATCTTTTAATATTTGTTCATTTTCATCATGTAATTTTTGTATTATACTTTTCTCTTTTTCAATTTGGGCAAGAATATTCTCAAGTTCTTTTTTTCTTTGTTGATATTCTTGCTCTTTTTCATTATAAAAACTATTTAGTTCTTTCTTCAACTCCATTACTTCAATTCTTTGTTTTGTTAAAGAACTACTTGTCTCTTCAACTGCAAATAGTAGTGTTCCTAAAGAGAGAAAAAATAAAAAAAACCTAATCAAACTAAATCCTTTTGACTACTAATATATTTACTTTGAATATACTCACTTGAAGCTTCTTCTTCTGCCACTAAAATCTTTTTAATAGCTTCTTTTTTTTCTTCTTCTAAAATATATGAGAATTGCTCAGCTTCTTTTTGAAGTTCGATTATCTCTTTTAATAATACTTCAACTTGCATATTTATACCATTTTTTTCATTATTTAATTTTTGGATATGCGTTTTCATAGTATTTTTATGTATCGTTAAAATCATAAAGTCTGAAATTGCTCCATGTTTTTCAACACTTGCAGTATCAATTCTATTTTGGGTTAATGCTATCTCAATATTTATCTGTTCAATCTTTGATAAAAGTAGTGCTTTTTGCATTAATTTTTGATCAGTCTGATTTTTCTTTAATTTATATAATTTATCTATCAATTATTATTCCCAAATACAAGTATTAAATCCCATAGCTCTTTTGTATAAGCTTCTATATGATCACCAATCCATGGAAGTGAAATTAAAATAAAAGCAGATACAAAAACCATTTTAGGAACAAAAGATAAAGAAGCATCACTTATTTGAGTTACAGCTTGGAAAATTGAAATTATTAGTCCAATAATCATACTTACAATTAATGAAGGTAATCCAAGTATTAATATAATTTTTACAGTATTTTCAGAAATTGCAATTAAATCCATATTTAATCTTTTATTTTTATTGTTATCTCTAAAGTTTTATTATTTAATAGTTTAGAAATTAGTACAGAAAGATCATTTACATTTGAGCTATCAATACTTAGAGTTTCATTTTTTGATTCTGAAACCATCGGTTTGTATTCATTTACAGAATTACTTCCAGCAACATTGTAACTTAATGCTTCCAATAAATCTTTTTCATTTATAGAATCTAATTCAGAAAATTCATCACTCATTTTAGCCCCTTGTACAGATTCACTATTTTTTTTACTCTCTATTATCTCTTCTTTTGGAAAATCAAATTCACTAAAAGGGTCAATTTCTAGTGCATCATTTTTTCCTTCTTCATTATTAATTTCTTTATCTTCAATAATCTCTTTTTCATCAAAATCATCATTTAAAAAATCAAAATCACTAAATGGATTACTTTCTAGTGTATCAATTTCTTCCTCTTCTGTCTTGACTTTGGGAGTTTCTTGTATCTCTTCATTTAAGAAATCAAAACCACCAAATAAATCATTATTAATTTTTTCCAAATCCATAATTTCTTCATTATGATCTTCTTCTACTTCTTCACCTAAAAAATCCAACTCTTTTAAGATATCAATACTTTCTTTTGGTGTAGTGTTAGATAAATCTTCATCACTACCTTCTCTGTATAAAATATCGTTATCATCGTAGTCTAATGATATATTATTTAATCCAAAATTATCATTAAAATTAACTATATCATCAAATTCACTAACAGCTTTTGATTCATTTTTATCCGCATTAAGGTCAATATTTCCAATTATGTCATCTAGATCATCAAGATTAATATCTTTTTCCATACCAAATACATCATTCAAATCTTCTTGTGATGTTAAATCTTGTTTTTTATCCCCTTTTGCTAATAATTGAGCTAATTCATCATCTAATTCTATCTCATCTGAATCAATATCTTCTATTTTATTCTCTTCAGATTCTATACTCTGAGGCTCAAGTAATTTTAATTCTTCATATCTTCTAATTATATATTTAGGTAATTCATTTAAAGAATCTATTGATAAATCAGCTATTCCACTATCAATTAGGTATTCTTCTTCTATTCCATCTTTTGGAGCTAAAAATTTTATTTTCTTATTTAATGAATTTTTTTTAATAATTTTTTCATCATCAATTAAATAAATATCATTAGGATTTTCACTAATAGCTGCTTTTAATTTGGTCAAGCTACTAATTTCCTCAATTACAGTTGTAGTGTCGAGTTTAAATTTGATATTTGAATGTTCTAATGTTTCATGTATCTCTTTTTTAAAACTTTGATTACCATAAATGTAAATCTTCAATTTATAACCCTGCTAAATAATTTTATTATCTTCGATTATACCTTTTTTTATTAAATTTTCGATAAAATATAAACAATAAATAATGGAGGATAATATTGAGAAACTTTTTAATAGTAACATTTTTATTATCATCTTTGTACTCACAGACTATCAAAGATATTTCAAATGTAATTGGAATTAGAGAAAATCAACTGATTGGGTACGGACTTATAGTTGGACTTGCGGGAACTGGTGATAAATCAAAATTCACAATGCAATCTTTACAAAATCTTTTAAGAAATTCTTATATTAAAATTCCTGCTGGTTCAATTAATTCAAAAAATATTGCAGCAGTTATGGTAACAGCAGACTTGCCTCCTTTTTCAAGACAAGGTGATAAAATAAAAGTAAAAGTTTCAACAATTGGAGATGCTAAATCTGTTGATAATGGAGAACTTTTAATTACGCAATTAAAAGGTGTTGATGGAAATGTATATGCCTTAGCACAAGGGACTATAGTTGCAAATGAAAATAATAAAACAACAGGTTTCATTTATGATGGTGCTACAGTTGAAAATGAAATTGAATATGATTTAAAAGATGAAAAATCTATTCAATTAAGCCTTTACAAAAGCTCTGCACGAAATGCTGATTTAATTGAAACAAAAGTAAACAATAAATTTGGTAAAAAACTTGCAACTGCTATTGACACAAGAACGATTGAAATAAATAAGCCAGATAATATTTCTACTGTAAAATTTATTTCAATGGTTGAAGGAATTGAACTTGATGCTGAAATCTTTAAGAAAAAAGTTATTGTTGATATGGCTAGAGAATCAGTTATAACAGGTGGAGATATTCCTATAAATCCAGTTACAATTGCAAGACCGTCTTTTTCTATTAGAATTAATAAATCAGGATTAAGTGATGATGGATGGAAAGATCCTGCACAAAATCCAGGTGTTGATATTGGAGATAATGTAAAAATTGCAGATAAACCTGTTATAAATATTGATAATGCAATGATTAATACAAAAGGAACTCCGACAATATCAGATTTAGTAAGAGCAATGAAAGTTATGAAGTTACCTATGACTGAAATCATTGATACCTTAAAAATGATTAAAGAAATGGGTGCTATTGATGTTGAAATAGAAGTAAGAGGCTAGAATGGCTGAATTTTTAAGTCAAGATGAAATTGATGCACTTTTAGATATTGCAGAACAAGGTGAAGATATTGAAACACCTATTGAAAGGATTGTTTCAAAGGAAAAGAATTACTCTATTTATGATTTCAAAAAACCAAATAGAATATCTCCTGAACAATTAAAAGCCTTTTCAGCTATGCATGACAAAATGCTAAGAGATTTTATAAATGACTTATCTTCTATGCTTAGAAAAATTGTTGATGTTAAGTTATACTCAATTGAACAAATGACATATGGGGAATTTATTTTATCAATTCCACAAATTACATCATTAAATACTTTATCAATAAAACCACTTGATGGAAGAATTGTGATTGAATGTAACCCTGCTATTTCACATAAAATTATTGCTGAATTATTAGGTTCAGGTGCAGTAAATACAAGTGATAATATTGATAGAGAATTAACAGAAATAGAAGTTGAAATTCTTGAACATTTTTACAAAATGTTTATAAAAAATCTATATAAAGCATGGAGTGATATATCAAGATTAAATTATAAAATAGAATCTAGAGACACAAATGCAAATGCAATACAAATTGTATCTGATCATGAAATTGTTTTACTTGTTGTTTTAGAAATCACTATTGATGAAGAATCTGGATTTTTATCTATTTGTTACCCAATCTCTTACTATGAACCATTGTTAAATAAAGTTGTTGAAAAAATATTTAGTGAAGGAAAAAATAGAAAATCTAGTAGAAAAAGAGATATTAAAACACTTATTTCTGGTGCTAGAATGAGAATAGATGCAATAATGGCAGAAACTGAGTTAACTGCTTTTGATATAATAAATTTAAAAATAGATGATGTTATCGTATTCAATAAAAATGCGACTTCATCATCTGCTACAATTTACATCAATAAAAAAGAAAAGTTTTCTGCAATTTCTGGAATTTCTAACAACAGAAAAGCTATTCAAATAAGAGCTAACTTAGATAGAGAAAAACAAGAAACTCTAGACAATCTAAGAGCAATGAGAGAAGAAAGAGAAATTAAAGCAAAAGAAATGTCTGAAAATATTAGAAAACTATTAGAACAAAAAGATGACTTTTAGTCATCTTTTTTAATTTATACTCTTGATACTCCAAGATAATTTTTCACCCCAATACATTGGGACTACACTTTCATCTTTATATTCATAAGCAGTTGGAACAATAAAATCTTTTTTTATTAATTTTACTGTTTTTTTCACAGGAGTTAGATTATAAACTTTTTGTGCATTTAAAGATACAAATTTATTTAAATTATCCAGTTTCCCATGTTTTTCAAAAAGTTGTGTTAAAACTTGTAAAGCAATTGGTGATGTAAAAACACCTGCTGCACAACCACAAGACTCTTTTTTGTGTTTTGGATGAGGAGCTGAATCACTTCCAAACATTAATTTTGGATGTGCTTCTAAAGCTGCATGTAATAATGCTGTTCTATCTTCTGGTTTTTTAGCAATTGGTTTGCAAAAAAGATGTGGTTGTAACATTCCACCTGCAACATCATCAAGGGTAATTAATAAATGATGTAATGTTACTGTTGCGTATAAATTTTCATATTTATCTAGCAATTCTATGGCATCTTTTGTTGTTATATGTTCCATGATAATTTTAAGATTAGGAAAAGAAACAGCTAATGCCTCATAAATAGGCATAAACTCTTTTTCTCTATCCATTACAAAACCATTTGTTTCACCATGAATACATAAAGGAATTCCTAATTTACTCATTGATTCCAAAGTTGGTCTTAATACTTCAACATCCATAGAAGCAACACCTGTTTCAGAATTTGTAGTAATTCCAGCAGGATAAAGTTTAATTGCAATAATCTCATTTTTTATATCTTCCAAAAATTCATAAGAATAATCATTTTTAAAAAATAAAGTCACATAAGGTTCAAAATTATCATCTGAACAAACATCATTTATTCTTTGTTTATAAGATAATAATTCCTCCTTCGTAGTAATTGGAGGTACCAAATTTGGCATAACCAAAGCACCACTAAAAGTTTCAGATGTCAAAGGACCAACAAGACTTAGCATATCACCATCTCTTAGGTGAAGATGCATATCTAAAGGTTCATTTATCTCAAAAATTGAAATATCTGACATTAGATTGCTTCCTCATCTTGCTCACCAGTTCTAATTCTTACAATTTTCTCTATAGGTGAAATAAAGATTTTTCCATCTCCAATTTTTCCTGTTTTTGCAGATTCAATGATTACAGAAATGATAGAATCTACATCTTCATCTGCAACAATTAGTTCTAGTTTAATTTTAGGTAAAAAATCAACTACATACTCAGCACCTCTATATAACTCACTATGTCCTTGTTGTCTTCCATAACCTTTTACATCTGATACAGTCATACCAGTTACACCAGCTTGTGCTAATGCATCTTTTACATCTTCAAGTTTAAATGGCTTAATTACAGCTTCAATTTTTTTCACTATTAATCCTTTTTTTAGTTCTTATATTTTAACAAAATTTTTTTAAATTAATATTAGAATGCACGCTTAAATTCAGGATAAGCTTCAATACCACACTCTTC